>CAWHML010000007.1:0-200821 GCA_963830605.1 uncultured Actinomycetota bacterium | reverse complement strand
CCGCTGCACCACATAGGCGCGCATATTGCGCTGCCCGCCTGCGGTTACAGGCCGCCATGGCTTTCTCGAAATCGCCCATGACCGCCAAGAAGTCGGCAAGTACGTCATCGAACCCGGGATCGTCATCGTCGTGCTCTAAGCCCAGCTCAGCCAACTGTGTCAGCTCATCGGCTGTCAATGAGCGCCGCTCGACTGTGATTCGGCAGCCGTATTGCTGGTAGGGGGCTTGTTCTTGTCGAGCTTAACTTCGATGTGTTCATGCTGGTTGGCAAACCTGTTCATGAACGCTTGTGTGCCCCAGATGAACGCAGCCATCGGGCGCCTCCTTTCTTATCGCCGCGCGCAGGGCTCGTGCTGTACGGATGTCGAAAAGGGGTACTTCGTGCGGTTCGCAGGAAATTGACGACGAGCCGCAGCCCGGCTGCCTGGTCAGGCGCCTTCGTCGCCTTTGATATCGGCCTCGATCCTTTTCAGCCATGCCTGCATCACCGGCTCAAAGTCCTTGCCATGCCCGACTGCCCGACACATGTCGCCAAGAATCTGGTTCCAGGTATCTTGCGGAACGCAATCGAACCGGTAGGCCCCTCCTCGGTGATGCAATCGAAGCTAACCGTTCCCGGATCGCTTGGATGACATTGCCATTCGACCTGATAGGGGCGCCATCCCACGTACTCGTCGCTGTCGCCTAAATCCATATGGTGCTTCCAAGCCCCAGTGGCCTCCCACTCTTCAGCGATATTCTTGGCATCGCTCACTGACCGAATACGGTTGCCACAGGCTCTGACGGCGGGGTGGCTGGCCCACCAGTCATGGATGAGGATTGAGCGACCGCCAATCGACAGGTGTAGACAGCGTCCCCGTCCTCCGGGGAGGTGGTGCCGTTGCAGATGAGGTACTTGCGGTTGTCGACCTCGGCCACCAACTCGTAGTATTTGCTCTTGCCGTAAGGGTCTTCGTTTCGCTTCCACGGAAGCATTTTTTCGAGCCTTTCTTTCACCTATGGCCACAGGCGCCAGATTAAGCGCGATCGGCTAACGTTCAGCCGTTCGTGTCGGACAGGACCGAAGAGCGCGTCTGATCGCTGAGCACCCGAACTTCTCCGACTCATGCTGATGCACCATGGCCCGCAAGGGCCTGCTGAATGTCGTTCAGCAGCTGGCGGATTGCCTCGATGTCCTCACTCGCCTGCTTCGCTTGATCACCGCTGAAAGTCTGAATCTTTCGAGCACTGCTCAGTGCGCGTTCTGCGCCCAATTTCGCGCTCTTCAATCCTCGGCGGAACCAAAATTCAGCGGCAATCTGCGGATTGTGCTGTCGCGCCGCAGGTTGTCTCGGCTGGGTGTCTGTCGCGGTCAACTGCCCGTCCTCACCCTGGTCAATTTTGTTTGCCATTGGCGGGCAGGTGCCCAGGCCGAGGTCATCCCTCATGCTACCCTCGTAAATGCATTCGCTTAAGTACTGTAGATCACTCTCGTAGTCAGCCACGCAACGCTTTTGGCGTACGAGAGGGTTTCGGGGGTCAACTTGTAGTAATCTTCCCACTGGGCCTCAGGCAGCTCGACCCGATCACCTAGTGCAGTTGGCTTGGCTAGACCGTCGATGATTGCGTGCTCCCAGGCTCGGTAGTAGGCGATCACAGTCGTTCTCGATCGAAGCCCATGAATCTTGAGATCCGCGAACTGCTTTGGGGTCAGTAATTGCCACTTTTGACATTTTCTGCGCTCGGTCGGCCCGGACTATCCTGCACCCGCACCCGCGAGTAGACGATCGCCGCGCGTTTCCATTCTGTCGCGGTCGCCAGCGTGCCGAGCTCGGCAGCCAGAGCGTCAGCCTCGTCGGGATTTGACGGGATGGTGAACGTCGTCATCTCGGCGACCCCATCCGCCGAGCCGTGGTCGGAGTCATCGAGCTGCCCAAGGATGCAACGGAATTAGCCGTCATCGGCGTCGAATCAGCAAGCGGCCTGGCGCAGATCCGAAGGATGTCTTCCAAGTCCTCGTCGGTGACCAGCCACTTGCGACCTGCTTTGCGACCAGGAAATCGTCCACAGCGCAAACCAGTCGCCAAAAAGCGTTGAGAAAACTTGATTTTCGCTGCCGCTTCCGACAGCTCATAGACATTGGGAACCATTCGATTGGCTTTCACGGATGTTCGACGGACACTCGCAACCGTAGCGTGCCGTTTGCTGGTGCGCAAGCCGATTAGTGCGCAGCGCAGGTATTCTGCCTGCTTAAACCTATAGTAAAAGTGAAATCTGCAGGTCGACGGGATTAGCTGGCAAAAAACCTTGGTCAATCAGTTTCAGCGAGCACTGCCCAGCAGCCTGTCCATCGCCGCCGCAGCCGCTTGTCCAGCCGTGCGGTCGAGATGGCCGTAGACCTTGGCAGTGATGGCGGCGTCCTCGTGACCCAGATGAGCCGACACGGTGATCAACGGGACGCCAGCGCCCAGTAGCCAGCTGGCGCAGCTGTGTCGTAAATCGTGGATTCGGGGCGTCTTCTCCAGCAGCTGGCGATCGGGATTCTTCGGGTCCTTGGTCTGCGCCTTGGTCAGGCTCTGGTACCAGACGTTGCTTCGCCAGCTGTAGAGCCTGACCGGGCCACCCCCGGTGGTGGTGAACAACCATTCGTGGGAGTAGTCCAGGGGGTCCAGCACCGAGGTGGGCACGTTGATGGTCCGGTTTGACTTGAGGGTCTTTGGCTGGCCTAGCTCGTAGCCTGCCAGGAGTGCGCTTCCAGGCTTTGTTGATGCGCACAGTGCCCTTGACGCGGTCAACGTCGGCGGGTGTCAGCGCGGTGGCTTCGGAGAACCGGCAACCAGAAGTGACTAGAAACTGCAGGAGCGGTTGATAGTGGTCGCTGAATGCCGCCTTGAGAAGCTGGAACTCTGCCGGAGTGAGGCAGCACATCTCGCGCCGCACGGTGCGCGGTAGCCGAATGCCCGTTGCTGGGTTGGCAGGCAACACTCCATCGCGCACAGCAAAGTTCAGGCAGCCGGACAAAAATCCCAACTTGTTGCTGATCGTCTTGCCGCTGGCCCCGTCATCGCGCAGCTTGTTGACCCAGCGGCTGACGTCGGTTCGGCTGAGGGTGGTCAGCGGGATTGGACCCAGCACCGGCTCAATGTCGCGGGTGAGGTAACGGCGGTACTCAGCCAGAGTCTTCTTCTCGACCCCGGACAGTGAGTCGAGATGCCCAGCGACGAAGCCTGCCACGGTGGGGCCATCCTTTGGCAGAGCCTTCTCCCAGATGCGCAGCGCCTCCGCCGGCCCCAACCGATTGCATACATTCTGAAACCGGAGCGCTTCGCTGTGGTCGTTGAAGCTGCTACTGGTCTGCTTGCTCTGGTGGACATACAGCACCGAGCTGTAGCTGCTGCCGTCTTTGCGCTGACGAATCCGAATGCTGGCCATGACTCGGGACGCTACACTCAATCTTGACGCAGGTCTTGACGCAGGCTTCCGGTTCGTCCGGCTCGACGGTCTCTGAGCTGGTCTTTCTCTGTGGAGCTGCCGGGAATCGAACCCGGGTCCTACGGCATTCCCTCAAGGCTTCTCCGTGCGCAGTTCGCTATGCCTCTACTCGGATCTCCCGGTCACGCGAACCAGCCGAGATGACGATCCCAGTCGCTGTGGTTGTCCCGATGAGTCCCGCGACCGGACACATCGGTGGATCCCTCTAGCTGACGCCAGGGTCCGGGCCGAGGGCCTTCCCGGTCTGACGGACTAGCTGTCGCTTAGGCAGCGAGAGCGTAGTCGCGCTGTGTTGACACGGCGCTTATATGGTTGCAACGACGCTTACGGTGGTCGGTTGCCTGCACCGGCACGCTTCCCTTGATTCGATGCGCGAAGTCGAAACCGTTCAGCCCCTCGCATCCCCACCGGCTTTCGGCGGGCCAATCAATAATACGCGAAACCGGCCAACACACTCGTGACGATTCATCCGCCCTTGTTCAGATCACGTAATTGAGGTGCTCGACAATGCAGCTGGCAACCTCACGGTCACCACCGAACTCGACGGCCCCGTCGGGCGCAGTCGCGAGCCGGCCGGCCGCAAGCCGGGTGAAAAGCAAGCCGTCGAGCCGGATCGTCGACGTCGGTTCCTGTCCCCCGAAGTCGTCGACCAGCTGTCCGCGGCGCTCGATGACCACCCGAATACGGCGCGCCAGCGGACCGGTCAAATCGATGAGAATACGTGACCCGTCTGGCGCTTTGCCCAGCTTGCCAACCACAAATCCCATGCTGGCCGCCATCTCGTCGAGCGCCAGCCTCGGAGCCGGACCGAGCAGCTCGGCGTCGGTGGCCGGGAGCCCGAGTGCGTCGCGAATGTCGTGCTCATGGACCCAGCAATCGAAGACTCGAATTCGCATGAACCGTCCATAACTATCCGCGCCCGCCGGGGTCGGGGTCACCGCGTTCCAGGCGTCGTCGGACATGTCCGTCAACAGCTTGCGACGCTCTTCGGTCACAGCCAGGAATCGCTTTCGCAGCTCGGCGTTCGATTGTTTGCTGAGATGCCGCACCCAGTGTTCATTCATCATGCCGACGTCATTGCGTACATGGTCCAACGCCTTGACGTCCACGTCGACGTCGGGCGCGGTAACGCCGAGCAGAGCCGATTCCGTACCGATGATGTGAGCCACCACATCTCGGACGTTCCAGCCGGGCAGCGGCGTCGGCGCCTGCGACTGCTCCTCGGTCAGGCCGGAAAGCAATCCGTCGAGCGCGCCCCACGTTGCGAACAGTCCCGACAACACATCAGACTTGTCGAGTTCGGTGGTGCGGCCGGCTCCCATGCTTGGGATCCTAAGCCGTCCGGCGTCAGCGCCGAATGGCCGATCAGGCCGGGGTGCGGGCGTCGCGCGCGAAACTTTCTGCGGCCGTGGTGATATCTGTGGCCAGCCAATGCCGCACGTATTCCCACCAGGCCAGCTCCCAGAGATGACCGTTTCCCATGCCGTCCTGGAAGTACACCCGCGGATGGCCGCCATCGGCGCCATGGCAGGCCAACGAGTGCGGCGCTGCAGGCGGCGGATCGCCGGCGGCCGTACCAGTCACATCGGTGGCAAGCCACGTGCTGGTGACCTCATGGCGGACCAGCTCCCAGATGTGGCCGGCTTTATCGGTGTAGTAGACGTGCGGCCCTTGCCCGTCGACGCTGAAGCAGCTCAATGCAGATGTGGCCCCGGCCGGTGGCGGGTGCCCCTCGGCCCGGGCTGTGATGTCGCTGAGCACCCAGCCGTCGTCCGGGCGCCCCATCAGCTCCCATACGTGGCCGGTTGCGTCGAGAAAATAAATACCGGCCGCGCCGCCTTGGAGTTCACAGGACGCCAGCGCACGACTTGCGCTCGACGTTGCCTTGCCGGCGGCCGTGGCGGTGATGTGCCGTGTCATCCATCTAGGCGAGTGGCTGGGATGCCAAGCCAATTCCCAAATGCGCCCGCTGCGGTCGGCGAAGTAAACGCTGGCGGCGCTGCTGCCGTCAATGCGTGCCGTGCTCGCCATAATGCGCATCCCTCGCGGATGATCGACCCTACGTGACTTGAGCCTTCCAGCGAGTCCCGACAAGCACATAGGTAGCGCGCTACTTGTCTTCGGGGCTTGGCAGCCGACGAAGGTCAGGTCATGCCCTTGATGCGTCGGCCGAGCTCCCGGACCACTTCGCGCTGGGCATCTCGACGAGCCATGTCTTGGCGCCTGTCATGAGCCTGTTTGCCGCGCGCCAATGCCAGTTCGACCTTGACCTTGCCGCCAAAGAAGTACAACGACAACGGAACCAACGTGTAGTTACCGTCGCGCAGCTTTCCCACCAGGGTGTCGATCTGACGACGGTGCAACAGCAGCTTTCGATTGCGCCGAGGTGCGTGATTGGTCCAGCTGCCGTGGTGATACTCGGGAATGTGCAGATTGCGCAGCCACACTTCGCCGTCGTCGACGGTGGCGAACGCGTCCGCCAGCGAGGCATGCCCTTCCCGCAAGCTCTTGACTTCGGTACCGAGCAGTGCCACCCCTGCCTCGAAAACCTCGACGATCGAGAAGTTGTGCCGCGCTTTGCGATTGGTCGCAATTATCAGCCGGCCGTCGCCGCGCGCTTTGGCCGCCGATTTCTTGACCACAGCTATCGCCGCACGTACAGGCGCAACGTTGCATACGCTGTAACCCCTGACATCGCAACGCCCACCAACAGCAGCCACGGTGAGATGTACAGGATGTCGAGGTAGTCGACCTTCGATATGAGGTTTTGGAATTGGGTGAGCGCATCACCCAGGAACAGCCCGCACACCAGGATGAGGCCTCCGACGGCGAGGACCACGCCGATCAATGCAGCCAGCATCGCCTCTACCAGAAACGGCAGCTGGGTATACCATCGGCTGGCGCCGACCAAGCGCATGATGCTGATTTCGGTGCGCCGGGTGTAGGCCGCCACCTGGACCATGTTCGCAATCAACAAAACCGCGCCGACTGCCTGGACCAAGGCGACGGCGAAGGCGACATTGCGAAAGCCGTTCAACACCGCAAAGAGCCGGTCAATCAGGTCCATCTGATTGAGCACATCACGCACCCCAGGCTGGCGCTTCATGTCGGCATCGAAATCTTTGTGCCGCAGTGGATTCTCTAACTTGACGTAAAACGACGCCGGGAACGAGTCTTTGCTGACCAGTTTCGCGTACTCCGGCGGAAGTCTGCGGGTGGCATCCGCAAAGGCCTGATCGTGGTTGACGAAGCGCACAGATTTGACGTCGTTGCGCGCCTCGATCTTCGCCCGAAGCGCCTTACATTCTTTACTGGTGCAGGTCGGATCGTTGGCCGAGATGTCGTTGGTCAGGAAAACCTGCGTCTCGACCCGGTCGACGTACATGCTGCGCGAGTGCTCGGCCAGCCGGACCGCCAGCAGACCGCCGCCGAGCAGCCCGATGGAGATCGCGGTGGTCAGGATCATCGCGATGGTCATCGTGATGTTGCGACGAAATCCGGTCAGGACTTCGTTGAACAGGAAGCCGAAGCGCACTTAGCGATCCATTCCGTAGACACCGCGGTTTTCGTCGCGGACCAGCCGGCCCAGCGACAGCTCCACCACGCGCTGCCGCATCGAGTCGACGATGTGATAGTCGTGCGTCGCCATCAGCACGGTGGTGCCGGTGCGGTTGATTCGCTCCAACAAGTCCATGATGTCGTTGCTGGTGTCGGGGTCCAGGTTGCCCGTCGGCTCGTCGGCCAACAGCACCAGCGGACGATTGACGAATGCCCGCGCGATCGCCACGCGCTGCTGCTCGCCGCCGGACAACTCACTGGGCAGCCGATTGGCCTTCCCGGACAGGCCGACCATCTCCAGCACCTCGGGCACCACGCGGTCGATCACGTCTCGGCGCTTGCCGATGACTTCCAATGCGAACGCGACGTTGTCGGACACCGTCTTCTGCTCCAGTAGCCGGAAGTCTTGAAAAACACAGCCGATCACCTGGCGCAGGCCGGGGATGTGCCGACCGCGCAGCCTGTTCACGTGGAATTTCGAGACCTGCACCTCTCCGGTCGTCGGCTTCTCCGCGGCCAACAGCAGCTGCATGAACGTCGACTTTCCCGAGCCGGACGGACCGATCAGGAAAACGAATTCACCCTTGTCGATCTTGACGCTGACGTTATCCAGCGCCGGACGCGCCGACGATTTGTACTGCTTGGTGACACGGTCGAGGGTGATCATCACGGCACGCCAGTGTAGCGGCGTGGCACAGCGGAGCGGACCAGGCAGTTAAGGCAAGGGCGGCACAATGGGCGCTGGGGGTGACCCTGGCGGTGCGGGCGTCGGTGTCGTCGTCGGTGGGCCGAACAGGGGCGGCAGCGTCGGCAGCTGGAAGAGCGGAGGCGGCGACGACGTCGTGGTTATCTGCGTGGTCGTCGTTCGCGGTGGCGGTGGCGTCGTGGTCTGGGTCGGCGTGACCGTGACGGTGGCCGTCGGCTGCTGGACTCTACTGCGCGGTACCCAGGTGTAGTTGGGGTCGGGAAGAAAGCCCGGCGGCACTACCTGGGTGGCCGGCACCTGAGGCGATGACGGCGGCGCGGGGCGGTAGGTGTCATACACCCACCAGACCGCCAGAAAAGCCAACACCAAGGCCAGGGTCGAAGTCCGGACATGCCCGCCGAACAGATACCCCGGCCACCCGCGTTCCACGTCCCGGCCGATTCGCTTCAGCCTGTTCAACCTCGCCATCACCGGTTCTGCACCGCGTCTGCGTTGGCATCCTCGGCACTACTGGCAATCGCCCCGATCGACGGCGGCGCGTCACTCGGAGAGACGATCCCCGCGCGCCTGAGCGCCCGAACCACGAGCACCCGCAACCGCCGCCCAGCCTCGAACTGCTTGCCAGGCAGAGTACGAGCCACCATCCGCAGATTCACCGTGTCGACTTCGATCGTCTCCACGCCCATCAGCGAGGGGGTGTCCAGCAACACCGCCTTGAGCGCCTCGTCGTCCTGCGCGTGCTCACAAACCTCATGCAAGACGTCGTTGACCAAATTCAGGTCGTCACTGGTCGGCACCGGGATGTCCACCACCGCACGCGCCCAGTCTTTGGACAAGTTAATTGACTTGACGATCTGACCATTGGGAACAGTGAAAACCTCGCCGTCACTGGAGCGCAGCCTGGTCACTCGCAGCGTGACATCTTCCACGGCACCGGCGGCGTCCTTCGTCGACCCCGAAATGGTGAGTTGAACCAAGTCACCGAAGCCGTATTGTTTTTCGGCGATGATGAAAAACCCGGCTAGCAGATCCCTGACCAGCTGCTGAGCACCGAAGCCCAGTGCCGCCCCCAATACGGTGGCCGGCGCGACCAACGAGCGGACGGGGATCTGCAAGATATCGGTGATCTTGACCGCTACCCCCACGCAGATCAGGACCGTGGACACCCACGAAATCACCGACGCCACCGCTTGCCGGTGTTTGGTGGCCTCCGAGCGGACCAAAGCGTCGCTCTCGGCGAACCCGACGTCGAGTCGGCGGGTGATCTTTTGCGCTGCCCAGTTGACAAATCGGGCACCCAGGATCGCCGCGATCACCAGCAGAACGATCCGTAGGCCGTTGCCGATGATCCATTCGCCGATTTCGCCGCGCCAAAATTGGTGCCAGCGCTGGGTCGACGCCGCATAAACGAGGTTGTTAGTCGTCATCTCTTCTGTTACGCCATCGGATCCCGGCTTCCAGGAATCCATCGAGGTCTCCGTCCAGAACCGCCGCCGGGTTGCCGACCTCGAAGTCCGTCCGCAGGTCCTTGACCATCTGGTATGGGTGCAGTACGTATGAGCGCATCTGGTTGCCCCAGGAGCTGCCGCCGTCACCCTTCAACGCGTCCAGCTCAGCGCGTTCTTCTAAGCGCTTGCGCTCCAACAACTTTGCCTGAAGAACTCGCATCGCCGAAATCTTGTTCTGCAGTTGCGACTTCTCGTTCTGACAAGTGACGACGATACCGGTAGGAATGTGGGTTAGTCGAACGGCGGAGTCAGTGGTGTTCACCGATTGGCCGCCCGGTCCGCTGGAGCGATAGACGTCGACGCGCACATCGCCTTCTGGAATGTCGATGTGATCAGTGGTCTCCACCACTGGCAGCACCTCGACTTCGGCGAAAGACGTCTGACGTCGGCTTTGGTTGTCGAAGGGACTGATCCGCACGAGCCGGTGAGTGCCCTGTTCGACCGACAACGTGCCGTAGGCGAATGGCGCATGGACGGCGAAGGTGGCGCTTTTGATTCCAGCTTCCTCGGCATAGGAGGTGTCGAACACCTCCACCGGGTATTTGTGCTGCTCGGCCCACCGGATGTACATCCGCATCAACATCTCAGCCCAATCTGCGGCATCGACTCCACCGGCACCGGACCGGATTGTGACCAACGCCTCGCGCTCGTCGTAGTCACCGGACAGCAGGGTCCGCACTTCCATGGCCTCGACGTCGGCGCGCAACGCGATGAGTTCGGCGTCAGCCTCTGCCTGCGCTTCGGCGGCACCTGCTGTGTCTTTTTCGTCGTCGGCGAGCTCGTACAACACCGGCAGGTCGTCGAGGCGGCGGCGCAGCTCTTCGACGCGTCGCAACTCGCCTTGAGTATGGGAAAGCTCGCTGGTCACCCGCTGTGCCCGGAGCTGGTCGTCCCACAACCGGGGGTCGGACGCATCGTGTTCCAGCTTCTCGATCCGACCGCGCAGACCGTCAACGTCGAGAACCCGCTCCACGGTGGTCAGGGTGGAGTCGAGTGCCGCGATATCGGCTTGGCGGTCGGGTTGCACAGCTGCTCAGATTACCGGCGTTCGTTCGGCGACGATGCGCGCCGGGTGCGGCGCGAAGAGGAGCCGGACAGTCAAACACCGCAGGCGACGATGCGCGCCGGGTGCGGCGCGAAGAGGAGCCGGACAGTCAAACACCGCAGGCGACGATGCGCGCCGGGTGCGGCGCGAGGAGGAGCCGGACAGTCAAACACCGCAATGGATCGACCGTGCTACCAGTGAGTAGGCGTTTAGCATCGGTTGCCATGCGTCCATTCCACGTGGCGATCATCGGCTCCGGACCCTCGGGCTTCTTTGCCGCGGCATCGCTGTTGAAGGCTGCCGATTCATCGGAGGACGTCGACGTCGCAGTCGACATGCTCGAAATGCTCCCGACACCCTGGGGTCTGGTGCGCTCGGGTGTCGCGCCCGATCACCCCAAGATCAAGTCGATCAGCAAGCAATTCGAGAAGACCGCCGGCGACCCCCGCTTCCGGTTCTTCGGCAACGTCGTGATCGGCGAGCACGTCGAGGCCACAGAGCTCGCTGAGCGCTATGACGCGGTGGTCTACGCGGTGGGTGCTCAGTCGGACAAGCCCTTGAACATCTCCGGTGAGCACCTGGCCGGCAGCATTTCCGCCGTCGACTTCGTCGGCTGGTACAACGCGCACCCGCACTTCGAGAAGAAGACGCCCGATCTGTCCAACGGCCGCGCAGTTGTCATCGGCAACGGCAACGTCGCACTCGACGTCGCCCGCATTCTGGTCACCGACCCCGACGTACTGGCAGCTACCGATATTGCCGATCACGCCCTGGAATCGCTACGCCCATGCGGCATGGAAGAAGTGGTGCTCATCGGACGGCGGGGACCGCTGCAGACTGCATTCACCACATTGGAGCTGCGCGAGTTGGGCGAGCTGGAAGGCGTCGACGTAGTAGTCGACCCGGCGCAGCTCGAGGGCATCAGCGACGACGATGCGGCGGCGATGGGCAAGACCACCAAGCAGAACATCAAGGTGTTGCGTGACTACGCAACGCGGTCACCGCGACCCGGGCACCGCAGGATCGTGTTCCGCTTCTTCACGTCGCCGATCGAAATTCAGGGCGACGACAAGGTGGAGCGGATCGTGCTGGGCCGCAATGAACTGGTCAGCGACGACAGCGGGCGGGTGGTGGCCAAGGACACCGGTGCGCGCGAGGAACTGCCGGTGCAGCTGGTGGTGCGGTCGGTTGGCTATCGCGGCGTGCCCACCCCGGGGCTGCCGTTCGACGACAGGTCGGGAACGATTCCGCACACCGACGGCCGGATCGAGGGCAGCCCTAACGAGTACGTCGTCGGGTGGATCAAACGTGGGCCAACCGGCGTAATCGGCACAAACAAGAAGGACTCCCAGGAGACCGTCGACACGTTGATGGCCGATCTGTCCGCTGCCCGCGACGCGGGACTGCCGAACTTCAGCGATGACCATGCCGACGCGCTCGCCGAATGGCTGCGCTCGCGGCAGCCGAAATTGGTTACCGACGCGCATTGGGACCTCATTGACCGCTTCGAGCGGGATGCCGGTGAACCGCATGGCCGTCCGCGGGTGAAGCTGCCCAACCTTTCGGAGTTGCTGCGAATCGGACACGGCTGACATCTGTCGCCCCCATGGTGTAGTATCGAACACATGTTCGAACCATTGGTTGTGGTCGACCCAACGGCCGACGAAGCCACCTTGGTGCGGCGCATCAGCGAACTGGAGCGGTTGAAGTCCGCGGCGGCGGCAGCTCAGGCCCGCGCCGCGGCGGCTCTCGATACCGCGCGCCGCGCCGCGGAGTCGGAGGCCGGCGTGCCCGCCGCGCAGCGGGGCCGGGGTCTGGCCAGTGAGATCGCGCTGGCGCGCTGCGATTCACCGGCCCGCGGTGGGCGCCATCTCGGTTTCGCCAAGGCGCTAGTGCACGAGATGCCGCACACCTTGGCCGCGCTAGAAGCCGGGCTGCTCTCCGAGTGGCGGGCCACCCTGATCGTGCGGGAAAGCGCCTGTCTCGACGTCGACGACCGGCGCGTTCTGGACGCCGAGCTGTGTGGCGAGCCGGCGAATTTGGCCGGGATGGGTGATGCCCGCATTGTCGCCGCAGCACGCGCCATCGCCTATCGGCTCGACCCGCATGCGGTGGTCGAGCGGGCCGCCAGAGCCGAGGCGGAACGCACCGTCACCATCCGCCCGGCACCAGAGACCATGACGTATCTGACCGCACTACTGCCGGTCGCCCAAGGTGTATCGGTGTACGCCGCGCTGCGCCGCAGCGCCGACACCACCTTCGACGGCCGCACTCGTAGCCAAGTGATGGCCGACACCCTCGTCGAGCGCGTCACCGGCCGAAGCCCTGCCACCGCCACGCCCGTTGCGGTCAACCTGGTGCTGTCCGACGAAAGCCTGCTCGGCGGCAGAGACGCGCCGGCCGAGGTCTGCGGCTATGGCCCGATCCCCGCCGCGGTGGCCCGCAATTTGGTCACCGCTGCCGTCGCGGACCGCCGCTCGCGGGCTACCCTGCGCCGCCTCTACGCTCACCCCCGCTCCGGGGCACTGGTAGCGCTGGAATCCCGCAGCCGGCTGTTTCCCCGCGGACTGGCCAATTTCATCGGGCTTCGCGACCAAGGCTGTCGCACCCCCTACTGCGACGCGCCGATCCGCCACCGCGACCACGCCCAACCCCACGCCCGCGGCGGACCCACCAGCGTGCACAACGGCCTCGGACTATGCGAACGCTGCAACTACGCCAAGCAAGCCACCGGCTGGCAAGTCCACGCCACCACCGACGACACGGGAACCCATACCGCCGAATTCACTTCACCGACCGGCGAGCACTACCGCTCCACCGCACCCCCACGCGCCCCCACCATCACCATCAGCGAGCTTGAGGTCAGCGTCGGCATCACACTGGCCCGACACGCCGCGTGACCACGGCTACTCAGCAGGTGGGTCCGGCGGCACGACCATCCAGAAATCGGGATTCTTCGGCGAATACACGACCGGGATCAGCTGGCCCATGGTCGGCCAATCGTCGACATTGACCGCCATACGCTGATAGACGGTGTACTCGTCGACCGTCGGTCCGTTGATCACGCCGGTGATTGTCACGAACTGCTCGCCGGTGGCGTCAGGTCGCGGGCTGACACCGGTGACAAGCAAGGTACCGCTCACGGTCTGTGTCGGGCGCCGGCGGAACAACCGCGGAGCGACCAACGCCACCAGTCCCAAGACCAGCAACAGCAGCACGCCGGTTTCCCACACCCTCGCCATGGTAGGACTGCTGCCGTGAGTCGACACGACCTGGCGATCGCCCTGAGCCTGGCCGATCGCGCCGACGCGGTGACGCTGGCGCGCTTCGGCGCGGTGGACCTCCACGTCGACACCAAACCGGATCTGACGCCGGTGACCGATGCCGACCGCGCCGTCGAGTCGGCCTTGCGCGCTCAGTTGGCGCGCGAACTTCCCGGCGACGGTGTGCTTGGTGAGGAGTTCGGCGGCCCGACGGCGTTCGGCGGTCGACGGTGGGTCATCGACCCCATTGATGGCACAAAGAACTTCGTTCGCGGTGTACCGGTGTGGGCCAGCCTCATTGCCCTGCTCGAGGATGGCGTCCCTACCGTCGGGGTGGTGAGCGCGCCCGCCTTGCATCGGCGATGGTGGGCGGCTGACGCGGAGGGGGCCTTTGCTGCCGTCGACGGCTCGGCGCCGCGTCGCATCTCGGTCTCAGCGGTGGCCGAACTCCACTCGGCGAGCCTGTCGTTTTCCAGCCTGTCCGGGTGGGCCGAGCGTGGTCTGCGCGGCCAGTTCCTCGAGCTCACCGACGCGGTATGGCGAGTGCGGGCTTACGGGGATTTCCTGTCGTACTGCCTGGTGGCCGAGGGCGCCGTGGACATCGCCGCCGAACCGGAGGTGTCGGTATGGGATCTGGCGCCGCTCGACATTCTGCTGCGCGAGGCCGGAGGCGTTTTCACCAGCTTGGACGGCATGGCCGGCCCGCATGGTGGCAGCGCCGTCGCCACCAACGCGGCCCTGCACCCACAAGTTCTGGCCGTGCTCTCAGTCGCCTAAAAACCCGCCCCGGCAAGCCCGATAGTGTGAACCATCTAACAAGAGTGTGATCTTACTCAGGAGTAAGATCGGCTGCATCGCACTGCCCATCGACTTCAGGGTGCCGACATGACCAACACTCTCCCCACTACCAACGGCCGTCCCAAGCGAACCGGCCGCCACACCGCCATCGGCGAGCACAAACACCGGCGGACCGGTATTGACATCGCCCTGGGGCTGCTGACACCGCTGGTGGGCCAGGAATTTCTGGACAAGTACCACTTGCGTGACCCGCTCAACCGAGGCTTGCGCTACGGCGTGCGAGCCGGCTTTTCCGTCGCCGGGGCCACGACCCGTCAGTTCGAGCGAGTGCAGAATTTGCGCGGCGGCCCGACCAGGCTCAAAGCCAGCGGCCAGGACTACTTCGACTTGACGCCCGATGACGACCAGAAGCTCATCGTCGAAACCGTCAACGAGTTCGCCGAAGAGATTCTGCGTCCGGCCGCTCGCGACGCCGACGAAGCCGCGGCCTACCCGCCCGATTTGATCGCGAAAGCGGCCGAGCTGGGCATCACCGCGGTGAACATCCCCGAAGCGTTCGAGGGCATCGCCGTGCAGCGCTCGACAGTGACCAATGCGCTGGTCGCCGAGGCGCTGGCGTATGGCGACATGGGCTTGGCTTTGCCGATCCTAGCGCCCGGCGGTGTGGCAGCGGCGTTGACCCACTGGGGCAGTGCCGACCAGCAAGCCACCTACCTCCCCGAATTCGCCGGCGACAACGTGCCGCAGGCCTGCGTGGCGATCGCCGAGCCGCAGCCGTTGTTCGACCCGACGCATTTGAAGACGACCGCCACCCGCACCCCCAGCGGCTACCGGCTCGACGGTGTAAAGGGTCTGGTGCCCGCCGCGGCCGACGCGGAGCTGTTCATCGTGGCCGCTCAGCTCAACGGCAAGCCGGCACTGTTCATCGTCGAGTCGTCGACGAAGGGTCTGACCGTGAAAGCCGACCCGAGCATGGGCATCCGAGCAGCTGCGCTCGGGCAGATTGAGCTCAACGCGGTGTCGGTGCCAGTGGGGGCGCGGTTGGGTGAAGACGGGGCCAGCGACGCTGACTACTCCGAAGCGATCGCACTGTCGCGGCTGGGCTGGGCCGCGCTGGCGGTGGGCACCGGCCATGCGGTGCTCGATTACGTCGTGCCCTATGTGAAGGAACGTCACGCGTTCGGCGAACCCGTCGCTCATCGGCAATCGGTGGCGTTCATGTGCGCCAACATCGCCATCGAACTGGACGGTCTGCGGTTGATCACCTGGCGCGGCGCTGCCCGCGCCGAGCAAGGCCTGTCGTTCGTCCGCGAGGCGGCGCTGGCCAAGCGGCTGGGCGCCGACAAGGGCATGCAGATCGGCCTTGACGGCGTGCAGCTGCTCGGCGGCCACGGCTACACCAAAGAACACCCCGTCGAGCGGTGGTATCGCGACCTGCGAGCCGTTGGCGTCGCCGAAGGCGTCGTAGTCATCTAAGTCTGTCGTTCGCAACCGAAAGAGCTGCTATGGCAATCAATCTCGAACTACCCAAGAAAATGCACGCCGTCATCGACAAAGCGCACCAGGGCGCCGCCGAGATGATGCGACCGATCGCCCGCAAATACGACCTGAAAGAACACGCCTACCCCGTCGAGCTGGACAGCCTGGCGAGCGTGTTCGCCGGAGTCACCGAATCCAACACGACCGAGCTCGCCGGAACCGAGGCGTTCCGTGCGGGTGAGCGAAAAGACGAGAACCGCAATGGCGCCAACATGGCCGCGGTGCTGCAGACGCTGGAGGCAAGCTGGGGCGACGCGGCGATGATGCTGTCGATCCCCTATCAGGGACTAGGCAACGCGGCAATCTCGGGAGTGGCTACCGATGAGCAACTGCAACGCCTGGGCCGGGTGTGGGCGGCGATGGCGATCACCGAACCGGATTTCGGGTCCGACTCCGCGGCTGTCTCGACCACCGCCACCCTCGACGGCGACGAGTATGTGATCAACGGCGAGAAGATCTACGTGACCGCGGGTTCACGGGCCACCCACATCGTGGTGTGGGCGACGCTGGACAAGTCGAAAGGCCGGGCGGCCATCAAGTCCTTCATCGTGCCGCGAGAACATCCCGGCGTCAGCGTCGAGCGGCTGGAGAACAAGCTGGGCATCAAGGCCTCCGACACCGCTGCGATCCGCTTCGACAATGTCCGGGTGCCCAAGGAAAACTTGCTCGGCACTCCCGAAATCGAGGCAGGCAAAGGTTTTTCCGGAGTTATGGAGACGTTCGACAACACCCGGCCCGTCATCGCCGCGATGGCTATCGGCGTCGCCCGTGCCGCGCTGGAAGAACTGCGCAAGGTGCTCGCTGACGCCGGCGTGGAAATCTCCTACGACAAGCCGTGGCACGCTCAAAGCGCCGCAGCCGCCGAGTTCTTGCGGATGGAAGCCGACTGGGAAGCCAGTTACCTGCTGACTCTGCGCTCGGCGTGGCAGGCCGACAACAGGGTTCCCAACTCCAAAGAAGCGTCGATGGGAAAGGCCAAAGCGGGTCGAACGGCCAGCGACATCACGCTGAAAGCTGTCGAAATGACCGGCACGACAGGCTATTCCGAGCAAACGCTCTTTGAGAAGTGGGCGCGCGACTCGAAGATCATGGACATCTTCGAAGGCACACAGCAAATTCAGCAGTTGGTGGTGGCCCGCCGGCTGTTGGGGCTGTCGTCGGCCGAGCTGAAATAGGGGCCGCTAGCCGGCTCGTTATCTCATGACGTTGGAAGCCATCAGCGCGACGATCTGGTTGCTTTCGTTGGTGATGTGATTTCCGCAGGCTTTGACGTCGAGCACCACGTTCGACACCGCGCTGAGCACACGCTGACAGGCCCAGCCGCCGCCGTTTTCCTGAGTATCCAACTGGATGATTTTCGGAACGTTGCCGGTAAGGGTTCCCAGCGTCCAGCGGTAGGTGTTGTTGTTGTCAACGTACGTTGCGCTCACGGTCTGCCCACCGCAGGATTTCCATTGCGGCATCGAGGTGTTGACGAAAGCGCGGGCTTGATCTTGGGAAGGGAATGCTGCAGCGTCTTCGTCGACGAAGTGCTCGTTGTTGTCGCCCGGCTCGGTCAACACAAGGTAATTGAGCTTCGTATATCCGCTGCCCTGATAGGTCAAAGTGAGACCCGGGTACAGCGCGCCGGTGCATTCGGGAGCCGACACCTTCGCTGAGGGGTCAGCCGGTGCCTCGCCGAGCTTTCCGGGTTGCATGTTCGAGGCGCCCATAATGGTGTTGACCTGTGCGGCGTTGATAAGAATCGAGTCCAGACGCTCGGGCGCCACAGTCGGAGCCGTCGTCGTTGAAGGCGTCGAATCGGAGCCCGACCCGCTGACGAGTGCCACCGCGACCAGGATGACCAACAAGACGACTGCGCCCACGCTGCCGCCGACGATCCAACCCGTGCGAGAGCGGCGGCGAGGTTCGGCGGTCCGGCCGGTGTAGTAGGTACCGCCGTACGGTCCCGGTGGCGTTGGACCCACGTCCCCCCTGGAGCCCCCGCCCGGCGGCGAAGTGGGCGCCCCGGTGTTCATCAACGGCTGAGGCTGTGCAACGGGGCCGGACTGCTGCCACGGCTGTGGCGGCGGAGCGGGGTAGGCCGGTTGACCGGATTGACTTTGGAAGTCGTGGATGGGCGGAGCGCCGCCCCCGGGAGGGGAAGCCGAGGCCTTCTTGTCGATCGACGCCAACACATTCTCGATGTCGGTTCGCGTGCGCCAGAGGACGTCGGGACGGTCCCGCAGCATGCAGAGCAGTTGCCGGATGTCGCTGCGCGCTGCCGGATCATCGCCGTCCTGCTCGAGCGCGTCTTTCAGCTCAGAGACGTAGTCTGCCTGCTGGCGGGCGCTCAGCTGCGGCTCGACAAGATTATTCGCCAGCCGCATCAGGTAGGCGAACGGCACCGGCGGCTCTTCGGGCAGCTCGGCCGGTAGCGGCTTGAGCGTCGCCCGCTGTTCGTGCAGCGCCCCGATCAGCTCGATGCCGGCCTCGACGGTCGGGTTGCGAAAGTCGATGATTTGCGTTGCCGCGAGCGGAGTTACCCGCATGCTGCTGACTGGGCCGATCTGAACGGGCAGGACTGGCCGCTGCAGTGCCTGGGCGTAGCGCAGCTCGGCTTGGCAGGGCTTGGAGGCAAGCGAATTGTTCGACAACGCAACGATGAACACCTCGCATTCACGGATCTGCTGGAGGATCGTGCGCCACCACGCTTCGCCGCCGCCGAGCTCCTCGTCCATCCACACCTGCTGGTGACCGCGCCGCAAAGCGGACTTGAGGTTTTCGATCTCCGCCTTGTCCTGGCTGGAGTAGCTGACGAACAGCCGCATTCACACCCTCCACATGCTGCGCGCCCAGGTTGGCAAAAGCACGCAAAGCATAGCGCACCGCCACCATGATTACGGCGGACAAAGAGATCAGGCAGCAAACTCCGATGACGCCGACGAACCCGGGCCAGACCGCCCACCGGAGCTCGCCAAGCAGTGCGCCGGCAGTAGGCTGTTGAGCCTCCGGCCGGAAGGTTTCCGATCGGTGCAGACGGAGGTGGCATGCGCGCGGCACGGGTAACCCGGCTGGACGGTCCGGACGCGGTCGAGGTGACCGAGGTCGACGAACCCGCAGGCGATGGCGTAGTCGTCGACGTGCACGCCGCCGGTGCGGCTTTTCCCGATGCACTCCTCACTCGCGGCCTCTACCAGTACCGGCCGGAGCCGCCGTTCGTGCTGGGCGCGGAAATCGCCGGTGTGGTCCGGTCGGCACCCCAGGAAGCCGACGTCAGCCCCGGCGACCGGGTAGTCGGTTTGACCATGCTCACCGGCGGCATGGCCGAGGTCGCGGTGCTGGCGCCCGACCGGGTGTTCAAGCTGCCGGACAATGTCAGCTTCGAGGCGGGCGCCGGGCTGCTGTTCAACGACTTGACAATGTATTTCGCGCTCAGCGTGCGTGGTCGTCTGCAACCCGGCGAGACGGTGCTGGTACACGGAGCGGCTGGCGGGATCGGTACGTCGTCGCTGCGGCTGGCACCGGTGCTGGGCGCTTCGCGCACGATCGCGGTGGTGAGCACAAAGGATAAAGCTGAGATCGCTACGGCAGCCGGCGCGACGGATGTGGTTCTCAGTGCGGGATTCAAGGATGCGGTCTCAGAACTCACCGGCGGCCGCGGGGTCGACGTGGTGGTCGACCCGGTGGGCGGTGACCGATTCACCGATTCACTGCGCTCGCTTGCCCCGGCCGGACGGTTGTTGGTGATCGGCTTCACCGGCGGTGACATTCCCACTGTCAAGGTCAACCGGTTGCTGCTGAACAACATTGACGTCGTCGGAGTCGGCTGGGGTGCGTGGGCCGGCAGGCATCCAGGCGCGCTCGCCGAACAGTGGGCCGGACTCGAACGGCTGCTCAGCTCGGGTCGGCTGCCTCCGCCCGAGCCCGTAGTTCATCCGCTGGAGGAGGCCGCGGCTGCGGTCGCGTCCCTGGAGAATCGCACCGCCAGGGGAAAGGTCGTCCTGCGCGTCCGGGGCTGACGAGATGAGCACGACTGGCCCACTGGACGGCATCCGGGTGCTCGAGTTGGGCACTTTGATCGCCGGACCGTTCGCCGGTCGGCTGCTCGGTGATATGGGCGCCGACGTCATCAAAATCGAACCACCCGGTGCGCCCGACCCGCTGCGCACCTGGGGCCAAGCCGAAGTAGACGGCTACCGCTTCTTCTGGACGGTGCATGCCCGGAACAAGAAGGTCATCACGCTGGACCTGCGACGCCCACTCGGACGGCAGCTCTTCCTCGAACTGGTCGAGAAATCCGACATCGTGGTGGAGAACTTTCGACCCGGCACCTTGGAGAAATGGGACCTGGGCTACGACGTGCTGGCCGCGCGCCACCGCGGCGTCATCCTGGTTCGGGTGTCCGGTTACGGGCAGACCGGCCCCGACGCCCGCAAGGCGGGCTACGCCTCCGTCGCCGAAGCCGCCAGCGGGCTGCGTCACCTCAACGGATTCCCAGGACAGCCGCCGCCGCGTCTGGCACTTTCCCTGGGCGACAGCCTGGCCGGCATGTTCGCCGCCCAAGGGGCGCTGGCCGCGCTGCACCGGCGCAGCGTCAGTGGGACCGGCCAAGTGGTCGACGTCGCGCTGACCGAATCGTGCCTGGCAATCCAGGAATCCACCATTCCCGACTACGACGTCGGCGGCGTGGTACGCGGGCCGTCGGGCACCCGATTGGAAGGCATCGCGCCGTCCAATATCTACCGCAGCGCCGATGGCACCTGGGTGGTGATCGCCGCCAATCAGGACACCGTCTTCGCCCGGCTGTGTGCGGTGATGGGCCGCCCCGAATTGGTCAGTGACGACCGGTTCGCCACCCACGGCGCCCGCGGCCGCAATCAGGACCAACTCGACCAGATCATCGGCGACTGGGCCGCCCAGCGTCAGCCCGGCGAGATCATCGAAACGCTGTCGGCGGGCGGCGTCATCGCCGGACCCATCAACACTGTCGCCGAGGTGGTCACCGATCCGCAGCTGCAGGCCCGGCACATGGTCGCCGAGCACTACGACGAGCGAATTCAACGCAGCGTGCTCGGCCCGGGAATCGTGCCGGTGTTCTCCGAATCTCCGGGCCTCATCCGAAACGCCGGCCCGGCCCATCCCGGACAGCACAACGACGAGGTCTACCGTGGGTTGTTGGGCAAGACTGCCGCGCAGCTCGAGTCCCTGCGTGCCGAGGGAGTGCTGTGACCGACCTACCATCCCGTGTCGACATCCGCGAGGTCTCGCTGCGCGACGGACTGCAGATCGAGTCGCCAATCCCGTTGTCCGCCAAGCTCGAGCTGCTGGATGCGGTGGTTGCGACCGGAGTGCGCGAAGTCGAGGTCACGGCGTTCGTATCGCCGTCGAAGGTGCCTGCGATGGCCGATGCGGCGGCATTGGCCGCCGAGCTGCACCGCTATCCCGAGATTGAGTTCTCCGCCCTGGTCGCCAGTCCGAACGGCGCCAAAAGAGCCGTGGCCGCCGGGTTGCGGGCGATCGAATACGTGGTGTCCCCCTCAGATGCGTTCAGCCACGCCAACGTCGGGCGAAGCAGCGCCGACGCCACCGCCCAAATCCGCGACATCGTCGCGATCAGCCGCGACAGCGACACCACCGTCGAGGTCATCATCGCCACCGCGTGGGACTGCCCGTACGAGGGCCCCACTCCGGCCCACCGGGTCACCGCCATCGCCGCTGCCGCCACGGAGCACGGCGTCGACCGGATTTCGATCGCCGACACGATCGGCACCGCCACGCCGGGTCGGGTCACTTCGTTGATATCGCAGCTGCGTCCGGAGATCGACAACCTTCCGCTCGGCGGACATTTCCACAACACCCGCGGCAGCGGGCTGGCCAGCGCCTATGCGGCTGTCAGTGCCGGCGTCGCCCGGCTCGACGCCTCGGTGGGCGGGTTGGGCGGCTGCCCCTTTGCACCCGGCGCCACCGGCAATATCGCCACCGAGGATCTCGTCTACCTGCTGACCGACAGCGGCATCGAGGTCGACGTCGACCTGAAAGCCGCCATCGCCGCCGCTGCGGTAGCCGAATCGGTTGTCGGGCACAGTCTTCCGGGGGCGTTGTTACGTGCCGGAGATCGGAAAAGGAGCTGATCGCCGTGGATTTCACGCTGCCGCAACACCTTCTGAACACGCTGGCCGAAATCGATGCCTTCATCGACGCTGAGATCGCCCCCTTGCAAGCCGAGCACACGCAGTATTTCGATCACCGCCGCGAGTTCGCGCGAACCGACATGGACAACGACGGCACGCCGTCGCGCGAATGGGAAGAGCTGCTCGCCGAAATGAGAAGGCGCGCGGACAAGGCGGGCTGGCTGCGTTACGGACTACCCGCGTCGCTTGGTGGTCGCGACGGCACCAACGTGGACTTGGCGGTGATCCGGGAGCACCTGGCGCACAAGGGCCTGGGCCTGCACAACGATCTGCAGAACGAGTCGTCGATCGTGGGCAACTTCCCTCAGGTCATCATGATGGAACGGTTCGGCACCGACGAGCAGCGCCGGCTCTGGTCCGAGGCACTGATCACCGGGGAACGTTCGATGGCGTTCGGCCTGACCGAACCGCAACACGGCTCCGACGCGACCTGGCTGGAAACCCACGCCGAATCCGACGGCAACGACTGGGTGATCAACGGCGCCAAGCGCTTCAACACCGGTGTGCACCGGGCAACCCACGACCTAATTTTCGCGCGTACCTCCGGCAACCCGGGGCGGCCGCGGGGCATCACCGCGTTCCTGGTGCCGACCGATGCGCCGGGATTCACCGTGCCCTACTACTGGTGGACGTTCAACATGCCCACCGACCACGGCGAAGTCGAGTTGACCGACGTGCGGGTGCCGGGCGATGCCGTCCTGGGTGAGGTGGACCGCGGCCTGGAGGTCGCGCAAACTTTTCTGCACGAGAACCGGATTCGGCAAGCAGCCAGCAGCTTGGGCGCGGCGCAATACTGTATCGACCGAGCCGCGGACTACGCGGTGCAGCGAACGGTTTTCGGCAAGCCACTCGCGGTGAACCAGGCCGTGCAGTGGCCGTTGGCCGAGCTGCACACCGAAGCCCAGATGGTGCGGCTGCTGGTCTACTACGCCGCCTGGCACTTGGACCGCGACCACCATCTCGAGGTATCGGACAAGGTGTCGATGGCCAATTACCGCGCCAACCGGTTGGTCTGCGACGCCGCCGACCGGGCGATGCAGATCTTCGGCGGGCTCGGCTACAGCCGCCACGAGCCGTTCGAACACATCTATCGTCACCACCGCCGTTACCGGATCACCGAGGGCGCCGAGGAGATTCAGATCCGACGGGTAGCTCAGCGCCTGCTCAAATTCGGCGCGAAGTGATCGACGCCACCGGGTTGTCGTACGCGCTGACACCGGTGGTGGCGTCAGCTCTGGGCACCGAGGTGGCGATCGAAAATCTGCGGGCACTGACCGGCGGGGCCAGTCGCAGCACATGGGCGTTCGACGCGGCGACAGCCGACGGCCAACACGCGCTGATTCTGCGGATTGGGCCGCCGGACGACGTGCATGCCGATATGGCAACCGAAGCCCGCGTCCAGGCCGCCGCCGCGGCGGCCGGGGCACCGGTGCCGCACGTCCTGATCGCCGACAATTCGACTGCGGCACTGGGCAATCCGTTTCTGATCTGCGAAGAGGTCACAGGTGAGACGATCGCCCGGCGGATCTACCGCCAGCTCGACGACATCGGTAGGCAGCAGTTACTGGGTCAGTGCGCTCACGCGCTGGCCGCCATTCACCGCGTCGATCCGCACGGTGTCGGCCTGGATGCGCAGGACCAACTCACGCAGTGGCGTGACCGGCTGGACGCCATGGGCGATACCACGGCGACGTTCGAGTGGGCGTTTCGTTGGCTCACCGCGCACCGGCCGGCGCCGTCACCGCCGCGGCTGGTGCACGGCGACTATCGGATGGGCAACCTCATCGTCGACGGCAGCGAGTTGACGGCGGTGCTCGACTGGGAGCTGGTGCACATGGGTGCGGCCTACGAAGACTTGGCGTGGTTCTGTATTCGCGCTTGGCGTTTCGGTGCCCCGCCCGACCGTGGTGCCGGCGGGCTGGGCAGCGTCGAAGATTTTCTCTCGGCCTACGAGCAGGCCAGCGCGACGACGGTCGAGCGGCCGGTGTTCCACTGGTGGCTGGTGCTGGCCACCCTGCGGTGGGGAATCATCTGCCGCTATCAGGCTGAGCGGCATCTGAGCCGGCAGGTTCGGTCGGTCGAACTCGCGACGATCGGGCGCCGGGTGTGCGAAACCGAGTGGGACCTGCTCGACCTGCTCGAAACGAGCGGCGAAGAGCGGTTGACCACATAAGATTCCGCTGTGGCCAGTCCCGATCACGCGATCGACGCGATCCGCTGCGTCGGCGGAGTCCAGCGGGGACAAAGAGCATTGCACGCCAAGGGCAAGCTTTATCGCGGCACCTTCACAGCGATTTCCGACGCCGCCCGACTTTCACGCGCCACCCACCTCAACGGCTCCGCCGTGCCTGCGCTGATCCGGTTCTCCAACGGCTCAGGAAATCCGGCACAGCCGGACGGGGCCCCGGGAGTGCGCGGAATGGCGGTGAAGTTCACGCTGCCTGACGGGTCGACCACCGACGTGTCGGCGCAGACAGCAAAGCTCTTCACGTCCAGCACACCCGACGGCTTCCTGGCCCTGCTGCGGGCCATGCGACCCGGCATCGGCGCGCCGCTGCGCCTAGCCAGATACGCCGTCACCCACCCGCGGTTCCTGGGCGCATTGCCCGCGTTGCGGGCGGCGAACAGGGTGCCGGCGAGCTATGCCACCGCCGCATATCACGGGTTGCATGCCTTTCGCTGGGTCGGCGCCGACGGCAGCGCACGATTCGTTCGCTACCACTTCACACCAGCGGCAGGCGAAGAATTCCTGCCACCGCGGGTGGCCCGGGAGAACAGCGCGAACTTTTTGATCGACGAACTCGACGAGCGCCTCGCAACACAAGCGGTGCGGTTCGACTACCAGGTCCAGATCGCCGCCAAGGGCGACTCAACCGACGATCCGTCCAAACCGTGGCGCGGCTCGCAGACCGTCACGGTCGGCAGCCTCGACATCACGGGCGTCGACACCGAACGCGAGCATGGCGACGACATCGTCGTCTTCGACCCGATGCGCGTCACCGACGGCATCGAGCCTTCCGACGACCCGGTGCTGCGATTCCGCACGCACGCTTACTCGGCGTCGGTGAAATTGCGCACCGGTGTGGATCGCGGTCCCGAGGCACCCGCTTCTTGACCGGCCGGCGATGAACGACCACTACGGCCGCCCGACGGCGGCTGAACTCGTCGCCGCCGTCGCCGAATTCCTCGAAAGCGATGTCCGTGCGGCGACCAGCGGACAGGTCAACTTCCACGCCCGGGTCGCGGCGAACGCGTTGCGCATCGTCGAACGACAACTGCTTGTCGACTCGACGGCGGAGGCCAGCGACGCACTCGCCAAGCTGGGGTTCGACGACGAGACGCAGTTTTCGGACGCCATTCGCCACGGGCACCTCGACAGCCGCCCCGACGCCGTCACCCGGGGTCTTCGCGCACTGGTCAGCCACCGACTCGACGTCGCGCACCCGGGCTACCGGGACGGTTAGCGCGCCGCGCTCGCGACAACCTCGATCCAGTCCCAGCGCTTACCGCACAGCGACCCGGCCTGGTCGGCCGGCAATGTAGTCAGATCGGCAGCACTGGGCGCCGGCGCGACAAGTATGGGCCCAATCGGAAAGTCGAGCGCGGGTGAGCCCCAACTGCCCGGACGAAGGTCAGCGCCGCCGAACGAGAGCAGCAGCTCGTGTCGGCCGGCCGCCAATTCTGCCTCACCGAGACGCAGGTAGCCGATGCCACTCACGAGGTGATGGCGGACATCGCCGACCGAGTGACCGTCCACCACGGTCTCGATCCCGGCGCGTGCCGAACCGCCAAGCCAGAGCTCGTAGTCACCGGGCAGGTTGACCTCGAATCTCGATCGGACCTGTCCGGCATGGTTGCCGGGACTCAAATAGGTGCCTTTTCGCCACTCCGCCGGGAAGTCTGCCTGCAGCAACGACGCCGCCCAGACAGTTGAGGCGGGCGCGGCGACGACCTGACCGCCAAGGCCCTGCGACCTCGCCGTCGCCGCCATGGCCAGCACCTGATCGCACGAAGGCACCCCGCCGGGATCGAGTTCCCCACCCAACGGCAGGTGATTCAACACCCGAGCGAATTGACCGGTCTCGTGTGCCGGGCGCTGCCACACGTCGTAATACGCGCCGCGGTGCACCAACTGGTAATTGGCCGGCGGCCGACTCGCTACCGGTGAGCGGCGGATGACGACGGTCCGGTACTCGAGCATGCTGGGCAGGGTGATTGCGTCGACGCCGCCGATCAACGGCTTGTCGGCTGTTGTTCCGTCCCGGAGCAGGATTCGGCGGCGGCGGAGCTGGTTCACCCCCTCGGGGTCGGCGTCGCGAAGGAAGTGCCTGACGCCGTAAATCTGGTCGTCGGCCATCAACGTCGGGCCCTCGCCGCCTATTTGGCCGGCGATCGCGGACAGTTCGGCGAGCTCGTCGCGTGGAGCCAGGGTGACCTGAGTGTAGGCAAGGACGTTGGACACCAGGACGCCCGCGCCGAGGACCCCGACCAGCAAGGTGCCCGCAAGGCGCCGTCCGGCCGCGAACAGCAGCGCCGCCGCGACCGCGGCTGCAGCAGGGATCGCTGGCGAGAGGGTCGCATAGACTTTGCCGTCGACCCAGGGGCTACCGGCAAGGATCACGACGATGCCCCCAACGAAACCAAATCCGATCCACGTCGGCAAAGACCATTGCCGCGCCTTCGACGCCCGCCACAGCCCGTAGCCGGCCGCAGCGAGGCTGATCACGATGAGGACGTAATTTATGACGAGATGGCTCGGCGGGACGCGAAAGTCGGCGGTGGTCCAGATACCTGCGACCTGCAGCGGGTTCAGCGGGCGGACCAGGTTCCCGAGTGGATTTCCGGGTATGCCGGAGCCGGTCGGCGCGTAGAGCTCACCGTTGATCTGAGCGACGATTCCGCGCACGACTGCCGGCAGCCCGATCGTCAGCGTCAGCGCCGCGGCCGCGGCGATCGCCGCTGCCCCCTTGCGCCACCCCACCGCACGACCGGCGATCACCAACGCGATCACGAACAGCGGCACGAGCCAGATGGCGCCGCCTAATCCGTACACCCCGAACAGCGCCGCGGACGCCAACGCGAGCGGCAACGCCGCGCGCGGCACCTTCTTCCACAGCTCTGTGCGGGTCGCGAGCAGCGCGATCACAGCCAGCAACAGTGTGCTCTCGATCTCCTTGATGCCGCCCCAAAGGTAATAGCCGTACAGCAGCGCCGGCTGGGCGGCGATGAACGCGACGAGCGCGCGAAAGCGCCGGTTGGCGACCAGCGGCTCGACGAGCGCGCTGATCGTCAACGCGAGCATCGCCGCCAGCGACGCCATGAACGGCTGAATGACCCAGGCGACGTCTTGGCCGGTGAGCTGGTGCACCGCGCCCAGCGGTGTGAAGCCGGCCCAGGGATAGCCGCCATTCAGATTGATGGCAAGGGTGGCCTCGTAGCTCGAAGGAGCGAGCCCGTGCACTGACGGGCCGTGGGCCGTGATCCAGTCGGTGAAAGCCATCCAGGTCGCGGTGTCGTCGAGCTTGATGTAGCCGGTGAAACTCTTCTGGCCCGACAAGACGACCGGCGCCGCGAAAACCGCATACACTGCCGCCGCGGCGACGAGCTCCCAGCGGGCGAGGCGCCAGCCGTTCCGCCAGGGTTGGGACACCGCGAAGCCGACCACTGCCAAGACGACGAGGATGGGCGGAAGCAACCTTGCGGTCAGGTCGAAAGTGCAGACAGCCTGCCCGACGACAACCGCTGCGGCGAACCCCAGCGGGATGAGCGCAGCCCCCGGCAGCTCGGACCCGGCGATCCGCTCGGTCAGCAGTCCAAGCCCTAGCGAGAGAACCCCGAGCACGAGCGGCACCAGCAGCCAGGTGGCGATTTGGCTCACGGGTCATCAGTGATTCGGCGTTGCCGCGGTCTATTCGGCGGTTCACGCCGGGCCCGCGAAGCCGGCCCGATAGTCGACCTCTCAGCTCGGAACAACTAGCAGGGTGGCGGCTTCGGGTGGCACAGGGTGTCCTGTGGTGACTCTCCGCCACTGGTCGAACCGGTGGCGCCGGTCTGCCCGGTCCCGCCCGTCGCCCCGGTCGACCCGGTAGCGGGACCCGTGGCTCCGGTCTGGCCGGTCACGCCGGTCGGTCCGGTCGCGCCGGTAACCGGCCCCGTCGCGCCCGTCTGCCCAGTGACCGGCCCCGTCGCGCCGGTCGTCCCAAGACCCGGCCCCGTCACGCCGGTCGGGCCGCTCGGGCCGCTCGGGCCGCTCGGTCCGGTCTGCTGCTGGTTCGGATCCGGTCCTTGATTCGGAGCGGGCGCAGGCGCCGGTGGCGCTTGATTCGGAGCGGGCGGCGAACCATCACCCGGCGACTGCACAGCTGGTCCACCGCCGCTACCCGGCACCGAAGCCTGCGCCGGAGACGGCGTCGGCACGGCCGTCGGTGGCGGCGTCTGCCCGGCCGGCGCCTGAGCAGGCGCGCCCCCCTGGTTCTGCTGCGGGACCACCGAAGGCGCCGTTGACTGCGGAGCCTTCGGGGAGGTGTGGCTCGAGGACATCATCGTGTAGGCGAGTCCACCGCCGGCGGAGATCACCGCGACAACGGCAATGACCACCAAAACCATCGGCAACGACTGAAACCACCGCGTGCGCGGCACAGGCTCGTTCTGGGCGTAAGAATCCTGATCACCGCCCTGGTCAGCCGCCGGCTTCGAGTAGGGGTCGCTGGCGTCCTCGTAATAGTCGTCGAATCTGGAGCCGGCGCCGCCTTCGTCCTGGGACCAGGCCAACGGCCCCCTCTGAGTCGAGGGGCTTCCGTCGTTTCGCACCCGTGCTGTCGGCGGGCTCCCGTCGTTGCGGAAACCCGCATCCCCCCCGAGACGCGGTGAATTCACCCGCTGCGTAGGGGCGTTCGGATTGCCGCTGCGCCCGGACTGCGGATTTGTGATGCGGCGTGTCGGTCGATCATTCATTTGTGCGTCCCTTGGTCGTGAGATGCCGCCGAACTGGCTGACGTGCTAGCGCAGCTTCTTCATGCCCACTGTGGTTAGTCGCGCAGGGTCCGACTTGCTTAGTAAATCAGTGCGAAGGTCGATCGGCAGCACGATGGAAAAAGTGCAGAGTGTTGGAAGTTGTACAGCTCTGGAATCCAGCTGTTTGCGAGGGCCGCGTGGCTGGCTCGCCGGTTGTGAGCTGCGGGTGAGGGCGGGCTGGTCGGGCTGACGAACAAGAAATGTCAACGACGCGTGCGCCTAGAAGATCAGGCGTTGATGCCGGTTGGTGGGGCTCCTTAATTCAGTGCAGCCAGTTATGGCGGACTTGTGACCCACTCCGCGCCGCGAGAATTACTAAAGAAAGTTCCACGGTCGGTGATCACGCGGGGAACACCGGCAACAATTGCCGGCGCTGATAGCTATATCGAGGGATAAAGCAAGCGGGCCGAACTCACCGCGTTGCTGCGTTAGGCTCGGCCGACGACGGGGGCGGTGCGGAGGTGGCGAATGACGACCGTGGAAACACTGTTGAGCGATCCGGACACCGCCGGGGTCTGGAATTTGGTGCCAGACCGCTCGAGGTTTGGCTTCAAGATCAAGAACATGTGGGGCCTGGTGCGCGTCAAAGGCCGGTTCACCGACGTCAGCGGTGACGGTCAGGTCACCGGCAAGGGTTCGGTCTTCGGCCGTCTCGACGTCGAGGTCGCATCGCTGGACACCGGCATCAGCCGCCGCGACAAGCACCTGCGTTCGCCGGACTTCTTCGACGCCGAGCGCTTCCCCCAACTCAGCGTGGTCGTCACCGCCGTCGAGCCGACCACCGGCAACGGAGCCGACCTGCGGGCCGACTTCACCATCAAGGGCGTCACCGAGCCTGTACCGCTGCCGGTCACTATCGACGTTCTCGGTGACGGCTCGGTGCGGATAGCGGCGAAGACCGACATCGATCTGGCTAAATTCGGCCTGAACTGGAATCGGTTGGGCATGATCGGCAAAGCTGCGACCGCCACGGTCGAGGCGCATTTCATCCGCGCAGGCTGATCGCAGGTGGGTAGCATCTAGCACCGTGCCTGACTCGCCCTTGCGGATCCTCGTCTACAGCAACAACGCCAAGACCCGCGAGCAGGTGATGCTGGCACTGGGCAAACGACCGCACCCCGACCTGCCCGAGGTCAGCTATCTCGAAGTTGCCACCGAGCCGATCGTCATACAGAAAATCGACGCCGGGGGTATCGACCTGGCCATCCTGGACGGCGAGGCGACGCCGGTCGGTGGGATGGGAATCGCGAAGCAGCTCAAGGACGAGGTTGCGCAGTGCCCGCCGATCGTGGTGCTCACCGGACGAGCCGACGACGCGTGGCTGGCCAGTTGGTCGCGGGCCGAAGCCGCCGTGTCGCATCCGATCGACCCGATTGTGCTCGGACAGCGGGTGGTCGAGCTGCTTCGCGCGCCGGTGCAGTAGTCGGCTCCGGCCGCGTCGCCGCGAACGGCGACCGACGCTGTGGCTGAACTCACAACGGGACCCCTCAGCGAGCCAGTAGACCGGATCGTTAGGCTGTGTTTGACCTCACAGCCAGCCAGAAGACACCATCAGGAGCGCCGCTGCAGGATGAATCTTTACACACCCATCCTGGTCCTCGGGGGGATCGCTACCGCCTTCGCGGTGTTCTCTGTGATCGTGGCGACGATCGCCGGTCCCACCCGTTACAACCGGGCGAAGCTGGAGGCTTACGAGTGCGGCATCGAGCCGAGCAAACAGTCGGCGAACGCCCCGAGTGCGGGCAGCGGTCAGCGCTTCCCGGTGAAGTATTACCTGACCGCGATGCTGTTCATCGTCTTCGACATCGAGATCGTGTTCCTCTATCCATGGGCGGTCAGCTACGACGCACTCGGAACGTTCGCGCTCTTCGAGATGGTCGTGTTCATGCTCACAGTGTTCGTGGCCTACGCCTACGTGTGGCGCCGCGGCGGCCTGACATGGGATTGAGGTAAACGTGGGCATAGAAGAAAAAGTGCCCAGCGGTTTCTTGCTGACGACTGTCGAGACACTGGCGGGCTACTTCAGAAAGAACTCGTTGTGGCCGGCGACATTCGGGCTGGCGTGCTGCGCCATCGAGATGATGTCGACGGCCTCTCCCCGCTTCGACATCGCGCGGTTCGGCATGGAGCGGTTCTCGGCAACGCCGCGCCAGGCCGATCTGATGATCGTGGCCGGTCGGGTCAGCCAGAAGATGGCGCCGGTGCTGCGACAGATCTACGACCAAATGGCCGAACCGAAATGGGTGCTGGCAATGGGGGTGTGCGCATCGTCGGGCGGAATGTTCAACAACTACGCGGTGATCCAAGGCGTAGACCACATCGTCCCGGTCGATATCTACCTGCCGGGCTGTCCGCCGCGGCCCGAGATGCTGCTGTACTCGATTCTGAAGCTGCACGAGAAGATTCAAGAGATGCCGCTGGGCGTCAACCGGGAACGCGCCATCGCAGAGGCCGAAGAGGCAGCCTTGGCGGCCAGGCCGACGATCGAGATGCGCGGACTGCTGCGATGAGTTCGCCGGAACAAGAACCAAAAGAAGCCGTTCGCCAACCAACCGAAGAGATCATCGACGTCCGCCACGGCATGTTCGGGGTCTACGACACCGGCGACACCTCCGGATACGGCGGGCTGGTCCGGCAAGTCACCTTGCCCGGCAGCAGCCCCCGGCCGTACGGCAGCTACTTCGACGAACTGGTCGACGAAGTCGGGGCAGCCTTGGGCCGGGCCGGGGTCTTGTACGCCAACGCAATCGAAAAAGTCGTTGTGTATTGCGACGAACTGACCCTGCATGTGCACCGTGAGCAACTGCCGATCGTCGCCGGCCGGCTGCGCGACGACCCCAAACTGCGCTTCGAGCTCTGCCTAGGGGTCAGCGGGGTGCACTACCCGCACGACACAGGTCGCGAGCTGCACGCCGTCTACCAATTCCGGTCGCTCACCCACAAACGTCGCATCCGGCTGGAAGTGTCTGCGCCCGAAGAAGATCCGCATATCCCGTCGCTGTTCGCCCTCTATCCCACCAATGACTGGCACGAGCGCGAAACCTACGATTTCTTCGGGATCATCTTCGACGGACACCCCGCATTGGCCCGCATTCAGATGCCCGACGACTGGCACGGATACCCGCAGCGTAAGGACTATCCACTCGGCGGCGTCCCCGTCGAGTACAAGGGCGCGCAGATTCCCCCGCCCGACGAGCGGAGGGCCTACAACTGATGAGCGAAACCACTAGCAAGCCAACCGACGGAACTGGCGATGCGGACACCATTTTGGCCGTGGTGGGCCAAGATTGGGAGCAGATCGTCGAGGCGGCCCGCAGCGGAGACCCCGGTGAACGGATCGTGGTCAACATGGGACCTCAGCACCCGTCCACCCACGGTGTGCTGCGGTTGATCCTGGAGATCGAAGGCGAGACGGTCACCGAGGCGCGCTGCGGAATCGGCTATCTGCACACCGGGATCGAGAAGAACCTCGAATACCGCTACTGGACCCAGGGCGTCACGTTCGTGACCCGGATGGACTACTTGTCACCGTTTTTCAACGAAGCCGCGTACTGCCTCGGCGTGGAAAAGCTGCTCGGTATCACCGAGCAGATCCCGGAGCGGGTCAACGTGATTCGCGTGATGCTGATGGAACTCAACCGGGTTTCATCGCATCTGGTGGCGCTGGCCACCGGCGGCATGGAATTGGGCGCGATGACCGCGATGTTCATCGGCTTCCGGGAACGCGAACTGGTGCTGAACATCTTCGAGCTGATCACCGGGCTCCGGATGAACCACGCCTACATCCGGCCCGGCGGGTTGGCCCAGGACTTGCCGCCCAACGCGGAGAACGAGATTCGCGAGTTCCTCGGGTTGATGAAGCACCGGCTGCGCGACATCGAGAACCTGCTCAACGAGAACTACATCTGGAAGGCCCGCACCCAGGGTGTCGGCTACCTCGACCTCACCGGCTGCATGGCCCTGGGTATCACCGGCCCGGTGCTGCGCTCGACCGGTCTGCCGTATGACCTGCGGCGCGACGCACCCTACTGCGGATACGAGGACTACGAATTCGACGTGATCACCGACGATGGGTGTGATGCCTACGGGCGCTACATCATTCGGGTGAGAGAGATGCGGGAGTCGCTCAAGATCGTCGAGCAGTGCCTGGATAAGTTGAAGCCGGGCCCGATCATGGTCGAAGACCGCAAGATCGCCTGGCCAGCCGACCTGAAGGTGGGTCCCGACGGCCTGGGCAACTCAGAAGAGCACATCGCCAAGATCATGGGCACCTCGATGGAGGCGCTGATCCACCACTTCAAGCTGGTCACCGAAGGCATCCGCGTTCCGCCCGGCCAGGTTTACGTCGCCGTGGAGTCACCGCGCGGTGAACTCGGTGTGCACATGGTCAGCGACGGCGGCACCCGCCCGTACCGGGTGCATTACCGGGATCCGTCGTTCACCAACTTGCAGGCGGTCGCCGCGATGTGCGAGGGCGGGATGGTCGCCGATGTGATCGCCGCGGTCGCCAGCATTGACCCGGTGATGGGCGGAGTCGACCGTTGACGGCGCCGAAGGCGCCCGCCGTCGGAGCATCGGGCGAGCGGGTGTTCATCGAACTCGGGCCACCGGCAGAAGAACCGGGGCAGTTCGTGGTCGACGGTGCGCCGCGGTCGTACCCAGATGAGGTCAAGGCTCGGCTGGAGGTCGACGCCAAGGAGATCATCGGCCGCTATCCGGTCGCGCGGTCGGCAATCCTGTCGCTGTTGCACCTGGTGCAAGCCGAAGACGGGTATCTCACCCCGGCCGGCCTGGAGTTCTGCGGGCATCAGCTGGGGCTGACCGGCGCCGAGGTCGCGGCGGTGGCGAGCTTCTACTCGATGTACCGCCGCGGGCCCACCGGCGACTACCTGGTCGGTGTGTGCACCAACACGCTCTGCGCAATCATGGGCGGCGACGCGATCTTCGCCGCGCTCAAAGAACACCTCGGCATCGACAATGACGAGACCACCGACGACGGGAAAGTCACCCTGCAGCACGTCGAGTGCAACGCCGCCTGCGACTACGCGCCGGTGGTGATGGTGAACTGGGAATTCTTCGACAACCAGACCTGCGAGTCGGCATGTGACCTCGTCGACGGTCTACGGTCCGGTGACCTTCCCGAGCCGACCCGCGGCGCACCGCTGCGCAGCTTTCGGCACAACGAGCGACTGCTCGCCGGCTTTCCCGACGAACGCCCCGACGGCGGTCAGGGTGGCGCGGGCGAGGCGACTCTGGCCGGTCTGCGGGTCGCGCAAGAACACGACATGGAGGCGCCGCCACCCGACGCCACACCGTCAGAGGACAAGTAATGGCATCGATCGGTCAGACGACGGCATTGACTCCGGTGTTCACCCGCTACTGGGATGACCCGGAATCCTGGAGTCTGGAGACTTATCGGCGCAACGACGGCTACAAGGCTCTGCAAAAAGCTCTCGACATGGGGCCCGACGCCGTGCTGCAGACCGTGAAGGACTCCGGTTTGCGGGGCCGCGGCGGCGCGGGTTTCGGGACGGGCACCAAGTGGGGGTTCATCCCGCAGGGCGACGAAGGCCCGGCCGCCAAGCCGCACTACCTCGTCGTCAACGCCGACGAATCCGAGCCGGGAACGTGCAAAGACGTTCCGCTGATGTTCGTCACACCGCACTTCCTCATCGAAGGCAGCATCATCGCCGCCTACGCGATCCGCGCCAACCACGCCTTCATCTACGTGCGAGGCGAGGTCGTCCCGGTGCTGCGGCGGCTGCGACACGCAGTAGCCGAGGCCTACGAGGCAGGTTTCCTGGGCCGCGATGTCGCCGGCTCCGGCTACGACTTGGAGTTGGTCGTGCACGCCGGGGCAGGAGCCTACATCTGCGGCGAGGAGACCGCCATGCTTGACTCACTGGAGGGCCGGCGCGGCCAGCCGCGGCTGCGCCCGCCATTCCCGGCGGTGGCCGGGCTCTACGGCTGTCCCACAGTGGTCAATAACGTCGAAACCATCGCCAGCGTGCCGCCGATCATCCTGCAGGGGGTGGACTGGTTCCGGTCGATGGGCACCGAGAAGTCACCCGGTTTCAACCTCTATTCGCTCTCCGGCCACGTGACCCGTCCGGGTCAGTACGAGGCTCCGTTGGGTATCACCCTGCGTGAGCTGCTGGACTACGCCGGCGGGGTACGGGCTGGGCACCGGTTGAAGTTCTGGACGCCGGGCGGGTCGTCGACGCCGCTGCTCACCGATGAGCACCTCGACCTGCCGCTGGACTACGAAAGCGTCAGCGAGGCCGGCTCGATGCTGGGCACCAAAGCCCTGGAAATTTTCGATGAAACCACTTGTGTGGTGCGGGCGGTGCGGCGCTGGAACGAGTTCTACCAGCACGAGTCCTGCGGCAAGTGCACCCCGTGCCGGGAAGGCACGTACTGGCTCGAGCAGATCTACGAGCGCCTGGAAGTCGGTGAGGGCAGCCACGATGACCTGGAGAAGCTGGGCGACATCGCCGACAACATCCTGGGAAAGTCGTTCTGCGCGTTGGGCGATGGCGCGGCGATGCCGGTGATCTCCTCGCTGAAGTACTTTCGCGACGAGTACGTCGCCCACGTCGAAGAGGGCGGCTGCCCGTTCGACCCCCGAGACTCCATGCTCATCGCGAACGGAAAGGCGTGACGCCGAAGATGACACGCGCCGACGAAGCCAAAGCCCAGGGCGAAGACGTGCAGCCACCGGAGATGGTGCGGCTGACCATCGACGGTGTCGAAGTCAGCGTGCCGAAGGGCACGCTGGTGATCCGCGCCGCCGAGCTGATGGGTGTCCAGATCCCGCGGTTCTGCGACCACCCGCTCCTGGATCCGATCGGCGCATGCCGCCAATGCCTGGTCGAGATCGAAGGTCAGCGCAAACCGATGGCGTCGTGCACGACACCGGTCGCCGACGACATGGAAGTGCGCACTCAACTGAGCTCCAAGGTCGCCGATAAGGCGCAGCAGGGCGTGATGGAGATGCTGCTGATCAACCATCCGCTGGACTGCCCGATGTGCGACAAAGGCGGCGAGTGCCCGCTGCAGAACCAGGCGATGTCCAACGGCCGCGCCGAGTCCCGCTTCACCGACGTCAAACGCACCTTCGCCAAGCCGATCAACATCTCTTCGCAGATCCTGCTGGATCGTGAGCGATGCGTGCTGTGCGCCCGCTGCACCCGGTTCAGCTATCAGATCGCCGGTGACCCGTTTATCGAGATGCTCGAACGCGGCGCGCTGCAACAGGTAGGCATCTACGCAGGCGAACCGTTCGACTCTTACTTCTCGGGCAACACCGTTCAGATCTGCCCGGTCGGCGCGCTGACCGGGACCGCCTACCGGTTCCGCGCCCGGCCGTTCGACTTGGTCTCCAGCCCCAGCGTGTGCGAGCACTGCGCATCGGGCTGCGCGCAGCGCAGCGACCATCGCCGCGGCAAGGTGCTGCGCCGACTGGCCGGCGACGACCCCGAAGTCAACGAGGAATGGAACTGCGACAAGGGCCGGTGGGCGTTCACCTACGCCAGCCAACCCGACCGGATCGACACTCCGCTGATACGCGACAGCGACGGGTCGCTGGTCGAAGCGTCGTGGTCGCAGGCGCTGACCGCCGCCGCCGACGGACTGGCCTCGGCTCGCGGCCGCGCCGGCGTGCTGGTCGGTGGCCGCGCGACGTGGGAAGACGCCTACGCCTACGCCAAGTTCGCCCGTATGGTGCTAGCCACCAACGACATCGACTTTCGCGCCCGGCCCCACTCGGCGGAGGAGGCCGAATTCTTGGCGGCCCACGTCGCCGGTCGACCGGTCACCGTCAGCTACGCGGAGCTGGAATCGGCGCCGGTGGTGCTGCTCGTCGGGTTCGAACCGGAAGAGGAATCACCGATCGTGTTCCTGCGGTTACGCAAAGCCGCCCACAAGAAACGCCTGCCGGTCTATGCCATCGCGCCGTTCGCAAGCCGCGGGCTGACCAAGATGTCCGGCCACTTACTCATGACCGTGCCCGGCGCCGAAGCGTCGGCGCTGCAGGAGTTGGGCGACGGCGACGGCGATCTGGCCGAGTTGTTGCAGAAGCCGGGCGCAGTCATCTTCGTCGGCGAACGACTGGCCACCGCGCCGGGCGCGCTGTCCGCGGCGGCGAGGCTGGCCGGCACCACCGGGGCCCGACTGGCCTGGGTGCCCCGACGCGCCGGCGAGCGCGGCGCGCTGGACGCCGGAGCGCTGGGTGTGCTGCTACCGGGCGGGCGGCCACTGGCCGACGAGGCCGCCCGGTCGGAAGTCAGTAAGGCCTGGCACGTCGATGACCTTCCGTCGTCGCCGGGCCGCGACACCGACGAGATACTGGCCGCCGCCGCCGACGGAACCCTCGGCGCATTGCTGGTCGGCGGTGTGGAGCCCGGCGACCTGGCGGATCCCGACGCCGCACTGGCCGCACTCGATGCGGCGAGCTTCGTCGTCAGCCTCGAGCTGCGCCACAGCGCCGTGACCGAGCGCGCCGATGTGGTGTTGCCGATCGCGCCGACGGCGGAGAAGTCCGGCACCTTCCTCAACTGGGAAGGCCGGCATCGCACGTTCCCGATCACGCTGCAGCGCGGCGCCTTCCAAGCCAGCATGCCGGACCTGCGGGTTTTGGACACGTTGGCCGACGAGATGGGCATCGACCTGGGCCTGCCGACCGCCGAGGCGGCGCGCGCGGAGCTGACGGAGCTGGGCCGGTGGGACGGCGAACGCGCCGTCGATCCGGATGTCGCGGCCGGCCAGGCGCCGCAGCCGGAGTCGGGCGAGGCCGTGCTGACCGGATGGCGGATGCTGCTCGACTGCGGGCGGCTGCAAGACGGCGAACCGCATCTGGCCGGTACCGCGCGCGCGCCGGTCGTGCGGCTGTCCGCGGCGTCGGCCGAGGAGATCGGTGCGGCCGACGGTGAGAAGGTCACGGTGAGCACCCCCCGGGGGTCGATCACCTTGCCGCTGGCGATCACCGACATGCCGGAACGGGTGGCGTGGTTGCCGCTGAATTCGCCGGGCTCGGCGGTGCACCAGCAACTCGGCGTGACAGCGGGCAATGTAGTCAAGGTTCGCGCCGCCGACGATGCAGAGGGAAGCGATGCTGAGGAGCGGCGCACATGAGTGAGGTGTGCAGATGACTTCGTTCGGGCACGACACCTGGTGGCTGCTGCTGGGAAAGGCGGTCGCCGTTTTCGTCTTCCTGGTGCTGACGGTTCTGGTTGCGATTCTGGCCGAACGAAAGCTGTTGGGCCGCATGCAATTGCGCTGGGGGCCCAACCGGGTCGGTCCGCGCGGCTATCTGCAGAGCCTGGCCGACGGGATCAAACTGGCGCTGAAGGAAGGCATTACGCCGGTCGGCGTGGATCGGCCGATTTTCATGCTGGCGCCGATCATTTCGACCGTTCCGGCGATCACGGCGTTCGCGTTCATCCCGTTCGGGCCGGAGGTATCGGTCTTCGGGCACCGGACACCGTTGCAGGTGACCGACCTGCCGGTCGCGGTGCTGTTCATTCTGGGACTGTCGGCAGTGGGGGTCTATGGCATCGTGCTGGCCGGTTGGTCATCGGGTTCGACGTACCCGCTGCTGGGTGGGGTGCGCTCCACCGCCCAGGTGATCTCCTACGAAGTTTCGATGGGGTTGGCGTTCTCGTCGGTGTTCCTCTATGCCGGGACGATGTCGACGTCACAGATCGTGGCCGCCCAAAACCGGATCTGGTACGCGTTTCTGCTGCTGCCGTCGTTCATGGTGTATCTCGTCTCGATGGTCGGCGAAACCAACCGTGCACCCTTCGATCTCCCGGAAGCTGAAGGCGAGCTGGTCGCCGGCTTCCACACCGAATACTCGTCACTGAAATTCGCGATGTTCTATCTGGCCGAATACATCAATATGACGACCGTGTCGGCTTTGGCCGCCACGCTGTTCTTCGGCGGCTGGCACGCGCCGTGGCCGGTGAACATGTGGCACGGCGCCAACAGTGGATGGTGGCCGGTGCTCTGGTTCACCGCCAAGGTGTGGACCTTCCTGTTCATTTACTTCTGGCTGCGGGCCACCTTGCCCCGATTGCGCTACGACCAGTTCATGACGCTGGGCTGGAAGATTCTCATCCCGGTGGCGCTGGTGTGGGTGATGATCGCCGCCGCCATCCGCACCCTGCGTGACCAGGGTTATCCGCACTGGACCGCCGTGCTGGCGATCAGCAGCGCGGTCTTCTCGGCGGCGCTGCTGCTCTATCTGCGAAGACCGTTCAGCGGCATCGGTACTCATGTACTGGGGCGCACTCCGGAAGCGCTGCGGGGCCGGGGTCCGATTGCGCAAGAGACATTCCCGACGCCACCGCTGCCGGGTGAGGCAAGCCCATCAGGGACGCCGGCAACCAAGGAGGCCGCACGTGGCTAAATTGCCCAAGTCGCTGGAAGCCATCGCCGGATTCGGTGTGACGCTGTCGTCGATGTTCAAACGCCCGGTCACCGAGGGGTACCCGGAGAACAAGATGCCCACCGCGCCGCGTTATCACGGCCGCCACCAGCTCAACCGGTATCCGGACGGCCTGGAAAAGTGCATCGGCTGCGAGTTGTGTGCCTGGGCGTGCCCGGCCGACGCGATCTACGTCGAGGGCGCCGACAACACCGAGGAGGAACGGTATTCCCCCGGTGAGCGCTACGGGCGGGTCTACCAAATCAACTACCTACGCTGCATCGGTTGCGGTCTCTGCGTCGAAGCCTGCCCCACCCGGGCATTGACGATGACCAACGAATACGAGATGGCCGACGACAACCGCGCCGACCTGATCTACGAAAAAGACCGGCTCCTCGCTCCGTTGCCACCTGACGTGGAGCCACCCCCGCACCCGCGGGCACCAGGCGCCACCGATATCGACTACTACCTGGGCAACGTGACCGCGCAAGGCGTCCTGCGCGATGCGCAGCCGGCGGGCGGGCCGCAGTGACCACCGTCCTGGCCGGCGACCTGATCACCCGCACCTCCACCGGCGAGGCGGTGACGTTCTGGGTGCTCGGGGCGCTGGCGCTGATCGGTGCGGTGGGTGTCGTAGTGGCCGCCAACGCGGTGTACTCGGCGGTGTTCTTGGCGATGACGATGATCATCCTGGCCGTGTTCTACATGGTTCAAGACGCGCTGTTCCTGGGTGTGGTGCAGGTCGTGGTCTACACCGGCGCGGTGATGATGCTGTTCTTGTTCGTGCTGATGCTGATCGGGGTGGACTCCGCGGAGTCGCTGGTGGAGACTTTGCGGGGCCAGCGGCTCGCGGCGGCAGTGGCCGGTGTCGGATTCGGCTTTCTGCTGATCGCCGCCATTGGCAGCGCAACGACTCCCCCGTTCGCCGGGCTGAGCGCGGCCAACGCCGGCGGCAACGTCAACGGCCTCGCGACGTTGATCTTCTCCCGCTATCTGTGGGCGTTCGAATTGACCAGCGCGCTGCTGATCACCGCAGCGGTCGGGGCGATGGTGCTGGCGCACCGGGAACGGTTCGAGCGCCGCAAGACCCAGCGGGAGCTGGCACAAGAGCGCTTCCGCCCCGGTGGCTATCCCACCACACTGCCGGGCCCCGGTGTCTACGCCCGCCACAACGCTGTCGACGTCGCCGCCCTGCTGCCCGACGGCTCCTATTCGAAGCTGTCGGTCCCGCCGGTCCTGGAAAGCCGCGGAGTCGACGGAGCGGACGGTAGGAACACCGGCAATGGATCTAAGAACGGCGCGTCATGAATCCGGACAATTACCTCTACCTTTCGGTGCTGTTGTTCACCATCGGCGCCAGCGGTGTGCTGTTGCGGCGCAACGCGATTGTCATGTTCATGTGCGTCGAGCTGATGCTCAACGCCGTCAACCTGGCGTTCGTCACCTTCGCGCGGATGAATGGTCAGCTCGACGGCCAGTTGATCGCCTTCTTCACGATGGTGGTCGCCGCCTGCGAAGTCGTCGTCGGTCTGGCGATCATCATGACGATATTCCGCGCCCGCAAATCCGCATCGGTCGACGACGCCAACCTGCTCAAGGGTTAGGGCCACCGAAATGACACATCTCACCTGGCTGCTCGTGGCTCTCCCGGCGGCGGGCGCCGCTGTCCTGCTGCTTGCCGGGCGCCGGACCGACCGGTGGGGCCACTGGCTGGGTTGCGCCGCCTCGTTGGCGTCGTTCGGAGTGGGTGTGGCCCTGCTGACCAACATGCTGGGCCGGCCCGGTGACGACCGCTTCATCGCGCAGAATCTGTTCAGATGGGTGCCGGTCGGTGGGCTGCAGGTCGACTTCGGGCTGCAAATCGACCAGCTGTCAATCTGTTTCGCGCTGTTGATCACCGGCGTCGGTTCGTTGATCCACATCTACTCGGTTGGCTACATGGCCGACGACCCTGACCGCCGTCGTTTTTTTGCCTACTTGAATTTGTTTCTGGCGGCGATGCTGCTGCTGGTGGTCGCCGACAACTATCTGGGTCTCTACGTCGGCTGGGAAGGTGTGGGCCTGGCGTCCTACCTGCTGATCGGCTTCTGGTACCAGAAGCCGACGGCGGCCACCGCGGCCAAGAAGGCGTTCGTGATGAACCGGGTCGGGGATGCCGGCCTGGCGCTGGCCATGTTCTTGATGTTCAGCAGTTTCGGGACGCTCTCCTACGGCGGGGTTTTCGCCGCAGCACAAGGCGCAGGCAGCGGCGTGTTGGTCGCGCTCGGGTTGTTGTTGCTGCTGGGCGCCTGCGCGAAATCCGCCCAGGTTCCGCTGCAGGCCTGGCTGGGAGACGCGATGGAGGGCCCCACGCCGGTATCGGCGCTGATTCACGCCGCCACCATGGTGACCGCCGGGGTGTATCTGATCGTGCGCTCTCACCCGCTCTACGACCGCTCTCCGGGTGCTCAACTCGGTGTGGTCATCGTCGGCGCAGTCACGCTGCTCTACGGGGCGTACATCGGATGCGCCAAGGACGACATCAAGCGAGCACTGGCCGCGTCGACGATGAGCCAGATCGGCTACATGGTGCTGGCTGCCGGCCTCGGACCGGCCGGCTATGCCTTCGCGATTCTGCACCTGCTCACCCACGGCTTCTTCAAAGCCGGCCTGTTCCTCGGCTCCGGTGCGCTGATGCACGCAATGGATGAAGAGCAGGACATGCGGCGCTACGGTGCGCTGCGCACGGCGTTGCCGATCACCTTCGCCACGTTCGGACTGGGTTATCTGGCCATTATCGGGGTGCCACCGTTCGCGGGCTTCTTCTCCAAAGATGCCATCGTCGAAGCCGCGCTGAATTCCGGCGGCGTCCGAGGTTACGTGCTGGGCGGTGCTGCCCTGCTGGGCGCCGGAATCACCGCGTTCTACATGACTCGGGTGATGCTGATGACGTTCTTCGGCGACAAGCGTTGGGCCCCGGATGCCCATCCGCACGAAGCGCCTGCGGTGATGACCTGGCCCATGATCCTGCTCGCGGTCGGGTCGGTGTTCTCCGGTGGCTTGCTGGCCGTCGGCGGCACCCTGCAGCACTGGCTGGACCCGGTGGTGAAAACCGAAGAAAGCACCCACGCCCTGCCGACCTGGGTCTCGACGACGGTGGCCCTGGGCGTCGTCGTGGTCGGAATCGCCGTCGCCTATCAGCGCTACGGCCGTCGCGTGGTACCGGATAGGGCGCCCGAGGAGGTGTCGGCGCTGACGGTCGCCGCGCGCCGCGATCTGTACGGCGATGCGCTCAACGAGGGGGTCTTCATGCGTCCCGGCGCACAACTGACCGGCGCGCTGGTCGAGGTCGACAACCGCGGCGTAGACGGCTCGATCCTCGGGCTGGCAGCGCTGGTCAGCCGGGCCTCGGATCGGTTGCGCGGTTTGCAAACCGGCTTCGCCCGCTCCTACGCATTGTCGATGTTCGCAGGCGCGGCGCTGGTCGCCGCGGTGATTCTGGCGGTGCACCTGTGGTGAACACCGTTCCCCTGTTGAGTGCGTTGTGGCTGGTGCCGCTGGTCGGTGCGGTGCTCGTCATCGCGCTGCCGGGCCGGCGGCAACAGCTGGCCAAGTGGTCGGGCCTGGTTGTGGCGCTGGTGGTGCTGGGTTTGTCGATCGTGGTCACCGCCGGATTTCATCCCGGCGGCGCGCCGTATCAGTTTGTCGAATCCCACTCGTGGATACCGGCGTTCGGCGCCGGCTACACCCTAGGCGTGGACGGCATCGCCGTGGTGCTGGTGCTGCTCACCGCGGTGCTGGTGCCGCTGCTGATCGTGGCCGGCTGGAACGACGGCGGCGAACGCAGCCGTGGCGTGCACGCCTATGTCGCGTTGACGCTGACGGTCGAGTCGATGGTGCTGGTTTCGCTGGTGTCGCTGGACGTCCTGCTGTTCTACGTGTTCTTCGAGGCCATGCTGATCCCGATGTACTTTCTGATCGGCGGTTTCGGCCATGGCGTGCAGCGATCGCGGGCCGCGGTGAAGTTTTTGCTGTACAACCTGTTCGGCGGACTGATCATGCTGGCCGCGGTGATCGGGCTGTACGTGGTGACCGCGCAGCACGGCCACGGCACGTTCGATTTTCAGGCGATCGTGGCGGCGGTGTCGAACGGTTCACTGGGTGTAGATCCTGCGGTCCTCAAGGCGCTGTTCTTGGGGTTCATGTTCGCGTTCGCGATCAAGGCTCCGCTGTGGCCGTTCCACCGCTGGCTGCCCGACGCCGCGGTGGAAGCGACACCGGCCAGCGCGGTCTTGATGATGGCGGTGATGGACAAGGTCGGCACCTTCGGGATGCTGCGTTACTGCCTGCAGCTGTTTCCCGACGCCTCAACGTATTTTCGTCCACTGATCGTGGTGCTGGCCATCATCGGCGTGGTCTACGGCGCGATTGTGGCGATCGGCCAGAGCGACATCATGCGACTGATCGCCTACACCTCGATCTCGCACTTCGGGTTCATCATCGCCGGCATCTTCGTGATGACCACCCAAGGGCAGAGCGGATCGACGCTGTACATGCTCAACCACGGACTTTCCACCGCCGCGGTGTTCCTCATCGCCGGGTTCCTGATCGCCCGCCGGGGAACGCGGTCGATCGCGGCATACGGCGGTGTACAGAAGGTGGCCCCCGTGCTGGCCGGCACGTTCCTGGTAGCGGCGCTGGCGACGTTGTCGTTGCCGGGTCTGGCGCCGTTCGTCAGTGAATTCCTGGTCCTGTTGGGCACTTTCAACCGTTATTGGCTGGCCGCGGCGATCGGTTCGACCGCCCTGGTGCTGTCGTCGATCTACATGTTGTGGCTCTACCAGCGGGTGATGACCGGCCCAGTCACGCAGGGCAACGATCGGATCCGCGACCTGGTTCCGCGTGAAGTCGCCGTCGTCGCGCCGCTGATAGCTTTGCTGCTCGTGTTCGGGGTCTATCCGAAACCGTTGCTGGACATCATCAATCCGGCCGTCGGTTACACGATGAGCACGATCAAACAGCACGACCCTGCCCCGACCGTACCGACGGTGACGGCTCCGCGAACAGCCGAAGGACCCCGACGATGACCATGCCCACCCCCAGCGTCGAATACTCGCTGCTGTCCCCGATGCTCATCGTTCTCGGCGCCGCGGTGATCGGCGTGGTGCTGGAGGCTTTTCTGTCGCGGCGGTTCCGCTACGCCGCCCAGGTGATCCTTGCTCTGAGTGGCTTGATAGCGGCGTTCATCGCGGTCATCCGCGTCAGCACCCGGGTTTCCGGGTCCGGTCGAACAGCGGTGCTGGGGGCGGTGGCCATCGACGGGCCGACGCTGATGTTGCAAGGCACCGTGCTGCTGGTGGCGATGCTGGCCATGGTCTTCTTCGCCGAGCGCAGTCGCACCGTGACCGCTACCGCCCCCGGCCCGGGTGCCGCAACAGCCGCCCTCGCCGGTGGGTTGGATTCGTTTACGCCGCAGGCCTCAGCGGTTCCCGGCAGCGTCGCCGAACGCCAAGCTGCCGGCGCGGGCGCAGCCCAAACCGAAATTTTCCCGCTGGCGATGCTGGCCGTGGGCGGGATGCTCGTCTTCCCAGCCGCCAACGACTTGTTGACCATGTTCGTGGCGCTGGAAGTGCTGTCGCTGCCGCTGTACCTGTTGTGCGGGCTGGCCCGGCACCGCCGCCTGCTTTCCCAGGAGGCGGCGCTGAAGTACTTTCTGCTAGGCGCGTTCTCGTCCGCATTTTTCCTCTTCGGTGTGGCGTTCCTCTACGGCGCCACCGGCACGCTTGCCCTGCCGGAAATCGGTGATGCGCTAGCGGCGCGGCCCGCAGACTCGATGGCGTTGATCGGTGTCGCATTGCTGGCAGTCGGTCTGCTGTTCAAAGTCGGTGCCGTACCGTTTCATTCCTGGATCCCCGATGTCTACCAGGGCGCGCCCACCCCGATAACCGGGTTCATGGCCGCAGCCACCAAGGTCGCGGCGTTCGGCGCCCTGATGCGCGTCGTCTATGTGGCGCTGCCCCCGCTGCACGACCAGTGGCGCCCAGTGCTGTGGGCCATTTCGATTTTGACGATGGTGGTGGGCACCGTCACCGCGATCAACCAGAACGACGTCAAAAGGCTGTTGGCGTACTCGTCGGTTGCCCACGTGGGGTTCATCTTGACCGGTGTGATCGCCGATATCCCGGCCGGCGTCTCCTCGACGATGTTCTACCTGGTGGCTTACAGCTTCAGCACGGTCGGCGCGTTCGTGGTCGTGGGCTTGGTCCGTGACAGCGACGGCGAGGAAGACGCCGCAACGGTGCGGTGGGCCGGACTGGGCCGTCGCTATCCCATTGTCGGAGCACTGTTTTCGATGTTCTTGCTCGCGTTTGCCGGTATCCCCTTGACCAGCGGCTTCGTCAGCAAGCTCGCGGTGTTCAGTGCGGCGGCGCAAGGCGGTGCGGTGCCGCTGGTGATCGTCGGTGTGGTCGCCAGCGGCGTCGCAGCCTATTTCTACGTGCGCGTGATCGTCTTGATGTTTTTCACCGAACCGGCCGCCGACCCGCCGCACGTGGTGATGCCGAGCGCGTGGAGCAAAGCCGCGATCGCAGTGTGTGCGGTGGTCACCATCGGGCTGGGCATCCTGCCGCAGCCACTGCTCGATCTAGCCGAGCACGCCGCGCAGTTCGCTGGGTAGCCCGGGTGGGGTTGCCGTTACGGCCCCGCCGCCACTGGTCGCAGATAAGGAAACGTGTGGGTAAATTGTGCGGCATCGGGGCCAATTCCGGTGCCCAGCGGTGAATTGGTCAGCAGAGACAGCATATTGTCCATTACATTGTCGCGAAGCGATCGGCCGTTGAAACCGGTGTAGTCGAACGAGGCGACCGTGCCGAGGTCGTATGGAAGAGTGAGCGATCCGAAATGTGCGGCCACCCGCCGGCCGTATGCCGCTGGATCATCGGTGGTGCCGGCCATCGTGGTGTATTGGGTCACGGTGGACGCAATGCTTGATCTGAATTGGGAATCGTCATCAGAGGGGCGGCTGCGGTTGAATTGCTCCCGCAAGTCATCGCCGTCAAGGTAGATGTGCGTGAGCAATGGCAGCCCCCAGCGAGCCACCTGCCGCTCTGGCGCGTGTCCGTGAAGTGAAACCGTTGTCCACGCTTCTACACGAGTGGTGTTGGCAATCAACCGGTTCGGCAGTTCGAGAACAAGTGCCGCGATGGTGCGGTCGTGAAAGAAGTTGACTCGATTGCGAAACGCGTCAGGCTTATAGGTGCCGCGCGCGAATGCAGCCTTGAACGCCTCCAGGGCGGTCGCGTCACCGACGAACGGATCTTGGACTACACCGGCGAATACCCGTATGCCATGTTCCATGTGAATGACTTCATTGGTTTGCCCGGAGGCCACAACCTCTCCGTCGAGGCCGTTCGGGGCGTGGTCGGCGCGACGGATTGAGAACGTCTGGGCGCGGACGCGATCCGCGCTGCCGGAAGAAGTATCGAAGACATTGCTGAATCGCGCCTTGAAGGACACGTCTTCGTACCGGTCACCGTTGGTGTCGAACCGGAAAGCGTAGACGGCCTCGTCCCGAAATGGCGCCGCGACATTCGCCTTGGCCGTCGGGTTGATCGTCAAAGCCATCGCCGTTGTGTCTTCGTCGGTACCGGCGAAAAGATAAAAGTCACACAGATTGATCCGGGGGTCCTCGCGGCCGGTCGGCGTGTCGAAATGGTGTGACAAGAAGAGTCCTTTTCTGGCGGGGCGCTGACGGAATGCACTATACGGGTGGAGCCGGCTACACCGATTTCTTGGAACAGGCCAGAAGTGGTGAAGAAGACCTAGCTGCGATCGCTGAGGTAAGGGCGGATGGCCAACAAATAGGCTCCGAGGACCGCCGCCGGCGCTACCAGCGGCAGCCACGGCAACCGCAGCGGAAACCACGTCGCCGCTAATCCGACAACTGTAAAACCCAGCGCAGCAATAATCGTCGGCGCACTAGTCGTCATCACACCGCCCAGTGCGTGCCGCAGCAGCAGATACAGCGTTGCCGCGAGGCCGGACACGGCGGCCAACAGCGGTGAAGGATTCGACAACGCGATCGTCAGCACTGCCAGTACCACCGCGACAGTCGCCACTGGGCGAAACATGATGCCCGCCAACACCGCAGCCATGGCAACCATCGCCGCAGCGAATGCGGGTTGTTGCTGGGGGCTGACTCCGGTTGCCGCGACCATCAGCAGTCCGAAGGCAACCGACAACGATCGGAAGATCATGTCAACGCCGTCCCCGCACCCGGCGGCGTCGGTCGGGCACCGCACGCATGGACTGATCCAGCGTCAAATCCGAGCGCCATGGGACCACGTCGACACCGATGGTGGCCATGTCGCGGTACATGGCAGACCGCTGCAATGCCCACATCCGCGCCAGCATGGGGTCTCGCTGACCCTCGAACGGGGAGCCTTGTAAGACATCGACCGCAATCACGACGTGGCCGCGTTTGCGTAAGTCGATCAGCGCCAAGGCGAACTCGGTGTCGAGCATGGTGGAAAACGCGACGATGATCGCGCCCGGGGGGACGGCGGCCCGCGGCGCCAGCGTTCCCGTCGTCGTCTCGAACGTGTCACCGGCGGCCAGCACGGTATCGAGCACCCGGTAGAACTGACGCTGGCCGATGTCGGCACCAAGCCACCGCGGTCGGGGACCTCCGAGTGCGATGACGCCGGCACGGTCGCCGCTGCGTAACGCGGTTTGCACCACCTGGGCGGCACCGCGCACAGTTCGTTCGGTGGCTACTGTTGCCGGTCCGGCAGCCTGCGGATAGGTGTCGATCAAAGCGACCACATCCGCGGCGCGGTCGGTCAACCGTTGCGTGATGTGCAGCCGACCGCGGCGCGCGCTCACCGGCCAGTTCACTGTGCGCAGCTGATCTCCCGGCACATATGGGCGGATGTCGGCATACTCGACGCCCGGACCGATGTGCCGGGTCAGGTGGGTGCCGAGACGATCGAGCAGTTCGGTCTGTGGGATCGGCGTCGATTGTGGCGGGGCTTCGGGGAAGACGAAGATCTCGGCGGTGTTCAGCCACGCGGTCCCCGACAGCAGCCCGCCGCAGGTGATGACGTCCACTTTCGCCGGCACCGGGTACCGGCCCCAGCGGTCGGCGGACAGCGACACCGATTGCCGCCAGCTGCAATCGGATTCGAGGAGCTCCAGCTGCATTGGCGGCAGGGCCGAGACGGCGAGTTTCACCGCGGCAGCGGCGGATTGCGTCGTCGTCCACATGTCGAGCTGGTTGTGATCCCGCTCGAAGCATCGCCGCGACGCCGGCTGCGCGTGCACATGCACTTTGGGCACTGGGCGTTGCCAGCTGATCGAACACAACACACCGAGCAGCGGCGCGGCGAATGCGACCAGCTGCCAGCGTGATCCCAGCACGGCAATGGCAAGGGCCGCTCCGGCGCACGTGGCGATCGAGCGTGTCAGCAACGACGGGCGCCAACGGAACCGCACTTCGGCGCTGTAGGTTTCGCTCACACCGCGCCGCCGCTCACGGCGTCGTCCCGCGCGCCCGCGGCACCGGTACCCGCCGCAACAACTCGTCGACGACATCGGAGCCTTGGATCTTGCGCACCCACATCTCCGGCCGCAGGGTGATCCGATGCGCCATCGCCGCGGTGGCGAGTGCCTTGACGTCTTCGGGTATCACATAGTCCCGGCCCAGCAGCAGCGCACGGGCACGAGCGAGTTGCACCAGGTCGAGTTCCGCACGAGGGCTGGCCCCCACCGCAACCTGCGGGTGATGACGCGTCGCGGTGGCCAGCGACACCACATAATTCAAGATGTCGTCGTGCACCGTCACCTGCTCCACCGACTCGCGCATCGCCACCAGATCATGGGCATCGACAACTTGATTGACCGTGGCCTCGGCTGAACCCCGATCCAGTCGGCGGCGCAGCATCGAGGCCTCGTCCGGCTCGGAGAGATACCGAAGTTCGAGCCGGACCGCGAATCGATCCAGCTGAGCTTCTGGCAACGGATAGGTGCCCTCGTACTCGATCGGATTGTCGGTGGCCAAGACAATGAAGGGCGTTGGCAACCGGTGTGTTTGGCCGTCGATGCTGACCTGTCCCTCGGCCATTGCTTCCAGCAGCGCCGCCTGGGTCTTGGGCGGGGTACGGTTGATCTCGTCGGCGAGTAGCAGGTTGGTGAAGATCGGCCCGCGCCGAAACTCGAAGCGGCCAGACTGCATGTCGTAGATCGTCGACCCCAGCAAGTCGGCCGGCAGCAGATCCGGCGTGAATTGCACACGGGTGAAATCCAGTCCCAGGGCGGCGGCGAAGGACCGGGCGATCAGGGTCTTGCCCAGGCCGGGAAGATCTTCGATGAGCACGTGGCCGCGGGCGAGGACGGTGGTGAGAATCAACCTGAGCGCCGGACGTTTTCCGACCACGACACGCTGGATCTCGTCGAGCACCGCCTCGCAGTGCGCGGTGGTGGTCGCGGCCGGCATGCTCATGCCTGGTGTCATACCCGCTCCAAGCGTTGCAGTATTTCCTCGAGTGCGCCCCGCCCCGGCCCGGGCTCGCTGCTGCCGGTACGCGAGACGTTGTTCGGGTCTATCCAGGTCCACAGTTCGGGGCCGAAAAGCATTCGGCCGGTGGCGTGGTAGGTCACCGGGTCTTTGGCTTGCTTTTGTCCGGTAGCTATTTCGAATCGCGCGGCAAGCATAGGGCGCAGGTGCCGGTCCCAGTCTTGCCGGGACGATTCTGACCAACGGATCTGCTTCTCGGCTCGCGCCAACCAGCTCCGCAGCGCTTTTCCGTGGGGATCCAGATTGAGCTCGGCGGCGGCCGGGTCGGTGTCGTCACCCAGGAAGTGGCGGACATTCAGCAACGCCAGGGTCAAAGCGATGCCTGCTGCCCATAGCACGAAGCGGCGGTCGTGTAGCGACAACGCGACGGCTTCGGATCCCACCACGATGCAAAGACCCAACGCGGTCAGTCTTTTCATGCGGTGCTCCGGACGCGGCCAGGTGCATGCGGTGAAAGTTCGGCAAGTACCAACTGCAGCGCCGACACTGCGAGTTCACGATGCTGTTCATTCATCACATGCGGACTGAACCGGGCTTCGGCGAACAGATTCACCAGCTGCGCGGCGTTATCAGCCTGCAGCGCCTGCTGTTTGACGGCTCGGGCCAGCACCTCTGTTGCGGTGTCGAATTCCTGCGGAGCCGACCCCGGGATATTCGCCAGTTCCCGCTCCATCGCCGCATAGCAGGCGATGATCGCTTCCCGCGGCTCGCGGCTGAGGTCTTCGATCACAGCCAGTCCGCGTTCTGCCGCGCGCGCAAGGGATTCCGACGCCAACGGCGCGGCGGGGAACTCACCGGCAGCAGCGTCGGTGACGACGACGTTTGTCGGCACATGTTGGCGCCGTCGAGACGCGAGAAGGGTTGCGACGACGAGTATCACCAGCGTGATCACAGTGCTTGTGCCCAGGTAGCCGAGCACGTCGCGGCTGTTGTCCGGCGACGATTTCGGTTGTCTCGTCGACGATGGGGCGGTTGCCTGATCGCCAGCCGCCGGAACGCTCGAGCCGGGTGCTGACACTTGGGCGGCGAAGCCATGATGCACCAGCCGCGTCAACAGGAGCACCGCCAGCAGCCAGGCCATCAGGATGGCGAGCCCGATGAGCACTACGCGCCAACTCGGCCGTCCGATGTTGCCGCCAACCGCTTCGGGCAGGTCACCGGTTCTGCGCGGCACCGTGCGGGGATCTCGCAGCCGCGTGATGACCGCGACGACAATGATCACCAGCGAGACCCCGATCAGCGTCACGATGAACGCCAGGCTGGCCGCACCGTTCGACGCCGGTTCGCCCGACGTCCGCTGATGGGCCGGCAGATATCCGCGCAGCGCCGCGGCCACCACCATCAACAGCGCGATCACCGCGACCACGCGACTGGTCGCCCTATCTTCCACGTTCTGGCAACACCTCCTCCGACATCATGGCAATACGTTCGGTGTTGACGTGGCGAAGCAGTTGGAAACCCAGGAGCGCGCAATCCGTGCCGGGTACCTAGCGGGTGACACCGTGCACGACGATGGCGCTGGTTTGATCTACCCAGGCGGTGTCCAGCGGCTGATCGGGACGCAGCAGCAGCCGTAGCAACGTTGCTCCCCCGATCAGTTCAATCAGTCGATCTGGGTCGACGTCCGGATGGACCTCGCCGCGGTTCACGGCTTCGGACAATCGTTGCCGCACCGTGGCGAACAGCTCGGCGAAACGAGAGACCACCCGCGCGTTAAGGGCGGGATCGGCGGTCATGTCAGCGACCAGGCCGGGTAGCGCGGCGCGGACCACGGGGCTGGTGAACACATCTCGGGTAGCTGCGACCATCGCCCGGATGTCCGCGGCCATGTCGCCCGCGGGAGCCGCCAACGCCGTCGGTGTGACCGGGAACGCGGCTTCGTGCACCAGCTCCGCCTTGCTCGACCATCGACGGTAGAGCGCAGTTTTCGTCGTCTCCGCGCGTTCGGCCACCGCCGCCAAGGTGAGGTTCGAATAGCCGATTTCAGCAAGCAGTTCCGCCGTGGCCGCCAATATGGCAGCGTCGATACGCGGGTCTCGGGGCCGGCCGGCACCGGGGGCCTTGTCAAGAGAAGACGGCTCTGCTTTCATAACGCTACTTACCGTATCGTAATTGCCTCGCGAAGGAGGCGTCCGTGACCAACCAGCCGGCTGTCGAAGACGTCGCCCATATGCGACGGTCCAGCCGCGACGTCACCACCGTGCCGGCGCTGCTGTCGCGCTGGCTGGCGACGATTCTGCCGGGCGGGGTGACCCCGCAGGTGACAGTGGAAAGCGGCGTGGACACCACCGGAATGTCCTCGGAGACCATCATTCTGACCGGCCGGTGGCAACAGGACGCAGCACCGGTCGAGCAGCGCTGGGTGGCCCGCGTCGCGCCCAGCACCGAAGACGTGCCGGTCTTCCCGTCTTATCGCCTTGACCACCAGTTCGAGGTGATGCGGCTGGTGGCCGAGCTCACTGATGTGCCCGTGCCGCAGGTGCGTTGGATCGAGACCACCGGCGAGGTGCTCGGGAAGCCGTTCTTCGTCATGGATCACGTCGACGGTGTCGTGCCGCCCGACGTCATGCCTTACACCTTCGGCAACAACTGGTTCGCCGACGCACCCGCCGCACGCCAGCGCGAACTCCAAGACGCCACCGTCGACGTGATAGCCAAACTACACTCAATTCCTCAAGCGCAGAACACCTTTGATTTCCTTTCCGAAGGGCAAACCGACGACACCGCACTGGGGCGGCACTTCGCATGGGTACGGCAGTGGTACGAGTTCGCCGTCCCAGATATCGGGCGCTCGCCGCTGCTGGAACACACCTTCGACTGGCTCCAGGCCAACTGGCCGCACGAGGTGGCCGCGAGCGAACCGGTGTTGCTGTGGGGCGACGCCCGGATCGGCAATGTGTTGTACCGCGATTTCCGGCCGGTGGCCATACTGGACTGGGAAATGGTGGCGCTGGGGCCGCGAGAACTCGACGTCGCGTGGTTGATCTTCGCGCACATGGTGTTTCAGGAACTCGCCGGTCTGGCGACGTTCCCCGGTCTGCCGGAGGTGCTGCGCGAAGACGACGTCCGCGCGACCTACCGCCAGCTCACCGGCGTCGACCTCGGTGAGCTGCGCTGGTTCTACGCATACTCGGCGCTGATGTGGGCGTGCGTGTTCATGCGCACCGGTGCACGCCGCGTGCACTTCGGTGAGATGGAAAGACCCGACGACCCTGAATCGCTGTTCTATCACGGCGCATTGCTCAAGCGTCTGATCGGAGAGGATCGCTGATGATCGGACCGCTCGACGAGTTCCCAATACACCAGCTTCCCCAGCCGATCGCCTGGCCGGGCCCGTCGGACCGCAATTTCTACGATCGCTCCTACCTCAACGCACACGACCGCACGGGAGACATTTTCTTCATCACCGGGCTGGGCTACTACCCCAACTTGGGCGTGAAAGACGCCTTCGTGCTGATCAGGCGTGGCGACACGCAGACGGCGGTGCATCTTTCGGACGCGATCGACGCCGACCGGCTCGACCAGCACGTCGGCGGCTACCGGATCGAAGTCGTCGAACCGCTGCACAAGCTGCGGGTGATCCTTGAAGAAACCGAGGGTATTGCCGCCGACTTGACGTGGGAGGGGCTGTTCGACGTCGTACAGGAGCAGCCACACGTGATGCGCTCGGGGACTCGGGTGACCTTGGACGCCCAGCGGTTCGCTCAGCTCGGCACCTGGAGTGGACGGATCGCCGTTGACGGCGAGGAAATCGCCGTCGACCCGGCGGCCTGGCTCGGTAGCCGAGACCGGTCCTGGGGCATCCGGCCCGTCGGCGAGGCCGAACCCGCGGGCCGGCCGGCGAATCCGCCGTTCGAGGGCATGTGGTGGCTGTATGTGCCGATGGCGTTCGACGACTTCGCGGTCGTGCTGATCATTCAGGAGGCGCCGAACGGATTTCGCTCGCTCAACGACTGCACCCGTGTCTGGCGCGACGGACGTGTCGAACAACTGGGCTGGCCGCGGGTGAGCACCACCTACCGGTCGGGAACCCGGATCCCCACTGGCGCGGTCATCGAGGCCACTACCGCCGACGGCACACCGGTCCGCTTCGACGTGGAGTCGAAACTTCCGGTGCCGATTCACGTCGGCGGTGGTTATGGCGGCGACTCTGACTGGCTGCACGGGATGTGGAAGGGCGAGAAGTTCACCGAGCGGCTGACGTACGACATGACCGACCCGGCAATCGTCGCGCGATCGGGGTTCGGGGTCATCGACCATGTCGGCCATGCGCTGTGCCGCGACGGCGACGGCGCTGCGGTGCACGGCTGGGGACTCTACGAGCATGGCGTGCTGGGCCGTCACGACCCGTCGGGCTTCGCCGACTGGCTGGCGGTTGCGCCGTGATTCTTCGGGCGCGAACGTCGACTTGTTGCGCTACTTCGGCCGATTTCGCGCAATAAGTCGGCGTTGGGCGGCAGATTGTGTACGACGTTGTCGTGGTCGGTGCCGGTTTTGCGGGGCTGACCGCTGCCCGCGAACTGGCACGGCTCGGCCACGAGGTGCTGGTCTTCGAGGGCCGCGACCGGGTGGGCGGACGCTCGTATACCGGTCGCGTGGCAGGGGTTCCGGTCGATCTGGGCGGTACCTTCGTCGGTCCGACCCAAGACGCGGTTCGGGAGCTGGCCGCCGAGCTGGACGTCACGACCGTGCCGACTTATCACGACGGCGCCAACTTGATTCGCTGGCGCGGCGCAGTGCGCTCGTACCGCGGCACCATCCCGAAGCTTTCGCTGGGCGGCCTACTCGACATCGGCCGGGTGCGTTGGCAATTCGGGCGCATCGCCCGTAGCGTGCCGCTTGCCGAACCATGGACTGCCCGGCACGCGGCCCGGCTGGACGATCAGTCGCTGGGCCAGTGGCTCCGCTCGGTGCATGCCGGCGCCACGGCACGCGACCTGCTGGCCATCATGGCTCGGGTGACATGGGGGTGTGAACTCGACGAGGTATCGATGCTGCACGCCGCACGCTACGTGCGAGCGGCCGGTGGATTGGACCGGCTGCTCGACGTTGACGGCGGTGCCCAGCAGGATCGATTCCCGGGCGGCACGCAACAGATAGCGGAACGATCGGCGGCGCAACTCGGCGATCGGGTCGTCTTGCACGCCACGGTTCGCGGCATCGATCATCACGCCGGTGTTGTGACGGTCAAATCTGAAAGCCGTTGCGCCGAAGCGAAATTCGTCATTGTCGCGGTGCCCCCGGCCCAACGCTTGGCCATCGAGTTCAGCCCGGCGCTGCCCGTCGAATACCAGCAACTCGCTCGCTGTTGGCCGCAGGGCCGGCTCAGTAAGGCGTACGCCGCCTACCCCAGGCCATTCTGGCGTGCCGACGGGTATTCCGGGGAAGCGTTGTCCGACGAGGGCCCGGTGTTCATCACATTCGACGTCAGCCCGCACCCGGATGGTCCGGGCATCCTGCTGGGCTTCGTCGACGCCCGCCGCTTCGACGCACTACCGGCTGACCAGCGCAAGCGCCAGGCGCTGGCCTGTTTTGCAGCGTTGTTCGGCGAGGACGCGTTGACGCCGCTCGACTATGTCGATCACTGCTGGGGCGCGGAAACTTTTGCCGCAGGTGGGCCGACAGCTGCGGTACCGCCCGGCTCGTGGACGCGCTGCGGCACCTGGCTGCGTCGTCCGGTCGGGCCGATCCACTGGGCCGGCACCGAGACCGCCGACGAATGGACCGGGTTTCTCGACGGAGCGATCCGCTCCGGGCGACGGGCCGCCGCCGAGGTGGCCGCCCGGCTGTGAACGCGGTTCCGATTGGCCACGGTGATTTGGTCGGCTAACGGCTATTTGCTGGTCGAGCACACGCTGCACGCCTATCCTCGATGGATAGACACCACCGCCTACTGTGCGGGCACACCGCGGTCGACGGAAAGAGGAGCCATCATGACAAGCACGTGGCGCACGAAGATTCCCCGTACCTCGGTGATTGCCGCGGCCGCCTTGATGGCGCTACCGGCGCTCGTCGCCGGCGCCGGAACGGCGCACGCGGGAACCAACCCAACTCTGTTCACGAACGCCGACAACAGCATGGAAGTGGTGTATGGCGGTAGCGGGCTTGCCATTTACGCGACGATCGTAGACACCCGCAACCCGGCCGGGGCGACCGAGGACTGCCACTACCACTCCGTGGGCGTGATGAGCACACCAGCATTTCCCTACGATGCCGACACCCTGGTAACTGGGCCCAGCCCGTCGGCTCCGGTGACCATCATCTTCCAACAGCATGGCGGAACCTACAGCGTCAATGTGACCTGCTACGGCACTGGCAACTCGGCCTCGTACTCACCGGTGGTCTACTGACCGGTCGCCCGACTAACGAAATAGCCACATAGCGCTGATCACAGCAGTAAGGTGCTGCTCGTGGGCGCAGAGCTGTTAGCCAACGGGCGGGGTCGCTGGTTGGCGGTTGCGACCTCGGTGGCCGTCTCTGCGGCGATGTTCTACGCCCAAGGCACCGAACATCCGTGCTGCGGTCAGAACCCGGCACTGACGCCGGCAGGGCAAGGTTCCGTGCCGGCCAGCGCGCCTCCGAAACCCTCCGCGGTCCCGGCGGCGGCGGACCTGGTGGCGGCCAGCGCGCCTCTCGTCAGCCGGCAGGTGCCCTTCGCTCTACCGCCCGGGGTGGCGCCCGAAGGTGGCTTGCAGGTCCACACCATCTGGGCGGCTCGCGCGATCAGCGCGCTGTTTCCCGAGATCACCACCATCGGTGGGTATCGACAGGACGCATTGAAGTGGCATCCCAACGGGTTGGCCATCGACGTGATGATCCCGAACCACCGCAGCCCCGAAGGAATCGCGCTCGGCAACCAAATCGCCGGCTATGCCTTGGCGAACGCCAAACGCTGGGGCGTGGTTCACGTTATCTGGCGGCAGGGGTTCTATCCCGTCAGCGGCGGAGGGAGTTGGACGGCCGACTACGGCTCAGAAACGGCCAACCACTACGACCACGTCCATATCGCCACCGACGGCGGCGGATACCCGACCGGGCACGAGAACTACTTCATCTGAGCTGCGGCGTGGCGAAGCTGGTGCGAACGGAGTCCAGGGGCACAGCCGGCCGGGCGAAGAACGTCGCATAGAAGGCGGCGCTGAACGCTACCGTCGCGCCGATGATGAGCGGACCGAAAAGCAGCGGGTAGTGCGCCATCGCGCCGGCAAGATAGCGGCAGCAGATCAAGAGGACCGCCAAGAACGCCATTCCGAAGCCAACCAGCCCCATCCGCGACCAGATCCGCCCCGGCTCCTGGGGCCGCAAAGCTGACTCCACCGTCAAACACAGCACCGCACCTGCTACCAGGTCGACGCCGTAGTGGTAGCCGAATCCAAGCGTGGCTGCCAGCGTGCAGGTCAGCCACACCGCGCCGCCCGAGCGCAGCCAACGTGGTCCGCTGCGTGAATGGATGAACACTGCTAACGCCCAGGCGGTGTGCATCGACGGCATGCAGTTACGTGGCGTCCAGTGGTCGAAGGCGACACCCGCCGGCGGTAGATCGATCGACGGCAAAGCGTGCGGCCAGTAGTTGCCGACTTCCAGGCCACGGCCTGCAGCGCCGAACGCGTACTCGGGGCCGACTACCGGGAACAGCAGGTAGAGCACCGGTCCGATCAATCCGAGCACCAAAAACGTCGGCACCACGAAGTGACGCGGCCAGCCGGCGGTCCGGACGTTGCGTAACTGGTAGAGCGTCACCACCATCGCCGCGACCGGCAACTCGATGTAAACCCAGTGCAGAGCCCCGTGAAAGATCGGGCCGCCCGCCTGCACCAGGCGACCCAGTACCCATGACGGTTGCGCGAGTGCGTAATCGGCTTGCAGTGCGTACTCATCCCACACCGTCGGCCGTGTGGTCGCGGTGATCTGCAGCCAGGTATCGCCGACTTTGGTCGCGAGGACGAGCAAGATGCCGAAAGCAACTCCGCGGGCGGCGGTGGCGCGCTCAGCACCGGGCCCGCGCCGCCATACCACTATGGCCAATCCGGTGAGCACAACCAGCGGCCCGGTGCCGAAGGCCAATACGCCACCGCGTACGAGTCTTTCCGCGGCGAAGACAACGTCGAGCGCCGCGGCGACCGACAGCACCACGACTCGGTGGCGATTGGACAGGCCGACCATGGCCACGCCGAGACCGACCCACGACACCGTCGCCGACTTCGGTGTAGCAACGTAATCGCTGATCAGGCTCTGCAGTGGGCCCTGAAACCCGGCCCTGCTGGCGGTCAGCTGCAAACCGACCAGCAACAGGGTCACCATTGCGACTGCGATCGTCACCCAGAATCGGGTGAGCTCCGCATTCGACTGCAGTCGTCGCAGGTCGCTGATGAACACTCGACGAATACTAGGTGTCGGGTCGGCGGGTGGCACCCAAAAGGGGCTGAAACGGCCGCCCACACAAAGGATCGAAGCAGAGCGCAGTCCGGTCAGTGTGTGAATCACACGCGGAGGCCGGCCCGAACGTGCACGGCCGGGGCGATCCAGCGGTGTAGGAAGGCCCGAAGTTCGCTTCCGTTGCGTGGCGGCCTGCCGGGATCAAGGATCAGGGACTGCAGCACGCGCAGCATGAGCTCAACCAGTTCGCGGAGGGCTTCGTCACCAAAGCCCTCCCGCGCCCAATCGACATTGAATCGCTGCAGGATTGATCGGCCGAACGACTGCGCCACCTCGGATGTGACGCCGACAGCAAGCGCGCTGGACTTGCCGGGTTCCAACGCAAGGCTGAGGTACGGCTCGTGGGGCAACCTCTCCAGTGTGTAAGCGATGCCTTCGACGACAGCCTCAGCAGGATCGGTGAAACGACGCAGATGGGTGGTCATGCGGTCCAGGAAGTTGCCCGCCGCCGAAATTGCGGTGCCCACAATTAGCGCGCCGGTCGTCGGAAAGTAGCGGTAAATCGTCTGTCGGGTCACCCCCAATGACCGGGCCACCTCCGAGAGGCTCAGCTCCCCGCTGTCGTCGATCAGACCGCGGGCGACCGCGGTGATCCGGGCGACGGCTTCCTGGTCGTCTCGGGGCAGATCTCCGGCCCACCCGTGTCGGCGCATACCCGCATGCTCCTCATATGTCGCCGCAGTCGCGGTGACCGGCACCAAACCTGACAATACAAATTTTACTTATTGTATGGTCAGAAAGCGTACGAAGGGACCGCCAGATGACGAGTTCGATACCGAAGCCGGTCGACAACCGCGATGAGACCCTTACCCGCCGCGCACTGCGCCACGCCCTCGACGGCACCACCGACATGGCTGAGGGTCAGTTGCGCGTGCCCTTGCACTACTACCGCGACCCCAAATTGACCGAAATCGAAGAGTCACAGATCCTACGGCGGGTGCCCCTGGCGATCGTGCCCTCGGCGCAGCTGCCCAACCGCAACGATTTCACGGTGCGCTCGGTGCTGGGCGACTCGCTGTTGGTGACCCGCGACCGGGCGGCCGAAAGCCATGTGTTTTTGAACTACTGCCGGCACCGCGGGGCGATGCCGGCTTGCGGGTCGGGTAACGCGTCGCGGTTCGTCTGCCCGTATCACGCATGGACGTACAGGAACACCGGCGAGCTGTTCACGATGCCGGGCAAGGCCGGATTCGCCGGGCTGAACACCGCCCAATATGGGCTGGTCGAGCTGCCCAATGAAGAACGTCATGGCTTCATCTGGGCGGTGCTGACCGCCGACGCCACTATCGATTTAGCCGCGCACCTCGGCAATATGGGCGCCGAGCTGGCGTCGATGGACTACGCCGGATGGGGGTATCACACCGAGCGCGAGTTCGAATCCGAGGTCTCGTGGAAGGGCGCCCTAGAGGCCTTCGCCGAGGGCTACCACTTCCCGTACGTGCACGGCCAGAGCCTCATTGGCCAAAACGCGCTGGCGAACACCGCTGTCTACGATGAGTTCAGCCGTCACCACCGCATCGGCTTTCCGTTTACCTGGATCACCGGCCTCAACGAAGAGCCTTGTGGCGCTTGGGATCCACACGTGAACATGGGGCTCATCTACTGGATTTACCCCAACCTCATCCTGGCGAACAGCCCGGTAGGGGTTGAAATAATCGACATCTTGCCCGCCGGCGACCCCACCAGATGCACTGTGCGGCACAGCTGGATGGGCCGGGTGCCCGCCACCACCGATGACATGAAGGCGGGGTACGACGAAATTTTTCAAGGCGTTCACGCTGCCGTCCGTGACGAAGACTTCGCCATGCTGCCGCAGTGCGGCGAAGGGGTGCGCCACGGCCAGCACGACCACATGATCATCGGACGCAACGAAATTGGCGTTCAGCACATGATCAAGGTGTTCGCCCAAGAACTGGGCGTCGCACTGCACTGACCGGCCTAGCTTCCGACGGGGACGTGGCGGTGCAGGAAGGCGAGCTGGTCAGCGACGACGCGCTCGAACGGTGAGCCGACGTAGATGTCGAAGTGGCCTTCGGAATACACGCGAATCTCGCCTTTGGGTGCCGAATGGGCGTGGCGCAGCGTGGCTTTCGCCGGTGCGACGGTGTCTGCTTCGCTGATGCAGAAAAGAATCGGGCATTGCACCCGCTTGGCGTAGCGCCCAGGTCTGCGGAGCGGGATGCGCAGCCCCACTCGTGCCGCGACCTCGTTGCGATGCGTAGCACCATCGGGTACCAAACCCAGGTATCCGGGTAAGGCGTCCGCGGCGCTCATCAACGCAGCCGACTTCGGAGGCCCCGCCAAGGCGATCATGACGGGAGCTCTGCCGCGGCGAGCGGCCACCATATCGGTGAGGGCACGAGCAGTCACCTGCACCGACGTCAGCGGGTGCATCGCCAGCATTGACGCGATGCCGTCGGTGAAGGGGCATTGCGACACGACGGCCGCGATCCACCGGTCTCGTGCGGCGGTGACGATGACGTGTCCGCCGCTGAAGGAGGTTCCCCACAACACCACTCGATCGGGGTCGACATCGGTGCGGCTGCGGACGAAAACGATCGCCGCGGACCAGTCGACTAATTGCCTGTCGATGTCCAGTAGTTGGCGCGGCTCGCCATCGCTGGTTCCGAAATGGCGGTAGTCGAATACCAGGCAGGCGTAACCCGCGGCGGTGAACCGCTCGGCGTAGGCGTTTAGGCGCATTTCACGTACAGCGCCCAACCCGTGCGCCATCACGATGACCGGCGGCGGCTGGCCACTCTCCGGCAGATAGAGCCAGGCTCGACAGATCGCGTCACCGGACGGGAACTCGACGTCGAGGGTTTCAGGCACTGAGCTGTCCTCTCTCTTACGCCCGCCGCGACCCGCTCGTGACCAGGTCACGCCCGAACCGCTCAGAGGCAACAGCTTGACGTCGCCGGAGCAGCGCCGGTCGCCGTGCCCTAGCCTCGTATCGTGCCGTCGATCCGGGGGCTGTCGCAATGGCGGCGCGAAGTGCTGCGAACCAACTTCTGGCTGGTGCCGAGCCTGGAAGTGCTCGCCTCGATCGCCCTGTTCTGGGCCACCTTGGAGGTCGACCGCGCCGTCTACCACGGCACCCTGCGACTGCCGACCTGGGTGGAAAACGGCAGCGCCGACACAGCGAGGGAGATCCTGCTCGCGGTGGCCGCGGCGATCATGACCGTGATCGGGATCAATTTCTCGGTCACCATCGTCACTCTGACGCTGGCCTCGACCCAATTCGGACCACGGATGCTGCGCAATTTCATCCGCGACCGCGGCACCCAGCTAACGCTGGGCACGTTCGTCGCGACCGCCGTGTACTGCGTGCTGGTGCTGGTGTCGATCGGCCCTGCAGAACACGGGGTGTTCGTGCCGCACCTGTCGGTCACGGTCGTGTTCTTGCTGGTGCTCGCCGATCTGGCGGTTCTCATCTACTTCCTGCACCACATCGCCGTCCAGATCCAACTGCCGTTCGTAATCGCCAGTATCGCCAATGATTTGACCGGCTACCTCGACGTGCGACAGCCCGACATTCGAATGTCCAGCGGCGGCGAGCAAGACGACACCGAAGAGATTGCTGCCTTGATCGACACCATCGAATCTTCCGGCGCAAAGATCCGAACCCCGAAGGGTGGTTACCTGCAGGCCATCCGCTACGACAAGTTGATCCGCATCGCGTCGGCCGCCGATGCGGTGGTGCACTTGCCCTACCGGCCAGGCAATTTCTTGGTAGAGGACCGTGAACTGGCCGCCGTCTGGCCGCCCGAAGCCGCCGACCGGATCGCCCGCAGCCTCGAGCGCGCCCAGATCACCGGGCCGGTCCGCACCCTCGCCCAAGACCCCGCCTTCGGCATCGACCAGCTCGTCGAGATCGCCATTCGGGCACTTTCCCCGGCGGTCAACGACACATATACGGCACTGGCGTGCGTGGACTGGCTCGGCAATACGCTGTGCAAACTCGCGCGGGTGTGGTCTCCGGCGCTGGTCTACCGCGACCGCGCCGGCGCCATCCGCGTCGTCTGCGACCAGGTCAGCTATGAGAATCTGGTGCAGCGGTCATTCACCAAGATCCGACAGGCCAGCCGCGGCATGCCCGCATTGTTGATGCGCCAACTGGAGGCGCTCACCGCGATCATGGAGCAGACGAACGATGCCGACCAGGCCCGAGTCCTGATGGACCAGGCGGCGATGATCCAGCGTGCCAACCTCGAATCAGTACCCGAAGAAGCCGATCAAGCCGACGTGGAACGCCGCTACAGCGCTGTGGCGAATGTCTACGCCCGACTAGGGGCTGAACCCGCGCTCGGGTAGCGAGGGTCTTGGTGACCAAGCCCGCTACTTGCTATCGGTCACTTCCCTTTTGGCCGACCCGCGTTCCAGCGGTTCAGCTCAGCGAGCTGACCTTGTCCATGAGCAGCCGTGCAACGTCGACCGCCGTCGGCGTGTGGGGGGTGGAGCCATCACGGTCCCGGCGTGCGAAATAGATGACCTTGACCTCCAGGAGGCAGTTGACCCGCACCCCGATGGCTCGCGCTTCCGGCATCATCATGTAACTGCTCACGTCGTCGACGGCGGCAGCCAGGACGGAATCCTTTTCCTGGACCTCACCGACCCTTGACGTGAAGTTGTCGTCGCCGCCGATCGTCATCGACGCGCCACTGCATCGACCCCACTGCCGAGCCAGCGTTGCGAATTGGACATTTGCGGCTTGGGCGGTAGGCAACGCAACCACGGCTTCCTGGAGAACGATCACTGCCGGATTCAGACCGGAATATAACCAATTCCTGCGGACAACCTCGCGGACGTTGGAACCCGCATAGCTGTCCTCGAGCAGCATCGTGGCTACACCGCCGCAGTCGGGTGGGGTCTGGACGTTCGCCTCCAAAAGTTCGCTGCCTCCTGCTGCACTGGGTTGATTGGGATCGGATTTGAAAGGCTGCTCGAAAGCTCGGGACAGCTCGTCGCTATCGAGCAGGACCCGTGCCACGCTCCATCCGGCCAGTGGCCGCGGGACGAGCCCAGGTGCGGGTCGCGTCGACCCCTCGACGACCAGGGTGCAGCCCGACGCTAGAGCTAGTACAAGCAACATCGACAACGCCGAGGCATGGCGACGGCGGACCGTGATCATCTCACCCCCAGAAGTTCACACACTGCTCTTACCGCGCAGATTCTCGCACCCGCGCGCAACGGCGGCGCTTCAGTTGCGGACCATCACAGGCCGACGTGTGGCGCCAGCAGCCGCCGGCCGCATTGCGCAGCGGGGCGAACTCCTCACACCATCGGCAGACTCCGAGTTACGAATGGCCGCAGTTCGGCGTACGGGTCTGGGCGGCGTCGCGTAGGGAGGCGAATGTCTGGCGCAGGCAGGTGAGGTAGAAGCCGATGTCGGGCATGGCGCCGCGGTCGGCGAGCACCGAGATGGTCAGGCCGTCGCGGTAGGTGTTGACAGAGTGGAAGGGTCCGCTGCTGTCGTAGAGGGTTCCGATGCCATAGGTCGCCACGACTTCGCAACCCTGCACGTAGATTGGCACGCGGGGCCCGGGCTGATAGCTCACCGTGGTGTTGGCCAGCGCGTTACGTTCACCGCGGACCACCGATTCGGCGGCTCTGCGCAAGTTTGCGCCTAGCAACTGTCCGGGTGCGGCTTCAGACAATGCGGCGAGGCGTTGGTCGGTCGCGCTCTCAGATAGTGCCGCGGTCTGTGTGGTGGCGGCAACGATCGCGGCTAGTCGCTTTACGTCGTCGGCGATGTCCGTGCGCAAAGCCACCCGAGCGCACTGCTGACTCTCGGCAACGGTACTGACCTCATCGGTCAAGCGTGGTCCCCGCGGCGTGGCCGCAACCAGCGACTTCTTGGGCAGCTCGCTACTGGCGCTGAGGTAGCGGCGTAGCCCGCCGCCGACTACGGCCAGGATGACGTCGCTGACGGTGGCGGAGTCGGCGAGATGGGACACGTACTCGACGTCCGCCAACTCAATGAAGATGGCGTAGGCCAACCGATCCGCGCCCACCGCTGCGGAGAAACGAGTCGCCGGCACGACGAACTTTTCACCGCTGTGCCGGTGCCGCCGGTCGACGTGCGATTGGGCCCGAGCCTCGGCGCTGAGTCGCGTCGGTGCCCATGCTCGCCGGCGATGAAGGTCGCTCACCCCGGCGAGTTGGCGCATCGGTGACGTCGCAACCCGCCGCCGTAACCAATCGCGCGGCGCGGGGCTACGCTCGGACGCTCGCGCATTGATGCTGGTCAAAACCGTTAACAGGTCCATGCCGTACCGCTGGGAGATCGCGGCCTGATGAACCTTGGCCACCAGCGCGAAGCCAGCAGAGCCGACGCCTGCAACGTTGTCGAGACCGTCGATGAGATGGAGTTCCCAAGGCGGACGCCGAAGGTCTACAGGCAGCGACATGATCTGCGAAACCTTTTCGCACAGCTGCGTCCACGTGCCGGGACCGGTCAACGTGTGCGCCCGAACGTGAAAGCCGAGATCAAGTTTCGGTTCCGCCATCCAGTAAAGGCGATTCGCGTCGAGTCGAGATGGCACGAGCCGCCGGCGGAACCGAGGGACTCTTCGGATTCGCCAGCCGATACCGTCGACAAGCTGCGCTAAGCTGACCGGCTCGCCGGAGAACCGCCGACCCTCACACAGCACCACCGCGCCGCAATGGTTCGGCTCTCGCGACGACTCTCGGCCAAGCAGCGCCATGTCGCTCGCACTGACTCTCCGCATAGAGACCTCCAAACGGAGCTCCCCTTAAGTCGTGGCGTCGCATACCTCGGCTCATTGCCACCATCGGGAAGCTGCAGACTCCAACAGGATTAGGCGCCTCGGCTGGACCTCGGGCGATGCGCCACCAGGACCTCCAAACCTGTGACCACGGGCATAGAACCCGTGCGTTGCTGAATAGTGACTGTGGGTTGACGACAGCGCATTTGTCTAAACCGGCAGGCGCCCGACCGCTGTCTCGGCACCGTTCGCCGTCCGCCCTTACCTGTCGCGCTGGCGATGCGCAGCGTTGCCCGCACGGTCGAAGGGCTCTGACCCATATGCTTGAGTCATGGGACGACAATGACGTCGGTCCGCCCGGCCCGCGGGCCCGCCATGCGGCTGCCCACCTGGACGATGACCCGCGAAGCCCTTACCGTCGGTTTCAATGTCGGCGACCGCTTTCTGGGCCGCACACGCGGGCGCGACATCACTCGATTCCGGTGCGCGAACCGTAGGTTCGTTGTACTGAACCACCCGCACTACGTCGACCACGTGTTGCACCGGGCCCGGGCGAAGTACGTCAAGTCCAACGATTACGAGGCCATCAGAGTCGCGGCCGGCCTCAATCTGCTTAACGATGAAGGCGACTCGTGGGCCGCCCACCGGACAACCCTCAACCCGACGTTCGCCCGACGCCACCTCAGCGAGATCGTCGACCTGATAATCGACCCGATCGAACGCATTGCCCGCGAGATTGCCGCGAGGGGTGACGTCATCGAGTTCGACATGCACGAAACGATGGTCGAGGCAACCCTGCGGGTGGTGGCGAACGCCTTATTCAGCCAAGACTTCGGGCCACTAGTTCACAGCATGCACGACTTGGCCACCGAGGGTCTGCGCCAGGCAGACAAGTTTCAGCGACTCACGGCGTGCGGGCTGATGCCCCGCCGCGCCTGGGCCGGTCTGACCTGGTGCGCCTACTCCCGACTACCGATGCCGCCGCCGCTGCGACGACCACAGAAGATTGCCCGCGCCCTCGACGCCGCGGTGAACCGCGTGCTGGACGAGCGACTGGCCCACCCGGCCGAATCCGCCGACTTGCTCAACGTGTTGCTGAACGCGGACAACGGGACCTGGCCGCGCAGACGTGTGCGTGACGAGGCGCTGACATTCATAATCGCCGGACATGAGACAACCGCCAACTCACTGTCGTGGTTCTGGTATCTGCTGGCTCTCAACGCGCGCGCTCGCGATCGAATGCTTGACGAGGTCGATACGGTGCTCGCGCGTCGCCGCCCAACCGCTGAAGACCTGTCCAGGCTGCCGTGGACCACGGCATGCATTCAGGAAGCGCAACGCTACTTCTCTTCGGTGTGGACACTCGGGCGTGAAGCCATCGAAGACGATGACATCGACGGGCACCGTATCCGCACGGGCACCACGGTGATCGTCCCGATCCATCACATCCACCACGACCCGCGCTGGTGGCCCAACCCCGAACAATTCGACCCGACCCGGTTCATGCCAGGGGCGGACGGCGAGCGTCCCCGCTCGGCCTACCTGCCATTTGGTGGCGGACGGCGCAGTTGCATCGGACAAACCTTCGCGCTCATGGAAATGGTCTTGATGGCATCGATCATGAGCCAACGGTTCGTCTTTGACTTGCGGCCAGGTCTCCCGGTCGAACTGGAGGCGACGCTGACATTGCGGCCAAGGCACGGACTACACGTCGTCGGGCGGAAGAGATCCCTGCAACCGCGCTGATGTAAGCGGCTTGTCGAGGGCAACTACCGCCGGTTGACCTATTGCACGCTGATCCACAGGCTGTTCCGTTACACAGCCGGGCCTCTCCTACCTTGTCGCCGATGGTTAGCGGTAAACATCACGATTTGCTGGCCGTGACGGGATACGGTCGTGCGATGAAGACACTGAGGAATCTGGCGGCGGCGCTGATCCTCGCCGTCGCGCTAATAGCGGCGCCCATGGCAGTACCTGCAACAGCACACGCCTGCGTTGACGTTTACGGCCGGCATGTGGCCGCCGGTGGATGTCCCGGCGACGACGCCGCCGCGGCGGCGTCGGCCACGGCGGCCGACGCGAACGTCGACTACGGTTCGCCGCCCTGCATCGCGCCCGACGGAACGGCGTACTGGACGCCGGATGGCGATCCCTGCTGAGGCGGGTCGCCACAGGGTGTAACCGATCAGCCAGGACACCTGTCACAGACCGGGCGTACGGAGTTCTCTTTGTGAGCGCCAGGCGTTGACGCCGGCGGAGGCATCGGCGGGCTGACCACCGCCCGCGCACTGGCCCAGCGCGGCTGGCAAGTGATCGTCCGGGAACGCGCACAACAGATCACCGAGGGTCGGTGCCGGCCTGTTCCATCGAGCATAAACGGCCCTCGGAGGTGTCTCCGAGGGCCGTTTCGGCTGGTAGCGGGGACAGTGTGTGGTTTCAGGACATAGTTGGCAGCTGTCTCGCGACATAGTTGACACCTCACCAGCGTGGGAGGTTAACCATGTCGAAGGCCCAGCTCGTCATCACTGCAGTCGTGCTGGAAGGCCGCAGCAAAAGCGAAGTCGCCCGCGATTATGACGTCTCGCGATCCTGGGTGCAGCAACTGGTCAAACGCTACAAAGCCGAGGGCGCTGCGGCCTACCAGGCCCGCTCGCGTCGACCCCACCACAACCCCCAGGCCGTCGATATGGCAGTCGAAGACAAGATCATTCGGCTGCGGAAAACCTTGACCAAACAGGGCTACGACGCCGGTGCTGCCACTATCGCCGAACACCTCACACGCGACCCATCAGTGGCCAAAGTTCCTGCCTTGGCAACCATCTGGCGCGTTCTATCCCGCCGTGGATTCGTCGTCGCCCAACCACACAAACGCCCCCGCTCGGCTTGGAAACGCTTCTGCGCCGAGCAACCCAACGAGCTCTGGCAGGCCGACGTCACTCACTGGCACCTGGCCGATGGCACCGGCGCCGAAATCCTCAACCTACTCGATGACCACTCTCGCCTGGCCATCGCCAGCCAAGCCCGCCCGACGATCACCGGCCCTGACGTCACCGACACCTTCACCACCGCATTCACCCACTGGGACACACCGGCTTCGGTGCTCACCGACAACGGTGCCGTCTTCACCGCCACACCCCGGCGCGGGGGTCGCACCGCCCTGCAGGTCATTCTCGGAGAACTCGGCGTCAAATACTTCTCCTCACGCCCCTATCACCCACAGACCTGCGGCAAGATCGAGCGCTTCCACCAGACCCTGAAAAAACACTTGCGCGCCCAACCTCCCGCCGCCACCATCGCCGAACTTCAAAACCAGCTCGACGACTTCACCAACTACTACAACACCGTGCGCCCGCACCGCGCCGTGGACAGACGAACACCGCTGCAGGCCTTCACCACCCGGCCTAAAGCCTTTCCCACCGCCTACAAGATCCCCCCGCACTACCGGCTGCGCCACGACCGCATCGACGCCGCCGGCGTCATCACCATCCGCTACCACAGCCGCCTGCACCACATCGGGCTAACCAAACGACGCCGCGGCACCCACGTCATCGTCCTCATCGATGAGCGCGACATCCGCGTCCTGGACCGCGACACCGGCCAGCTCATCCGCAAACTCGTCTTAGACCCGACCCGCGACTACCAACCCCGCGGCGTCAAATGCGGAAACTCACCAGAAAACCGGCTCAAGGTGTAAACCATGTCTCGGGACACCTGTCAACGATGTCCCGAGACATGACACTGGTAGCGGGGACAGGATTCGAACCTGCGACCTCTGGGTTATGAGCCCAGCGAGCTACCGAGCTGCTCCACCCCGCGTTGGCAAACGCAAGGTTACCGAACCGCGCGAAGCGCCGCCAAATCCGGGGTCGGCGACCCGAAAGGCGCGACGTCGGCCGGCCCTTATCGGCGCATGCCACACTACGTAGCCGTGTGGGCTCGATACGTCGTCGCGCCGTGGTGGTTGCGCTGGCTCGTCAGCGCGTCGTGGCTGGCGCTATGGCTCGTCCCGGCCGTTGTGCTCTTCCTTCCAGAATTCTTATCCAACATCGGCTGGCCTTCCGGACTGCTGTCGCTCGCCGCATTCAGCCTGTTCGTGTCCGCGCTGACGACGTTCATGCAAGACCCCGTACAGCGCAGCTATGCTGCGGCCCTCACCGGCCTGACCGCTAAGCAGCGCATCCGAGCTGTCAAAGCATTGCGGCGCGGCGAGGTTCCGGACGATCCACAGGTGCTGGCCGCGGCGCTTCGAGTGGGCACCCTGACAATGGCCTACCGACGGCGGGCGCCGTCGTGGGCGAGAACCTCAAAGTGGTGGCTTCCAGTTTTATGGATCGCGATCGGCGTTCTGGAGTTTCTGGTCAATGACACGCGACGCGGAGTGTTCTGGATTGTTCTGACGTCGGTTATGGCCGCCCAATCGGTTTGGCGGTCGTATCAGGGCCGACGTTTGCCGGCGCTTCTCGAACGGCTGAGGTCGGCGGCCAGCGCCACACCGGCCGAGAACGAAGACAACCTCGAACTACCGCCACGCCGACGCTGGGTCGTGTTACCGATATTTCTCATCTTCGGAATTGCTGGTGGCGCAATGGCTTTCGCATCAAACCGCACCCGTCCCGAATGCCGCATCGCCGACTCGGCAGTCAACTTCATCGCCGACCACCGCGACATGCTCGACGCCCGGCTCATCACACCCGGTGAACCCGGGCTGGACAAGTATCAGAACTGGTCCGACCGATTACAGAATTCTTCGCGGCAAGTGTCCGCCCCCGACGTTGCACCGCATCTGCGCCGCATCGCCGAGCTATCCATGCAGGCGGAGTCGCTGGTGGTCCGGGCGCGACCGGGCCCGCAGGTCAACCTGTCGTCAGACGAGATACAGAGCCTCGAAACCTCTTACCAGACGACCGTCAACCAGCTGGTCGACGAGGACAACGCCGTCCTCGCCGTCTGCCATCCGCGCCGCTGAATGCTCGTTGAGCGTGCGCAGATTGACGCATTGGCCGGCGTGTCGATGTACAAACACGCGCGCTTGCGCCAAGAAGAAAGCTACTTGGTGTTGTCGAACTTCGTGATGGCGTCGTCAAGCCGCTGCAAAGCGGCCCCATAGGCGGCGAAGTCGCCCTTCTTCTGCGCGTCGCGGGCGGCGTTGATCGCCGCTTGGATCTCGCCCAACGCCGCGGCCTTCGCCGCCGACATCGGCACCGTCGCATCGGGAACAGGTGGAGTCGCGGCGGCCGGGGCCGGTGTAGCCGTCGGCGCCGAATCAGCGCCCGGTGGAGTCGCCCCCGGCGGACTTTGCGGTGCGGTTCCGTCGGCCGGCGCGATCCCGGTCGCAGTAGCGCCGGCGCCCGGCCCGAACAGTCCGGTCAGCGCGTCGCTGACGGTGGGACCGTAGCCGATCTTGTCGTTGTACATCATTGCCACCCGGATCAGCCGCGGGTACGACGAGGCCGCGTCGCTGGCTCCCGGTGAGGCATAGACGGGTTCGACGTACAAAAGCCCGCCTTGCGCGACCGGCAGGGTAAGCAGATTGCCCCAGCGAATGCGGTTCTGGTTGTCTCGCCCAATCACACCGAGGTCCCGAGACACCGCGGTGTCGGTGGTGATCGCGTTATTGGCCAGCTTCGGCCCCTTGACCTGGCCGGGGATGGTCAACACGGTGATTTTCCCGTACGTGGCAGGATCCGAGCTTGCGCTGATGTAGGCGGCCAGAAAGTCACGCTTGAACCTGTTCATCGCGCTGGTCAGCTGGAAGGATGCTGAATTGCCCCCCGCGGCAAGGTTTTTGGCGACGATATAATACGGGGGCTGGTAGCTGCTCAAGTTGGGGTTCGGGTCCAGGGGCACGTCCCAGAAATCCGACGTGGAAAAGAATGTCACCGGATCGTTCACGTGGTATTTGGCCAGCAGCATCCGCTGCACCTTGAACAGATCTTCGGGATAGCGCAGGTGCTCGGCCAAGTCAGGCGTGATCGCGCTCTTGGCCTTGACCGTGCCGGGGAACACTCTCATCCACGCTTTCAGCACCGGATCGTGCTCGTCCTGCTGATAGAGGGTGACCGTCCCGTCGTACGCGTCGACGGTGGCCTTCACCGAGTTGCGAATGTAGGAAACCTGCTTGTCGGGGCCAGGCCGGTTGAAAGCCACCTCATTGGAGTCGGCCGTCGCCGACGAGAGCGACGTCAGTTCGGAGTACGGGTAGTTGTCGAGTGTGGTGTAGCCGTCGATGATCCACACCAGCCGCTTGTTGACGATCGCGGGATAGACGTTGCTGTCGGTGGTCAGCCACGGCGCAACCGCCTCGACCCGCTGCGCCGGGTCGCGGTTGAACAAGATCCTACTGTTGGATCCGATGACGTTGGAAAACAGGAAGTTTCGCTCGGCGAACTTGGCGGCGAACACGGTGCGCGACAGCCCGTCGCCGATCGGGACACCACCGGTGCCGGCGTAGGTGTAGTTCTTGGTTTCGGTGTTGGTCTCGTAGTCGTATTCCCGGTCCGCGCCGTTGCGTCCGACGATCGCATAATCGGCGGGCGTGTTGGAAATAGTCGGGCCGAAGTAAATCCGAGGCTGGTCTAATCGCGCTGGCCCTTCAGACACCACACCTCCGTTGGCGCCGACGACATTCGCCAGAAACTCCGGATATCCGCCGTTCTGATTGGGGTCGTTGGCGATCCCGCGCACGGTGTTGGCCGGCGACGCGATGAACCCGTTGCCATGGGTGTACACGCTGTGCCGGTTGATCCAGTCCCGCTGGTTGTCGCTCAGCCGGTCGGAGTTGAGCTCGCGGGCGGCAACGACGTAGTCGCGCAGATTACCGTCCCGGTCGAGGTAACGGTCGATCGACAGCTGATCGGAGAAGTAGTAGAAGTTCTTGCCCTGCTGCAAATTGTTGAACGCGGGACTGATGATGGTCGGGTCCAGCAGACGGATGTTCGACGTGGTGGCGCGGTCAGCGGCGACCTGCTCAGCGGTCGCCTGACTGTCACCGCTGTAGTCGCGATAACTCACCACGTTGCCGGTCAGCCCATAGGCTTGCCGGGTCGCGGTGATGCTGCGACTGATGTACTCGCTCTCCTTTTGCGCGGCATTGGGCTTGACGCTGATCTGTTCGACGATCAGCGGCCAGCCGGCGCCGACGATCATCGACGACAACAACAACAGCACCAGCCCGATCGCCGGAATCCTCAGATCACGCAACACAACTGCCGAGAACACTGCCGCCGCGCAGATCAGCGCAATGGCCAGCAAGATCAGTTTGGCCGGCAGCACCGCGTTGATGTCGGTGTAGCCGGCACCGGTGAAGGGTTTCCCGACACGGGTGTGCGAGAGCAGCTCATAGCGGTCCAGCCAGTAGGCGAGCGCCTTGAGCAGCACGAGCGCACCGACCAGACTGGTCAACTGGATACGGGCCGAACGGCTCAGCGCGCCGGTGCGACCAGACAGCCGAATACCGCCGAAAATATAGTGGGCGACCAGGTTCGCGAGGAACGCCAGAAACAGCGCCAGGAACAAGTAGCTGACCACTAGGCGGTAGAGCGGCAGATCGAACGCGTAGAAGCCGAGATCTTTGCCGAATTGTGGGTCGGTGATCCCAAAGTCACTGCCGTGCAGATACAACTGAATACGCACCCAATAGGTTTGCGCGATGATCCCGGCAAGCAGCCCGATCATCACCGGAATTCCGATACCGAAGACCCGCAGCCGCGACATGACCACGCTGCGGTACCGCGCCACCGGGTCATTGCCGTTGCTGGGCACGAACACTGGCCGGGTGCGGTAGGCCAGCGCCAGCCCAGCGAACACGATGCCGCCCACCACCACAGCCGCTACCACAAAAACCACCATGCGGGTCAGCAGCACGGTGGCGAACACCGAGCGGTAGCCCAGTTCGCCGAACCACAGCCAGTCCACGTATCCGTCGATGAGTCGAGGGCCGACCAGCAGCAGCGCGATGACCACGAGTGCAATCGCGATCAGAATACGGCTGCGCCGGGTCAGCTTTGGCATCCGCGCTGCGGGTCGCACCGCCACTAGCTACGCTCCCTGTCCACTTCGCTCTCGCAACGGCCTCTCACCACCGTTTGTCGTCGACGTGCCCAACTGTACGCATCGGACACACCCACCTGCCCGATCAGCAACTTGGCGGCTGACCGCCGGACGTCATCGCGTGCAGCGCATCCACCGCCTGGCCGAGGCTGTCGATCTTCACCAGTTGCAGGCCGGCCACTTTGTCCGAGCTGGCCTCGTAGCAGTTCTTGGCGGGCACCAGAAACACCGTCGCCCCGGCCTCGCGCGCGGCCACCATCTTGTGCACTATTCCGCCGATCGGGCCCACTGAGCCGTCGAGGTTGATCGTTCCGGTGCCCGCAACGAACTTCGAGCCCACCAGGTCTCCGGTCGTGAGCTTGTCGATGACTGCCAGGCTGAACATCAGTCCCGCCGACGGGCCGCCCACGTTGGCCAGGTTGAAGTCGACGGCAAACGGCGCCCACGGGGCATTGAGCACTGCTACGCCCAGAAAGCCGAAATCGCCCTTCGGATGTGTGCCCAGCGTGACCCGCGCGGTGCCGGGCGGCGAATTCTTGCGCCGATAGTCGATCACCGCGGTCTCACCCGGTTTGGTCTTCTTGAGCAGCGCGGTGAACTGATCCACGTTGCTCACTGCGGTGCCGTTGACCGCGTCCACCGCGTCACCGGCGTGAAGCTTGCCCACCGACGGCCCGGGATCGCTGACTGTCGCGACGGTCACCGCCGGCGGATATTTCAGGTAACCCAAGGCGGCGTATTCGGCACTGTCTTCGGAGTCCTTGAAATCCGCATCGTTGGACTGGTCGATCTGATCCCTGGATTTTCCGGGCGGATAGATGAGGTCCCTGGGCACCAGCTGTTCGCCCGACAGCCAGAGCGTCAAGGCGTCCGCCAAGGTCAACTCGTCACGCTCGGAGACTGTCGTCATGTTGAGGTGCCCCGACGTCGGATGCGTCTGGGTGCCTTCGATGGCGACCACCTGTTTGCCGTCGACCTCGCCCAGGGTGTCGAATGTCGGTCCCGGACCCAACGACACATAGGGCACCGTCACCACCGCAAGCAGCACACCGAACACCACGATCGGGACCAGCGCCACGACCAGCGTCAGAATCCGCCTGTTCACGCCGCCTACCCTAACCGGCAGGCCGGATGGGCTCGGTTCACTGACAGCGTGACGGCGTACCGCGCACCGGGCTTAGCCGATGAGTACCGTTGAGCTATGGCTGACCTGCCTTTCGGCTTCTCCGGCGGAGACGATCCGGACCGCGACGAACGGGGAAAGCACGACCCCGCATCCGGCTCGGGTTCGGCTGATCCGTTCGGTTTCGGCGGCGACTTCGACATGGCCGACCTCGGTCAACTCTTTACCCGGCTGGGACAGATGTTCAGCGGCGCCGGCACGGTGATGGCTACCGGCAAGGACTCCGGCCCGGTCAACTACGACCTGGCCCGCCAGCTCGCATCGAGCTCGATCGGATTCGTCGCGCCGATCCCCGACGCCACCCGGTCGGCCGTCGCCGACGCCGTCCACCTCGCCGAGACGTGGCTGGACGGGGCGACCTCGCTGCCGGCAGGCACCACCAAAGCCGTGGCGTGGAGTCCGACCGACTGGGTCGACCACACGCTGGAAACCTGGAAACGGCTCTGCGATCCGATGGCGCAGCAGATCTCGACGGTCTGGGCGGCGGCGCTGCCGGACGAGGCCAAGAGCATGGCCGGTCCGCTGCTGTCGATGATGTCGCAGATGGGCGGCATGGCGTTCGGGTCCCAGCTGGGTCAGGCGTTGGCCCGGTTGGCCCGCGAAGTACTCACCTCGACCGACATCGGACTGCCGCTCGGGCCCAAAGGGGTGGCGGCGCTGCTGCCGGCCGCCATCGAATCGCTCGGCGCCGGCCTCGAGCAGCCGCGCAGTGAGATCCTCACCTTCCTGGCCGCTCGCGAGGCCGCGCATCACCGGCTGTTCAGTCACGTGCCGTGGCTGGCGAGTCAGCTGCTGGGCGCGGTGGAGGCCTATGCGCGGGGCATGAAGATCGATATGACCGGTATCGAGGAGTTGGCGCGTGACTTCAATCCGGCGTCGCTGACTGATCCGGCCGCCGTCGAACGGCTGTTGAACGAAGGTGTTTTCGAGCCCAAGGCGACGCCCGAGCAGACGCAGGCCCTCGAACGGCTGGAAACCCTGCTCGCGCTGATCGAAGGGTGGGTGCAGACCGTGGTGACCGCCGCGTTGGGCGACCGGATCCCCGGTGCGGCGGCGCTGGCTGAGATGCTGCGCCGACGCCGGGCCACCGGTGGCCCGGCCGAGCAAACCTTTGCGACGCTAGTCGGCCTAGAGCTGCGTCCCCGCAAACTTCGGGAGGCCGGTGTGCTTTGGGAGCGCCTGTCACAGGCCGCCGGTGTGGACGCGCGCGACGGGGTGTGGCAACACCCGGATTTATTGCCGTCCGCGAAGGATCTCGACGAGCCGGCCGCATTCATCGATCGGGTCATCGGCGGGGATACCAGTGGGTTCGACGATGTGATCGCTGAGTTGCAGCGCGACAGCGAGCCGGGGACCGGCTCGGACGGCCCTGTGGATAACTGAGCAGCTCGTCGCGCCCTCGGTGGCACAGTGCTCAGATGTGTCAGCCCAAGCCGTGTCCGCGCCGGCGCCGCAGCGGTATGCGCTGCACCCGTCGATGCCGGTGCTGCTCCGCCCCGACGGAGCCGTCCAAGTGGGCTGGGATCCTCGGCGGGCGGTGCTGGTCCGCCCGCCGCGCGGCCTGACCATGGCCGACCTGGCGACGCTACTGCGGTCAATGCGTTCCTGGGCGCCGCTGACCGACCTGCAGCGCCAAGCCGCTAGCCGAGGACTGGCGCGGGCCGGTGACCTGGCCGACTTGCTGACTCAACTGGTAGACGCCGGCGTCGTCAACCGGGCTCCGCGACAACATGCCCGCCGGGCGGCATCAATTCGGGTACACGGTCGCGGCCCGCTGTCCGACTTGCTCGCAGAGGCGCTGCGCTGTTCGGGCGCCCGGATCAAACGCAGCAGCCAGCCGCACGCCGCGGCGTCGAGCGCGGGTACCGATCTGGTGTTGCTCACCGATTACCTCGTCGTCGACCCGAGAATGCTGCGCGACCTGCGCGCCGAGCGGGTTCCGCACCTGCCGGTCCGGGTGCGCGACGGCACCGGCCTGGTGGGACCACTGGTCATCCCCGGTGTCACCAGTTGTCTGGAATGCGCCGATCTACACCGCCGGGACCGGGATGGGGCATGGCCAGCGTTGGCCGCGCAGCTGCGCGACACCGTCGGTACCGCCGACCGGGCCACCCTGCTGGCGACCGCGGCGTTGGCGCTCAGCCAGGTCAACCGGGTGATCGGCGCGGTGCACGGGTCGCCGGCGCCGGATCCGGGACCGCCGACCGCGCTGAACGCCACCTTGGAGTTCGACCTCAATGCCGGCTCGATCATGGCGCGCCAGTGGCGCAAGCATCCGCTGTGTTCGTGCTGACATCAACTGTTGCAAACATCGACGACTTCGGCGCCCCTCGTCATGGATGATGGTGGAGTGGCAGACATCAAACGAGGGCGGGCCGCGCGCAACGCGAAGCTGGCCAGCCTTCCGGTGGGCATCGCCGGTCGGGCAGCGCTCGGCCTGGGCAAACGCCTGGCTGGCAGGTCCAAGGACGAAGTCACCGCCGAACTGATGGAGAAGGCGGCCAACCAGCTCTTCACCGTGCTCGGTGAGCTCAAGGGCGGCGCGATGAAGGTCGGACAGGCACTGTCAGTGCTGGAAGCGGCCATACCCGAGGAATACGGCGAGCCCTACCGGGAGGCGCTGACCAAACTGCAAAAGGACGCCCCGCCGCTGCCGGCCCACAAAGTGCACCGCGTGCTCGACGCGCAGCTGGGCACCCGGTGGCGAGACCGGTTCAGCTCCTTCGACGACATCCCGGTGGCGTCGGCCAGCATCGGCCAGGTGCACAAAGCGGTGTGGTCGGACGGCCGTGAGGTGGCCGTGAAGATCCAGTACCCCGGTGCCGACGAAGCGCTGCGCGCGGACCTCAAGACCATGCAACGCATGGTTGGGGTGCTCCGACAGCTGTCACCGGGAGCCGATGTGCAAGGGGTGGTCGACGAGCTGATTCAGCGCACCGAAATGGAGCTCGACTACCGCCTGGAGGCCAACAATCAGCGCGTCTTCGCCAAGGCATACCAAGACGATCCGCATTTCGCGGTGCCGCACATCGTGGCCAGCGCGCCCAAGGTGGTGATCCAGGAGTGGATCGACGGCGTGCCGATGGCCCAGATCATCCGCAGCGGCAGCACCGAAGAACGCGATTTGATAGGCACCCGGCTGACCCAGCTCACCTTCGATGCGCCCCGCCGGGTGGAGATGATGCACGGCGACGCCCACCCGGGCAACTTCATGCTCCTGCCCGACGGGCGGATGGGTGTCATCGACTTCGGCGCGGTAGCCCCGTTGCCGGGTGGCTTCCCGATCGAGCTGGGCATGACGATGCGCCTGGCCCGCGAGAAGAACTACGACCTACTGCTGCCCACGATGGAGAAGGCCGGCTTCATCCAGAAGGGGCAACAGGTCTCGGTGCGCGACATCGAAGACATGCTGCGCCAGTACGTCGAGCCGGTGGAAGTCGAGGTCTTCCACTACACCCGCAAGTGGCTGCAGAAGATGACCGCCTTCGAAATCGACCGGTCGGTGTCGCAGATCAGGACGGCGCGGCAGCTCGACCTGCCGGCGAAGCTGGCCATCCCGATGCGGGTGATCGCCTCGGTGGGTGCGATCCTCTGTCAGCTCGACGCGCATGTGCCGATCAAGGCGCTGTCGGAAAGCTTGATTCCAGGCTTCACAGAACCAGACGCGGTCGTCGTTTAAGCGGCGACGACGTGCTTGCGCGGACGTCCGCGCGCCCGCTTGGTGTCCACAACTGCGCCGTGGTCGAAGATCTCACCGCCCCACACCCCCCACGGTTCGCGGCGTTGCAGCGCGGCGGTCAGGCATTGGCGCCGAACGGGGCACTGCGCGCACAGCGCCTTGGCGTACTCGAGATCGGCTGGGTTCTCGGAGAACCACAGGTCCGGATCGCTAAGACGACATGGCCAGGTCGGCAGTGGCTCGTCAGCGTCTGTCGAGCTTGGCATGTTCATCACCTACTTCCTGGTCGAGGGGGATCTATGAGATCCGGACCAGCTTCGGCGGTTGCGAAACGGTGGCCACGGATCCTGCTGACTGCTCAGTCCGTGGCCGAAACGGTTGATCGGGTCGGGCTTAGCTGAACCCTCGATCCACGGACGCGTCGCTCGTTGCGGCGACAAAGCAGCGATGCGCTGCCATCAGTTTCGCGCCGGCAGCGGCGTAGAGGGTGCTCATCGCCGAGTCCCTCCTGTCGCGTTACGTGGCGGTGCATGCCATGGGCGTCCGAGATGCGGGTACGAGCGTAAACGGCCGAGGCCCCTACCGACAACCGATTTTTGACCTGGGCTTTTCGGTTGCTAGGTGGGATCGGGCCGTTCGCGCACCAGTCGCAGGACGTCCGGCCCGTACTGCTCCAGTTTGCGCGCCCCGATACCCGGGATCGCGACCAGTTCAGCGTCGCTGGCTGGCAGCAACTCAGCGATCGCAATCAGCGTGTTGTCGGTGAAAACAACATATGCCGGAACGTTGAGCTCTTTGGCGGTACGCAAACGCCAATCTTTGAGCCCAAGCAGCAGCTGCTCGTCGATGTCGGCAGCGCAGGTCTGGCACCGGCGCAACATGACCGCGGCCGACGTGGTGAGCATCTTGTTGCAGATGCGGCAACGCGACCCGCCTTCACGGTTACGCCGCGACCGACCGGGAGCCGCATCAGACCCCGTTTGCGGGGCAATTCCGTTGAGAAACCGCGACGGCTTGCGGCTCTGGCGTCCACCGGGGTTTCGGGCCAGCGCCCAACTGAGGGTCAAGTGCACGCGAGCCCGAGTGATGCCGACGTAGAGCAGTCGGCGTTCCTCTTCGACCGGTTCGCTGGCCGCGCCATGGGCCAACGCATGGGAGATCGGCAGCGTCCCGTCGGCCAACCCGACCAGATAGACCGCATCCCATTCCAGCCCCTTGGCCGCATGCAACGACGCCAGGGTGACACCCTGCACTACCGGTGCGTGCCGGGCGTCGGCTCGCACCCGAAGCTCAGCCAGCAGTTCGGGCAATTCCAGGGCGGGCCGCTGCGCCACCTCGTCGTCGACCAGTTCGGCCAGCGCGGTCAGCGCCTCCCACCGCTCCCGGGCCCGCACACCCGACGGCGGCTGCGCGGTCAAACCCAGCGGTTCCAGTACCGACCGGACCAGTTCGGGCAGCTCGCCAGACTGTTCGCGGTCTGCGGCTCGTCGCAAGGCCAGCAAGGCCTGCCGGATTTCCTGACGGCTGAAGAAGCCTTCACCCCCCCGAACCTGGTAGGGGATGCCGGCCTCGGTCAACGCCTCCTCGTACACCTCGGATTGCGCGTTGATCCGGTAAAGCACCGCGATCTCGGCCGGCGCCGTGCCGGCCGCGATCAGTCGGGCTATTGACGCCGCCGCACCGGCGGCTTCGGCGACTTCATCGGGGTAGTCGCGAAATGACGGGGCGGGACCGGGGTCACGTTGGCCGACCAGGTGCAGCTTGCTGCCAGCCACCCGGCCGCGGGCGTCGGCGATCAGCCGGTTGGCTAGCGACACCACTTGTGGAGTGGAGCGGTAATCGCGCTCCAACCGCACCACGGTGGCGTCAGGAAACCGCCGGGAAAATTCCAGCAGATAGCGCGGCGAGGCGCCGGTGAACGAATAGATGGTCTGGTTGGCGTCGCCGACGACGGTCAGATCGTCGCGACCGCCCAGCCACGCTGACAGCACCCGCTGCTGCAGCGGAGTGACGTCCTGGTATTCGTCGACGACGAAGCAGCGATACCGGTCGCGAAACTCCTCGGCGACCGCGGCGTCGTCTTCGATCGCGGCCGCCGTGTGCAGCAGCAGATCGTCGAAGTCGAGGAGGGTCATCCCGTCCCCGCGGGCTTTGAGGGTCTCGTAGGTCGCGTACACGCCCGCGACGGCGGCAGCGTCGAGCGGGGTGTCACGGCCGATGGCGGCGACCGCCGCCGGATACTGCTCGGGGCTGATCAACGACGCCTTGGCCCACTCGATCTCGCCGGCCAGATCCCGAACGTCGTCGGTGCTCAGCTGCATGCCGGCGCGGTTGCCGGCCCGCGCGACCACTGGGAACTTGCTCTCCAGCAGCTGCCAGCCGCCGTCCCCGACGACGCGCGGCCAAAAGTACCGCAGCTGGCGGTGCGCGGCGGCGTGGAAAGTCATCGCCTGGACGGTGCCCACGCCGCTGTGCGCGGCGGCGCCGAGGGCCCGCAGCCGGGACCGCATCTCACCGGCGGCACGCTGGGTGAAGGTCACCGCGAGCACCTGCCCGGCACCGACATGGCCGGTCCCGACCAACTGGGCGATTCGGTGGGTGATGGTGCGGGTCTTGCCCGTGCCCGCACCTGCGAGCACGCAGACAGGTCCACGTGGCGCCAGCACAGCCTCGCGCTGCTCGTCGTCCAAGCCAGCGATCACAGGGTCGACGGTCACCGGCATGGCGTCCATCTTGGCAGCGTTGCCTGACAAATTCGGCGCAGCGCCACGTCCTTAACACTGTGCAGGCAATACTGAGCCGACCGGATGTGTTCACACATCTATGACCACTAGTCCGCTGACCGTGTACACGACGTCCTGGTGTGGGTATTGCCACCGGCTCAAGACGGTGCTCAAAGGCGCCGGAATCACCTACGACGAGGTTGACATCGAACACGATCCCGTTGCCGCGGAGTTCGTCAGCTCGGTCAACGGCGGCAATCGCACGGTGCCGACGGTGAAGTTCGCCGACGGGTCGACGTTGACGAACCCCGCCGCCGCTGAGGTCAAGGCGAAGCTGGCCGATCTGGCGCGCTGATCGTCTCCCCCGCTGCCGCCCAGGATTCGATGATCTGCCGGGCGATCGAGACCGAGCCCGGCAACAGAAGTCTGGAGTCCGAGGCGCTGGACCAGTCACCGGCGGCCAGTGCCGCGCGGATCTCGTCGCGGGTGAACCAGGCGGCCTCGGCTATCTCCCCATCGGTGAAGGCGAAGTCTTGCTGCGGGTCGCCGACCGCGTGGAAGCCGACCATCAGTGAGCGCGGAAACGGCCACGGCTGGCTGCCCAGGTAGCGCACATCGCGCACGGTCAGCCCGATTTCTTCGCGTATCTCCCGCAGCACGCAGAGTTCGAAGGACTCGCCAGCTTCGACAAACCCGGCCAGCAGCGAGAACATCCGGTCCGGCCACACCGTCTGACGGGCCAGCACGGCACGATCGCCGCCGTCGTGAACCAAGCAGATCACCGCGGGGTCGATTCTGGGAAACTCTTCATGACCGGTCAGCGGGTTGACCCTGGCCCAGCCGCCCCGGACCGGTTTGGTCGGTGAACCGTCGACCGCGCTGAACCGCGCGTTGTCATGCCAGTTCAGCAATGCGGTTGCCGACGACACCAGTTGCGCGCTGATGTCGTCGAAAAGCTGGCCCGCGCGACGAAGGTCAGCCACTTTGGCTTCGATGCCCGGATCCTCCAGGGCCTCCAACGGGCCCCGGATTGCCCACACGTGCCGGCCATCTTCGAGACGGCCTAGAAAGACCGCGTCCGGAGGTGGGGTGTCGGCGAGCCTGAGCGCCGCACCCAGCACCACCCGGCCCTCGGCGACGAGCACTTGATTGCGGGCATCCACACGCAGCAGAGCGGCTTGCGCCCAGCCTGCGGTCGCGGCCTCGACGTCGGTGCGCACCTGGTCGGCCCGATCAGCGCCCACCCGCGACAGCAAGGGAATGTTGGTCAGCTGGAAGTCCACTTGAGGCTAGTTACCCACGTTGCGGATGTAGAGGAGCCGGTCGCTTGCCTCCACCGCGTCGGCCTCGGGCGCATCGACCCGCAGCAGCCGGCCGTCGCGGACCACACCGAGCACGATGTCACGCAGATGCCGCGGCGACCCGCCGACCTCGGCCTGCTCGACCTGCCGTTCGGCGATGGCGAACCCGGCCTCCGGCGTCAGGAGATCCTCGATCATCTCCACGACGGTTGGTGTCGTAGTTGCGATGCCAAGCAGCCGGCCGGCGGTCTCCGAGGAGACCACCACCGAGTTTGCTCCTGACTGTTGCAGCAGGTGCTGATTCTCGGCTTCCCGGATCGACGCGATGATCTTGGCATCGGGCGCGATTTCGCGACCCGTCAAAGTGACCAGCACGGCGGTGTCATCGCGACCGGTGGCCACGATGATCGAGGCGGCGTGCTGCGCTCCGGCCAACCGCAACACGTCGGATCGGGTGGCGTCGCCATGGACGGTCACCAGCCCGGCGGCCGACGCGTGGCCCAGAGCGGCCTGGTCGGTGTCGACAATGACGATGTCGCCGACGGCCACGTCGTCACTGACCATCGCGGTGACCGCCGTTTTGCCCTTGGTTCCATAGCCGACGACAACGGTGTGGTTACGCACAGTGCTCCTCCAACGCTGAATCTTCCACGCCTGCCGGGATCGCTCGGTGAGCACCTGAAGGGTCGTGCCGACCAGGACGACTAGAAACATGATGCGCAGCGGCGTGATGATCAGGATGTTGACCAGGCGCGCGGATTCGGAGAACGGGGTGACGTCCCCATAGCCGGTGGTCGTCAGCGACACCGTCGCGAAGTACAGGCAGTCAAGGAACGACAGGCGACCGTGGCGTACATCCACATACCCGTCCCGGTCGATATAGACGGTGATCACCGCGACCAGCAATGCGAGCAGCGCGACCGCCACCCGCCGCGAGATGGCCTCAGCCGGGCCGACGCGGCTTTCCGGTATACGCACCACACCGACCAGTTCAAAGCCGGGTAGTGCGGTCAGCCTCTCCTCAAGACCCACCCGCCGCCGCCAGCTAATGTTGCCCACCGTTCATCGGGCCAACGTGGCGCACGACACAATGTAACCATGACCGCCATAACGTCCACGGATACACGCCGAGCGAACCAGACGACCGCATACCGGTTGGCAGCAATGCTGATCGGCACCGGCTCCCTACACTTTCTGGTACCCAAACCATTCGACAGCATCGTGCCCGTCGAATTACCGGGCAGCCAGCGGAGTTACACCTACGTGTCCGGGGTCGCCGAGGTCGTCACCGGCGGGCTTCTGCTTGCTCCGCGCACCCGCCGGTTGGGTGCACTCGCAGCGGCAGCGCTATTCATCGCGGTCTTCCCCGGGAACTGCAACATGGTCCGGCTGTGGTGGCCTCGATCGTGGCCGATGCGACTGGTCGCCCTGGCCCGGCTGCCGTTGCAGATACCGATGATCACCGCCGCGCTCAAAGTCAGGCGCACCTCCTAACCGGGCCGGCCAACAGCGCGGCCAACTCGTCGCGACCGGGAACCCGGTCCGGGATGACGGTGCTGCCGGTGCGCACGTAGTGGAACGCGGTGCGCACCTTCTCCTCCGGGCAGTCGTGTAACGCCGCCCACGCCAATCGGTAAACCCCGAGCTGAACGGCGGCCTGCCGAAGCGCCTCCGGCCCGCACGGCTGCTCCCCGGTCTTCCAGTCCACGACCGTCGCGCCGCCATCGGGCTCGGCGAACACCGCGTCGATGCGGCCGCGCACCACGGTGTCGCCGATGACCATCTCGAAGGGCACCTCGACTGCGATCGGTGTGCGCTCCGCCCACGGCGAGTCGCGAAACGCTGCCTGCAACGCCCCCAGCTGCGCACCGTCGACCTGGGTGGTGTCAGTGTCGGCGGCACCGGGCAGATCGCCGAGATCGATCAGCCGCTCGGCGCCGAAGAACCGCTGTACCCACTCGTGGAAAGCGTTGCCCAGCATTGCGTTCGGGTCCGGCCGGCCTGGTAGCTGCCGGGTGAGCCGCTGCCTGGCGGTGACCGGGTCGCGCGCCAATTCGACCAGCCCGCTGACCGACAGCTGGCCAGGTAGTAAAGGCACCGATGACGCCGCCTGGACGGCACTTTCGCGCTCGGCGAGCAGCGCGTCCACATCGGCTCCCCAACCTTCGGTGTCAGCGTTACCAAGCGTGGCGGGCGAATCCTCGATCATCGCCGCCCTCACCAGCTGTGCCCCGCGTTCGACGTCGCCGCGGCGCACGGCGAGCGGATCGGCCGGCCAGACCGCTTCGGTAGTGTTGTGACACAGCGGATTTCGCTCACCGCCTACGGGGGCCGGTGCCCAATGCTCCACCACTCCGCAGTGCCGACCGTCGTCGTCTGCACGGTCGATGACATCTTTGAGTTCAACCAGGAACTGCGACGGGCCGCGCGGCTTGATCCCACTGGCACCCCAGTGGTGGCCGGACAGCAACAGGGTGTCCTGGGCGCGGGTGATCGCCACATACAGCAGCCGGCGCTCTTCGTCGACACGGCGCTGCTCGAGCTGGCGGCGATGCGCGAAGATAATGTCCGACAGTTGTTTTCGATCAGTCACCGTTGTGGTGTCCAAGACGGGAACGCCGGGTGTGCCCGTCGAAGCGCGATCACCCCGCAGCAGCGGCGGCAGGTCAGCGGCGTCGGTCAACCAGGTTCGCTTGGATGCAGTCGACGGAAACACGCCCGTCGACAAGTGGGGCACCGCCACCAGCTGCCACTCCAACCCTTTGGCGGCATGGACGGTGAGCACCTGGACCCGGTTCTGTGCGACGACGAGCTGGGCTGGCGGCAAACCGTTTTCCACGACCGCGGCGGCGTCCAAGTAGCCCAGCAGACCGGCGACCGATGCCGACGCGGTGCGCTCGGCGTAATTGCTGACCACGTCGGCAAAAGCGTCGAGATGTTCGGCACCCGTCCATCCGGCGCTCGCCGCCCCCTCGCGACAAGACGGCGTGCCGCGAGCCGCCCGCACTTCGCAGTCGACACCCATAACCCAGCGCACCTTGGCGACGAGCTCGGGCAGTGGATGACCGAGATGGCCCCGCAGCTCGGACAGTTCGCCGCGCAACGCCGTGATCCGCCGGTATCCGGCCGCCGAAAACCCCGCGGCAGGTCCCGGGTCGGCGAGGGCATCGGCCAGGCACGCCGTCTCGGGTTTGCCGGCACCACCGAGGGTGTTCAGCGTCACCGCGCGTCGCCACAGTGCCGCAAGGTCACGGCCGCCGAGGCGCCACCGTGGACCGGTGAGCACCCGCATCGCCGCCGCGCCCGCCGTCGGGTCGGCGACCAGCCGCAGCATGGCCACCACGTCGGCAACCTCCGGAATAGAAAGCAGACCGGCCAATCCCACGACCTCGGCCGGAACGCCACGCGCACGTAGTGTCTCGGCCATCGGCGCGGCGTCGGCATTGCGGCGCACCAGCACCGCGGTTGTCGGCGGTGAAACCCCGTCGGCCCGGGCACGCTGGTAGTGGCAGAACAGGTGGTCGGCAATCCAGTCGCGTTCGGCCTGTACATCGCTGAGGAGCGCGCAGCGGACGGTGCCGGGTGCCGCGTCCGGGCGCGGCCGCAGCGCCTGCACCGCGACCGAGCGTCGCCGCGCCTCCGCTGAGACCGCGTTGGCCAGCCGCAGAACCCGGGGTGGATTGCGCCAGCTGGTGCGCAACTCGAGGATCGGGGCCGCGCTGCCGTCGGAGCGGGGGAAATCGGTGGCAAACCGCGGCAAATTGGTCGCCGCCGCGCCTCGCCATCCATAGATCGACTGGATCGGGTCGCCGACGGCGGTCAACGCCAACTCGTCGTCAAGCCCGCCGCCGAACAGCGCCGACAATGCGATGCGCTGCGCGTGCCCGGTGTCCTGGTACTCGTCGAGCAGCACCACCCGGTAGCGGCTCCGCAATTGGCCACCGATCTGCGGGCAAAACGAGCCCAACCGCGCCGCCGACGCCATCTGGAGTCCGAAGTCCATGACCTTTTCCGCGCGCATCCGTTGGTGCAGAGCGTCGATCAGGGGCACCAGCTCCGCGCGCTCACTTTGTACGGTCGACAACCGCAGCAACCACTGGCTGGGGGCGCGTTCACGCTGGTAGGGCCCCGCCGGCAAGCTCTGGACCAACCGTTGCAGCTCGACATGGGTACCGCGCAACTGCTGGGTGTCCACCAAGTGTTCGGCGAGCTGACCACTGAGCCGCAGCACCATTGAAGTCACCGCAGCCGGGTTCTTGTCGGTGTGCAACTCCCCGCGGTAGCCGTTGACGACGTCGAAAGCGAGCTGCCAGACCTCCGTCTCGCTGAGCAGTCGGGTGTCCGGCTCGATTCCGAGCAGTAAGCCGTGATCGCGCAAAAGTTGGCCGGCGAAGGCATGGTAGGTGCTGACGGCGGGGCTGTGCTCGGGCTCGACGGGTAAGTCGGCGGCCAAGCCGGCACCGGCCAGCCGAGCCAGCCGCGAGCGGACCCGACGTAACAGCTGCCCGGCGGCCTTGCGAGTGAACGTCAGTCCTAGCACCTGGTCGGGTTGTGCGTAGCCGTTGGCGATCAGCCACACCACCCGCGCGGCCATCGTCTCGGTCTTGCCCGCGCCGGCGCCGGCGATGACGACCAGCGGCCCCGGCGGCACGGCGATCACGGCAGCTTGCTCAGCCGTCGGCTCGAAGAGCCCCAAAGCCTCGGCGAGTTCGGCCGGGCTGTAGCGCGCGGCGGATGGTGTCATGCCGGCCCCCCTGCTTGCGGTGTGCCGTGGGCAGGACAGCTCGGCCGCACGGGGCAGTGCGCACAGCCATCGTTGATCCGGGCGAGGAACTGAGGCCCGGCTGTGGCAGCCGCGGCCCGCTGAACCGCCGTGCGCCAATCGCCGTGCGCTGCCGGAGTCAACGGATCTTGCTCGCGCTCGACAGCACCAGTTGCCCCGGTTCGGCCCAAATAGACCAGCCGAGCCCCGCCTGGGTCGTCGCCGTGCGGCAACAGCCCTTCGGCTACCGCCAACTGATACATCGCCAGTTGGGCGTGCCGCTGCGCGTCGTCCTTGCTGACCGGCGTCTTGCCCGTCTTGATGTCGACGATCACCAGGCGGCCCGCTGCGTCGCGCTCGACCCGGTCGGCCCGGCCTCGCAGCCGAACTCGCGGAGTGCTGCCCTCCGCGGTGTCGACGACCCCGTCGGCCGAGACCTCCACGCCGACTTCGGTCAGCTCACGCCTACTCTGGGTTCGCCACTCGATGAACGTCTGGATCATGGCGGTATGCCGGGCCAGCTCATTGGCTGAATACCACGGTGACTCGATCGGCAAGTCTTTCCACGCTCTTTTCAGATCGTTCAGCAGCTCGGCCTCACTTTTGGCCGGGTCGGCGATCAAGGCGTGCAGCATCGAGCCGGTGGCCGAGCGCAGATCCGGCGGGCCAGCACCGCCGTGCCGTTCGGCCAGCCACCGCAGCGGGCAGTCGGTCAATGTCTGCAAGCTGGACGGCGTCAAGGTGACCACATGGTCGGCGCCCCGCCACAACGGCTCAATGGTGCTGACCGGGGTCAAGCCATACCACTGTGCCGGGTCGGCTCCCGGCACACCCGCGCGGGCCAGCCGCGCCAACTGTGTTGCGGCACCGCCGCGAACCGTGTCGTCCACCGAGCCGTCCGGCGCGCACACCACACTGCGCAGCCGGCCCACCACCGCCGGCGCCGACAGCAGCCGCGGCGCCGAGACCGGTTGCGGCGGATCGGCATTGCCGGCAACGGACTGGGCGAGCTCGAAGAAGAATCCCGACGGCAGCGACGCCCCTGCGTTCGCGCCGTGGCTTTCGGTGGCTTCCTCGTCGACCGCCGTCACCAACAGGCTGCGGCGGGCCCGGCCAACGGCGGCGACCAGCAGTCGACGCTCTTCAGCCAACAGCGGTGCGCACACCGAGACGTCGTCGGTGACGCCGTCAACGACGTCGAGCAGCCGTTGGGTGTCCAGCACGCCACCGCGCGGAATGGTGTTCGGCCACAGGCCGTCCTGCAGCCCGGCGATCACCACGAAATCCCACTCCCGCCCCAGCGCAGCGTGCACGCTGAGCACCCTGACTTCCTCCGTTGGCGTCACGGGCTCAGCGCTCGCGAGCGGCAAGCGCAGCGTGGTGACGTGGTCGATGAGCCCCCGCAGCGACGCTCCTGCCGTGCGGGACACGAACTGGTCGGTGACGTCGAACAGCGTTGTGACGGTGTCCAGATCGCGGCCGGCACGGCCGCCCGCGGAGCCGCCGCGCTCGCTGGCCGCCAGCCAGCGCTGTTGCAGACCGGACCGCTGCCACGTCTGCCACAGCGTATAGCGCGGGTCGTGGCCCTGACGGTGACAGCGAGCCGCCGCGTGCAGCACCGCGCGAACCCGTCGCAACGGACGAGCCTGTGCGGCAGAAAGCGGCAACGGCTGCACTTCGGTCAGGGCGGCGACCAGCCGAGCGTCGAATCCTTCACCGCCGGTGCCGATGTCGCCCTGGCACAACGCCCGGCGAAGCTGGCGCAGCGACACCGGATCGACCCGGCCGATCGGGCCGGTCACCAGCGTGAAGGCTTGCTCCGGCGTCAGCCCGTTCGCTGTCGCCGCCAGCACCGTCAGCAGCGCCTGTACGCCGGGGTGGCCGCACAGGGCACCGCCGCCGGCGGGCACGGCGACCGGCACGCCGGATCTGGTCAGGGCATTTGACAGTGCGGTACCCGAACGCGCCACCGATCGCACGATCACCGCCATCTGTGACCACGGCACGCCGTCGACAAGATGTGCGCGACGCAACGTGTCGGCAATCAACGTCGCCTCCGCGTGAACTGACGTGGCCAACCGTACGCTTACCAACCCGTCATCCGTTGTGGCGCCGGTGATCTCGCTGACGCAGGGGCCCGGCAGCCGGCGCGCCACGGCGTTGACCGCCTGTGCGACGGCTACACAGCAGCGATGTGAGCGCGTCAGCGACACCACCGGCGGCCTGCCGTCGAGCAATGCAGCGGGCTCGGCACCGCGGAAACCGAACACAGCTTGACTGCGGTCACCGGCGATCAGCGTCAGTTCCGCACCGTCGGCCAGCGCCCGGACCAGCCGAGCCGCCTGGGGATCGAATTGCTGAGCGTCGTCGACCAACAGTATCCGGAGCCTGGCCCGCTCGGCGGCCAGCAACTCCGGGTCCACGGCGAAGGCGTCGAGAGCGGCTCCGACCAGTTCCGCCGCCCCCAGCGCCGGAACCGTCGCCTGCGGAGCCGCCATGCCGGCTGCCGCGCGCAGCAGCATCACCTGCTCGTACTGCCGGGCGAATTGGCCCGCGGCCTCCCATTCCGGGCGCCCGCGCAGCCAGCCCAGCCGCTGCAGCCGCAGCGGGTCCACCCCGCGTTCGGAGCACCGGGTGAGCAGGTCGCGCAGCTCGGCGGCGAAGCCAGCGGTGGTCAACGCCGGCCGCAAGTGCTGCGGCCAGGTAACCATTGCGCCTGCGCCGTCGCGCAGATCACCGGCGAGCAGTTCGCGGATCACGGCGTCCTGTTCGGCGCTGGTGATCAGCCGCGGCGGCGGTTGCTCAGCGCGCATGGCGGCCATCCGCAGCACCGCGAACGCGTAGCTGTGCACGGTGCGCACCAGCGGTTCGCGGATCACGGCGCGGCGCGGCCCATCGGCAGTGGCCCGCAGCAAGGCCGCCGTCAGCGCGCTGCGCGCGGGCAGTCCGACCTTGCCCGTACCGGTGAACAGCAGAACCGACCGCGGATCGGCACCGGCAGCAATGTGGGCGGCCGCGGCGTCAACGAGCAGACTGGTCTTCCCGGTGCCCGGCCCGCCGACGATACGTACCACGCCACGTTGACTCGGGTTCAGCACGACGCGCGCCTCGTCGCCCCAGTGGTATGCCATGACGGCATGACAGCACGAGGGTCCGACAACTATAGGGATCAGCGATGCCAGCGCACCGGTCCCGCCCACAGCGGCGGTTGTCCGCCGGGATCCGAGCGGCGGGTTACCGGTATCTGTGCCGCAGCGGGCCCTGGGTCAGGCTGCGGAGTAGAGCGGTCATGGGAGGCCCGACGGGCCGGATCTCGCAGTAAGGCGTAGGCGGCGAGAATCTGTCGCAGTTGCTCGTCGGCAGCTGATGTTGTTTCCGACCGCGTGTCCGGATGATGACTGCGCAACTGGCGCCGATACGCCTGGGTGATTTCGGCGTCGGTTGCCGTGCGCGCGACGCCGAGCACCGCGTAAGGGTCGGTCATGTGGGCACCGCTCAGTTTCCTGCGCCGGCGGTGGTGCGCCGGGTGGGCGCCTGCGTAGGACGACGCGGGCGCCCACCCGGAGTTCGATGACTTGGTCAGAACGACCGTCATCGCGTGCGAATCAACCGTCGACGCATCACCTCCTCGATGTGGACAGCAGCCTTTCGCCGTCAGGCGTTGATCGAGTGCTGCTCGCCGTTGTGGTTGATCTCGATGCGCCGGGGCTTGGCCTTTTCGGCGACCGGGATCGTCAACCGTAGGACGCCGTCGTGATAGTTGGCTTCGATCTTGTCGGTGTCGAGCTGGTCGCCGAGGAACAGCTGCCGGCTGAAAACCCCGCGCGGACGCTCAGCCGACACCATTTCCCGGTTTTGGTCCAAGCCTGGGCGTTCGGCCCGGACCGTCAACACGTTCCGCTCGACGTCGAGACCGAGCGAGTCAGCGTCGACACCAGGCAGATCGAACTCGACGATGAACCGCTCGCCTTCACGCCAGGCGTCCATCGGCATAACCGCGGGCCTGGCCGCCGTACCAAGCACTTGCTGGGTCCAACGGTCCAGATCGCGGAATGGATCTGTGCGCATGAGCACCATGTTTTCCCCTCCTCGTGAGAGACGATAACCTGTGTCTGTGGACATAGGTTATTAATAGCACCTGTCCGTGCGGGGCGCAAGACTGCAGGCCGTGATTTTTCCAGTTCGGGACCGGATTGTTCGGGCGTTCGACGTTGGAGAGCCGCATTTTGGCTTGCGACAGAAGGCTTCAGAGTATCTGTACGTCGCGCCGGCTATAAATCTTCCTTATCTGAATCACATTTTTCATGCTGGCTGTGATAGTTTGTCTGAATGAAACGAGGTCAGCCTTAGAACGAACGGAGAAGCGGTTGGCCGGCGACTCGCGGTCCGCGCGCGGCGTGTACGGCATCTCGGTAGCGGCCGAGCTGTCTGGGGTCGGTCCGCAAACCCTGCGGCTCTATGAGCGATGGGGATTACTGACGCCCTCTCGAACCGCCGGCGGAACTCGACGCTACAGCGACGACGACCTTGATCGACTCAAGCAGATCGCCGAGCTCGTCGAGCAGGGCGTCAACCTGGCTGGTATCGCCCGGATCCTGGACTTGGAAACCAGAAACAGCCAACTCACATCGGACAACACTGCGCTGCAACTGGACAATGCCAAGCTGAAAGCCGATCGCAAGTCGACGGGAAGTAGTCCTGCGATCAGGACGGTAAGCAAGCGAGCAGAGCGCGACGGGCACTCAGGTCGCCGTGCGCACCGATGAGGCCCCGGATGCGACGCGGTTTCTGCGTCAGCTGGCACCATCGACGGGTGACCCCTGACCTCAATGTCCACCGTTACGGTCCGCCTGGACCGGTGCTGGTGCTGGCAATCCATGGCCTGACCGGACACGGTCGGCGCTGGCAACGGTTCGCCGGGCAGCAGCTCGGCGAGATCCCGGTGGCGGCACCCGACTTGCTTGGACACGGGCATTCGTCGTGGGCGGCGCCGTGGAACATCGATGCCAATGTCAGAGCTCTGGTCGCAATGCTCGATGAGCACGCTGACACGCCCGTGCTGGTGATTGGGCACTCGTTTGGCGGCGCTGTGGCCTTGCACCTGGCCGCAGCACATCCCGAACGGATAGCCGCGCTGGTGCTACTCGATCCGGCCATCGGATTGGACGGCGCGTGGATGGCCGAGATCGCCGAGGCGATGTTGTCGTCACCCGACTACCGAGACGCGGCGGAAGCCCGCGCGGAGCAGGTGAACGGCGCATGGGCCGACGTCGATCCTGGCGAACTCGACGAGGAACTCGAACATCACCTCGTCGTCTTACCGAACGGACGATGCAGCTGGCGCATCAGCTTGCCCGCGATGATGTCGTACTGGAGCGAGCTGGCCTGTGACATGGTGCTTCCGCCGGTGGGCACTCCGACGACGTTGCTACGTGGGCTGCGAACCACACCGCCTTACGTCTGCGCCGAGCTCATCGCGGGCCTCCGGCAACGCCTCGGCAGCGACTTCGCGCTGCAGGACGTCGAATGCGGGCACATGATCGCGCAGGCTCGGCCCGCGGTGGTTGCCGCGGCGATCCGCGAGCGGTTGAGTGGGCATGGCGCCGGTCACTGACCAGAAGGTTGAGCAGGTCCGCGCACTGGTGGCTGCGATACCCACCGGCCGAGTCGCCACCTACGGTGACATTGCGGCTGCCGCAGGGCTTTCCAGTCCCCGAATCGTCGGGTGGATCATGCGGTCGGATTCCGCTGACCTGCCCTGGCATCGGGTTATCACCGCGTCCGGTCGGCCGGCCCGACATCTGAGGAGCCGACAGCTCGAACTACTGCGCGCCGAAGGAATCCTCGCCGTTGACGGCAGGATCGCGCTGCGGCAGGTCCGCCACCGGTTCTCGACTGAGTGCGTCAAAGGACCAGCCGAACCAACGCCGCCGTGCGGGCCAGCCCGGGAAACGCGGCCGCGGTCGAGCGTGGGTGCAATGCATGCACGGCCAACCGAAATATCAACGCCCGCAACAACATTTGCGACCATTCCGGTAACGCATCCCAGCGCTCGATGAGTCCGTCGTCGGCCTCACCCCACGACAGCGCGTCGACGACAACCACCCCCGCCGCCCACGACGCGGGCCGCCAATAGGGGGTGATGTCGGTGATCCCGGGCGGGGCGGTGCCGGCGAAAAGTACGGTTCCGTACAGGTCGCCGTGCACCAGCTGATTGGGGCTTTTGGTCGGCTTACGCAACTCCGCCAGCTGGTCGATAAGGTCAATCGAGCGCTGGGCATCCGCGGTGGTCGGAGCCAGCCGGCCGCCCGACGTCACGGATTGCAACGGTCGTTCCTCCCAGGCGGCGCGGTCGGCGGCGATGAACACGTCGACGTCGGCCCACGGCGCAGTGGGTCCCTGGGTGAGGAATCGGGGACGTTCCAACTTGCCGGTCGCCTCGTGCAGTCGCACCGCCGCCGAAACCACCTCATCGTGTCGAGGCTCAGGGTTGCCGGCAACGAAAGTGTCCGCCCGCCAACCGGAAACGACATAGCGGCCGTCGGTGGAACGGACCGGTCGGGCCAGCCGGACACCGTCGACGAACAAGGTCTCTCGGACCCGTGCCGACCACGCGGCCCGGGCGTGGTCTGCGACCATCGAAAGCACCACCTCGCCGCACCGCCAGCCGCCCTCCCAGCTGGCACTCAACGGCGCCGGCCGAACACCACTGAGCCCGAATGCCGCCAACACATGGTCGGGCGGGGGCTCCAGGGTCACAGGGTCAGCGTAACGGTGCCCAGCATCGCTTCCGGGCTAGTACATCACCATGTCGGGTTGCATCTGTTTGGCCCACGCCACTATTCCGCCCTGCAGGTGCACTGCGTCGGAAAATCCGGCCTTCTTCAGCGCGGCCAGCGCTTCGGCCGACCGAACGCCTGTCTTGCAGTACAAGACCGCCGTGCGGTCCTGCGGCAGCTTGGCCAACGCCTCACCGGAACTGATCGACGACTGCGGAATCAGCTGGGCACCGTCGATGTGGTTGATGTCCCATTCGACCGGTTCGCGCACGTCGATCAACGCGACTTTCTTGCCCGAGTCCAGCAACTCGCGCAGCTCGCGCGGAGTGATGGTGGAGTCGACGGCCGCATCGGCGGCGTCGTCCGGGACGACACCACAGAAGTCGTCGTAATCGATCAATTCGGTGATCTTCGGCGTCGACGGGTCCTTGCGGATAGTCACGCTGCGGTAGGTCATCTCCAGCGCGTCGTAGACCAGCAGCCGGCCGAGCAGTGGTTCACCGACACCGGTGATCAGCTTGATCGCCTCGGTGCCCATCACCGAAGCGATGGAGGCGCAGAGAATGCCGAGTACGCCGCCTTCGGCGCAAGACGGCACCATGCCGGGCGGTGGCGGCTCAGGGTAGAGGTCGCGATAGTTCAGACCTTGCCCGTCGGGAGCGTCTTCCCAGAACACTGAGACCTGGCCTTCGAAACGGTAGATCGAGCCCCAGACGTAGGGTTTGCCGGCCAGCACAGCAGCGTCGTTGACCAGGTAGCGGGTAGCAAAGTTGTCGGTGCCGTCCAGGATCAGGTCGTACTGCTCGAACAGCTGCACGGCGTTCTCGGGTTCGAGCCTCACCTCGTGCAACCGCACCTGGACCAATGGGTTGATCGCCGCGATCGAGTCGCGGGCCGACTGCGCTTTGGGCCGGCCGATGTCAGCCACACCGTGGATGATCTGGCGCTGCAGATTCGACTCGTCGACGATGTCGAAGTCGACAATGCCGATGGTGCCCACACCGGCCGCGGCCAGATACAGCAACGCCGGCGACCCCAAGCCGCCTGCCCCGATCACCAGCACTCGTGCGTTCTTGAGCCGCTTCTGCCCGTCGACCCCGACATCCGGGATGATGAGATGCCGGCTGTAGCGCGCAACTTCCTCTCGGCTGAGCTCAGCCGCTGGTTCCACCAGCGGGGGCAACGATGTCGACACCGAAATCTCCTCGATCCGAACTTGGACGACCGTGCGCCACAACCATCACAGCAGGTGTCCGCGACAACGGCAAACAAGTCAACGGCGCAAGGCCGCTTTTGCTTCCCGCGGCCAAGATCCGGATCGGCTCTCAAGCGATCGGGTAGGGCCACGGATTGAATCGGCACACTTTTCCGTCGGCTTTGACCCACTCGGGGTCGAATCGGGCCTCGTCGTCGTCGGCCGTGGAAAACGTTTGCTGCATCATCACCGGGGCGAGGCCGCCCTGCTTGTCACACGGCTCGTGGCGCTGGTAACCGACGGCGTGGCCGACTTCGTGGTTGATCAGGTATTGGCGGTAAGAACCCACGTCGCCCTCGAACGGCACCGCTCCCCGAACCCACCGCGCTTCGTTGATGAAAACTCGCGGCTGCGAGTCGGATCCATACACCGGGTTGTAACAGGATGTTTCGAGCGGAATCTCATACCCGCAGCCCTCACGTACCGTGATCGGCGAGCTGAGGGAAATTCGAAAATCCGGTTTCCCGCTGGCGACTCGCAGGAACGCGAACTGGGGGTCATGCGTCCAACTCTTGGGGTTGGCCAAAGTCTGGTCGACCATTCGGACAAACGCATCGTCGCCGCCGAAGGCCATACTGTCGATGCCGTTTTCCACCTCGACGGTGTAGGTGAACACTTTGGCGGTGCCCTGACCGACCTGCGTCCCGGCGCCGGGAACGATATGCCAGGTTTTCTCACCGGCGGAGGTGATCGGTCCGCCGTCCGGCAGCAGACCAGTAGGAAGGTTGGCGCCGAACTCGGTGAGACCGCGCGGCGGGGCGTCAACGATCGTCGTACCCTTCCCGCCAATGGTCGGCGGCCCCTGCACCGGACCCTCCGGAGCCGAGGCAGGCGCGCTGGTGCCGGTCGCGGTCTGGTACACCACCACCACGGTGAGCACGACCAGCACCGGTAAGGCATAGGCACGCCAGCCGTAGGTGGACACGAACCGGCCCAGCCAGCTCTGCTTGCGCCAGCGACGACGTTCGTCCCGATTGGAACGAGGACGTCCGCTGGATCCCCAGGCCAGCGGGTCGCGCTGTGCGCGTAGCGGCTCCCGCCAATCGTCACGCAGAACCGGCACCTGGCCGGTGCTGCGGGTGTGCCGCGGCGGGGATGTCACAGCCCCCAGGATGGCATAGCTGCCGCTGGCTGCGACTCTTAACGCGCCCGACACCGCTGCACAACCCGCTCCGGCGTTCTGGCGGCGGCTCGACCATAGGTTTTGCCTCACAGCATCAAAACAGGCTGAGATCAGGAAAGGCCGGCGCCTGGGATAGTAGGGTGACGGAGCGACAAGTCGCGCCCGGCTGCGCCAAGGTATGCGGCTGACGAAGCAGAATGAGGACCCTATGAGCAAGCTCGCGAGGACAGCCGAAAGGCTTGGCGGCGTTGGCGGGTCCAACCGCCGCGGCAACCGGCTGCCCCGCAACGAGCGCCGCGGCCAGTTGCTCATCGCCGCCAGCGAGATTTTTGTCGACCGCGGTTATCACGCGGCCGGTATGGATGAGATCGCCGAACGGGCGGGTGTGAGCAAACCCGTTCTGTACCAACACTTTACGAGCAAACTTGAACTGTACCTGGCAGTGCTCGCACGTCATATCGACAACCTGGTGTACGGAGTTCGGCAGGCGTTGCGGACCACCACTGACAACCGGCAACGGTTACGCGCGGCCGTGCAGGCTTTCTTCGATTTCATCGAACACGACGGTCAGGGCTACCGGCTGATCTTCGAAAACGACAATGTCACCGAACCGCAGGTCGCCGCCCAGGTGCGGGTGGCCACCGAGGCATGCATTGACGCGGTCTTCGATTTGATCAGCGCCGACTCCGGACTCGACCCGCACCGGGCCCGGATGATCGCGGTGGGACTGGTGGGTATCAGCGTCGACTGTGCCCGCTATTGGCTGGATACCGACCGCCCGATTTCGAAGGAAGACGCTGTGGAAGGCACCGTCCACTTCGCCTGGGGTGGCCTCTCACACGTGCCACTCGCCCGCTCTTAAGCGGCGTTCAAGCGGACTCCACTCCGATGCCAAAGCCGACGCGACGCGCGTCGGCAACCCCGATCTCGACGTAGGCGATCTTCGCGCTGTTGACCAGGAACCGTCGGCCTCGCACGTCAGTCAGGCCGAGCACCCCGGTGTCGTCGGCGAAGGCCGCGGTGATCTGTTCTTCGACTTCGGCAGGTGTCTGTGCGCTGCTGAACACCAATTCGCGCGGGCTGTCCGTGATACCGATCTTGACCTCCACGCCGGTTCCTCCGTTCGATTTCTGCTCGGGGCGTTCAGCAAGCAGGCTAGTGGACAGCCACCGGACGGATCGACACGCTTCCGGCCTGAGTGAGTCACTTATCTCACTCCTATACCATTGGCAACATCAGCATCATGGATCACCTCGGTGCCGACGTCGAAGAATATCCGGACGACGACGAGTACACCGACGCGCCCGAACATCGGTGGCGCGCGATCGCCGTGGTCGCCGCCGGTGTGCTGGTGCTTGCGCTGATCGCGACCGCGCTGATCGTCAACGGTGGTGACAGCGGTTCAACGTCGGCCACGGTGGCGCCCCGACCGAGCCGAAGCGTGACGGCCGCGCCCCGGCCTGCCCCGGCGTCGCCTCGAACGTCGCTGCCGCCCGAAACGGTTACCACGGTGCCTCCCGCGGCGACTGTGCCGCCCACCTCGGTCCCGCTGCCTACCCAGGCGGCACCCATCACTCCGCCATCACCGCTGCCCGCGGTGAATCCACGCACTGTGGTCTATCGCGTGACCGGTACCAAGCAGCTGCTGGACTTCGTCAGCGTCATTTACACCGACGCGCAGGGGCTACCCCACACCGACTTCAACGTGTCGCTGCCGTGGTCGAAGACGATCGTCTTGAACCCGGGCGTGCAGCTGAAATCGGTAGTCGCCACCAGCCTGGGCGGTCATCTCAACTGCGCGATCACCAACGCCGAAGGGCAGTTGGTCGCAATGTCAACCAGCAACGCGATGATCGCGACCTGCACTCGCTAACTTTGCCGCGACTGGGTTGACGCCAGTCCCATCCGCCACATTGGCCGCCGGGAGGGAGGGGCGTCTGTCTGCCCACCTCACTCGGAAATAGACCAAATGCCCAGGTCAGGTTATGGGCGAAGACCACGTCTATTTTCCCTATTTCCACACCGGGCGCAGCCCATGACCGCTCTGAGCGACAACGAGGCTATTCCGGGACCAGGCCGGCTCAAAATCGCTGTGAGGTGGGCAATATCATTGGTCCTTCCCCGTAGTGACCGGTGTGGCTCTTGTGCCTTGAGGCGGCTCCGGCGCTGCACCGTTTCAGGCCAAGCCCAGCTCACGCATCCGCTCGCCGTGGGTTTGCTGTAACCGTTCGAAGAAGCCGGCAAGCTGGGGCAGGCCATCGGTGCCGGACACCACCAGGTCGACCAGCTCATCGTGGTCGGCCAAGACGTATTGGGCCTGGGTAATCGCTTCGCCGAGCAGCCGTCGCGACCACAGCGCCAGCCGACTGCGTTGCCGGGTACTGGCGGTAACGGCACTGCGCACTTCGGCGACGACGAACTGGGAGTGCCCGGTCTCCGAGAGCACCTGTCGCACCACGTCGGCCACTTCGCTGGGCAGGCCGTCGGCGATCTCCAGATAAAAGTCGGCGGCCATAGCGTCACCGACATAGGTCTTGACCAGCGCCTCGAGCCAGGTGCTCGGAGTGGTCAGCCGATGGTAATTGTCGATCACCGGCGCGAATTTCGCCATCGACGCGACCACGTCGCCGCCGCAGCGCTCGAGGGCGTCGCGCAACAAGTCGTAGTGGCCCATCTCGGCGGCCGCCATGCTGGCCATCGAAATCCGGCCACGCAGATTCGGGGCCATACGCGCTTCATCGGTGAGCCGGTAGAACGCGGCGATCTCGCCGTAAGCCAGCAGCGCGAACAATTTCTCGACGCCGGGATGCAATTCGGGCAGCCCAGGCGGCGGTTGCGCCACCTGGTCGGCAGCCGGACGCGATGTCATGAAAACACTGTATTCAACGGCAGTGGTGACCCGCTGCGCGGAGCGGTCAAGCGACGCAATCCCGAGGCGCACTGCCCGACCGGCTATGCTGGAGGGCGGTAGTGGTTGTCCAGCTACCTGGAAGTGCGCGTGCACGCAGTTGGCCCGCCGCCTCGAGCGGCGCGGGGCCCGCCGATTGGCAACGATTTCGGAGTCAGAACTCGTGCGCGCAAGAAGTCAACAAACCGCGACGAGATCGAGCAGAACCTGACACCGAAAGGCTTATCGCCAAAGCATGAGTCCAGTCCTCACCCCACACCAACTAACCTTTGCCCAGCTTGGAGTTCGCGACGAAATAGTCCGCTCACTAACCGAACAAGGCATTGAACACCCGTTTGCTATTCAAGAACTCACCCTGCCCCTGGCGCTGGACGGCAACGACCTGATCGGTCAGGCCCGCACCGGTATGGGAAAGACGCTCGCATTCGGCGTGCCGCTGCTGCAGCGTATCTCGGACGGTCAGCGGCCGCTGAGCGGCATCCCACGGGCGCTGGTCGTGGTACCTACCCGTGAGTTGTGCCTGCAGGTCTACGAAGACCTGGCCGGCGCGGCTAAATATCTGACCGCCGGATCCGACGGGGAACGGCAGCTCTCAGTGGTTTCCATCTATGGGGGACGACCCTACGAACCCCAGATCGAGGCGCTGCGCGCCGGCGCCGACGTCGTGGTGGGCACGCCCGGGCGGCTGCTCGACCTGACTCAGCAAGGCCACCTGCAATTGGGCGGTCTAGCCGTGCTTGTCCTGGACGAGGCCGACGAGATGCTCGACCTGGGCTTTTTACCCGATATCGAACGCATCCTGCGCCAAATCCCCGACGATCGGCAATCGATGCTGTTCTCGGCCACCATGCCGGATCCGATCATCACGCTGGCTCGCACCTTCATGAATCAGCCCACCCACATCCGGGCCGAGGCGCCGCACGCCTCGGCAGTACACGACGCCACCGAGCAGTTCGTGTACCGCGCGCACGCTCTGGACAAGGTCGAACTGGTCAGCCGGGTGCTGCAAGCCCGTGATCGCGGCGCCACCATGGTCTTCACCCGCACCAAGCGCACCGCCCAGAAGGTGGCCGATGAGTTGGCTGAGCGCGGATTCGCCGTCGGCGCCGTGCACGGCGACCTTGGCCAAATCGCGCGGGAGAAGGCGCTCAAAGCGTTCCGCACCGGCGCGATCAACGTACTGGTCGCGACCGACGTCGCCGCTCGCGGTATCGACATCGACGATGTCACCCACGTCATCAACTACCAGTGCCCTGACGACGAGAAGACCTACGTGCACCGGATCGGCCGCACCGGTCGCGCGGGGCGCACCGGCGTCGCTGTGACGTTGGTGGACTGGGACGAGCTCGCGCGCTGGGCGATGATCGACAAAGCCTTGGACCTCGGCTGTCCTGACCCTGCCGAGACCTATTCGAGTTCGCCCCATCTCTATGCCGAATTGGGCATCCCGGCCGAGGCCGCCGCCTCTGTCGGCGAGCCCCGAGCGTCCCAGGCCAAGCGGGCCACCCGGGAGCCCCAGACTTCAGGCTCGCGTCCCCGCTCTGGCGACCGGTCCCGCCGGCGGACCCGGGGCGGCAAAGCGACGAGCGGACACCCGGCCACCAACGGCGACGGCGTACCCGAGGCGGACTCCGCGGCGTCGTCCGGCGACGCGTCGACGCACAACGGCCGCCGCCGTCGTCGGCGGCGTCGATCAACGGCAGGCGCCGTAGCGGCGAAGGCGGACTGAACCCGCCCCTGTCGATGGTCAAACCCGAACGTCGCAGCAAGGCGGATGTGCTGGCCGCCGCGTCGATCGTGGCCGTGGTGGCTGTCGCTGCGGCGCTGCTGTGGTGGACCAGCGACGCCCGGGCTACGGTGAGCCGGCCCGCCGCAGTCCCCCTGCCCAACCCCACGCCGGCGCGCCAGGTGCCGGTCACGCTTCGTCAGCTCTGGACCGCCAGCAGCACCGCGACCGCTGGACCTGTCGTGGTGGGCGGCACCGTCGTCACCGGTGACCGACGCGAGGTCGACGGACGCGACCCGGTCAGCGGTGAGCCGCGCTGGAGCTACGCGCGCGGCACGGATCTATGCGCGGTGTCGTGGGTTTACCGCTACGCGGTGGCGGTATACCGCGACGACCGGGGCTGCGGCCAGGTCAGCACCATCGACGGGTCGACCGGCCAGCGCGGACCCGCTCGCAGCAGCTACGCCGACGGCCACGTCAACGTCTCCTCCGATGGAACGACGGTGTTGTCGACGGGCAGGGCCAGGTTGGAACTGTGGCGCTCGGATCTGGTGCGGATGCTTTCCTACGGCGAGATCGATGCCCCGGTGAAGCCGTCGGCGCAACGGCTGCACACCGGGTGCGCCCTGCTGTCGGCGGCGGCGAGTTCCTCGGCGGTGTCGGTGCTCGAGGCGTGTCCGAAGCAGCGTGACCTACGGCTGGCGCTGTTGCGCCCCAGCAAAGAAGAGGACGAGCCCGAGCAACACGATGTTCAGCAGCCAGGCATCGACGCTGATTCCGGCGCCCGGGTGCTGGCCGTCTCGGACGCCAACACGGCGATTTACCTGCCGTTACCGCAGCCCAAGGTCGACGTGGTCGACGACACCGGTGTCACGGTGTCGAGCACACCGCTGCCCAAACCGCCGTCGCAGCCTGGCGCGACATCAAGCCTGGGAGCAATGCTCACCTGGTGGACCGGCGACAGCGTCGTGGTGTTCGACGCCACGGACCTGACATACCGGTACACCATCGCCGCCAGCGGGCCGGCTGTTCCGCTCGGCCCGGCGGTCATGATGGCCGGCCGGCTGCTCGTCCCGGTCAGCGACGGTCTCGGGGTGTACGACCTGCTCACCGGGACGAACGAGCGCGTCATTCCGGTGAGCCGCCCGCCGGGTAGTTCGAAGGTCATTGTCGCGGTGGTTGGTTCCGAGGTCATCGAACAGCGCGGCAACAGCGTGGTGGCGCTCGGCTGACCCGTCCACTAGACGTCCGGGCTGAAGGTGGGCAGCGATTTGCCCGATTTCCAGTGCTTGAGCAGCGCCTGCGCCAAGTCCTTGTAGGCGGCAGCGCCCTTGTTCTTACGCCCGGCAATCACCGACGATCCCGATGCACTGGCTTCGGCAAAGCGCACCGTACGTGGGATCGGTGGGGCCAACACCGGCAGGTCGTAGCGGTCGGCGACGTCGAGCAGCACGTCACGACTGTGAATGGTCCGCGAGTCGTAAAGCGTCGGCAACGCGCCAAGCAGCCGCAGACTCGGGTTGGTGATTTGTTGGACGTCGCCGACCGTGCGCAAAAACTGCCCGACGCCCCGATGCGCCAGCGTTTCACATTGCAGCGGCACGATGACCTCGTCCGCGGCGGTGAGCCCGTTGAGAGTGAGCACCCCCAGCGACGGTGGGCAATCGACGATGACCACGTCGAACTGGTCGCTGAGCTTGGCCAGCGCGCGCTTGAGCGCATACTCGCGACCGGCCCGCATCAACAGCATCGCCTCGGCGCCGGCCAGGTCGATGTTGGCAGGTAACAGTGTCATCCCCTCGGCCGTGGTGACCAGCGCGGCGTTGGGCTCCACCTCGCCGAGCAGCACCTCATGCACCGATACCGGCAGTTTGTCGGGATCATGGCCGAGCGAAAACGTCAGACAGCCCTGCGCGTCGAGGTCGACAAGCAGCACTCGTCGCCCCTCCTCGACCATCGCCGCTCCCAGCGAGGCCACCGTCGTGGTCTTGGCCACCCCGCCCTTCTGATTGGCCACCGCCAGTACCCGAATGTCAGTCACAGTGACATCCTGGCATCTCCCCTGCCATGCCCGCCGGACATGGCGACGAGTGTCAGGCAGAATCGGTCGGCATGGGCGTTGAAGATCACCGGTTGGTACTGCTGCGTCACGGCGAGACGGAATGGTCCAAGTCCGGCCAGCACACCGGATGTACCGAGATCGACCTGACCGAGGAGGGCAGGGAACAAGCTCGAGCCAACGCCGAGACGGTGAAGGATCTCGACCTGGACAACCCGCTGGTGATCAGCAGCCCACGCCGGCGTGCCGTCGAAACCGCCGAATTGGCCGGCCTGAGCGTCGACGACGAATCCGAGCTGCTGGCGGAGTGGAACTACGGTTCCTATGAAGGCGTGACCACTCCGGACATCCGCGAATCCGATCCGGACTGGCTGATCTGGACGCACGGCGCCCCCGGCGGTGAAAGCGTCGCGCAGGTCGGTGACCGGGCAGACGCCGCGGTGGCGCTGGCGTTGAAGCACATGGAGTCACGCGACGTGGTCTTCGTGGGACACGGTCACTTCTCGCGTGCCGTGATCGCGCGCTGGCTCGAACTGGCGGTGGGTGAAGGCATCCGGGTCGCGATGCATGCCGGAGGGCTGGCGGTGTGCGGCTTCGAGCACGGTGTGCGCCAGCTGGCGCATCTAGCCTGACTAGCTGCCGGCATGGCTGACGAGCCACCGTTCGTGCTGTGCGCGCCGGACGGCGTTATCGTCGCCGAGCGGATCGACGAGAGCTACTCGCAGGTGCAGCGGGCCGCCGCTGACTTGCGCGGCGGGCACATCCCAATGGTGCTGGGCGCGTTGCCTTTCGATGCCCGCAGCCCCGCTGCGTTGATGGTGCCGCATAGCGTGCGACGCGCTCCGTCGCTGCCCGACTGGCCGACCATGCCGCTGCCGAGAGTGCAGATCACGGCCGAGGTCCCTGACCGCGACGTGCACCGCGATCGTATCCGCCGCGCGCTCGCTGAACTGCGCGCACCGCACGCTTCGCTGCTCAAGGTGGTGCTGGCCCGCGCGCTGCGGCTGACCGCCGATGCACTATTGGATCCCCGAGCCGTGCTGCGCCGGCTGCTGGCTGCCGACCCGGACGCATTCGCCTACCTCGTCGACCTGACGCCAGCCGGTGACCGTCACCGGGGTACGGCGCTGGTCGGGGCCAGCCCGGAATTGCTGGTTGCCCGGGACGGTGATCGGGTGCTGTGCCGGCCGTTCGCCGGTTCGGCCCCGCGAAGCCCCGACGCCGATATCGACGACGCCACGGGTGCCGGGCTGGCCCGTTCGGTCAAGAATCGACGCGAGCATCAACTGGTCATCGACGCGATGCGTGAGGTCCTCGAGCCGGTGTGCAACGACCTGACCATTTCCGACAGCCCGCAGCTGAGTCGGACCGCCAAGCTCTGGCACCTGAGCACACCGATCCGCGGTCGTCTGCGCGAACGTTCAACTACCGCAATTGATTTAGTCTTAGCCTTGCATCCGACGCCGGCGGTCGGGGGGTTTCCGGCCAAGGAAGCCTGCGACGTCATCGCCGAGCTGGAGGGTGATCGCGGCTTCTACGCCGGCGCTGTCGGGTGGTGCGACCAACGAGGCGACGGCCGCTGGGCGGTGGCGATCCGAGGCGCTCAACTGGCTGCCGATCGCCGCTCGGCGCTCGCCCACGCCGGTGGGGGCATCGTCGCCGAATCCGATCCGGATGACGAAGTCGACGAGACGACAACGAAGTTCGCCACCATACTGGCCGCACTGGGAGTCGAGCAGTGACAGCACTTATCCGCCGCGTCGTGCCGGCCGACGCCGCGGCGATCACCGCCATGGTCCACGAGCTGGCTGCGTTCGAGGGCGCTGCCGAGCTGTGTACCGTCACCGAAAAACACATGCACACCGCTTTCTTCGGCGATCCGGCGATCCTGCGGGGGCATGTCGCCGAGGTTGACGGCCAAGTCGGCGCAATGGCGTTGTGGTTCGCCAATTTCTCGACCTGGGATGGCGTCGCGGGGCTGTATCTGGAAGACCTCTTCGTCCGTTCCGGCTTTCGCCGCCGCGGGCTGGCCCGCATGCTGCTGTCGGCTTTGGCTCGCGAGTGCCTCGACAACGGCTACACCCGGATGTCTTGGGCGGTGTTGGACTGGAACCTCGATGCGATCGCCTTGTACGAGGCAATCGGCGGGCGCGCGCAACGGGAGTGGATCAGCTATCGGGTGTCGGGCCCGGCACTGGCCGACCTGGCGGGGCTCAGCTGATCGCCGGCGGCCCAGCGCACCGCGGTCGGAGTGAACAGCAACGCCAGCACGCTCAGTGCGACGACCGCCACCGGAACGCCGAACAGCGGCCGGTGCGAGCCGGCAGCGAGATACCAGGCGACGGGCAGCAGCAACAGCTCGGTGAACACCGCAAGTCCACGACCCCAGCGCCTGCCAACGAACAGGGCGGCTCCCGCGGCCAGCACACCGCTGCCGGCCAGCAAAAACCAGATCGCCGTGCCGAAGCCGTTGACCACCCGCTGGTCGGCACCATCCAGCCCGCGGATCAGCAGCGCCACGGCCAAGGTAAGCCCTAGCAGGCCCTGAACAGCGACAACACATCCCGCGACACGCACGCTGGGCGGGACATGAGCGCTCACAGCGTCAGCTTAGCCACCGTCGGCGCGCACTCGACTTGCCCACCTCCTCCCCGGGTCGCTCCACTGCCCGCATCGTGACCGGGCTTAAGCTCTTGCGTCATGCGTGCCGTCCTGATCGTCAATCCGACAGCGAGCTCGACCAGCCCTGCCGGGCGGGATCTGCTCACGCATGCGTTGAAAAGCCGCCTTGCCTTGAGCATCGAGCACACCACGCATCGCGGTCATGCCGGGGAAATCGCGCAGGCGGCGACCGAAGCGGGCGTCGACTTGATCATCGTGCACGGCGGCGACGGAACGGTGAGCAACGTGGTCAACGGCCTGCTTGGCCGGCCGGGCCAGTTACCGACCGGCCACGTCCCCGCGGTGGCGATCGTGCCGGGCGGCTCCGCGAACGTGCTGGCCCGTCAGTTGGGAATTTCGCCGGATCCGGTGGTGGCCACCAATCAGCTCATCGGGCTGCTCGACACCTACGGGCATCAACAGAATTGGCGCCGGATCGGGGTCATCGACTGCGGTGAGCGGTGGGCGGTGCTGAACGCAGGCATGGGCGTCGACGCTGAAGCGGTGGCCGCGGTGGAGGCGAAACGGGAGAAAGGCATCAAAGTCACCCCCGCGCGGTACACGATGGCCGCCACGCGCGCGACGGTGGCCTACTCCCGCCGCGATCCCAGGCTGACGGTGCACCTCCCGGACCGCGACCCAATTCCCGGCGTGTACTTCGTCTTCGTGTCCAACTCCTGCCCGTGGACATATTCGAATAACCGGCCGATGTACACCAACCCCGATTGCCGATTCGAATCGGGCTTGGGGGTGTTCGGACTCACCGCCTTGAAGGTGGTGCCGTCACTGCTGTTGGTCCGCCAGATGTTCGCCAAACGCCCGAAACTCGAGGCCAAGCAGCTCATTCGGGACGACGACGCTGCTTATGTGCGCGTTACCTGCACCGGCGAGCCGATGGCCAGCCAGTTCGACGGCGACTACCTCGGAGTGCGGGAAGAGATGACGTTCCGGTCCGTTCCAGATGCCTTGCCGGTCGTTGCCCCGCCTCGAGAAAACCCGCCTGAACTGCAGTGATCATCGCCGTGACAATTCACCGGCGCGAGTTCGGCGATAGTGTAGTACAAAGGATGAAGGCTTTTGGTAACAGATCGACAACGTGAGATTGCCCACGCGGTAACTTGCGCTATTGACATCTGTTGAGCCTGTGAAACGATCGAAACATCGCCTGCAACAGTTCGGAAACATTTGTTGTGCACGCGTTAACAGCCGAAGAAAATCGCTCGTGCGCATTGCTGCGCACACAGTAAGGAGTAACGACGTATGGATTGGCGCCACAAAGCAGTCTGTCGCGACGCGGACCCTGAACTGTTTTTCCCAGTGGGGAACAGCGGGCCGGCGCTCGCCCAGATTGCCGACGCGAAACTGGTCTGTAACCGCTGCCCGGTGACCACGGAGTGCCTCGCCTGGGCGCTGAACACCGGCCAGGACTCCGGCGTGTGGGGCGGAATGAGCGAAGACGAGCGGCGCGCGCTCAAGCGCCGCAACGCCCGGACGAAAGCTCGCTCCGGAGTCTGACAGCATCTAGCGAGGATTGCGGCCCCGACAACTAATGTCGGGGCCGCAACCGCGTAACGGCCTGAATGCGCGCTATTGCGCCAGGCGGGCGCGCCGACCGATCGGCACTCGCAGCACCACGTCGGTCCCACCAGCGGGGGCATCTTGCATGCGCAGCGATCCGTCCAGCTCTGCCGACACCAGAGTCCGCACAATCTGAAGGCCCAGCCGATCGGACGCGTCGAGACTGAATCCTTCCGGTAACCCGCGGCCGTCGTCGTGGACGACCACGTCGAGCCAGCGCGCCGACCGTTCGGCGCGGATCGTCACACAGCCTTGCCCGGATGCCGGATCGAACGCGTGCTCGATCGCGTTCTGCACCAGTTCGGTGATCACCATGATCAACGCCGTGGCGCGGTCGGAGTCGAGCACGCCGAGGGTCCCGACGCGGTTGATCCGAATCGGGGTGTCGACTGTGGCCACGTCGTTCATGATCGGCAGAATCCGGTCGATGACCTCGTCGAGGTTGACCTCCTCGTTGACCGACATCGACAGCGCGTCGTGTACCAGCGCGATGGACGACACCCGGCGCACCGACTCGATCAACGCCTCCCGTCCCTCCACGTTGACGGTCCGGCGGGCCTGCAACCGCAGCAGCGCCGCCACTGTCTGCAGATTGTTCTTGACGCGGTGATGGATCTCGCGGATCGTCGCGTCCTTGGACATCAGCGCACGATCTCGGCGCTTGACCTCGGTCACGTCGCGGACCAGCACCGCAGCCCCAGCGGCACGGCCGTCGACCACCAGCGGCAGGGTCCTCAGCAGGACCGCCGCACCACCTGCATCGACCTCCATTCGCATGCTCGAACCGCCCGTCAGTGAGTCGCAGACGTGTTCGGCCAATTCCTGTGCATCGAAGGGATCCGAGATGAGCGGACGCGTGACCTCAATCAAGTTGTGGCCGGCCAGTTCCGAGGTCAGGCCCATCCGGTGGTAAGCCGACACCGCGTTCGGGCTCGCGTAGGCCACCACACCAGCGCCGTCCAAGCGGATGAAGCCGTCACCGGCGCGCGGACTGGAGCGCGACATCGCCACGTCGCCGACGTTAGGAAAGGTCCCTTCGGACAGCATGTGGACGAGGTCTGCGGCGCAGCCGAGGTAGGCGGTTTCCAGCGAACTCAACTTGCGATGCGCTTCGAGCGCCGTTTGGTGAGTCAGTACGGCCACCACACGGTCGCCGAACCGCACCGGCACGGCTTCCACATGGGCGTGTGCGCGGTTCGAACCGTGTTCTAGTCGTTCGCTGTCCCGCCCGATCGCGCCTGAATCAAACGCCGCAGCGACCAGCGGCACCCGCCCAGTGGAGCAGACGGTGCCGACCGGGTCCCCGAGCAGAGCAGTCGGCGCCGTATTCGGCCGGCACTGCGCGACACAGACCAGCGCGCCGTCGTCGCGGCGCACCCACATCAGGTAGTCGGCGAACGAAAGATCGGCCAGCAATTGCCACTCCCCGACCACGGCATGCAGGTGCTCGACGGCGTCGCCCGGCAACATGGTGTGTTCGGCGAGCAGGTCACCGAGAGTAGACAAAAGCGTTACTCCAAACTCGCTGCCCGACAGCGGTCCACGCGAGCCAATTGTTAGCTGATCACGGCGATGAGGTCGCCCGCCTGAATGACATCGCCCACCGACACGCTGACCTCGCTGACAGTGCCCGCCACTTCGGCCAACACCGGAATTTCCATCTTCATTGACTCGAGCAGCACCACAGTGTCACCCGCATCGATCTGATCGCCCTCACTGACGACGACTTCGAGCACGCTGGCTACGATCTCGGCCCGAACATCCTCGGCCATCATCACCCCGTTCATCACCCAGGCGGTGTTTGAGCAATTCCGTCGTCCCATCGAACCACAGTCGATCACCTTGGCGAGGCAGCGGTGCGGCACCGTTCTGAACCCAAAGAGTAAGCGAATCTCAAGGTTAGTAAGGGGATCTATAGAGTTCCTTCCGTTACCCCCACGTGTTTCCTTTGTGACTCCTGGCAACGACAGTTGCTCAAGTGACTTAAGTGTCGGAAGTGCAACCGTGTCGTAACGATAGGAGCTCCCGTGTACAAAACTTTGTCTGCGATCAGCGATTCTGCCCGGCCCCGGGCCAGAGCGACCGCTGGACTGGCGCTGGCGCTGGCCGCGGCTGGTGTGATCGGACTCGGCGGCGGTGTCGCGACGGCGAACCCCAACTCACCTGTGCTCGCCGACGATCCCGCGCCCGCACCCGCGCTGCCCGACCCTTCGTCGGCGGTCACCGTCGCCAACGCGCTTCTGGGCCCCCTGAACTCGCTGCTGAATTCCTTCTTTCCCGGCGGCAGTTCGCTGATACCGGGCGCTCCGGGGTCGACGTCGCTGTCGCCGGCATCGCCGGCGCAGCTGCCCGTGACACCGGGCTATCCCAGCGGGGTCACACCTGGACAAGCCCCGGCCTACCCGGACTACTCCAATGGCGTCGCACCCGGGCAGCTTCCTGGGCAGCCGGGCTACCCCAGCGCGGTGACTCCCGGAGTCCCACCGCAGACCAGCTTCCCCAATGGCATCGCACCCCAGCAGGTCCCCGGCCAACCGGGCTACCCCAGCGCGGTGACTCCCGGAGTCCCACCGCAGACCAGCTTCCCCAATGGCATCGCACCCCAGCAGGTCCCCGGCCAACCGGGCTACCCCAACGGCACCACACCCCAGCAGGTCCCCGGCCAACCGGGCTACCCCAACGCCGTCGCACCGGGACAGGGCGGCGCGCAGCCGGGCTATCCCGGCGCCGGTTCGCCCGTGCAGAGCTCACTTGCCCGGGGGCAGTCTGCTCCGGTGATCTAGGCCTCTCAGCCAGCACAGCCGACCGCATGAGAGACTGGCCTGCTGTTACAGCTGCAAGGAGGATCCGTCATGGCCAAGCGTGGCCGTAAGAAGCGCGACCGCAAGAACAGCAAGGCCAATCACGGCAAGCGCCCGAACTCTTAGCCCGCGGCCGCTGACTCAGGACGGCCAGGACGCCTCACCGTGGATGATCGTGGTCCGGCGGATCTCCAGCCTTAATCGCTCGCGAAGGCCTTCCGGCGCTTTCTCTCCTCGGCACTTCATCGCGATCAGCGCCTTGATCCGCTCCTCGAGTCCGTAATGACGCAAGCATCCCGGGCACTTCTCGAGATGGTCGCGAAGTTTTTCCCTGGTCTCTGCCGTGCATTCGCCGTCGAGTAGTGTCCACACCTCGGCGATAACTTGCGAGCAGTCGGCCCGGGCGTGCGACTCGTGGCTGCCGGAGCCGGTGAACTCGGTCACGACGACACCTCCTCCGGTGCCTGCTCACCGCGCATGAACCCGCGCTCTTTGGCGACGTCGGCGAGCAGTCCACGCAATTGACGCCTACCGCGGTGCAGCCGCGACATCACGGTGCCAATCGGCGTATCCATGATCTCGGCGATTTCTTTGTACGGGAAGCCTTCGACGTCGGCGTAGTACACAGCCATCCGGAATTCTTCGGGCAATGCCTGCAGCGCCTGCTTGATTTCGGTGTCCGGCAGCGCTTCGAGCGCCTCGACCTCAGCTGAGCGCAGGCCGGTAGAGGAATGCTCGGCGGTGGCGGCCAACTGCCAGTCGGTGATCTCGTCGGTCGGATATTGCGCCGGTTGCCGCTGCTTCTTCCGGTAGCTGTTGATGTAAGTATTGGTCAGGATCCGGTACAGCCACGCTTTGAGATTGGTGCCCTCGCGAAATGACCGAAACCCGGCGTACGCCTTGACCATCGTCTCTTGCAGCAGGTCCTCGGCATCGGCCGGATTGCGCGTCATGCGCAAAGCGCCACCGTAGAGCTGATCCAGCAACGGAATCGCGTCGCGCTCGAACCGTGCCGTCAACTGCTCGTCGGTCTCCTCGGAGCGCACGGGCGCGGAGGTTTGAGGGACGTTCGACGTCTCCGAACCGGCCACCCCATCGGTGTCGACCATCTTGATTAACAGGGTCCCTTCTGTCGCGGTGTCACCAGACGGGTCGAGTACCCACACCGGATGCATTAGGCACCCGGCCAACCGCTCGTCGCCGACGAGGCTCATTGCCGCTGACACCAGCCTTCCTCCCTCCTAATCTAGGGGCTGCGTCCGACAGGTGTCCTGCGCTGCCGGCCGACCGCACCAGTCAACAGCGCCGCCGGTCGAGCTATTTCCGCCGCCGGCGCTGGCAGAAGACCGCCGCACCCAGGCGTGACGACCCGCGTTACTGTGACGCCATGTCACTGCAGGGCAAAACCTTGTTCGTTTCGGGCGCCAGCCGTGGAATCGGCCTGGCGATCGCCAAGCGCGCCGCCCAAGACGGCGCCAACATCGCGCTGATTGCCAAGACCGCCGAGCCGCATCCCAAGCTGCCTGGCACGGTGTTCACCGCGGCTCAAGAGCTCGAGGACGCCGGCGGTCAGGCGTTGCCCATCGTCGGAGATGTGCGCGACCCAGATTCCGTCGAATCCGCGGTCGCCAAGGCCGTGGAGCAGTTCGGCGGCATCGACATCTGCGTCAACAACGCGTCGGCGATCAACCTGGGCTCGATCACCGAGGTACCGATGAAGCGGTTCGACCTGATGAACGGCATCCAGGTACGGGGCACCTACGCGGTGTCGCAGGCCTGCATACCGCACCTGAAAGGCCGGGAGAATCCCCACATTCTGACGCTGTCGCCGCCGGTGCTGCTGGACCCGAAATGGCTCAAGCCGACGGCGTACATGATGGCCAAGTTCGGCATGACGCTGTGCGCGCTGGGCATCGCCGAGGAATTGCGCGCCGACGGGATCGCCTCGAACACGCTGTGGCCGCGCACGCTGGTGGCCACCGCCGCGGTGCAGAATTTGCTGGGCGGTGAGGAGGCGATGGGGCGGGCCCGTAAGCCGGAGGTGTACGCCGACGCCGCCTATGTCATCCTCAACAAACGCGCCCCCGAGTACACCGGCAACTCGGTTTTCTGCGAGGACGTGCTGGTGGAGTCCGGGGTCACCGACCTGTCGGTGTACGACTGCGTCCCGGGAGCTCAGCTCGGCGTCGACCTGTGGGTGGAAGAGGTCAACCCGCCGGGATACCAGGCGCCCTAGTCTCGGCCCGGCTCAGAGCAGCGTCGCCTGCTGCGGCTGCGGGTCGGCCGGCGCGAGCAGCTCCGGCCCATTGTTACGGACACTGTTGACCAGTGTCGATATCTCACGCAGCTCGATAGCCCGTACATCGGGCGGGCTGGCCAACAGCCGCTCGTCGGCTGGAGCGTCGGGACTCAACCAGCGATCCCAATCGCGTTCGGCCACCACCAGCGGCATCCGGTCGTGTATCTGCGCCAGCTCCCCGACCGCATCGGTAGTGACGATCGTGCAGCTCAGTAGCGGCGCGGCGTCTTTCGCGGGTTTCTGAGCCGGTTTCCAGACCGACCAGAGCCCCGCCATGAACAGCAGCTCGCCGTCCGAACGGTGCAGGTAGAACGGCGTTTTTCCGCCTTTCTGGCCCGGGTTGGCGCGCCATTCGTAATAGCCGTCCATCGGCACCAGGCAGCGCTTGGATTTGGCGCTGGAGCGAAAAGCGGGCGAGGTGGTGACTTTCTCGGCGCGGGCATTGATCAGCTGCGGCCCCTTGGTCTCGGGTGCGCCGTCGGCACCGGCCTTGGCCCACGGCGGAACCAACCCCCATCGCATCATCCGTACCCGCCGGGTCGGTTCGTCGTCCGGCTCGGTGTGCCGGCTCACCACGGTCGCGATCGTCGTCGTCGGAGCCACGTTGTAGTTCGGGCCGGCTACAGCAGCGCCGCCGGACGCCTCGTCGATCGCCTTGATCTTCTCGGCCAGCAGCGCCGGGTCGGTCGTCACCGCGAATCGTCCGCACATACCTTCCATGGTGGCAGAGCCCTTAGATCAGCGATGGACAAGCGATGATGGACAAGTGACCACCTGGCCGGCCCCGTACACACCGATCCCGGTGTGCGCGACCGTCTCCGTCCCGGGGTCGAAATCGCAGACAAACCGCGCCCTGGTCCTGTCGGCGTTGGCGGCCGCGGCCGGCAATGGCGCTTCGACGGTTTGCGGGGCACTGCGCAGCCGGGACACCGACCTGATGATCGGCGCGCTGACCAGCCTGGGGCTGCGGATCGAGGGAACCGGGTCGAAGTTGACGGTCAGCGGCCGGCTGGCCCCGGCGTCAGGCGCCCGGGTGGACTGCGGATTGGCGGGTACGGTATTGCGCTTCGTCCCGCCGCTGGCGGCGCTGAGTACCGCGACGGTCGTTTTCGACGGCGACGCGCAGGCCCGCGTGCGGCCCATCGCCCCGCTGCTGGATGCGCTGCGCCGCCTCGGCGTCGACGTCGACGGTGAGGGTCTGCCGTTTCGGGTCCACGGTGTGGGATCGGTGGGTGGCGGCACGGTGGCTATCGATGCGTCGGCGTCGTCGCAGTTCGTCTCTGGGCTGCTGTTGGGCGGGGCGTCGTTCGCCGAAGGGTTGACGGTTCAGCACCGCGGCGCGACGCTGCCGTCTGCTCCGCACATCGCGATGACGGTGGCGATGCTGCGCCTGGCAGGAGTCGACGTCGACGATTCGATGCCGGCCCGCTGGCAGGTGCGCCCTGGCGCGGTGGCCGCTCGGCGATGGGACATCGAACCGGATCTCTCCAACGCGGTTCCGTTCCTGGCCGCGGCCGTGGCAACCGGCGGCGCTGTGCGCATCGCCAGCTGGCCGGCCGACAGCATCCAACCCGCCGGCATCATCCAAGCCGTCCTGCGGAAGCTTAATGTTGATGTGCGACGGGCTGATTCGTTCCTGGAGGTGCGCGGACCGAAGGACTACGGCGGGTTCGATGTCGACTTGCGTGACGTAGGCGAACTGACACCGGCGGTGGCTGCGCTGGCCGCCCTGGCCCGGCCCGGATCGGTGTCACGGCTGACGGGCATCGGGCACCTGCGCGGCCACGAAACCGACCGGCTCGCCGCGTTGAGCACCGAGATAAACCGGCTGGGCGGAGACTGCCGGCAAACGCCCGACGGTCTGCAGGTCACCGCCACCCCGCTGCGTCCAGGGACCTGGCGCTCGTACGCCGATCACCGGATGGCGATGGCCGGCGCGATTATCGGCCTTCGCGTCGAAGGCGTCGCAGTGGATGACATCGCCACCACCGCCAAGACCCTGCCCGCGTTCGCACAGCTGTGGACGGACATGGTCGCCGACAACGGGTTTCGCGGTTGAGGCCCGGCGACTACGACGAATCCGACGTCAGGATCCGGTCCGGGCGAGGCTCGCGGCCGCGGACCAAAACCCGACCCGAGCACGCCGACGCCAAAGCGGCCATGGTGGTCAGCGTCGACCGCGGCCGCTGGGGCTGCGTGCTCGACGGTGACCCGGACCATCGGGTCACCGCCATGCGCGCCCGAGAGCTGGGCCGTACCCCGATCGTGGTCGGCGACGACGTCGACGTGGTGGGCGACCTGTCCGGCCGGCCCGACAGTCTTGCCCGCATTGTGCGGCGCAGCGAACGGCGAACCGTGTTGCGGCGCAGCGCCGATGACACCGATCCCACCGAGCGGGTCGTGGTGGCCAACGCCGACCAGCTGCTGATCGTGGTCGCACTGGCCGACCCGCCACCGCGGACCGGTTTCGTCGATCGCGCGCTGATCGCCGCATACGCCGGTGGCTTGACCCCGATATTGTGTTTGACGAAGACCGATTTGGCGCCCTGGGTGCCGTTTGCCGAACACTTCGCCGGTTTAGGTCTGACCGTCGCCACCGCGGGCCGCGACGATCCGCTCGACGTCGTCGCTCCCCTGCTGACCGACCAGATCACCGTTCTGCTCGGCCACTCCGGGGTGGGAAAGTCGACGTTGGTCAATCGTCTGGTGCCGCAAGCAGATCGGGCCACCGGGAACGTGTCTGGTGTGGGTAAGGGTCGGCATACGTCGGCGCAGTCGGTGGCGTTGCCGCTGGCTGGGCATGGGTGGGTGATCGACACACCGGGCGTCCGCTCGTTCGGGCTGGCCCTGATCGCGCCGGACGACGTGCTGATGGCGTTCCCGGATCTGGCCGAAGCGATCGACACCTGCCCGCGTGGCTGTGGGCACCTGGGACCGCCCGCCGATCCCGAGTGCGCTCTGGACGCGCTGGCCGGGCCGGCCACCCGGCGGGTCGAGGCGGCGCGGCGGCTGCTGGCCGTCCTCAACCATCCTTGACCGACTGCATTATCACTTCCGCCCTTTCCTATCGGGCCAGCAGGTGCATCCGTTATGCCCGTCTCACAGCGACAATCTGAATTCGGGTGGAGAAGTCGCTCGGAGGTGGGCACAACGACACCCTCCTTTAGGCAGAGAAAGCTGGGGCTGCTGGGACACCCGGGCGTCGGCGCATGCGACGATCTGCGGCGTGGAACGCACCTTCGACCAGCTCGTCGCCGAGGCCGAGTCGGTATCGGTCGCGGGCTGGGACTTCTCCTGGCTGAACGGCAGGGCCACTGAGCAGCGTCCGTCCTGGGGCTACCAACGACTCCTACGCGATCGCCTGGCACAGGCGAAGTCCGCGTTGGACATCTACACCGGCGGCGGTGAGGTTCTCGCCGGCGCTGGGCCCTTTCCTCCGACGATGGCCGCCACCGAGCCGTGGCCACCGAACATCGCCCTGGCCACTCGGCTGCTACATCCGCTGGGTGTGGTAGTGGTCGCCACCGGTGAATCGCCATCCCTGCCGTTCGCCGACGCCGCATTCGATCTGGTGACAGCGCGACACCCGTCGGCAGTGTGGTGGGACGAGATCTTTCGGCTGCTAGAACCGGACGGCACCTACTTCGCCCAGCACGTCGGCGTCATCTATTTCCGAACACTGATTGAGCATTTCGTCGGAACGCGGGAGCACAAACCCATTCGCGGACAGTTGAACCCAGACACCGTCGCCGCCGAAGTGGGCGCGGCCGGGCTCGACGTGGTCGACCTACGTCATGAGCAAATTCGGTTGGAGTTCTTCGACGTCGGCGCCGTCACGTATTTTCTACGCAAGCTGATCTGGATCATTCCGGGCTTCACTGTCGCTGCGTATCGCGACGAACTGCGCGCACTGCACCAACGGATCGAGGCCGACGGCCCCTTCGTCACCCACAGCTCGCGGGTGCTGATCGAAGCCCGCAAGCCGAGCTAGCACGGTGAGCCAGCCACCTCCACTACGCAGCGCGATCATCGGCGCCGGCATGGTCGGTTCGGTGCATGCCCACGCCGTACGTCGAGCCGGCGGCCTAATTGCCGCCGTTGCTGCCAGTACGCCGCAAAGCAGTGAACGCTCCGCGCCGCGATTCGGGGCCGAACGCTCGGCCACTGCAGAGGAAGTCTGCACCGCAGCGGACGTCGACGTCGTGCATATCTGCACACCCAACAGTCTGCACTTCGGGCAGACCGCCGCAGCTCTGGCAGCGGGGAAGCATGTCATCTGCGAAAAACCTTTGGCGACAACGGTTCGCGACGCTGCCGCCCTTGCCGTGGCCGCCGAAAAAGCCGGCACAGTGGCAGCTGTGCCGTTTATCTACCGGTTTTACCCAATGGTGCGTGAAGCCCGTTGCCGGATCGCCGACGCGGCTGTATGGCTGATGCACGGCGGCTATTTGCAAGACCATATGGCCCAAGCTGATCCGGTTGGTTGGCGCTCCGACCCGGCGCAGAGCGGGATTTCGATGACGTTCGCCGACATCGGCTCGCATTGGTGCGACCTGATGGAATTCGTCACCGGCCATCGCATCAGCGCTGTCTTCGCCACCGAAGGCGTGGCCGCACGCCGCGGTGTTCGTCAGGACGACGGTGCGGTGGTCGCTTTCCGCACCGATCGTGGTGCGGTGGGAAGCGTGGTGGTCAGCCAATTTTCACCGGGTCGGAAGAACCAGTTGTCCTTCTCCTTCGACGGTCGGGAGGCGGCGGTACAGTTCAACCAAGAACGTCCCGATGAGCTTGTCATCGGCGGACTGCGTGGTAGTACGGTGCTGCTGCGCGACGGGGCGGTGCTCGATCCACGCAGTGTGCGCTATTCGATGTTGCCGGCCGGCCATCCGCAGGGCTACCAGGATTGCTTCAACCTGTTCGTCGCCGATGTGTACGAGGCAATCCGTACCGGCACCGCGCCAGAGGGGCTCCCGATGTTCGCTGATGGTTTGCGAGCGGCGGTGATTCACGCCGCGGTAGCCGCCTCGGTGTCCAGCGGTGCCTGGACAGAGGTAGCCGGTCATGGTTGACGAGCCGGTGCGGCTGGCCCTGATCGGGCTGGGCAAGATGGGGATGGAGCACCTCGCGATCTTCGCAAGATTGCGGCCGCACGTGCGCATCTGCGCCCTTGCCGACAGTCACGCTCCATTCGCCGAGCGCGCCGCCTCAGTCGTGCCCGAAGCAGTCGTGTTTCACGATCCGGTTGATTGCGTGAATGACGCCGACGTCGACGCCGTTTTGGTGGCGACCGCTGACGACACTCATCACCGCATCGTCGAAAAGTGCATCCTCCGAGGCTTATTCGTACTCTGCGAGAAGCCGCTGACCACATCAGCCGACCAGTCGTGGCAATTGGTCAACGCCGAACGCGCCAGCGGTCACCGGCTGGTGCAGGTCGGCTTCATGCGGCGCTTCGACACCGACTACCAGAACCTGCACCGGAGCCTGCGGGCTGGAGACGTCGGAGAGCCCGTCCTGATCAACCAGCGTCACCATAATCCGCTCGCGGTTATCGGCTTCGACGAACGAGAGCTCATCTCCAGCAGCGCATCCCACGACATCGACGTGTTCCGCTGGTTGTGCGGCGAAGACATCAGAGAAGTCTCCGCCATAACGAAAACCAGCCGAGACGGCGACACCGTGATCGTCGTCCTCACGTTGACGTCGCAGTCCGGCGTGCTCGGCGTCATGTCGCTAGGCCGCGGGCCGGGGCTGCAATACGACATCGGCTGCGAGATTGTCGGCAGCCGCGGCGCCCTCACGCTCGCCTCGCCCGCACCGACCGACAACTGGATACAGCGCTTCCATCAGGCCTACCGTGCCCAGGACGCTGCGTGGCTGGCCGCAGTGGCGGCGAAGACACAGACTGGAGCGTCGGCCTACGACGGATATGCCAGCAACACCGTGATAGACGCGGCACTGGCTGCCCTGGCCAGCGGTCGGCCCGAGCCGGTACGGCAGGACGCCGCGAACATGCAACGCCTCGACTGGCAGTGACTCAACCGGCGACCTGCGCAGCGATCCAGTCGAGATTGGCCTGCATGTTCTGATGCCACTCCGCTAACCGACGTGCCACGATTCGGGCTTCCTTCTCCGGCTGAGCGGCAATGGCGGGGCTCAGCCCAGACGGCCCGGGCCCCATCTTCGCCCACTGCCGAACCAGCACGCCGTTGCTGGCCGGCTCGACTTCGAACCCCCACGTCGCGCTGACACCCGCCGGTCCAGTGACGTTGTACACCCACCGGCGTTCGGGCTCCACCTCGACGACTTCACATACGGTCGCCCAGTCACCGAACGCCTCGTGCTTGTTGCGGCCCCGAAACTGTGCACCGACTTCAACGGTGTCCGAATCACCCAGCCACTCGACCGCCTGCAGCTCCGGCGAGTTGTGCGCCGGTAAGCCGATGTCGGTGACGTATTCCCACGCCGTGCGCACATCGCACGGGACCCGCTGCGTTACTTCGATGGTGGGTTGATCCCGATAGCGCATCACCGGCACCTTATCTTGTAGACCTTCCGGAGCATGCCACAATCAACCGCAATGAAAGTCGGCGCCATCGTCGAACCCCGCCTGCCGGGTGCGGTCGACTTTGCGGTAGCCGCCGAGCGGATCGGCGTCGCGTCGCTCTGGATTCCTGAAGTCTGGGGCTACGACGCGCTCACCGGGTTGGCGTATCTGGCGGCCAAGACGTCTTCGATCGGCCTGGGCACGTTCGTCGTTCAATTGGGCTCTCGCACCCCGGCGCTGCTGGCGACGTCAGCGCTGAGCCTGCAGGAACTGTCGGGTGGCCGTTTCCTGCTGGGTGTCGGCACGTCGGGCCCAAGGGTGATGGAGGGCTGGCATGGTGTGCGGTTTCGCAAGCCGGTGCAGGCCACCCGGGAAACCATCGAAATCATCCGCATGGTGAGCCGCGGCGACCGGCTGGAGCACACCGGCGAGATCTACCCGCTACCACTGCCGGAAAGCCGCGGCGCTGCGCTGCGACCCATGGTGCGACCTGGGCACGTACCGGTCTACGTAGCGGCGATGGGTCCGCAAAACCTGCGGCTGACCGGAGAGCTGGCCGACGGCTGGCTGGGCAACGCATTCATCCCCGAGGCCGCCGACGTCTTCCTGGATCCGCTGCGAGATGGAGCGTCGCGGGCCGGACGCGCCCTCGACGACCTCGACCTGGTCGCCCCGGTCGCCGTGGAATTCCACGACGACGACGACGCGTCGGCGGACGCCGCTGCACGTCGCCACGCCGACGGATACGCCTTCACCATCGGCGCCATGGGTTCACGCGGATCGAGCGGCCAGAATTTTTACAACGACGCCTTCACCCGGCTGGGCTACGGCGCCGAAGTCGAAACGGTGCGGACATTGTGGCAAGCCGGGAAGCACGACGACGCCCGCAGCGCGGTGCCGCTGGATCTCGGCCGCCTGACGAATCTGCTCGGCACGCCCGAGGCAATCGCCGAGCGGGTGCGCCGCTACCACGCCGTGGGCGTCACCACGCTGCTCGCCAAGCTGGACGGCGACTACCGACAGCAGCTGGCAATTCTCGAGCAGCTGGTCAGCATCGTTGACACCGCTTAGCTGCGCGTTGTCAGTGCCCGGTCGTTAACAAGTCGATCGGCGACGAGATCTCATTAAGCCAGCCGTGACTCTGCGGATTCGTACATTCTGCCAGCGTGTCTCGTGCGAAACCGCAGTGTCGGGTTGAGCGATCGCCAGCATAAGTGCGGCGTTCACGGCGAGATCAGCTCAAGGCGGGAAAACAACGATCGATAGCGTCGGGGATCGCGGGTCAGGAGTGAGCGGCCGGTTACTGCGGCGTGGGCGCCAATGTAGAAGTCTGGCAGCGGTGAGCGTTTCTGGCCTCCTAACCGCCGGTACTCGATGAAGCATTTGCCGGCCAGAAAGGCTCCCTCCCACGGCACTGCCTCGCGCTCCAACTCTTCCGGCAACGCCTGCTCGAGATCCTCGATCCGCTCGAAGCCGATCGAGACCTCTGCGTATACGAGCGGATTGATCAACGTTTGGCCGTGGTCGAACGCATCGGCAAGCTGCGTCTCAGACCATTCACACCACTGCGGATCCTCGGTGAACAAGTCAAGGAGCACATTCGAATCGACGAGCGTACCTGCCACCGATGAGCTATTCTTCGCCGCGGGTGAGCGCCATGATCTCGTCCGTGCTCATCGCGATGGTGCTGCGGCCGCGCATCCGACGTGCCACTGACTTTCCCCGCGCGGTCTTCTTCCGCACCAGTCTGACGCCGAACTCGTCAAACTCGAAGTCGACCTCGGAACCGGCCTCTATACCAAGCTTGCGCCGCACCGCGTGCGGAATGGTTACCTGACCTTTGCTCGTCACCCGCATACAAGCCAGCCTAGCAGGAAGTAATACCCAGAAGTATTACTAACGTGGATGGCCGTACGCAGAGCGTTCGTTTTTGCCGCCGATTAGCTGCTGAACCGCGTACAACTGCGCACGCTCGCGCAGAAGCGGCGACGGGCGCTAAGCTGCCAGGTCGTTCGGGCGCCGGGCCGCTTGCGCTTTCGCCCGCTTGTCCCGTCGCCAACCCCGCACGGCGGCGATGGCGCTTTTCAAGCCACGCCGGCGACCGGTCGCTGCATCGGTGCCGATGAAACCCGGCTCCAGACTGGCGAACATCCGCTCACTGCGCGTCTCAGGAGCGTTGTCGGGGGTGTCCCGTAGGTACTTGTCCGGCAGCGACAGCTTGGCCAGCGTGCGCCACGTCTTGGCGTATTGCAGCAGGAACGGGCCTGTCGTGTACGGCAAGTCGTATTTGTCGCAGATCTCGCGCACCCGCACCGAAATTTCGGCGAGCCGGTTGCTGGGCAGATCGGGATACAGATGGTGTTCGATCTGCAGGCACAAGTTGCCGCTCATGAATCGCAATGCAGGCCCGGCGTTGAAGTTGGCGCTGCCGAGCATCTGGCGCAGATACCACTGACCCTTGGTCTCACCGATCATGTCGGTCTTGGTGAACTTCTCCGCACCGTCGGGGAAGTGGCCACAGAAGATGACGGCGTTCGCCCACACGTTGCGGATCACATTCGCCAGCGCATTGGCCTTGAGCGTGGAGGTGTACGACGCGCCGGGTGACAGTGACGTCAGCGCCGGGAACGCTACGTAGTCCTTGACCACCTGCCGGCCGGCTTTGGCCAGGAACTCGTCAATCCGCGCCTGGGCCTCCTCTTGGTCCGCTCGGCCCATGACAATCTTGCCGATCTCCACGTGCTGCAGACCGACTCCCCACTCGAATCCCAACGCAAGCACGGTGTTGAACACCAGGTTGAGCAGGTTGAAACGCTTCCAGCGCTGATCGCGGGTGACGCGCAGCATGCCGTAGCCGACGTCGTCATCCATGCCGAGGATGTTGGCGTACTTGTGATGCAAGAAGTTGTGCGTGTACCGCCAGTGCTTGGACGATCCACTCATGTCCCACTCCCAGGTGGAAGAGTGGATCTCCGGGTCGTTCATCCAGTCCCATTGGCCGTGCATGACGTTGTGGCCGATTTCCATGTTCTCGATGATCTTGGCCACACCGAGAGTCACCGTACCCGCCCACCAGGCTGATCTGCGCTTGCTTGCTGCCAGCAGCACTCGGCCGGCGACTTCCAGCGCCCGCTGAGCGGCGATCGTGCGGTGGATGTAGCGAGCGTCCCGCTCGCCCCGCGAGTCCTCGATGTCCTGGCGGATGGCATCCAGCTCCGTCGCCAGGTTGTCAATATCGGTATCGGTCAAATGTGTGAATACGTCGACGTCAGTGATCGCCATCGTTTGGTTGCCTTCCCGTCGTGCAGTCGCACCTACGCTATCGTAACCTACGAAACCGTAGGTTACCAGTTAGTAGCTTTTACACGTCCAGCACGCAGTCCCCGGATGCTGAGGAGATGCAGGTCTGAATGCGAGTACCCGGTTCGTGCTCATCGCCACTCCGCAAGTCACGAACGTGGCCTTCGAGCAGGTCGACCACACACGACTGACAAATACCCATCCGGCAGCCGAAGGGCATTTGCACACCCGCCCGCTCGCCGGCGTCCATCAGCGAGGTGGCCGCGTCGGCGACGGCGCTCTTTCCGGACTTCGCGAAGGTCACGGTCCCGCCGGCCCCGGCCGGGGCCGCGCGCGACACCGCAAACCGCTCGAGGTTCAGCCGCTCGGAGACCCCGGCTGCCGACCACACCCGTTGGGCATCGTCGAGCATGGCTTCAGGTCCGCACGCCCAGGCGTGGCGCACCCGCCAGTCCGGCACTTCACCATCCAGTCGATCAAGGTCAACCCGACCCTGGCTTCGCGTCGTGCGCAATTGCAATTTGTATCCGCCATGATCGCGGTTCAGCTGGTCAAGCTCCGCGGCGAACATCACATCGGCGACGGTAGGAGCTGAATGCAGGTGGACCACATCGGTGAGCTGTTCGCGACGAACCAAGGTGCGCAGCATCGACATCACTGGCGTGATGCCCGATCCGGCGGTGATGAACAGGATTTCCGGCGGTGCCGGGTCCGGTAACACGAAGTTGCCTTGCGGTGCTGCCAACCGGACGATGGTTCCCGGCGCGACGCCCTCGACCAGATGGCTTGACAGAAAACCTTCTGGCATCGCCTTGACTGTGATGGTGATGGTGCGCGCCCGTGTCACAGGGCTGGAGGTCAACGAATACGATCGCCACCGCCAGCGGCCTTGCACCGGCACACCGATTCCGATGTACTGGCCGGGCTGGTAGTCGAAGGTGAAGCCCCAACCCGGTTTGATTACCAGCGTCGCCGAGTCCTCAGTCTCCCGGCGGACCTCCAGCACCCGGCCCCGCACCTCACGGGCGGTCCACAGCGGATTCGCCAGATGCAAATAGTCATCTGGCAGCAGCGGCGTCGTGATCCGCGAGACGGCCCTGCGTACCCGATGCCAACCGGGATGCTTGTCGACGCCGGCGACAGTGGGGCGTCGGGTGTCGACGACCTCAGCCGTCACCTTCGCGGTTTTTCTGGTCATGGAAACTCCTGCAGGATGAGGGTCGGAGTAGCCCCGAACCCGCTGCTGCAACCTACGGTACCGTAACTTCGGTCGGATTCGTTTTGGCACTGTGCTACAGCAAGTCGAGCAGGAACGGCAGCTCCTGGGTCGCGTACCACGCCAGGTCGTGGTCTTGGGCGTCGCCGACCAGCAGTTCAGCGTCCTCATCGCCCAAGTCAGCATCGTCCACGACGGCGATCGCTGCCGTCACAGCCGCTTCCGCAGCCGCGTTGTCCACAAATGCGGCGACAACATCTTCCATGGCGACCGGGCGGCCGAGGCGGACCACCGCATCGTCGAGATCCGGCCGCGGCGTCACATCGTCGACGTCAGCGACGAGCACCGCTCGGCGCCGCGGCGACTCCTCAGAACCAGCAAGCAGCCGCAGCGAGGCCAGCGCGGCATCACGCAGTGCCACCTCGCCCAACTCGTCGTCGTCGCCCTGAGCGTAGGCCTCCCGCAACCGCGGCGTCACCGCGAATCCGGTGCCGTTGACGGGCCACAACGACCCTTCGGCGACCAGCTGCTGCAGCATGGTCAGCGTCGCCGGGAGGTAGACCCGCATCAGGCGACTGTAGCGGCCTTGGACACCGGCTACTGTGCTGCTTCCAGCAGCTCATTGAGCGCTTCCTGCATCAGCGTCGGCATCACGTGGACGTCGCTCATCGCTTTGCGGTCGGCGTTGATCGCGTAGTAGAGCATGCCGTTGTAGGAGGTCACTCCGATGGCCAGAGCTTGATTGTGCAGTAGCGGCGGCACCGTGAAGGACTCCAGCAGTTTGGCACCGGCAATGTAAATCTGCGACTGGGCACCCGGTGCATTGGTGATCAACAGGTTGAACGAGCGGGCAGCGAAAGTGGTCGCCACCCGTACCGCCATGGCGTGCAAAGTCGGTGGCGCGAAGCCCGACAAGGTGACGATGGTTTGAGCGTCCACGCGGCTGGCCGCTGCTGGATGCGATTCGGTGGCGTGCGAGATCTGGGACAGCCGTATAACCGCATTGCCCTCCCCTACCGGCAGATCGACCAGGAAGGGCATCACCTGGCCGATCGCCTGACCCGGGCTGAACGACTGATGATGCTCTTCGGATTGCACAGACAGCGGCGCCATTGCCCGGACCGCCGCCGGCGGTGCCACCGCCTCACCGCGAGACAACAACCAATTCCGCAGCGCACCTGTCACCACCGCGAGGACCACATCGTTGATGTCGCAGTCGAATCGGGCCCGGATGGTCCGGTAGTCCTCCAGGCGGCCGCGTGCGACCGTGAACAACCGATTACGGGAGACCGTAGCGTTGAGTGGGCTGTTCGGGGCGGTGCCCCGCGCCACCAGGCGCGCGGTATCAAGGAACCGTCGGCCGAAGTCAACAAAAACCCCGTTGTTCGTTGCCAGCCCAGCGACTGAGGAGCTAACGGCCTGGAGCTGAGTACGCGGAGCGGACACCCAGTCGGCGATGGCGCCAAGCAACAACTGAGTTGTGCTCGGTTCGCGGGCCGGTACCCAAATGTCCTCGGCGAACGGTGGCGGGCGGCGCGTTCGGTCGCCGATCACATGCGCGAGCGCCAGGGCCGTTACCCCGTTGACCAGCGCTTGATGGGATTTGGTGTAGATCGCGATGCGGTTCTTGGCCAGACCCTCGACAAGGTACATCTCCCACAGCGGGCGAGCCTGGTCCAGCGGCCGCTCGGCCAGTCGCGCAATCAGTTCGTGAAGTTGATCCTCGCTGCCCGGCGACGGCAGCGCGGACCGGCGAATGTGGTACGTGATGTCGAAGTCGCGGTCGTCGACCCATACCGGCCGCGCCAAGCCCAACGTCACTTTGCGAACCTTCTGCCGGTACCGCGGGATCTGCGGGAGCCGCTGTTCGACAGTGGACAGCAACGTCTCGTAACTCAAGCCGGCGCGCGGCTTGCGCAAGATCAGCAAGGTCCCGACATACATCGGCGTGTCGGTATTCTCCAGCTGATAGAAGGACGCGTCCGAAGTGGACAAGCGCGTCACTTCCGGTCCCCCTCGCTAGCTCCGAAACCATTGATGTTGTCGCCCACGGTATCTGCCAACACAGGTGCCAGGCCGAGCGGGTACGCGAATGCGCCGGTTATGCCATGATGACGGCAGCTGTCTGTGACTCCCCGGCAGGCTCGCCCCGATCGGTCGACCGCTGGAGTGTGCCCGTGACCATCAATCCCACCGACCACGCGGTTGATGCTGTGCGGCCCGTTGTCGACTATGAGCCGCCGGCCCGTGACGTCCGGCAGTGTGCACCGCTGTCGCCGGTGTTGCGGTGCCGAACGCCACGCCTCACCCGCGACTGCGACAACCGGAAGCCCGTCGACACGATGTCACCGACATTGCGGCCGGCGGCCGTGTTCGCCGACGCCGCTCTGCGCCGGGTCCTGGAAGTCATCGACCGCCGCCGGCCGGCCTCTCAGCTGCGCCCGCTGCTCTCCAGCCCTTTGGTGGACTCCGTTCTGGCGGCGAACCGGGTGACCGTCGGCCAACACACCGCGGCAGTGCTTCGGCGGCTTCGACTGCAGGCCGTCGGCAACGAGGATTCGCTGCGGCCGGTCGCTGCGGCCGAGGTGTTCGGCACATATAGCCGTGGACGCCGCATTCACGCTATTGCCTGCCGGGTCGCCCAGGTTCGGGTGGCTGACGGAGTGCAGTGGCAGGTGGTGGCTCTGCACATCGGCTGACCGCGACGGCGTTACGCCGGCTTGCGGTGCGCCACCGGTACGGGGCCTCCGGCGAAGCGGGCCAGCACCGGGCCGACGGTCGCGACGACGAAGACGTATGCCATAGCAAGGGGGGCCAGCCCCGCAACCGACGAGCCGACCAGACCGATGATGATGAGCGAGAACTCCGCCCGCGCAATCAGCGTGGCGCCTGCGCGCCATTGCCCTCGACGGGCCACCCCCTCTTGGCGCGCCGCAAACACTCCGGTGGCGACCTTCGTCGCTGCGGTGACGGCGGCGAGTGCAACGGCCACTGGAAGCACCGGCACCAACTGATGCGGATCGACCGACACTCCGATGCTGAGGAAAAAGATCGCGGCGAACAGATCGCGCAGCGGTCCCAGCACCTTGCGGGCCCGGTCCGCGGTCTCCCCGGTCAACGTCAGCCCGACCAGGAAGGCGCCCACCGCGGACGAGGCGTGCACATGCTCGGCCAGCGCCGCGACGATCAGCGTGATGCCCAACACTCGCAGCAGCAGCTGCTCGGAATCCGGATGGCCGACCAACCTGCCGAAATGGTGACCCCAGCGATACGACGCGGTGAACGCCAGCCACAGCGCGAAGACCGCGGCTGCCATCCAGCCGACTGCCAGCGCCCAACTGCGGCCGGAGGCCAGCACGGCCAGGAATGGCAGGTAAGCAGCCATGGCGAAGTCCTCGAGCACCAGCAAGGCGAGCACCGCCGGGGTTTCTCGGTTGGCGAGTCGATGTAAGTCCTCGAGGAGGCGTGCGATCAGACCCGAGGAGGAGACGTAGGTGACGCCGGCCAGGGCTAGGACACCGATCCCGTCGAGCCCGAGCAGCCAGCCCGCTACTGCGCCCGGCGTGGCGTTGAGCACGACATCGACGCCGGCCGAGGGCAGATGGCGACGCAGGCTGCTGGCGAATTCGGTGGCCGAGAATTCCAGGCCCAACGTGAGCAGCAGCAGTACCAGACCGATCGGCGCACCCGTAGTGATGAATTGGCCCGCCGCGCCAACCGGTGCTATGCCGCCGTTACCCAGCCCCAAACCGGCCAGCAGATACACCGGTATCGGGGAGAGGGCGAATCGGCGTGCGACAGAAGCCAACAACGCAAGCAAAGTCAGGACGGTGCCGAGCTCCAGCAGCAACGGCACCGAAACTTCCACGGATCAGCCTTTGTCGACGAGCTGCTCGACTCCGGCGATTCCGTCGTGGGTGCCGATCACGACCAGCACATCGTCTGCCCGTAATACCTCGGCCGGGCTCGGTGAAGCGAGCACTTGGTCCTGACGCACAATCGCCACTATCGACGCGCCGGTTCGGGTCCGGGCGTGAGTCTCACCCAGCGGCCGGTCCACGAAAGGGCTGCCTGCCACCAACCGCACCTGGCCGGCGTCGATTCCGGGAATTTCGGAGGTCAGCTCGGTGAAGCGTTCGGCGATTTTGGGCGCGCCGAGGATTTGGGCGACGGCGTCGGCCTCTTCGTCGGTGAGGTGGAAGACCGGTCGAGCCTGGTCCGGATCGTCGTGAGCGTAGAGCACGATCTCGAAGTCGCCGCTTCGCCGGGCCACGATCCCGATGCGGTCGCCGTCGTGACTTTTGAATTCGTACCGCAAGCCGATGCCGGGGATGAGCACCTCTTTGACGTCCATGGCGTCAATAGTGGTCGATAGGGCCGCTAGCTAGCGCCGCTTCGCCGGTTTGGCGTGTTTGCCTGTCCTGCCCTGCCGGCGGGCGGCTTCCCGACGCTCGCGTCGACTCGTCCCGGCCGACACCCCGGCTTTGTGCGAATCGCCGCCGTTGCGGTGCACTTGGGCCGAGCCGTCTTCAGCTGGACCCGTGTAGGTGAGCGCCGGCGACTCGTTGTCGATGCCTCGGGCACGCAAGGTGTTTGCTGCGCTGTCACGCGCCCCGGCGGCGTCGGCACCGCTCTGCTTTCCGGCACCGGCCGCGGCCGCGGTAGCGAACTCCGCCAATCCTTCCGGCGCGGCCATCGGCGCCACGGCTTCGCTACTCGGCGCGGGGACCGCCTCCACCGCGACGTTGAACAGGAAGCCGACCGACTCTTCCTTGAGCCCGTCCAGCATGGCGATGAACATGTCGTAGCCCTCGCGCTGGTATTCCACCAAGGGGTCGCGCTGGGCCATCGCGCGCAGGCCGATGCCTTCCTTGAGGTAGTCCATCTCGTAGAGGTGCTCGCGCCACTTGCGGTCGATGACGTTGAGCAGCACGTTGCGTTCCAACTGACGCATCGCGCCCTCGCCCGCCAGTTGCTCGAGTTCGGATTCGCGGGCGGCATAGGCCCGTTCGGCGTCTTCGATCAACGCGTCGAGCAGCTCTTCGCGGGTCAGCTCGCCGGGCTCGCCGACAGCGTCGGAGTCAAGCAGGTCCTTGTGATCGATCGAGACCGGGAACAGCGTCTTCAGCGCTTCCCACAGCTTTGCCAGATCCCAGTCTTCGGCGTAACCCTCGGCCGTCGCCCCGTCGACGTACGCGGTGATCACGTCGCGGACCATGTCCAGGGCCTGCTCCCTGAGGTTCTCCCCTTCCAGGATGCGGCGGCGCTCGGCATAGATCACCTTGCGCTGCTGATTCATCACTTCGTCGTATTTCAAGACGTTCTTGCGGACCTCGAAATTCTGCTGCTCGACCTGGGTCTGCGCGCTCTTGATCGCGCGGGTCACCATCTTGGCCTCGATCGGCACGTCGTCGGGCAGATTGAGCCGGGTAAGCAACGACTCCAGCGCAGCGCCGTTGAAGCGACGCATGAGCTCGTCACCCAGCGACAGGTAGAACCGCGACTCGCCGGGGTCGCCCTGACGGCCGGAGCGGCCGCGCAGCTGATTGTCGATGCGCCGCGCCTCGTGCCGCTCAGTGCCCAACACGTACAGCCCACCGGCGTCGATCACTTCCTTGGCCTCGGCGGCGGCCTCGGTTTTGACTCTCGGCAACTCCTCGTGCCAGGCCTGCTCGTAGTCCTCGGCGGTTTCCACCGGGTCCAGGCCCTGCGCGCGCAGCCGGGTGTCGGTCAAGAAGTCGACGTTGCCGCCCAGCACGATGTCGGTGCCGCGGCCGGCCATGTTGGTGGCGACGGTGATGGCGCCGCGGCGGCCCGCCTCGGCGATGATGCCGGCCTCCTGCTCGTGGTACTTGGCGTTGAGGACGTTGTGCGGAATTCGTCGCTTGGTGAACTGCCGGGACAGATACTCCGAACGTTCCACGCTGGTGGTACCGATGAGCACCGGCTGTCCCTTTTCGTAGCGCTCAGAGACATCGTCGACCACCGCGATGTATTTGGCTTCCTCGGTTTTGTAGATGAGGTCGGACTGGTCGGTCCGAATCATCGGCTTGTTGGTCGGGATGGGAACCACCCCGAGCTTGTAGATCTCGTGCAGCTCGGAGGCCTCGGTCTGCGCGGTGCCGGTCATGCCGGCGAGCTTGTCGTAGAGACGGAAGTAATTCTGCAGCGTGATCGTCGCCAGCGTCTGGTTCTCGGCTTTGATCTCGACATGCTCTTTGGCTTCGATGGCCTGGTGCATGCCCTCGTTGTAACGGCGGCCGATCAGCACGCGACCGGTGAACTCGTCGACGATGAGCACTTCGCCGTTACGCACGATGTAGTCCTTGTCGCGGGTGAACAGTTCTTTGGCCTTGAGCGCGTTGTTGAGGTAGCTGACCAGCGGCGAGTTTGCGGCTTCGTAGAGGTTGTCGATGCCGAGCTGGTCTTCGACGAATTCCACCCCGACTTCGTGCACGCCGACCGTCCGCTTGCGCAGATCGACCTCGTAGTGCACGTCTTTCTCCATCAACGGCGATAACCGGGCGAACTCGGAGTACCAGTTGGAGGCGCCGTCGGCGGGCCCGGAAATGATCAGCGGAGTGCGGGCCTCGTCGATGAGAATCGAGTCGACTTCGTCGACGATCGCGAAGTTGTGGCCGCGCTGAACACATTCCTCCAGCGAATGGGCCATGTTGTCGCGCAGATAGTCGAAGCCGAATTCGTTGTTCGTGCCGTAGGTGATGTCGGCGGCGTAGGCCACTCGCCGTTCGTCGGGCGACATCTGCGCGAGGATCACGCCGACGTCGAGGCCCAGGAAGCGGTGCACCCGGCCCATCCACTCGCTGTCGCGTTTCGCCAGATAGTCGTTGACGGTGACAATGTGCACGCCCTTGCCGCCGATGCCGTTCAGATAGGCGGGCAGCACCGAGGTCAACGTCTTGCCCTCGCCGGTCTTCATCTCTGCGACGTTGCCGAAGTGCAGCGCCGCGGCACCCATCACCTGCACGTCGAAGGGACGCTGGTCGAGCACCCGCCAGGCCGCTTCCCGGGCCACCGCGAACGCTTCGGGCAGCAGGTCGTCGAGACTTTCGCCTTCGGTGTGCCGCTTCTTGAACTCGTCGGTCTTGGCGCGCAGCTCTTCGTCGGTGAGCTTCTCGACGTCGTCGGCCAAGCTATTGACGTAATCGGCGACGCGCCCGAGGCGCTTGACCATGCGTCCTTCACCAAGGCGCAGCAACTTCGACAGCACAGCTAGGTCCCCTGTTGGGTAGGAATGGTGAGCGCCCCCATCCTAGGTGACTTGCTTGTTCAGCCGTCGAACGTCGACTGGTTGCGCCGATTTGCTTCTTGGCTGCCCCACAACTCGAGGTTCGCGGGGACGAGTGCGTCAGGCCAGCCGGATCAGGCCATAGTCGTAGGCGTGACGCCGGTACACCACTGAGGGCCGTTCGGTGTGCTTGTCGAAAAACAGAAAGAAGTCGTGGCCTACCAGCTCCATTTCATAGAGGGCGTCGTCGACCGACATCGGCTTGGCCGGATGCTCCTTGGTACGGACGATCCGGCCCGGCACGTGGTCGTCGGTCGCGCCATCGCGTGGCGCGGGTTCTTCGTCGCCAGTGGACTGCAGTGGCGGCGCCGGTGACGTGGCCTCACCCAGCGATACCGGCGTCTTGTTGCCGTAATGAACTTTGCGGCGGTCCTTCCCGCGACGCAGGCCGCTCTCCAATTTGTTGACCGCGGACTCGAAAGCGGCATAGAAGCTGTCGGCACGCGCCTCCCCACGGACTACCGGTCCACGACCCCGCGCGGTGATTTCCACCCGTTGACACGATTTGCGCTGACGTCTGTTAGGGGCATGTTTGAGTTCGACGTCGAACAGGTAGATCGTGCGGTCGAACCGTTCCAGGCGGGCGAGCTTTTGCGAGACATAGGTGCGGTAGTGGTCAGGAATCTCGACGTTGCGGCCTTTGACGACGACCTCAACTTTCGCTGTGGGTTCGGCCTGCTCGTCGGTGTCGGCCAGCAGCTGGCTGGAGTCCACGGTTTGCCTCGACATACTTCACAACTCGTTTCTGTCGCGTCGCACGCGCTTGGCGTGCCCAGCTATCAATTGCAGGCGCCGACGGGTTCAAGGGGTTTGGCGCAGTCCGCCCGCCGGTGCAAGGTGTCGAGAATTCACCTCCTACCGCTGTCGGTGACGTGGCGCCTCAACTTTTTTCGAAACGCCGCCGTGAGGTGTTCACGGATGCTTGACCCGACGGTAACCCCCGTGCGCGTGAGGTGCCACTATTTTGGTTCAGCTCTTGCGAGTTCTTCACATCGTTGACGCCGCGTTAATTGCAGGCTGTCGCAAGGCGGCTCAGGCGTGGGCGACGGCGAGCACAGCGGCGACCCGTGCGCGGTTGCCGTGTAACACCCGCGCCGACTCGCGAGCCGTCGCGCCGGTGGTGACGATGTCGTCGACGAGTAGCACCTCGCGTTCGGCGGGTATGCGGTGACGCCGGAGGATGACCGCGCCTGCGAGGTTGCGCTCGCGGTCGGCGCTACCCAGTCGGGCAGAGTCGCGGGCGAGGGCTTTGATGCGTAACGCCTGAGCGACGTCGATCTGCGGATGATGTGTCACCGCGGCGGTGACCATGCGGGTGACGGGATCGCCGCCACGTCGCCGGGCCGCCGAGCGACGGGTCGGCGCCGGCACGATGGTGATCGGCGCCTCGATCATGCCCCACGTCAGGAGTCGGTGGACGCCGACGGCAAGCGCCTGCGCCAGCGGGGCGATGAGATCGGCACGGCCCCGCTCTTTCATCGCGATGATTGCTTGGCGGCGCGCGCCGGCGTAACGGCCGAGTGCGAACACCGGCACCTGCGGGTCGATCCGCGGGCTGACCACATGCGGCTCATCGGGGCCGACTGCCAGCTCCCTGGCGCAGACGTCGCACCATGGCGTCGACGGCGCGCCACAGCCGCCGCATTCCAAGGGGAGGATCAGGTCGAGCATTCGGCCAGTGTGGCGGTCGGGGGGGACAGGGGAACATCAGACGCTGCAGTTTGCGTCGCCTCTGTTCTAAGGAAAAGTGCTTTAGCCAACTGATGATGTATGCGATATCACGGGCCATCCGCACTCTTTGACCACAGGCAGCCTACGGACCGGCCGCTATTGACTCCAGCGAATGACGGCTCCAACCCTTATACCTCAGCGGCCACGCCAGGAACCTAGCGACTAACGGCGACCTTCACAATTCACCCCGGCAGCACCGGCACCGCGCCGCCCTTCATGAACGCCGCAACGTCTGCCCAGCTCTGTTCGTTCTCGGCCGCAGAGCCCGAAAGCTGCACCACCCCGCGCGGATCGGCAACGTAGACCGTCGACGGGTTGGCCGCGATCGCCGACACCGGAGTTTGCAGACCGCGGCTCGGCGCGTCGGAATTCACGCCGTCGAGGTTCACATACGACACCGGATGCGTGGCGTCGTTGCGGGTAACCGCAATATCCCCATCGGTCCGCCATGCCAAAGAAAGCACGGAATTGCCCAGTCCGAAACCCAACCGTCGCGGATAAGTGAGGGCGAACTGGCCGGCTTGCGTCTGTTCGACACTGGCGAGGATGACCTGACCCTCGATGACCATCGCAGCCCTGGTGCTGTCCCGCGAAAGCTGCAGATCCTTGATCACGCCCGGGAAGCGGTTGGACACCGCCGCCGAATCGACCGGGATTCGCGTCGGCTGCCCTGACGCCGGTTCCTGGATCGCACGCAACACGCTGTTGCCGTCCACCACCACCCAAACGGTGTCGTCGAGTGACCAGCTCGGCCGCGACAGACTGTGCCCGTCTGCTGACTGCACCGCCGCACCACCAAGGTCGCCAATCCACAACGCAGCCGCGGAATCCGGAGCACCCGGGCGCAGCGTCACCACAGACGCCACCCGTTGGCCGTTGCGCGACAGTGCCGCCGCGGTTTGATCGGGCATCTCTCCGAATTGCCCGGGCACCGCCGTAGATTGTTGCCCGTCCAGCATCATCAACGATCCACCGATCAGGGCGTGCACTCCGGCTCCGGCACCGTCGGCGACACCTGGATCGGTGGCGGCAACATCGGAGGTGGTCCAGCCGTCGGCGAACCGGTCGTCCATCGCGGTGCCGTCCGCATCGATTACGTAGGGCCCTTTGATGTCGGCTCGCGCCAACGTCCAGATGATCTGCGCGGCAAGTAATTGGCGGCTGTGCGGATCGGTGGTGGACAAGCTCTCGAGGTCGACTTTGGCGCCGCCGTAACCACGGCCCACACCGCTCTTGCCGCCGTCGGCGCGGGTCACCGGGCCGCGCAACCGCAACGGCGGACCCAGCATGTTGCGCACCGCGTTGGCCAGCTCGGGGCGCGGCCCGGCGATCAGCTTCGAAATCAACTCGGTCGCCAGTTGATCGGAATCAGCCACCGCCACATAACGCGGATCGGGAACCACCGTCTTGCCGGTCGGATCAGGAAAATACAGTGTGTTGCGTTTGTAAGTGGCCTGAAACTGCTGCCAGTCCAGGAACACTCCGTTGGGTAGACGATTGATGCGCCAGCCGTCCGGAGTGTTGACCAACTCGATCGGACCAGGATCCGGCAGCACTCCTTCGGCGGTCTCGAAGACACCCATGTCCGACAGCGACCCCAAGATGTCGGCCCGCATGTTGACCGAAACCCGTTCGGCATTTCGGGTCTCGAGAAAAACTACATGGTCGATCAGCAGGGCGCTGCCAGCGTCGTCCCATCCGTCCGACGCTGACTTGGTGAGAAACTGACGTGCTGCCAGGTGCCGGTTCGCCGGATCGGCGGTGGCCTTGAGGAACTCGCGCAGCAGGACATCGGGATCCATGCCCGCCGTCGGCTTCGGCAGGTTCGACGGTGCCGGACGCGCGACGGTGCCAACGGCTTGCGGCTCCGACGAACTGGGCACTCCAGCACATCCGGCGAGCACCGTCACCGCACCGAGAAGCAGCACGGCCAATTTCCGCCTGGTGACGATGCGGACCGGAACGGGACGAGGAGGATGATCCAGGCGATGAGGCAAACGCATCAGGCGCCCCGCTCGGCATGCTCGCGCTGCCGCAGCTGACGCTCCTTGCGCTCTGCCACAAAGGGTTTCATCGGCAATGGGCTGGTCGTCACCTTGTGACCGCGAACCAGCGGCAGTGTCAAGCGGAAACAGGCGCCGCTGCCCGGCTCCCCCCAAGCCTCGAGCCGGCCCTGATGCAGCCGCGCATCCTCCACGCTGATCGCCAAACCCAGACCGGTGCCGCCGGATCGACGTACCCGCGACGGGTCGGAGCGCCAGAACCGGCTGAAGACCAGCTTCTCTTCGCCGGGTCGCAGCCCGACCCCGTAGTCGCGGACCGTCACCGCGACGGTGTCTTCGTCAGTGGCCATCCGGATCCGTACCGGCTTGCGCTCGGCATGGTCGATGGCGTTGGCGATCAAGTTGCGCAGAATCCGCTCCACCCGGCGCGCGTCGACTTCGGCGATCACTTCGCTGGGGGGCATATCGACCAGCAACTCGATGCCGGCTTCCTCGGCCAGGTGCCCGACATTGCCCAGCGCGCTGCTCACCGTGGAACGCAGATCGACCGCCTCGACCGACAATTCGGCGACACCGGCGTCGTGCCGGGAAATTTCCAGGAGGTCGGTGAGCAGCGACTCGAAGCGATCAAGCTCGCTGACCAGCAGCTCGGTGGACCGCCGCAACGCCGGGTCCAGGTCGGCGCTGTGATCGTAGATCAGGTCGGCAGCCATTCGTACCGTGGTCAACGGCGTCCGCAGTTCGTGGCTGACGTCGGAGGTGAAGCGCCGCTGCAGATTACCGAACTCTTCGAGCTGGGTGATCTGCCTCGACAGGCTTTCGGCCATGTCGTTGAACGACACCGCCAACCGCGCCATGTCGTCCTCACCGCGCACCGGCATCCGCTCGGACAGATGCCCTTCAGCGAACCGTTCGGCGATCCGCGAGGCCGACCGCACCGGCACCACCACCTGCCGCGAAACCAGTAGCGCGATACCGGCGAGCAACACCAGCAGCACTACACCACCGGTCGCCATGGTGCCGCGCACTAGCGAGATCGTGCTGGCCTCACTGGCCAGCGGAAAGATCAGGTACAACTCCAAGTTGGTGACCCGAGACGACGCCGGCGTGCCGATGATCAGCGCAGGGCCGGAGAAGCCGTCGGTGTGCACGGTGGCGTACTGATAGCTCACCTGTCCGGCTTTCACGAAATCTCGCAACGTCGGCGGGATCTGGTTGACCGGACCCGCCGTCGTCGCTGGGCGCGGCCCATCACCGGGCACCACCAGCACCGCGTCGAACGCACCCGCCAACCCCGCGCCCGACGACGCCTCGGTTTTCGACGTCAAGGTGTTGCGCGCCAGTTGCAGGCTGCTATCGAGTGAGCGCGCCTCCTCGCCGCTGACGATCCCGCTGACGGTGGTGCGGGACCGCTCGATCTGTTCGGTAGCGGCACGGACCTTGACGTCGAGCACCCGGTTGGTCACTTGGCTGGTCAGCACGAAACCCAGTACCACGATCACCGCGAACGACAGACCGATGGTCAACACGACCACCCGCAGCTGCAACGAGCGGCGCCACGCGGCCCCGACGGCTCGACTCAACGCGCTCATTCCGCTCGCCATTGGGCCCGAGCGCCCCCAGCGACCCCGCGTCCGTCGCCTCGAGCCCCACATCACCCGCGCCGCTTCTCCTCACGGCGGCCGCCTGGGATCACGGAGGTCCGGCCTTGTAACCCACTCCTCGAACGGTCAGCACAACAGTCGGGTTCTCCGGGTCTTTCTCCACCTTCGCCCGCAGACGCTGGACATGCACGTTCACCAGGCGCGTGTCAGCTGGGTGACGGTATCCCCACACCTGTTCGAGCAGCACATCACGAGTAAACACCTGACGCGGTTTGCGCGCCAACGCCACCAACAGGTCGAATTCCAGCGGTGTCAGCGAAATCTGCTCACCGTTGCGGGTTACCTTGTGCGCCGGCACGTCGATGTCGACATCGGCGATCGACAGCATCTCCGCGGGCTCGTCGTCGTTGCGTCGTAGCCGTGCTCGCACCCGTGCGACCAGTTCCTTCGGCTTGAACGGCTTCATCACATAGTCGTCGGCGCCCGACTCCAGACCGAGCACCACGTCAACGGTGTCGGTCTTGGCCGTCAGCATGACGATCGGCACACCGGAGTCGGCCCGCAGCACCCGGCACACGTCGATGCCGTTCATCCCGGGCAGCATCAGGTCCAACAGCACCAAATCCGGACGGAGCTCGCGAACCGCGGTGAGCGCTTGGCTGCCGTCACCGATTACCGCTGTGTCGAAACCCTCACCGCGCAGCACGATGGTGAGCATCTCAGCCAGCGAAGCGTCGTCATCGACGACGAGAATCCTTTGCCTCATGGTCTCCATGGTGTCACCAGAACGCGATAAAACTCGTTTACTACGCGCGTGTTTCTTGCAGGATTAACCACAGCTCACGATCGAGCGGTCAGCGTCGCGGCCAGTTTGCCGGGATCGACGTCCGCATCGACCACCAGCCATGGCCCGCCCCAGCCGCCGGCGGCCAGACCGGAGTACACCGCACCGGTGCGCCGCTGCAGGTCGTTGTCGCGCTCGTAGGCATCGCGCGCCCGGCCTATTTCCCGGCTGGCCCGCTCGCGGGCGCGCTGGGCGGCGAGTTCGGCCGAGACATTCAGCAGCACCTGCCGATCCGGCGTCGGCAGGTGCAGCCGCTGGTATTCGACCTCGTGCACCCAGGCCACCACCTCACCGTCGGCGCCTTGGCGCAGGCGGGCCGCACTGTAGGCGGCGTTGGAGGCAACGTAGCGATCCAGGATCACCACGTCGTGGTCATGGCCGAGCTTCTCGATGTCGTCGCGCGCAGCGGCGCGGTCCAGCGCGAACAGCATCGCCATCGCATACACCGACGTCGCGAGGTCGCCGTGGCTGCCGTGTAACGCCTCCGCGGCGACGTCGGCGGCCACCGACTGGCCATAGCGTGGGAACGCCAGGGTGGCCACCGACTGCCCGACCGCCTGAAATGCCGCGGTCAAGCCGGTGGACAACGTTCGCTTGCCCGCGCCGTCCACCCCTTCGATCGCGATCAGCACGGCGCGAGCCTACCGACAAGCACCGACATGAAGGACGAAGCGGCGGACTCGCCTTGGCATACTCGCCGGGATGAGCACTGCGCGGCCGCGGTGCCCTGGTCGGCGGCACAAGACGGCGGGAGCCTACCCCGCGCTCCTGCGCGTCACGCTGGCGGGACTTTCGGCGCCGGAGGCCACGCTGGCGTGACGTTCGGCGGAGCCAGGCTCAGTAGCGGTAGTGGTCGGGCTTGTAGGGCCCGTCGACGTCGACGCCGATGTACTCGGCCTGCTCCTTGGTCAGCTTCGTCAGCTCGCCACCGAGCGCGGTGACGTGCACGCGGGCCACCTTTTCGTCGAGGTGCTTGGGCAGCCGGTACACCTCGTTGTCGTACTCGTCGTTTTTGGTCCACAGCTCGATCTGGGCGATGACCTGGTTGGAAAAGCTGTTGCTCATCACGAACGACGGGTGTCCAGTTGCGTTACCCAGGTTCAGTAGCCGGCCCTCGGAGAGCACGATGATCGACTTGCCGGTGTCGCCGAAGGTCCACAGGTCCACTTGCGGCCTGATATTGACCTTGGTGGCGCCGGAACGCTCCAACGCGGCCATCTGGATCTCGTTGTCGAAGTGACCGATGTTGCCCAGGATCGCCTTGTCCTTCATCGCCTTCATGTGGTCCAGCGTGATGATGTCCTTGTTGCCGGTGGCGGTGATGACGATGTCGGCGTTGCCGATGACCTCGTCCACCCGCTTGACGTCGTGGCCCTCCATCAGAGCTTGCAGCGCGTTGATCGGGTCGACCTCGGTCACGGTGACCCGGGCACCCTGACCCGCCATCGATTCCACGCAGCCCTTGCCGACGTCGCCGTAGCCGCAGACCAGCACGGTCTTGCCGCCGATCAGCACGTCGGTGCCGCGGTTGATGCCGTCGATCAGCGAGTGTCGGCAGCCGTACTTGTTGTCGAACTTGGATTTGGTCACCGAGTCGTTGACATTGATCGCCGGGAACGTCAGATCACCGGCGGCGGCGAACTGGTAGAGCCGCAGCACGCCGGTGGTGGTCTCCTCGGTGACGCCTTTGACGGACTCAGCGATCTTGGTCCACTTGTCCTTGTCGGTCTCGAAGCGCTCGTTCAGCAGGTTGAGGAACACTTTGTGCTCGGCCGAGTCATCCTCTTCGGCCGGCGGCACCACGCCGGCTTTTTCGTATTGCGCGCCGCGCAGCACCAGCATGGTGGCGTCGCCGCCGTCATCGAGAATCATGTTGGCCGGCTCGTCCGGCCAGGTCAGGGCCTGCTCGGCGGCCCACCAGTACTCCTCAAGCGTCTCGCCCTTCCACGCGAACACCGGCACGCCCTTCGGCTCCTCTGGGGTGCCGTGCGGTCCGACGACGACGGCGGCGGCGGCGTGGTCCTGGGTGGAGAAGATGTTGCACGACGCCCAGCGGACTTGAGCGCCCAGCGAGACCAGGGTCTCGATGAGCACCGCCGTCTGCACCGTCATGTGCAGCGAACCGGAGACTCGGGCACCCTTGAGCGGTTGCACATCGGCGTACTCGCGTCGAAGCGACATCAAACCCGGCATCTCGTGTTCGGAGAGTTCGATGTCCCGGCGGCCATAGTCGGCAAGTGACAGGTCGGCGACCTTGAATTCGATGCCGTTACGGACGTCAGCGCGGAGCGATTGTTCGGTCGTCGTCATGGGTGAGTCAATCCTTGTCGTCAATAGTTAGCTTGCATATATATTATCCCAGCTGCGCAGTGCCCTGCCCCCGGGAGAGTCTGGTTGCGACACCAGCCTATGGCTGTGCTTCTCCCCGGTCCCACCGGCCCGCGTCGTCCCGCAGTACGCCGTAGCGTTCGGCCGCAGGTGTCATCAGCCGCGCCAAGTCGGCGGCCACGTCGTGATCGGCCTCCGGCGGCATCGGCACATAGCTCATCGCGAGTCGCACGATGGCGCGGGCCAGTATCCCCGCATCGTCGGCACTGGCCTTGACCCAGCTATCCATGAAGGACGAAGTCAAGCGCTGTGAACAGCGGGTGATGATCGGGCCGCTGTCGATGGTGATCAACTGCAGCAGATCGGGTTTCGCCACGCCGGTCAGCAGCGAGATGACCAGCGGGTCGGCGGCCGACTCGGAGAAGAATGCCCGAAACCCTTGCAGGAAGGCCGCGTAGATGTCGCCGACGTTGGAGTTAACGGCGTCGTCGACCAGGTCCACCAACCGATCGGCCAGCCGCAGCGCGTAACCCTGAGCCAGCCCCTGCCGCGATCCGAACTCGTTGTAGATGGTCTGCCTGCTGATGCCGGCTTCGCGGGCCACGTCGGCCAGGGTGATCGTCGACCAGTCACGGGTAAGCAGCAAATCGCGCATCGCGTCGAGGACCGAATCGCGCAGCAGGGCCCGTGAGGCTTCCGCGTACGGGACCCGCTTCATGGCCGCGACATTACTGCTGAACCGCGCCGATCAAGAACGAGCGACTTCGATCATCTCGAAGTCGGATTTGGCCGCACCGCAGTCCGGGCAGCTCCAATCCTCTCCGATGTCGTCCCAGCGGGTGCCGGCGGCGATGCCGTCTTCCGGCCAGCCCAGCGCCTCGTCGTATTCGAAGCCACATTGGATGCAGCGGAACAGCTTGTAATCATTCACTGGTTTGCTCCTTTCCAATTGTCCGGCTCCTCCTCATCGCAGCGCGGAAGCGTCGTCGCCGGACGTCGGTTCGAAGTCCACTTTCTCGCGCACACCGCAGTCTGGGCAGCACCAATCGTCGGGAATGCGGTCCCAAGCCGTACCGGCCGGGAAACCTTCGCGCGCAGCGCCTTTAGCTTCGTCGTAGACGTAGCCGCAGACCGGGCAGCAGAATGCGACCATTACGACACCGCCGCATGCCGGGCCAGCAGCTGCCGCCTGCGCCGCGGATGCACGTTGACCCTGGTGATGTCACCGTCGTAGTGGCTGAGCACCCGGTGGTCCATGACTTTTCGCCACAGCGGCGGAAAGTAGGTCAGCGAAATCATCGACGCGTATCCGCCGGGCAAGTTGGGCGAGCCGTCGATGCTGCGCAATGTCTGGTAGCGCCGTGTCGGGTTGGCGTGGTGATCGCTATGACGCTGCAGGTGGTAGAGGAACAGGTTGGTCACGATGTGATCGGAGTTCCAGCTGTGCTCGGGTGCGCAGCGCTCGTAGCGGCCGTTGGCGGTTTTCTGCCGGAGCAATCCGTAGTGTTCGAGATAGTTCACCGTCTCGAATGTGCTGAAGGCGTATACCGCCTGGACTATCACCAACGGGATCAGGGCCGGGCCGAACACCGCGATCATCATTCCCCACAGGACAACCGACATCAGCCAGGCATTGAGCACGTCGTTGGACAGGTGCCAGGGGCTTTTGTTCAGCCGGCGCAGCCGCTGGAACTCCAGCCGCCACGCCGAGCGCAAGCTCCCGAAAACACTGCGCGGCAAGAATTCCCAGAACGATTCGCCGAAGCGAGCCGACGCCGGGTCTTCGGGCGTGGCGACCCGCACGTGGTGCCCCCGGTTGTGCTCGATGTAGAAGTGGCCGTAGCAACTCTGGGCCAGCGTGATCTTGGCGAGCCACCGCTCGAGCGCGTCCTTCTTGTGGCCCATCTCGTGCGCGGCGTTCATGCCCACTGCGCCGAGAACACCCACCGACAACGCCAGCCCGATTTTTGCCGGCCAGCTGAGCGGGCCGGCGTAGCCCAGCCAGCCGAGGTTCGACGCGGTGAACAGGTAGGCCGCCAGGACGACGCTGAGGTATTGGAAGGGAAGGTAGAGGTAGGTGCAGAAGCGGTAGTACTTGTCGTTCTCCAGCCGCTCCATTACCTCGTCGGGCGGGTTCTGGCCGTCGGGTCCGAACCGCAGGTCAAGCACGGGCAACACAATGTAGACCAGGATCGGGCCGACCCAGAACAGCGTCTGTGAGGCGGTCCGCCAGCCGAGCTGGTTCATGCCCCACACGATCGGCAAGATTGCCGTCAGCATGGTCGGGGCGATGAGCCCGAGCAACCACAGATAACGCTTTCTGTCCTGCCACACCTCTGGGGCGATCTGACCCGTCATACCGCCAACCTCCTTTCCTGCGAGTCACCAAGCCGTGTGTTGGACATTACCCCGGTTTGCGTCTTTTGTCTAGACACGAGACGGGCATATGTAAAGGCGCATGTACCGAGTCATCGACAGTGCGCCGGTGGTGGCCGGGTCGGGCGGCAACCTGATGCAACAGCTGCGCCCGGTGGAGTAGCGGCTGTCAGCGGCGGGTATCGGTCCACGCGCGATCGGCTTCCGACGGCATCGGAGCGGGATGCGCGCCGGCCAACCGGGCGGCCAGCACCGAGTGCCGGCGGCCGTAACCGAAGTAGATAAGTGTTCCGACAGCCATCCAGATCGCGAATCTGATCCAGGTCAACGCGGTGAGGTTCAGCATCAGCCACAGACATGCCAGCACCGAGGCGATCGGCAACACCGGCACCCACGGTGTGCGGAAACCACGGGGTAGGTCGGGGCGAGTCCGGCGCAGCACGATCACCCCGGCTGACACCAGCAGGAAGGCGAACAAGGTGCCCACGTTGACCATCTCCTCGAGTTTGGCCGTGGGGAAGAGCGACGCCGTCCCCGCGACCAGCAACGCGACCAGCACGGTGAGCCGCACCGGGGTCCCGCGCGTGCCGGTGTTGGCCAGTTGCCGCGGTAACAGCCCGTCTCGGGCCATCGCGAACAGCACCCGGCAGCCGCCGAGCAGTAACACCATCACGACAGTGGTCAGCCCGGCGAGCGCGCCCACGGAAATCACACCGCTGGCCCAGTGCACGCCGTTGGCCGCGAAGGCGGTGGCCAGGTTCGCGCGCCGCCCGTCGCCGGTATCGCGGAGTTCGGTGTAAGGCACCATCCCGGACAGGACGACCGCGACCGCGATGTAGAGCACCGTCACAAGCCCCAGCGTCACCAGAATGCCGCGCGGCACATCGCGCTGCGGTTGCTTGGTCTCCTCAGCCATGGTGGCCACGATGTCGAAGCCGATGAACGCGAAGAACACGATCGATGCCCCGGCCAGCACTCCGTACCAGCCGTAATGGCTGCTGTGTGCCCCGGTCAGCAACGACAGCGCCGACTGGTCGACACCGGTTCCGGCGTGGTCGACTTCGGGCGGCGGGATGAACGGTTTGTAGTTGGCGGCCTTGACGTAGAAGGCACCGACGACTACCACCAGCAGCACCACTGACACCTTGACCGCGGTGACCGCCGCCGAAAACTGCGACGAGAGTTTGGTGCCCAGGGCGAGCAGGGTGGCCACCAGCGCGACGATCAGCGCCGCACCCCAGTCGAAGTCGAACGAGCCCAAAGTCACGATGCCGTCGGCGAATCCGAACACCGCCCCGAGGTAGCTCGACCATCCCTTGGACACCACGGCGCCCCCGATCGCCAGTTCCAGCACCAGGTTCCAGCCGATGGTCCAAGCCAGAAACTCACCGAACGTCGCGTAGGAGAACGTGTAAGCGCTGCCGGCCACCGGCAGCATCGAGGCGAACTCGGCGTAGCACAGGGCGGCCAGGCCACAGGTGACAGCCGCGATCAGAAACGAGATCCAGATGGCCGGGCCGGTGACATCACCCGCGGTGGATGCGGTGACGGTGAAGATGCCGGCTCCGATGACCACCGACACCCCGAAAACGGTCAGGTGCCACCAGCTGAGATCCTTGCGCAGTCGCGTGCTCACCTCGTCGGTGTCGGCGATCGACTGTTCGACCGACTTCATGCGGCGCTGACGGACCATGCGCCATCCCTTCTTTTCGTGTGACGGCAATGTACCTAGTACTGTGCGGGAATGCGGGTGGGTGAGGAAAACGCGGGGGAACACGCCGGCAAACCGGCACCGACCCACGCGGTGGTAATCGGGGCGAGTATCGCGGGGCTGTGCGCCGCACGCGTGCTCTCGGACTTCTACGACCGGGTGACCGTCTTCGAACGCGACGAACTGCCAGGCTCTCCGGTGAACCGCACGGCGGTGCCGCAGGGGCGGCACGTGCATCTGCTGATGGCGCGCGGTGCAGCAGAGTTCGACGCATTGTTCCCCGGATTGCTCGACGAGATGGTCAGCGCCGGAGTCCCGATTCTGGAGAACCGCCCGGACTGCATTTACTTCGGCGCTGCCGGCCATGTGCTTGGTACGGGCCATCGGTTGCGCGACGAGTTCACCGCCTACGTGCCGAGCCGCCCGCAGCTGGAATGGCAGATCCGCCGCCGGGTCTTGCAAATCGCCAACGTCGACGTCCGCGACGGCTCGGTCCGCGAACCGCGATTCGACGAGGGCACGCAGCGGGTGACGGGCGTGCTGCTGGACTCCGCGGATGGCGGCGGCTCGCAGTTCGTGCCCGCAGACCTGGTGGTCGACGCGGCCGGCCGCGGCACCAGGCTGCCGGTGTGGCTCGAGCAGTGGGGTTTCGAGCGGCCGCGTGAGGACACCGTCGACGTGGGCATCGGTTATGCCTCCCAGCAACTGCGCATTCCCGACGGCCTGATCGACCAGAAGGTGGTGGTGGCCGGAGCGTCGCGCGAGCATCCGCTCGGGCTCGGCATGCTCTGCTACGAGGACCGCGCCTGGGTACTGACCACCTTCGGCGTTGCCAAAGTCGAACCGCCGCATACTTTTCCCGAGATGCGAGCACTCGCCGACACACTGCTGCCGCCCCACCTGGCCGCGGCCATCGCACAGGCGGAACCGGTCGGGGAGGTGGCTTTTCACCGCTTTCCCGCCACCAGGTGGCGCCGCTATGACAAGCTCAGACGCTTCCCCGCCGGCATCGTGCCGTTAGGGGACGCGGTGGCCAGCTTCGACCCGACTTATGGGCAGGGTATGACGATGACGTCGCTGCAGGCCGGTCATCTGCGCCGGGCGCTGGAGTCGCGCAGCGGAGATGTGGTGCGTGAAGTCAACCGCGCCACCGCCAAGACCACCTACCCGGTGTGGGTGATGAACAGTATCGGCGATTTCGCGTTCCACCATGCCAGCGGCCAAACACCGTGGTGGTATCGGCCCGTCGGCAGTCTGTTCGACCAGTTCCTCGGTGCCGCCGAGACCGATCCTGTATTGGCGGAGTGGTTTTTGCGCCGGTTCAGTCTGCTCGACAGCTTGTACCTGATTCCGTCGGCGGGGTTGATTACCCGCACAGTCCGGCACAACATGCGGCTGTGGCTCGGCGAGCGCCGGCAACTGTGGCGCGAACGGCGGAACACCCGCCGAGAGCAACGCGAAAAGCTGCCCGCGACACGATAAGTCAGCCCGCTCTGGTGCTCAAAGGCCGACGGTAGCCCGAAACAGTGTCGCGGGCCGGCGCGCGACCAGTCGGATGGGACCGTCGTCGGCCGTAACCCAGGCGGCCATTCCCCGCTGCAAGGTCAGCCTTTTCGACTTGCCGTGCACCGTCGCCGCACCTTCGGTGCACAGCAGAATCTGCGGCCCGTCGTGACGGGATGGAGCATCGACCTCATGCCCGAGGTGTTCGCCGTCGAGCTTCAGCACCGATAAGGCGAACTCCTCGGCTGCGGTCACATACACCAGGCTGATGCCGTCACACCGGATGGGCGGCCGCAACTGCGCCTCGGTGGTCGGAGTGAAGTCCAGCACCCGCAACAGTTCGGGCACGTCGACGTGTTTGGGCGTCAGCCCGCCGCGTAAAACGTTGTCCGAGTTGGCCATCACCTCGAAGGCTACGCCGCGTAGATAGGTGTGCAGGTTGCCGGCCGGCAGGAAGATCGCTTCTCCCGGTGCCAAAGTTATCCGGTTCAGCAGCAACGACGCCAGCACGCCTGCGTCGCCGGGATAGCGCTCGCCCAGTTCCAGCACGGTCTTTGCTTCGGCGGCGAAGCGGGTCGCCCCCGACGTGATGTACTGGATGGCGCCGTCCAGCACGGCGGGCACCAGGGCATCGATGTGCGGCTGGGGAGCGGTGATCCAGGTGGTGAACAGCGCTCGCAGCCCGTCGGCATCGGACTGGTCGTTGAGCAATCCGATGTAAGGGTCGAGGTCGCCGACCGCCAGCGCACGCAGCAGCTCGACGGTCAGCGCGGCCGGCCGGAAACCGGCGAGCGCCTCAAACGGTTGCAGCGCCACCAGCAACTCGGGCTTGTGACTGGTGTCGCGGTAGTTGCGCATTGGCGAGGCAAGCGGGATGCCAAGTTTCTCCTCGCGCAGGTAACCCTCGACCGCCTGCTCGGCGCTCGGATGAGCCTGCAGCGACAGCGGCTCGTCGGCCGCCAAAACCTTGACCAGAAACGGCAGCACATCACCGAACCGGGAGCGCGCCACCGACCCGAGTTGTCCCTCGGGGTCGGCGACCACGGCCTCCAACAGTGAGCTTTCGCCGTCGTCGGTCTCCAGCCGCGCAGGGTCGGCCGGGTGCGCGCCCAGCCACAATTCCGCCTCGGGGTGAGCGGCCGGCACCGGCCGCCCGGTGAATTCCGCGATTGCGGTGCGCGACCCCCAGGCGTAGGTCCGTATCGCTCCGCGTAGCAGTTCCACGGTTCTAGTTATCCCCGCACCAGTCGCGCGTAAACGGCGGCCATCTCCAGCCGGACGGCCAGTATTGCCAGCTGCTGCTCGGTGCGTTGCACACCGAGCGGCGCCGGTGCGCTGGCTGCAGGGTCCGGCAGGTCAGGAATGTCGTCGGCACCGACCAGCTCGACGTCGCGGAGCCCGGCCAGTCGCGCGGCCACCACGGTGCGCTCGGCGGCCAGCGTCAGTGCGAAGACGCGGAGCCGCTGCGGCAGCGGACCGTCGATCTGTTCGTCGTGGAACAGCGCGTCCGCCGGATCGAGGTGCTCGGGTGTGGTGTGCAGCGCGATCAGCGCGTCCGCCAGCCCGGCCGCGGACACTACCTGGTGTCCGATTCTCAGCAACACCGACGACGCGTGCCTGGCCAGCGCCAGAGTGGCGGCGCAGTCGCCGGCCAGCGCGGCGCGGTGCTCGGACAAGCGCAGGGCGAGCGCCTTCGCCGGGTTGGTGAACACCTCCCGGCCGGCGCTGTTGCGCAGCGCTTCGCTGTCCAGCTCGTCGGCCAGCAGCCCGAGGTCGGTCCGCAGCCCGGCATCCACACTCTCCAATACAGCCAGCCCTGCGGCCAGGTACCGGCACAGCCGGAACTCGTCGGGCATCGCTATCCGCGGCTGCAGCACCGCCACCCGACCGGCGGTCGTGTCCCGCAGCGGGCCTTCGTAGGGCGCGGCGACGACGACCCGGGCGCCCCGGCGCACACCGGTCGCGGCGGCACTCACCAGCGCTGGGTCGCCCGGATCGTCGCCGGCCACTACCAGCACGTCCAACGCCCCGATCCACGGCGGTGCATCGGCGGCCAACACAATCGGTTCGGCGGCTACCCCGGCCAGCGACGCGGCCAGCATCGCACCGGCCGTCTCGGCAGTGCCTTGGCCGGCGACCCAGACCACCGTGCGAGGCGGACCGGGACCGCGCACCGAGTCCAGCGCGCCTTCGTCCAGTGCCGCCGCGGTCGACCGCACCTGGGCGCCCGCCGATGACGCGGCCCGCAGTAGAGCGTCGCGGTCAGCGGCGATCAACCCCTCGGCGTCGTCGAGGTCGACCGCGGCGCCCACGGCGTTCACGAAGCCGCCTCGGCCGTGCCGTTCGTCTGGGCACTGATGTGGGCACTGATGTGACGGACCACTGCGGCAACGTCCTCGGCGCAGCGCCCCTCGACGTTCAGCCGCAGCAGCGGCTCGGTGTTGGAGCTGCGCAGATTGAACCAGCTGCCGTCGCCCAGGTCCACCGTCACACCGTCGAGGTGGTCGATGGAGTGGATGCGCCCGCCGAAAGACTTCAGCACCGCCTCGACGCAGGACGCCGCGTCGGCCACGGTGAAGTTGATTTCGCCGGACGATTCGTAGCGCTGGTAGTCCGCCGCGAGCTCCGACAGCGGCCGCTGCTGTTCGCCGAGCGCAGCAAGCACATACAGGGCGGCCAGCATCCCGGAGTCGGCACCCCAGAAGTCGCGGAAATAGTAGTGCGCCGAGTGCTCACCGCCGAAGATGGCGCCGGTGTCGGCCATCAGCGCCTTGATGTAGGAGTGGCCGACGCGGCACCGCACCGGTGTGCCCCCGCGCTCGACCACCAACTCGGGGACGGCCCGCGAAGTGATCAAGTTGTGGATGACGGTGGCACCGATCTCGCGCTCGAGTTCGCGCGCGGCAACCAGCGCGGTCACCGTCGACGGCGACACCGCCCGGCCGCACTCGTCGACGACGAAGCAGCGGTCGGCGTCCCCGTCGAAGGCCAGCCCGATATCAGCAGTGACGGCCCCGACGTGCTCCTGCAGGTCGACCAGGTTGGCCGGATCGAGCGGATTGGCTTCATGGTTGGGAAACGATCCGTCGAGCTCAAAAAACAACGGCAGCAACGTGATCGAGTCGATGGAACCCAGTACGGCGGGCGCAGTATGCCCGGCCATGCCGTTGCCTGCGTCCACGGCGACCCGCAGTGGACGCAGGCCGGAAAGGTCGACCAGCGAGCGCAGATACGCTCCGTACCCGACCAGCACATCCTGATCGGTCGCTGTTCCGGGCGGCCCGTCGTAGTCCGGCACACCGGCGACCAGCTCGTCGCGGATAGTGCCGAGTCCGGTGTCCTCGCCGACCGGCTTGGCGCCTGCGCGACACATCTTGATGCCGTTGTAGGCAGCCGGGTTGTGGCTTGCGGTGAACATCGCCCCTGGACATTCCAGCAATCCCGAGGCGAAGTAGACCTGGTCGGTCGAGGACAGGCCGATGCGGACGACGTCGAGACCCTGGCTGGTGACACCGCGAGCGAACGCGGCCGCCAATGCCGGTGAGCTGTCGCGCATGTCGTGACCGATAGCGACTCTCCGCGCGCCCTCGCCTCGCATCATCCGGGCAAATGCCGCGCCGACATCTGCGGCCAGGGACTCGTCGATTTCCTCGCCCACCAGGCCACGCACGTCGTAAGCCTTGACCACACGGTTGACCGCCGCTGCGGGCCGAGACATCACCGGGCTCCTGACGATGGGGATCTTTCGGTCGTCAGCCTAGCCGTTGCGCCGCGACCATCGTGGCCGATGCCAATGACTCATCTCAGGGTCGCCAGCAAGGCGCCCAGCCCGTATTCGAAAACGGTGTCATAGTCGGTCGGCGATTGCAGCGCTTGGACGAGCGCCTGGTCGGGCCAGTCCCCAGTCCAGAGTGAGGGATCCTCCTCGTCGTGTTTGGGGCCGCGAACAGCCGAGAACTGCATCACCGCAGAGGCGATCACGTGCACTTCGATGGCGCGCAAGACGAGTGCGGCCTCGGTTCCGGTCACGCCGATGCGCGCCAGCTCTGCCACCAGTTTTTGTTGAATGGGCAGAAACAGCAGCGGCGTTCGGTCGCGTTCGTGAGCGATGCGCAGCAGATGCTGCCGGTCGATCAGTGCTTTGCGCTGGGACCGGGCAAGCGAAGCAATTCGTTCCACCGCAGAATCGCCGTTGACCGACAGCTGCGCCATCTCGCTGAGCAGTAGATCGACCAGGCTGTCGAACAGTTTGTCCCGCCCGCCGACATGCCAGTAAATCGAAGTGACTGCCACCCCGAGTTGCTCGGCGAGGCCACGCATCGTGAACGCCTCGACGCCGTCCCGCTCGATCAGCTCCGCCGCGGTTGCCAGAATCAGTTCTGCGTTGATACCGGCGCCCCGTTGGCCGGCGGGATCACCCCTCGTTTTGGGCCGCAAGGCAGTCAACGGTCTCACCCCCGGTCATGCACTCAGCCTGCGGCAAGTCGAGGTAGCGTTCCAGATTCCGGTGCATGTTGATGATGCGCCGTTCTTCGTTGGACAGCGTCAAGTGGCTGAGCCCCGGCTGACGCAAGCCGCGTTGCAGCCCCGCCAGCACGGTGATGTCCTGGGTCATCACCAGCCCGGGTTCAGCCTCAGCCGCGGTCATCCGTACCTCGGCCGGCTTCGCTCGCGGCGCACCGGGCGGCATTCGCGTCCACAGGAACATCACCAGCTCACCGTGATCCGGATCCGGCCCGGGGCGAGAGGTCATGACCGTGAGGTGGTCGGCGTTGGCGAGCAGCGTCATGTTCGGAAAAACGTTGTACTGGTGCAGTCGCATCATCTGGTCGGTGCTGGCCCAGCTTAAATCGACACCGCGCTCAGCGGCGAAAGTTTTTGTGCGCTCGGCGATCACCTCTGCAACGGACCGTCCCGGCGCCGCTCGGTCGACCGGGAACGGAGTGCCGTCGCAGACACCCATCAGCGCACCCTGCGTCTGGACGTATGCGTCCCACACCTCGGCGTCGCTGAGCGTCTTTTTGAGCTGCGGGCTTGCGACACCGTAGAACTGTTCGGACTTGCCGGTATGAGTCCAGATCGCTTGCGGTGCATGGACGTCGTCCATGCACCTCTGCAATTCGGGATGCAACGTCTGCACGTGGTAGGTCTCGCTGTAACCGTCGGCGATCGTCTTCCAATTCGCCTCGACCTCGATCGTCATGGTGGCGTAGCAGCGGAAGTCACCGAGCCCGCACCACTCGATGTCGTCCGGCATCGTCTCCAGATAGTCGACCAGCGGCATCGCATCGACGTCGAGGTTGACGAAAACGAGCCGCTCCCAGACATCGACGGTGACGCTGACCAAGGGGAAGTCCGACATTCGCAGCGCTCCGAAGCCTTTGCGGTTCGGGATTCGCTTCAGCGCGCCGGAGAGGTCCCACGTCCAGCCGTGATAGCCGCACCGCAGTGTGCGCAAGTCCGAACCGGAGCCCGTGCACAGTGAGTTGCCGCGATGGCGGCACACATTCTGAAACGCGCGAAGTTGCCCGTCGTCGCCGCGAACGACGAGCACCGAGTAAGGGCCGCAACGGTACTCGAAGTAGTCACCCGTTTCGGCGACATGGTCGACGGTGCAGGCCAGCTGCCACACCTTGGGCCACATTCGCTCGACCTCGAGCTGTGCGAACGCCGGCGAGTAGTAGCGCTGCGCCGGCACCGACGTCGGGCGTGCCGGCGGCGTGCCGATCGCGTCGGCTGGTTGCTTCACGGTTCACCTTCACAGCAGACGACTGTCTGTAACAGTGTTACATTGACCACCGTAGCGGCTCGTGCGGCATTCGAGGGAGTCATCGTGTTCGACCTCAAGATCACTAACGGCACCGTCGTCGATGGGACGGGCGTGGACCGATTTCTGGCCGACGTCGCCGTCGCCGACGGCAAGATCGTCGAGGTTCGTCGCCGCTCGCCGGGTGACTCTGCGCTGGAAGGTGACGCCGCCGAGACGATTGACGCGACGGGAAGGCTCGTCGCGCCGGGATTTGTCGACATCCACACTCACTACGACGGCCAGATCAGTTGGGACAGCCTGCTGGAGCCGTCCAGCGGACATGGGGTGACGACCGTCGTCGGCGGCAATTGCGGCGTCGGCTTCGCTCCGGTGCGGCCAGGACACGAGGACTGGCTCATCGGACTGATGGAGGGTGTCGAGGACATTCCCGGCACTGCACTCACCGAGGGCATCTCGTGGGGCTGGGAGAGCTATCCCGAATACCTCGACGTCGTCGAGAAGCAGCGATTCGCTGTCGACGTGGGCAGCCAGGTGGCGCACGGCGCGGTGCGCGCCTACGCGATGGGCGAACGCGGCGCCCGCAACGAGCCTGCTTCGCCCGAGGACATCGAAGCGATGGCTCAACTGGTGCAGGAGGCGGTCGAGGCCGGCGCGCTGGGTTTTTCGACTTCCCGGACCCTCGGTCACCGCGCCATCGACGGGGAGCCGGTCCCGGGAACGTATGCCGCAGAAGACGAATTGTTCGGTCTTGGCCGGGCTATGGCGGCCGGCGGCCGGGCCGTTTTCGAGCTGGCTCCGCAGGGCGTTGCGGGCGAGGACATTATCGCGCCCAAGAAGGAACTGGAGTGGATGCAGCGCCTCGGCGCCGAGATCGACCGGCCGATCTCCTTCGGCATGATCCAGGTCGACGCGGCCCCCGACCTGTGGCGGGAGCAACTGGATATCTCGGCGGCTGCTCATGCGGCAGGCAGTCAGTTGTATCCGCAGATCGCCGCGCGCCCGTTCGGCATGCTCTTCGGCTTCCCGGGCCATCACGCGTTCACCCATCGTCCGACGTTTCGTCGGCTGAAGGCCGAATGTGACCGTGAGGAGCTGGCGCGGCGGCTGGCCGATCCCGCGGTGAAAGCGGCGATTCTGGCCGAAGACGATCTGCCGCCCGACCCAACGTTGCTGTTCGACAACATGTTCGCGCTGGTGCAGTACTCGCTGGGGCGAATCTATGCGCTGGGCGATCCGCCCGACTACGAGCCGACCCCCGAACGGGTCGTCGCCAATATCGCCGCCGATCGAGGCGAAGACCCGTTGTCCACGCTGTACGACCTGATGCTGGAGTCCGACGCCAGCGCCATGCTGATGCTGCCGTTCTACAACTACTTCTACGGCAACCATGACGCGATTCGCGAGATGTTGATGCATCCAGCCGGGGTGGTGGGGTTGTCCGACGGTGGGGCGCATTGCAGCATGATCTGTGACGCGTCGTACCCGACGTTTCTTCTGACGCACTGGGCGCGCGATCGGCACCGCGGCGAGAAGCTGCCTTTGGAGTACGTGATCCGCAAGCAGTCGCACGACACAGCGCAGCTGTTCGGGCTCACCGATCGCGGAGTGATCGCAACAGGCAAGAAGGCTGACCTCAACGTCATCGACATGGCCGCACTGAGGTTGCATCCCCCACGCATGGCCTACGACCTTCCCGCCGGGGGTCACCGTCTGATCCAGGGCGCTTCGGGCTATAGCGCGACGATCGTCAACGGCGTCGTCACCCGACGCGACGGCGTCGACACCGGTGCGCGCCCGGGCCGGCTCGTGCGTGGCGCACGCTGAGTCGACACCTTGGAGAAGGTCGATTAGTTAGCCGGCGGATCCGGCAATACCCGCAGGTGGCCACGTCGGCGGCCGGTGCCGCTGGGGTGGTGTGTCGTTGCCGGTGCCAGCGCACCGTTGCCGGAGACCGGGACCGCTGCGCCGTTTGCGTGACGGGCCGAGTCGGAGAAGCCATTGACCGGCGGGCGGCCCTCCCGGACACCTTCGCGCACCGCGTTGGCCAGCGCGACCAGGTCGTCGTCCTCGGGAGGTGCGACCAGTGCGCCGGCGTGGCGGACGAGTTGCCAACCGCGGGGCGCAGTGATGCGGCTGGCGTGGCCAACACACAGATCCCACGAGTGCGGCTCGTTGGCGGTAGCCAGCGGACCGACCACCGCGGTGGAATCGGAGTACACGAAGGTCAACGTCGCCACCGCGTAAAGCGGACACCCGGGCCGGCAGCAGCGACGGGGAACCTTCACGATCGAGAGGCTATCGTGCAAAAACGCCGTCGCAGTGGCGGACACGCGCAATCGGCCGAGCCGCGATGTTCAACCGTTACCATCGCCAGGTGGGCGATGTGCGCAGCTCCCGAAATGCCCGCTCAGCGCGGAGGTCCTCTCGTCGAGGACGCGAAATGCGGGGGCCGTTGCTTCCCCCGACGGTGCCGGGGTGGCGCAGCCGGGCCGAACGCTTCGATATGGCGGTGCTGGAGGCTTACGAACCGATCGAACGGCGCTGGCAGGAGCGGGTGTCGGGGCTCGATGTCGCGGTCGACGAGATTCCGCGCATTGCGGCCAAAGACCCCGAGAACGTGCAGTGGCCACCTGAAGTTGTCGCCGACGGCCCGATCGCGCTGGCCCGGCTGATCCCGGCCGGTGTCGACGTCCGTGGCAACGCCACCCGGGCGCGAATCGTGCTGTTCCGCAAACCCATCGAACGACGCGCAAAGGACACCGTCGAACTCGCCGAACTACTGCACGAGGTGCTGGTGGCTCAGGTCGCCACCTACTTGGACGTCGAGCCCTCGGTGATCGACCCGACGATCGAGGACAGTTAGTCCGACAGCCGATTGCTAGATGATGCCGCGCTTGAGCCGACGGCGCTCACGCTCGGAGAGCCCGCCCCAGATGCCGAAGCGCTCGTCGTGGGCAAGGGCGTACTCCAGGCACTCCGCACGTACCTCGCAGCCCAAGCAGATTTTTTTCGCCTCGCGGGTGGAGCCGCCCTTCTCCGGAAAGAACGCCTCGGGGTCGGTTTGGGCGCACAGTGCGCGGTCCTGCCATTGGTCACTGCTCAGTGGGGCCGACTCGAAAACCGGTGCCGCACTGGGAACTAGACTTAAGTGGGGTCGCGTCATCGCCGCTGTCGCCGCCGGAACGGCGGTCGTGTGCGGTGTGCCGCCCACTATGCCTTCCGCTAAGCCCCATCGCTGCTCTAAGGACATTGGGCCGCCTCCTGAACTGAATCGGTGATTATGAATGTCGCCCGCTGTGCTGCTGTAGTACTGCGGCCATCTCGATTCGAACATATGATCGAATCTCGGTCTGCGACACCGAATCCGGCCGGCCAACCGGGAAATGACACTGCTGTGATTACACACGCGTGAGCTGGTCTGGTCAAGCGTTGAAACGAAATTAAATATCATGTCGTGACCGAAATTTAGCCACTCTGCGGCCGTTGGGATTCCGGCGTGTTGCTCACACCGGTCATCGGCCGCCGCGGAAGGAGTCGAAGCTTCATCCGCGCCGGGCGTAGGGTCGTGCGATGTGAAGGTGACGGTTCTGGTCGGTGGCGTCGGCGGCGCGCGCTTCCTCGTCGGTGTCCAGCAATTGTTGGGACTGGGACAGTTCTCCGGTGCCGGCGCGTCAAGTGACCATGAGCTGACCGCGGTCGTCAACATCGGTGACGACGCCTGGATGCACGGCGTGCGCATCTGCCCGGACCTCGACACCTGCATGTACACCTTGGGGGGCGGCGTCGACCCGCAGCGCGGCTGGGGACACCGCGATGAAACGTGGCATGCCAAGGAGGAATTGGCCCGCTACGGCGTGCAGCCGGACTGGTTCGCACTCGGCGACCGCGACTTGGCCACCCATTTGGTGCGTAGTCAGATGCTGCGTGCCGGCTACCCGCTCTCGCAGGTCACCGCGGCGCTGTGTGACCGCTGGCAGCCCGGTGCCCGGTTGCTGCCGGCCAGTGACGACCGCTGTGAAACCCACGTGGTCATCAGCGACCCTGCCGACGGCGATCGGCGGGCGATTCATTTTCAGGAATGGTGGGTGCGCTACCGCGCACAGGTGCCGACACACAGCTTCGCGTTCGTCGGAGCCGAAAAGGCCCAAGCCGCAACCGACGTGGTGGCAGCGATCGCCGATGCGGACGTCATCTTGGTGGCGCCGTCGAACCCGGTCGTGAGTGTCGGCGCCATCCTCGCGATCCCGGGTATTCGCGGTGCGCTGCGATCCGCGCCGGCGCCGATCGTCGGTTATTCGCCTCTCATCGCGGGAAAGCCGTTGCGCGGCATGGCCTACGAATGCTTGACCGTGGTCGGCGTCGAGTCGACCGCCGAGGCGGTGGGCCGCTATTACGGGGCCCGAAGCGGTACCGGAATACTGGACTGCTGGCTCGTCCACGACGGCGACTTCGCCGAGATCGACGGGGTGGTGGTGCGCTCTATACCGCTGTTGATGACCGACTCGGAAGCCACCGCCGCCATGGTGCGCGCTGGGCTCGAGCTGGCAGGTGTGGCGGCGTGACAGATCACGGCAGCGCCTCGACAGTGGAAATCCTGCCGATCGAAGGACTTCCGGAATTTCGGCCCGGTGACGACCTGGCCGCAGCTCTCACGCAGGCGGCACCATGGCTGCGCGACGGTGACGTCGTGGTAGTGACCAGCAAGGTGGTGTCCAAGTGCGAGGGCCGGCTGGTATCCGCGCCCACGAACGCCGAGGCTCGCGACACGTTGCGGCGCAGCTTGATTGACGATGAAGCGGTTCGGGTGCTGGCCCGCAAGGGACGCACGTTGATCACCGAAAATCGGCTCGGACTGGTGCAGGCCGCCGCAGGTGTCGACGGCTCCAACGTCGACGCGGCCGAATTGGCCTTGCTCCCGGTCGATCCGGACACCAGCGCTGCGAGGCTCCGCACCGCGCTGGCCGAGCTGCTCGGTGTCACCGTGGGCGTTGTTATCACCGACACGATGGGCCGAGCCTGGCGCAACGGCCAAACCGACGTGGCGGTGGGCAGCGCCGGGATGGCCGTGTTGCACGGCTACGCCGGTGCGACTGATCCGCACGGCAACGAGCTGATCGTTACCGAGATCGCCGTCGCCGACGAGGTGGCCGCAGCGGCCGATCTGGTCAAGGGCAAACTGACCGCCATCCCGGCCGCCGTGGTACGCGGTTTGCGCTTCGGCGACGACGGCTCGACGGCACGGCAGCTGGTGCGCTCGGGTACTGACGACCTGTTTTGGCTCGGCACCGCCGAAGCACTCGACGCCGGCCGCCGCCAAGCCCAACTGCTGCGCCGATCGATACGACAGTTCAGTGCCGAGCCGGTGCCCGCCCAGCTGATCGAAGCGGCGACGGCCGAGGCCCTGACCGCCCCGGCGCCGCACCACACCCGGCCGGTGCGGTTCGTCTGGCTGCGCGACGCTGCGATTCGCCGCCGCCTGCTCGACCGCATGCAAGACAAGTGGCGATCCGATCTCGGCGGTGACGGCAAGCCCGCCGATGCCATCGAGCGGCGGATAGCCCGCGGCCAAATTCTCTACGAAGCACCAGAAGTCGTCGTTCCAATGCTGGCGCCCGACGGTGCCCACAGCTATCCCGACACCGCCCGCACCCAGGCTGAGCGCACCATGTTCACCGTCGCGGTCGGAGCCGCTGTGCAAGCGCTGCTGGTCGCGCTGGCGGTGCGCGGCGTGGGTAGCTGCTGGATCGGCTCGACCATCTTCGCCGCAAACGTCGTGCGTGCTGAGCTGCAGCTGCCGACGGAGTGGGAACCGCTGGGCGCCATCGCAATCGGCTATCCGACAACACCTGAGCAGCAACCCCGACCACCGGCGCCGGTTGATGGCATGTTGATCGTCAAGTGAGCGTTCGTGATTCGGTAGTCGGACTGTTGGCCGGCTGGCAGGCTCCGAACGCAACCCAGGACTCCCTGCGGCACGCCGTGCTGGCATTCGTGCACGGTCGCAGTGACTCATGCCGGCGAGATTGCGTTGCCGGTCATGTCACCGCCTCTGCGCTGGTGCTCGACGACAGCGGCACCCGGGTGCTGCTGACATTGCATCCGCGATTGGGCCGGTGGGTGCAGCTGGGCGGGCACTGCGAGGACGACGACGACGACATCGTCGCGGCGGCGTTGCGTGAAGCCAGCGAGGAATCCGGCGTCGCCGGCCTACGGATCGACTCGCAACTGGCTGCCGTGCACGTCCATCCGGTCACCTGCTCGCTGGGCGTGCCGACCCGTCACCTCGACCTGCAGTTCGTCGCGCACGCTCCGGCCGGCGCGCAGATCAGGCTCAGCGACGAATCGGTGGACTTGCGCTGGTGGCCGGCCGACGCCTTGCCCAGCGGGGCCGATGACGCGCTGACGTATCTGGTCAACAGGGCGTCGAGCGGCCAGTTATGACACTCTGCGAGGCTTCTGGCGTTTCATAATTGGCCACTCGGCGCGCTCAGACGTCGGACGAGTAGCGGATGCCGCCGTCGGGAATCGAAACCCCGGGCCACACCCGCGCACCCCGCAACAGCTCGCAGCGGGCGCCGATGTCGGCGCCGTCGCCGATCACGCCGTCACGGATCAGCGCCCGTGGACCGATCCGGGCGCCGAAGCCCACGATCGACCGCTCGATGACGCAGCCGGCCTCGACGCGAACCCCGTCGAAGATGACCGCCCCGTCCAGCCGGGCGCCCGGCCCGATTTCGGCGCCGCGCCCCACGACCGTGCCGCCGATCAGTAAGGCTCCCGGCGACACCGCCGCGCCGTCATGCACCAAGTGCTCACCGCGATGGCCCCGCAGCGCCGGCGACGGTGCGATGCCGCGCACCAGATCCGCTGAGCCGCGGACGAAGTCCTCCGGTGTGCCCATGTCTCGCCAGTAGCTGGCGTCGACATAGCCGCACACCTTCACACCATCGGACAGCAGCGCGGGAAACACTTCTCGCTCCACGGACACCTCGCGGCCGCGTGGAATGCGGTCGATGATCTCGCGGGAGAACACATAGCAGCCGGCGTTGATCTGGTCGCTGGGCGGATCCTGCGTCTTTTCCAGGAAGGCCGTGACGACGCCGTCTTCGGTGGGCACACACCCGAAGGCCCGCGGATCGGACACCCGCACCAGGTGCAGGGTGAGGTCGGCCTGGTGGCTGCGATGGTGGTCCAGCATCTGGTGCAGGTCGACGCCGGAAAGCACATCGCCGTTGAACACCAGCACGGTGTCGCGGTGCAGATGGGAAGCGACGTTGGCGATCCCGCCGCCGGTTCCCAGCGGGCGCTGCTCGCTGACATAGTCGATCTGCAGGCCGAGCTTGGAGCCGTCGCCGAACTCGGCCTCGAAGACCCCGGTTTGATACGACGTGCCGAGGATGACGTGCCGAATACCGGCCGCGGCGATCCTCGACAACAGGTGAGTCAGAAACGGCAATCCTGCCGTCGGCAGCATCGGCTTGGGCGCCGACAGCGTCAACGGCCGCAGTCTGGTGCCCTTGCCGCCGACAAGCACCACCGCATCGACGTCGAGTCGGGTCATCGTGCCCGCCGCCTCCCTGCCTGTCTGCGCCGCGCGCTGCGCACCATCAGCCGTGAGCGCAGCGCCAACCCGGCGCGCATCGTCCACCGCAGCGGGGCACGCCGCCAACCGGAATACCGGTCGGCGAGAAATATATAGGTGCTTTCGTGGTGAGCGGTCAGATTGTGCGCGGGATCGCGGCTGGTGGCATGGCCCTTGTGGTGCAGCACCTCAGCAGAAGGCACGTAGACGTTCAGCCAGCCGGCCTTCTGCAGCCGGTCACCGAGGTCGACATCCTCGAAATACATGAAATAACGCTCGTCGAAGCCGCCGACCTGGTCGAAGGCCGCGCGGCGCATCAGCAGGCAGGATCCGGACAGCCAGCCCACCGGCCGCTCTGTGGGCTCGAGCCGCTCTTGCCGGTAAGTCAGCGACCACGGGTTTTTTCGCCACAGCGGGCCGAGAACCGCATGCATGCCGCCTCTGACCAAGCTGGGTAAGTGTCGCGCCGACGGGTACACCGACCCGTCGGGTTCTCGGATCAGCGGGCCCAGCGCAGCCGCACGAGGCCATCGAGCGGCAGCTTCGAGCAAGGCATCGATACTGCCCGGACCCCATTGCACATCAGGGTTGGCCACCACGATCCACTCGCCGGCGGCGCCACCTTCCCGCGCGAGCTGGGCAACCGCGCGGTTGATCGCCGCCCCGTAGCCGAGGTTGTCGCCGGTGTCGAACATTCGCACATCGGGATAGCGCTCGAGCGCCGCCTGCGGTGTCCCATCGGTGGAACCGTTGTCGGCCATCAGCACCTGTACCGGTCGCTCGGTGGCCAGCGACAATGACGCCAAGAAGCGGTCGAGGTGCGGGCCCGGCGAATAGGTCACCGTCACGACCGACAGGACGTCACTCACGCGTCGAGAGTAGCGGTCAGGGCCGCGAGGCTACCCCGAGAGCGACCGCAAGCGCGTCCCGCCAGGGCCGCAACGGCGTGAGACCGGCCTGCACTGACTGCCGGCTCGACAGCGCTGAGTAGGGCGGCCGCCGAGCCGGCCGGCGCTGGGTTTCGCTGCTGACCGGCCGCACCCGCTGCGGGTCGGCACCCACCAGTTCGAACACCGCGCTGGCCTGCTGATGCCGCGTAACCGCCCCGTCGTTGGCAATGTGCAGCATCCGGCCGCGCACCCGACCATCGGCCACCTGCAGCAGCGCCGCGGACAAGTCGGCTAAGTAGGTAGGCGAACCGGTCTGATCGTCAACCACCGTGACAGTGCTGTCGCCGGCCGCCAGCCGACGCATGGTGGCCACGAAATCGCCGCCGCTGCCGCCGGTGTAAACCCAGGCGGTACGCACCACGACCGCCTGGGGCAGCGTTGCCAACACCGCCAATTCACCCGCCAGCTTGGTGCGGCCGTAGACGCTCAACGGTGACGGTTCGTCACCCGGCTCGTAGGGGCGAGGTGCCGATCCGGTGAAATCGCCGCTGAAGACATAGTCGGTGGAGATGTGCACCATCTGGGCACCGGCACGCGCGCAGGCCCGGGCGATGTTGGCAGGCCCGGCGGTGTTGACGGCGTAGGCGGCGGGTTCGTCGCTCTCGGCGCCATCCACATTGGTGTACGCCGCACAGTTGATGACCACGTCGCCGTTTACGACGATTTGCTCGGCGGCGGCGGCGTCGGTGATATCCCACTGTGCCGACGTCAGCGCTAGCACATCCCGGCCTTCGCCAGCCGCGTCAGCCGTCAACCGTGTTCCGAGCTGGCCGGCGGCCCCGGTGATCACGATCCTCGCGGGGGTGGTCATACCTCAGAAGTCTGGCACGCCGAGACCGCAGCTACCCCACATCCCGCTGAGGCGCAAGTAATCTACAGTGATGCCTGCGCAACATGTGACTCGTGTGATCGCCACCGTCGCGGCTGTCGCCGTGGTTCTCGGCACCGGCGTCGCGTGGAGCAAGATCCGGTCTTTCGAGGACGGGATCTATCACGTCTTCGCCCCTTCACTCGGGCAGGGCGGCGACGACGGCGCGATCGACATCCTGCTGGTCGGCATGGACAGCCGCGCCGACGCCCACGGCAACCCACTGACCAACGAAGAGCTGGCTACGCTGCGCGCCGGCGACGACGTCGCGACCAACACCGACACGATCATCCTGGTCCGGATTCCCAACAACGGCAGGTCCGCTACCGCGATCTCGATTCCGCGTGACTCCTACGTGGTCGCGCCCGGGCTGGGCAAGACCAAGATCAACGGGGTCTACGGCCAGGTCAAGGAAGACAAGCGGGTCAGCCTGGTCGAGTCCGGCACCGCACTCGACGAGGCCGAAGCCCGCGGCACCGAAGCCGGCCGGGAGGCGCTGATCAAGACCGTCGCCGACCTAACCGGCGTGACCGTGGACCACTACGCCGAGATCGGGCTGCTCGGCTTCGCGCTGATCACCGACGCGCTCGGCGGAGTCAACGTATGCCTGAAAGAGCCTGTCTACGAACCGATGTCGGGCGCCGATTTCCCGGCCGGCTGGCAGCGGCTCAACGGGCCGCAGGCGCTCAGTTTCGTTCGGCAGCGCCACGATCTGCCCCGCGGCGACCTCGACCGGGTGGTGCGCCAGCAGGTGGTGATGGCGTCGCTGGCCCACCAAGTCATCTCCGCCAACACGCTGTCCAGTCCAGCCCGACTGGACCGCCTGCAGCAGGCCATCCAACGTTCTGTCGTGCTGTCGTCCGGCTGGGACATCATCGATTTCGTCAAGCAGCTGGAGAAGTTGGCCGCCGGCAACGTCGCCTTCGCCACCATCCCGGTGGTCGACGAGTCCGGCTGGAGCGACGACGGTATGCACAGCGTGGTGCGAGTGGACCCCAACAAAGTTCAGGAGTGGGTCGCCAGCCTGTTGCACGATCAAGAGCAAGGCAAGACCGACGAGCTGGCGTACACGCCCGGCAAGACCACCGCGGATGTGGTCAACGACACCGACATCAACGGCTTGGCTGCCGCGGTGTCCAACGTGTTGACGGACAACGGTTTCAGTGTGGGTACCGTCGGCAACAACGACGCGGCGCACGTGGCCGGCAGCCAGGTGCAGGCGGCCAAAGCCGACGACGTGGGCGCGCAGGCGGTGGCCAAAGATCTCGGTGGGTTGCCCGTGATCGGCAACGCGGCGATACCGCCGGGAATTGTTCGCGTCGTGCTGGCCAACGACTACAGCGGACCGGGCTCGGGTCTGGAGGGCGGGGGCTCGACGCTGCCGGCGGGCTCGGGTTCGGCGGCGGCCGGCGCAGGCTCGGCCGACGGCTCTGCGCCGCCGGTGTCGCCGATCATTACCGCAGGTTCGGATCGACCCGAATGTGTCAATTAGCGTGATCTAGCGTGACGACGCTCAGCACGGCGGTCCTCGACCCCATGCTGCATGCCGACCCGGTTGGTCCGCGCGTCACCTACTACGACGACGCCACCGGTGAACGGATCGAGCTGTCCGCGTCGACATTGGCCAATTGGGCTGCGAAAACCGGCAACCTGTTGCGAAATGAGCTGGGCGCCGGGGCCAGCAGCCGGGTGGCGGTGTTGCTGCCGGCGCATTGGCAGACCGCGGCGGTGCTGTTCGGGGTGTGGTGGATCGGAGCTGAGGTCGTGCTCGGCGGGACACCGGCTGACGTGGCGTTGTGCACCGCGGCACGGCTGGCCGAAGCTGACGAGGCCGTCGCCGCCGGCTCCGGGATAGGGGAGGTGGCGGTGCTGTCGATGGATGCTTTCGGACGCCCGGCAGCGGATCTTCCGGTCGGTGTCACCGATTATGCGACCGCGGTGCGAGTGCATGGCGACCAGATCATCGCCGAGCGCCATCCCGGTCCGGCGCTCGCGGGCCTTTCGGTGGACGAGGTGTTGGCCGCGTGTGAAACGTCGGCGCGTGCCAAGGGTTTGACCTCGGCGGACCGCGTGCTGTCTACGTCGGCGTGGACCGAGCCGAGCGAATTGATCGACGGCATGTTGGCGGTTCTGGCGATCGGCGCGTCGTTGGTTCAGGTGGCCAATCCTGACCCGGTGGCCATGCCGCGACGCATCGAGACCGAGAAAGTCACTCGCGTCCTCTAATCCCCCGGCGTGAGCGTGCGCAGAATGCACGCTCCGCGCCGTGTCGGCGCACAACCACGCGCACTCGCGGCAAAAGGAGCGCAGAGCCCAAGACACATGTTGGTATCGCAATATTTCTATGTTAACGTCGGTTCTCGACGCACGACTGGCAGGAGGATCGGGCAATGGCGGTTTCCGGGCTTTTCGCGAAGGCAGCTACGACGGTAGTCACCGGGCTGGCCGGGGTGACCGCATATGAGGTGCTCCGCAAAGCCGTGGCTAAGGCTCCGATTCACGAATCGGCCGTGACCGCTGCGGAATGGAGTCTGCGCGGAACCCGTCGGGCCGAGGAGGCCGCCGAGTCGGCCCGGCTCCGGCTGGCTGACGTGATGGCCGAAGCCCGTGAGCGTCTCGGTGAAGAGGCACCCACCCCGGCGATCTCCGATGTCGACCAGCACCAACACTGACCTGCTCGTCGTTTCCGACGCCGCCGGACGGATGCGGGTCCGGGTGCCGTGGGTACGCTCGGATCCCCGCCGTGCGGTAGCCGTAGAGGAGACGGTCGCCCAGCAGAACGGTGTCCGGGTGGTCCACGCCTATCCGCGCACCGGCTCGGTTGTGGTGTGGTATTCGCCCAAGCGCTGTGACCGCACCGCGGTGCTCTCCGCAATCCGACAGGCCGCCCGGCTCGCCGCCCAGCTGATCCCGGTACGCGCGCCGCACTCGGCGGATATTCGTAATACTGACGTGCTGCGCATGGTTATCGGCGGTGCGGCGCTGGCCTTACTGGGCGTGCGACGTTATGTTTTCGCCCGCCCGCCGTTGCTGGGACCGACCGGACGACTGGCCGCCACCGGCGTCACCGTCTTCACCGGGTATCCCTTCCTGCGCGGCGCGCTGCGCTCGCTTCGCTCCGGCCGGGCGGGTACCGACGCCTTGGTGTCCGCGGCGACGGTGGCGAGCCTGGTGCTGCGCGAGAATGTGGTCGCGCTGACGGTGCTGTGGCTGCTCAACATCGGTGAATACCTGCAAGATCTCACGCTGCGGCGGACCCGGCGCGCCATCTCCGAGCTGTTACGCGGAACCCAGGACACCGCCTGGATCCGCGTGACAGCCGGCCCGGACGCCGGTACCGAAGTCCAGGTGCCGATCGACACCGTGCAGATCGGCGACGAGGTGGTGGTGCACGACCACGTGGCGATTCCGGTCGATGGTGACGTGGTCGACGGCGAAGCCGTGGTCGATCAGTCCGCGATCACCGGTGAAACCCTGCCGGTCAGCATCGTTGCCGGTGGGGCGGTGCACGCCGGATCGGTGGTCGTGCGGGGCCGTCTGGTGGTACGCGCCCGCGCTGTGGGGAGTCAGACCGCGATCGGCCGCATCATCGCCCGCGTCGAAGAGGCTCAGCACGACCGGGCCCCCATCCAGACCGTCGGAGACAACTTCTCCCGTCGATTCGTCCCGACGTCGTTCATCGTGTCCGCTATCACCCTGGCGCTGACCGGGGATGTGCGGCGCGCGATGACCATGCTGCTGATCGCCTGCCCCTGCGCAGTGGGACTCGCGACGCCGACCGCGATCAGTGCCGCGATCGGCAACGGGGCCCGCCGCGGCATCCTCATCAAAGGCGGATCCCACCTGGAACAGGCCGGACAAGTAGACGCCATTGTCTTCGACAAGACCGGGACACTCACCGTCGGACGCCCGGTTGTCACCAATATCGTTGCCATGCATGATGATTGGCAACCCGAGCAGGTGCTGGCCTATGCTGCCAGCTCGGAGATCCATTCCCGGCATCCGCTGGCCGAGGCGGTGATCCGCTCAACCGAAGAACGTCACATCAGCATCCCTCCGCACGAGGAGTGTGAAGTGCTGGTCGGTCTCGGCATGCGCACCTGGGCGGACGGACGCACCCTGCTGCTGGGCAGCCCGTCGTTACTGAGCTCGGAGAACGTCGACGTATCCGCCGAAGCGGCGGACTGGGTCGACAAGCTGCGCCGGCAGGCCGAAACTCCCCTGTTGCTGGCGGTTGACGGCACCTTGGTGGGGCTGATCAGTCTGCGCGACGAGGTACGGCCTGAGGCGCCGGAGGTATTGAAGAGGTTGCGCGACAACGGGATTCGCCGCATTGTCATGCTCACCGGTGATCATCCCGAGATAGCCGAGGTGGTCGCCGGCGAGCTCGGCATCGACGAGTGGCGGGCTGAAGTGCTGCCGGACGACAAACTGCAGGTGGTGCGCGATCTGCAAAAGGACGGTCATGTCGTGGGGATGGTCGGCGACGGCATCAACGACGCCCCCGCACTGGCGGCCGCCGACATCGGCATCGCGATGGGTCTGGCCGGAACCGACGTCGCGGTGGAGACTGCCGACGTGGCGCTGGCCAACGACGACTTGAACCGCCTGCTCGACGTACGGGACCTGGGCGCGCGGGCGGTCGATGTCATCCGGGAGAACTACGGCATGTCGATCGCGGTCAACGCTGCCGGCCTGCTGATCGGCGCCGGCGGGGCACTTTCGCCGGTGCTGGCGGCGATTTTGCACAATGCGTCGTCAGTTGCGGTGGTGACGAACAGCTCTCGGCTGATTCGGTACCGTTTGGAGTAGTGGAGGATCGCCAGCGCGGCAGCTACAGTTGTCGACCGCCCTAGCGGTGGGCGTTGACTTCGAACTGCTGCACGTTGTAGGTGTCACCGTGCCATTGACTGACAAGTATTTTCATACTGTCCAGCGTCGAACCCGGCACGATGTACCCGCCATAGTTCTGCGGAACATCGTGTTGCGATGCGACCACGGTGAGTTTGAAGTTTTCGGTGAACAACTGCGTCGGGTCGTCGGCCACACGGATTTCCACCCGACCGGTGGACGCATTGAATCCCGACAGCACAGTTCTGCCCTCGATGAGACGCAGACTCACCTCGCCATACCGTGACTCCAGGGTTGCCGGCGCGCCGGGCGCATCCCACAGCGGTCTTCCGGCGCCGTCGCGACCCAGCGGTTGCCAGGTGGACCGGTCGGTGAAGGTGTTCGGGTCGGCCCGATACAGCACCGGCTGATGGCATCGGCCCTGGCCGCAGGCAACGATGTACACCGCGCCGTCTTCGGCTTGATATCCACTGATCTGTGATTGTGAACCGCCCGCATGATCGGCCGACCGTACCGAACCGGCCACGGTTTTCCAGCCCACGTCATCCGGATCCACCTCGACCAATCTCGAATTGACCGGGAACAGGCCATCATCGAAAACGGTGTTGTTCACCATCACATACGTATTGCCGTTGACCATGACGGTGCCCGCCGGCAGTTGCGTCGTCGCTCCTGGCGCCAGCGGATCGGCATACAGGTCGTTGCGATGACCGAAAGTGCCGTCGAATTTGACACCATCGGGGTCGTTGATCGACTCGGGCTTGACCCTGAACGCCTGCGACCTGCTCCAGTCGCCTCGACTGTTCCCGTCACCGGTGTACGTATCGCCCCCCAGCGCCAGCGTCCCGTCGGGAGTGATTTCCATCAAGTCGGTGCCGCCGACGCCAAGTATCTTCGTCGCTGAGCCCGTTCCCGCGATCGGACCAAGGTTGCGGACCTCGCCGCGCCGGAGTGGCGGCAGCTTGTTCGGCTCTGTCGCACCCACGGGTTTCAGCAGCCGCAGTCTTTTCCGCGCCACGCGCGGATCCCCTGCCAAATGGCCGCGGCCGCAATGCCGAGACCGATGCCGGGGTCGAGCCACCAGCAGCCCGGCCAGCCGGCGGTCACCACAAGGCCGATCAGCACCGCCGCCGCCTGAGCTCCGCACAAGTAGTTCTGCGTGCCTTCACCGGCGGTGGCCGCCGAACCCAGTCGCGCGGCGAGCTGATGTTTGGCCCGGCCGAGCAGCGGCATCAACATCAAGGCGACCGCAGTCAGCACAATGCCGATGAGAGAGCGTTCAGCGTGGTGCGCATCCTGCAAGTCGCGAATGCACTCGGCGGCGATGTAGGGCGCGGTCAACCAGAACGACACCGCAACGCCTTGTTGCGCGCGCCGCTCGGCCGTTTCCGACAAGGTTCGCGAGCCGCTGAACCGCCATATCACCATCGCGCTGGCCAAGCCCTCCGGCGCGCTGCCCAACGCCCATCCGGTCAAGGCGATGGACCCGACCGCCAAACCCTGCCAGAGACCCAACGCTCCCTCGGTCAGCATGACGGTAAGACTGATCCATGCCAGCCGTCGAGCCCAGTGCGCGCGGCGATGCCATGCCGCGTCGCGGGTGACCGCGGAACCCCCGGCCGTCTGGCAGCGGCCATCGCCAGCCAGCCCGGCAGAATCGATTGGGCGTGAGGAGGTCACCCGGCGATGGTAGAGCTCAGCCTCAACATCCGTTTGATCGGCACACCCTCACTCACGTAACGACAAAGCCCGATGTCTTCACCCGCGCATACGCCGCGTCCGGGGTGATCGCCGGCAAGGCCGGGTAGCATGGCCTTACCGCTTGAGACTTCGCTGTTTCCTGCGCGTCGAACCGGTAGCCACTGAACGGCTTCCAGGAACGCCCGACCGAGCAGAAGACAGAGATGTTGACATGACGACCCCGATACACACCGCGACGGCGAAACTCTCTGCTCTGGTGGAAGCCAGCCTGGCCGATCCGACAGTTGCTCTCCCCGATATCCCTTGCGCCGCCGTCGAGTTGATGGATTGTGCGGCCAGTCCCAGCGAGTGTGACGATCCAGCCATTATTTCCCTTGCGGACCAGTTCGCCGAAAGGGCCGCGCTATGGGCCTACGGGCAGAGGTATCGCGACTTTCGGCGCACCGATGATGAGATGAGACTTCGAGACGCTCTTCGTGCCTATTGACTGGCATCGGCGTCGACGTGGCTCGATGATGCGTATTTCATTGACCAAACGGAGACGGCGAATCGCAATGCTTCGTTTTGACTAACTATCCACCACGCTAGTGACTCACCTAGACACTGAAAGGCAAACGAATGTCCACCCGGAAACGATCGGCGGCATCCACCTCGTCCTCGCAACCCAAGCTGTCGACGAAGGAAGATCCTCACATGCTCACTGATTCATCGCTGGCCACGATCGGTTCGTCGATCGGCGACCTCGAAAAAACGATCAGTGTGTTGGAAACGCATGTTTCCGAAATGAGCTATCCCGGCACCGACGAGTTCAATGTTCGTAAATTTTCTCGGCACGAGTTCCAGGGAAACGCCTACAGAGTTCTGCACGACCTCGCCGGCAGAGTGCAACAGCTCAGCGACGATTTCTACAGTGCCGAGCAGGAGCGCGAGAGCTACGCCGCATTGACTTCAAAGCAACAGCTGGCGAGGACAGACGAGCTAGAGAAAGTAACCGCGGACGCGAAGGCCGAGCAAGCGGTTTGGGCGGAGTGTCAAAAGGGTGCCGCGGCTCGAGAGAAAGCTTGGGCGGCCTTACCGCCGGAAGTGACCGCCCCAGGGCGCTACCATGACTCGGTCAGCCGATGCGGAAGCTGCGGTGGTCGGGTCGAGACGATAAACAACATCCATCGGTGCTGGGCCTGTTTCCGGCGCGGCCAAGATGGCGGCTGACGCATCGACACTCGAGAATTCGGGAAGCCGCAGTTTGCAGTCCTCTACATCTCCTTGATCGCACGCAGGTCTTAGCACCTGCGCCACTACGCTGGCTAAGTACTAGCTAGCGGCGTAAGGGAGAGGCGCGATGGCACGCACCGACAACGACACCTGGGATCTGGCGACTAGCGTGGGGGCTACCGCCACCATGGTGGCCGCGGGTCGGGCCCGGGCCACTGCGGCCGATCATCCTCTGATCGAAGACCGATTCGCCGAGCCGCTGGTGCGCGCCGTCGGCGTCGACTTCTTCACGCGGTGGGCCGGCGGTGAACTCGACGCTGCGGAGGTCGACATCCCGGGCCATGCCTGGGGGATGCAGCAGATGACCGATCTGCTGGCGGTGCGTACCCGCCACATCGACGGGTTCGTCGCCGATGCTGCAGCGGCGGGTGTCCGCCAGGTGGTGATACTTGCTTCAGGATTGGATGCGCGCGGTTATCGGTTGCCGTGGCCGCCAGGAACGACGTTGTTCGAGATCGACCAACCGCAGGTGCTGGAATTCAAGGCTGCGACGCTGGCCCACGCCGGCGCTACGCCTACGGCCGACTTGCGCGCCGTGGCAATAGATTTGCGCGACGACTGGCCGGCGGCATTGCGTACGGCGGGGTTCGACGCGGCCCAGCCGACGGCGTGGATCGCCGAGGGTTTGCTCGCCTTTCTCCCACCGGACGCGCAGAATCGGTTGCTGGACGACATCACCGAGCTCAGCACAGACGGAAGTCGGCTGATAGCCGAAGTTTTCTGGAATTCTCCGGACTCGCAACAAGCCATGGAAGCCGCGACGAAAAAATGGTACGAGCACGGGCTTGACGTGCGACTCGACGATCTGGGATACCCCGGTGACCGCAGCGAGGTCGCGGCCTACCTGGAGGATCACGGTTGGCGCACGACACGCATCCTGGCCAGCCAACTGCTGATCGACAGTGGATTACCGCCGCTGCCGAGCAATGACGGCGAGGCCCCTTTCGCCAATAACTACTACTGCACCGCGATGCTGCGGGCGCGCTGAGGGCCGCCGCTCTTATTCCAGGGTGAGGAGGGCCTGGTCGACGTGACTCAGCGTATCGGGCGACGCCTTGCCGGCGATGGCTTGTAGGAACCGGGCAGCCAGATCCCGCACCTTGAGGTTCGACTCTTGGGAACGCCAGACCAGGATGTCGAACGCTCGTTCCTCCGAGATGCCGTAAGTGGCCATGAGCACCCCTTTGGCTTGCTCGATCCGGGCCCGAGAAGCGGCAACCTGGGAGAGGACTGTGCTGATGTCGGAACTGAGCGATTCGGTGACGTCGATGTAGAAGCCGGAGGAGCCGATCACCTCACCGGTGGGATTCAACATCCGATCCCCCACAACTACGACGCACCGGGTTTGACCCGCAGTGTCGATGATCCGGTGCCGGCTGCTGAACGGCTTGCCCTTGAGCACGTGTTCGAGGACGGCCGCAACTCGCTCACGATCGTCGGGATGCTTGTGTTGCAACAGAAGTTCCGTAGTGGGCTCTACGGTTCCGGGCTCGTAGCCGTGCATGCGGGCTACCGCGTCGGACCACTCCCAGCGTTCGTCATCCAGAAAGAACCGGAATCTGCCGACTCGTTGCGGCTGTCCTAGTCCCAGGACCAGGTCAATCGCACTGAGTTCCTCTTCCTCGACCGCATCGGACACGAACGCCTCTACGGTCGGCTCCGAGGATCCGTTTTCCGTTTCATGCTCATTCCGACGCTGAGCATGCTCTTCTTCGAAGTTCACGACCATCACGTGCCTCCCCACTCGACGGCGCCATCGACTCTGTCGCCGGTAGCATCAACCCCCATCGACCCGGCTGAAGCGGCGCCGCGAACAGTTAACCGCGTCCTTCGTTGAACGATGCAAGGGCTACTGGATGATTGCCAAATAGGGCACCCTTCAACCATCGGTAGCCGCGACGGCTAATTATCCGTCCACGCGGGAGGGTCTGCACATCGCCTGCCTAGAGCGGGCTCATTCGTCGCCGTTCTTCGAACGCCGGCCGGACGGCTTGACCGACTCGGTGAACTCATGGATTTTTTGCTTTGCGCCCTTTTTGGCAATGCTTACCCGGTCCGGGTCCTTCAGGATCGCCTTCGCGGTCTTCTTCGCCATCACCGTTTCGATGTGCGGCGGCACTGGTGGGATGTCCTTGTCGACGACCACTTCCAGCACCGCTGGGCCGTTCGCCGCCAGGGCGCGGTCCCACGCTTCCCCGATCGTCTTCGGGTCGTCGCAGCGGATTCCGGTCAACCCCAGCAGGTTCGCAAACTCGGCGTAGGGCACATCCGGAATATATTGCGAACCTTCGAACTTCGGTTCGCCGCCCATCGCGCGCTGTTCCCAGGTGACCTGGTTGAGGTCCTGATTGTTGAAGACGCAGAAGATCAGCGGACCATCAGAGAGCCGATCCCTGTAGCGCTTGACGGTGATCATCTCGGCCATGCCGTTCATCTGGAATACGCCGTCACCGATCATGGCGATCACCGGCCGGCCGGGGTGGGCCAGCTTTGCGCTGATCGCGTACGGCGTGCCCGGCCCCATGGTGGCGAGGTTTCCGGCCAGCGACGCGGCCATTCCGCGGCGCATCTTCAGGTGCCGGGCCCACCAATTTGCCACCGAGCCGGCGTCAGTAGTGAGGATCGCGTTGTCGGGCAGGCGTTTGGACAGCTCGTGGGCGACGAGTTCGGGGTTGAGCGGATCGGCTTTGTCGTGAGCCCGCTTGTCGAGCACCCGCCACCACTCAGCCGACCTCTTTTTCGATCTTTGACCGCCAGGACCGGTCATCCTTGCGCTGCAGCAGCGGGATAAGCTCTTTCAGCGTGTCTTTGGAGTCGCCGATCAGGTTGGCCTCCATCGGATAGCGGGTGCCGATCATGCGGCCGTCCATATTGATTTCCACGCCGCGGCATTGACCTTCCTTCGGTAACCACTCCGCGTACGGGAAGCTGGTCCCGATGAAGAACAGGGTGTCGGCGTCCGTCATCATGGCCTGGCTGGCGGTGGAACCCAGCAATCCGATCGGGCCGGTCACGTATGGCAGTTCGTCTGGCAGGACCGCGCGACCCAGCGAAGTCTTGGCCACACCGGCGCCGAGCAGTTCCGCTGTCTCGATGACCTCGTCGACGGCCTCGGCAGCACCTTGCCCAATAACAATCGCGACCTTCTCGCCGTCGTTGAGAATCTGCGCGGCCTTTTCTAATTCTGACTGCGGTGGAATCATCCGGGGCTTGGTCCAGCCGACGCTGGTGTACACCGCACCGTGCATCCGTGGCGGCGACGGCTCGGCCTCTGCCTCGGATACGTCCTCGGGCAAAATAATCGTTGCCACCGTGCGGTTGGTCAGCGCCACCTTGCACGCGCGGTCGACGAGTTGCCGAGCCTGCACCGGTGTCATGCAGGTTTGAACAAAGTCAGACGAGACATCCTTGTACAGCGTATTGGGGTCGATCTCCTGCTGAAACGCCGCGCCGAGCGACATCCTCTTCTGCTGGCCCACGATCGCGACGACCGGCTGGTGGTCGAGCTTGGCGTCATACAGGCCGTTGAGCAAATGAATAGCACCGCCGCCGGAGGTGGCCATGCAGCAGCCGATCTCGCCGGTGAATTTGGCATGGGCGGTGGCCATGAAGGCGGCCATCTCCTCGTGCCGCGGCTGGATGAGTTCGGGGTCGCCGTCGGCCCGGTCGAGTGCGCCCAGCATCGACAGGATCCCGTCACCGGGATACCCAAAGATTCGGTGAATCCCCCACTGTCGCAGGCGATCGAGGATGAAATCGGCAGTTTTTGGCATCACGGCTCCTTCGCTCGGATCGGCCCGGCATCACAGCGGACCGTGCCCACGTCCGTCCGGTTCTGGGCCTCGTGCTTGAAGCCCGACGGACACACATAAGTCAGTTGCTGACTTATTGGCTTAGAGGACCATCGACAACGCCGCTTCCCGCCGTTCCGAAGACAGCCGCGGCGGTCCGGTGCCGTAGCGGGCGGTAGTGCCGACGATCACGACCGAGGGTGTACCCGCCGTACCCTGGGCGCCAAACAATTAACGTTCCGTTTTCCTGAATCAGCTTTTGTGAGAGGCTATTACAGTCAGGCAACGAGTTGCACAGCAATCCGCTACGGCGCGACACGCTTCGTCGAACTTCGCTAATGCATTGCAGGACAACGCATTTAGATATTCACGGTTACCGACGATCGGGTAAGCGGCGGCCAGATGCGCACACATTTAACGCAGCGCACGCGTTCACGGCGCCTGCGCTGGCTGAAAACGCTGGTCCCCCGGGCCTTACCTCCTGAGTTGCGTCAAGGAATGACGACGACGAGTGTCATCGGTTTGACCTGCTGAAAAATTTGCCTGCGCGCAAATAGTCAAGTGCGTCGCAGAAGTCAAAATCTCAACATTGATTTCCGCTTGAATACTCGTCATCGACAGCGCTCTGTCGCTTGTCGAAAGGAAATTCGCCGCGCCCTGCTTCTTTAAAGGCTGGCCACCTCCCTGTTTAGCAGATCAGTGAGTAGGTGTCCAGCGTCCGGACTGCACTGTACGATCCGCCCATGGCATCGCTATGATGTGGTAAGAACCGGCTCCGAGATGCCAGCTCGGAGAGGCGAAGTCGGCACCGACGGTCACTGCGATACATGTGTAATCGAGCAGGTACCGGGGTACTGCACCGACGGAGTACGGAAGGAAGTCGAGCGGTGGCCACCATTACGGGCCTTCAGAAGTCGCCGTTGCGGCGTCGGTGTCTTGCGCTAGTCGCTATTGTTGTTGCCGCTGCGGGGTGTTCAGCGCCTGGAGAGTCGGTAGAGACCACGCCAGAGGTTGTCGTAAACAAAGTCGGTGCGATACTGCACGCCCCGGTGTGGTCCTACGGTGCCAACACCCTAATCGGGCTCACCCAGGACAGCCGGCTCGCCGAAATCGCCGATCCGCTCAGCGCTGACCATGCCAAGACGCGCTTCTCGGCGCCGATGGCGCTTGGGCGCAATCTACAGATAAGTCGTAAAGACGATCGGCACGTCTTTGTCCCGCAGCCGGAGCAGGGCAAGGTCGCGGTCGTCGACTTGGGCACACTGCGCGAAGTCGGTGAGTTCGACGCCGGGCCCGCTCCCGCGCTCCTCTCCGAAGACGCCGGTATGCGGGTTCTGCTCGCACTGTCGGCGGACGGGATGTCGGTGACTCCAGTCGACCAGTACGGCTTCCGGAAGTTGCCGACGGCGAGAATCACCGGAGATCCCGCCGACAGGATCGACGGCGCCAATCGCGGACGTGACATCGACTACCACCTTTATGGGCCGTCGGGGATCCGGTACTACAAAGGCCCATCCTCCCCGCCGGATCAGCACGGCTCGCTCAACATGAATGTCGCGGTCTCGGCCGGTGATGGTGCCGAAGTGACGCGCAGTTACGTGGCAGGTCGTGACAGCGACGTCCTGTATGCCATCAGCTCACGGCGCGGTGGACAGGGTTTAGCGGTCCTGGCCACCACGCGACTGCCGTCGCCTGTTCGCGCGCTCGGCACCGACGATTCGCGAATTTATGCCGCGACCGACGGGGAAGTGGTGACGCTTCAGACCGACAGCTTTACCGGCTACCCGAATAACAACATCCCGGTGCTTCGAATCACCGATTATCGGGCAGCGCTGCCGCCGGCGGTTCGGTCGGCGCCGCTATCGGGTATGGCTGTCGGTCCACATCGGGTGTATCTCACTTTGGCCGGGACACCGTATCTGGTCAGTGTCGCAAAGCCGCACCTGTGATCAAGGAGGACAAGTGAACGCGGCACAAGAGCAGCGCGTATTGGTCAGTATCGACGACGACGTGGCATTGCTGACCGAACAGATCAATGCGCTCAAGGAGCTGGGCCGCAAGGACGAGGTCGACGAAGAGGAAAGCTACGACGTCAGCATCAGGTGGGGTACGGCGCTCGCCGGGCGGCTGCGGCGACTGGCTCACTACAGTTCCCTCGGCCAACTGAATGAAGCCGACGAACACCGATACCAAGAGCTTTGCGAAGAGCTGCGCGGGTTGTCAGATTTGATCGACCGATTCGGATTTGCTCAGCCGGTGTTTACCGATTCGCCGCCGGCGTCGGCAAAACGCCATCGGGGATCGAGGCGCGCCAAGTCGCGGCGCGGGCTTCTCCGTCGCGGCCGCGCAGAAAATCATTCTCAGCCAGTTTGATTGCAGTTCTCGGGCTGGGGCAATCGCGGTTGCGGCACCTCAACGCCACCATGTAGGCGTCGTCATCCTCGTCGAGGAAGAGATACCCGAGATAGAGGGCATGCCCAACCTCGAAATCGGTGCCGCCGCAGCCCTCGCAGTGCCCGCCCTTTACGGCGACATGCTCGAGTACACAGTCGCATTCGGCGCGGTTCAGGACGACCAGCTCAGGCCGAACGCTCATATCGTCAGCGGGAGTCATGGCGCCGCTCCTCCTTCTCGCTCCGCTCTGCATCGTCGTCGGCGCGTCAAATCTCCACGTCCTTGGCGTAATAGACGTTGTCTTCACGCCAGCCTCCCAAACCCGCGCCGATGCCTGCGAAGTCGTCGACGAACTCGATTTGATTGATCCACTTGGCCATCTTGAATCCGACCTGGGTCTCCACCCGCAACCGCAGTGGTGCGCCATGCTTGATCGGCAACGGCTTGCCGTTCATCTCGTAGGCCAGCAGAGTCTGCGGCTTGTACGCGAGTTCGAGATCCATGACCTCGTAGAACTGTCCTCCGCCATGCGAGGCCGGCTCGTCGGTGCTGTTGTCCTGCATGGTCAAAAAGCAGATGTAGCGCGCCTGGGGAAGCGGCTTCACCAGCTCCATCAAGCTGCTCAAGTGGACTCCGCTCCACTGGCCAATGCTGGTCCAGCCCTGCACACAGTTGTGCATTGTGCGCTGCGTCTGCGGTTCGGCGAGGGCCCGCAGCGCCGGCAGGTCCAAGGTGACCGGGTTTTCGACGAGGCCTCCTACCCGAAGTCGCCAGTCGACGAAGTTGTGCACCGCCATCACCTTATAGGCGGTCGCTGTTGGTGGTTTGCCGTTGACGCGGTGCTGCTCGGAAAGCTTTTTCACCGGATAGTTCTGTCGTGAAGTCAACGGACGCAGCAGGGTCAGCCGAACTGGGCTGATCAACGCCTCGAGTACCCGGCGTACTTGAATAGGCCGGCGCTGACTCCACACCGTCGCAAACACATGGATGGCGACGATCGCCCCGATGATCACGAATGACAACACGGTCGCCCAGTTGAAGTTGCGGACCGAGCCGAAGATCATCGAGGCGTTAAGACGCCCCCATCCCCAGAAAAAGACCATCGACAGATGGATGACTATGAATCCCAGAAACGCGACCAGGCCGAGGAAATGCAGACTGCGCGCCCATTGCCGACCACCCCACATTTGCACGTACCACGGAAAACGAGCCTCGATCGCGGGAGACTGGGCTGCCCCGGTGAGGATTTGAAACGGCGCCAGGACAAACACCACACCGGCATAGGTCAGCTTCTGCATGGCGTCTAACGGTTCGCCAGGCAGTAGCGGTGGCAGGTTGAACGTCATGTAGGTGACGATGTCGCTCCATGCTTCGGTGAAAATTGACCACGATGCCGGCCAGTACCGGTGCCACTGTCCAGTGGCGAACAGCAGAATGTAGTAGGACAGTCCGACCAGGATCCAGCCGATCACGGCGAAGAAGTGCCAATGGCGCCCGATGCCCAGCTGAGCGTGACCGGGTAGCGAAAAGAGCGGGTGGTAGTCCTCTTCTTCATCGAGGGTGTCAAACAATCTGTCGCGCGGCATGACTTTGCGGGTGAAACGCGCCCACTCGGTACCGGGCCTGCTGTTGTCGTCCCAGTAAAGCTTGGGATGGGTGGAGAGAATCTCGATTCCGCTGCGCAACAGCAACGTCAGAAACAGCACGTTGAGCCAGTGGTCGATTCGCAGCCACACCGGATAGTCAAGTGCTGTCATGTCTCTGCCGCCCCGTCTAGTCTTGCCAACCCTGCCGGTCAGGATAAGCCACGTTGATGCGCAGGAGCACCGACATGTGCAGTGCGACAAAAGCTCCTGCGAAGGCGAGCGCGAACGTCCCCGGCGCGAGGTCCCAGCGTCCAGTCACTGCCGCCAGCCCCTGCAAGCTGGTAACGCGGGTGGCCAGATAAATTCCGATGAAAAGTACGGAAAGCAGGTCACCGAGAAACCAACTCAGCTGCGGCACACGTGGAGTGAGCCGAAGCCACATGCCGCCCGCCACCACGAGGCAGCCGACGATCAGTAGTATGGAGTAGACCCGGAAATACACTGGTAGGCCGGCCTTCGTGGTCGCAACATAGGCATGGGCTGCGGCGATCGCGAGCAGTAGAAACCCGCCGAGTGCAGTCACTAACCCAGGCAGATCGAAGGCGACATAGCCCTTGAGACGCAGCCAATCATAGACCCGACTGCTCTTCCACAGTCTGACGAAGAGCCCCACCGCGCAAGCCTACCCCTGACCGTCGGATGGCAAACCATAATGAGTGAATTCGTTTTGCGGCCAGCCGATTACAGCGTCCTTGCCATGCCATTGGCAGCGAATAATCACGTTGATCAACCAGTTCCCACGCCGACCGAAGGACCGCAGCCGTCTGCAAGGCGATGTGCGGTCTCGAACAACAGGGCGTGCACGAACGCTTGCGGTAGGTTGCCGCGCAACTGACGCTGCCCTACGTCGAATTCTTCGGTGAACAGCCCGGGAGGTCCGCAGGCGGTGCGGTTACGCTCAAACCATCGCATGGCGGCCAGACCGTTGCCCTGTTGGTGGTCGGCCAGGGCCATCAGGAATCCGCACAGCAGAAACGCGCCTTCGGCTTCGCCGAGCGGGCGTTCGTCGGGCCGAAATCGATAGACGAAGCCGTGCCGGCCGAGCTCGGCTCGCACCGCCTCAAGGGTGGCAACGCTGCGCGGATCGTTGGCCGGCACCGCCCCTCGTATCGACGGCAGGAGCAGTGCCGCGTCGATCCGTGAGTCGTCCGGGGCGCGTTGCCATCTTCCGGACGTGTGCAGGCAGTCCGAATCGGTGTCGGTGACCAGACGGTCGGCAAGTCGCTGCCATTCGGCGCCCTGCTGCGTCGGCGCCGCTTCGCTGATGCGTCGTAATCCCGCCGCGCAGATCAAGCGGGAATGAGCCCAACGCCGGTCGTCCACCTCCCAAATCCCGGCGTCGGCTTGGCGCCAACGATCTTCAATGGCCTGAACTAAACTTTGCGCGGCACGCCAATGAGTGCCATCGAGGCGGTCCAGACGAGCCGCGGCCGCCAGCAAGAGCAACGCTTCGCCGAAGGCGTCGAGCTGAAACTGTTCGGTCACCCAATTGCCGGTCTTCACTGCCGCCCCTGGATAACCGGGCAGATCAAGGTCGGTTTCGGTCGGCACATAGTCGCCGGTAACGCAATAGGCCGGCTTGAGACCCGGTCCGTCGGCGAGGATGCGCTCACTGACGAATCGAACCGCGTCGTCGAGCAGCGGGTAGCCGCCGGCAACGGCGACTGCTTGGCCCGCATAGCACTGGTCGCGAATCCAGCAATACCGATAGTCGTAGTTGCGGCCTTGCTGAGCTCGTTCCGGCAGCGACATCGTCGCCGCCGCGACCATCCCGCCGCCGCTGCTCGTCAAGCCCCGAAGCACCGCATATGCGGTTTGACTATCGCGGTCCGCTAAGCTGTCGGAGAACGCCGGAACCGCCTGCAACCAGGCTCTTTCGGTGTCGCGCCAGGCGTCATTGGGCCGCACGGCGTCCTTTGGTAGCTCTCGATCGGACAGCTCCAAGACCAAGTCGTGGTCACGCCCCGGGACAACCTCGACCGTCAGCTGCAGTGAGCCGTCTTCACAACGCTGCGCACTACCGGCCCCGAACCACCGGAAGTGGAGCTGGCCCGACCGTCCGGTCCACACCCCGTCCTCAAGCGACAGATCGCTCATCTGCTGGGCGCCGAAATCCGGACGCACGTCGAGCGCGACTCGCATGCGTGTTGGCCGGTGTAGCGCGCTGATGCGGCGAAGCACGATCGCGGTTTGGGGATTCCCCGGAAACGCCAGCGCCTCGCGGGATTCAACAATTCCGTCAGTACTCACCCACCGTGATCGCCAGATCATTGACCGGTCCTCGTATTGACCACCCCAAACGAACCGCGGATGGTCCGGGGCCACGACGTACACTCCGCCGCCGCCCAGCAGTGTGCTGAACACCGCGGGACTGTCCCATCGCGGCAGGCACATCCAGCAGCAGTCGCCCCGGGGCCCGACAACGATTCCGCGTTCTCCGTCTGCCAGCAACGCGTATTCCCGAAGCACGTGGGGCGCAAGCTCTTCGGCTAGTAGTCCTTGTCTATCCATAGTGTCCCTTCACTCGGCGCCGCCGTCGATCGTGGTCGGTTTGAGGCATACCCGGTTTGCGTTGCGGGTAGACACCAGTTATGACTCTGCCTGCTGCCGTGCCGATTCCGGTCGAATCGGTTGAAGTTGCCGCGTACAGCATCCCCACCGACGCCCCGGAGTCGGACGGCACCTTCGCCTGGGATTCCACCACTTTCATTCTGGTAACCGTGCACGCCGGTGGCGAGGTGGGAACCGGCTACACCTATGCCGGCACCCCTGTTGTGTCAGTGGTGCAGTCGAAGTTAGCGGACGTCATCAAGGGCGGCGACGCCCTGCAACCGCCGGCGCGCTGGGCTCAAATGCAGCATGCAGTACGTAATCTGGGCAAGCCAGGCGTGGTGTCCGAAGCAATCTCCGCTGTCGATATTGCGTTGTGGGATCTGCGGGCCCGGCTGCTCGGCGAGCCACTCGTGGTAGCCCTTGGCGCGGTCCACGACGCAACACCGATCTACGGCAGCGGCGGTTTCACCTCATACGACAACGACGCTCTGTGTAAGCAGCTATGTGGCTGGGTGGAGGCTGGTATCCCTCGCGTCAAAATGAAAGTGGGTCGCGATCCCTATCTGGACACCGGCAGGGTCAAGGCGGCACGATCGGCTATCGGAGACGGGGCTGAACTGTTCGTCGACGCGAACGGAGCCTACACCCGCAAACAGGCGCTGCTGTGGGCGAATCGGTTCGCCGAGTACGACGTTCGGTGGTTTGAAGAGCCTGTGACGTCCGACGATCTAGCAGGGCTGCACCAGCTGTGCCGGCAGGGGCCGGCGGGCATGGACATCACCGCCGGTGAATACGGCTACCATCTGCCGTATTTCCACCAGATGCTCGCCGCCGAGGCGGTCGACTGCCTGCAGGCCGATGTCACCCGCGCCCTAGGAATCACCGGTGTACTCAAAGTTGCATCGCTCTGCGATGCCCGCGGCATGGATCTCTCGTTGCACTGTGCTCCGCAGATCAGCAGCCAGGTCGGAACTGCCGTATGGCACCTGCGCCATCTCGAATATTTCCACGACCATGTGCGCATCGAAAGCATGGCGTTCGACGGCACCATCAATCCCGAGCCCGGCGGCTTGTTGCGGCCGGACCGTACGTCGCCCGGTCACGGATTGACCGTCAAGCACTCCGATCTCGACCAGTACCGAGTGGCGTAGAGCAGCCACTAGTCGAGGGCGGTGCAGCGCGCGATGGGCGTACCGACCAGCCGAAAATCCGCCGATTTGTCTATGACAGGATCGACCCCCTCTTGGAAGACGACGATGATGTCGGAGCCGCCGAACTGGAAGTAGCCGAACTCCCCACCCTTGGCCATCTGCCTGCCCTCGACCGAGGTGAGCACCACCGACGACACGTGCGCCATCCCCACCGGAACCACCGCGACAACACCGATGTCGCCGCAGTGGGATTTCGCCGTGTCAATAGTGACCACTCCTCGGGTTTGCGAGAATTCGTACCCGCTGGTGGCGCTGTCGCTAGCCTGCAGTCCGTGATTCTCGATGCCTACGCGCATGAACACCTTCCCCTGGATGCGAAAGGATTCCTTGACAAGGCCCCCTACTGGCAGGTGATAGCGGTGGTAGGCGTGCACCGGCAGCATGTAATGCACGAACGTCCCGCCGGCGAAGCTGTCTGCGTAGGCGCTGCCTTCGATGAGCTGCTTGATGTTGCCGAACTGGCGACTCTTGACGGTGGTGGCAGGAATGTTGGAGTCGGCATCAATGTCGTAGGCATGTTGGAAGCTGCAGTCGGCCGGCGAGGTGACGACCAGATTGCTGCCCGGCTCGGCGATGGGACGCAGCCCGCCGTTGATCTCGCGGGCGATGAATTGGTTGGCGGTCAACCAGCCACTGGGCGCATTGGGCACGCCGTCGACCAGTGATTCGTAGATGCGGTATTCCGGCGCGTTGTCGATGAATGATTGCAAGATTCTCGGACTGAACGACTCCGGTGTGTCCAAGTAACTGCCCCACTGACGGGCGAATTCAGTCATCCACGTTCGAAAGACGTCAGAGTCCTGCGGTGCGCTGTTTCCGACTCTCTGGTCGACCAGAAAGTAGAAATGGCTCATCCGGTCACTGACCTCTTGGGCCTGCCGGTTGTCGTTTTTCCAAGCAGTCGAATTGGACTCGTGAGGAGCCCATCTGATGAAACGTCTTAGATAGTCCTCGTATTGACCGATATCGGTCGGCCACATCAGCGCCGCGAACAAGTCGGAGCCCAACTCCGCCTCCGCCAGTTCCCGCGCCTTGACCAACGACCGCTCGAGTGAGCCGACGAGCTCGTGCTCGTCGTCGAGTGCCTTTCTGAGTTTGTGAATGATCACATCCGGCTGGCTCAATTGAGTGCTCCTTGGTGTGGTGTCGTGCAAGAGTGGCGATCACCGTTGGTGACCGGCAGCCAGGCGCGGGCCGCCGTCGGGACGGTGTGAGCGGCGACCGCTGCGGCAGCCTGATTGCGGAAGTCGATGAGCTTCGACAGTTGACCACCGGCGGGAGTTGGATGCGGCGCACCAGACGCCCGCCGCGCATTCGCCACGCCTCCGGCCGCGAAGCAAGCGGCCATGGCCGCGCTGACGAGTGCCAGCCGACGCGACTTGCCGACCGCTGCCCAGCAGAGCATCGAGACGCTGTGCAGCAGGTCTACTTCAGCGCTGAGGGCCAGGCAGGCCGCGGAAGGCTGGTACGCCGTGAGGACTGCTTGCGTCAACTCCCGCGCCGCGAGCACGCGTATGACAGCCCGCCGCCGCGGAGTCGCAGATCTGCCAGTCATCAACCGCAGCAACTGATCCGGGAGAGCAAGCAATGCCATCCCATATCCGGCGCGCAGGCCCGCGAGGATCACGATCGCCGACGGGCGACACCCGTTGCCAGTAGTGCACCCACTCCGGCGGTGGCTGCGGCTGCCAACCGCGGGTGCTGGGATAGCCACAACTGGGGGCTGTGAGCGTGCGACTGCTGGTCGAACACCCCGTGCGCACCATGGTCGCTGTCGAGTCCTTGGTCGACCGGCTCCCACAAATTGTTCGGCTGCTCGCCGTCAACGCGGTCGCTGGTCTGCTGCGATTTGTAGCCGGTGCGGCCGAGGTAGCGATCCAGCAGCGGGGCGACGAATTTCTGTGCCGACAGCGTCACAGCGGTGCTGTCGCCAACCCAATACTGCTTGCGTTGTGGATGGTCGGCGGCGTAAACCACACCGCGGGCGGCGACTTCAGGTTGATAGATCGGCGGCACCGGCTGCGGGTGCCGGGGCAGACGAGACAACACCCAGGAAAACTGGGGAGTGTTGACCGCGGGCATTTGCGCCACGGTGATTCGCACCTTCGATCCTTCGTGTAACAGTTCGCAGCGTACCGATTCGGTGAATCCGTTGATGGCGTGCTTGGCACCACAGTAGGCAGACTGCAAAGGAATTGAGCGCTGTCCGAGCGCGGAACCGACCTGCACGATGGTGCCGCTATTGCGTGGGCGCATCCTGGCCAGCGCCGCCATGGTGCCGTAGACGAAGCCAAGATAAGACACTTCGGTCACCCGCTTGAACTCTTCGGCGGTGATCTCGCTGAACGGCGCGAACACCGACGTGAAGGCGACGTTGACCCAGACGTCGATGGGCCCGAAGTGGGCCTCGGCCTGGTCCGCGGCGTCGTCGACGGCGGCATGGTCCGCGACGTCGGTTGAAATGGCCAGCGCCTTTCCGCCGCCGCGTTCGACGTCGCGCGTAGCTCCTTGCAGCCCACCGGCACCCCGGGCCAACAAAACGACGTTTGCGCCGCGCTGTCCGAATAACTTTGCGGTAGCGCGACCTATCCCGGCGCTGGCTCCGGTGATCACCACGGTCTGTGTCATCAAATCTCCTTTCGTTCGGTCAAGGGGTTCTGCTCCGGCAGCTCACCGACGGGCGTCGGATAGGCTGCGAAACTCGACGTCGGCCCTCACCTTGCCGGTTGCCATCCGCTCTGCAAGCCGCGATGCCAACGCCATGATTGTCAACGCAGGATTGGCCGATCCCTGCGTCGGACAGACTGAGCCGTCCGCGAGGAAGAGGTTTGGCACACCCCATACGCGCTGATCGGAGTTGACCACGGAATTTTCTGCGCTAGCTCCCATCCGGGCGCCACCGATGAGGTGAGCGAAGCGCTGGATGGTCAGTACGTCCTGAGCATCGGCCGCGTGCAGGATCTCTCCGATCACTTTCGTGGAGTAGGCCATGTTTGCCTTGTCGTTGTCGCAAAGGGTGTAGTCGAATCGGGCCACCGGGATGCCGTAGGGGTCGGTTTCATCGGCCAGGGTCACCCGATTGTCGGGCTGTGCCAACAGCTCGTTGAGCACACCGACGGTCGCCCAGTGGTTGTAGTCACGCATGTACTCCCGTAGGGGCCGGCCCCAATGGCCGTCGGCCAGAACGTGTTCGGCCCAACCGATGGGCAGGGGCGAAACGGTCTGGATGGAGAAGCCACGGGCGAACCCGCGAGCGGAGTCGGTTTCGTAGAACTGCTCCGACGACACCTCCGGTGGCGGTGCTTTGTACATCCGGACCTCGTCGGACCAGCGACCCGCTGATTGTGTGGCGCCTTGGACCATGACATAGCGTCCGACCTGATCATCGTTGTTGCCCAGACCGTTGGGGAAGCGTCCGCTCGCCGAATTCAGCAACAGTCGAGGGGTCTCGATGGAATACCCGGCCACCGCGACCGTTTTCGCGCGTTGCATCCGCTCTCGTCCGCCGGCCTCGTCGTAGTAGACAACTCCCTGCGCGGCACCCGTGTCGTCGAGTTCGACGCGGGCAACCATGCAGTTGGCCCGGATCTCGACGCCGTGCGCCAGCGCATCGGGCAGATGAGTGACATACGGGCTGGCCTTCGCGTTCACCTTGCAGCCCTGCAGGCAGTATCCGCGATAGATGCAGTGCGGGCGGTTACCGAAGGTGCCGTTCACGATGCCGACCGGACCGACCCGCATCTCGATGCCCAGCTTATGTGCTCCTCGCCAGATTTTCGCGGCGGCACCCGAAATCGGATGCGGTGAAAAGGGATAACGGTGGGGATGGCCCCAGGGCCAGTTCTGACCGGCCACCGGCAGCTCGGCCTCGATGCGCTCGTAATGACGACGAATGTCTTCATACCCGATTGGCCAGTCGGCTCCTACCCCGTCAAGTGTGTGGGTTTGCAAGTCACTGGGATGAAACCGCGGACAATAACCGGCGTAGTGGACCATCGAGCCGCCCACTCCGCGCCCGGAATTGTTCTTGCCAAGTTCAATCGGATCCGCGCCGCCGATGATGCGTTTCTGGGTCCAGTACAACGTGTGGGAGCCGGCTTCGTCGGAGACCCAGTCCTCGTCGGGGTGCCAGAACGGGCCGGCCTCGAGGATCACGATTCGCCAGCCCGCGCGTGCCAGGCGTTGCGCCAGCACCGAACCGCCGGCACCGGCACCAACGACAACAAGGTCGACGTCGTCATCGTCGCGGTAGCGGCGCATCGTCTTCTCGCCCGGAAGGTCACGCGAGTGCACGTCCAGCAGGAACCGAGAGTCGTTGTCGCGCGGCCCTACCGCTCCCTTGAACAGTCCACGCAGCCGATCGCCCATCACAGCTCACCGTCTCCGACCACCTCGACGGGATCTTCGTCGGTGGCGCCGCGGGTTTCGAACGGTTCGCGCACCGCGGCCGAGCCGGTTGCACCGCCGAGACGCATGAAGCCGCGCGGGTAGGCCGGCCCGCCGAACCCGATCTCGTTCCACGCCCACGGGTGAGAGTAGAAACCCGACAGCACCATCCGCATGCACACCGACCAGGCACGGTTGACGTTGAGGCGGGCACATGTTTCGCCTTGCAAGTGACCCTGAGAAAACTCGTCGATGATCGCCTCCCGAATAGCCGGCTCGGCGGTGGCGAACGAAGCTTCGCCGTGACCGTCGCGCGCGGTCTCGTCGAGGGCGCGCACGACCAGCCGCCAGGTGTCCCGGTCGTCGGGCATATCGGCGTATTGGTAGCCGTCCAGGCGCCCGGCGGCTAGCTTGTCGTCGACGAATTCGGCCACCGGCACCCGCGGCTGCCGGTCTTGCGCCAGCACCGTGTCGCAGAACGCGCGCAGGCACGGCTCCTCCTCCGCGGTGAAGAACTTCAGCTGAGCAGGCGGCTCCAATCGCGCCAGCACCACCTTCTTGGTCGCCTCGTCCCACGAGTCGACCGTCTCGAGCACGTCATAGTCGGGGTAGCGTCCGATCATTTGTGGCGTGATGCCGCGGCGCTGTTTCGGAAGCCAAGACGGGTGTGGCGGTTGACCTTTCGGACGCAAGTTCGGCAGATGGTCCGGGCGTGCTGTATTAGCCATCGGGTTACCCAGTGCTCAACGTTCGCGGCGCAAGATAGCGGCCAGTAGGCCCATCGCCCCGACGATCGTCATCAAGCCGGGCGCCACGATCGGCGGTCCCATCGGGACGTTGTAGGACGCCTGCTTCCAGCCGCCCGGCTTACGTGCGACTCCGCGGGCATGCAGATACCCGCCGAGCAGCCCGTTCGCTGTGTAGACACCGGCGGTAATCGGTAGCCATAGTTTGGCCCACCGCCGCGAGAACACACCACCGATTCCGGCGACCACCACCGGAGGCGTGACGACGATCGGGCTCCACATCCATTTGTTGCCGAAGCTGGCCTTGTAATGCTCGAGGTAGATCTCCGCTGTAGTGACGGCAGCCGCGAACGCGGTCAGCGCAGACAGCGACCGCTCGAAGCGACCATGGGAAACGTCATAGAACGCCCGGTCGACCAGGTGGTCGGAGTGACCGATCCACTTACCGTGGCTGCCGGCCGCACCGTCCGTTCGGCGTCCGCCGTTGCTGAGCAACATCATTTCGGATCTGTCTCCTTTCTGTTTGGGTCTGGCCGCTGTTTCGTCGGGAGCGGTTCGGCGGCCTGCACAGCACAGGGCAGCACGTGCCATGCCGCGAGTTACGGGCGAGCCAGGTCAACGGCTCGCTAGCAGGTGAGATGGGACGGTCCCGCTGCAAGGACGCGGGCTGGATTGAGCATCGGACGGTCAGCGGCAACCGAGCGCAAGCGAATCCGCAAACGTTGATGGTGCCGCACGCGAGCAGTCGCTCGAAGAGCTCAAGGAGATGGTGCACCGGTCTCATGCCTGACGGCCCGCCTCGCCACTGCCACGAAATACGCCTCTGCCAGCCCACGACACTGAAAACAACGAGCCGAGAGGACCGCGCAGAAAAACTGGAAAGCGCCCAGCTGGGTATTTCAACCGAGGCGGCTGCGACACCAATTGGCGGCATCGCGGCCATGCGCGCAGCGCGTTTACCCGGCCGCCGCTCGGTCTAAACCACAAATCTTCAAGCGGCGGTACCGGTGGGCGGACCCCGGCGAATCCGGCTCACCCTTGGGCGTTTGTGTACGGCAGAGTGACTTAGCTGCTACTCAGCTGTCGTCACTACCCTGAAGCCGTGCTCGATCGCGCCGTAGATCCGCGAACGTCAATATCGCTGAGAGCGCGAACACCTGGGGGTGTCGACGCGGCTGCACCAGTCGCGGCGTCCAGCGGGCCGACCAGTCCTGACAGGCTGGATGCGCCACTGCTACGGATTGCCGGCGTGTGTCTTCTTGGCGCGGTGATGGCGATTCTCGACACCACCGTCGTCGGCGTCGCGCAACGCACCTTCATCACCCAATTCGAGTCGACCCAGGCCGTCGTCGGATGGACGATGGCCGGCTACACGCTCGCGTTGGTGACTGTGATCCCGCTGGCCGGTTGGGGTGCCGACCGGTTCGGCGCCAAGCGGCTGTTCATCGGGTCGGTGCTGGCGTTCACCGCAGGTTCGTTGCTGTGCGCGACGGCACCGAACATCGTGCTGCTCGTCGCCTTCCGCGTGGTTCAGGGCCTCGGTGGCGGCATGCTTTTGCCGCTGGCCTTCACCATCCTGGCCCGCGAAGCGGGCCCAAAACGAGTAGGCCGACTGATGGCGGTGCTGGGCATCCCCATGATGCTGTGCCCGATGGCCGGACCCATCCTGGGCGGCTGGATCATCGACAACTACAGCTGGCGATGGATCTTCCTGATCAACCTGCCGATCGGAGTGACCGCGTTCGTTTTGGCGGTCCTCGTTCTCCCGCGAAGTCCTGCGATTCGGTCCGAAAAGTTTGATGTAGTCGGCATGCTGCTGCTCTCCCCCGGTCTGGCGGCGCTGCTCTACGGTATTTCCTCGATCGCGTCCCGCGGCACGGTCTTAGAGAACCGCGTATGGGTTCCGGCGGCCGCGGGCGTGGCGCTGATCACCGCCTTCGTCCTGCATGCTCTTCACCGTTGCGATCATCCGTTGATCGATCTGCGTCTGTTCCGCAACCCAGAAGTCGCCGCGGCGAATGCGGCGATGTTGCTTTCAGCGACCGCGTTCGTCGGTGCGGCGCTGCTCATCCCGAGCTGTTTCCAGCAACTGCTGCATCAGACGACGCTGCAGTCTGGCGTGCACATGGTTCCCGAAAGGCTGGGCGCAATGTTGAGCCTCCCGGTTGCCGGCGCGCTGTTGGACAGGCGCGGCCCGCGCAAGATCGTGCTGGTCGGCATCGCGCTGATCGGTGCGGGCATGGCCACTCTCGCCTACGGTGTCTGGACGCAGACCGACTATCTGCCCGTCCTGGCTGCGGCACTGGCGCTGGTGGGCATGGGCGTGGGTTGCACAGTGATGCCGCTGACAGCGGCCGCGGTGCAAGCTCTGGCCTTGCAGCAGATCGCTCGCGCGTCCTCAATGATCCACGTCAACCTGCAAGTGGCGGGAGCTCTGAGCACTGCGTTGATGTCGGTGATCCTGACCAACCAGTCCAGCCGCAGCAAAGACGTCGCCGCGGCGAACGAGATTACGGTCCTTCAGCAGGAGGCGATACGGCGCGGGATGGCGCCGAGCGCATCGGCGATGCCGCGGCGAGCGTTCGCCCCGGATTTCACGAGCCACGTGCTGCACGACTTGTCGCACGCCTACACCGCGGTGTTCGTGGCCGCGGTCGCGCTGGCGGTGCTGGCACTGATTCCCGCGGCGTTCCTACCCGACGAGCCGGTACCGGCCGAGCGCGGGCGGACGCCGATCTGAGGAAGGTCGCGCGAGTGTCAATGCACCGAGGCCGCCCGACGATGCGACGGCGTCAGCGCAACAGCGCGCGCGACATCACCACCCGCTGAATCTGATTGGTGCCTTCGTAGATTTGGGTGATCTTCGCGTCGCGCATGAACCGCTCGACCGGGAAGTCCCGGGTGTAGCCGTACCCGCCGAACAGCTGCACGGCATCCGTGGTGACCTCCATGGCGACATCGGAGGCAAAGCATTTGGATGCCGCCGAAATGAAGCCCAGACCGGTTTCTCCGCGTTCGGCCCGGGCGGCTGCGGAGTAGACCATCAGCCGGGCGGCCTCCACCTTCATCGCCATGTCGGCGAGCATGAATTGCACACCCTGGAAGTCACTGACGGACTGGCCGAATTGCTGGCGTTCCTTGGTGTAGGCGATCGCGGCATCCACTGCGCCCTGAGCGATGCCGACGGCCTGGGCGCCGATCGTCGGTCTGGTGTGATCCAGCGTCGCCAGCGCGGTCTTGAAGCCGGTGCCCGGCTCGCCGATGATTCGGTCAGCCGGGATGCGGCAGTCCTCGAAGTACAGCTCGGTGGTTGGCGATCCCTTGATGCCCAGCTTGCGTTCTTTCGGCCCGACCGAGAAGCCGTCGTCGTCACTGTGCACCATGAACGCCGAGATGCCGTTGGGGCCGCTGTCCGGATCGGTTACCGCCATCACGGTGTACCAGGTCGACTTGCCGCCGTTGGTGATCCAGGCTTTCGACCCGTTGAGCACCCAGGAGTCGCCGTCGGCCTTGGCGCGGGTGCGCATCGCTGCAGCGTCGCTGCCTGAACTGCGCTCGGAGAGCGCATACGAGGCCATCAACCCGTCGGCGGCCAATGACGGCAACACCTGCTTCTTCAGTTCGTCGGAGCCCCGCAAGATCAGTCCCATGGTGCCCAGTTTGTTGACCGCGGGAATCAACGAAGCCGAAGCGTCGACGCGCGCCACCTCCTCGATCACGATGCAGGTCGCGACCGAGTCTGCCCCCTGACCGCCGTACTCGTCAGGCACATGCACCGCGTTGAAGCCGGAGGCGTTCAGCGCCGCCAATGCTTCCTCGGGAAAGCGCGACTCCTCGTCGACGTCGGCGGCGTAGGGCGCGATCTCCTTTTCCGCCAGCGCGCGAATCGCCGCCCGCAACTCGTCGTGTTCTTCGGGCAGTTTGAACACATCGAACGCCGGATTTCCGGCCCAACCAGCCATCATGCCTCCTGCTGTTACTTGCCAGTAACTTTACCCTCGCGGCTTTTCAGGGCCGAATCCTTGGCATTCACGGCCTCGGCGAGCTGCTCCTGGAAAGCCACCACCCGGCCGCGCAGCGCCGGGTCCCTCGAGCCGAGGATGCGCACCGCCAGCAGCCCGGCGTTGCGACCGCCTCCGATCGACACGGTGGCTACCGGTACTCCTGCCGGCATCTGCACGATCGACAGCAACGAGTCGAGACCGTCCAGGCGCGTCAGCGGCACCGGAACCCCGATCACCGGCAGCGGCGTCGCGGCGGCGACCATGCCGGGCAAATGGGCAGCGCCACCCGCGCCGGCGATGATCACTTCAATGCCGCGACCCGCCGCCTCACGGCCATAGTCGAGCATCCGGGCCGGCGTGCGATGCGCCGACACCACTCCCACCTCGTATGGGACGTCGAACTCGGCCAGAGCGTGCGCGGCGTCCTGCATCACCGACCAGTCGCTGTCGCTGCCCATGATTACGCCGACGCGGGGCTGTGCGGTCCCACCCGTCGGTTCGGTCATGAGCGCCGCTCCTCTCCCGCGCGAGCGGGAGGTACCCCCCCATCGCTTTTATGCTCTGCATCGTCGCCGGCGGCATGCGGATCCCATCCGTCTGTCCACTGCCCGTGCGACAACCAGTGTGCCGCCCGGGCGGCGCGCTCACGCAAATCGGTCACCTGCGCGGGGTCGGAGCCGAGCACGTTCACGTGGCCGATCTTGCGGCCCGGCCGCTCGCCTTTGCCGTAGAGGTGGACCCGAGTTTCGGGCATCCGCGCAAAGAGATGGTGCAGCCGTTCGTCGACGGTCATGGTCGGCGGTTCGGCGGCACCCAGCACGTTGGCCATCACCGTCACGGGCACGGTGGCGTCGGTGTCACCGAGCGGGTAGTCCAAGACCGCGCGCAGATGCTGCTCGAACTGGCTGGTGCGGGCCCCGTCCATAGTCCAGTGCCCGGAGTTGTGCGGGCGCATCGCCAGCTCATTGACCAGCAACGTGCCGTCTTGCCTCTCGAACAGTTCAACAGCCAAAACCCCCACCACGCCCAGGTCGGCCGCCAGTCTCAAAGCCAACTGCTGTGCTTCGGCGGCCCGATCGGCGGACAACTCCGGAGCGGGCGCGATCACCAACACGCAGATACCGTCTCGCTGCACCGTCTCGACCACCGGCCAGGCCGCGCCCTGCCCGAATGGGGATCGCGCCACCAGCGCGGAAAGCTCGCGGCGCATTTCGACGCGTTCCTCGACCAGCACCGGCACGCCGGCATCCAAGAACTCGCCCGCAATCTCGCGGGCCTGCCGCAGATCAGCGGCCATGCGCACCCCGCGACCGTCATACCCGCCGCGCACCGCCTTGACCACAATCGGCCCCCCGACGCGGCCGACGAATTGATCGATGGTGTCCAACTCGTCAACCGTGCCGACACTGGCGTAGCGCGGCACCGGGGCGTTCAGCGCCTCGAGCCGCCGACGCATGACCAGCTTGTCCTGGGCGTGCAGCAGCGCGTGCGGGGGCGGCGCCACGTTGACCCCTTCGGCGACCAGCTTCTCCAACAGCTCGGAAGGAACATGCTCGTGATCGAACGTCAACGCATCCGCCCCGGCCGCCACCCGGCGTAGATCCTCGAGATCGGTATGGGAACCGATGAGCACGTCCGGCGTGACTTGCGCCGCCGGGTCGTCGGCATCGGCGGCCAGCACCCGCAGCGTCTGACCCAGCGCAATAGCAGCCTGGTGAGTCATCCGCGCGAGTTGACCGCCGCCGACCATGGCGACCAGCGGCGGAACGGTCGGTGTACTGGACACCGCACAATGGTGTCACGGCGGCCGGCCGGATTGAATTGACGGCAGTCACAACTCGCTCTTTGGCGCCGCTCAGCGGCGAACCGTACACTTCGATGTTGTGTCCTTCGCCGATGCCACCATCGCGCTGCTGCCGAAACCCATCCGGCCGTACGCCGAACGGCATCACGAACTGATCAAGTTCGCCATCGTCGGCGGGACCACATTCGTCATCGACTCGGTGATCTTCTACTCGCTGAAGCTGACCATTCTGGAGCCCAAGCCGGTGACCGCCAAGGTCATCGCCGGCATTGTCGCGGTCATCGCGTCCTACATCTTGAACCGGGAATGGAGCTTCCGCGACCGCGGCGGCCGCGAGCGCCACCACGAGGCGCTGCTGTTTTTCGCGTTCAGCGGAGTAGGCGTGCTGCTCTCGATGGCACCGCTGTGGTTCTCCAGCTATGTACTACAGCTCCGAGTGCCCGCGGTATCGCTGACGATGGAGAACATCGCCGACTTCATCTCGGCATACATTGTCGGCAATCTGCTGCAGATGGCGTTCCGGTTCTGGGCTTTTCGCCGTTGGGTCTTTCCCGACGAGTTCGGTCGCAGTCCCGAAAAGGCGCTGGAGTCCGCGCTCACGGCCGGCGGGATCGCGGAAGTCTTCGAGGACAACCTCGAGGCCAGCAACGTCACCCTGCTGCGACGCCCGGGACGTCGGGCACGGTCGGGGCGGTTCGGTCAGCTGGGTGATTCCGCTGAGCCTGAGGTGTCGAAAACCTCATAACACAGCAGGTCGTGCACCTGTCGGACCCGCGGAATGTCGCAAATTTCCAGCGGTTCCTGCGCCGGCGACCCGACGATCAAGGTTCCGGTGCGCAGCATCCGGTCGACGAGCCGGTGTCGGGACTCGACGTGTGAGATCCGAGCCAGCGGCAGGTCGACTCCGCTGCGGGCGAGCACCCCACGGCGAAACATCAGGCGTCGGTCGGTGAGGACGAAGTGCGTGGTCAACCAATTGACGAAGGGCCACAGGGTCAGCCAGCCCACCAGCACCGCCCAGATCGCCCAGATCACCCCGAAGATCACCCGTTTGGCGTCCGAGTGCCAATCTGTCGCATTGACGACAGCGGCGACGAAAGCTCCCGACGCGCTGGTCAGGACGAGCGTCACCACAGCCGGTATCAGACGTTTCCAGTGCGGATGCCGGTGCACGACCACGTGTTCGTCCTCGACCAGCACGCTGTCGGGGTAGCGCATCAGCCGACCGGGCGGATGTGGGTGATATCGCCGGCCGATATCGTCACCAGTTCCGCCCCGGTGTCCACGCTCAACCGGCCCAGCTCGTCGACGCCGGTGGCAATTCCGACGACCTCTTGACCGCCGGGCAGCGTGGCGCGCACCCTGCTCCCCAAGGTCAGGCTGTAGCGCTGGTAGTCGGCGATTAGCGCCGCGTCGGCGCCACCCGCGCCGCGCCAGGCGTCGATGCGGCGAGCCAACTCGCGAAGGATGGCCCGAGTCAGCGTGTTTCGATTGTGAGCCGATGATCCGAGCATGAGCAGCGATGTGGCGGCCGGGTCGGGCGCATCTGCGGCGGTCATGGTTACGTTCAAGCCCAACCCGATCACGATCATCGACGCTGGTGCGGCGACCTCGGCGAGAATCCCGGCCAGCTTGCCGTCGCCGGCCAAGACGTCGTTGGGCCACTTCAGCCCAAGTGACGTGGCAGCTACCCCGTCGAGCGCGTCGATCACCGCGACACCCGTCGCCAGCGGCAGCCAGCCCCAGCCCGACCGCGGTACCGACGACCCGTTGACGCCGACCGACAACGCGATTTGCGTGCTCGGCGGCGCGGACCAATGCCGGCCGCGACGGCCGCGACCGGCGCTCTGGTATTCGGCCAGCAGCACCGCGCCGTCGATGTCCTCCCCCGCGGTGGCGCGGTCGAGTAGATCGGCGTTGGTGGAGCCGGTTTTGGTGACGACGTCGAGTCGGCGCCACGGCAGACCCGGCCCGACCAGGCCGTCGGCCAACACGGCCGCATCCAGCGGCGCACGCTGCGGATCTGCGCTCATCGCTGCCCAGCCTAAACAGCGCGAGGCCCGACGGCCGCTAAGCTCGTGATCCATGACGAGCGTTACCGATCATCACGCGGAGCCCGCCGCCGAGCACACCGTCGACATCCACACCACCGCCGGCAAGCTGGCCGAACTACGCAAGCGGACCGAGGAGACGCTGCACCCCGTGGGTGAGACCGCGGTCGAGAAAGTGCACGCCAAGGGCAAGCTCACCGCCCGTGAACGCATCTACGCGCTGCTGGACGAGGACTCGTTCGTCGAACTCGACGCGCTAGCCAGGCACCGCAGCACCAACTTCGGGCTCGGCGAGAAGCGTCCGTTGGGCGACGGCGTCGTCACCGGTTACGGCACCATCGAGGGCCGCGACGTCTGCGTCTTCAGTCAGGACGCCACCGTCTTCGGCGGCAGCCTCGGCGAGGTCTACGGCGAGAAGATCGTCAAGGTTCAAGACTTGGCCATCAAGACCGGCCGCCCGCTTATCGGGATCAACGACGGCGCCGGGGCCCGGATCCAGGAGGGCGTCGTCTCGCTGGGCCTTTACAGCCGTATCTTCCACAACAACATCCTCGCGTCCGGTGTCATCCCCCAGATCTCGCTGATCATGGGCGCTGCCGCCGGTGGGCACGTGTACTCCCCGGCGCTGACCGACTTCGTCGTGATGGTCGACCAGACCAGCCAGATGTTCATCACCGGTCCGGACGTGATCAAGACCGTCACCGGCGAGGACGTCACGATGGAACAACTTGGCGGTGCGCACACCCACATGGCGAAGTCGGGCACGGCGCACTACGTCGCCTCCGGTGAGCAGGACGCTTTCGAGTGGGTCCGTGAATTGTTGAGCTACCTGCCGCCCAACAACTACGCCGATCCGCCGCGCTACCAAGCGGAGACGCCGGCAGGGTCCATAGCAGACAACGTGACCGCTGAGGACCTTGAGCTGGACACGTTGATCCCCGACTCGGCCAACCAGCCGTACGACATGCACGAGGTGATCACCCGCATCCTCGACGAAGACGAGTTCCTCGAGGTGCAGTCCGGCTATGCCAACAACATCATCGTCGGTTTCGGCCGCGTCGAAGGCCGCCCGGTGGGGATCGTCGCCAACCAGCCCACCCAGTTCGCCGGCTGCCTGGACATCAACGCCTCGGAAAAAGCGGCCCGGTTCGTGCGGACCTGCGACTGCTTCAACATCCCGATCGTCATGCTGGTCGACGTCCCCGGCTTCCTGCCCGGCACCGGTCAGGAATACAACGGCATCATCCGCCGCGGCGCCAAGCTGCTCTACGCCTACGGTGAGGCCACGGTTCCCAAGATCACCGTCATCACCCGCAAGGCCTACGGCGGCGCCTACTGCGTGATGGGCTCCAAAGACATGGGCTGCGACGTCAACGTGGCGTGGCCGACGGCGCAGATCGCAGTCATGGGCGCTTCCGGCGCGGTCGGCTTCGTCTACCGCCAGCAGCTCAGCGAAGCGGCCAAAAACGGTGAGGACGTGGACGCGCTACGCCTACAGCTGCAGCAGAGTTACGAAGACACCCTGGTCAACCCGTATGTCGCCGCCGAGCGCGGCTACGTCGACGCGGTGATCCCGCCGTCGCACACCCGCGGCTACATCGGGACCGCGCTTCGGCTGCTGGAACGCAAAATCGCCCAGACGCCGCCCAAGAAGCACGGGAACATCCCCCTGTGAGTCGAGCGAGCGGAGCGAACGAAGTGAGCGACGGGAGCGAAACGAGCAAACCAGCCGCTGTGAGCGACCTGGGTGAAACGCACGAACCAGCTCCTGTGAGCGACTCGGGCGAGGCGCGCATCGAGGTGCTCAAGGGCAATCCGACCGATGACGAGCTGGCCGCGCTGATCGCGGTACTGGGCAGTCTCGGGGACGGCGCGAGCGAATCGGCGCAGCCCGACCGCAGCCGGTGGGGGCTGCCGGTGGACAAGCTGCGGTATGCCGAATTCAGCTGGCAGCTGATCACCCTGCGGGAGCGGGTCCACATGCGGCGATGATCCGCATGGTGCTGGGTTCGGCCTCTGCGGGCCGGTTGCGGGTGTTGCGTCAGGCGGGCATCGATCCGCTGGTCCGGGTATCCGGCGTCGACGAAGACGCGATCATTGCGCACCTGGGGCGAGCCGCCGACCCCGGTGACGTGGTGTGCGCGCTGGCCCGGGCGAAAGCGGAGCGGGTCGTCGTCGAGCTCGAACCGGCCGTTGCGGCGGACTGCCTGGTCCTCGGCTGCGATTCCATGCTCTTCCTCGACGGTCGTCTGGTCGGCAAACCCGGCTTTGCCGAGGCCGCCCGAAGTCAGTGGCGGTCGATGGCCGGTCGGTCGGGTCAGCTGTACACCGGGCACTGTCTGCTGCGCCTGCTCGACGGCAATGTCAGTCATTGCGTATCCGAATCAGCCGTCACGACAGTGCACTTCGCCCTGGTCACGGCCGCGGACCTGGAGTCTTACATCGGCAGCGGCGAACCGTTGGAGGTGGCGGGCGGTTTCACGGTGGACGGGCTGGGCGGCTGGTTCGTCGATGGCATCGACGGTGATCCCTCCAACGTCATCGGCGTCAGCCTGCCGTTGCTGCGCCGACTGCTCAGCCGCGTCGGGCTGTCCGTCGCCGCATTGTGGGCCGCCAGCCCCCGAGATTTACGGCAGCGCGGCGATCGCGCCGATTGAGCGCGCTGGCGTCGATCTCGGTGCCTGTGCCTGGTAGTCACCTCATAGGTAGGCTCACGGTGTGCCGTTACCTGCAGATCCCGACCCCACCCTGGCCGGCTACGCCCATCCGGAACGGCTGGTCACCGGCGACTGGCTGGCCGGCAACATGGGCCGGCCCGGCCTGGCCATCGTCGAATCCGACGAAGACGTTCTGCTGTACGACGTCGGTCATATTCCCGGCGCGGTCAAGGTCGACTGGCACACCGACCTCAACGACCCGCGGGTGCGCGACTACATCAACGGTGAACAATTCGCCGCACTGATGGACCGCAAAGGCATCGCCCGTGACGACACCGTGGTCATCTACGGCGACAAAAGCAATTGGTGGGCCGCCTACGCGCTGTGGGTGTTCACGCTGTTCGGGCACCCGGACGTGCGACTGCTCAACGGCGGACGTGACCTGTGGCTCGAAGAGGGCCGCGACACCACGCTGGACGTACCGGCCAAGACGTCGACCGGCTATCCCGTCGTGCAGCGCAACGACGAACCGATCAGGGCTTTCAAAGCAGACGTGCTGGCGGTTTTGGGCGCCGAGCCGCTGATCGACGTCCGCTCGCCCGACGAGTACACCGGCAAGCGCACCCACATGCCTGACTACCCCGAAGAGGGCGCGCTGCGCGCCGGGCACATTCCCGGCGCGCGGTCGATTCCTTGGGGCAGAGCCGCCGACGACCACGGTCGCTTCCGCAAGCGCGAGGAACTCGAGCAGCTTTACGGATTCATCGAGCCGGACGACAAGACCATCGTTTACTGCCGCATCGGTGAGCGGTCCAGCCACACCTGGTTCGTGCTGACGCATCTGCTGGGGATCCCTGGCGTGCGCAACTACGACGGTTCGTGGACGGAGTGGGGCAACACCGTTCGGGTGCCCATCGTCGCCGGTGAAGAACCGGGAGCCGTACCGGTCTGATGAGCATGCCCGCGCCGTTGGCTGAGGTGCTGTCCGACTTCGCCGAAGTGCAGGGCCAGGACAAGCTCAGGCTGCTGCTGGAATTCGCCGATGACTTGCCGCCGCTGCCCGGCGAGCTGCAGGAGGCGGCGATGGAGCCGGTGCCCGAGTGCCAATCGCCGCTGTTCCTGCATGTCGACGCCAGCGACCGCGATCGGGTGCGCCTGCACTTCAGCGCGCCCGTCCAAGCACCGACCACCCGCGGGTTCGCCTCGATTTTGGCCACCGGGCTGGATGAACAATCCGCCGCCGACATTCTGGCCGTCCCCGAGGACTTCTACGCCGACCTGGGTCTGGCGGCTCTGATCAGCCCGCTGCGGCTGCGCGGAATGTCGGCCATGCTGGCCCGAATCAAACGCAGACTGCGCGAGCCAGGCTGATTTAGACACCGGCTCGTCTCGCGTGCGGCGCGCCGCCTAAACTTCCCCCGACATAGTTGTAAGAAATTCTCTTAAAGACTGTCTCGGCCCAGAGTGTTCAGCCAAACAGGAGGCGCAGTGCCTAGTCACGCCAGCACGCAGATCACCAAGGTCCTCGTCGCCAACCGCGGGGAGATCGCGGTCCGGGTGATCCGCGCGGCCCGGGACGCTGGCCTGCCCAGTGTGGCGGTGTACGCCGAACCCGACGCCGACGCCCCGCACGTGCGACTGGCCGATGAGGCGTTCGCCCTGGGCGGTCAGACATCGGCGGAGTCATACCTGGACTTCGGCAAGCTCCTGGACGCGGCCGAGAAGTCCGGCGCCAACGCGATCCACCCCGGCTACGGCTTCCTGTCCGAGAACGCCGACTTCGCGCAGGCGGTCATCGACGCCGGGCTGATCTGGATCGGCCCGAGTCCCCAGTCGATCCGCGACCTCGGTGACAAGGTCACCGCCCGGCATATCGCCGCCCGCGCCCAGGCGCCGCTGGTGCCCGGCACACCCGACCCGGTGAAAGACGCCGACGAGGTGGTGGCGTTCGCCCAGGAGTACGGCGTGCCGATCGCGATCAAAGCCGCTTTCGGGGGTGGCGGCAAGGGCATGAAAGTGGCTCGCACCATCGAGGAGATCCCTGAGCTTTACGAGTCGGCGGTCCGCGAGGCGGTGGCCGCCTTCGGCCGCGGGGAGTGTTTCGTGGAGCGATACCTGGACAAGCCACGTCACGTCGAAGCCCAGGTGATCGCCGACCAGCACGGCAACGTCATCGTCGCCGGTACCCGGGACTGCTCGCTGCAGCGCCGCTTCCAGAAGTTGGTGGAAGAAGCCCCCGCGCCGTTCCTGACCGACGCGCAGCGCAAAGAGATACACGAATCGGCCAAGCGGATCTGCAAAGAGGCGCATTACCACGGCGCCGGCACGGTGGAGTACCTGGTGGGTCAAGACGGGCTGATCTCGTTCCTGGAAGTCAACACCCGCTTACAGGTCGAACACCCGGTCACCGAGGAAACCGCGGGCATCGATCTGGTGCTGCAGCAGTTCAAGATCGCCAACGGTGAGAAACTCGACCTGACCGAGGATCCGACACCGCGCGGCCACGCCATCGAGTTCCGGATCAACGGCGAGGACGCCGGCCGCGGCTTCTTGCCCGCGCCCGGCCCGGTCAGCAGGTTCGACCCGCCGGCGGGACCCGGCGTGCGCCTGGACTCCGGTGTCGAGACCGGTTCGGTGATCGGCGGCCAGTTCGACTCGATGCTGGCCAAGCTGATCGTGTACGGCGCCAGCCGCCAGGAGGCGCTGGCCCGAGCCCGCCGTGCCCTTGCTGAATTTCACGTCGAAGGGCTGGCCACCGTGATCCCGTTCCACCGCGCGGTCGTGTCCGACCCAGCATTCATCGGCGACGAGAACGGCTTCTCGGTACACACCCGATGGATCGAGACCGAGTGGAACAACACCGTCGAGCCGTTCACCGGTGGTGAGCCACTCGACGATCAGGATGCCCAGCCGCGCCAGAAGGTGATCGTCGAAGTCGGAGGCCGCCGGCTGGAAGTGTCTTTGCCCGCCGGTTTTGCCTTGTCCAACGGCGGCGGCTCCGACGCCGCAGGTGCCATCCGCCGAAAGCCCAAGCCACGCAAAAGGGGCGCGCTGGCCGGGGCGGCGGCCTCCGGCGACGCGGTCACCGCGCCCATGCAAGGCACGGTGGTCAAAGTTGCCGTCGAAGAAGGACAGCAGGTCGCCGCCGGTGACCTGGTGGTGGTCCTCGAGGCGATGAAGATGGAGAACCCGGTCACCGCTCACAAAGACGGTGTCATCACCGGTCTGGCAGTACAGCCAGGCGCTGCCATCACCCAGGGCACGGTGCTCGCCGAGATCAAATAGCTTCATGTCCGCGCCGCCTGCCGTCGCCAACAGTAGATACTTCAGATTTTTGGCCTTTTGCCGTTGTCGGCCTCGGCGCGCCCGAGTAGGGTTCGGAGCAGGTTGAGTTCACAGCCGCCTGGATGATCGTCACTTCAGGCGAGGTTTGCTCGCCGCCCGTTTACCGGCGTGATTCCCAGGACTAATGCTCGTCGACTGGTGGAGTCAACATGTCTACGCCCAATTCCGTTTCTCTCTCTGGGGATACCGAGCTGAGTGGCGCGTTTCCGCCTCAGCCATGGCAGAGCCGCACGGCTCGTTTCACCGCTCAGCGACTGGCCTCAGCGGTCGTCGTGACCGCACATGGTGAGGTCGACGCGGCCAACGCGGGGGAGCTCGCTAACTACGTGCAGCTATATGCCGCCGGTTCGACGTGGGTGATCCTCGATTTGACCGGTCTGGATTTCTTTGGCACATCGGGGTTTTCGGCGCTGCACACCATCAACGTCCGGTGTGCGGGTGCGGGCATGCAATGGGCCATGGTGCCCAATCACGTGGTGTCCCGGTTGTTGCGGATCTGCGATCCCGACCATGCCTTACCGACCTATGAGTCGGTGGCCGGCGACATGACCGACCAGAAAGAGCCGCAGCGCCTACTCCAGCTGGTCCCGGAGCCGCGCTAGCGATTTTGCCAGCAAGCGGGACACGTGCATCTGCGAGATGCCCACCCGCTCGGCGATCTGGGTCTGCGTCATCGAATCGAAGAACCTCAGCACCAGCACGGTGCGTTCCCGCTCCGGCAGTGCGTCCAAGAGCGGGCGCAACGCCTCCCGATTCTCGATTCGTTCCAAACCAGAGTCCACGTCGCCGAGGGTGTCGGCGATGGCACGGGCGTCGTCGTCAGCGCTGCCTCCGCCGCTGTCGATAGAAAGCGTGTTGTAGGAACTTCCCGCTACCAGGCCTTCTACGATCTCGGTGCGGTCCATGTCGAGTTCGCCGGCAAGTTCGGACGCGGTCGGAGCGCGGCCGAGCCGTTGCGACAGGTCGGCAGTGGCGGTGCCCAGTCTCAGATGCAATTCCTTCAGACGCCGGGGAACCTTGACCGACCAACTGTTGTCGCGAAAGTGTCGTCGGACCTCGCCCATGATGGTCGGTACGGCGAAGGAGACGAAGTCAGAGCCGGTTTCAACGTCGAACCGCACAACCGCGTTGACCAGTCCAACTCGCGCTACCTGAACCAGATCGTCGCGTGGTTCGCCTCGGCCCTCGAAGCGACGGGCAATGTGATCGGCCAGCGGCAGGCACCGCTCGACGATCTTGTCCCGCTGACGATGGAATTCCGGTGAGTCGGCCTCAACTGTCGCCAGCTCCCGGAACATTTCCGGTACGTCAGCGTATTCGTTCGGGCGCGAGCCGGAACCGCCGACAGCTCGCGCTGTCACCTGGTGGAGCCTGCTCGCCGCGTCGTCAGGGTGATACCGAATACTCCGCCGCCTTGCTCTGCTTCACGACCATCGCGGAAAGTGTGAACGTCGTCGGCCAGGGACGTCAAAACGTGCCAGCTGAAGCTTCCTGGAGTCACCACGTCATAGTTCCGGCAGGTAGCTGAGGCGTTCACGACCAGCTTGTCGTCGTGCGGGTCGACCACCATCACCAGCGTTGCACCCGGGACTGCCGAGCGGATCAACCGGGTGCAGACCTCGTCCACCGCGAGCCGCAAATCGGCCACGGCGTCGAAGTCCAAGTCCTCGAAGGTACCGACAGCGCCGACGAGCGTGCGCAGCATGGCTAAGTTCTCCAGACGCGCGGCCACGCGGAACTCGACCGCGCGGTCGCCTCGTTGGTCACCGCGCGGTTCGCTTTCCGTCATGTGGTCTCCCGGCAATATCTGGCCGACGCTACCCGTCCGTTGCGACCGGTTAGTCATGGCCACCGCCGGGTATGCCATCCGCCGTGGACGACGCAGACACCACGGACACACGCGCGCGCAACCTCCGGCGCGTAGCGGTTATTGCCGCGATCACGCTGGTCGTCCTGATTCTGGTCGCGGCCGGAATCTACGTCATTGCGTTCGTAATTCTCGCCCCGATGATGGGGTAACCACGGGAGCGGCTTCGGACTGGTCATCGTGTATTCCATACCCGCTGATCGCTGCGGATAACCGAGTTGGTCGACGGCAACAACGAGACTGAAATGGAGGGCTTGAGCGTGCCAGACCGCCACGACCTATCCGATGAGGTGCCTATCGCTGATGCGGTCGAGCAGCAACAGGACTTCGTGCCGCAACCTCGTTCGGTACCCGAACCCAGCGAGGTTCCGATCGAAGCCAGCCCACCCGATTGGCAGGAGCAGCTGCAAGAGGTCGCTGGCGAAGACGATCACGACGAATACCGGTGATCAGTGGGTTTGCTTACACCCGATGTTTGGTGCAGAACTACGCCGGTAGACTCCGTGTGACGAGTTAGATGACAAAGCGATTCAACCTGCTCTCGGACTCGGCGAATAAACGAGCGCCCGATGAAGAGCAGTAAAGCGTCGCAACAGAAGGGAAAACGATGAGCGAAGACAAGAGTGGCCCCGGTGAGGCAGTAAGGGGCATCGTCGAAGGTGTCAAGGGCCTGTTCAAGGAAGCCGTCGGCACGGTGACCGGTAAGGACAAGCTGGCTGAAGAAGGCCAAGCTCAGCAGGATAAGGCCCGCGCCCAGCGCGACGCCGCCAAGAAAGAGGCGCAGGCTGAGCAAGCC
>CAWHML010000006.1:0-148084 GCA_963830605.1 uncultured Actinomycetota bacterium | reverse complement strand
TCTCAAACAACACCCGATTACAGGCAACCCTGCAACTATACTCTGCAGGGTGAAGGCCGTCAACTTCGCTCAGAAGCGACGGGATTAACTACTGCACCTAGTCTACGCGTTCGATCTCGGCACCCAGACCGACCAGGTTTTCCACGAACAACGGGTAGCCGCGGTCGATGTGGAAGACGTCGTGCACCTCGGTATCACCGTCGGCCACCAGCCCTGCCAGCACCAGGCCTGCACCGGCCCGGATGTCCGAAGACCACACCGGAGCGCTGGAAAGCTGCGGGATGCCTCGCACCACGGCATGGTGGCCGTCAGTTCGGGCGTCGGCACCTAGACGAATCATTTCTTCGACGAAGCGAAACCGCGCCTCGAAGACGTTCTCAGTGATCATCGACGTGCCGTCGGCAATGGATGCGAGACCGATTGCCATCGGCTGCAGGTCGGTCGGGAACCCCGGATAGGGCAAGGTCGCGACGTTGACGGCCTTCGGGCGCTCGTACTGCGTCACGCGGAAGCTGCCGTCCGTTTGGGTGACAGTCGCGCCGGCGTCGTGCAGTTTGCGCAGCACGACCTGCAAGTGCGATGGATCGATACCAGTCACAGTGATGTCCCCGCGGGTCATCGCCGCGGCGATTCCCCAGGTAGCTGCGACGATCCGGTCGCCGATCACGCGGTGCTCAGTGGGATGCAGGCGCGGCACACCGGTGATCGTCATCGTCGGCGAACCCGCATCTTCGACAATTGCGCCCATCTGGTTCAGCATCGTGCACAGATCGACGACGTCAGGCTCACGTGCAGCATTGTGAATAGTGGTGACGCCCTCGGCCAGGACCGCGGCCATCAGGATATTCTCGGTGGCCCCGACAGACGGGAATTCGAGCTGGATCTCGGCACCGCGCAGTGTATCCGCTTGCGCGACAACGCAGCCGTGCTCGATGTTGCAGTTGGCGCCGAGTTGCCGCAGGCCCGCCTGGTGCATGTCCAACGGGCGCGACCCGATTGCGTCTCCCCCGGGCAGCGCCACCTTCGCCCGCTTGCACCGGCCAACCAGTGGTCCCAGCACGCAGACTGACGCCCGAAACTGGCGCACCGCAGCGAAGTCGGCGTCGTACTTCGGCTCGTCCGGCGAGGTGATCCGCACCGTTGCCCCTGACAATTCGACGTTGGCGCCCAGGCCGCGCAGAACCTCTGCCATCAAAGGGACGTCGAGGATATCGGGGCAATTGGTGATGGTGCTGGTCCCCTCGGCCAGGAGTGCCGCGGCCATGAGCTTCAGAACGCTGTTCTTGGCGCCCCCCACAGCAACTTCGCCCGATAACCGGTTGCCGCCGGTCACCACGAAACGCTCCGCCACCCGCGTTAGTTTAGTGAAGCGGCATCGCCCTGTCAGTGAGCCAGGCCCGGTACTCCCGGTACATTCGACTCATGGCAGTGCATCTGACCCGCATTTATACCCGCACCGGCGACGACGGAACGACCGGATTGAGTGACTTCTCGCGGGTCTCGAAGAACGATGCCCGGTTGCTGGCCTACGCCGACTGCGACGAAGCGAACGCCGCGACCGGTGTCGCGATCGCACTGGGCAGACCTGACCAGCAACTGGAAGGCGTCCTTCGACAGGTTCAAAATGACCTGTTCGACGTGGGCGCAGATCTTTCTACTCCTGTGGTGGACAATCCCGAGCATCCGCCGCTGCGGATCACCCAGGCATACATCGACCGGCTGGAAAGGTGGTGCGACGAGTTCAACGACAGCTTGTCGCCGCTGAATTCGTTTGTACTGCCGGGAGGTTCACCGTTATCGGCGCTGTTACATGTCGTTCGGACTGTGGTGCGACGCGCCGAGCGGTCGGCCTGGGCCGCGGTCGAGGCGTACCCGAGCCGGGTCAGCACGTTACCCGCCAAATACTTGAATCGACTGTCGGACTTGCTGTTCATCTTGTCTCGGGCCGCCAATCCGGCTGGCGACGTCCTATGGCAGCCCGGCGGCGGCCGACAGGGCCAGCCGACCACCTGAACTCGCAGGCGTCACACACTGCGCCGGCGGGCGCGCGGCGACGGACGCGACTCCAACCACGATAGGAACGCGGTCAAAGCGCCGCGATCAAGCGCAATTTCGTACCCAGACCGGCGGTCGAGCGTCGTGTCTCGCAATTGCAGCACGACGATCTCGTCGGTCATGATGTCGAACTCGTCGCCGCGCGGCGCTCGGCGCGAGACGATCTCTACACCCCGTCTGCTGAGCCGACGATCCGGCCACCACCGCACACTGGAAAGCCGATAGAACACCGCTTCGCCACCGCGATAACGGATCACGCCGTGTCGCCACCCGTGCCCACCGGTGGCGGGGCTGTCGCGCAAAATAGCCGCGGTGCCGCCTTGACGCAGTTTCCATAGCCGATAGCTGAGTGCGAGGACGACCAAGAACAGCACGCAAACCAACACGACCATGACAGACATGGGCGCGCTCATCGGCGGCGACCCGGCTAGTCGATTGCGCCCAAGGCGCGCAACCTAGCTCGCCCCTTCGCGGCAACATGGGGATCGCCGGATTGGGCGTCATGCCTGGCGGTTGACTCGTCGATCTCTGATGAGAATTCCGCTGACTCGGCCAGGATGGTGACCCCCTCTTCGGTCACCGACAGAAAACCGCCGTGGGTTGCGATACGCAGTTCGTCCTCGCCTTCGCGTTCGACTCGCACCATGGCGTCCGGGACCAGCTCGGCAACCAGGGGGATGTGCCGCGGCAGGATGCCGATTTCCCCGACGGTGGTGCGGGTGAAGATGAAGGTTGCCTTGCCGGACCACATCTCGCGATCGACGTCGACGATGCGGACCTCCATATCTGCCACCTCACACCGCCTTTTGTGTTCGGCACGATTCGACGACCATCATGGCGCGTTAGTCGCCGTCTTTGGACTCATCGTCGTCACCTTTGTCTTCGTTGGCGTCGGAGTCTTTCTCGTCGTCCTCGTCGTCTTTATCTTCGTCCTCGTCGCCCTTCTCGTCCTTCTCGTCCTTGTCGTCTTCGTCCTTGTCCTTGTCCTTGTCCTTGTCCTTCTTGGACTTACCGTTCTTCTTGCCCTTGCTATCGAGCTTGACACCATGGTCTTCGGCCTTCTTGGCTAGGTCATCCAAGCCACCGATCAAGAAGAAGGCCTGCTCGGGCACATGGTCGAAGTCGCCCTTGGCCAGTCTGTCGAATGCCTCGACAGTCTCCTTGAGCGGCACCGTCGAACCTGGCCGGCCGGTGAACTGCTCCGCAGCCATCATGTTCTGCGACAGGAACCGCTCGATTCGCCGGGCGCGCTGCACTTGCTGCTTGTCCTCTTCCGACAGCTCGTCGATACCGAGAATCGCGATGATGTCCTGAAGGTCTTTGTAGCGCTGCAGGATTCGGATGACTTCCTGTGCCACACGGTAATGCTCGTCGCCCACCACGTCGGCACTGAGGATGGTGGAGCTGGACGCCAGCGGGTCGACCGCCGGGAAGATGCCCTTGGAGAAGACGTCACGGCTGAGCTCAGTGGTGGCATCCAGGTGCGCGAAGGTGGTTGCCGGCGCTGGGTCGGTGTAGTCGTCAGCGGGTACGTAGACCGCCTGCATCGAGGTGATGGAGCGGCCGCGCGTCGAGGTGATGCGCTCCTGCAGCTCGCCCATCTCGTCAGCCAGTGTGGGCTGGTATCCCACCGCCGACGGCATCCGGCCGAGCAGCGTCGACACTTCCGAGCCTGCCTGGGTGAACCGGAATATGTTGTCGATGAACAGCAGTACGTCCTGCTCCGCCTCGTCGCGGAACCACTCGGCCATCGTCAGCGCCGACAGGCCGACCCGCATACGAGTGCCGGGCGGCTCGTCCATCTGTCCGAAAACCAGCGCGGTGTCCTTGAGCACGTCGGCTTCCTGCAGCTCGACCCACAGGTCGTTGCCCTCGCGGGTGCGCTCCCCCACGCCCGCGAAAACCGAGGTGCCACCAAAGTTGCGCGCGATGCGGTTGATCATCTCTTGAATCAGCACCGTCTTGCCCACGCCGGCACCGCCGAACAGCGCGATCTTGCCGCCACGCACATAGGGCGTCAGCAGGTCGATCACCTTCAGCCCGGTCTCCAGCATCTCGGTACGGGGCTCAAGTTCCTCGAAGCTAGGCGGCTTGCGGTGAATCGGCCAGCGGTCGAAGTCTTTCCCGTAGTCCCCTTCGTCGAGGCAGTCGCCGATGGCGTTGAAGACGTGGCCCTTGACGCCTTCACCGACCGGAACCGAGATCGACTCGCCGGTGTCGATCACCTCGACTCCGCGCACTAATCCATCGGTCGGCTGCATCGCAATTGCACGCACCAGGTTGTCGCCCAGATGCTGTGCGACCTCTAGGGTCAAGGTCTTTGCCAGCGCCTCGTAAGTGACCTTCGTGCGCAGCGCGTTGAACAGCTCCGGTATGGAACCGCGCGGGAACTCGACGTCGACTACCGGCCCCGTCACGCGTACCACGCGACCGTGGTTGTCTTTGCCCTTGCCGTTGCTCTTGCCGTTGGTGTCCTTGCTTTTAGTGTCTCCGGAGCTTTTGGAGTCTCCGGAGCTTTTGGAGTCTCCGGAGCTTTTGGAGTCTCCGGAGCTTTTGGTGTCTTCGGAGCTTTTGGTGTCTTCGGACTTCTTTGTAGTAGCAGCCATATCTTTTCGCTTCCTTACCCGGCGTTATGAGTTGGCTTCAGCGAGCGCGTTTGCGCCACCGACGATTTCGCTGATTTCCTGGGTGATCTCGGCTTGCCGCATCCGGTTTGCCTCCAAGGTGAGATCCTTGATGAGATCTTCGGCATTGTCGGTGGCCGACTTCATCGCCCGCTGACGTGACGCCAACTCTGAGGCCGCCGATTCGAGCAGTGCCACATAGACGCGTGTCCCCAGATACCGCGGCAGCAGAGAATCGAACAGGGTCGTGGCATCGGGCTCGAACGTGTACAACGTCCGCAGCTCATCGTCTTCTCCGACATACTCGATCTCCATCGGGGCCATTCGGCGCGCCGCGGGCGACTGAGACATCATCGTTTTGAACTCGGTGTAGACGATGTGTAATTCGTCGAGCGCAATCGCGTCGTCAGAACCTCGGTCGTCGTCATCGTCGTCGACACCGGCGAGAAACGCATCCACCAGCGTCTTGGCGACTTCCGAAGCGTTTTCGAATTGAGGTTGCTCCGAGAACCCGGTCCACGACTCGGCAACGTCCCAATTGCGAAAAGAGTAGTGGCTCTCCGCTTTACGCCCGATCGTATAGAGCACCGGAGTCTTGCCTTCCTTCCGAAGCAGCGAGAAGAGTTCTTCGCTGCGGCGGAAGATGCTCGAGTTGTAGGCCCCGCACAGACCGCGGTCGGAGGACACCACCAACACACCGGCCCGCTTGGGCTTGGGACGCTCGACGAGCAGTGGATGATCTAGCGCGGCTTCGTTGCCCAGCGTTGTGAGCATCTCCGTTATCGCCTCAGCAAATGGCCGCGCGGCTTTGAGCCGGGACTGCGCTTTACCGATACGCGACGTCGCAATCATTTCTTGGGCTTTGGTGATCTTCTTGATCGACCCCGCGGAACGAATCCGTCCACGGACTTGGCGGAGTGTGGCAGCCATCGCGTATTACTTCTTCTTCTGTTTCTTCGGCGCGGGCTTGTGCACCTGCACGGATTCCTTCCCGAGCTTGTCTTCGTCGAGCGCTTCGACGTGCTCGTCGGGCACCACGGAACTGCCGTCGGCGGCCGCGAAGCCCTTCTTGAATTGATTGACCACGTCGGTGAGCTTCTCGTCCGTCTCCTCGCTGAACTCGCCGGATTCCCTGATCTCTTTGAGGATCCCTTCCTCGGACGCCCGCACGTGGTCAAGGAACTCGGATTCGAAACGGCCGATGTCGTCGACCGGCACCGAATCAAGGTGGCCCTGGCTACCCAAGAAGATGGAAACCACCTGCTCCTCGACCGGCATCGGCTGATCCTGCGGTTGCTTGAGTATTTCAACGAGTCGCTCGCCGCGGTTCAGCTGCTTGCGCGTCCCCTCGTCCAGATCGGAAGCGAAGGAGGCGAACGACTCCAACTCCCGGTACTGGGACAGATCAAGACGCAGCGACCCGGCCACTTCCTTCATCGCCTTGATCTGGGCATTGCCACCTACCCGCGACACCGACATCCCGACGTTGATCGCTGGACGCACACCCTGATTGAACAGGTCGGTCTCCAGGAAGCACTGTCCATCGGTGATCGAGATGACGTTCGTCGGGATGTAGGCCGAGATGTCGTTGGCCTTGGTCTCGACGATCGGTAGGGCGGTCATGGAACCGCCTCCCAGGTCATCGGAGAGCTTGGCGCAGCGTTCCAGCAACCGCGAGTGCGTGTAGAACACGTCGCCCGGGTAGGCTTCGCGGCCTGGCGGACGACGCAAGAGTAGCGACATCGCGCGGTAGGCATCGGCGTGCTTGCTCAGATCGTCGAAGACGATCAGCACGTCTTTGCCCTGATACATCCAGTGCTGGCCGATCGCCGAACCGGTATAGGGCGCCAGCCATTTGAAGCCGGCCGACTCCGCCGCCGGCGCAGCCACGATGGTGGTGTACTCCATCGCGCCGCCCTCTTCGAGCTCATGGTGCACACCGGCGATCGTGGTGCCCTTCTGGCCGATGGCCACGTAGACGCAGAGAACCTGCAGCTCTTCGTCGCCGCTTTCCCAGTTCTGCCGCTGATTGAGGATGGTGTCCACGGCAATCGCGGTCTTGCCGGTCTTGCGGTCGCCAATGATCAGCTGGCGCTGACCCCGACCGATCGGGGTCTGCGAGTCGATGGCCTTGATCCCGGTCTGCAGCGGCTGCTTCACGCCCTGGCGCTGCACCACCGACGGCGCCTGCAGTTCCAGCGCTCTGCGCTCGTCGGATTCGATGTCACCCTGGCCGTCGATCGGCTGGGCGAGCGGATTGACCACCCGGCCCAGAAATCCGTCGCCGACCGGAACCGACAGCACCTCGCCGGTGCGCTTGACCTCTTGTCCTTCTTCGAGTTTCTCGTAATCGCCGAGGATCACCGCGCCGATGCTGTGCTCGTCGAGGTTGAGCGCGACGCCGAGGACACCGCCGGGGAACTCGAGCAGTTCCTGGGCCATCACCGACGGCAGACCCTCGATATGCGCGATACCGTCGCCGGTGTCCACGACAGTGCCGACCTCCTCGCGGGAGCTGTCGGAACTGAACGAGCTGACGTACTCCTCGATCGCGCCTTGGATGTCGTCGGCGGAAATCGTCAATTCGGCCATAAGTTCGTCTTCCTGTTTCGTGGGTTGTCTACTGATTGCCTCAGTCGGGCAAGTGGCTCTGGGCGGTGGCAAGACGGGACGAGAGCGTGCCGTCGATCACCTCTTCACCGACGGTGATCCGAAGCCCACCCAGAAGTTTCGGATCGACTTGCAGCTGCACCTTCACCTGGTGACTGTAGATGCGGCTGAGCACTTCGGTGAGGCGTGTGTGTTGCTCGTCGCTGAGGTCGGCCGCGGCGCTGACGTGTGCCAACACTTCGCCGCGGCGCGCTACTGCCACCTCCGCGACATCGCGGACCGCCTCGTCGGCCGGCTCATCCCGCAACAGGTCGATAGTTTGAGACAGCAGCGTGACCGCAATGGGATTGACCGTGCCACTGGCGTCTTCGAGCACGTCGCGCAGCAACTCGACCCGACCCTCGGCCGGGGCGGCCTGGTTACCCAACAAAAGCGCCAGGCGCGGCTGCGCCTCGAGGATGCGACTGAACCGGAAAAGCTGGTCTTCCACCTCGTCGCCTTTGCCGGCCTTCTCAGCCCGCAGCAGCAACGCCTGTCGGGCCACGTGTTGAACGGCGTCGACCAAATCGGAGTTTGCTGACCAGCGCTCGGTAACTGCCGCTCGAAGCACCTCGAGCGTCGTATCGGAAACTTTGCCCGATGTCAGCCGTTCAACCAGTCTGACTTTAGGTGCCGGGTCGTCGGAGGGCTGGCTGAGGTACCGGGTTACGACGACCTCGCGGTCCAAAAGTTTTGCAAATGAAGCCAGTTCGTCGGCCAGCGTGGACAACGCGTCGTCGTCGGCGTTCTTGACTGCGCCGTCGAACTTGTCCAGCACACTGCTCAACGCCTCCCGGCTTGCCGAGCGCATTTTGCTCAACACCGGATACTGGATCTCGGCCTCTGACGGCGCCATTGCATCCAGTTCGTCGAGGAAGCGGTCGACCGTCGCGGACTGCTGTTCCGGGTCGTCGACGTGCTCGCGAACCAGTTCACCTGCGCGCTGGACGGATTCGTAACCGAGGTCTTGGCGGAGCTGGCGAATCAGTTGCGCGCGCAGCAACTGCACCTGGCGAGCACCCTGTTGTTTGACGCGCTCCACCTCGGTGTCGGCATGCTCGCGTAATTGCTCGCTGATGCGTTCGGCGTCGGCGCGGGCCTCATCGGTTATTCGCTGCGCCTCTGCCTTGACGTCCTCCAGAGCCTTCTTGTGCGCCTGGCTCGCCACCGCCAGACGATTGGCCGCTTCGGCAGACTCGTCCAACTCACGCTGAACCGCCTTCTGCCGATCGGCCATCAACCTGCGCACAGGCGGCACGGCGTAGCGCCAGACCAGCACCACGATGACAGCGAACCCGATGAGCTGTCCGATGAATGTCGACATCTGGTCCTGACCGCCCTAACTTCTCGCGCCTGTCGCCTCTGAAGAGCTTGAAATGTCGACACCGAGGATTCGGCTGGCCAGCGTCGCCGACATGGTCTCAACCTTCGAGCGCAGCTCCTCGGCTACCGAGTCACCTTCTCGCTTCAACTGCTCCTGGGCGTCTTCCAAGGTCGACCGGACTTCTTCTTCGGCACGGCCCCGCATGTCCTCGAGGACTTTGCGCCCTTCTGCGCGGGCGTCGTCGCGGACACCTGACGCTTCGAGCCGGGCGTCGGACATTGCTTGCTGGTAATCCTCCTGGGCCGCCGCGAGTTGCTCTTCTGACCTCTTGTTGTCAGCCAGCGTCTTGGCGACCATGTATTCGCGCTCATGGAGCACTTTCATGATCGGCGGTACGACGAAGATGGAGATGACGCCGAGCACGATCAGAAAAATCAGCAGCACGAAGAAGAAAGTGCCGTTGGGGACGAGGAAGTTGCTGCCGCCGCTATCTGCTAGTACCCGGCTTGCGGCCGAAACGGTAGCGCTCAACTCACCCATGACAGCGGATTACTTGCCCAGCGGGTTGGCGAAGACAAAGAGCGCCATGAAGGCCAGGTTGATGAAGTACATGGCCTCCACCAGACCGACCGTGATGAAGAACGGGGTGAAGAGCCGGCCCTGCGCCTCGGGCTGACGTGCGATACCGGCGATAAGTGCGTTACCGGCGATACCGTCACCGATAGCCGCGCCGACTGCGCCTCCGCCCAAGATCATCCCACCGCCGATCAGGGCGCCCTGAGCGATCTGGGGTTGCATTCCACCAGCCATTCCTATCCTCCTTGCTCTCCGGTAGCGGTCTACCAGTTCTGTTGGGTGCGTCGGCCCGGGTAACGTTGCGGCCGTTTCTATTCGTTGTCCTCTTCCAATTCCATCGACTGAGAGAAATACAGGATGGTCAGCAGGGCGAAGATGAACGCCTGGATGAATCCGACGAACATGTCGAAGGCTTTCCAAATAGCGTTCGGCGCCCACATGATGTAAGGCGGGAAGAGCGCGATCAGCGCCACCATGATGCCGCCGGCGAAGATGTTGCCGAAAAGCCGGAGTGACAGTGACACCGGCTTGGCGATCTCTTCGACGGCATTGATCGGCGCCAAGACTGCGACGTGACCCTTGAGGAGCTTGATCGGGTGACCGAAGATGCCGCGACGCCAGATTCCGGCGACGTGGTAGCAGACGAAGACGAAGAGCGCCAACGCCAGCACATAGTTGATATCGGCGGCCGCCGGCTTGAGCAGCTCGGTGGGGGTTCCGGATTTGTCCTTGATCTGTACCGGCAGTACCGCCAGCCAGTTGGAAATCAGAATGAACACGAAGATCGTGACCGTCAGTGGCAGTACGAACGGTGCGATCCGTAAACCGACGGTGCTTTCGATCTGGTCGCGCATCTGGATCGTGATCGCTTCGAAGAACAACTGCACACCATTGGGCACCCCGCGTGATGTCACTTTAGCGCGCAGGAAGAAGGCCAAACCGATGACGATCACTGCGGCGATCGCCGTCGACAGAACGGTATCGGTATTGACAGGAATTCCGAACCAAGGGGACGTGTTGTGTTTACCGACCTCGATGCTGGAGTCGGCCAGGACCATTTCAATCATCGCCGTTGTCCCTCCCGTCAACCCGATCGTCGTTCGACCCCGGATGGCCAGACGGCGCGGGGTCATCGGCCCCGGCGCGCAGCTTCCGCCATACCGGCAGCGCGGTCGATGCCACAAGCAGTACCTGGAATACCGCCAAGCCAAACACAACGCCGAGTCCTTCGGGCTGGAATATGAAAGCAATAATCAGCGCGATCACGGTGAAGACCAGCAGCCGTGACGCGGAGTTGGTCGCCATCTTCACCTTCAGGGGGTGCGCTTCGGCGGTGATCGCCGTAACCGAGCGCTGGACCAGCAGCGCATTGAGCAAACCCATCAGCAGGCCGATTCCGACGAACACGCCCGTCATCACCTGCCCGTATACGGCCGCGATGGCAATGGCGGCCGCAGTCAGCACGATGGAGATGACGAGCAGCCGAATCGGGCGGAAGATGACGGACGGTAACACCAACGGCGCGTCGTGCGCTGGCGTCGTCACTGGCTGCACCTCAATCCCGGCTCGGTGGGAGTCGCCCGGTGAATCCTGGCGTGGCGGGTCGAGCGTATCGGACAGCGGTTGACACGCTGGACTCGCCCAACGGGCAGCTCCCGTTGTCGGTCGTACTACGGCATCGGAGGTTGATCCGAGTGCCGGTTCGCCGCCAACCCGTGAGGTCAATTCGGGTTCTCTGCGCACCATACCACATGGTCACAGCGCTACTACTCTTCGTCGTAGAAGTCGTCGCGACGGCGCAGCAGCGGAATCAGTGTCGCGATCACGGCGATGGCAATCGCGCCCAGCATGACCGCTCCGGTGTCACCGGGGTCGAAGAAGATTGTGCTTGCGGTGCCGAAGGCGACGATACCCACCCATAGGTAGATCAGCAGGACCACCCGGCGGTGCGAATGACCGATCTGCAACAGCCGGTGATGCAGGTGCATCTTGTCCGGGCTGAACGCACTGCGACCCGCCCGGGTGCGACGCACTATGGCCAGCAGCAGGTCGAGCATCGGCACGAACATCACCGCGACCACAAGGAGGAACGGCGACAGTAGAGCAAACACGTCACGCGCGCCGTAGGCATTCTGCGAGATGGGGCCGGCGGCGGTTGTCGAGGCCGCCGCCAGCATCAAGCCGATAAGCATCGATCCGGAGTCGCCCATAAAGATTTTGGCCGGGTGAAAGTTGTGCGGCAAAAATCCCAGGCAAGCCCCCGCGAGCACCACCGAGATCACTGCGGGCGGGTAGAACAGTACATCGCCACCGTGGTCCCGAAGTAGACCGACAGAGAAGATGCAGATCGCGAGGGCGGTTATCAGACCCAGTCCGGCGGCCAGCCCATCGAGCCCGTCGACGAAGTTCATCGCATTGACGATCGACACCGTCAATGCCAACGTCAGCAAGATCGAGGACGCCTGGTCCAACACGATCGTTCCGACACCGCCGAGCGGTATGTAGAGCACACTCCACGCGACCCCCATAGTGACCAGAACGCTGGCCGCCGTGATTTGTCCGGCGAACTTCGTCAACGCGTCGAGACCCCAACGGTCGTCGATCAGGCCGATACCCATGATCACGGCGGTGGCGACCACCACCGCCGGCATGCCCGACGAGTAGACGAAGCCACGGGTGAGTGCCGGAAGCTGGGAGGCGAGGAAGACGGCGGCGATGACCCCGACATACATGGCCAGGCCGCCCATCCGGGGCGTCGGCGTCACGTGCACGTCACGCTCGCGGGGATAGGCCACCGCTCCAAAGCGAGTGGCCAGCAGCCGTACCGGCCCGGTCGCGAAATAAGTGATGATCGCGGCCGTCAGCCCAACCAATACCAGTTCCCGCAACGGCACGCCGGCGCCGCGATCCGATAGCGCAAGCGCACTGCCGGCAATGCTGTCGGCACCGCTAACCACCCCGAGACCGTACTGCACCAATCTGGTTTGGCCACGCCGCGGGGCGCGGGATGCGACCAGTCAGCTCAGATCGTTGGACGAGGCCAACAATGTCGCGGGGTCAAGCCCCAACACCTCGCCGATGCGTTCGGCGCTGACCGGGCCCGCCCGCAGAATGTGCGGCCTGGGTCCGGTCAGATCGAGGATCGTCGAGGCCACCTGCTGCGCGCAGACACCGGCGTCCAGATAGACATCGACGAGGTCTCCGAGTTGCTGCCGCGCATCGGCGGCGTTGACCGCAGGCGAACGGCCGGACACGTTGGCGCTGGATACCGCCATCGGCCCCACTTCGCGCAGCAGTTCGATGGCCACTGGGTGTAATGGCATGCGCAGCATCACGGTGCCACGGGCATCGCCGAGATCCCACTGCAGTGACGGCGCTTGCCGCACCACCAGGCTCAGCGCTCCCGGCCAGAAGGCACGAATGAGCTCGCGGGCGCCGTCGGGCATCGTGAATACCAGGCCCTCGATGGTGTGCCAGGAGCCGACCAGTACTCCGACCGGCATGTCGCGGCCACGCCCCTTGGCGGCCAGCAATGCGGTCACCGCGGCGCTGTCGAATGCGTCGGCGCCCAGGCCGTAGACAGTGTCGGTTGGTAGCACCACCAGTCGTCCCAGCTTGAGCGCGCTGACCGCGGCAGCGATCGCCCGGGCGCGCTCGCCGGGATCAGCACAATCAAAGACGTCAGTCAAATGCGGCGTTCCCGTCTGCGAGCAGTCACGAACCGAGGCCTGCCGGCGAGGTCGTGGTGGGCGGTGATGCTCTCGAACAGGTCAGTGCCGCGGATCAGATCGGCCGTCTGCGACGAGGTGGTGTCGTCGTGCTCGACGGCGAACAGACCACCGGGACGCAACCATCTGCCGGCGAGGCCGGTGACGGCGGTGATCACCGTCATTCCTTCGGGGCCACCGAACACCGCGCAATGTGGATCATGCTGCATCACCTCAGATTCCAGCTCGGCACCGTCTGGAACGTAGGGCGGGTTGGCGACCACAAGATCGACGCGACCGTCGAGGTCGGTCAGCAGGTCCGGTGCGGTGACGTCGGCGCGAAGCAGTTCGACGGTGCTGCCGGCGCAGTTGATCATGGCGTAGTCGAGGGCCGCTGCGGAGTCGTCGATGGCGAGCACCCGCGCATCGAGCCGGTGCCGCGCCAGCGCGAGCGCCAAGGCGCCCGACCCGGTACACAGGTCGACAATCACCGCGCGAGACGGAAGCTCTTGCGCCATCGCCCAGTCCAACACGGCTTCGGTTTCTGGACGCGGGATGAACACTCCCGGCCCGACCCGCAGCGTCAACGGCCCGAAACCTGCTCGCCCAGTCAGGTGCTGCAGTGGCACTCGTTGGCAGCGGGCCGAGACGAACTCGCGGTAGCGCTCGTAGAAGTCGTCGCCGGGCGGATTCAGCAGCGGCAAACGTCCGCGATCGGCGCCCGACACGTGGGCGGCCAGTTCCTCGGCGTCACGGCGAGCCGAGTCGATACCCGCCGCTTCGAGCACCGCCGCGGCGGATCGGATAGCGCGTTGCAACCGAGTCGGGCGGATCATCATGGCTGCTGTAGCCGGGCTTGCCGGTCAGCGGCGGACAGCGCATCGAACAACGCGTCCAAATCGCCGTCGAGCACCTGGTCGAGGTTGTGCGCCTTGAACCCGATCCGATGGTCGGTGATCCGGTTCTCCGGGAAGTTATAGGTGCGGATGCGCTCGCTGCGGTCGACCGTGCGGATTTGGCTGGCCCGGTCAGCGGATGCGTCGGCTAGCGCCTGCTCTTCGCGTATCACTTGCAACCGGGCCGCGAGCACCTGCAATGCTCGGGTCTTGTTCTGCAGCTGTGAGCGTTCGTTCTGACACGTGACGACAATGCCGGTCGGGAGATGGGTGATCCGCACCGCCGAGTCGGTGGTGTTGACGCCCTGCCCGCCTTTGCCGGACGAGCGATACACGTCGATCCGTAGATCGGACTCGTCGATCTGCACCTCGCCGACTTCTTCAGGCTCGGGATAGACCAGCACCCCGGCGGCCGAGGTGTGAACGCGTCCTTGAGATTCGGTTACCGGTACCCGTTGCACCCGGTGCACGCCGCCCTCGAACTTCATCCGCGACCACACCCCGTCGGCGGCGTCGCCCTTGGCGGCGATCGCCAGCGTCGCATCCTTATATCCCCCCAGATCGGAGGTGGTTTCGTCCAGGACGGTTACGCTCCACCCGTGCCGCTCGGCGTAGCGGATGTACATCCGGGCCAGATCGGCGGCGAAAAGCGCCGATTCCTCGCCGCCTTCGCCGGACTTGACTTCGAGCACGATGTCGTCAGGGTCATGCGGGTCCCGCGGCGCCAGCATGTCGGTCAGTTGTGCGTCCAACTCGGCCACCCGCGTTTCCAATTCGGCGGCCTCGGTGACGAATGATTCGTCGGAGGCGGCCAACTCGCGAGCGATTTCCAAGTCGCCTTGTGCCGATTGCAGCTTGCGGTAAGTGGCGACGATCGGCGCCAGCTGAGCGAACCGGCGCCCAACCTTGCGGGCAATGGCGGGGTCGCTGTGCAGCTCGGGGTCGGCCAGACGACCCTCGAGGTCGGCGTGCTCATCGAGCAGCGCATCAATCGCCTGCACACTTTGCGTCATGCGAACCTCCAGCTCCACCCCGCGCCAGCTCGCGGCCGGCGGGAGAATCGTCCCACCTGCGGCGGCGAGCGGAGCAGTCAGATCGGGCGAACCCTTGCGCTGCCAGGTTCGGGACGGCTCGAGCGTCGTCGAACCGACTTAGCCTTCGGCCTTCCCACCCTTGTCGGCGCCGGCCTTGCGCTTGCCGTAGCGCTTCTCGAAGCGGGCCACTCGGCCGCCGCTGTCGAGGATCTTCTGCTTACCGGTGTAGAACGGGTGGCACTGCGAGCAGACCTCGACCACGATGCGGCCGTTCTCTTTAGTGCTGCGGGTCTTAAAGGTGTTGCCGCAACCGCAGACCACCGTGGCCTCGCCGTAAGCGGGATGGATGCCAGATTTCATTGATGTCCTCTTCAATCGATGGTCGCCGGGTCGCCGTATCCGACGTCTGATGGGCGTGAACCGGAACCTGAGGTGGTCGACGTGTGATTATGCCAGGTCGCTCACTGGTGACTCAAAACGCCGGGATCAGCCGGCGCATTCCCGGACGGTACGACCGGCGTCGGCCGCAGTGTCGGCCCGCACGTAGCGGTGGGTCCGACCGACACGGTTCCATAACTCCCCGGTCTTCGGTGCGCTGCCGCGGGCGCTCAGCTCACGCTTGAGGATCTTGTTGGTCGCTGTAGTCGGAAGGTGATCGGTGAGCCAGACGAAGCGCGGCCATGCCTTCGGTGAGAGGTCGGGCTGGGCGGAAAGGAACAAGCCGAACTCCTCGGGCGTCAGCTCAGCATCGTCTTGCAGCACAAGAGCAGCCATCACCTGGTCGCCCACGGCTTGGTCGGCAACGGCATAGACCGCGACGTGATTCACCGCCGGCAGGCGCTGCAGAATCCGTTCGATAGGCGCGGTGGTCATGTTCTCACCGTCGACTCGTAGCCAGTCCCCGCTGCGCCCGGCGAAGTAGATCCAGCCGTCGGCGTCCCGGTAGGCAAGGTCACCGGACCAATACATGCCATGCCGAAGGCGCGCGTCGGTGGCTTGAGGGTCGTTGTAGTAACCGGCGAACAGCCCGGCGCCTGAGGTGTTGACCAATTCACCGATCGCTTCGTGCGCGTTGGTCAGCGCGCCATCCTCGTCGAAGGCCGCCGCAGGGCATTCGACCAGCGTGTCGGGGTGGTAGATACTAACCCCAGGAAAACCCCGCCCGAGCGACCCCGGCGGGCAGCCGTCTTCGCGGGTGATGATGATCGCGCCTTCCGTTGAGCCGAACCCGTCCCACACCGTGCAGTCGAAACGCCGGCTGAATTCGGCGATATCGCGATCACTTGCCTCATTGCCGAACGCCACGCGCAGCGGGTTGTCGTGGTCGTCGGGCCGTTCGGGGGTGGCTAGCACGTAGGCAAGTGGCTTGCCGACGTAGTTCATGAAAGTCGCCCCGCAGCGACGAATTTCGGGCAGGAAGCCCGACGCGGAAAAGCTGGCCGGCACCATCGCGGCGCCGGACCCGACCGCCACGCTCCAGCCGGCGAGCAGGGCGTTGGAGTGGAATAACGGCATCGAGAGGTAGCACACATCCGACTCGGTGACGTCGAAGCGCTCGATGAGCGTGGAACCGGCGAAGAGCACCGTTAAGTGGGTGACCTGCACGGCTTTTGGCTCGCCGCTCGTCCCCGAGGTAAAGATCATCATGAAGGTGTCGGTGGGTGCGACGTCGCGATACGGGGTGAGCGCCCCCGCACTGGCCAGCAGTTCTGACCATTGGCGGCCCGCTGTGTCGATGACCCGCACTCCTGGCAGGTCCAGACCGTCGAGCAGATCCCGATGGGCTGGATCGGTAAGCAGCAGCTGGCAGTCCGCCCGCAAGATATCGTTGGCCAGTGCAGCGCCGCGCCGGGTGTTGTTGATGCCGCACAGCACGTATCCGCCGAGCGCCGCGCCCGCCATCGCGGTGAGCATCTCCGGTGTATTGCCCAGCAGCGTCCCGACGTGCAGCTGCCGGTCCGGGTCGGCCAAGTCGATCAGAGCCGCCGCGGTGCGTGCGGCGTCAGCGAGGTGCTGACGCCAACTCCACACCTGGTCGCCATACTTCACCGCAGGGGTGTCTTCGCCTTGCCGCGCGGTAAGCAGTTGCTGAATGGTGTCCGCCACGGCTCATCACTTTAAGCCGGTGGCAGCTGCGCTAGTCGTTGACTAATCGTTGTCTAATCGTTGTCCATGCCGCCCGGTGTCGTCTTCGACACCTGAACCAGGAATTCGTAGTTGTTCTTGGTTTTGCGCAACTGCGACATCAGCAGGTCGATGGCCTGATGAGAATCCAGACCGGACAGCACCCGGCGCAGCTTGTGCACTACTGCAAACTCGTCAGGGGAAAGCAGGAGTTCGTCTTTGCGGGTGCCCGAAGGGTTCACGTCGACTGCGGGAAACACCCGCCGCTCGGCTATCTTGCGGTCCAGCTTGAGCTCCGCATTGCCGGTGCCTTTGAATTCTTCGAAGATCACGGTGTCACCGGTGGATCCGGTTTCCACCATCGCGGTGGCGATGATCGTCAGCGAACCGCCGCCTTCGATGTTGCGGGCGGCGCCGAGGAAACGTTTCGGCGGGTAGAGCGCCGTGGAGTCGACACCGCCGGACAGGATCCGGCCCGACGCCGGCGAGGCGTTGTTGTACGCACGGCCCAACCTGGTGATCGAGTCGAGCAGCACCACGACGTCCTTGCCCTGTTCGACCAGCCGCTTGGCCCGCTCGATGGCAAGCTCGGCGACCGAGGTGTGGTCGGACGGCGGCCGGTCGAACGTCGAGGCGATAACCTCGCCTTTGACCGAGCGCGTCATGTCGGTGACCTCTTCCGGCCGCTCGTCGACGAGCACCACCATCAGATGGCATTCCGGGTTGTTCCGGGTGATTGCGTTCGCGGTGTCCTGCAGAATCGTCGTCTTGCCAGCCTTCGGCGGCGACACGATCAACGCGCGCTGCCCTTTGCCGATCGGCATGATCAGGTCGATGACACGGGTGGTCAGACGGTCGCTGGTGGTTTCCAACCGCAGCCGCTGATTGGGGTAAAGCGGCGTCAACTTACCGAACTCCGGACGCTTCCGGGCGTCGTCGACCGGCCCGCCGTTGACGCTGTCCAGGCGCACCAGCGGATTGAACTTCTGCCGCTGGTTGGGTTGTTCACCTTCCCGCGGCACGCGAACCGCACCGGTCACCGCGTCGCCACGGCGCAGACCGTTCTTGCGAACCATGTTCATCGAGACGTACACGTCGTGTGGCCCGGCCAAATAACCGGATGTCCGCACGAAAGCGTAGTTGTCCAAGACGTCGAGGATGCCGGCCACCGGCTGCACCACGTCGTCCTCGCGCAGCTCGGAATCGGAGCCGCCCTCACCGGGCCGATCGCCGCGACGCCTGCGGTCTCGGAACCGGCGCCCCCGCCGACCTTGCCGTCCGTCGTCGTCGTCGCGGCCTTGCTGGCCGTCCGTGCCTTGCTGATCGCCCGCCTGGTCACCGCCTTTCTCCGGAGCGGCATGTTCGGGCTTGGTGTCGTGTTGGTCGGGTTGCGGCCTGGCCTGGTCGGCGGCGGTAGCGGTGGGTGATCCGGCTCCACGAGAGGCGCCGCGTCGCTCCCGCCGGGCGTCGGCGGACGGTGCGTCACTTTCGGTTTCAACGCGGGTGTCAGCGGATTGGTCGGCGTTACCGGCGGGTTGAGCGCCAGACGCCGCACCACCATCGGAGGGCGCGCCGTTGGCGGGCGGGCTCTGCCGTTCCCTGATCGCGGCGATCAGTTCGTTTTTGCGCATGCCCGAGGTACCCTTCACGCCGGCCCGGTTGGCCAGTGCGCGCAGTTCGGGCAGCACCATGGTGGACAGTGAGCCGTCCGACACCGCTGCGATGGCGCTGTCGGTTGACGGCCCAGAAGATTTGGCACTGGAGTCGGCAGTCGCCGCAGTGTCGGGAATCACGGCACTCGACAGATTGGTGTCTTCCACGCTGTCGCCAGCCGTGATGAGGTCCGTTTCAGTCACGGATTTCCTTTCTTCCCTCGCCGATTAGCTATGCAAGGGGTTAGTTGCATGCAGCGAGATCGCCGAATGCTTACCGCCATCAACTCGGCAACGGTGATCGCCTCGATTGGCGGCGTATATGGCGAACCATCGTCCACGAGAAGAATTGGTATTCGTCCTAGTGTCAATGCAGTGTTGATACAGGCTGCGATTGCCCGGACGGCTCCGAGGATAACGTGCTTCGGTGCCGGAAGCAAGGAACCCGCCGGTGGCGTCCTCGACCGATCAGCCAGCGGTTACCATCCCGGAGCTCCAGCGAACTCCAGCGCCCGCGGTCATCTCGCTGACGGTGAAGCCATTCGCGGTGCCGTACTCGACGGCATCAGCGGGCAGCTCGGGTTGCGTGGTGAGCGCGATTACTGCAGGCCCCGCCCCCGAAAGCACCGCTGCGATATGCCAACGTCGCAACAGCCGGAGATATTCCACCGAAGCCACCATCGCCTGAGCACGATGCGGCTGGTGTAGCGCGTCTTCGGTAGCCGCCAGCAACAGGTCGGGCCGCTCGCTGAGTGCTATCACCAGCAGTGCCGCCCGGCTGAGGTTGAAACGGGCATCGTGGTGGCTGACTTGTGCGGGCAGCAACATTCTGGCTTCAGCTGTCGAAGACCGCTGCTGCGGTATTGCGACAAACAGACGGATGTCGGGATGGAGCCGCAGCGGTACTGCTGAGTAACGCGCCGGGTGAGAACTGCGATCGGTCCACGAAACCACCGCCCCACCCAGCACGGCGGCCGCTGCGTTGTCCGGATGGCCCTCGAATTCCGACGACAGTTGCACGAGTTGGGTTTCGCTCAACAAAGAGCAATGCGTCTGTGTCAGAAGGCCGTTGGCGGCTGCCAAGCCACCGACCACCGCCGCCGCCGAAGAGCCGAGGCCGCGAGAGTGTGGGATTGCGTTGCGGCATCGCACCACCAGCCCCGGCACGCTGAAGCCGGCGGCCCGAAGTCCGCAGTGGATGGCTCGCACCACCAGGTGGCCTTCGTCCAACGACACCTGTCCGGTGCCTTCACCGTCCACCTCAACAATCAAGCCGGATTCTGTTGTCTCAACGATGATTTCGTCATACAAACTCAATGCCAGGCCGATGCTGTCGAATCCGGGACCCAGGTTGGCGGTTGACGCGGGCACGACGGCGGTACCCATCAGCCCGGCGGACAGCACCTGGGTCACCGACAGCCCTTCATTCCAGCTCCAGCATTGCGACGACGGCAACCGGGTCGACGGGCACGGCGGAGACGCTCGGCATGTCCTTCAGCGCGGTGTCGGGATCCTTGAGACCATTGCCGGTGACGGTACACACCACTGTTGATCCGGGTGCGACCCAGCCGTCGTCGATGGCCTTCAGCAGACCGGCGATGCTGGCCGCCGAGGCAGGTTCGACGAACACGCCTTCGGCACCCGCCACCAAGTGGTACGCGGCGAGGATCTCCTCGTCGGTGGCCGACAGGAAGCGCCCGTTGGACTGTTGTTGCGCCTCGACCGCCGACGACCAGGACGCCGGTGACCCGATGCGGATAGCGGTCGCGACGGTCTCCGGTTGGCGGACCGGTTGACCCAAGACCAGTGGTGCCGCGCCCGCGGCTTGCGTGCCCAACATGCGCGGCAGACTGTCGATGATTCCCGCGCGGCGATATTCGGTGTAGCCCTTCCAGTACGCGGTGATGTTGCCGGCATTGCCCACCGGAAGTGCATGCACGTCCGGGGCAGCGCCCAAGGCGTCCACGATTTCGAACGCCGCGGTCTTCTGCCCCTCGATGCGAACCGGGTTGACCGAGTTGACAAGTGAGATCGTCGGGAAATCTGCGGCCATCTTGCGGGCCAATTCCAGGCAGTCGTCGAAGTTGCCGTCGATCTGAATTATCTTGGCGCCGTGCATAACGGCCTGGGCCAGTTTGCCCATCGCTATCTTGCCCTGCGGTATGAGCACCGCACAGGTCATGCCGGCCCGCGCAGCGTACGCCGCCGCCGACGCCGAGGTGTTGCCGGTCGAAGCGCACAACACCGCCTGTTGCCCGCGGGCCAACGCGTCTGTCACCGCCATCGTCATGCCGCGGTCTTTGAAGGAGCCGGTCGGATTGAGGCCCTCGACTTTTAGATGCACCGTGCAACCGGTCCGCTCGGACAACCGCGCGGCATAGATCAGCGGGGTGCCGCCTTCGAGAAGCGTGACCGGTGTCCAGTCATCGCCGATCGGCAACCAGTCGCGGTAGGCCGCAATCACGCCCGCCCAAGGCTGGTACGCCGTCGTTTTGGTGACGCTCACGAGCTGGTTCCCTCCAGACGCAGCACGCTGGCCACCCGTTGCACTGCGTCGAGATCAGCCAGCGCGGCTACAGTCTCGGATAGCGCGGCGTCGGTGGCCCGGTGGGTGACCACCACGATGCGGGCGCCCACCCGTTGGCCGTCTTCGTCTGCAACACCTTCCTGGCGAACTTCGGCGATGCTGACCTCCCGCTTGGCGAATTCGGCTGCGACTGAGGACAAGACGCCGGGCTTGTCGGCGACGAACATGCTCACGTAGTAACGGGTCGAGATGAAGCTGATCGGCGAAATAGGCAGCTGGGCATACTTGGATTCGCGCGGACCCCGGCTGCCCAGCACCCTGTTGCGCGCGGCCATCACCAGATCGCCGGTCACCGCCGAGGCTGTCGGTGTTCCGCCGGCACCCTGGCCGTAAAACATCAGCCGCCCCGCGGCCTGGGCCTCGACCACCACCGCGTTGAAGGCACCATTGACCGTGGCTAGCGGATGGGTCAACGGCACGAGCGCCGGGTACACCCGGGCTGAAACCCGTTGTTGCCCATCGTCGTTGGTGATGCGCTCACAGATGGACAGCAGCTTGATCGTGCAACCGAGGCCCCGCGCGGAGGTGAAGTCGTCCGGTGTGATCTTCGTAATGCCTTCGCGGTACACGTCGTCGGCGGTTACCCGGGTGTGAAACGCGATCGACGCCAGGATCGCGGCTTTGGCTGCGGCGTCATAGCCCTCGACGTCGGCGGTGGGATCGGCCTCGGCGTAGCCGAGGGCACTCGCGTCAGCCAGCGCGTCGTTGTAGCTGGCTCCGGTACTGTCCATTGCGGACAGGATGTAGTTGGTGGTGCCGTTGACGATGCCGGCCACCCGCAGCACCGTGTCACCGGCCAGCGACTGGGTCAACGGCCGGATGACCGGGATAGCGCCCGCGACGGCCGCTTCGAAATAAAGGTCGACGTTGGCGCTTTCAGCGGTGCGCGCCAACTCTCCAGTGGATACCGCCAGGAGTGCCTTGTTCGCGGTGACGACGGATTTGCCGTGTTCGAGCGCGGACAGGATCGCTTTGCGGGCCGGCTCGACCGGGCCCATCAGTTCAACGACGATGTCGACATCCTCGCGGGTGACCAGTTCGTCGATGTTGGCGGTAAGCAATTCTTCCGGCACACCACGGTCACCGGCGACGCGACGAACGCCGATGCCGCGCAGCACCAACGGGGCTTCGATCCGGGCCGCCAGGTCGCCGGCGTCGTCGGTGATGATCCGCACGACTTCGCTGCCGACATTGCCAAAGCCGAGTACCGCGACGCCGACTGGCCTTCGGTCATCGAACACGGCTCACCTCACTTCCAGACCCAGTAGATCGTCGACGGTCTCGCGCCGCAGGATCAAGCGGGCCTGCCCGTCGCGCACCGCCACCACGGCCGGGCGCCCGATTGCGTTGTAACGGCTCGACAGCGAATAGCAGTATGCACCGGTCGCGGCGACCGCTACCAGGTCCCCGGCCTCGATGTCAGCCGGCAGCCACGCGTCACGGACGACGACGTCGCCGCTTTCGCAATGTTTCCCGACGACGCGAGCCAATGTCGGAGATGCGTCGCTGCCCCGGGAAACCAGGCGAACGTCGTAGTCGGCTCCGTAGAGGGCGGTGCGGATGTTGTCGCTCATACCGCCGTCGACGCTGACATAACGGCGATTCGCTTTAGCGCTGACATCGACGTCTTTCACGGTGCCTACTTCGTAGAGGGTGATGGTGCCAGGCCCGGCGATAGCTCGCCCGGGCTCGACCACCAGGGTGGGCGCCGGCAGGCCGACGGCGGCGGATTCGTTGCGCACGATGGCACTGAGCTTGGCGGCCAGCTCCCGCATGGGTGGCGGATCATCTTGCGGCAGGTAGGCGATGCCCATACCGCCACCGAGGTCGACGGTCGAAATCTGCGCGGTCTTGTCCGCGCCGAACTCACCGACGATGTCGCGCAGCAGGCCGATGACACGGTGCGCGGCGACCTCGAAGCCAGCGACATCGAAGATCTGCGAACCGATGTGGCTGTGCAGCCCGACCAATCGCAGGTGATCAGTGGCGAACACGCGGCGGACCGCGGCCATCGCCACCCCGCTCGCCAGCGAAAGCCCGAACTTCTGGTCTTCGTGTGCGGTGGAAATGAATTCGTGCGTATGGGCTTCAACACCGACGGTGACGCGGATCAGCACATCCTGGACGACACCGGCGTCAGCGGCGATTGCGTCGAGGCGCTCGATTTCCGTCATCGAGTCGACGACGATGTGGCCTACCCCGGCCTTCACCGCGGTGGTGAGCTCTGAGAAAGATTTGTTGTTGCCGTGGAAGGCGATTCGCTCGGGCGGGAAACCGCCGTGCAGCGCGATGGCCAGCTCGCCGCCGCTACAGACGTCCAGCGACAGCCCTTCGGAGTCGATCCACCGCGCCACTTCACTGCACAGGAAAGCCTTCGCGGCGTAATGCACGTTGTGTCCACCGCCGAACGCCGCGGCGACGTCACGGCAGCGCGAGCGAAAGTCCTCTTCGTCAATGACGAACAGCGGGGTGCCGTACTCTTGGGCCAAGTCGGTCACGGCGACCTCGCCAACGGTGACCACACCGTCGTCGCTCCGTTGAGCGCTGTGCGGCCAGACATTCGGTGCCAGTCCGAGGAGCTGGACGGTGGTCTGCGGGCGCGCCGGGATGTCGGCATGACGCGGGTTTTCCGCGTGCCGAGCCCCGGCAGGATGAGCGTTCACATTCGCTCCGGTGCGGTCACTCCGAGAATGGCCAACCCGTTGGCGATCACCTGACGAGTGGCCTGGCACAACGCCAGTCGGGCGGTGTGCAGCTGGTTCGGCTCTTCGTCGCCTTGCGGCAACACGCGGCAGGAGTCGTAGAACCGGTGATAAGCACCGGCGAGATCTTCCAGGTAGCGGCACACCCGGTGCGGTTCCCGCAGCGAAGCGGCAGTTCGGAGCACCCGGGGAAATTCACCGAGGGTCCGGACCAGCGTCCCCTCTTTGTCATGGGTCAGCAGTTCCAGATGAGCGGTCTCTGGTGTCAGACCGAGTTCGGCGGCGTTGCGGGCCAGCGCCGATAACCGGGCATGCGCGTACTGCACGTAGTAGACCGGGTTTTCGGCGGTCGCCGACGACCAGAGTGCAAGGTCGATGTCGATGGGAGTGTCCACCGAGGACCGGATCAGGCTGTAGCGTGCGGCGTCGACTCCGATCGCTTCGACCAAGTCGTCGAGCGTGATCACGGTGCCGGCCCGCTTGCTCATTCGCACCGGCTGGCCGTCCCGGACCAGGTTGACCATTTGACCAATGAGCACCTCGACAGTTGCCGGATCGTCACCGAAGGCGGCCGCCGCAGCCTTGAGCCGGGCGATATAGCCGTGATGATCGGCGCCGAGCATATAAATGCACAGGTCGAATCCGCGTTGGCGTTTATCGAGGTAGTAGGCGAGGTCACCGGCGATGTACGCCGGCCGGCCGTCACTCTTGATGACCACACGGTCCTTATCGTCGCCGAATTCGCTGGTACGCAACCACGTTGCGCCGTCTTTTTCGTAGATGTTGCCGTGATCGCGCAGCCGGGCGATGGCCTGCTCGACCCGGCCGCTGGTGTGCATCGAATCTTCGTGGGTGTAGACGTCGAAATCGGTGCCGAAGTCGTGCAGGGACTGCTTGATGTGGCTGAACATCAGGTCGACGCCGACCTCACGAAACGTCTCTCGCTGGTCGGCTTCGGGCAACGACAGCGCATCGGGCGCTTCTCGCAGGACTTGTTCGGCGATGTCACTGATGTAGGCGCCCGCATAGCCTTCGGCGGGCGTCGGCTCACCTTGGGCCGCGGCGATCAGCGAACTGGTGAACCGGTCGATCTGGGCGCCGTGGTCGTTGAAGTAGTACTCGCGCACCACTTGTGCGCCCTGGGCGGTCAGCAACCGACCCAGCGCGTCGCCGACGGCGGCCCAGCGGGTGCCGCCGATGTGAATCGGTCCGGTGGGGTTGGCCGAGACGAATTCCAGGTTGACCTTGTGTCCGGCCAGCGCCTCGGAGTGGCCGAACTTCGCCCCGGCGCTGATGACGTTGTTGACGATGACGCCCTGGGCCGACGCCTCGAGACGCAAGTTGACGAAACCGGGTCCGGCCACCGCCGCCGAAGCGATGCCGTCGGCCTCAGAAAGCGCTTCCGACAGCCATTCGCCCAGCTCGCGCGGGTTGGCGCCCACCTTTTTGCCCAGTTGCAACGCGAGGTTGGTGGCATAGTCACCATGCTCGGGGTTGCGCGGCCGTTCGACGGTGACCGTCTGCGGTAGCACAGCAGCGTCGAGCCCGTGCTCGCGGAGCACCGCGGCGGCGGTGTCCTTGAGTAGCTCAGCCAGGTCAGCGGGGGTCACGAATGTCCATCCTATTGGCTGACTTGGTTTGGGCCCGAATCCGTCGCGCTCCGGGCGGCTGCCGTGATGGGTTAGGCTGTCGGAGCCCAATGGCGCAGCATGGTGCGCGTGCGCCCCCGTAGCTCAGGGGATAGAGCGTCTGCCTCCGGAGCAGAAGGCCGCAGGTTCGAATCCTGCCGGGGGCACGATCTGACCAGCGCAGACTTACCCGGTGCAATAGACGTGCCTTGAAACCTCTGGGCCGGGCATCTGGCGGTTTACGCTAGAGGCGGCGCTTGGTAGCCGTGCTCAACTCCGGAGGCGGCCCAGATCGCCGCCCAGGTGATCATTCTGCAGCACAACAGCAAAACCCCTATTGCATCAATGGAGTTCGTCCAGCTGGAAAGCCGCGATATGCCGGAGCGGGCGCCGCGGAATAGCCGCGGCCAGCCTGCATCGCGATTTCTCCGAAACATCCGGCGTGGAGCCGATCGAACGGCCGTCCGCCACAGGCGCGGGATCCCACTTACCGGTGCCACGGGCACCACCCAACTGCATTGGAACGGTTCGGGCTGCTCTGAGCCGCCTACCTGACCGCTATGAAGGGCGTCCTACCCGACGATCGTCCGTTTCGGCCGTCCTGGGGCCGCGCGGCCCCAGTGCGGATCCTTCTCGAGGTGGCCCGCCAACCCTGAAACCGTCAAGGGGCGGGAATCTATTCGCGACCGGGCGACTCCGCCGAACCCGGCGCTCTGGGGACGGAGTTCGCTGCCTTCACGCCGGGATGCCGGCCCGCCCGCTGCGGCAGGAGAACAATGAGCGCGACGATGAGGGCCGCGATTACTGCGGAGGCCAGCGGGCGGCTCAGGCTCAGGCCGCCCTGGCTCACCGGCTTATCGAGGAAATCGCCCACGGTTGCGCCAAGCGGCCGGGTCAGGATGAAGGCCAACCAGAACAGCGTGACGCGCGAGACGCTCGTCCAGCGATACAAGGCCGCGACGACGGCGATACCAGCGGCGAAGAACAGCGCACCCCCTTCGTAACCAAGCCCGCCCGTGTCCGCGAGCCAATCGCCGAGAGCGGTGCCCAGAGTCTGCGAGAACGTGATTGTGGCCCAGTAGAACGCTTCTACTTTCGGAGTCGACACCGTGTTCACCGACACCGTTCCCTGCGACCAATACCAAAGCCCCAAGGTGGCGAGCAGACACAACAAGAGCAGACTCGATCCGCCCGTGTAGCCGATCCCGAGCGAGCGGTCGGCGAAGTCGGCCATCGCAGTGCCGAAGGTCGTCGAGGCGATGATCGTCGCCCAGTAAAGAAACGGCCGGAAGCGCTTGGCCCAAATCTGGGCGAGGACGAGCGCCACGAGCGCGACGCCGAACAGCGTGACGCCCACGAGATAACCCCAATTCAGCGTCATCGTGACGGTGTCGCCGCCGGTCTCACCGAGCGTCGTCGCCAAAACCTTGATGATCCAGAAGCCCAACGTGACTTCCGGCACCTTGCTCAACGCAAATTTCGTGGCGTCAGTCATGGTGATGTCGCCGCTTTCGTGGGTTGCATCCCAACGTCGGTGCACACGATGACCCGACTCGGTCCATGTTATTTTAGGCGACGGCTCCGACAGTTTGGCCGCTCGTACTCCTAGGGGTGTCGGCGTGTCGTCGCGTTGAAGTCCGCACATCGCCGACGGTCACGTCCGCCAGACCTAGTCGTAGGCGCGCAGCAATCCAAGTGACGTTGGTGTCGGGTTGCTCACAGGTCGACCGAAACTTCCTTGCCGAACGGCAGCAGAGAGGGCATACAACTACAGGTGAATGCCGCAGGTCAGCGTCTTCTCTGCTTTTGAAGGATGAGACTCCCCGAACGGGGATGAACAGCGCCAGGCCGGTCTGGGCTGCCCGCGGAGCATAAGCGCGGGATTCCGATTCTTGCCGGGTCACCAGTTGGTGGGCCCCGCGGCACACACTCGGGATATCGTCGGCAGCCCCCGGTTTCGACGCGAGGACAACCGGGCATTCGCGGAGGCGTGAAACTTCTACGCTTAACTCGTCTACTCGGTATGGCCCTGGTAGCAACCTGGGCGACCATGGCGGGTGCACCCATGCCAGCCGCCTCCGCCGATCCCTGTTCCGACGTCGAGGTGGTGTTCGCCCGTGGTACCGGCGAAGCAGCAGGTGTCGGAGGGATCGGGCAGGCGTTCGTCGACGCCCTGCAGTCCCGGGTCGGCGGCAGATCGGTCGGAGTTTATCCGGTCAACTACCAAGCCAGCAACGATTTCGGCGGCGGCGTCGACTTCGCCAGAACCGTCGTCGACGGGATCCGCGACGCGGCTGGGCATGTCCAATCGACGGCCGCGAATTGCCCGAACAGCAGGATAGTGCTCGGCGGGTACTCCCAGGGCGCCGTCGTGTCCGGCTTCGTCACCTCGCCGGCCGTCCCGCGGGAAGTGCCTGCCGAATACGCGTCCTACGTACCGCAGCCGTTGCCGGCCGAGGTGGCCAACCACGTTGCCGCGGTGGTCCTGTTCGGGACACCGTCGAATGCGTTCCTGCAGGGTGCCGGAGCGCCTCCCATCACCATCGGTCCGCTCTATGCGGCTAAGACCGATGAGCTGTGCATCCCCGACGACACCATTTGCAATGGCGCGCCTCCTGGGCCGCCGAGCATCGCGCATACCTTGTACCAGTCCAACGGTTTGGTCGATCAAGGCGCCGACTTCGCGGTCAGTCACCTATAGCTCGGCTAGTCACCGCCGACTAGCTCGGGGTGGAACTTGGCCGCCATCCGGCGCATCCCGTCGCGCCAGTCGACCGATGTGTCGCCGACCAGCCCATGCATTTGGGTGACGTCGGTGGGTACGCCGCGCAGCGCCTCCTGGCTTTCTTCGAAGACTGGTTCGCGGCCGACCAGCGAACCGAGGTAGGCGCACCACTCCTGCAGGCTGATCGTCTGGTCACCGGCCCAGTTGACCGTAGTCGCCGGAACAGACGCTGCTGCAAGCAGTTTGGGGACGGTCGCGACGATGTCGTCCTGATGGATCGGGTTGTAGCGAGCCGGCCCGCCGGGCGGGATCGGGATCGGCATGCCGGCCAGCATCATCTCCAGGTGAAAGTACGGCCATCCGCCGTTGTCGCCGTACGGCAGATTAAGACGAGCGATGATGGTGGGCACGCCGAGGACACGTGACATCGACCGCGCAACGACTTCGCCGGCAATCTTCGAAATTGAATAGGTCGGGAACATGGTGCGGTGGTTATCGCCCAACGCGGCGCGTTCGGTGCGCGGCTCGTCGCCAGGAGGGTCATAGACGGCGGTGGACGAGCAGTGCAGGAACGCCTTCGCTCCGCGGCAATGCGCCATCAGCAGCCCGACCGACTCGGCATTGACCCGCAGATCGACGTCCCAGTTGCCGCTTTTCGCCACCGCCAAGTTGAGGACGTAGTCGAAGTCGGTTGGCAAGTGGCTGAAGTCACCGGAGGCCAAGTTGACTGACAAACAACGGATTCCAACCGCTTCGAGTGCTTCTCGCGCTGCGCTGTTGGCGAAGCGTGCAATCCCCCAGACCTCGTTGTCGGCGGCCAGGACCCGCGCGATAGGGGTGGCAAGCTGGCCGGTCGGACCGGTAACGAGAATCTTGCGGTCGCGCATGGAAGCAAATGCTAGGTGAGCCCGCTCCGGTCGCTACAAGTCAGCCAGGTCATCAGGCACGTCCACAGCACATTCGTTCAGCGCATCCAGGGGCACCGTGTCAAGCGTGCGCTCGTGCGTCGACGCCAGCACCACCGGTGCTGCGCAGCCGTCGCGGTAAGCCCGATACCAGTTGATCGCGGTGACGCACCAACGGTCGCCTGGCACAAGGCCAGGGAATCGGTACTCCGGTCTCGGTGTCGACAGGTCGTTACCGATGGAGCGCTGATGCTGCAGGAACTCAGCGGTCACCACCGCGCAGATGGTGTGCCGGCCGAGGTCCTCAGCACCGGTCGAGCAGCAACCGTCGCGATAGAACCCGGTCAGCGGTTCGGTGCTGCACGGCTCCAGCGGCGCGCCGAGCACGTTACGTTCAGCCACCCGACCAGAGTATGGCCGCCCAAGCGACGGCGTCGACTGATCGAACGCTGCACGGCTTAAAGCTCGGTGACGACCTCGGCCACGCGTCGCAGCTGCTCGAGGTCGGAACTGGTGGGGATGAGCTGGATTTCGTCGGTGCCGATGGCGGCGAACTCGCTCAGCACCGACATCAAGTCATCCTCGTCACCGGCCCAGCCGGTCGTCGGCGCCATCGCGTCGACGTACTCGGCCGGTATCCAGTTCATGTAGCGCCGCAGGTGGTTATGCACCTGTGCACGCGCCTGCTGCGGCGAACCGATGGCAAACCAGAACGACGTCGCCAGATGCGGTTTCGGCTTGCCGGCCTGCGCCCACGCCGCCCGAGCCACGTCGAACAACTCGTTCTGTCCGCCGACGTCGAGATCCAGTGTGGTGGAAATCAGCCCGTCCGCCCAAGCCGCGGCGCTGCGGACCGTTCTGGCTCCGATAGTGCCCACCAGTAGCGGCGGACCACCCGGCTGGATCGGGGACGGCCCAATGGGGCAGGTCGATTTGGTGATCTTCTCCCCCGCCCACACCCGCTTCATGACCGCCGCACGCTCCGCCAGTCCGCGCATGGTCTGGGTCGCCGGGTCCGCACCAACCGCGTGGTAGTCCTCAACCCGACCACCGACTCCGAGACCGACGGTCAGCCGTCCGCCGCACAGCACGTCGCCGCTGGCCAGCGCCTTGGCGAGCATCACCGGGTCGTGCAGCTGCGGCACGATCACCGTCGTCATCAGCCTGACTCGATCGGTCCAGGCCGCCAGCGCACCAAGCAGCGTCAGGGTCTCGGGATTGTCGAACGCGATACGCTCGCCCCAGCACAACGATGAGAAAGGACCCTCGTCGACCGCGTGCGCCCAATCGCGGAGCAACGTCGCATCCAGGTCCGGTTCCATCACCGGCATGGTCATGGCAATCTGCACGACCGAGATTTTGGCATGCCGCGTCCCTGTGCCCCGGCCGTGTCGGGTGGCAGCATGGATTAAGTGAGCATCAGCAGCAGTTCCATCGCCCACGTGCGGCTCACCGTCACCGATATCGAACGATCGCGGCAGTTTTACGAAAGCGTCTTCGGTTGGTCCGTATTGCTGGAGATTCCGGACAATGCCGACCAGGCGACCCGCAGCCAATTGAAATTCCTATTCGGCGGCGTCATCTACGACCTTGGCGGCGCGCTGATCGGACTGCGCCCAGTGGGTAGCGGCGCCTTCGACGAGAACCGGGTAGGGCTGGACCACATCGCGTTTCGTAGCGCTAGTAAAGGCGAATTGGACGACGCCGCCAGGCATCTCGATGAGTTGGGCATCAACCACGAGCCGGTGAAGGACATCGGGCCGTCGTACATCTTGGAATTTCGGGACCCGGACAACATCGCGCTGGAACTGACCGCGCCGAAGTGAAGAGCGCCCGCCGGCGAGCGTGCGCAGGATGCCGGCGCCGAAGGCGTGCCGCCGGACAGACGCGAACGCTCACGCAGGAAAGGCCCGCAGGAAAGGAAAGGGAAAATATGCCGATCAATTTCAACCACACCATTGTCGCGGCCCGCGACAAGCGGGCATCGGCCGAATTCCTCACCCACCTATTCGGGCTACCGGATCCGACGCCGTTCGGCCGCTTCATGGTCGTCACACTCGAGCACGGCGCCAGCCTGGACTATGCGGATACGCCCGACGGCGAAGACATCCGCCCGCAGCACTACGCCTTCCTGGTTTCTGACGACGACTTCGACGCGATCTACGGCAAGATCCAAGCACGCGGGCTCTCACACTGGGCTGATCCTCGAGGAGAACGGTCCGGTCAGATCAACCACCGGGACGGCGGACGCGGGGTGTACTTTGCGGACCCGGCCGGCCACCACATGGAAATCCTCACTCGCCCGTACGGCTCGGGCAGCTGACGTCACCCGGCCGTTCGACGGCCGTGCCGGTTCTGTTCCTGATCGCGGTAGTCGTCGGCCAGTTGTGCCACGTGTCCGGGCAGAGCCCCGGCAGCTACGTCGGCCAAGGTGGTTCTCTCCAGCACCGAGCGCATGCTGGCGCGTAATGCCCGCCAGACGTCCGTGAGCGCCGCCGTCGGACCGCAGTACGGCAAGTCGCCGAGGCCGATGTCGCGCACGCTGGCCAGCGGGCCGTCGATGCACCGCAGCACGTCGGCGATGCTGATTTCAAAAGCGGGCCGCGCCAGTTGGTATCCGCCGTCGCGGCCGCGGTGGCTGCGGACCAGACGGTCGGCACGGAGGTCGGACAAGATGTCGACCAGGAATTGCGCCGGAATGCTCTGGGCCGCTGCCAGCTCCTCGGTCTTGACCAGCGCGTCGTTGTCTGCGGTGGCGAGCTGGATCATCGCCCGCACCGCGTACTCCGCCTTGGCCGACATGCGCACTGGTGATTCAGCTCCGATTGAGCGCGGCCAACGCCGCGTCGGCATACTTCGTCTGACACACCAAGAGATCCGGAAGCAGCGGATCACTTTGGTTGTACATCAGTGGTGAGCCGTCGATCCGCGACGTGTGCAGCCCCGCCGCTTGGGCCACCGCGACCGGTGCCGCTGAATCCCACTCGTATTGTCCGCCGGAGTGCACATAGACGTCGGCCGATCCTTGAACCACTGCCGCGACTTTCGCTCCCGCGGACCCCATCTCGACCAGCCTGCCATCCAGGCGCTCACGAACCCGCAGGGCGATGGCCGGTGGGCGGGTGCGTGAGACCACGATCCGCGGCGGCCCCGGATGCGTCGGCGGCGCCGCGACGCCGGGGGTGGCCAGCGTCAGGCCTTGCGCGGGCAAGGCAACCGCTCCGGCGGCCAGTGCACCGGCTTCCCACAACGCCACATGCACGGCCCAGTCCGCACGGCCGAGCTCGGAGAATTCTCGAGTGCCGTCCAACGGATCGACGATCCACACCCGCTCAGCTGTCAACCGTCGGGCATTATCGACACCTTCCTCGGACAGCACCACGTCACCGGGTCGAGCGCTTTCCAGCGCCTGCATCAAGAACTCGTGGGATCGCTTGTCTCCAGCTGCCTTTCGCTCTGATTCGGTAGCGTCGGCGAGCTCGTCGCGGACGGTAAGCAGCAGCTCGCCGGCCTCGGTGGCCAGTCGGGCGGCCAGCTGATGATCACTCATTTATGCGGGTCGAGTAAGTCGATGACTTGCTGCGCCAGCTCGTCGAGGCTGTGCTCGGGGGTGAGCCGAAGCTCCGGATTTTCGGGGCGATGGTATGGGCTGGCGATACCGGTGAAGTCGGTGATCTCACCGGCCCGCGCTTTGGCGTAAAGGCCTTTGGGATCCCGCTTCTCGCATTCCTCGATCGGCGTGTCACAGAACACCTCGAAGAAGTCCAACCCCGCATCGGCGTGAACGCGACGGGCCAGGTCGCGATGCTCGGCCAGCGGACTGATCGCCGGCACCAGCACGGTCTGCCCGGAGTCGGCGAGCAACGCCGCGACGTGCGCCAGCCTGCGCAGGTTCTCCGTGCGGTCGGCCAGGCTGAAACCCAGATCGGCGTTGAGGCCGTGCCGCAGATTGTCGCCGTCGAGAACATAAGCGGCGACGCCATTTTCGAGCAACTTTCGTTCGACGAGCATGGCCACCGATGATTTCCCGGAACCCGACAGCCCGGTGAACCACACGGTGGCACCACGCGAAAGCCGGTCCGCGGCAGTCACCAGCGACTGGTGCAGCACGGTATTCGGGCTCGACGCGCGAGCAGACACCTCGTGCAACACCATGCCCGCGGCCACCGTGCCGTTGGTGTTCGGATCGATCAGAATGAACGAACCTGTGCTGGGGTTGCGCGTGTACTTGTCGAGCAGCAGCGGCACCTGGGTGCGCAGCGAGATGCGACCCAACTCGTTGATTTTCAACGCTGTTGCGGTTTCGTCGTGTCCCAGGGTGTTGACGTCCAACCGGTAGTCGAGGCCTGTCACTCTCGCATGCGTGGTGCGAGTGGTGTGCTTGAGGACGTAGTCGCGCCCTGGCTCGAGCGCAGCGCCGTCCGCCATCCAGCACACGGTCGCGTCGAAATCCTGCGAGGGCCGGGGCGGATTGTCGGTGTAGGCAATCATGTCGCCACGCGAGATGTCGATGTCGTCGGCCAGTGTCACCGAAACGGCCATCGGCGGAAACGCTTCAGTGACCGGGCCATTGGGGCCGTCGATCGCGACGATGCGGCTGCTCTTCCCGGTGGGCAACACGACGACGTCGTCGCCGGGCCGCATCACACCGCTGGCAACCGTACCGGCGTAGCTGCGGTGGTCCTGGTGCTCACGGCTCTGCGGCCGGATCACGTATTGCACCGGGAACCGCACGTCGGCCAAATTCCGGTCACCGGTGATGTCCACGTCTTCGAGGTGGGCGAGCAGCGCTGGGCCGTCGTACCAGGGAGCGCGATCAGATTTGCTGACCACATTGTCGCCATCCAACGCCGAAATCGGGATGGTGGTGACGTCGGGCACGTCGAGTCGAGCGGCGAAGTCCCGGAAATCATCCCGAATCGCCTCGAACCGTGTTGCGTCCCAGCCGACCAGATCCATTTTGTTGACCGCAAGGACGACGTGACGGATGCCGAGCAGAGACGCCAGGAATGCGTGCCGGCGGGTTTGCTCCTGAACGCCGTGGCGCGCATCGACGAGCATGATCGCCAAATGCGCGGTGGATGCCCCGGTTACCATGTTGCGGGTGTACTGGATGTGGCCCGGGGTGTCGGCGATGATGAATTTTCGCTTAGGGGTGTCGAAGTAGCGATAAGCCACGTCGATGGTGATGCCTTGCTCGCGTTCGGCGCGCAGGCCGTCGGTGACCAGGGCCAGGTCGGTGTAGTCGTGACCGCGCTCCTTGCTCCTGAGCTCGACCGACGCCCACTGGTCTTCCATCACTGCCTTCGAGTCGTAGAGCAGCCGCCCGATCAGTGTGGATTTGCCGTCGTCGACGGAACCGGCCGTTGCGAGACGCAGCAACGTGGTTGATGCAGCCATCAGAAGTACCCCTGCCGTTTGCGGTCTTCCATCCCCGCCTCGGAGATACGGTCGTCGGCTCGCGTTGCGCCCCGTTCGGTCAGCCGCGACACCGCCGTTTCGGCGATCACCTCATCGACGGTGGTCGCGGTGGACTGCACGCAGCCGGTGCAGGTGACGTCACCGACAGTGCGGAACCGCACCGAGGTTTCGAAAACCTCTTCCCCGGCCTGCGGCTGCAAGAAGCGATGCACCGCCAGTAGCATGCCGTCGCGCGCGAACACCTCGCGCCGATGCGCGTAATAGATTGATGGCAGGGCGATCTGCTCGGCGCCGATGTAGGACCAGATGTCGAACTCGGTCCAGTTTGACAAGGGGAAGACCCGGATGTGTTCGCCTTTGTGGTGTCGTCCGTTGTACAGGTTCCACAGCTCCGGCCGCTGCGCCTTGGGGTCCCACTGGCCGAACTCGTCGCGGAAACTGAACACTCGTTCTTTCGCGCGGGCCTTTTCCTCATCACGCCGGGCGCCGCCGAATGCCGCGTCGAACTTGTTCTCCCGAATGGCGCGCAGCAGCGTCACGGTCTGCAGCGGATTACGCGACGGACCGTTGTCGACGACCCGTCCGGCGTCGATGTCGTCTTGCACCGAGGCCACCACCAACCGCACGCCGGTATCTTCGACAAGTTCGTCACGGGTTGCGATGACCTCGTCGAAGTTGTGGCCGGTGTCGACGTGCATCACCGGAAACGGCAGCCGACCGGGTCTGAACGCCTTGACCGCCAAATGCAGCATGACGATCGAGTCCTTGCCGCCGGAGAACAGCAGCACCGGCCGCTCGAACTCCGCGGCGACCTCCCGGATGATGTGGATCGCTTCGGCCTCCAACGAGCGCAGGTGGCTCAGTTCGTAGTGGCCTGTCGCGGGATTAGCCGTGGTTGCCTGGGTCACAACACCTCATTCCAGGTTAAGTTGGTAGCTTTGGCCAGGATACTGGGCATTACCGGGTATAAAACCAGCCGCGACCGCTGCTGTCAACCCGCGCGAGCAGACGCGGAATTACCCCGACACGCCGAGTGTGGGGGAAATTTGCGTCTGCTCGCGCTGGGGAGTCAGAGGGTCAGACGGTGACCTCGTCGAGCTTGCCGGTGGCGACGTCGAAGACGAACCCACGCAGCGACTCGTGCTTGGTGACGAATGGGCTGGCCTCGATGCGGCGCAATGACTGGCGCACGTCTTCTCCGAGCTCCGGAAAGGCTTCGGCCGACCAGGCCGGCTTGATGCCGGTTTCTTGTTGAATGGCCCACTTGAAGTCGTCGTCGGTGAAGGTGAGCATGCCGCAGTCGGTGTGGTGGATCAGGATGATCTCTCTGGTGCCCAGCAGCCGTTGGCTGATGGCCAGCGAGCGGATCACATCGTCGGTGACCACCCCGCCGGCGTTGCGGATGACGTGGGCTTCTCCTTCGTTGACGCCGAGGATGCGGTAGACGTCCAACCGGGCGTCCATGCATGCCACGACCGCGACATGCTTGCTCGGCGGCAGCGGCAGCGGCCCCTTGAACTGGTTTGCGTACTCGGCGTTGTTGGCCAGGTAATCATCGGTAACGGTCACAGCCAGTCTCCCGTGCATATCGCCGACGGTTCGAGCTGACGAAGTGTAGCAACCAACGGGTCTAGAGTTCACCGGTCCGAATCATCCGGATGGCAGCGTTCGAGCGCCCGCTGCGCCGACTGACGGTTCATCTCTTACCCTGAGCCCATGCGATACGGGCGAAACCGTCAGGCATGATCCGTTTCCTCGCGCGGCGGTCGCTCAACTACATCCTGCTGTTGTTGCTGACGTCGTTTCTGACGTACTGCCTGACTTCGGTCGCGTTTCACCCCTTGGACAGCTTTATCCAACGCCACCCGCGGCCCCCAGCGGAAGCCGTCCACGCCAAAGCCGTGGAGCTGCACCTCGACAAGCCGATCCCGATTCGGTATGCGGGCTGGATCGCCGGAACGGTGCACGGAGATTTCGGTGACACAGTGACCGGCCACCCGGTGTCCGAGGAGCTGGGGCGGCGAATTGCCGTCACCCTGCGTCTGGTGGTGATCGGCTCGGTGCTCGGCGCGGTGATCGGCGTCGTCGCTGGGGCCTGGGGGGCAGTCCGGCAATATCAGCTCAGCGACCGGGTCATCACCGTGTTGTCGCTGCTCACCTTGAGCGTCCCGTCCTTTGTGCTGGCCGGATTGCTGATCATCGGTGGCCTGCGGGTGAACATGCTGACCGGTTTCCGAGTGTTCCTCTACACCGGTGAGACGTCTCCGCTTCCCCAAGGCGGGGTCTGGGCCCAGCTCGTCGACCGCGCGCAGCACATGGTCCTGCCGACACTAACTCTCGCACTGAGCTCGATCGCCAGCTTCAGCCGCTATCAACGCAACGCGATGCTCGACGTGCTGAGCGAGGATTTTATCCGGACCGCGCGCGCCAAAGGACTCACCCGGCGCCGGGCGCTGTTCAAGCACGGTTTGCGGACTGCCTTAATTCCGATGGCGACGTTGTTCGCTTACGGGGTGAGCGGCTTGGTGGTCGGGGCGGTGTTCGTCGAGCGCATCTTCGGCTGGCACGGCATGGGTGAGTGGGTCGTGCAGGGCATCTCGACGCAAGACACCAACGTCGTTGTCGTCATCACGGTGTTCATCGGAGCGACCATTCTGCTGGCCGGGCTGCTGTCCGACGTCCTCTACGGCCTGCTTGACCCGAGAATTCGGGTGTCATGACGCAGGAAGCAACGGTTGCGACCACACCTATCCGGGCCGGCATCCAGCCGGAGGCCTTCGCATCTCGACGAAGCCTGCTCATGCGCCGGTTCATTCGTAATAGACCTGCGGTGGTTGCGTCAATCTTGTTGCTGTCGTTGTTCGTAGGCTGTTACGCGCTGCCACCGCTGCTGACCTACGACTACAGCGCGCTGGACTACCAGGCGCTCCTGCAGCCGCCGTCGCTGCGACATTGGTTTGGCACCAACGCACTCGGCCAGGATCTGCTGGCCCGAACTTTGCGGGGCATGCAGAAATCGATGCTCATCGGATTCTGTGTGGCGCTGATCTCGACCACCATCGCGGCCACCGTTGGCTCGGTGGCCGGGTACTTCGGTGGCTGGCGAGATCGTGCGCTGATGTGGCTGGCGGACCTGCTTATGGTCGTACCCAGCTTCATCATCATCGCCATCATCACGCCCCGCATCAAACAGTCGAAGAGCATGCTGTGGCTCATCGTGCTGCTGGCGGTCTTCGGCTGGATGGTCAGCTCGCGAATGGTGCGCGGCTTGACCATGAGCCTGCGGGAACGCGAGTTCATCGGCGCCGCAAGGTATATGGGAGTCTCGAGCCGGCGCGTTATTGTCAATCACATCCTGCCCAATGTCGCCTCGATCATCATCATCGACGCCACTCTCAATGTCGGCTTCGCGGTGCTGTCGGAAACCGGATTGAGCTTTCTGGGCTTCGGTATTCAACCACCCGACGTGTCACTGGGAACGCTGATCGCCGACGGCACCCCGTCGACCACCACGTTCCCCTGGGTCTTCTTGTTTCCAGCCGGGGCTTTGGTGCTGATCGTTCTGTGCGCCAACCTTGCCGGTGACGGCCTACGGGACGCGCTGGATCCTCGGAGCCGACCGGCCCGCGGCAGGAAGCGCCCGAAGTGACGGCGCCTCTGCTGGAGGTGACAGATCTGCATGTCACTTTCGCGACCGACGACGTCCAGGTCGCCGCGGTGCGCGGCACCAGCTATCACATTCAGCCCGGCGACGTGCTCGCCATCGTTGGCGAATCCGGTTCCGGCAAATCAACCGCCGCGATGGCCGTTGTCGGATTGCTACCACCACACGCGCAGATATCAGGGTCGGTGCGCCTGCACGGCCAGGAATTACTCGGGTTGTCCGACCAGGCCATGTCGCGGATCCGCGGCAAGACGATCGGCACGGTGTTTCAGGACCCGATGTCGGCGCTGACACCGGTCTACCCGGTTGGCGACCAGATAGCCGAAGCCGTCGAAGTACACAATGACGACATCAGCCGAGCCGATGCCCGCAACCGTGCAGTCGAATTGCTCGAGCTGGTCGGGATCGCACAGCCGGCGCGCCGGGCGAAGGCCTTTCCGCACGAGTTGTCCGGCGGCGAGCGCCAGCGCGTGGTGATCGCCATCGCGATCGCCAACGACCCTGACCTGTTGATCTGCGACGAACCGACCACCGCGCTGGACGTCACCGTGCAGGCGCAGATTCTCGACCTGCTGCGAACCGCACGCGACGTCACCGGCGCGGGCGTGCTGATCATCACCCACAACCTCGGGGTGGTGTCGGAGTTCGCCGACCGGGCGCTGGTGATGTACGCCGGACGTGCGGTCGAGAATGCCGGCGTCGACGAGCTCTACCGCGACCGCCGGATGCCTTACACGGTCGGCTTGTTGGGCTCGGTGCCGCGACTGAACGCTGCGCAGGGCACCCGCCTGATACCGATACCGGGCGCGCCGCCAACTATGTCGTCGGCGCCGTTCGATGCGTGTCCGTTCGCGCCCCGCTGTCCGTTGGTGGTCAACGACTGCCACGCGGCCGAGCCCGGTCTGGTGACGATTCGCGACGGCCACTCGGCAGCGTGCATCCGCACCGATGACGTCGCGGGCCGCAGCGCAGCGGAAATCTTCGGTGTGTCAAAACATCCCAATTCGACCGAAGACACGAACGGTAGTTCTCGGGTGGTGTTGAAAGTCGACGAGCTTGCCAAGACCTATCCCTTGACCAAAGGCGTAGTTCTGCGCCGGCGAGTCGGCGAGGTTCGTGCGGTCGACGGCATCAGCTTCAGCCTGCAGAAGGGCCGGACGTTGGGCATCGTCGGTGAATCCGGTTCCGGCAAATCGACGACGCTGCGCCAGATTCTGGAACTGAAAGCACCCGAGGCGGGTTCGATCGAGATTCTCGGAGCCGACGTCGCGGAATTGAATGCGACGGGACGCCGAACACTGCGCACCGACCTGCAAGTGGTCTTCCAGGATCCGGTGGCGTCACTGGATCCTCGCCTCCCGGTGTTCGACATCCTCGCCGAACCGTTGATCGCCAACGGATTTGACCGGCGTCGCTCCGAGGACCGGGTAGCGGAGCTGCTGACCACCGTGGGCCTGAATCATGCCGATGCCAGCCGGTATCCCGCCGAGTTCTCCGGCGGCCAGAAACAGCGAATCGGCATCGCCCGGGCGCTGGCCCTGCAGCCGAAGATTCTCGCTCTCGACGAGCCGGTGTCGGCACTCGACGTGTCCATTCAGGCGGGCATCATCAATTTGCTGCTCGACCTGCAGAGTCAGTTCGGGTTGTCGTATCTGTTCGTCTCACACGACCTTTCGGTGGTGAAGCACCTTGCTCACCGGGTCGCGGTGATGCATCGCGGATCGATCGTCGAGCAGGGCGACAGCGAGGAAGTGTTCACCAACCCTCGCCACGAGTACACCCGGCAATTACTGGCCGCCATACCGCGCATCCATCACGAGGGTCCCGATGGCTAGCATCGTCGGGGTGACACTTCGCCGGCTCGTGCTGCTGATGCTGGTGGGTTGCGTAACTGCCACCGGTTGCTCGGATGGATACCGCGACCTTCCGTCGGCGCGGGCCGCCGAGGTCGGCAAAACCAGTGACATCAATTCGCGGGACCCGGCGACCCTGCGCGACGGCGGTAACCTGCGGCTCGCGCTGAACATGTTTCCGTCGAACTTCAACTTGATGAACATCGATGGGAACTCTGCCGACACCGGATCCGTGATCGGTCCGACGCTGCCGAGTGTGTTTCTCAACAGTGCCAATGGACAGCAGCGGCTGAACACCGATTACTTCACCGGTGCCGAATTGACCAGCAGCACCCCCCAGGTGGCCACCTTCACCATCAACCCCGAGGCCGTCTGGAGCGACGGCACGGCGATCACCTGGCAAGACTTCAAAGCCATGGTTGACGCGTGCAGCGGCCGCGACAAGCGATTCCTGATCGCCAGCAGCGCCGGGTTTGAACGGGTTGCGTCGGTAACCAGGGGTGTCGACGACCGCCAGGCGGTGGTGACGTTCGCCAAGCCTTACGCGGAATGGCGGGCGATCTTTGGCGGCTTGCAACCCCGCAGCATGACGGCCGACCCTGACGTGTTCAACAGAGGTCAGCTCAACGCTCCCGGCCCGTCGGCCGGACCGTTCGTCGTGTCACGCATTGATCGGGCCGCCCAGCGAATCGTCTTGGCCCGCAATCCCCGTTGGTGGGGCACCAAGCCGCGGCTGGATTCCATCACGTTTTTGGTGCTCGACCCCACCGCGGTTGTTCCTGCCCTGCAGAACGGAGCGATCGACGCCGCCGATGTCAGTTCGCTCGACGACATGGTCACTGCCCGGCGGTCGCCCGGTGTCACCATACGACACGCACCGGCCCCCACCTGGTACCACTTCACGTTCAACGGCGCACCCGGTTCGATCATGGCGGACGAGAAGCTGCGGCTGGCGATCTGCAAAGCAATCGACCGCCAGACGATCGCCAACGTCGTCCAGCACGGTCTCACCGGCAATCCGGTCCCGCTGAACAACCACATCTACGTCGCGGGTCAGGTCGGTTACCAAGACAACAGCGCACCAGCCGCTTACAACCCGGACGAGGCTCGCCGCGACCTCGACTCTTTGGGCTGGAAGCTGAACGGATCCGTGCGGGAGAAGGACGGCAAGCAACTGGTCATCCGTGACCCATTCTTCGACGAGCAATTCCGACGACAAATCGCGCTGATCGCCCAGCAGAACCTGGCACAAGTCGGGGTCAAGCTGGTGCTCGATCCCAAACCGGCCACCGGATTCTTCGAGCAATACGTGTCGACGGGTGATTTCGACATCGTCGAATTCGGTTGGGTGGGAGGCGGTTATCCACTATCTGCGCTGCCTCAGATCTTCACCTCGGACGGTGCCAGCAACTTCGGCAAGATCGGCAGCCCGGCGATCGACGCCAAGATCGATCAGACGCTGTCCGAGCTGGACCAGGGCAAGGCCCGCGCGCTCGCCAACGAAGTCGACCAGATGATCTGGCGCGAAGGATTCAGCCTGCCGCTGTTCCAGTCCCCCGGAGACACCGCCGTACGTAGCGACCTGGCCAACTACGGCGCATTCGGCCTGGCGGACCCGATCTATACCGCCATCGGTTTCACTCGTGACTGATTCGGTTGCGCGAGAGTGCAGCCGACGACGCGTTTTGATTCCTCTGCGCCGAACGTGACGCTGGCGTGACGTTGGCCGCCGAACGCCACGCTGGCGTGACGTTGGCAGGCCGTGCCCGAAGCTGGTAGTGCGAGAGAGCAGCCAGCGACGTTTCTGGCGAGTGCACCGTTGCTAGATGCGCTTTCGCGAGGATTGGTAGGTTGGGCGAGTGGCGGGAATCAATAAGCCCAGGATGAGGCTGCTGCTTGTTGCGAGCAACGTGCTCGTCCTCGCCTCGGCGGCAACGTTTCTCTTCGAAAGCCGACCTGCCCCCGATGCGCCGCCCCTCCCGCAAGCAAGCGGTCTGCGGCTGCCGGGCGCGGCGCCGTGTTCCCCGGTCTATAAACAGATCACGACACCCTTCGATGCCGGGGCGCGGGGCACCCCATTGACGACATGTCGGTTCGTCGAGCAGGTCCGCCGCGCTGCGTACACGGCACACCTTTCCACGTCGTCGCCGCCGACTGAGCTCCCGGTCGTCAGCCCAGCGACCCGCAAATGGTATGCGATGCAGTGCACTCCAGCGGTCAGCTATGTCACCTGCACCGGCGGGGAGGACGCCATCGTGTATCTCTACACCACCCGCTGATCGCGGATCAAGCGAGCTTGTCGCGCAGCGCGTCTTCGGGGTCCGCTGTCGGCGGAGTTGGCCAGATCCGCACTGTGCCGTCGATACTGCCGGACACGACGCGACTGGCGTCGGGGGTAAACGCCACGCTCACCACACCGTTGTGATGATCGCGGGCCGGCGCACCCAACTGTTTTCCGGCCGGCGAATCCGCGTCCCACAGCCTTACGTAGTAATCGGAGTCACCGGAGACGATGCGTAGCGGGCCCCGAGGGCTGAACGCCACGGCCATGATAGCGCCCTCAGGCGGGCGCATCGGTTCTCCAGCAGGTCGTCCGCTGGCGGCGTCCCAGCGCTGAATGAGCCCGGAGGACTCCTCATCTGGGCGCCAGTCGGCGCTTCCGGAAGCGATGCGCTTCCCATCCGGGCTGAACGCGACGCTGGTGACGAGGCCCGGGCGCCCACTGGCCAGCCCAAGTCGCCTTCGGCTTTGACCGTTCAGCGCGGCCAGTATGTCGCGTTCCCAGAGCAGTTGGCCGGAGTCAACCTGCCAGAGCCGCAGCATGCCATCGACTCCACCCGATACCAGTCGGTCACCTTGCGGGCTGAACGCGACCGCCAGAACTGCAGCAGGGTCTTTGCGCTGCAGTGGAATCTGTCTGCCCGACGGGAGGTCCCACAAGCTCACCCGACCGTCGCCGCCTGTGGACGCCAGCCGGTCACCATGCGGGCTGAAGGCAACCGAATACACCGGTTGGCCGCCCTGCAGCGTGGCGATGAGTGCGTGGCTATCGGCTTTCCACAACCGGATGGTGCCGTCGGCGCTTCCGGAGGCGAGAACCTCACCCGTCGGACTGAACGCGACACTGGTCACCACCCCGGTGTGACCGGTCAACGTCGGTGGTATCTGCCTGCCAGTCTCGAGGTTCCACAGCAACACGGTTTTGTCGGTGCTGGCCGAGGCGATCTGGTCGCCCCGGGGACTGATCGCCACGCCGGTCACCGGCCCGGCGTGACCCCCCAGCGGCGCCTTGAGCGGCTGCCCCACCGTGCCGTTCCACACTCGGATCAGGTGATCGTTGCTGCCGCTGACGATTTCATCACCATCGGTGACAAACGCGACACTCCAGACGATTTCGGTGTGGCCGACCATCAGATCGCCGATGGGCTCACCTCGGACCGCGTCCCACATCTGCACGGTGTGATCGGCACTGGCCGAAACCACCCGGGTACCGTCAGCGTTGAAGGTGACGCCTTCGACCGTTTCAGTGTGACGACTGGGCAGTTGGTCGAGTTGTGCCAGCGAATCGGCATGCCAGAGCCGCACCATCTGATCGGCGCCGCCGGAAGCGATGCGGTCCCCGCTGGGGCTGAACGCCACGCTCATCACGCCGTTGGGGTGTGCCTGCGGAACCATGTCCTGCGGCGAACCGTCGGGGTTCCACAGCCGGATGTCGCCGTCGGAGCCGCCCGAAGCCAGGCGATCACTCTTCGGGTCGAACGCCACCGTGAACACTTCCGCACCAGGCGGGGTCGAATGAGGATGTGTGCCGTCGACATCGGAGATGTCGATGACCCCGTCGGCGCCACCTGCCGAGGCTACCCGGCGCCCGTCACGGCTGAAGGCAACACTGCTCACCACTCCCTGGTGTTGGTGGGAATTCATCGGCTGGCCGTGCGGATCGGGGTCGTCGAGGTTCCACAGCTCAACTCGTCCGTCGCTGCGGCCCGAGGCGAGGAGCTTTCCATCCGGGCTGATGCTGACACTGCTGTAGGTGAACGGCACGGTCACGGCGGAGCCCAAAGTCCGAACACCGTCAAGGGGATGGTCACGCCATAAGGGAGTATCGGTATTCCACAGTCGGATCTGCTGATTGGCGGTGGCGACGGCCAGCCGGTGGGCTTGTCGGCTGAAGGCCACGCCGACGACTGGGAACTTGGTGTCGCTGATCCGGACGGTGCTGAAGCGGGTCTCAAGCGCGTTCACCAGCGGTCCGTCGTCAGGGACCGACTCGTGAGCCGTTAGCAATTCGCGAAATGCCTGAACGTCATTTCCGTCGACGGTTCCTGCCAAAATGGCCTGCGCGTGCGCGAACAACGATTCGGCTTTGGTCTGCTGTCGCGAGAAGTAGACCCAGATGAATCCAACTGCCGCCACAATCGCGACCACGCTCGCCAACGCAACCAGCACCTTGAGGCGGCGGTTCAGCCGACGCTGGGCACGGGCATGCCGTTCGGCGGTCGCCTGTTTCTCCCGCGCAGCCTCCAATTCAGCTTGCTGACGGCGCTTTTCGTTGTCCTGTTCGGCGTTTTCCTTTCGACGTGAGGCCACCAGCAAGTCCAGCGTGGGGGCGAGCCGGTCGCGGAAACCGGGAGTGGCGACCAGCGCCTCCGCCTCCGCAAGCCGACTGCCGCCTAACAACCACGAGGTATCGCAGTCACTGGCTTCCCACCCGGCGGCGTAAAGCTCGAGGTGGTCAGCTGCTTTGAGGGCATCCCGCTCCTCGGCCAGCCACCTGGCCAGCTCGCGCCACTGGCGCAGCAGACTTTCCAGCGCGACCTCGACAACTGTTTCGCCGTCGCGTTCGTCCTTGACCAACAGGCGCCTGGCGACGAACTTCTCGATCAGGGGCCTCGATGGTTCCGGTAAATCGGTCCACCGCGCGACCCGGCGCATGGGCTGATCGTTGAGTGGATTCAGCCGCGCCAGCCACGGAATGAACGCCGAGCGAAGCAGTTTCAATTGCTCGGTCCGCTCGTCGACGTCAATGGACAGTAGTTCTTCGATTTCGGTTTGCACGACGCTGCCCACCCCGCCCCGCGCGAGGTAAGGCTCCAACGTGAGCCGACCGGTCGAGCCGTAATCGCGATACAGCCAGGCCAGGGTCAGCGACAGCAGGGGCAGCGTTTCCGCGCCTTCAAAGGCATCGGCCAGCAGGCGGTGCACAAGGTGGTCGTCCAGATACAGCGGTCGCCCGCTGTCGGTTGCGCGCTGCGCCGGGCCAACGATCACACTCTCGAATTGGGTGGCTTTCATCGGCCGGAGGTCGAACTGGTGGGTCTGCAGGCCGGCAAGTTCGGGTGCGGTCTGCATCAGCTCGTAGCGGTCGGTGCGGATTGTCACGGCCACCACCAGCGGCAGGCTGGCCTCCGCGTCAGTGCCGAGCGCCAGATCGCGCAGCAGCGTCAGAAATGGTGCGGCTTGTGGCCCGGCGTCGGCGGCGAAGAGCTCCTCGGCCTGGTCGAGCGGCAGCACGATCGTGAGCGGCTCGTCATCCTCGGTGGTGTCGATCAGCCGTGCAGTCGCGGCGTCGCGGCATTCGGTCAGCCACGTGCGGATTCGGCTCACGTCACCACGCAGGCAGGCGTCCTTGATGTCGCCCAGTGGCGGGTGGGGCAGCCCGAAGCGTTGGCGGGTCGTCGAAATAGCCTGCGCCAGACCAGAAGTGCCGGTGAGAGTGTTGCGTTCAGGGCGAACGATGTCCAACACGAGGTAGCTGCGGTCGTCATTGTGCAGCCGCGGCACGATGCCGGCCCGCAGAAACGACGATTTACCGGCGCCGGAGGCGCCCAACACCACGAAGAGCGTTTTGTCCCCGGCCTGGCGCATTCCCCGAAGGGCATCCATGGCCAGCACCAGCTCAGCGTTACGCCCGAAGAACACGCCAGCGTCGATCGGCTCGAACGGTTCCCACCCACGGTAGGGTGCCCGGTCGGGCTCGACCGCGGGCGGCCAGGCAAACGACCGCACGCCGACGCCGGCGCGACGGATGCCGGCGGCCAACCGCTGCAGTCCTACCCGGCTGAACAGCACTGGCTGCTGGTCATCGATGTCGACGGCGACGGTGTCGCCGGTGCCGAACAGGTCGCAGTACTGCCACTTGGCGGTGGTGTCTTGCCCTACTCCGTGTTCCAGCCGAGCGCAGAAGATCTTTTTGTCGTACTGGTCGGCGATCCAGTACTCGCGCCGGCACTCCTCGGAGGCCTCCCAGTTGGTCGACAGCAAGCAGATCACGGCCTCACAGCGGGAACCGGCCCGTCGCAGCTCTTCTCGCCACTGGACTCCGGGCAGAAGACCGGCCTCGGCGTCAACGTCGAGAAAAATCTCGCCCTCCAGCGAGCCGTCTTCGGCTATCAGCCACTGTTTGAGCGCAACCGCCTGCCGCTGGTCCCGGCTTGAATGACTCATGAAGATTCGAGACATCAGACCCTTTCGTCAGGTCGACAGCACGGCATCCCACCCGTTCCACCTGCCGCAATCATCTCCGCACTTGGTGGCGCCAACTCCATAACCGGCAAATTGTTGCCGGAGCGTCGTCCCCCTGAGGTGCTATGCGCTCAGGTCGATGCGGTGTGCCCCGTGAACGCGCTCGTACCGTGCCGGCGTACAGGTCAACACGATGAGCTGTCCGTGGGCGCCGACAAGGTCGAAAACTGCGCTCATCTTGGCCAACCGGTCCGAATCGGTGAATCCCAGTGCGTCGTCGATCAAAACCGGAACGGCGTCCTCCTTGGCGACCAGCGCCGCCGCGGCAAGTCGAGCCAAGATCCCAAGCTGTTCCTTGGCGCCACCCGACAGCGAGTCGTACGGCACGGTGCAGCCGTGCAAGGTGCGACTGCAGATCCTCAGATCATTGTCGATGTCGACCTCGAAACTCTCCCCGAAAACCAGACGGGCGAGCCGCTGCAACTCGGCGCGGAACGGCTCGACATATCGCAGTCGCGTGGTGTCGCGGTGGCGGATCACCACCGAACGCAGCAGCTCGGCCGCACGGGCACGACGGCGCAGGGTCGAGTACTGCACTGCGGCGTGCTCGTGTCGGACCTTGGCAGCATCTAGCTCACCATGGCGGCCCTCAGTACCGAAGACCGCCAGCTCCACGGTGACCTGGTGCAGATCGCGCTGGGTACCGTCGGTGCGGATACGAAGCGCTTCGGCCGCCGAGGCCGCATCAGCCAGCTCCGCGGCCACCGTGTCCGGGGCCGCGCGGTCCAGCTGCGCGGAAAGCGCCGCGACTTGCTCTTCAGCGCTGTGCGCAGCGCGCGAGTGGGCGTCTGCTGCGGCCGCCAGCTTGGCGTCGGTCAGGACTGCCCGCTGCTGGTTGAGCCGGTCGGCCACCGCATCCAGTTCTGCGCGCTGGCTTACCAGCTTGTCGCGGAAAACCGCGGTGCGGGTGACTGTTTCCGCGAGCTTAGCCGCGGCGGTCGACGCCACCTGCCGGCATGCCTCGCACTGCGTGGCCGCTTGGGCGTGAGCCGTTTCGGCCGCTTCGAGGTCTTCGCGGACAGTTATCCTGCTGACCTCGTCGGTAACCGCTGGTTGACCGGCACGCAGCCGGGACAGGCGCAAGCGCACTTGGTTGACCTCGTCGTCACCGCACAACCCTGCCAAGGTGGCGGTCAGCTGATCGCGAGTACCCTCCAGTGCCCGACGACGCAGGTCGGCGCCTCGGGCGGCGGCCAGGTCAGCGACCGAGCCGGCCGCCAAAGCAGCAACCAAGTCTTGTTGTGCCGCAGCATATTTGGCCTGGATGTCACAAGTGGTGACGCCGGGACTGAACCGGGCAGTGAGGACACCGGATACCTCGACCTCGGTGGGTCCGCTAGCTGCCGTCGACCAGCTCTGACCGGTGGCCAGGGCTAGCTGTTGGCCAGCGGCGACAAGGTCAATGTCGGCGGCCGCGGTGATTTCGAGCGTGCCGGCCACCAAGGCGAGCTGGCCGTCGATACGTTCGAGGGCCGAGGCAGCAGCTTCTACGCGCCGGGCGACGGCCTCGGTGACGCCGATTGCCGACAGCTCCGCGCAGACTCGGTCATGGTCATGCTGGGCTGCGTCGATCTTGGTCAGCCGGGCGGCCAGCCGCTCGGCTTCCTCCCGCTCCGCCACCTGCGCCGCGATGCTGCGAAGCGAGTTGACGCGCTGCTGAGCGGTCGCCAGGCCGGTGGTGGCCGCGTCGAGGGCGGCTTCAGCGGCTGCCACCGCTTGTTGCGCCGCTGCCTGCATGCCCGCGGCTTCCCGCGCTTCGGCTTCCAAGGTGCTGAGGGTTGCGGCACGAGTGCCGAATTCGGCACGGAGCCGCAAACGTTCATCGTGCGCCGCACTCGAGGCGGCGTTTGTGGCTGCTGCTGCGGCGGCGATCAGCTGCGCTTCGCGCAACTGTTCAGCCAATTCGGCGACTCGGGCAGCGGCGGTTTGCGCGGCCGTGTGCCGGTCGCCGAGAGCGACTCGCTGTCGGTACAGCTCAGCGAGCTCATGGGTCAACGCCTCGTGTCGTCGCACCCGGTCCTCCACCTCGTCGACCGCCGCCGACCAGCGCGTAACGTCCTCCTCGGCTTCGCGCAGCCGGGCCGCCGCTGTCGCCCACTCGGCGGTGGGTCGCCCCGTCGCGGTGAAGTAGCGGGCATATTCGGTATCGATCCGCTCGACGAGCAGCGGCTCGCTACCGGAAAGGCCGGCAGTGGCTCCGGCGGCGACGTCAAGGGCACGCGACAGCGCCTCGCAGCCAGACAACTCCAGCGCAGCGGTTGATGCCGCCTGCAGTACTCGCAGTGCGCGCCACAGATCGGTGTCCACTGTCTCGGCAAAGATCGCAGAAACCCGCTCGTGGGCTTCATCACCGGTCAGCTGCTCTCGTCGCGGCGCCAGCACGGTCAGCTGCGTCTCGGTTCTCTTATGGAAGCGTTTGCGGTAGATGAAACGGTAAAGGCCGGTGCTGATTTCGGCAGTGACCTCCGACCCGACATCGGCGTTGGTCGGCTTGACCTGCTTGACTTCTTTCTTCGTCGAGCGGTCCTTCGATTCCAGTAGCAGATCCAGCGCTTCGATCATCGACGACTTGCCGACCTCGTTGGCTCCGCACACCACCACCACCCCGCTGTCGGGGAACTCGATTGCGCGGTCGGCGACGCCGCGGTAATTCGTGAGGGCCAGTCGGTGTAGCTTCATGCCGCGCCTCGGGTGTGGTCGGTCAGTCGCAGCAGCAACGCCAACGCCGCGTGTGCGTCGTCGGCGGCGGCGGTGTCGCCCTGGCGTGCCGTCGCGACGAGTTCCTCGACGGCGGCGGCCGCGAAACCGCCCAGACCCAAGTCGGTGAACTCGCCGTCGCCCGGAATGACCGCCAGATCGGTATGGCGCTCCCACAGGCCCAGCCAGGCGAACAGCCGGGCGTATCTGTCCAGGCAGGCGTCGAGCGCGGCCCGGTCGGTCACCGTCAACGAACCTGTCAACGCCAGCCGCGCCACGGTGCGGTCCTTATCAGGTAACAGATCCAGGTTCAGGTCGAGGTCGGCGATGTCGCGGCCGGTGTCGACGTGGCGGCGCAGGGTGACGAACCGCCACCGTCCGACGTCGCGGGCGTCGACCGTGACGGGCCGACTCGGAAGCGTTTCGTCGATGTCGACGACGAGGACGTGTCCGGGGTCGGGCTCGATGTCGTCGAAGTTGGTGACTTCGGGTGAACCTGCGTACCACACCCGACCGCTGCTCCCCACGCGAGTACGAGAGTGCTTGTCGCCCAGCGCCGCGAAGTGCAGGCGATCGCTGGCGAGTGCGTCCTCCACCGCGCCGAGCTTGATCAGCGCTGGTTTTGCGGGATCAGGGTCGAGGATGTCGACGCCGCCGTGCGCGACCAGCACCCGGGTGGCTCCGTCGGCGGGCAGATCGCTTAGCGCGTCGGCGACGAGGTCGCGGGTCGGTGCCTTGGACCGCCACGGAGCCGCCACGATTTGCAGGCCGGGCCGGATGTCGTGGACGCCGGCGCGGTCCAGGACGACGACGTTGTCCGGGCACTCGGCGGTGAACAGTGCGCTGGTGTACACCGACGACGCGTCCAGGGGGTCGTGGTTGCCGGGCAGGAGATAGACCGGAACACCGATGGCGCGCATGGCTTCGAGGGATTGGCTGACCACTTTCGGCGCAAGCTGGTTGTGCTCGAAGACGTCGCCGGCCACCACCACGAACTCGGCATCGACCTCGGCAGCCAGCGCACCGAGACCAGCAACCGCGTCACGACGTGCGGCCGAGTACCTGGGCTGGGCTTCGCCGGTGAGGAAATGGCGGGTCATGCCCAGCTGCCAGTCGGCGGTGTGCACGAATCGCATCGCTTCTCCCTCGAGGCTGGGCGCGGTGAGCAAGGCGAGTGTAGGGCGGTGCGCCGACAACTCCGGGGACGCGCACCGGGGGCGGCTGACGCTATCGGTAATGCCGGCTGGGTTAACAGCCCTCGGCGTCGGTCGCCCGCCCGATGCCAGGTGGGCCGGTTCGCCCGTCGTCACCGATGAGGAAGCTGAGCAGGCGATGATTCCTGTCGCTCTTCGGCCCCTCGTAGACGTTGATCGCCTGCATGCCCTGTCCGCCGACATAGCCCTCGTCGATGCTGTATTGGGGCCCGGAGTAGGCCGCCCGAACCTCGGCCGCAGTAGTGCCGTCGCCGACACCCCGGTCCGTCTTGGCACCAGCCGGCGTGTCGATGCCCGTCACCCGGCCGCTGCTGTCGGCGATCCAAACCTTCAGCGTGTTGATCGCGTTCTGCCCGAGCACGGTGCAGGAATAGAAGTGGTTATTCGGGGGGACGCCCATGGCGGTTGTCGCTTCGCCTTCCGTCATCCCAATCCGCAGTGCCCCGAAGCCGTCGAATGTTGCCACCGGCGCCGACGGCGCCGCTTTCGGCAGACAGTTGCACAATACGATTCGCCTGATCGTGCCGGTGAAGTCCGTGCCGGTGAACGAATATCCGTCGACGGCCATCCGGAAGGCCGTCTGGGCGGCCTCGTCGGCAACGAACACCAGCCAATTCAGCGCGCCCTCGATGGTCGGCGCGCCAACGGGATTGCCGTAGAACTTGATGGCCTCCGCGACTTTCGAACCTGCCGCAACTCCGTCGATCGTGCGGCCGCCGTCATGCGGGGCAATAGACCGCAGCAGACCGTCAACGAATCCGAAGTCGCAGTTGCGCCATATCACGACGATCTGTCCGGTCGAAGCGACGTCGGGGAAGTCCGGGTGTGCGGTGCGGATGGCGCCGGCGCTCGATCCGAGGGTGACTCCGGCGAGGCCGTTGGGCGAGAGAGTTTCCTTGGCGGCTGCCACGTTTTGGGTGGCGCGCAGACGCGCGGCGAGCTGCTCGGAATTGGCGGCCTGAACGAACAGCCCGTCGGTAGCAGTGGCAATGCAGTTCAGCTGCTCACTTGCCGGGCCGTCGGTACGGAAACCCACGGTCGAGATCGACAGCCCGGGATGCTGTTGCCGCAGTTGCTTGGCAATGTCGCACGGCGGCTGACCGCAGGTGTCCTCACCGTCGGAGACCAGGACGATGGCTTGCGGGCTGCCGTCGCCGGGTAATAGCGCCGCGGCCCTGCTGAGGGCCAGACTGATCGGTGTGTAGCCGGACGGCCGCAAACTGTCGATTTGAGCATCCATAACGTCGCGGTTCAGCGGCCCCAACGGAATCAGCGTCTTCACGTCTTGACATCCCGCGGCCTGCTCGGCGTCGCTGCTGCCGGTGCCGGTGCCGTAGGTCACCAATCCGACTTGGGCTTGCGCAGCGAAATCGTTGACCAGGCCCTTGGCGGCGGACTTGGCGGCATCGATGCGCGGACCTGGCGCGTCGGGTGTGGTCATCGACCCAGACGCGTCGAGGATCAATATGGTCGGGACCGGAGCCGGCTGCTGGGCGGTGGGTGGGGTGTTCGACGCGGCGGGGCCGTTCGAAGTTGACGGGTGTTGTCCCGCGCACGCGACGAGCCACAGCATCGCTAGCACGCCGATCGACCACAACCGCCGGCGCGGGCCGTTACACAATTCTTGTCCCCCTTGCGTCAAGCGACCCTCCTCCCGGGATTCGCTGGCGTAAAGACGCTAGCTCATTTGCTCAGCCGCTGCCTTTTCGCGTCGTTGCTGCGCTCTTGCTGCGAGGGCGATTGCTATACCGTCGTCGTCGTGACTGCCCGGCGCCGCACCCTGGTCTTGCTGCGGCACGCAAAATCGGCGTATCCGCCCGGGGTGGCCGATCACGATCGGCCGTTGGCGCCGCGTGGTATACGGGAGGCCGGGCTGGCCGGTGACTGGCTGCGGGCCAACCTGCCGCGCATCGACTTGGTGCTGTGCTCGACCGCTGAGCGCGCCCGTCAAACCGCGGCTCATGCGGCTGTCGAGAACTTGGTGAAGTACGTCGAGCGGCTATACGGCGCCGGCGCGGCCACGGTGATCGACGAGATCAGAAACGTTGCCGACGACGTAGGCACCCTGCTCGTCGTCGGTCACGAACCGACGATGTCCGAGCTCGCCCTGGCTCTGGCCGGTGATGGCAGTGATGTCGCTGCCACTCACCAGATTTCGACGAAGTATCCGACATCGGGCATTGCAGTGCTACAGGTCGGCGGCCGCTGGCAACACCTGACACCGGCCGGCGCCGCACTCGTCGACTTCCACCTCCCGCGGTGAAGGCGCCGCTGCCAACAGAAGCCCGGGTCGTGACGAAACAGGGGATCACACCCGTGACGTCTATCTCACGCCTAGGAATTGGTCGACAGCGTCAGTTCCATCAGCTTGATGGCCTGTTGGCAGGCGTCGATGCCGGGCCCTTGCGGATTGACCCACCAGCCGACTACGCCGGCGGCGTCGCTGGCGACACCGCACGAGCCGTTAGCGTCGTTGGTACGCATCACGATCGACTGCACACCGGCGATCGACCGGTTCTCGATTTGATATTTCAGCCCCTCGGCTACTTTCCGCTCGTTGTCTAAGCTGCCTTGTTCAAACCAGAACCGGGTGATGTCGATGAGGGCGGTCGGATTGAGGGCCTGCCAGCGGCAGATCGCCCCGACGAAGGTGCTTTGGATGTCGAGCGGGTCAGCACCGACCGTCTTGGCCAAAATGTCTGTCGTCAACACCTCGCACTCCTTCAGCAGATTTGGATACTGCTGTTGAGAATTGCTGTTCGGCGGTACGTCGCCTGCACCGACCTTGACTGGCGTGCCCCCGACTGCGCGAGAACAGCCCGTGAGCGCCGACGCCACTGTGAGCACGACGGCCGCGCCGGCGAGCGCGCGTTTCATTTGGAATTCGCGATCGACTGACGCGCCAATTCTTTGGCCACGTCGCACGGATCGGGGAACGGCTTCTGGCTGAAACTGACCGACCACTCGATGAAGTCGTCCTGGAATTGAATGCCTACCTCGCACAGAGAGTCACCCAACGTCGGCTCGTTACCGATCGCGATGAAACCGCCGTGGCCGTTGATGTTGATGTCTTCGACGCTGGAACGGGATAACTCCTCAGTTTTGCGTTCTCGGCCGATCGGGCTTCCGCGATACCACGAGAACGAGAAATGCGGACCGACTATTGCCCCGCCGGCCAGCCACTGGCAGCCCACCGAATTCTGCGCGGTGTTCATCAATCCGGGCACCCTGGTCAACTGAGTCACCGTTTGGTCGCTGATACCGCCGCATTGCGGAAAGAACGGACCGTGGTGCGATGCCGCGGACGCCCCGCCCGACGAATCTGGCGCCTGACTCGGGCCGGAGCCGGAATGCGAGCAAGCGGAGACCATAGGAATCAGCGTCGCCGCCGCCAGTGCCAGCGCCGTGGGCTTGCCGCGCGTCACCACCCGCACCTACTGCCGATCACAGGATGCACTGTAGCGGCAGCGCCTCACCTCAACCACCGCGACACAGGCTGACCAGGACATTTGCCTCATGTCGAGTGCGCTACCGACTGACGCGTCAATTCCTTGGCGACCTCACATGGATCAGGGAACGGCTTGTGGTCGAAGTACGCCGTCCACTCAATGAAATCGTCGCCGAACTGTAGTCCGACCTCGCACAAGTTGTCGCCCAGCGCGGGCTCGCTGCCGACCGCGATGAAACCGTTGTGGCCGCTGAGGGAGATGTCTTCAACGGTGGGGTGGTTGACCTCCACAGTCTTGCGTTCTCGGCCGATCGGGCTGCTGCGGTACCAGGAGAAGGAGAAGTAAGGGCCGCGAATACTTCCGTGCATAAGCCATTGACAGCCCACTGAATTCTGCGCCGTATTGACCAGCCCGCTCAACCGGGTCAGCTCAGCCACCGTTCGGTCACTGACACCGCCGCACTGGGGAAACGACGGTCCCTGGCGGCCGGCCCGGGCCGGCGCCGAAGACTGGCGCGTGGCCGAGTCGCCGCAGCCGGCGGCCAGATTGGCGGCCACCGCCGCCAATGCCAGCACCGCACGCATCCGGGCGATCACAGCGTGCACACTAACCGCAGCCGGGTGATCTGATGTGCGACAGTTACCAGATGCTTATGGCATTGCTGCGCCAGTACATCCGGCCCTATCGCCGGCCGGTAGCGGCAGTGATGTCATTGCAGCTGATCAGCACTTTAGCGTCGCTGTACCTGCCGACAGTCAACGCATCGATCATCGACGACGGCGTCGCTCAGGGGAACACCTCGGCCATTGCCAGGCTGGGCGGGCTGATGCTGGGCGTTACTGTCCTGCAAGTGCTCTGCGCCGCCGGTGCTGTCTACTTCGGATCGCGAACCGGAATGGGGTTAGGCCGCGACCTTCGCTGGGCGATGTTCGAGCACGTCACCACTTTCTCCGAGCACGAGACCAGCCGGTTCGGCGCGCCGTCGCTGCTGACCCGCACGATCAACGACGTCCGTCAGATCCAACTCCTGGTGCAGATGGGCGCTACTGTTCTGATCACAGCGCCGATCATGTGCGTCGGAGGCGTCTTCATGGCCATCGACCAAGACGCCGGCCTTTCTTGGCTCCTGCTGGTCAGTGTTCCGGTGCTGGCCGTGGCCAACTACGTGATCGTCTCGCAGATGCTTCCGCTCTTCCGCAGCATGCAGCGGTTGATCGACAACATCAACCGAGTGATGCGCGATCAACTGTCCGGCGTGCGAGTCATCCGAGCGTTCGCGCGCGAATCCTTCGAGCGGCACCGATTCGAACAAGCCAATCTCAAACTTGGTAACACCGCGCTCGCTGCCGGGAATTGGCAGGCGCTGATGCTGCCGGTGACCACGTTAACCATCAACCTCTCAAGTGTTGCCGTGATTTGGTTCGGCGGCCAGCGCATCGACCACGGTCAAATGCAAGTCGGCTCTCTGATCGCTTTTCTGGTCTACTTCACGCAGATCTTGATGGCGGTGATGATGGCGACGATGACGCTGATGATGTTGCCGCGGGCCGCTGTATGCGCCGAGCGGATTACTGACGTGCTGTGCACCAGGCCGGCGGTGACCAACCCCGAGCAACCGCTCGAGTCTTCACCCGGCGTGAGCGGCGAAGTACAGCTCAACGGTGTGACATACAGTTATCCCAGCGCCGATCGTGCTGTGCTGCAGGACATCTCTTTCATCGCTCGTCCCGGCACCACCACCGCCGTCGTCGGCGGCACCGGTTCGGGCAAGTCGACACTGATCTCACTGATCTGCCGGCATTACGACGTGACCGCCGGTGCTGTGCTGATCGACGGCGTCGACGTCCGTGACTACGACACCGAGCGGTTATGGTCAGCAATCGGCCTTGTGCCGCAACGTGGCTACCTGTTCTCCGGCACCGTCGCGGAAAACCTGCGTTACGGCAAGGCCGACGCGACCGAGGAGGACATGTGGGAAGCGCTGCGGGTAGCAGCTGCCGACGATTTCGTGCGCGCCCACGCCGACGGCCTGCAGATGCGGGTGGCGCAGGGCGGCACCAATTTCTCCGGCGGACAGCGACAACGGCTGGCCATTGCGCGTGCTGTGATCCGGCGCCCGGCGATCTACCTGTTCGACGATGCCTTCTCCGCCCTAGACGTACACACCGACTTACACATCCGCAGGGCGCTGCGTGAGACAGCGGCCGACTCGACGGTAATCGTCGTCGCGCAACGAATATCAACGATCGTCGCGGCCGACCAAGTGATGGTCATCGACGATGGACGGGTAGTCGGCTTGGGTACTCACGACTTGCTGATGGCGACCTGCCGGACGTACGTCGAATTCGTTGACTCCCAGTCACTGGGCGCCGAAGTCGGCTCATCGTGACCGCATCGACCGCACCGGCGATCCGCGGCATGGTGCAGGCTCCCATCGAGAGGTCCCGCGACTTTCGTGGTTCGGTGATCCGGCTGGCCAAACGGTTGGCTCCGCAACGCCGATTGACCGCCGCGGTGATCGCGCTGGCCGTCAGCGGTACCGCGATCGGGGTCGTGGTACCACGCATTCTCGGCCATGCCACCGACCTACTCTTCAACGGCGTGATCGGCCGCCGGCTGCCGAGCGGCATCACCAAAGAACAGGCGGTCGCGGCTGCACGGACGCGAGGTGACAACAACTTCGCCGACTTGTTGTCGGGCATGCGGGTGATACCCGGTAGAGGCGTCGACTTTGCAGCGGTGGGTAGAACGCTGGCATTAGCGTTGGCTTTCTATCTTATTGCCGCACTGCTGGTTTGGGCGCAGGCCAGACTGCTGAATGTCGCGGTAAAGCGTACGATGGTGGTTCTGCGCGCCGATGTCGAGAACAAGCTGCACCGGCTGCCGCTCGCCTACTTCGACGGCCGGCAACGCGGTGAAGTGCTGAGCCGGGTCACCAACGATGTCGACAATATTCAAACCACCTTGTCGGTAACGATCAGCCAATTGGTGACTTCGGTCTTAACCGTGCTGACGGTGCTGGTGATGATGATGACAATCGCGCCGTTGCTGGCGGTGATCACACTGCTGACGCTGCCGTTGTCGCTGCTGGTGACCCGGAAGATCACCTTGCGGTCACAGCGGTTATTCGTTGCGCAATGGACCAACACCGGACGGCTCAATGCCCACATCGAAGAGACCTACAGCGGTTTCACGGTGGTCAGAACATTCGGTCACCGGCACAGCGCAAAGCAGCGCTTTCGTGAGCTGAACGACGAGGTCTACCGGACCAGCTTCGGTGCACAGTTCATCTCGGGTCTGATCGCCCCGGCCACCATCTTCATCGGTAACCTCAGCTACGTCGTGGTGGCCGTCGTCGGGGGCATCCAGGTGGCGAGCGGCCAGATCAGTATCGGCAGCATTCAGGCGTTCATTCAATATGTGCGGCAATTCAACTGGCCGCTGAATCAGTTAGCGACAACTTACAACGTTCTACAGTCCGGTGTTGCCAGCGCCGAACGCGTATTCGACCTGCTCGACCAACCTGAAGAATTGCCGGACCGCCAAGTGCGGCCGCCGTCGCTCAACGGCCAGGGCCCGCGCGGCGACGATGCCGACCAAACATTCATCCGAGGCGTAGCACCGACGTCGAAGTTGCACGGACGAGTGGAGTTCCAGCAGGTGAACTTCGCTTACCGGCCCGGCACTCCGGTAATCGAAAATTTGTCACTAGTGGCCAAACCCGGGAGCACCGTCGCGATCGTCGGCCCCACCGGTGCCGGCAAAACCACGCTGGTCAACCTGTTGATGCGGTTCTACGACGTCGATTCGGGCCAGATCCTGATCGACGGCGTGGATATCGCTGCTATAAGCCGGCATGCACTGCGGTCGCGCATCGGCATGGTGCTGCAAGAAACCTGGCTCTTCGACGGCACGATTGCTGAGAACATTTTGTACGGACGTACTGAAGCCAGCGACGAAGAAATGATTGAAGCTGCCAAGTCGGCCTATCTCGACCGCTTTGTCAATACGCGCCCGCATGGATACCAGACCCAAGTGGGCAATGACGGCGGCATCCTCAGCGCCGGAGAGAAGCAGCTGATCACAGTAGCGCGGGCGTTTCTTGCTCGCCCAGACCTTTTGATACTCGACGAGGCGACCAGCTCGGTGGACAGCCGAACGGAGGCGCTGATCACGCAAGCCACCCGCAAGCTTCGTCGTGGCCGGACGAGCTTTATCATCGCTCATCGTCTTTCGACGATCCGCGGTGCCGACCACATTCTGGTCATGAAGGCCGGCCGGATCATCGAGCAGGGCAACCACAGCGACCTCATGGCGCGGCGCGGTGCTTACTACGAAATGACACAGATTGCGCGCAGATAAGCGATCCTGCCAGCGGGCGCCAAGCATTGGTTGAATCGGTATCAGAATCGGCTAACGGCGTTAGCACGTGCTAGCCCCTGAGAATATCGCATCCTGCTGCCTATCCCGGACCATAGGATGCTTTGAGTGCCGCTTTGCGAGTCGATCCTGATCGTCCTCAACACCTCGCCGGGCGGTCGTGCTGATACTTCAGGAGTGGGTGGTGGCTGAGACCGCGCGTGGTGCACGAACCGGGTCGTACTTCGGACCCTATTACCTCAAGCGGTTGCTGGGCAGTGGGGGCATGGGTGAGGTCTATGAGGCCGAGCACACCGCCAAGCAGTGGACGGTGGCGGTCAAGCTGTTGTCCGCGGCGGTTTCTCAAGATCCGGTGTTCCGCAAGCGATTGCAGCGGGAGGCTCGACTCGCCGGCCGGCTGCAAGAACCGCACGTATTGCCTATTCACGATTACGGCGAAATCGACGGCCAGCTATTCATCGAGATGCGCCGGGTGCAAGGCACCGACTTAGACGACCTACTGAAGCGGTTCGGGCCGTTGCCCCCGCCGCGGGCAGCGGCCATCATCCACCAAATCGCCTCAGCTCTGGATGCCGCCCACGCCGCCGGAGTGATGCACCGCGACATCAAACCGCAGAACATTCTGGTCACTCCTGACGACTTCGCCTACCTGGTCGATTTCGGCATCGCCAGTGCGACCACCGACGAGCGGCTCACCCAACTCGGCACCGCGGTGGGAACATGGAAATACATGGCGCCGGAGCGTTTTTCGGATGCGGAGGTGACTTACCGCGCCGATATCTACGCATTGGCTTGTGTACTGCACGAATGCCTCACGGGCGTGCCGCCGTATCGGGCCGACAGCGCCGGGGTGCTCATCAACGCTCATTTGCATGCCCCCATCCCCCAGCCCAGCCGCCTTCGCCCCGGCATCCCGCAAGCCTTCGACGACGTCATCGCCCGCGGCATGGCCAAGAACCCCCAGGACCGTTATGCCAGCGCCGGAGATCTGGCACTGGCCGCCCATCACGCGCTCAGCACGCCCGACCAAGACCACGCGGCCCGGTTATTGCGCCGAAGCCACGAATCGTCGATGCCCAACAAATTCGCAACCCCTACTGCTGGGCTGTCTGCCGGCGCGTTCAACTCGCCACCGACACCTCAGCCTGCCGCCGCACCACCGTACCTACCGCACAACGACTTTGGTCCTCGCCCTTACCAAGCGCCCGCAGCTTCGCCCAACTGGGCACCGACCAGTGGTCGGCAACCACAACAATTCAGCGGACCCGGCTGGCCGGCACCACCCTATCCGCCCCGCCCACCGTCAGCCAGACGTAATCCCTGGCCCGTTCTGGCCGTGGTGATCGTCTTCGTAATCGCTGTGCTGAGCGGCCTAAGCATCTGGCTGCTCACCCGATCAGATGACAGCGAGCAGGCAAGCGGAGAGAAGACCACTACCACCACGTCCCGTACCACCGCAGCCACCACATCCACTACTACGTCGAAGCCAGTCGACGCCAATGCCCGACTCCTCAGCCTCCTGCCCAAGGGCTACGGGCCCGGGGTGTGTGTACCGGAACACATCGATGCGAGCGCAGTCTGGCACAACGCACTCGCCATTGCGCAATGCGGCGCGCCGTCCGATCCAGGTGGTCCGATCAACGGCCTCTATGCGCTGTTTCCAGATGTCGGCACCCTCAAAGATGCATTCGTCAACAACACTGAGACGGAAAAGCTGCAATCCGTCTGCCCGCAGGGCAAAGCGTCCCCGGGCGACTGGTGGGACAACGACAACCCTGGCGTTGTCCTGGGTCAGATCGAATGCCTTCAAAACGGGAGCTCCCCCGAGTTCGAATGGAGCAACACCCGCCAGCTCCTGATCGGTTCCATCATGGGATCGCCGCAGGGTCCGTCACTCGACGATCTCTACACCTGGTGGTCCAAGTATTCCTGAGTACGGCCGCGCGACGACCTAGCTGAATTCCAGCCCAGCCAGCAGATCGGTCTCCCAACCACGGCTGTCAGGCGCTCCGGGGATACCGGCCGCGAGAACGAAGTGTTCTTCGGCTAGCACCGGCAACACAATGTTGTTCGACAGCACCAGACAACGGCGATCGGGAGCCAACGTCAATTGAGTGGCATGAGCGGCAAGGGCTGCGATCTTGGCCGGTAGGTGCATTCGTGCGTCGATGGCGGCAGTTACCTCGTGGTCGGCATAGCTGAACACCGACCCACTGAGGTCGGGCAGTCTGATCCAGTGCGGCGGCACATCGCTCAACGCGTCCAGACCGGCCTGTAACGCGCTGGCTGCGAGCACGGTCCAATAAACCTTGGGCACCCGCCACGATGCCGCCGCCACGGCGGCCCTCGTCACGCGGTGGACTTGAACATGATCGGGATGGCCGTAGCCGCCCCTGGGGTCGTAGGTCACTAAAACGTGCGGTCGCACGTCGTCGATGACTGCGGTCAGCTCCTTGATCGCGTCTTCTCCGGCGTCGACGAATGCGGCGTGGCGCCGCGCGGTGTTGCCGGACATGCCGGAGTCACGCCAGCGGCCGGGACCCCCGAGAAAGCTCGGTTCGTCGACGCCAAGCGCGTTCAATGCCTGGGTCAGCTCACTGATGCGGTAGCCACCCAGCTGGTCGGCGTGATCGACCGCAAGCAGGGCGTAACGGTCACCAATGACTTCGCCTTCTTCACCGAGCGTGCACGTTACGACCCCGACGTCGGCCCCCCGGGCGACGTAATGGGCGATAGTGCCACCGGTGGTGAGGCTTTCGTCATCGGGATGGGCGTGCACGAACAGCAGCCGAGGCGTCGGCTCAACCTCCGTCATGCATCGGACTCTAAACTTCAGCGCGACCGTGCCGACGGTGTCTACCGCACCAGCATCCCGGCATTGTTACTACCTTGCGTAGTAGCGGTGGGAGGAAGAAGCATGCGCACCTCACTATCGGCCGGGCTACTACGTGGTATTCTTCGACGATCCGATCAACGGCATCCATTGGGACTGGCGAGTTTGCCGAAATCCCGTCGTTGCCTCAAGTATGGCGATCGTTTCGAGCCCTCAGGCGGATCGCTTCGGCGCGCCCGGCTCTGCCGCACTCCGTCCTCGCGCCCGGTCGGCGGGCCCGACGATCGCTGCCGGCCCGCTAGCCGGCCCGGTCGCGGGAAACTTCGCTATAGCTCGGGCCCTTGTGCCCGTAGGTCGTCGACTGCCGACATAGCCGAGCGCAGTTGGGTCAGCCACTGCTCGGTGTGCTCGCCGACCAGCCGGACCGCCCATGCCAGCGCATCGGATCGGGACCGGGCGACACCGGCGTCGACGAGCGTGTCGAGTACTTGCCGTTCCGGCTGCTTCAAGCGGGTCATCACCGGAACAGCGATGTGGGTGAACAAAGTCCGCTCGTCGCCGACCTCGACACCCCAGGAGACCTTGCGACCGTAGCGGTCCTGCGCCTCATCGGCGATTCTCATCCGCTCGGGCCGGGTTTCCTCCCGAAACCGGGACACGCGGCCCGCGGCACGGGCTTCGCTTTCTTCTGCCTGGGCATTCGCGGGCTCGGGCAGCTTGCCGACGATCGTGATCTCTTCCCGATCGACGATGACCGCGGGGTCACCGGCAAACCAGCCGTCGGGCATGCGACCGGCGATCCAGTCCGCCGCATCGCTGGTGTCGGGCTGCTGGGCCTGCTGCCAACCGCCGGGGCGACCATACCTGCGGCCATGTGAATGATGCTGTCTCATGATTACATCATTACATCCTTACAGCTGAGTCGAAACAGCGTTCTCCACAAGCGAACAGATCAGAGTCCCCCGAGGGTCGAACGGGCCTGGTCTACGAAGGTGTCGGTTCCGACGCGTCGTCCGCGCTCTCACCGCGTCGCACCCGATACAGCCCGACCTCGCCCTTGATGCCCTTGAGGTGACGTGACCCGGCGTAGGACCAGCTGAACCCGCTGTCATCGCCGACCGCCTCGTGTACCGACTCGGCGACCAGCACCGCGCCCGGCCGTGCCACCCCAGTCACCCGGCTTGCCGCGTTCACCGGGCTGCCGAACCAATCGCCGGCCCGGCATACCGCGGATCCGGCGGCAAGCCCGGCCCGTAGCCGCGGAAATTCGTTGTCGGAGTCGGTGGCCTCGACCAGCTTGAGAACGGCATCCAGCAGCGGCGCAGGCTCGGTGCAGACGAACATCACCGCGTCACCGATCGACTTGATGAAACGGACCGGCGGGACGGCCACGTCCCGCGCGAGGTCGGTGAGCCGGTCCGCGAGCTGCACCAGCTCCTCGGGCGGCACGGCCTCGCCGAGCCTGGTGAACCCGACGAGATCGGCGAACGCCACCGTGACCTGCCGCGCGCCGGGCAGCGGCGCACCCGCGACTCGCTCGCTCACGTTGACGGCTTCCGTCTCCATCGAGTGCCGCAGCTGCATGAACAGCATGTCTTCGATCATCGGGCCGAGTCGCGGCGCGATCTGGCTCGATAAGGCTTGGGACCGCTTAGCGGTTTCCAGCTCGGTCGCGCCGGGTTCCAGGATTGCAGCCAGCGCAGTAAATCGCATGACCTCCGCGGCACGCGATAGGCCTTCGGCGAGCACGCGGACCACCTGCACCACGTGATCGGGATGAATTCCCACGTCGACGAAGCGCTGGGCATGTGCAGCGGCCGCGCCGTCAGCACGCATGTGTACGACCGCGTCAGGGTCGTCCACCCGGGCCAGCCCAATAGCCCGTTGCACACGCTGCAGTAGATCGAGGTCGACACCGGCGGATTCGCTGATGTCGCGGGTCGAAACGTAGCTGCCGTCGTCGCCCATCAACCGACGCGCGGGCAGCAGCATCGGGGTGATTGCGCCGCGGATGTCGTCGGCACTGATGCCCTGTTCAAGCAGCCACTCGACCAGCTCTGCGCGCTGCTCGCGCGCGGCGCCCTGTAGACCGCCGAGCAGACTGTCGATGTCCGAATCACCCACGTCGTCAAGGTATAACGCCGGGCGGTCGCCGCTGCGCCCACGGTCTGGCCGCCTCGATCTGGGTGCTGAGACCCAGCAGCGTCGCTTCGCCGTAGGGCCGGCCGACAAGCTGCACGGATAGCGGCAGGCCGTGGCTGTCCAGATCCCACGGCACCACCGCGGCGGGCTGGCCGGTCAGATTCCAGATCTCGAAGTAAGGCACCCGGGCCGCCACCCGCAGCAGGCTGGACACCGCTCCGCTGCGTTGGTACGCGCCAATGCGGGGCGGACCTGTCGCGTTAGCGGGGGTGACGACGACGTCGACGTCATCGAAGATCGACTGAATCCTGGTGATGAGCTGCGCGTCACTGGCGCGCACCGCCGCGATCCGCCGGTCGGAGATGAGACCTCCTATCCGCGCCATGGTGCGGGTGCGTGCCTCCAGCCGCTCCGGATGCGGCAACGAGCGGGCGTCGTCGTGAATCCCGCGGAAGAAACGAGGTAGGTAGTGGCCCGGGATCGCCGTCGGCGGATAGTCGGGATCGCGAACGACGACGTCGTGGCCGAGCTCGCGAAGCAGCGCACCCGCCTGATCCACCGCGGCTCTCTGAGCCTGTCCGCACCGAACCTGTAGTGGCGGTGGTGCTTTGACGCTAAGAGCGATTCGCAGCCGACCGGGATTTCGCGCCGCTGCAGCGACGAATCCGCCTTCGGGACTGGGCACTGTCGTCGTCACGTCGAGGAATAGGGCCGCGTCGGTCACGGCCCGCGCGATCGGGCCGTTGACGCTCAGGCCACACCACGCGTCATCATGCGGGGCCAACGACACCCGATCACGTTGCGGCTTGAGACCGAAGACCCCGCACCAGCTCGACGGAATGCGGATCGAGCCGCCGCCGTCGGAGCCCAGCGCGACGGGTGCCAGTCCCGCCGCCACCGCCGCGCCGCTGCCGCCACTGCTACCGCCCGGTGTGCGCCCGGTGTCCCACGGATTACACGTCGCGCCGTAGGTCAGCGACTCGGTGAACGGCAGCATCATCAGCTCCGGCACCGCGGTCTTTCCGATGATCACCGCACCGGCATCGCGCAACCGGCGCACGACTTCGGCGTCGACGTGGACCGGCGGACCGTGGGCGCTGGTGCCATATGTCGTCGTCTCACCTGCGACGTCGACATCATCCTTGATCGCCACTGGCACGCCCAGCATGGGCAGCCGCTCGCCAGCGTCGAGGCGGCGCTGTGCGACGGCGGCTTCCTCGCGTGCGGTGTCGGCCAGCACTACCCGATACGACCGCAGACGGGGATCCAGTCGGGCTATCCGCTCGAGGTACATATCCAGCAGCGCCGGAGCCGTGAGCGTTCCGACGGCCAGCATCCGCGCCTGCTCGGTCGCGCCGGCGAAGACTATCTCGCTGGCTTGCACCGCGGTAGCGTATCGCGACCAGCGGTCCGCATCGCGGGACAAGCCAGTACGGTAACCGCATGTCCTGCATCTTCTGCGGCATCGTCAACGGGGACGGCCCGGCCGTGCGGATCGTCGAAGACGACCGCTACCTCGCTCTCTTGGACATCCGGCCGTTTGCCCGGGGCCACACGCTGGTGATACCGAAACGCCACACCGTTGACCTGACCGACACCCCGCCCGAGACGCTGGCCGACATGGTCAGAATCGGCCAGCGCATAGCGCGGGCCGCCCGAGCCACCGAATTGGCCGATGCGACCAATGTGGCGCTCAACGACGGACCCGCCGCTTTTCAGTCCGTGCGGCATATTCACCTGCACGTGCTGCCGCGCCGCAACGGCGACAAGCTGTCGCTGGCCAAGGGGATGCTGCTGCGCCGCGACCCCAACCCGGAAGGAACCGGGCAGCTGCTGCGCGATGCGCTGGCGCAGATCGACAGCGAGCAGTAAGACTGAGCCCATGACTCATCTCTCGCCGTTCGAGCGGGTAGGCCTGCAATTGTTGCGCGTGCACGAGCTGCTCTATCAAAAGACCAACGGCCGCATCGGTCACCGAATACCGGGTGCGCCGCCCAGCCTGCTGCTGCACACCATCGGCGCCAAGACCGGCCGGCCGCGCACCAATGCGCTGACGTACGCGCGCGACGGCGACTCCTATCTGATCGTGCCCTCCAACTACGGCGGCCGGCGCTATCCGGGCTGGTATCACAACCTGAAGAAGAGTTCGGCTGCCGAGATCAATGTGGGTCCCGATCGTTTCGCGGTGACTGCACGAGAGGTCACTCCGGACGACGAGGACTTCCTGCGGCTGTGGCAGATCGTCAATAAGAACAACGCCAGCCGGTACAGCAGCTACCAGCAGCGAACGTCGCGGGAGATTCCGGTTTTCGTGCTGAACCCGGAGCATTGAGCGTAAAGCTGGTGCGATTCCGCGGCGGATCTTTCCAGTAGCTTCACGCTCGATAAATTGATAGCGAACTTAAAACAGTTCTTTGGCGAGCAGTTCTAAGGTGGCCTCGCGGGCCGGTGCCGCGCTCGGTTCCGTGCCGCGCCGTGCCGAAGCAACCGGATGCACCATCACCTCGTCGACGTCGAACCGTTCGGCGAGTGCCCGAACGCGGTCGGCCGCCTCGGCCGGCGTGCCCACGATCGCGCGCTTGAGGCCGCTGTCAACCAGCTGCTGCTGCTGTGGCGTGAGCTCGGCGCCACGCACGTCCTCGACAAGCTCAACCGGTCCCAGCGGCTGGCCGGTGCGCAGCCTGGCCATCATGTGCAGGTTCGGCAACACCAAGGCTGTTGCCTCGGCGCGGGTTTCGGCGACCACGGCGTTCACCGTCAGAAATGTCAGCGGTTCTGCAGCCATTGCGCTTGGGACGAAGTTCGATCGGTAGAACGCGAGCGCTTCGTCGGTTCCTTTACCGGAGAAGTGGTGGGCGAACACATAGGGCAGACCCTTGGCAGCGGCTAAATGTGCCGAATACATTGACGACCCCAGTAGCCACAGGCGTGGTTCGGTGACGGCCGCCGGAGTGGCTTTGAGGATGTAGTGCTGGTTGCGGATTGGCACCCGCACCCCGCGTGGTCCCATCAGTGCGACCACGTCCTCGAAATACTCCGGAAAGTTCTCAATGTCGCGATCGTCTCGGCCGGCGGGCCCGCGCAGCGCCAGTGACGTGACCGGGTCGGAGCCGGGTGCGCGGCCGATACCGAGGTCGATCCGGCCCGGTGCGGCGGCCTCCAGCAGGGCGAACTGTTCGGCCACCGCGAGCGGCGCGTGGTTGGGCAGCATGACCCCGCCGGATCCGAGGCGCATGTGGGTCGTCTGGGCGGCGAGGTAGGCGATCAATACCGGCGGACTGGTGGCACCCACCGAGGGCATGTTGTGGTGTTCGGCCAGCCAGTACCGGGTGTAGCCGAGTCGGTCGGCGGTCTGGGCCAGACGGACAGTGGCCGCCACGGCATCGGCGGTGGACTGGTCGGTGCGCACCGGGACAAGGTCGAGGACAGAAAGCCGCATGACGGCGTCAACGCCGGCGACCGGCCCGGCGTTCCCGAGCGACCGTCTGCTATCGGATACCGGCGACGGATGCGGCCCGGCTGAAGACCGTGTCGAGCATGGCCGGGGTCAGCTTGCCGGTGAAGGTGTTTTGCTGGCTGGGGTGATAGCAGCCCAACAACATCACCTCTCCGTGCGCCGCTGCCAGGGTTGCGGCGGCGTCATGACCGAATTTGGGCAGCGGCCTACCGACCTGACCGCCGCCGGCGCGGACCATGTCGAGTGCCGATCGCCAACCGAAGCCGCCGAGCGCAACGATCACCCGGACATCGCCTCCCGTCAGCCGCCACTCAGCGGCCAACCACGGAGCACAGGTGCTTCGCTCATCCGGGTTCGGCGCGTTGTCCGGCGGGGCGCACCGCACCGCGGCCACCACCCGGGTGGCGTTAAGGGCCAAACCGTCGGCGGCGTCGACGCTGATCGGGGAGTTGGCCAGCCCGGCTCGATACAACGCGGCATAGAGCACGTCACCGGAGCGGTCGCCGGTGAAAACCCGGCCGGTGCGGTTGCCGCCGTGGGCCGCCGGGGCCAGTCCCACGATCAGCACCCGCGGATGTTCGGTGCCCCAACCTGGCACCGGTCTGCCCCAGTACGGCTCGCCGGCGAATGATCGCCGCTTGGTGGTCGCGACCTGCTCTCGCCACTGCACCAGACGCGGGCATGCCCGGCACACCGAGACTGACGCGTCGAGCTCTGCAGCCGTCGCGACGGCTTCAGACATCGCGACCACCTGCGCCGGCGACTGGGCGGAGCGAGTTTGGGCTGTCGCGGAATCACCCGGCCAACCGCTGCCCGGTGGAACCGGAGAGTCGAAGGCCACGGCGGTACGGGGGTGGGCCAAGCGCACCGGTCTACTGTGCCCGGTCGGTGCCGGTCGACGTGCAGCGGGCACGCGTAGGTCAAGAGCGTCGTTTCCCGAGTTCCGCGAAAGGTTATTCAGCCTGCAGCGCCAACGGATAAGGATTGGTTCATGAATGCACTCCGCTCCCCCGCCCGATCGACGTCCACGCGGGACGTCGGCTCGCTGTTAGAGGCGCTGACCCGGCGCGTCGAGGCCGCCGACCCCAGCCGCCAGCGCGAGGTCACCAACGCCATGACCGGCGAGACGCTGGGCCGGGTGCCGCACTGCACACCCGATGACGTCGTCGCCGCGGCTCGGCGTGCCCGCGCCGTGCAGACCGACTGGGCTGCGCGTCCAATCGCCGAGCGTGCCGCAGTACTGCTGCGATTCCACGACTTGGCGCTGCGCCGCCAAGACGAAGTCCTCGACCTCATCCAGCTGGAGAACGGGAAGGCCCGCCGGCATGCATTCGAAGAGATCCTCGACGTCTGCCTCACTTCCCGTTACTACGCGCACACCGCCGAGGAATACCTGCGCCCGAAGCGGCGCCAAGGCGTGCAGCTGGTACTTACCGAGGTGTGGGAGCACCACCACCCCAAAGGGCTGGTGGGAATCATCTCGCCGTGGAACTATCCCCTGACACTCGGCATCAGTGACGCCATCCCGGCAATCGTCGCCGGCAACGCGGTATTGACCAAACCTGATGACCGCACCCCGTTTTCGGCGTTGTGGGCGGTTGCCCTGCTGGAAGAGGCCGGCATGCCGCCGGGCCTGGTGCAGGTGGTGACCGGCCCGGGATCCGAGCTTGGCACGCCGATCATCGAGCAGTCCGACTTCCTGATGTTCACCGGGTCGACCAGCGTCGGACGCAATGTCGCCAAGCAGGCGGCCGAGCGGCTCATCGACTGCTCGATGGAATTGGGCGGCAAGAACGCGCTCCTGGTGCTCGACGACGCCGACGTCGCCAAGGCGGCCACGGGTGCGGTACGAGCGGCGTTCTCAAACTCGGGGCAGTTGTGCATCTCGATCGAGCGGATCTACGTCCAGCAGGCATTGTGGGATGACTTCGTCGCCCAGTTCGTAGCCGCCACCAAAGCCATGTCGCTCTCGACTGCGCTGGACTACAAGGCCGACATGGGAAGCCTGATCAACGAAACGCAGCTGCAGACCGTCATCGACCATGTCGACGATGCGGTTGCCAACGGCGCAACCGTGCTGGCCGGTGGGCGGGCGCGACCTGACCTCGGGCCGTATTTCTACGAGCCGACCATCCTGACCGACGTGCGCGAAGGCATGAAGGCGTATGCCGACGAAACGTTCGGACCGGTGGTTTCGCTGTACCCCGTCAGTTCGGAAGCCGAGGCTGTCGAGAAAGCCAACGACAGCGACTATGGGTTGAACTTCGCGGTGTGGACGGCCGATCCGGCCCGCGGCCGGCGCGTCGCCGCCCAGCTGAAGGCGGGCACCGTCAACGTCAACGGTGCCTACGCTGCGGCCTGGGCTTCCGTCGACGCCCCGATGGGCGGCATGAAGGACTCCGGTCTGGGCCGGCGCCACGGCGAACACGGGATCATGAAGTACACCGAAGCGCAGACCATCGCGACCGAACGCCTGCTGCCGGTGGGAGCGCCGACCTGGCTTCGCGCAGACCGCTACGCCAAGGCGATGACCGCTGGTCTGCGAGTGCTGCGCCGGCTGCCCGGCGTCAAGTAGCCCGCCGGTACCGACTGCGGCGGGCCGGGTTCCGTCCTCCGTAGGATCTAGGCGTGGGCGACGTAGTGTTGGCCGACCTGGCCGCCGAATTGCCGGAGGGCATGGTCGTCACTGATCCAGCCGTCACCGAGTCCTACCGTCAGGACCGCGCCTTCGATCCTTCCGCCGGAAAGCCGCTGGCTGTGGTGCGTCCGCGCCGCACCGAGGACGTGCAGGCCGTCCTGCGGTGGGCCGCCGAGCACCGCGTCCCAGTGGTGACGCGCGGCGCAGGGTCCGGCCTGTCGGGCGGCGCCACCGCCGTGGACAACGGAATTGTGCTGTCTACAGAGAAAATGCGCGACATCGTCGTCGACCCCGTCACCCGCACGGCCGTGGTGCAGCCCGGCCTGCTCAACGCCGAAGTGAAACGGACCGTCGCCGAGTACGGCTTGTGGTACCCGCCCGACCCGTCGTCGTGGGAGATCTGCAGCATCGGCGGCAACATCGCCACCAACGCCGGCGGGCTGTGCTGCGTGAAGTACGGCGTCACCACCGACTATGTGCTTGGTCTGCAAGTCGTGCTGGCCGACGGCAGCGCCGTTCGCCTGGGCGGTCCCCGGCTCAAGGATGTGGCCGGGCTGTCGCTGACCAAGCTGTTCGTCGGGAGCGAGGGCACACTCGGGGTGATCACCGAGGTGACCCTGCGGCTGGTGCCGCCGCAGCAGCCGATGAGCACGGTGGTCGCCAACTTCGCCTCAGTCCAGGCCGCGGCCGATGCGGTGCTGGCGGTGACCAGCCGGACCCGCCCGGCGATGCTGGAGTTCATGGACTCCGTCGCGATCAACGCGGTCGAGGAAAAGCTGCGGATGGGGCTGGACCGCGGCGCGGCCGCGATGCTGCTGGCGGCCTCCGATGAACGCGGGCAAGCCGGTAGTGAGGATGCCGCACTCATGGCTGAGGTCTTCGGTGAACATGGTGCGACCGAAGTGTTTTCCACCGACGACCCCGAAGAGGGCGAGGCATTCGTCGCTGCCCGCCGATTCGCGATCCCGGCGGTGGAGGCCAAAGGTCCGCTGCTACTGGAGGACGTCGGGGTTCCTTTGCCCGCCCTGGCTGACCTGGTGACCGGGGTCGCCCGCATTGCCACCGAACGGGGACTGCTGATCTCGGTGATCGCGCACGCCGGCGACGGAAACACCCATCCGCTGATCGTTTACGACCCCGCCGACCCGGTGATGACTGAGCAAGCCCAGCTGGCCTACGGGGAGATCATGGATCTCGCCACTGGGCTGGGCGGCACGATCACCGGTGAGCATGGCGTCGGGCGACTGAAGCGGCCCTGGCTGGCCGGCTACCTGGGTCCCGACGCCATGGCGCTCAACCGCCGCATCAAGGTGGCGCTGGACCCCGACGGCATCCTGAACCCGGGCGCCGGTATTTGACTTCCTCAACCGACTAACGTGACGGTGTGACCAAGACAACGCTGCCGGTCGAACTACGCGGACGCGATCCGGAGTACATCCGCACGATGTTGCCCACGATGTGGCTTGCGGCGAGCGTGTGGTTTCGCGCCGAGGTCGACGGCTTCGAAAAGGTTCCTGACGAGCCGGTGCTGTTCGTCGGCAATCACAGTGGCGGCGGCGCGACGCCTGATACCGCGATTTTCCTGCTCGCCTATAACACCTACTTCACTGTTGAGGGCCGGCCCCTCTATGCCCTGGCGCATGACTTCCTGACCAAGGCCCCTGGTATCGGCGGGCTGATGCGCAAGGTCGGGGTGGTGCCCGCCGACCATTCCTTTGCCGAGAAAGTGTTCACCAGCGGCGGCTCTGCGCTGGTGTATCCCGGCGGCGACGTCGAGGCCCTGCGTCCTTGGCGGGACCGCAACCGGATCATGTTCGACGGCCGCAAAGGTTTCCTGCAGCTCGCTCATCGCTGCAACGTCAAGATCGTGCCGGTCGTGGCAACCGGTGGTCATGACACCCTGATCGTGCTCAATGACGGCCGGCGGACCGCCAAGGCGCTGCGATTCGACAAGTTCCTGCGCGTCAAGAGTGTGCCCCTGACGATCAGCCTCCCCTGGGGCCTGCTGCCGGTGCCGTTGCCGTTCTTCCCCCTCCCGGCAAAGATCCGCATACAGGTCCTGGATCCGATCGATCTACGCGCCCGCTTTGGCAAAGAGCCCGAGTGGGACCTCGCCTACGACTACGTCACCAGCGCCATGCAGGTCGGACTGTCGCGGTTGGCCAGCAAGACCGTCGTGCCGATGATCAGATGACGCAAACTGTCACCGTCGACAAGCACATCCGCCGCCCGGTCGAGGAGGTCGGCGCGTTCGTGGCCGAACCACGGCGCTTCATTCCGGTATTGGCGACGGTAGGCCGCTGCGAGTACCTCGGGGACAGCGGAGGAGACGAGCTATGGGACGTCTTTTTGGCCAGCGGCACTCTTTTCGTGGGCGGCCGAGTCTTGGTGACCCCCGGTTCCGATCAGCTGTCATGGCGGTCGCTGCGCGGCACCCGCCATTCGTTCGAAGCCCGCGCTGAACCCGATGGGCGCGGCAGTCGCTTCACCGCGACGTTGAGGTTTTCGCTGACCGGGCTCGGAATCGCTCGACTCAGTGAGCTCATCGGCCGCGGCATCGTGGGCCGCAACCTGCAAGCGGCGGCCGAGGAGTTGCGACACCAACTGGAATTCGAAGACGGGAAGACACCGATCGACTGACGAGTCGGTTGACGAGTAGGGGACGACTGTCGTATCAATAAGACATGACAGCGAGTTTGTCTCAGAAGCCCGAATTTCGCCTCGCTGATGCCCAGACGTGGGCCAACCCCTGGCCGATGTACCGGGCGCTGCGTGACCACGACCCGGTACATCACGTCGTTCCGGTAAGCCGGCCTGATCACGACTTCTACGTGCTCTCGCGGCACGCCGACATCTGGGCAGCTGCGCGTGACCACGAAACTTTCTCGTCCGCCCAAGGTTTGACCGTCAATTATGGCGAACTCGACCTCATCGGATTGCGGGACAACCCGCCAATGGTCATGCAGGACCCGCCGGTGCACACCGAGTTCCGCAAACTGGTGTCGCGTGGCTTCACACCGAGGCAGGTTTGGGCAGTCGAGCCCAAGGTGCGCGAGTTCGTCGTTCAACGCATCGAGAAGCTTCGCGCCGACGGCGGCGGCGACATCGTCGCCGAATTATTCAAACCGCTGCCCTCGATGGTCGTCGCGCATTACCTGGGCGTCCCGGAGGAGGATCGAACTCGGTTCGACGGCTGGACCGAAGCCATCGTCGCAGCTAACACAGCTGCGGGCGGTGTCGCCACCGCCGGCGACGCGGTCGGATCGATGATGGCTTACTTCGCCGAACTGATTGAACGGCGCCGCGCCGAGCCCGAGGACGACACCGTGTCGCACCTGGTCGCGGCGGGAGTCGGAGCCGACGGCAACGTCCCCGGCATGCTGTCGATATTGGCTTTCACCTTCACGATGGTCACCGGCGGCAATGACACGACCACCGGGATGCTCGGCGGCTCAACGCAATTGCTGCATCAACGGTCCGATCAACGCCAGCTGCTCGCTAGCGACCCGGCGTTGATTCGCGATGCCGTCGACGAGTTGCTGCGGTTGACCTCGCCGGTGCAGGGTCTGGCCCGCACAGCCACCCGAGACGTGGTATTCGGTGACACCACTGTCCCGGCCGGCCGGAGAGTTCTGCTGCTGTACGGGTCTGGGAATCGAGACGAGCGTCAGTACGGAACGGACGCCGGCGATCTGGACGTGACCCGGCGGCCACGCAACATCCTGACATTCAGCCACGGCGCTCATCATTGTCTTGGCGCCGCGGCAGCGCGGATGCAATCGGAAGTCGCACTGACCGAGCTGTTGTCCCGTTGCCCGGATTTCGAGGTCGACGAGTCCGGCATCGTCTGGGCCGGCGGCAGTTACGTGCGACGTCCGCTGTCGATGCCGTTCGTCGTGAGATCGTGATGGCGGGACGCGACTGGCTGGCGTTGCGTCGCACCGAGGTGGCCGCCGACCGGATTTTGGATGCGGCCGAGGGACTGTTCACCGAGCACGATCCCGGGTCTGTCGGCATGAACGAGATTGCCCGCGCCGCAGGCTGTTCGCGCGCGACCGTGTACCGGTATTTCGAAAATCGTGATGCCCTGCAACGCGCATATGTGCACCGCGAAACCTATCGGCTGCACGACGCGATCAAAGAACAGATCAGCGGCATCGACGATGCTCGGCGGCGGCTGATTACCGGGGTGAGCACCACGCTGCGACTAGTTCGGGAAAGCCCGGCGCTGGCGTCATGGTTCGCCACCACACAGCCGCCGATTGGTGGCGAGATCGCCGAGCAGTCCGAGGTGATCAGGGCATTGGCCGCCGGCTTCCTGAAATCGTTGGAGCCCGGCGACAGTGCGGCCGTCGAGCGCCGCGCCCGCTGGCTGGTGCGGGTCATCACCTCGCTGCTGCTGTTTCCCGGCCGTGACGACGCCGACGAAGCAGCGATGGTCGAGGAATTCGTGATCCCGATCCTGGTGCCCCTGCGAGCAATCAAACAACCCAGTAAGCCTGCGCCTTGATGCTTTTGCGGGGTATGCCGAAGTCTTCGCGCAGCACCTTGGTCACCGCTCGAGTAGTGCGGCTATCACAGGCCACCCAGCCGAAGTGGTCAGCGGCGTCGAACGCTGCTGAGCTGACCGCCTGCACCAACGCTTCCCCGGCGTTCTTGCGGTCGACCCACGTCAGTCCGGCCCGTCGCAGCACCGGAAGCTCTTTGTCGTCGTCGTAGCCGGCTTCGAGAAACACCCGAGCGGGCGCCTCGCCGATCGCGTCGAGCAGTGAGTTGATCGCCGGCAGCGAGGCGGTGTCGCCGACGATGACGTAGCCTGCCGGACGGGGGTCGGGGATCGCGGATTTACTCCCCAGCACCGTCGCCTCGATGGTGTCGCCGATGTCAGCCGCGTGCGCCCACAGCGACGCGAGGCCGTCGTGTAGAGCGAATTCGATGTCTACGGTGTCGGCCTTCGGATCGGGATTTACCAGCGTATAGCCGCGCTGGTGCAGTCTGTTCTCGTCGGCGAACCACAGTCGGATCCACATCGTCGGATGCACGAACCGGTCGGCGAGCATCCCGCCAGCATCGAAGCTCAGTCGCAGGTAGTGCGGGCTGATCACCCGGCGGCCGGTGACGGTGAGCCGATAGTCTCCGGCCCGCAGCAGCTTAAGTACCGCACCCTGCCAGCCTCTCGACGATGCCTGCGCGGTCATCTAGCAACCTTTCCGTCGACTTAGGGCAGGGTAACCTACCTCGACCGGGCCGGTGAGCGTGCAGTGGACGACGCCACATGCCGAGCACTCGTCGTGTGATTCACTTTCGGTGCGGTGAATCGGTGCAGCAGCCACGCCAGCGGGACCGTCAAAGCCAGTGTGGCGACGAAAAGGTTGAGCATCGAGCCGGTGTAGATGTGGTACCGCACGATGTCGACCATGGCGATTTCCATGGTCAGCAGATGAATTAAAAAGATCTCGTAGGAGATCTCCCCCAGCCACACCATCGGCTTGCTTGCCAGCAGTCGTGCATACCAGCCGTGATTGCCGAGGGCCAGGGGGGCTACCGCCAAAGCGGCAATGAAGGCATAGAACGTCGACTTGACCAACGCCGCCGTCAGCCCGGGTGGCGAGGTCGTCGGCGCACCGCCGAGAGGGGTGGCGACGATGAAATAACTGACCGCCGCCAACGGCAGCGCCACCAGCGCGTAACAACGAAACTTCATCGCCTGCAGCACCGCTAAGGCCATCCCGGCGAGGAACCAGATCAGGTAACTAGGCAGCCACAATGGGGCCGCGTGCGGCAACCATCTAGTGGTGTACACCAGGGTGAACCACGCCGGAGTGATCACCGCGAAGCCGGCCAGCCCGGCGAACAGCTTTCCCGGTTTCCAGCGGCGCTGACATAGCAGCGCCAGCAGCAGGTAGGCCAGCGCCGGCAGCACCAGATAGAACGCTGCCTCGACCGACAGACTCCACATCTGGGTGAGACCCTGATGCACGTACGAGCTCAGGTAGCGGTCGCTGTAAATCTGGGTCAGGGTGAGGTTGCGCACCAGCCCCATAGGTGTATGACCAGGGTTGGGCCGAACGGTTCGGTAGTGGTAGACCAGATAGGCCGCCAGCACGGTGACCGCGTAGGCCGGCATGATCCGCCGGAACCGGTGCCGGGCGTAGCTGCTGATCGACGGAGGTGGGGTGGCTTCAGCGGCTGACGTGACCCAGGGCCGGAACAACAAGAAACCGGACAGCACAAAGAAGATGGGCACCCCGATCTCCATCCGGGCGCAGAGCAGACCGAAATAACCGTGGGTGTACTTGCCAGTCGTGTACGCCGCGTGGGTGGCGACTACGAGAAGTGCAGCCACTGCGCGGATACCGGTCAGTGATGCGACCCGGTCAACTCCGGAGACCTGTTCGAGCCCGCCTTGGTCTACGGTGCTCTCAGGCACGGTCATCGGGCGTGTTTCCGCTTGGGCTTTCCGCCATCTCGGCGCCGGTCCCCGCCGCGCGGCTGGTCGGGCCGCAGGTTGATCAACACCCCGGAGATTCGAGTGCGTTCCAACGCCTTCAGAGTCGTCGGGGGCAGCTGGGCCGGCAGTTCTACGAGGGAGAAATCGGGGCCGATGGTGATGTGGCCGAAGTCGCTGCGGTGCAAACCGCCCTCGTTGGCTATCGCTCCGACGATGGCACCCGGCCCGACCTTATGACGCTTGCCGACCGCGATGCGATAGGTGGTGAAGTCGTTGGCAAATTTGCCTTTCCCCTCTTTGCCGCGCTTGCGGGCTGTTTCATCGGCTCGGTCGGTCCTGCGTCGCTCGGGCGGTGGCTCCGGCGCCATCAGGAAGGCTTCACCGTCGCGGGACTGAAGCGCCAATGCCGCCGCGATGTCGGCCATCGGTACGTCGTGCTCCCGCTCGTAGTCCTCGACGAGGCCGCGGAACAACTCGATTCCCGGCGCGCCCAACGCGTCGGTGATCGAATCGGAGAATTTCGCGACCCGTTGGGTGTTGACGTCTTCGACGGTGGGCAGCTGCGCTTCGCTGAGTTTGCTGCGCGTGGCTTTCTCGATCGACTTCAGCAGGTGGCGTTCTCTCGGCGAGACGAACAGCATTGCGTCTCCCGACCGTCCGGCCCGCCCCGTGCGCCCGATCCGGTGCACGTAGGACTCGGTATCGTGCGGGATGTCGTAGTTGAGCACGTGCGAGATTCGCTCGACATCCAGCCCGCGGGCGGCCACGTCGGTGGCAACCAAGATGTCTACACCGCCTTCACGCAGCGCGGCGATGGTTCGTTCCCGCTGCGCCTGCGGAATGTCGCCATTGATCGCGGCCGCGGAAAACCCGCGTGCCCGCAGTCTTTCGGCAACCTCTTCAGTGGCCTGCTTGGTGCGGACGAAAACGATCATCGCCTCGAACGGCTCGACCTCGAGCACCCGGGTCAGCGCATCCATCTTTCGCGGACCGGCTACCTGTATATAGCGCTGCGAAATGTTCTCCGCGGTAGCGGTTCTCGTCTCGGACGTAACTTCGAGCGGGTCGTGCAGATATTGGGCGGTGATCTTGCGGATTCCCGGCGGCATGGTCGCAGAAAACAAAGCGACCTGCTTATATTCCGGCGTCTCGGACAAGATTCGCTCGACGTCTTCGGCAAAGCCCATGCTGAGCATCTCGTCGGCCTCATCGAGCACCAAATAGTCGACCCGCGAGAGATCAAGCGTCCCCCGTTCGAGGTGGTCGATGACACGTCCGGGCGTGCCGACCACGACCTGCGCGCCGCGTCGGAGACCGGCCAGTTGCACGCCGTAAGACGACCCGCCGTAGATCGGCAACACGTTGAGCTGTCGCAACTGCGCGCCGTAGCGGCTGAACGCCTCAGCGACCTGCAAAGCCAGCTCGCGGGTCGGCGCCAGTACCAGAGCTTGAGTGGCGGTGCTCCTCAAGTCGATCTTGGACAGGATCGGCAAGGCAAACGCCGCCGTTTTGCCGGTGCCTGTCTGCGCCAGCCCCACCACATCCGAGCCCGCCATCAGCGCGGGAATGGTTGCCGCCTGGATCGCCGACGGTGACTCATAACCGACGTCGGCGACCGCCCGCACCACCAACGGGTGGATCTGCAGGTCGGCGAACGTGACAGCGGAGGTCATCGTTGGGTTGTCGGGAGCGGCCATTTGAACACGAAGTTTAGTGGTGATCGCGAGTTCGGCGGCGCCGAGCGCGGCGGGTCACCACCATTGGACCCCGTGGTGATCGCGAGTTCGGCGGCGCCGAGCGCGGCGGGTCACCACCATTGGACCCCGTGGTGATCGCGAGTTCGGCGGCGCCCAGGGTGGGGCCTAATCCTTGCCAACAAGTAGGTTGCCTTCCGCGACGCCGGCTGCGCCACACCTGTAACCCTGGTCACCGAGGGGGGAGAATGGGCTTGTGCCCACCTCACAGCGACAACTCGGCACCTTTGAGCAATGCTCGACAGTTGTCGCTCAGAGCGGTCATGGGCTGCGCCCGGTGTGGAAATAGGGAAAATAGACGTGGTCTTCGCCCATAACCTGACCTGGGCATTTGGTCTATTTCCGAGTGAGCGGTCATGGGCTGCGCCCGGTGTGGAAATAGGGAAAATAGACGTGGTCTTCGCCCATAACCTGACCTGGGCATTTGGTCTATTTCCGAGTGAGTCGGGCACACCGATGTATCCCCACTTCTAGTGACACGGGAAATTCGAGGCGGTGAATGCACAGCGCGCCAGCCGCAGCCAGCGGGCGGTTGACACGGCCACGCCTGCCACACCGGAGGACCTGGTGGCGGTACGGTGCGCGGTGTGTGGTGGGTATCGGGGCGAGCACGGATGGTCACGGGAATCGCGGTCGCCGTGTCGATGACGGCAGTGTCGACGGGCTGCGGGTCCGGCGACTCGACCGTCGCCAAGACCCCACAGGCCACCCCCCTGCGACCGCCACCCGCGTCCAGTAAGCCCGCCCCGCCGCCCACAATTGCCGCGCCACCTACCAGCGTCGCCGCCCCGGCCGACCCGTGCGCGACCGATCTTGCCGCCCCGGCGGTCGCCAGAGCGGTGTCAGAGCTGCCGCGCGACCCGCGCAGCCAGCAGCCGTGGAACCCGGAACCGTTGGCCGGCAATTACAACGAGTGCGCCCAGCTGTCGGCTGTGATCATCAAAGCCAATACCAACGGCGACAACCCGAACACTCGAGCAGTGATGTTCCATCTTGGGAAGTACATCCCGCAGGGAACTCCGGACACCTTCGGGTTCAACGGCATCGATCCGTCACAGTGCACGGGCGACACAGTCGCTTTGTCCTACACCACCGCCGTCGGCCTGGTGAGCGTTGTGAAGTTTCACTGGAACGGCGACGGCGTCGAGCTCATCGGCAACACAGACTGACCGCTGTGGGGTCTGTCCCGGGATGAGTTAGAGACACAGTCGTTCGGTAGCGGCTTGGGTATTGCCACGCGCGTCCACGTCCGCGTCCAGGCTGCCCGATCGTGTCGGTGTCCCCACTTACAGTTGCTGCTGTGTTCGTCATCGATGACGTCGTCATCTACAGCGCGTCTGACCTCGCCGCGGCGTCGCAGTGTGAGTATGCGCTGTTGCGGCAGTTCGACGCGAAACTCGGATGGGCAACCGCGGTCTCGGTCGAGGACGACTTACTGACACGCACCGCGGCCCTCGGTGACGAGCATGAGCGACGCCGACTCGAATTGCTGCGCGCTGAGTTTGGCGAGGTCACCGTCATCGGCCGTCCCGCCTACACCATTGCCGGTCTGAACGCCGCCGCCGAGGCAACACGGCGGGCCATCGCCGGCCAGGCCCCGGTGGTTTATCAAGCCGCGATGTTCGACGGCCGCTTCATCGGATTCGCCGACTTCCTCGTTCGGGCTGTCGAGGGATACCGGGTGACCGACACCAAGCTGGCCCGCTCCGCCAAGGTCACCGCGCTGCTGCAGCTGGCCGCCTACGCCGACACATTGGCCGGCGCGCACGTCCCGGTGGCGCCAGAGGCCGAGCTGATCCTGGGTGACGGCGCCGTCACGCTCTACCGGCTCGACGAGCTCACTCCGGTTTACCGCTCGCAGCGCACCCGGTTGCAGCAACTCCTCGACGACCATTACGCGGGCGGTAATCCGGTGCGCTGGGAAGACGAATCGGTGCGGGCCTGCTTCCGCTGTCCACCCTGTCAGGAACAACTGCGCGCCACCGACGATGTGTTGCTCATCGCGGGTATGCGGGTAAGCCAACGGGCCAAGCTGCTCGACGCCGGCATCAACACCGTCGCCGAGCTGGCCGAGCGCACTGCCTCGATATCCGACCTTTCCCGACGTGCCCAGGAAAAGTTGATTGCACAGGCGAAACTGCGGGTGCTGGAACGTGATACCGGCGTGCCTCGTTACGAGGTGGCCGATCCCCAGCCGCTGGCGCTGTTGCCCGACCCGAGTGACGGTGACCTGTTTTTCGACTTCGAGGGTGATCCGCTGTGGACCGAGGACGGTACCCGCTGGGGCCTGGAGTACCTGTTCGGCGTGTTGGGAGCCGGGCCCAAGGGCGGCTTCCGTCCGCTATGGGCCCACCACCGGGCCGGCGAGCGCGAGGCATTCCTCAAGTTCTTGGCTGTGGTAGCCAAGCGCCGCCAACGTCACCCCGACATGCACATCTACCATTACGCACCGTACGAGAAGACCGCGTTGCTGCGGCTGGCCGGACGCTACGGCGTCGGCGAGGATGAGGTCGACGATTTGTTGCGCAGCGGAACATTGGTCGACCTGTATCCCATTGTGCGTAAAGCTCTGCGAGTGGGTGCGGAATCTTTCAGCCTCAAGGCGCTCGAGCCGTTGTTCATGGGCACCGAATTCCGGTCAGGCGAAGTGACCACCGCCGCGGACTCGATCACTCAATACGCCCGCTTCTGCGAGCTGCGCGCCGACGGCCGCGCCGACGAAGCCGCCACCGTACTCAAAGAAATCGAGGACTACAACAACTATGACTGCCGGTCGACCCGGGCGCTGCGCGACTGGCTGTTGATGCGGGCGTTCGAGTGCGGAATTGTCCCCCGGGGCGCTCAACCCGTTTCAGATGGCGGCAGCGCCGAGCACCTTGACGCGGTGGCGGTGACCCTGTCGGACTTCGTCGGCGACACCGCCGCCGGTCACCGTTCGCCCGAGCAGCAGGCGGTGGCCCTGGTGGCTGCGGCGCGGGGCTACCATCGCCGCGAGGATAAGCCTTTCTGGTGGGCCCACTTTGACCGGCTCAACTATCCCGTCGACGAATGGGCCGACGACACGGACGTTTTCATTGTCGACGATGCGTCGGTAGCAGTTGACTGGCATACGCCGCTACGCGCCCGCAAGCCCCAGCGGCGGCTGCGGCTGACCGGCCAACTCGCACGCGGAGAACTCAAATCAGCAGTGTTCGCGCTGTACGAGCCACCGGCACCGGCTGGCATGATCGAAGACCCTGATCGCCGGGCGGCAGGCCACGCCGAGGTCCTCGCCGCCGATGATGCCACGGCGGCGACCGAGGTGGAGGTTTTGGAGCGAACGGGGCCGGACGGCAACACTTTCCAGCAATTGCCGTTCGCGCTGGCGCCGGGGCCACCCATCGCGACGACTAGCTTGCGTCAGTCGATCGAGTCGACCGCCGCCGATGTCGCGGCGGCGTTGCCGCACCTGCCCGGCAGCGCCGTCCTCGACATTCTGCTGCGCCGCCCGCCGCGAATCCGCGATGGCGCTACGCTGCCCCGCAGCGGCGACATCACACACGACATCACCACAGCGCTTTCGGTTTTGGACGCCTCCTATCTGGCAGTGCACGGGCCGCCCGGGACCGGCAAGACGTACACCGCCGCGCGAGTTATCGAACAGCTCATCGCGCAGCACGATTGGCGAGTCGGCGTCGTCGCACAATCGCACGCCGTAGTGGAGAACCTGCTGAAATGCGCTATTTCGGTCGGTGTCGATCCGGGGCGAGTCGCGAAGAAGCGCCATGGTCGCGACGTGACGCCCTGGCGGCAGATCGACGAGACGCACTACGCCGAATTCATCACCGGCGCGAAGGGTTGCCTGATCGGCGGAACCGCCTGGGATTTCGCTAACAGCAACCGCGTCCCCCCGGGGAGCCTCGACCTGCTGGTGATCGACGAGGCCGGTCAGTTCTGTCTGGCCAACACGATTGCAGTAGCACCGGCGGCGCGCAACTTGGTGCTGCTGGGCGATCCGCAGCAGCTGCCACAGGTCAATCAAGGCACCCACCCGGAACCGGTCGACGTTTCCGCGTTGGGTTGGCTGGTCGAGGGCAAGCACACATTGCCCGCCGAACGCGGCTACTTCCTGGACCGCTCTTATCGAATGCATCCGGCGATATGCGCCTCGGTTTCGCGGCTGTCCTATGAAGACCGCCTGCAGCCCGATACCGAATGCACCACCGCACGTCACCTGCACGGGCACGCCCCGGGACTGCAAGTACTTTCGATTGCCCATCACGGGAACTCGACGGCCAGCGCAGAGGAAGCCGACGCCATCGTCGACGAAATCAAGCGGCTGCTTGGCTCGTCATGGATAGACGAACACGGCAGCCGTCCGTTGGGACCCCGCGATGTGCTGGTCTTGGCGCCGTACAACGCTCAAGTGGTACTGATACGGGAACGGCTTGTCGCCGCAGGCCTCGACGCGATACGGGTCGGAACAGTCGACAAGTTCCAGGGCGCAGAGGCCCCAGTCGTCTTCATCTCCATGACGGCCTCTTCGGTCGACGAAGTGCCGCGCGGAATATCGTTTCTGCTCAACCGGAATCGGCTGAATGTAGCGGTGAGCCGCGCACAGTATGCCGCGGTGATCGTGCGTTCGGAGCTACTCACCGAGTACCTGCCCGCAACGCCGACGGGTCTGATGGAGCTGGGGGCGTTCTTGGCTCTGACGGATCACCATGACAGCACGTGATGCGCGTTCATAGCGGACAGGAGAACAAGAATCGCGCGGATAGGTTCCCGACGATGCGATCTTTCAAACTGTCGTCCCTGAGGGTGCCGTCGACGTCAAATGCCATGAGGATTTCTTTCATGGCTCAGCCGTTCCCTTCGTCGGCTGGACTCTGAAGAACAGATCAGTCCGGGCTGGAATGCCGGCCATAGCTGCTCGAGTCGCCGGGATCGACGCGGTGATGTTTGCTACCCAGCGCTGTTCTCTGGTTCGACTGGTTACTCGCCGACTCACCGGACCACAGCTCCTCGAAGCTGATTTCGTCGAAGCTGTAGCCATCGGCGGACCATAAACGTCGTTCGTAGGTATCGGCGTCCCATCCAACGTTCATGCCGGCCCGGCTCCCGTCATCGTTGCCGCTTGGGTCGTCGGCGACGCGCGGCTCAGCTGCCACACTGGGAGAAACCGGTTCAGCAGTCGGCAGCGAATACTGCGTCCTCGGGCGAAAGCGCTTGCCGTTGTCGGAATGGGAACCGCCCTGCGAGTGATCGATTGGTGCGGTGCTCGGCTGCTGCCCAGAACCCATGAGATCGTTGCACCCAGCTTCTGCGTGCGTCCGGCCGTACTGGTCGACGCGCGCACCCAGCGGCTTCGTGTTGTCCTCTTCCCGCGGCCGAGCCGGTCGAATCCGGGCATTGATCCCCCGGCGCGCATCGGGTTCACGAGTGAGCGTGAACTCGACGTAGGCATCGTCGTCCTCGTCCTCGACATAGTCGTCGACCTCGTCGAAGGCGTGCGGCCGCTGCCGTTGATCAGGTGAGCCGGCCCCGGCCCGGCGGGTCAGGATCGAACTGCCGATCCCGACCATGAATAGTGCGGCGGCGACGCCGAACAGCGCCACGAACGCCGGCAGCAGCGTCGACTGCGACATCGCGGCCGAGAACGGCTCCCGCAGAAATCTTGGCATTTGCAGCGCCGTGCCCCCAGCACCCGGCGAATGCCTGCCCACACCCGTCGGCATCTCCGCCCCGATCCTCGACGTCATGAAGGCGGCCATGCCGGCGCTGCCGAGCACGGCGCCGACCTGACGAGTGGCGTTGTACACACCGGAACTGGCACCGGCCACGTCCGGCGGCAGATTCCTGGTTGCAGTGGCAGCCAACGGTGCCCAGATGAATGCGTTGCCGCCGCCCATCGCGACGAACGGCAACACAATCCGCCAGATCGGAGTGGTCGGCGTCATCTCCATCGACAGCCAAGTCAAAGCGATCGCCAGCACCGAGAACCCGAAACCGATCACCGGTCCCGGGTGATGTCGGTCGACGAGCTTGCCGGCGACGGGGGCGAGCACCCCGCTGGTCACAGCCATGGGCGCCATCAACAGCGCCGAGCGGGTCGGCGACAGGCCGCACACGGCCTGCGCGTAGAACATCAGCGGCAGCACCATCGCCGTCGTCGAAAATCCGATGACCGCCACCCCGACGTTGGAAAGGCTGAAGTACCGGTCCCTGAAGATTTCCAGCGGGATCAGCGGCTCACGGGTGTTCACCGATTGCCAGTAGACGAACGCCGCCGTGAGCCCGACGCCGGCGACCAGTACTGCCCAGATCCACGGTGGCCACCCAGCCGACTGACCTTCTTGCAGAGCGAAGACGATCGAAAACATCGCCGCTGCGGACAATCCGACCGCGACCAGATCGAAGCGATGATTTTGGGTCGGCAGCGTGGGGACCAGCCGCACCGCCAGTGCCAAACCGAGAATGCCGATGGGGACGTTGACGAAGAAGATCCATTCCCAACCGAGCGCATCGACCAGGGCACCCCCGGCCAGCGGGCCGACCAGAGTGGCGACGCCGGCTGTGGCTCCCCACACGCTCATCGCCACTCCACGACGTTCAGCCGGGAAAATGCGGGTGATCATCGACAAGGTCTGCGGCGTGAGCAGCCCGGCGCCCACACCCTGGACCACCCGCGCCGCTATCAGAACTCCGATGCTGCCGGACAGTCCGCACCACAGCGACGCCGTGGTGAACACCACCAGTCCGATCAGGTACAAGTTCTTGATGCCGAACCGATCACCGAGCCGGCCAGCGACCAGCAACGGCACCGCGTAAGCGAGCAGGTAGGCGCTGGTCACCCAGATCACCGTGTCGTAACCAGTGCCCAGCTTGCCCATGATGCTGGGATTGGCTACCGCGACGATGGTGGAGTCGACCAAGATCATGAAAAAGCCGACCATCATCGCCCACAGCGCGTGCCACGGGTCGAAGGGATTCGTGCGGTTCACCGCCCACCCCTTGGCGCGTCGAGCGGTCCCGTCGGATCGCGCCCAGGTCGTCGCCGTGGTCACTTTTCACCTCCCGCGAAAGCACCGAGGTGCCTCGACGATGCCAGTCAGTTCAGCTTTCGACGCTACGGGGGCGACGTCGGAGAGGACAAATCCGCTCAGCGGAGCAGCGCCGGTGCGTTGAGCGCGGTGTGCATTGCGTCGGCGTTAGCCTGATAGGACGTCACCGCTCGAGCGGTGACGCGGACCGGGTCCTGGTCCGCAGGACTGAGCACGATGGAGTCGAAGGATCATGAGCCGACGGAGCCGGTCAAAGCCGGAGCCACTGCCCGGCCCTAGCCATGGTCGGCCTAAAGCATCTGCGCGGGCGTTAGCGCAAGTGATCGAGCGCAGCTCACGAGTGCAGGGCCCGGCCGCGAAGGCCTATGTGCAGCGGCTCCGCCGTGCTCACCCGGCCGCCACACCGGCCGACATAGTCCGGAAGCTGGAAAAGCGATATCTGACCGCGATAACCGGCAGTGGTGCGGCCGTCGGTTCTACAGCAGCGTTTCCCGGGGTCGGGACGCTGGCGGCGTTATCGGCGGCCGCCGGCGAAACGGTGGTGTTCCTCGAAGCCACCGCGGTGTTCGTGCTGGCCGTGGCTGACGTGTACGCCGTTCCCATTGGCCACCGGGAACGACGCCGGGCTCTGGTGCTGGCGGTGTTGGTCGGCGAAGACAGTAAGCGCGCTGTCGCCGAACTGATCGGTCCCGGCCGCACCGGCGGAGCTTGGGTGACCGAAGGCGTCGCGTCGCTGCCGATGCCGGCGGTGTCGCAGCTGAATGCGCGGCTGCTCAAACACGCCGTCAAGCGTTACACGCTGCGCCGCAGCGCTCTGTTGATCGGGAAACTGCTGCCGGTCGGTATCGGCGCGGTGATCGGCGCGATCGGCAATAGGTTGGCGGGCAAGAAGATCGTCCGAAACGCTCGGAAGGCGTTCGGCGCCCCGCCGGCGCGCTGGCCGGTCACCTTGCACGTACTGCCGGGAGTCGATCGCATCAGTTGACGGGCGCGACCTCGGGTTCGAGCATGCTCGCGGGTCCCCGACATGCCTGGCGTATCGCCGGCAAAAGGTTAGCCTTTATGAGGGCGGAATCACCGCGTCCGCCGCAGGCGAGACAGGCGCCGGACATCTGGGCGCCACAGGTGGCAAGCGTCACTGCGGCCTTGCCCACAAGAGGAATCGAGGCGAGTAGCTGCCGTGAGCAGTACAAGTTCACCATTCGGTCAAAACGAATGGCTGGTCGAGGAGATGTACCGCAAATTCCGCGAGGACCCTTCCTCGGTCGATCCAAGTTGGCACGAGTTCTTGGTCGATTACGACCCGGAACCGGCCGGCGACACGCCGGCCACCGACGGCCAAGCCGCCACGACCGACGGGCGGGCGGCCGCGGGACCACCTGCTGTGGTGGAGAAGCCCGCGCCCCGGCCCACCCAAGCCACCGTGACCGCCGCGGCACCGAAACCGGCCGCTGCTGCGCCGGCTGACGACGACGAGGTGCAGGTGCTGCGCGGCGCGGCGGCTGCCGTCGTCAAGAACATGTCCGCCTCGCTGGAGGTCCCCACCGCCACCAGTGTCAGGGCCGTCCCCGCCAAATTGTTGATCGACAACCGCACCGTCATCAATAACCAGCTCAAGCGCAACCGCGGCGGCAAGATCAGCTTCACCCACCTGCTCGGCTTCGCGATCGTGCAAGCGGTCAAGAAATTCCCGAACATGAACCGGCACTTCGCCGAAGTTGACGGGCGGCCCAGCGCCGTCACCCCGGCGCACACCAATCTGGGCCTGGCCATCGATCTACAGGGCAAAGACGGCAAACGCTCTCTGGTAGTAGCCGGCATCAAAGGCACCGAGGCCATGCGCTTCGCCCAGTTCGTCGCCGCCTATGAAGACGTCGTCCGCCGCGCCCGCGACAGCAAGCTCACCGGTGAAGACTTCGCCGGGGTGACGATTTCGCTGACCAACCCCGGCACGATCGGCACCGTGCATTCGGTGCCGCGCCTGATGGCCGGCCAGGGCGCCATCATCGGCGTCGGCGCCATGGAATATCCGGCCGAATTCCAGGGTGCCAGTCCAGAACGCATTGCTGAGCTGGGTATCGGCAAGCTGATCACGTTGACGTCGACCTACGACCACCGCATCATTCAGGGCGCGGAATCCGGCGATTTCCTGCGCACCGTTCACCAGATGATTCTGTCCGACGACTTCTGGGACGAGATCTTCCGCGAATTGAGCGTCCCGTACGAGCCGGTGCGCTGGCGCCCGGACAATCCCGACTCGATCGTCGACAAGAACGCCCGGGTGATCGAGCTGATCGCCGCCTACCGCAACCGTGGCCACCTGATGGCCGACATCGATCCCCTGCAACTGGACAACACCCGGTTCCGCAGTCACCCCGACCTCGACGTGCTCACCCATGGCCTCACGCTGTGGGACCTGGAACGCGAGTTCAAAGTCGACGGTTTCGCCGGCGCCGAGTACAAGAAGCTGCGCGACGTGCTCTCGGTATTGCGCGACGCGTACTGCCGCCACGTCGGGGTGGAGTACACCCACATCCTCGAACCCGAGCAGCAGGAGTGGTTGCAGCACCGGCTTGAGATCAAGCACGATAAGCCCACCGTTGCCCAGCAGAAGTACATCCTGAGCAAACTCAACGCTGCAGAGGCGTTCGAGACCTTCCTGCAGACCAAATACGTGGGGCAGAAACGGTTTTCGTTAGAGGGCGCCGAAAGCGTCATTCCGATGATGGACGCCGCGATCGACCAGTGCGCCGAGCACAGTTTGGACGAAGTCGTGATCGGCATGCCGCACCGCGGACGGCTCAACGTGCTGGCCAACATTGTCGGTAAGCCCTATTCGCAGATCTTCGGCGAATTCGAAGGGAACCTGAATTTGTCCCAGGCGCACGGTTCCGGCGACGTCAAGTACCACCTCGGTGCGACCGGCGTCTATATCCAGATGTTCGGCGACAACGACATTCAGGTGTCGCTGACCGCCAACCCGTCGCACCTGGAGGCGGTCGATCCGGTGCTGGAAGGTCTGGTAAGGGCCAAGCAGGACCTGCTCGACCGCGGCGACAGCGACGAAGGCTTCTCGGTGGTCCCGATGATGCTGCACGGCGACGCCGCCTTCGCCGGCCAGGGCGTGGTCGCCGAGACGTTGAACCTGGCGCTGCTGCCCGGGTACCGCGTCGGCGGCACCATTCACATCATCGTCAACAACCAGATCGGGTTCACCACCTCGCCCGAGTGCTCCAAGTCCAGCGAGTACCCCACCGACGTCGCGAAGATGATCGGAGCGCCGATCTTCCACGTCAACGGCGACGACCCGGAGGCCTGTGAGTGGGTGGCGCGGCTGGCGGTGGACTTCCGGCAGCAGTTCAAGAAGGACGTCATCATCGACATGCTGTGTTACCGGCGTCGCGGTCACAACGAGGGCGACGACCCGTCGATGACCAACCCGGCAATGTACGACGTCATCGACACCAAGCGCGGGGTCCGCAAGAGCTACACCGAAGCGCTGATCGGCCGCGGCGACATCTCGATGAAAGAGGCCGAGGACGCACTGCGCGACTACCAGGGCCAGCTGGAACGGGTCTTCAACGAAGTTCGCGAGCTCGAGAAGCACCCGGTGCAACCGAGCGCATCGGTGGAATCGGACCAGATGATCCCGACCCGGGTCGCGACCGCGGTGGACAAGGCCCTGCTGGCCCGTATCGGCGACGCGCACCTAGCCATGTCGGAGGGCTTTTCTGTGCATCCGCGGGTCAAGCCGGTGCTGGACAAGCGCCGGGAGATGGCTTACGAAGGCAAAATCGACTGGGCGTTCGCTGAGCTGTTGGCGCTGGGCACGCTGGTGGCCGACGGCAAACTCGTGCGGCTTTCCGGACAAGACACCCGGCGGGGCACCTTCTCGCAGCGGCACTCGGTCATCATCGACCGCCACACCGGTCAGGAGTTCACGCCACTGCAACTGCTGGCAACCGACGCCGACGGCAACCCCACCGGAGGCAAATTTCTGGTCTACGATTCGCCGCTGTCGGAGTACGCCGCCGTCGGGTTCGAGTACGGCTACACCGTCGGCAACCCCGATGCCCTGGTGATGTGGGAAGCCCAATTCGGCGACTTCGTCAACGGGGCTCAGTCGATCATCGACGAGTTCATCAGCTCAGGTGAAGCCAAGTGGGGGCAGTTGTCCAACGTGGTGCTGCTGCTTCCGCACGGCCACGAAGGCCAGGGTCCCGACCACACCTCCGGGCGCATCGAGCGTTTCCTGCAGTTGTGGGCCGAAGGTTCGATGACAATCGCGACTCCGTCCACACCGGCGAACTACTTCCACCTGTTGCGCCGACACGCGTTGGGTGGCATCCAGCGGCCGTTGATCGTGTTCACGCCCAAGTCGATGCTGCGCCATAAAGCGGCAGTGAGCGACATCAAGGATTTCACCGAGATCAAGTTCCGCCCGGTGCTTGAAGAGCCCACCTATGAGGACGGTATCGGCGACCGCAGCCTGGTCAGTCGCGTGCTGCTGACCAACGGCAAGCTGTATTACGAGCTGGCCGCGCGTAAGGCCAACGAGCACCGCGACGACGTCGCGGTCGTGCGCATCGAACAGTTGGCCCCGCTACCGAAGCGGCGGCTCGACGAAGTGCTGGAAAGTTATCCGAACGCCACCGAGTTCTTCTGGGTGCAGGAGGAACCGGCCAACCAAGGCGCGTGGCCACGGTTTGGCCTGGAACTGCCCGAGGTGCTGCCTGACAAATTGAGCGGGATCAAACGGATTTCGCGACGCGCCATGTCGGCGCCGTCGTCGGGTTCGTCCAAAGTGCACGCGGTCGAACAGCAAGAGATCCTCGACCTGGCATTCGCCTGAGCATTCGCCCCGGCGCGAGCGTGCGTAGAGTGTCACCGATATCGGCGTGTCGGCAGACAGACACGCACGCTCGCTCGTGAGGGGGCAGGCTTCCCGCGGAAGGCGCGGGAAGCGCGCGTGAGGGGCAGGAGGGGACGTGGAGGGGTTCGCCGGGAAGGTTGCGGTGATCACCGGTGCGGGTTCGGGCATCGGCCAGGCGTTGGCCATCGAGCTGGCCCGCTCGGGCGCCAAAGTCGCGATCAGCGACGTTGACACCGAGGGTTTGGCACGCACCGAGGAACGGCTGACGGTGTTGGGTGCGGCGTTCAGAGCCGACCGGCTCAACGTCACCGAACGCGAAGCGTTCTTGGCGTACGCCGATCAGGTCAAGGACCACTTCGGCAAGGTGAACCAGATTTACAACAACGCCGGTATCGCTTTCACCGGTGACGTCGAAGTCACCCAGTTCAAAGACATCGAACGGGTGATGGACGTCGACTTCTGGGGCGTCGTCAACGGGACCAAGGCCTTCCTGCCGCACCTCATCGCTTCCGGTGACGGCCACGTCATCAACGTCTCCAGCTTGTTCGGATTGTTTTCGATTCCCGGGCAGGCCGCCTACAACTCAGCCAAATTCGCGGTCCGTGGTTTCACCGAGGCGCTGCGCCAAGAGATGACGCGGAACGGTCACCCGGTCAGGGTGACCACGGTCCATCCTGGCGGCATCAAAACCGCCATCGCCCGCAACGCCGGTGCTGCCGAAGGGATCGACTCCCAGAAGATGGCCAAGCTGTTTGACAAGCGGCTGGCCAGCACCAGGCCGCAGCAAGCCGCGGTCGCCATCCTGGCCGCTGTCCGGGACAACAAAGCCCGGGTGCTGGTCGGCCCGGACGCCAAGGTGCTCGACCTGATGGTGCGGCTGACCGGTTCGGAATATCAGCGGCTGCTCAAGCCCGTATTGGACCGGCTGATTCCGGCCAAATGAGCGTCGCGGCCGCTCAGGTCGCCGGCTAACGCCCGAGCGGGTGCTCGCCGAGCCACGCGTCGGCCACCGATTGCACCGGCGCACCCCGGGCCACCTGACGTTGCATATCGATCAACGCCGCCGTGTCGAGGACTCCGGCCACTTCGTTGATCGCCAGCAGCTGCCGGTCAGACAGCTCATTACGGCGATACAGCGGCACCACGTTCTCGGCCTGCACCAACGCAGGCTTGCCGTCGGCCAGCACGACGACGTCGGACGGCACATCCGGATCGGCCGTGGTGGTCCAGGCTGCACCGATCTGACCGGTCCGTAGCGCGTCGAACATCGCTGTGTCATCGGCGAAATGGCGCGCCTCGGGCAGACGGCAGTTACTCACCGCGACCGGTGGCGACGCGCCCACGAGAGCTCCGACGACCAGGCCGTCGCAGTGGCTCGGCAATGCGCTCAATTCCGTGCCGCCCCAAGCCGCGCCCGTCGCCTGGGTGACTGCCAGCGCCGGCTTGTTCTCGGCAGCGGTCGTATAGTCGCCGGCCGCGAGCCCCTCGGGCAAGGCCCCGACCATCGCGCGGTAGACCTGCTGATCTGATCGCTCCTTCGCGCCGTGCTCGAATGTCTGCAGTACCTCACCGGTCAGCGCGGGCACCACGCTGACGGCGCCGGAATCTAACGCACTCAGTGGGTCAGGCGCCGCTTCAGCGCGTGCCGCGAATCCATAGGACCGCAGCGCCCCGGCGTAGATGTGGGCCAGGAGCACCGACTGGGCAGCGGATTGCGATCCGACCACCAGCTCGCGGCGGGTCTTTTGGCTGCCACCGCATCCGACGGCGCCCAGCGCCGCCGCAAGCGCCAGCGCGACCCATCTGCCGGCGGTCACCCGTCGGCGGTCGACGCGGCGGCCACCGCGGCGGCGACCGCCTTCCCGACTTGCGGGTCGAGCGGACTGGGCACGATGCGGTCAGGCGCAAGGTCGTCGCGGGCGACGGAGAAGATCGCCTCGGCGGCGGCCAGCATCATCTGCTGAGTGATCCGGCGGGCTCCGGCGTCCAGGGCACCCCGGAAAATCCCCGGGAAGGCCAGCACGTTGTTGATCTGGTTGGGGAAGTCGCTTCGCCCGGTGGCGACCACTGCGGCATGTCTGGCCGCTACATCTGGGTGGATCTCCGGGTCCGGGTTCGACAGGGCGAACACGATACTTTCGGGGGCCATCGTGGCGATCAGTTCCTCGGGCACCACGCCGCCGGAGACACCGAGGAACACATCGGCGCCAGCCAGCGCCTCGACCATGCCACCGGTCCGGTGCAGCGGGTTGGTGCGCGTCGCCAGCTCGGCCTTGACGCTGTTCATGTCATCGCGGCCGGTGTGCAGGATGCCGCGCGAATCGAGCACGGTGACATTGGAGACCCCGGTGGCGAGAAGGAGATTAGCGCAGGCGACGCCTGCTGCCCCAGCGCCGGAGATGACGATGCTCAACGTGCTCATGTCGCGGTCGAGCAACCGGGTTGCGCCCATCAGCGCCGCTAGCACGACGATTGCGGTGCCGTGCTGATCGTCGTGCATCACCGGGCAGTCCAGCGCCTCGATGACCCGCCGTTCTATCTCGAAGCACCGCGGGGCGGAGATGTCTTCGAGGCTCACAGCACCGAAAGTCGGGCGCAGCCGGATCAGGGTTTCCACGATCTCGTCGGGATCTTTGGTGTCCAACACGATGGGAATCGAATCCAGGTCACCGAATGCCTTGAACAGGGCGCTCTTGCCCTCCATCACCGGCAGCGACGCCGCAGGTCCGATGTCACCGAGGCCGAGGACCGCACTGCCGTCGCTGACCACCGCCACCAGCCGGCCGGCCCAGGTGTAGCGCGCGGCCAGGGTGTGATCGGCGGCGATGGCGCGACTGACCTGCGCCACCCCGGGGGTGTAGGCGATTGACAGCGCCCGCTGCGAATCGAGCGGGGCTTTCAGCGCTACCGACAGCTTTCCCGCCGAGTGCGCATCGAAGATCTCCTCGTCTGCGACGACGATCTGCGGGCGTCGCGCCGCTTGAGGCTCGATGTCGGACACGATGTTCCAGGGTACTGACGGTTCCTGATCGCCCTGCACTCAGTGGCGATCCGCTGCGCCCGGCTTCGCCGCCCTTGCGATCCCCACGTCAGATCAGTCCGAGTTCGGTGACCGCGGTGCGCTCGTCGGCGAGCTCGGCGGTCGACTTGTCGATGCGGCCGCGGGAGAACTCGTCGATCTGCAGGCCGGTGACGATGCTCCAGTTGCCGTCTTTGGTGGTCACCGGGAACGACGAGATCAGCCCCTCGGGCACACCGTATGAGCCGTCGGAAGCGACCGCCATCGACACCCAGTCGCCGTCGGGGGTTCCGAGCATCCAGTCCCGGGCGGCATCGATGGTTGCCGAGGCCGCAGACGCCGCAGACGACGCGCCGCGGGCGTCGATGATTGCCGCGCCACGCTTGGCGACGGTGGGGATGAAGTCGTTCTCGATCCAGGCTTGGTCGTTGACGACCTCGGCAGCGTTCTTCCCGCCGATTTCGGCGTGAAACAGGTCGGGATACTGGGTGGCCGAGTGGTTGCCCCAAATCGTCATCTTCTTGATGTCGGTGACCGCGGCGCCGGTCTTGGCGGCCAGCTGCGAGATAGCTCGGTTGTGGTCGAGCCGGGTCAGCGCAGAGAACCGCTCACCGCCGATATCGGGTGCGTTGGTCATCGCGATCAACGCATTGGTGTTGGCCGGGTTGCCGGTGACCCCGACACGGACGTCGTCGGCGGCCACCTCGTTCAATGCCTTGCCCTGGGCGGTGAAGATTGCGCCGTTGGCCTCCAGCAGATCGCCGCGCTCCATACCGGGCCCCCGGGGCCGCGCACCCACCAGCAGCGCAAGATTGACGCCGTCGAAGATCTTGTTCGGGTCCGCGCCGATCTCCACACCTGCCAGCAACGGAAACGCGCAGTCGTCGAGCTCCATCACGACGCCCTCGAGGGCCTTCAAGGCCGGCTCGATCTCCAGCAGCCGAAGCTCGATCGGCCGGTCCGGGCCCAGCAGCGAGCCGCTGGCCAGGCGGAACAGCAGGCTATAGCCGATCTGGCCGGCAGCCCCGGTGACGGCGACCTTCAGGGCAGTTGTGCTCACGTCGAATCGCTCCTTTGCGCCAACAGGTCCTCAGTTCCGGAGGTGGTCGGCTCGAAACTAGCGCACACCGGACGCCCACTCGCCCGCGGCTATCGAGCGGGTGAGCGACCCCTCACCCACGCCGCCCGATCATGCCAGTTCAGCGTCGCGGTAGACAGATCCCGCTCACAGCAAGTGTTACGCCCGGGCGCGTAGCATTACGAAGCTCGATCAACGCGCTGCCAGGGAGGTGAGCCGATGCCGTCCTTTCGCGCATTGCCTTCCTCGCTGCGACCGGTCGCCCGCCTCAAGGCGGTGGACGACGAGCCGCGGTCAGAGCAGGAACACGTTGCGCGGGTCCTGATCGATTGCGGAGTCTACGTCGGGGGCAGGCGACTCCCCGGCAGCTACACCCATGCCGAGGCGCTGGCCAAGGTGCGGGAGGCGCAGCAGGCCGGGGAGGACGCGTTCGTCTGGATCGGGCTGCACGAACCCAATGAGCAGCAGATGAAGGAAGTGGCCGACACTTTCGGCCTGCACCCGCTCGCCGCCGAAGACGCCGTCGCCGCTCACCAACGGCCGAAGTTGGAACGCTACGACGACACCCTGTTTCTGGTGCTGAAGACGGTCAACTATGTGCCACCTGAGGCGGTCGGATTAGCCAGAGAGATCGTCGAGTCCGGCGAGGTGATGATCTTCGTCGACACGAACTTCGTCGTCACGGTCCGGCACGGTGAACACGGCGGGCTCTCCGAAGTGCGCAAGCGGATGGACGCCAACCCCGAACACCTGCGGCTGGGACCATTTGCGGTCATGCATGCGATCGCCGACTACGTCGTCGACCAGTACCTCGCAGTGACCAATCTGATGGAAACCGACATCGACAGTATCGAGGAAGTCGCCTTCACACCCGGCGGCAAAGTCGACGTCGAGCCGATTTATCTGCTGAAGCGTGAAGTGGTCGAGCTGCGCCGCTGTGTGAGCCCCCTGTCGGTGCCGCTCGAGCGTATGCAGGGCGAACACCGAGACCTTTTCAACAAAGAGTTGCGGCGCTACCTGCGCGACGTCGGCGACCACCAGACGCAGGCGGCCGAGCAAATCGCCAGCTATGACGAAATGCTGACCTCGCTGGTGCAGGCCGCACTGGCGCGCGTCGGAATGCAGCAGAACACCGATATGCGCAAGATCTCGGCCTGGGCGGGCATTTTGGCGGTCCCGACCATGATCGCCGGAATCTACGGAATGAACTTCGACTGGATGCCGGTGCTGCATCTGCGTTGGGGCTATCCGGCAGTGCTTACCGTGATGGTCCTGATCTGTTTCGTCCTCTACCGGAATTTCCGCCACCGAGACTGGCTTTGAAGCACGAGCAGCGTCAATTCGACTCATACGGCTGGGCGGCGGGGCGATCGGGATCCGTCACGTCGACCCCGTCTGTTCGCCATGCCTGCCGCATGGCGTCGGCGCCTTTGAGCCGCACCCAGGCCGCCTCGGTCGCGGTGATCGGTGTGGCCGACAGGAAGCGCACGGCATCGCGCGGCGGTTCCAGCAGGAGGTCGGGAATATCGCTGCGGCTCAATAACACCGCGGTGAACGACGCCGGACCGGATACTCCGGCCCACAGCGGCGAGCCCAGGTCGATCAAGGCGTCGTCTGACAGCACCACCCCGTCGACCGCGGGAGCTGCCGCCACGATCGCCAGGCTGCGAACCAGCCCGGTGAGATGGGTTGATTTGCGTAGCTGCAAAACGACTTCCGCGCGTGGTCCCCGGATCGGATCAGTAACGATTTCCGCCGGGTCGGTCATCGGATGACGTGAACAGCCGAGCGAGGCATAGTGCACCAGCCCGCCGGTAGGTGGCGAAAAGCGCAGCACCTCAATTGGTTCGACACCCAGAAACGTCACACTGGCGGTGATGGGTTCGGCTGAGACGCCGGCCTTAATGTAATAGCTGATCAGGTGCTCGCGCACCCTGGCAAGCGTCTCGGTCATTCAGCGGGTGGCGGTGTCACAGTCAGGTTGACACCTGAGTCGGCGTCAAAGACTGCGACTTTGGAAGTGTCGAAGGCTAATTCGATCGAGTGGCCCTTGGTGGCCTTCGACTGCGCCGGAACCCGTGCTACAAATTCGCGTTGGTTGACAACCGAGGCCGAGTCGAGAGCCAGTTCATTCAGCTGCGCGGCATGGACATCGCTTTCCGCGGCGGTGAAGTACACGTACTTGTCGGCGCCCATCGATTCGATCAGGTCGACTTTCACTTCGAAGGTCAGTGCCCTGATGCGTTGATAGACATCGATCAAGGCGGCATCCTGCAGGTGTTCGGGGCGCACTCCGACGATGACGTTGACGGGCTTGGGATGCTGGCCGATCATGTCAAGGACTTGCTGGGTCAACGTCACCTCGCCAAACGGCAGGCTCAGTCCGGTTAGCCCCAACGTAGCGGGAAAGAAGTTCATCGCCGGCGAGCCGATGAAGCCCGCGACGAACAGGTTGGTGGGCCGTTCGTAGAGCTCATCGGGTGTGCCGATTTGCTGTGCGACCCCGCCGCGCATGACCACCACTCGGTCGCCGAGCGTCATGGCCTCGGTCTGATCGTGTGTCACGTAGACGGTCGTCGTGCCGAAACGCCGCTGCAGGCGGGCTATTTCAGCGCGCATCTGCACCCGTAATTTGGCATCCAGATTGGACAGCGGTTCGTCCATCAAGAACGCTTTGGGCTGACGCACGATCGCTCGGCCCATCGCAACGCGTTGACGCTGACCTCCGGACAGCTGCGAGGGCTTTCGATCCAGAAATTCGGTCAAGTCGAGAATTTTCGCGGTTTCTTCTACCTTTGCCGCGATCTCCGCCTTCTTCATCTTGGCCAAGGTCAGCGGAAACGCGATATTCTGACGCACGGTCATGTGGGGATAGAGCGCGTACGACTGAAACACCATTGCGATGTCGCGGTCTTTGGGAGCTTTGTCATTGACCCGCTCGCCGCCGATCAGCAACTCCCCCGACGAGATGCCCTCCAGTCCCGCAATCATATTGAGCGTGGTGGATTTTCCGCAGCCGGAAGGGCCCACCAGGATGACGAACTCGCCGTCGGCAATGGTGATGCTGAGATCCTTCACGGCCGTAGCGCCATCGGAGTAACTCTTGGTCACCCGGTCCAACACAATCTCGGCCATCGAGCGTTATCCCTTCACCGCGCCAGAGGTCAACCCGGCGACGATTCGTCGCTGAAAAATTAGAACAAACACAATGATCGGCACGGTGATCACCATTGCGCCCGCTGCAATCGAGCCGGTCGGCTCTTCGAATTGAGAGCTGCCGGTGAAGTTGGCGATGGCCGCCGGCGCCGTGATGGACGCCCTGGTGGCAGTCAACGACAGTGCGAGCAACAAGTCGTTCCAGGCAAAGATGAACACCAGGATGGCCGCGGTGACGATGCCAGGTGTCGCCAGCGGGACGATGACTTTGCGAAAAGCCTGCGCAGGGGTGGCGCCGTCGATCTTGGCCGCCTTCTCGAGATCCCATGGGATTTCCCGGAAGAACGCCGACAGGGTGTAGATGGCCAGCGGTAAGGCGAACGTGATGTAGGGGATGATCAGGCCAGGCCAGGTGTCGAACAGACCCACCTTGCGTTCGATGTTGAAAATCGGAGTGACCAGCGAGATCTGCGGAAACATCGCGATCAAAAGGGTCGCCCCGATGAGCAGTCGCTTACCGGGGAAGCTCAGTCGCGCCACGGCGTAGGCGGCCATCGCACCGATCACCACGGCAATGACGGTGGTGATCAGTCCGATGCCGACCGAGTTGAGCAGCGCCGAGGTGAAAAAGTTCTGCTCGAAGATGCCACGGTAATTGTCGAAACTCACCGACCGCGGGATGAACCTGCCGTCTCTGACGGTCGAGGTCGGCTTGAGTGACAGCGACAGGATCCACAACACCGGGATAAGTGCGTAAAGCACCACCAGGATTTCGATAACCACCCAACTGGCGCTGCGTCGAATGCCGATCGGTTCAACCGTCAACGCTCGCCGCCGTCCGCGCCGGGTGCCGCCGCACCGAACACCTTGATGAAGATGATCGCGATGAGGGCGACACAGCCGAAGATGAGCACGCTGATCGCCGAACCCAGGCCGACATTGAAACCCTTGAAAAGGTTGTCGTAGCCCAGCATCGACACCGACATGGTGTTATTGGAGCCGCCGGTCAGTACATAGATGTTGTCGAAGATGCGGAACGCGTCCAGGGTGCGAAACAGCAGTGCCACCACGACGGCGGGCTTGATCAGCGGCAAAGTGACCATGGTCAGCCGTCGCCACGCGCCGGCGCCGTCCATCTGGGCTGCCTTCAGCAGGTCCTCGGGTACCAGCGCGAGCCCGGCCAGCAGCAGGAGCGCCATAAACGGTGTGGTCTTCCAGACCTCGGCCAGCACGACGATGCCCAGCGACGGGATCCGATGGGCCAGCGGAGCACTGTGTTGACCGAACAAGTTGGCCAGGTAACCGGTGCCCGGTGTCCACGCGTAATACCAGCTGTACGACGCGGCCACGGTGACGATCCCGTACGGGACAAGCACCGCTGTGCGTACCACTCCTCGGCCTATCAGGGTCCGGTGCATCACCAGGGCCAACGCCATCCCCACGACAAACTCGATCGCTACCGACACAGCGGTGATCGCCAACGTCACGGCGAGTGCGGTCCACCAGTACCGGTCGGTCAACGTGGTCTGGTAGTTGGCCAGGCCCGCGAACCCCTTGTCCTCGACGTCGGCGAAGTTGTATCGAAGCAAGCTCAGCCACAGCGCGTATCCGATCGGATACGCTGTCACCCCCAGCATCAAAATCACTGCGGGGGCAACCAAGACAAAGGCGAACCAACGCTCCGATGAGCGGGCTGCCGCGATCGGGGTCTCCGCCACCGCAACCGGCGGGTCAGCTGTCGCCGTCATGGCAGCAGCCCCCGCCCTTCGATTGCCTTTTGCACCTGCCGGGTGAGTTCGTCGGCGGTCCGCTGCGGATCAATGCGGGTAACCGGGGCCAGCGTGGCCGAGATCCGGCTCGACACCGCCGGATAGACCGGGGTCGCCGGGCGCACGGCGGCATCGGTCAGCTGCTGGCGGATGACGTCGTACTGCGGGAACTTCACCTGAATCTGCGGGTCGGCGTACACCGAGGTGCGCGCGGGCGCAAGACCACCTTCGACGGAGACGTACTTCTGATTGTGGGCGCTGCGCAGGCAGCGGAGCGCTTCAAACGCCTCAGCCCGGTGCCGCGTCGTCTTGGCCACCGCCAGATTCAGCCCGCCAATCGTGACCTTCGCCGGACGGTTCGGCTCGACACGAGGAAAGGGTGCGAAACCGAACACCTTTCTGCTGGCCTCGTAGGCGGCGTGGAGCTGCTGATCGGTCGGGACGAAAGTTCCCGCGCCGTTGATCGTTCCGGCAAAATCGGGGCGCTGGTCCAATGGCAGGAAACCGACTCCGCCTTTGACCGCGTTTTCCAGCATTGACGCCAGCACATACGGCCAGTTCACTTCCAGCGCCGACTTGCCTTGCTCGACGGCCAGCCGGTCGCTGCTGCTATCGCTCTGGGTTATCGACGGATCGCCCCCCGGGGCGGTGGTGACCGTCTTGATGATCTGCAGCGCTTTGATAGTCGCGGCCCGGTGCTGTGGCGTGTCGGTCAACGTCACCGTCTTGCCGTCGTCGGAGAGCACTTGACCGCCTGCGCTGGCCAGCAGGGTGTTGAACCACACCACCAGGCCTTCGTCCTGCTTCGCCTGCACCCCTATCCAGCTGGGTTGACCGGCGGCGAGCAGCCGGCCCGCCTCGGCCACCATGCCGTCCCAGGTTGCCGGTGGCTTGTCGATCAGGTCGGCGCGGTACCACAACAGTTGAGTGTTCGTGGTGACCGGTGCACCGTAGAGGTGGTTGTGCCATTTGGCTGTCTCCAGTGGGCCTGGCAGCGTGTCGGTGATCGCATCGGACTCTGCTTGTCCCGCTGGGTCAGCGGACAATGGCAGCGCCCAGCCTGCTTCCGCGAACTGCGCAGTCCAGATCACATCCATCGCCATAACGTCGAGACCGCGGTAGTTGCCGGTGAGACGGCGGGCCAATTGCAGTCTCTGGTCATCAGTGGCTCTGGGCAGGGTGAAGTGCTCGATCCGGAAACGGCCGCCGACCCGATCGGTGCAACGCTTGGCTACTACGGTGAACGTGGCGGTCTCGGTAGCCGCGGTGTAGAAACTGATCACCAGACCCTGGCTGCCCGAGCCGCATGCCAACAGCGTCGATGCGGCTGACAGTGCGGTCAGCAGGGCCGCAACCCGCCGTCCGCGCCCGCGGCGACTCGCCACCACACCGCCTCTCGTCTGTCGGGACTGTCCGCGCCGAAACCGTAGAACCAGGCAAGCGGGTTCGCAACATTCCCGCGTCAGGCGCGAGACCGGCCAATCGGTACTAGATAGCCAGGCGAGCCAGAAGATCTCTGGCCTTCTCGGCGTTCTGCGGATCGCACAGCACGTCGTAACGGCCGGCTACCAGTTGCAACGTCGAACTGAAGTCGCGGGTGCCGCGCGCCATGGCGTAGGGAACCGACGAGGTGATCAGTCCGAAGAACACACCGGCGATAAGACCGGTGGCCAGCGCGGATCCTGGATTGGGGCTGAAGAAACCAAGCACCAGACCGATGAACAAACCCAGCCACGCGCCGGTCAACACGCCGCCGCCGAGCACTTTTGGCCACGTCAATCGACCGGTGACGCGCTCTACCTGCATGAGATCCACCCCGACAATCGTCACCTGCTGCACCGGAAATTCCTGCTCGGACAGGTAATCGACGGCCCGCTGTGCCTCGGCGTAGGTGGGATAGGAACCGACTGGCCAGCCTTTGGGTGGTGTCGGCAAGGCCGCAGCGCGCCGGCCTGCGCCCCGAGCGGCAGCCGGGGTGCCCGGGACTTGTCCGGGTTGAAAAGGGCTCGTCATTGCTGCTCAATCTCCTTGTGCGGTGCACATTGGTTCGTCGCTGCGGCGAGGCGACCCACCAATCCCTACCGTCATCTTGCCAACGCGCTGCATCCGGCGCTGGTGCTCCGCCCCGGCGGCGACGGGCCCGCTGCGGTGCCGCGCCCAGATTGTGTGCCCCGCGACACGATGAGCCACGCTAAGTTGAACCTCATGACGACACCCGCGGAGAACACCAGCGGCGGAGTTTGCCCGGCCAACCCGCCGGCACCGGCGGGACCGACGCCAGACCACAGCGGCAGCGGCCGGCGGGTGAAGCGCTCGGGAACGCACAAGCAGCGATCATGACTTATCCCGGGCAACCCTTTGACCCACGCCCCGAGGCACAACAGCCATCGGCCTACCAGCCGCCGGTGGACTATCCCGAATACCCGCTCACTCATCAGCCGCCCATGCACTTCCCCCAATACCCGCCGAGCTACCCGCCGTCATCGCCGCCCTATTACCCGCCGCCCTACCAGGCCGGGCCGGCGGGCTATCCCGGGTACCTCGACCCCTACGATCCCTACCGGGCGCCCGCAGCACCGAACAACGGCTTGGCGATCGGGTCGCTGGTCGCATCCCTGATCGGGTTCCCGCTGCTGCTTTCTGTCTTCCTCCTGCCCCTTTGCGTCATCGCCTGGATCGTAGGAATTGTGCTCGGCATCGTGGCGATCAACCAGATCAAAAGAACGAATCAGTCGGGCCGCGGGATGGCGATCGCCGGGATTGCGGTGGGCGCCTCCGGCTTGGTCCTCGGCGCGATATTCCTGTTGATCATGTTGATCGCCATCAATCATCCTTCGTACTGATGACTAGCCGCCCGGCGGCACGAACGGCCCGCACTGACGTTGCATGCCGGCAGCACGCCCCTTGGCGACCACCACCAGGGCCATCTTGCGGCTGGCCTCGTCGATCATCTCGTCGCCCAGCATCACCGCACCGCGCGCACCCCCAGCACTCGACGTGTGCCAGTCGTAAGCCTCCAATACCAGCTCAGCGTGGTCGAACTCATCTTGGCGGGGAGTGAAGATCTCGTTGCCCGCGGCGATTTGATCCGGGTGCAGCACCCACTTCCCGTCGTAGCCCAGCGCCGCTGACCGTCCCGCTACCTTCCTGAACGCCTCGACGTCGCGGACCTTCAGGTACGGTCCGTCGATCGCCGCGATGCCGTGGGCGCGAGCCGTGATCAGGATTCGCATCAGCACGTGGTGGTAGGCGTCGCCGACGTCGTAGCCCTCGGGTTGCTCGCCGACGACCCGGGTGCGCATATTGAGGCTGGCCATCAGGTCGGCCGGGCCGAGGACCAGGGCCTGCACCCGTGGCGCTGCCGCGATAGCATCGAGGTTGGTCACACCCCGGGCATCTTCGATCTGCGCGTCGATGCCGATCCCGCCGACCGGCAGCCCGTGCACGGCTTCCAGCTGGGTCAGCAGCAGATCCAGCGCTTGGACGTGGAAGGCATCAGAGACCTTGGGCAACACCACGACATCCAGACTTCCGCCGGGCGCAGCGCCAACGGCCGACACTACCTCGATGAGATCGGCATGGGTCCAGGGCGAGGTCCAGCCGTTGACTCGAACACCGCGGAGCTGCCCGGCCCAGCCCGACCCGGCCAACGCGGCGGCTACGCGGGCACGGGCGACCCCTTTGGCGTCGGATGCAACGGCATCCTCGAGATCCAGGAATATCTGGTCGGCGGACAACCCTTTGGCTTTGTCGATCATCTTCTGGTTGCTGCCAGGCACCGACAGACAGGTACGACGGGGCCGATACGCCGGATTCACAGATCACTCCTACCCTTTGAGCCATGACCTCGATTCACCGGGTGTATGTGGCACGGCTGGCCCGAATGCTGGTGCTCGGCCCGTTCGGTGAGTCGTTGGGACGCGTGCGCGACGTCGTGGTCAGCATCAGCATCGTGCGGCAACAACCGCGGGTACTGGGGCTCGTCGTCGAGGTGCCGACCCGTAGACGAATCTTCGTTCCGATGCTGCGGGTAGCCTCGATCGAGCCCCACGCGGTGACCTTCAACAGCGCCAATGTGTCGCTGCGGCGGTTCGAGCAACGACCCGGCGAAGTGCTGGTGTTGGGGCAGGTACTCGACACCAGGGTGCGAGTCACCGATCCTGAACTGCCGGAGTTCGCCGACGCCGACGCGGTGATCACCGATCTGGGTATCGAGCAAACCCGCACCCGGGATTGGATGGTGACCAGAGTTGCGGTCCGTCTGCCGCGAAGGCTCGGGCGGCGCAGCGCCGTGCGCGTCGCGGATTGGCACCACGTGCAGGGTCTGACACCGTCGGCGCTGGCGATGCCTGGACAGGGGGTTGCGCAGCTGTTGCACCAATTCGAGGGCTGGCGGCCGATCGAGGTGGCCGACGCGATTCGCGAGCTGCCGCCCAAGCGCCGGTACGAAGTGGCCAGTGCCCTGCAGGACGACCGCCTGGCCGATGTTCTCCAAGAACTTTCAGAGGACGAGCAGGCCGATCTGCTGATGCGCTTGGACACCGAACGCGCAGCCGACGTGCTCGAGGAGATGGAGCCCGACGACGCCGCCGACCTGCTTGGGGTGATGAACCCGACCGAGGTCGAGCTGCTGCTCGGTCGGATGGCTCCCGGAGGTTCCGACCCGGTGCGACGGCTGCTCAAGCACTCACCCGATACGGCGGGCGGTTTGATGACATCGAATCCGGTCGTGCTGGGCGCGGACACACCGGTCGCCGAGGCGCTGGCCAGGGTTCGCGACCTCGACGTCACCCCGGCGTTGGCGTCGCTGGTGTTCGTGGTCCGCCCGCCCACAGCCACCCCGACCGGTCACTACCTGGGCTGTGTGCCGCTGCAGCGACTGCTGCAGGAACAGCCCGCCGCCCTGGTCGGCGGGATCCTCGACACCGACCTGCCCTGCCTGACGCCCGAGACGTCGTTGCCCGAGCTGACTCGGTATTTCGCTGCCTACAACCTGGTCTGCGGACCGGTGACCGACGAGCAGCATCACTTGTTGGGCGCGGTGACCGTCGACGATGTGCTCGACCATCTGCTGCCGCATGACTGGCGGGCCACCAGCGAGAAGCCGGCATTGAACGCGGCGGTCGCGCCGCAATGAGCAAGTCCTCGGCCCGGGCACGGCTGTCTACCCCCCGCAGCTCCCGGCTGATTGCGCCCCGGATCGATCCGGAGGCCGTCGGCAAGATCACCGAATCGGTGGCCCGGTTCTTCGGCACCGGGCGTTATCTGCTAGTGCAGACCATCCTGGTGCTCGTCTGGATTGTGCTGAACGTGTACGCGGTTGGTTTGCGGTGGGATCCCTACCCGTTCATCTTGCTCAACCTCGCGTTCTCCACCCAGGCGGCCTATGCCGCACCGCTGATCCTGCTGGCGCAGAATCGGCAGGAGAATCGGGACCGGGTCGCGCTGGATGAAGATCGCCGCCGCGCCGAGCAAACCAAGGCCGACACCGAGTATTTGGCCCGCGAGCTGGCTTCGCTGCGGTTGGCCCTCGGCGACGTGGCCAAGGCCCGTGAGTCGTTGCGACGCGAACTTGAAGAGCTGCGCGACCTGCTGGCGGCGCGGCCAGCGGCTTCCTCCGATACCCCGGCGGTACTGATCGGCGACGGTGCCGACCGTCGTACCAGAAAACCCAGCTGAGGCGACCGAATCATTGTGGCGAAGTCGCCACTGCCGTGACGAGAGTTATGTATGGTGACCTAGTTCACTAGCTAGCTGATCTCGACACATCTCAAATGAGGACGGTCGCGTGCACATAGGGGGATTAACGGGTGCCGGCCCGGCCCTCGGGAAGGGCGCAGCCCGCGTATGCGGAGCCGTACATCGACAGGCTGTCTGGGTGACTCGCACACCGGCTTTCGGCGTAGCCGTAATCGCCCCCTTGGTATTCGCCGGCGCCGTGGGTGCCGCAGCTCCGCGGTTCCCGGGCCAGGCACCGCAGGTGCATGACACCGCCATCACCCCGGTGGCAGCGGTCAGCACCGCCTCCGCTGACCGGTCCGGTCCGCGGGTGATTGCCATTCAGCGACCGCCGACCAGCTTCCACATCGCCGCGGCGGCCCCCGTGTCGGCTCCACCGCCGGCAGTCGTGGTCAACTCGCCCGGCATGTTGGGCATCCCGGCTATGGCCCTGTCGGCCTACCGCAATGCCGAGCGCATCATGGGCGCCGCTGTTCCGGGCTGCGGAGTCAGCTGGAATCTGCTGGCGGGCATCGGGCGCATCGAGTCGATGCACGCCAACGGCGGCGCCACCGACGCACGCGGCACAGCGGTCAGCCCGATCTATGGTCCGACGCTCGACGGCACCCTGCCCGGCAACGAGGTGATTGTGCAGGGCAACGTCGGTGGCCGAGTTTCCTACGCCCGCGCGATTGGGCCGATGCAGTTCCTGCCCGGCACCTGGTCGCGGTATGCCGCCGACGGCGACGGCGACGGACGAGCGGACCCGCAGAACCTGTACGACTCGACCTTGGCCGCGGCACGCTACCTGTGCAGCGGCGGGCTGAACTTGCGCGACCCGTCGCAGGTGCTCGGCGCGATCCTGCGTTACAACAACTCGATGCCGTATGCGCGCAACGTCATGGGCTGGGCCGCGTCGTACGCCACCGGCGTCGTCCCGGTCGACCTGCCGCCACTGACCGGACCGGTGCCACCGATCGCCGATTCACACTTGGACCATGCCGAGGGGCTCGGTCCCAACATGCCATTTACCGCGACCGGGTTACCGCCCACCGACCCGCTGGCCCAGCTGCCGCTTATCGACTTGGGTCCGTCACAGAACCCCAACCAGGCGGCGCTTTGGCCAGGACAGCCGCCGGCCCAGCGAGCACCGTCGTGTTCGGTGTTCTGCATCGGGCAGCCAAACTCGGCGGACACCGCACAGCCAGCGAGCACACCCCCTTGGTTGCCGCCGTGGCTCAGCCAACCGCAGACCGACGCTGGCACACCCGGGTCACCAGGGTTAGCGCAGGCAGGACCCCCTGCGGCGCCGTCCCCTCCTGGCGCATGGTCACCGCCGCAGGGGCCGCCCCAGCCCGTCGCTGCCCCGGGTCCCTTGCCTGGCCCACCGCAGGCCGGGCCGGCGCCGGGTCCGTTGCCGGGCCCATCCCAGGGCGTCCCGGCCACCGGACCGCAAGCCGTCGCACCCGCCGCACCACCGCCAGAACTGTCGGCACCCGGGCCGGCGCCCGGTCCGGTCAGCTGAGCGGCCGACCTCAGGCTCGATGGTCCGACTCGCCCCCCCGCCGCTTCGCGGCTGGGGGTGCCCCCACCTCAGGCCGTCCCGGCCCGCATCGTCGTCGCACTAGACTCGGCGGTGATGTCTAAAACCCACGACGACGCCGATTTGACAGCCGGTATCCGCGGCGCGCTGGCCAAGGTGATCGATCCCGAGCTGCGCCGGCCCATCACCGAACTCGGCATGGTCAAAGGAATCGACGTTGCGCCGAATCGCGCCGTGCATGTCGAGATTTACTTGACCACCGCAAGCTGCCCGAAGAAATCCGAGATCAGCGAGCGCGTCGCAATCGCCGTCGCCGACGTGCCCGGCACCGGCGCGGTCACGGTAAGTCTCGACGTGATGAACGACGAACAACGCACTGCCCTGCGCAAGCAGCTGCGCGGCGACACCCGCGAACCGGTCATCCCGTTCGCCCAACCGGGATCACTCACCAGGGTGTATGCGGTCGCCTCCGGCAAAGGCGGGGTCGGTAAATCCACCGTCACGGTAAACCTGGCCGCCGCAATGGCAGCCCGCGGACTGTCGGTCGGCATCCTCGACGCCGACATCCACGGCCACTCCATTCCACGGATGATGGGCACCACCGACCGGCCCACACAGGTCGAATCGATGATCCTGCCGCCCGTCGCGCACGGTGTCCGCGTGATTTCGATCGCCCAGTTCACTGAAGGCAACACCCCGGTGGTGTGGCGCGGACCGATGCTGCATCGCGCGCTGCAGCAATTCCTGGCCGATGTCTACTGGGGCGATCTGGACGTGCTGCTACTCGACCTGCCGCCGGGCACCGGTGACGTGGCGATCTCGGTGGCTCAGCTGATCCCCGGCGCGGAAATTCTTGTGGTCACCACCCCACAGGCAGCGGCCGCCGAGGTGGCTGAGCGGGCCGGCACCATTGCTCTTCAAACCCGCCAGCGCCTGGTCGGGGTGGTCGAGAACATGTCATGGCTGGTTCTCCCAGACGGCTCCACGCTGCCGGTCTTCGGTGCGGGCGGCGGCCGGCACGTCGCCGAAAGCCTCTCCCGCGCTGTCGGCGCCGACGTCCCACTGCTGGGGCAGATCCCGCTGGACCCTGTGCTGGTCGACGCCGGTGACGCCGGCGTGCCGGTGGTGCTCAGCGCCCCCGACTCGGCGGTGGGTAAGGAGCTGCGCAGCATCGCCGACAGTCTGTCCGCGCGCCGCCGTGGCCTGGCCGGCATGTCCCTGGGACTGAACCCGACGGCGCATCGATAACAGTTCGCCGCCGAACCACTACGTGGCATCGGGGTCGAAGGGCGGCGACGCGCCCTCAGCAAGCACATCGGATGCTCCGGGCGAAGACGCCGGCACTGACGCGGCCTCGCCGGCCCGCTCTGCCGAAGGTCGGTCGAGCCTGCCGGTGAACAGGAAATCGTCCCCGTCCAGAAGGTGCTTGGTCAGCGCCGCGCGCGGTGTCATCCCGCGGAACTTCTGTAGCTGGCTGAGCGGCTCCCGCAGGTCGTCGAACTCTGGGCCGATGTCCTCGCGCAGCTGGCTGGTCACACCGCTGAGGTAATCCCGCGCCTGTCGCATTGCACTGGCGGTCCACCGGATCGCACCGGGCAGCCGCTCGGGGCCCAACACCACCAGCCCGACCACGACGAGGACGAGCATTTCGCCCCAGCCGATGTTGGCGAACACTTAACTGGTGTCCGGTCCGGGCGTCACCGTCAGCGTGACGTGCCGTCCGTCGCGAACCACCTCGATCGGTGCGGGCTGGCCGACGGTCAGCTGCCGCACGGCCACGACGAACTCGTCAGCGTCAGCCACAGTCCGGTTGCCGACCTTGACCACAACGTCGTTCTCCAGGATGCCGCCCTTTTCTGCGGGGCTGCCCGCTTTCACATTGGCCACCTGCGCGCCCGAGGCGATCGCGTTGCTCACCGAGCGGGCGCTTAGCCCCAGGGTCGGGTGCACGATCTTGCCGTCTTTGATCAAGGTTTGCGCGACGAACTTCGCCTCGTTGACCGGGATCGCGAAGCCCAGCCCGCTGGCGCTGTCCGACAACGACTTACCGGCGGTGTTGATCCCGATGACCTGAGAATCCATGCCGATCAGTGGGCCGCCGGAGTTGCCGTGGTTGATCGAGGCGTCGGTTTGGACCGCGTCGATGACGGTGTCGGTGTCCGAACCTTCGCCGGACAACGGGATCGGACGATGCAACGCACTGATGATTCCGTGGGTGACGGTGCTGCGCAGCCCCAGCGGAGCGCCGGCCGCCAGCACCTCGTCACCGACGCGCACCTTGTCCGAATCGCCCAGGCGGGCCACTGTCAGCTTGTCGACGTTATCCACCTTGAGCACGGCCAAGTCGGTCTTGGGGTCGCGGCCCACGATGTGGGTCGGCACTTCCTTGCCACTGTTGAACACCACTGTCATCTTGAACTGGCTGGGGTTGTTGGCCGCATCGGAGATGACGTGGTTGTTCGTGACGATGTAGCCGCGGCCGTCGATGACGACTCCGGAGCCTTGAGTACCTTCCTGATCACTGACCGATTCGACGGTCACAACCGCGTCGGCGATGGAGGCAGCCACCTTGGCGAAACGCCCGGCCGGCACCTCGGTGTTACCGCTGGTCGGCAGCGTCACCTTCGACGTCGTGAACGCCTCGACAACTTCGGCCGTCTTGCGCCCGACCACCCCACCGACCACCCCGATCAGCAACGCGATCAGGGCAAGGGTGACCAGCGCCAGGTACGACACCCGCCCGCCGAACAACACATCGCGCACACCGAGCTTGCCGCCGTCGCCGCGCACGGCATCCCGGCCCGGCCGTAGCAGCGCCGGGCCACCGAGAGCAGCGGACGCGTCCGGATCGCGCCACGGATCGCCAGGTCCGTCGGGTTCGTCTCTGCGCTTCTCGCCGTCGATGGCTCCGGCATCGGTCGGATGCCGCTGCAGCGACTCCGCGTCGGCGAAGGGGCGGCCGAACGCTTCGGCCAGCACCGGGTCAGGCGGCCGATCCCGCGGGACGAAGTCGGATTGGTCCCGATATTTCGTCGGTCGTACGCGGTCAGACACGAACGAGCCCCGCACGCCCTGCGGACGGCTGAACGTCTCACGTGACGCGGCGTCGACGGGCGGTCGGGAGATGGGACGGGGCGCCAGACGGTCGGCTTGGTCGTAGTCCTGGTCGGAGGTCACGTCATCCTCTTCTGGGCGCGCGAGTGAACGCGGGATATCGGCACCAGCACGGCGTTGCCCGCCGGCTCATCCACCCTACCGGCGCTTACGCCGATCACGCGCCCGACCGTCGGCGAATTGGTCGGACGTCGCGGACCGCCCGACCTCTCCTCGCGACGTTGCCCGCCAGCCTGGAGCACCTCCCGCGCGGTCGGGACCGTCGTCGGGCGAAGACGTTGCATCGTGGGCCGGCGAGTTCGGGATCTGTGACAGCAGTCCCAAGAGCGAGCTGGGTATCCGGATCGGGTGTGAATCGCGCAGGGCCGCACGGGCTCTGCTCTGATCCTCGACGTCGGCGGCACACTGCGGGCACAGCGAAAGGTGGTGGGCTGCGCGGAGGTGCGCGCTCATGCGCAGCTCACCGTCAACGAAGGCGGCGATCGCTTCGGTCGAGAGGTGCTCGGTAGAGCCGAACTGCCGCGGCGCACCTACCGGCGCATCGCTCTGCGACGCGAACTGTGCGGGGAGCCAGGAGAAGGCGCGGCGGAACACATGTCCCCGGTCGGGCATCACCAGCTCCTCTCGACACTGCATTGTGTTCGCGGCACTACGTCGAATGTAGCGCGCTCCGTAGGAACCGGACAGTTACGACCAGCGCAGACGGTTAAGCGCCGGCGGGTTCGAAGTGTCCGGGATGCGCAGCAAGGTAGTCGCGCAGCGCCTGGCGCCCGCGGTGGATGCGGCTGCGAACCGTTCCGAGTTTCACTCCCAGGGTGGCGCCGATTTCCTCATAGGACAGCCCCTCGATGTCACACAGCACTACTGCAGCACGAAACTCGGGAGGCAGCGAATCGAGCGCTGCCTGCAGATCCGGGGCCAGCCGTGCATCGTGGTAGATCTGCTCCGGGTTCGGTTCGTCGGCCGGCACCCGGTCATAGTCCTCGGGCAGCGCTTCCATGCGGATCCGCGCGCGCCTGCGGACCATGTCGAGAAACAAGTTGGTGGTGATGCGGTGCAGCCAACCCTCGAAAGTTCCCGGCTGATAGTTCTGCACCGATCGGAAAACCCGGATAAAGGTTTCCTGCGTCAAATCTTCAGCGTCGTGCTGGTTGCCGGCCAGGCGATACGCCAGCCGATACACCCGGTCCGCGTGCTGGCGCACCAACTCGTCCCAGGACGGCATGGCCGCGTCATCCCCGGTCGCGTCGAAGACCGCGGTGCCGTAGGGCTCCTCCGCCTGTTCGACCCAGTCGGCATCGCGGAAGTGCGTGGGATGCGACATGCTCGCAGGGTTTGCCAAGGTGGTGATAGTCGGATCCTCCGGAGTAAGACCGTCGTGCGGCGGAATAGGTTCGTCTCCGCCCGCAACGATGCGGTGCCCGGGCGTATTCCCGGGGCAGCGCCCGTCGCGGTCCATGCTGATACGGTCGCGTACCGGTTTGTGGCCGCAATGTGAGCGCACTGAACGTTCACTGAGAAAGCGCATGCGGGCAGGCCCAGGCTGCGGCGATCGGCTCAGGTGTGGCGTTGATCACTTCCGGTTCCGTCGGGCGTGTCGCTCCGCCGGCTTCGGGCGCGCCTGACCCATTCCGGCGAGGCTTGGACCTACGCTGCGGGCATGGTTACCACCGGATCCACAACCGTTCAGACGGTCCGGCAGAGTCGGGCCGAATGTCTCTCAGCGCACGCCGAAGAGTCGATCTCCGAGGACGCGATCCTGGCGGCCGCCCGCGACCGCGCCGCCGACATCGGAGCCGGAGCCGTCACACCCGCAGTGGGTGCGCTACTGAGCCTGCTGGCCAAACTGAGCGGCGGCAGGGCGGTGGTCGAAGTGGGCACCGGAGTCGGGGTCAGCGCGTTATGGCTGTTGTCGGGTATGAGTGACGACGGCGTCTTGACGACGATCGACGTCGAACCCGAGCATCAGCGGATCGCCAAACAGGCCTTCGTCGAGGCCGGCATCGGGCCGTCCCGCACGCGGCTGATCAGCGGCAGGGCGCAGGAGGTACTGACGCGGTTGGCCGACGAATCCTACGACTTGGTGTTCGTCGACGCCGACCCGGTCGACCAGCCTGACTACGTCGTCGAAGGTATTCGGTTGCTGCGACCCCGAGGCGTCATCGTGGTGCACCGCGCGTCGCTGGGTGGGCGGGCCAGCGACCCCGGTGCCCACGACGCGCAAGTGGCGGCGGTTCGGGAAGCGGCGCGGCTCATCGCTGAAGACGAACGGCTCACGCCCGCGCTGGTGCCGCTCGGCGATGGACTGCTGGCCGCCGTCCGCGACTAGCTGCCCGAGCGGGAATCATCTCGTAAGTTCGCTGCTCGCACAGCCTCGGTCACTCTGCGCCTCCCTCAGCACTGGGCCGCCGCTCGGTGGTTTTGTACGCCGTAGCGGCGTGTTGCGCATGAAACCGCAGTGTCACCTCAAGTCCATACCACCGACCAAAGCCATCAGCCGTGCCGCCCCTTGACCACCGACTGAACAGACGTTTAGCATATTAAACGTGCGTTCAGCCGATTTGACTGCGGCTGCCCGAATTCGCGATGCGGCGATCGAGCAATTCGGGCAGCATGGCTTCCGCACCGGCCTGCGCTCGATTGCCGACGCCGCCGGGGTGAGCGCAGCGCTGGTGATTCACCACTTCGGTTCCAAAAAGGGCCTGCTGAAGGCTTGCGACGACTACGTGGCCGAAGAGATCCGCACGGCCAAGACCGACGCCATGCGTTCCCATGAGCCGACGCTGTGGTTGGCTCAACTGGCCGAAATCGAGTCGTACGCACCATTGATGGCCTACCTGGTGCGCAGCATGCAGACCGGTGCGGAACTCGCTACGACGCTGTGGCGCCGAATGATTGACAACGCGCAAGAATATCTCGACGAAGGGGTACGGGCCGGCACACTCAAGCCCAGCCGCGACCCGAGGGCCAGAGCCAAATTCTTGGCGATCACCGGCGGAGGCGGCTTTCTGCTGTATCTGCAGCTGCACGAGAACCCGACTGATCTGCGCGAAGTGCTGCGCGACTACGCCCGCGACATGGTGCTGCCCTCGCTTGAGGTCTACACCGAGGGCTTGCTGACCGACCACACGATGTACGAGGCATTTCTCGCCCAGTCCGAAGGAGGAGCAGATGCCAACTGACACGTCTCGGGCCGCGATTGAGATACGCGACCTCACCAAAACCTTCGGCAAAGTCAAAGCGCTCGACGGTCTCGAGATGACCGTGCGCGAAGGCGAAGTGCACGGCTTCCTCGGTCCCAACGGCGCCGGCAAATCAACGACGATCCGGATCCTTCTGGGTCTCGTCCGGGCCGACTCCGGCAGCGCTCGGGTGCTGGGCGCCGATCCGTGGACTGACGCGGTGGTACTGCATCGCCAGATCGCCTACGTGCCTGGCGATGTCACGTTGTGGCCGTCGCTCACCGGTGGTGAAACCATCGACCTGCTGGGCCGGATGCGCGGTGGCATCGACGAACAGCGCCGCGCGGACCTCGTCGAACGTTTCGAACTCGACCCGCATAGAAAGACACGAACCTACTCCAAGGGCAACCGCCAGAAGGTTTCGCTGGTCTCGGCGTTTTCCTCGCGCGCCCGACTGCTGCTGCTGGACGAGCCCAGCAGCGGCCTAGACCCATTGATGGAGAACGTATTTCGACAATGCGTCCGAGAGGCCCGCGACCGGGGTACCACCGTGCTGTTGTCCAGCCACATTCTCGCCGAGACCGAGACACTGTGCGCACGGGTCACCATCATTCGCGCAGGCAAGACGGTCGAAAGCGGATCGTTGGATTCGATGCGTCATCTGAGCCGCACCTCGATCGAAGCCGAATTGACCGGTGATCCGGGAGATCTGAGCCGGATCAAGGGCGTCGAAGACATCAGTATTGACGGAACTACCCTGCGCGCCCACGTCGACAGCGACAGCCTTGGCGAGTTCATCAGAGTCCTCGGTGACGCAGGGGTGCGTAGTCTGGTCAGCCAGCCACCGACCCTGGAAGAGCTGTTTCTGCGTCACTACGGCGCCGACGCTGACTCGGAGCCCGAGCGCAGCGCACAAAAGGTCCGGGCATGAGCCGCGCCGACGACAATGTACCGAAAGCGATGAGGCGGGGGCACTTCCCGCTTGCGGGGAAAGAGTGGCGTCAATGAAATTCGCAACTTTGAAACATTCGGCACATCAGGCACGGCACCGAAGCTCCGGCCTCAGCGGCACTCTCGGGCTGCTGCGGCTCTACCTGCGGCGCGACCGCGTCGTCGTGCCGCTGTGGGTACTGCTGCTGTCGGTGCCACTAGCCACCGTCTACATCGGCAGCATCGAAAAGCTCTACCCGCAGCAGGCCGCGCGAGCCGGCTTCGCGGCCTCGATCATGGCGAGCCCCGCACAACGGGCCCTTTACGGGCCGGTCTACAACGACAGCTTGGGTGCCACCGGCATCTGGAAAGCCGGCATATTCCATCTGCTGATCGCGGTGGCGGTGATACTCACCGTCATTCGCCATACCCGCGCCGACGAGGAAACTGGGCGCGCCGAACTGATCGAATCCACCGCAGTCGGCCGCTGCGCCAGTCTCACCGCTGCCCTGCTGATGTCCTTCGGCGCGTCGATAGCCGTCGGCGTGATCGGTGCAGTGGGCCTGCTCGGCACGCGCGTCGCACCGGCGGGGTCGCTGGCGTTCGGCGCCGCGCTGACGGGGTCAGGCATGGTGTTCACCGCGGTGGCGGCGGTGGCCGCGCAGTTGTCGTCGAGCGCGCGGGTCACCCGCGGCGCCGCCTTCAGCGTGCTGGCCGCGGCCTTCACCGTCCGCGCCGTCGGCGATGCCGGTTCCGGCACGCTGTCCTGGCTGTCGCCCTTGGGCTGGTCACTGCAGGTCCGTCCCTACGCGGGCGACCACTGGTGGGTGTTGCTGCTGCATCTGGCGACCGCAGTGACGTTGACGACGCTGGCGTACTGGCTACTGGTCCGCCGCGATGTCGGAGCGGGGCTCGTCGCCCAGCGTCCCGGTCGCGACACCGCTGCGCCGACGCTGCGGGGAGCCTTCGGGCTGGCGTGGCGGCTCGACCGCGGCAGCCTGCTGCTGTGGACGCTCGCCCTTGGCCTTTACGGTCTGTTGATCGGCAGCATTGTGCAGGGTATCGGCGACGAGGTGAGCAGCAGCACAGCAGTGCGCGACATCATCCTCCGCATGGGTGGCAGCGACGCGCTGGCGCAAGCCTTCGTCGCGGTGGCGTTCTGCATGCTGGGTATGTGCGCCGCCGCGTTCGCTGTGTCGCTGACACTACGGTTGCATCAGGAGGAGAACGGTCAGCGCGCCGAAACGCTCCTAGCCGGATCGGTGTCCAAGATTCGTTGGCTGACTAGTCATCTGAGCATCGCACTGGCCGGGCCCGCCGTTGCGTTGTTGCTTGCTGGGTTTGCTGCCGGAGTGACCTACGGTGTCGCCAGCGGAGATATCGGCGATAAGTTGTTTACGGTGCTCGCCACCGCGGCGGTGCAGTTGCCCGCGGTTTGGCTGTTGGCCGCGGTGACTGTCGCCCTGCTCGGATCGGCCCCGCGGTTCGCACCGGCGGCATGGGGTGTGCTCGTCGGATCTGTTGCGCTCTATCTGCTCGGTTCCATATCTGGGGCTTCCCACTGGCTGCTCGATCTTGCACCTTTCGCGCACACTCCCAACGTCGGAAGCGGTTTCACCGCCACTCCCCTGCTGGTGTTGTCGGTAATCGACCTGATGCTGATCGTTGTGGCGGCAGTGACTTTTCGGCGTCGTGATGTGCGGTGCTGAGGGACCATGGTGAAAATCGCTGTCAAAGGCTTTCTTGCAGCTTTTCTTGGATTGATCGCGTTCGGATTGATGCTGTTTCTTCCGGCGGGAACGCTGCACTACTGGCAAGCATGGGTCTTCCTCGCGGTGTTCGCGGCAGCGACGTGGATACCCAGCGTGTATTTGCTGTGCACCAACCCAGCCGCGCTGGCGCGGCGCATGCGCGGCGGCCCGCTGGCGGAGACACGAACGCTGCAGCGGGTCGTCATCAGCGTCATGTTCTTTTGCTTCCCGGCGATGTTCGTGGTCAGTGCGCTGGATCACCGCTTTAAGTGGTTGCCAGTGCCTGCGACGGTGTCGTTGGTGGGCGATGTTCTGGTGGCGTTCGGGCTGGGCGTCGCCATGCTGGTAGTCATTCAAAATGCCTATGCGGCAGCCACCGTCACCGTCGAGGCGGAGCAGACGCTGGTTTCCACCGGTCTGTATGGGTGGGTTCGCCACCCGATGTACACCGGAAACATCATCCTGCTCGTCGGCATCCCGCCGGCCCTGGGGTCGTGTTGGGGATTGGTGTTCGTGCTGCCCGGTTTGATCGTGCTCGCGCTTCGTATCCGCGACGAGGAGGCCCTTCTGGAACAGCAACTGAGCGGCTATCGCGACTACGAGCAGCGGGTGAATTACCGGTTGGTGCCGTACTTGTGGTGAGCCCGGTGTTCGCTCAGATCCACACACCCTTGCCGACAGCGACAACACCGCCGGGGCTGATAGCGAAGCGCTCCCGATCCTTTTCCAGGTCTACCCCGACCATCTCGCCGGGGCCGACCACGACGTTTTTGTCCAGAATTGCGTGGCGCACCACCGCACCCCGACCAACCCGAGTACCGGGCATCAGCACACTGCCCTCCACAATCGCACCCTCTTCGACGACGACGTTCGACGACAGCACCGAGTTGCGCACCGAGGCCGCAGAAATGATGCTGCCCGCCCCGACCACCGATTCCTGCGCAGACCCGCCGTTGACGAACTTGGCCGGCGCCAGGTTCTCTGACGCGCCGTGAATGGGCCAGCGCTTGTTGTACAAATTGAAGACCGGATGCACCGAGACCAGGTCCATGTGGGCGTCGTAGAACGCGTCCAGCGTGCCCACGTCGCGCCAATAGGCCCGGTCCCGGTCGGTGGCGCCGGGCACCTCGTTGTCGGAGAAGTCGTAGACGGCGGCCAGCCCGTCGGAGACTAAGCGCGGGATGATGTCGCCGCCCATATCGTGGTCGGAGCGGTCGTCGTCGGCGTCGGCGCGGATCGCGTCGATCAGCACTTTGGTGGTGAAGATGTAGTTGCCCATCGAGACGTAGGTGGCCGCGGGGTCGTCGGGCGTGCACGGGGGATTCACCGGTTTCTCGATGAAGTTGCGGATGCGGCCGGACTCGTCGGCTTCGATGCAGCCGAACGCCGTCGCTTCTGCGCGTGGCACCCTGATGCCGGCCACAGTGGCCCCGGCGCCGGTCTCGATGTGGAAGCGCACCATTTGTTCGGGATCCATGCGGTATACGTGGTCGGCGCCGAAAACCACTATGTAATCGGGGTCTTCGTCATACACCAGATTCATGGACTGGTAGATGGCGTCGGCGGAGCCGGTGTACCAGCGCGGGCCCAGTCGCTGCTGTGCGGGAACTGGGGTGATGTACTCGCCGGCCAACCCGCTCAGCCGCCAGTTTTGCGAGATGTGGCGGTCCAGAGAATGCGACTTATATTGGGTCAGCACGCAGATCTTCAGATAGCGGGCATTGACGAGGTTGGACAGCACGAAGTCGATCAGGCGGTAGCCGCCGCCAAAGGGAACCGCTGGCTTCGCCCGGTCGGCGGTCAGCGGGTATAACCGTTTCCCCTCCCCGCCGGCCAGGACGATTCCAAGCACCTGTGGCGCTTCCCTCATGTGACAAACCTAACCGGCACTTCCGACCGCTGCCAGGGCAATCACGATTTGATGACGTGCTGACGGACTGTCCGTCAAGGAGTTTGGCGCGGTACCTCGGGGATTGCCGCGGTGATCTGCCCGCAAACACCGACCACCCGTCGCAGGGGCTGCCCAGGTCCCGTTAACGGCTCCGGCCGCCGTCCCGCTAGCGTGCCGGATATGCGGGTGGCGATGATGACGCGGGAGTGGCCGCCAGAGGTTTACGGCGGTGCAGGGGTCCATGTCACCGAGCTGGTCGCACGGTTACGGCAGCTGTGTGAGGTCGACGTGCATTGCATGGGAACTGCTCGGACGGACGCGTTCGTCCACCAGCCCGATACCCGCTTGGTCGGCGCCAATCCTGCCCTGGCGACCGTGTCGAGCGACCTGGTGATGGCCAATGCCGCTGCGATGGCCGACATCGTGCATTCGCACACCTGGTATACCGGACTGGCCGGTCACCTGGCGGGGCTGCTCTACGACATCCCGCATGTGGTCACCGCGCATTCACTGGAACCGCTGCGCCCGTGGAAAGCCGAACAGCTCGGTGGCGGCTACCGGTTGTCGTTGTGGGTGGAGCGCACCGCGATGAGCGCTGCGGACGCTGTTATCGCCGTCAGCTCAGGGATGCGCGACGACGTGCTGCGGCTCTATCCCGTCCTAAACCCGACCAAGGTGCACGTGGTGAGAAACGGCATCGACACCGATGTCTGGTATCCGGTCTCGCCGATGCCGGGGGATTCTCTACTGGCCGACATAGGCGTTCACCCACGGCGTCCGATTGTGGCCTTCGTCGGTCGGATCACCCGGCAGAAAGGGGTAGCGCACCTGGTTGCCGCGGCGCACCGGTTCGATCCGGAGGCCCAGGTGGTGTTGTGCGCGGGCGCCCCGGACACTCCGCAAATCGCTGCCGAAATCAACGCCGCGGTAGCCGAACTGGCGCGTCATCGCACCGGCGTATTCTGGGTTCGAGAGATGCTACCGATCGGACAGGTCCGCGAAATTCTCTCGGCTGCAACGGTTTTCGTGTGCCCATCAGTCTATGAACCGTTGGGTATCGTCAACTTGGAGGCGATGGCCTGCGGTACCGCAGTGGTGGCGTCCGATGTCGGAGGCATACCTGAGGTCGTCGTTGATCAGGTCACCGGTTCGCTGGTGCACTACCAGCCGAACGAGCCGGCCGGCTACGAAGCCGCTCTGGCCGATGCGGTCAACGCCTTGATCGCGGACCCGGACCGAGCGGCGCGCTTTGGTACGGCCGGACGTCAGCGTTGCATCGAAAACTTCTCCTGGGCGCACATCGCCGAGCAGACGCTACAGATTTACCGGACGGTGTGTGGCAGCACCCAGGCTTCTGCAGGCGGCGAGGATCGTTCGTTCGACCGCGTTTAGCTAGTGACACCCTTGAGTTCATCACCCAATGCGGCGGCTTCGTCAGGCGTCAACTCGACGACAAGCCGACCACCGCCCTCCAGCGGTACTCGCATCACGATGCCGCGCCCCTCCTTGGTTGCTTCAAGAGGACCGTCCCCGGTCCGGGGCTTCATCGCCGCCATCGAGTGCTCCCTCCAAGTTCGAGTTGGCCCGCCGTCACGGACCTCGTCGGCGCCGGGTGTCTCGCGGCCGCGCAGTTTCGGCGACATCCGGCACTGAACTGCCAATTCACTCCCCTATTGTTCCCTATCGACACCAGCCGGTGCACAAGACCCGGTTCTCGGCGGTTCGCTGAGCCGCCCTCGCGATCGCCGCGCGGTTGACAGCGGCGACCCGCCGCGCCCGGCTCCGCCGCGCTCGCGATCGCCGCGCAGTTGACAGCGGCGACCCGCCGCGCCCGGCTCCGCCGCGCTCGCGATCGCCGCGCGGTTGACAGCGGCGACCCGCCGCGCCCGGCTCCGCCGCGCTCGCGATCGCCGCGCGGTTGACAGCGGCGACCCGCCGCGCCCGGCTCCGCCGCGCTCGCGATCGCCGCTAGGCCGTCTGCGGCACCCAGCACGCCCGCAGATGGTCATCGACCATCCCGGTTGCCTGCATCAAAGCGTAGGCAGTGGTAGGGCCGACGAATCGAAAGCCCCGGCGTTTCAGTTCGCGTGCCATCGCTGTGGATTCCGCGGTAACCGCCGGGATATCGGACGGGTGAGTGGGCCGGGGCCGCGGCCGCGGTGCGAACGACCAGAGCAGGGTGGAGAGCTCATCGGCGCCACCTAGGTCGGCGGCGGCACGAGCGTTGGCTATCGTCGCTTCAATCTTGGCCCGGTTGCGGACAATGCCGTCGTCGGCCAGCAGGCGGGCCACATCAGCCTCGGTGTAACGGGCCACCTTGCCGATGTCGAAGCCGCAGAAAGCACGCCGAAAGTTCTCCCGCTTGCGCAAGATGATCAGCCACGACAATCCGCTCTGGAAAGCTTCCAAGCTGATCCGCTCGAACAACGCCACCCCGCCGGGCAGCCTGCGACCCCACTCGTTGTCGTGGTAGTCGCGGTAAAGCGTGGAAGCCTTTTCGGCCCAGCCGCAACGGATCAAGCCGTCGTCCGGGGCGATCACCCAGAGTTCCGCTCGGCCGGCACCTCACCATCGTCGTCGCCGTAGACCTCGACCTCGGCAACGGCCGAAGGGTGCACCGAGGCCAGTTGGCCCCGCAACAAATCCAGTTCCCGACCGAGCCGATCCAGCACCCAGTCGACTTCACTGGTCTTGTATCCGCGCAGTACCTGGGTAAATCTGACCGCGTTGACGTCAGCGCCGGTGACGCCGGAGGCGGGCAGCACTGTGGCCGTCGTCGCCTTCGGCAGCGGCGGCAGCGGCTCACCACGGCCGAACAGCACGCTGACCACGCCGAACAGCACGATCGCCACCAGAATCAGTACCACCAGGTACAGCAGGACCAGCGCCACGTCCTCGATAGTGCCTTATGCGCCGATCCACGGCGCGCGGGTATGTCCGGACCGCGGTCGCAGCGCATTCATCGGAGGACGGTCCATCAGCGACACCGGCGACGTGCGTGGCGTGAAGGCCTCGCCGTTGGCGAAGAACTGGGTCAGGCCGATGCCGGAGTCGGGCACTCCGCATCGGGAAAGCAGGGTCGCGATCACCTGACGGCTCATCACACCCAGCTCGGCCAGCGACCTGTTGCGGTGTGCTCGTACCCCGAGGTTGACCTGCGCGATCGCGCCGAGACCCAGCCGGTCGTAGGTGTCGACGAGCAGGCCGATCTCGACTCCGTAACCGGGCGCGAAGGGCACCGACATCAGCAGCTCCCGGCTGGCGGCATACTCGCCACCGAGCGGCTGTAGTACGCAGCCCAGCTCCGGCCGCAGCGCCGCGAGCAGGGGGCGGGCCACCAGTTCGGTGACCCGCCCGCCGCCGGTGGCGTTCTCGCTTCCGTTCAATTCACCGCTCTGCAGGGGGCGGCGGTAGAAGCTCTTGACCAAGTGCAGCCCGTCGCCAGTGAGCAGCGGTCCGACCAGCCATGGCACAAACATCGGATGCGGACCAATGAGGTCGGAATCGATGAATACCACGAGGTCGCCGCGGGTGGCCGCCAACGAGCGCCACAACACTTCGCCCTTTCCGGGCCGCGGCGTGACTTCCGGCAGGGCCTGCTCACGGCTGACGACACGAGCACCGGCGGCAATGGCCCGGATCTCGGTGTCGTCGGTGGAACCAGAGTCGACCACGATCAGCTCGTCGACCAGCCCGCCCTGCAACGGCGAGATGCTGTCGATGACCGACTCGATGGTGTCCTCCTCGTTGAGCGCGGGCAGCACCACCGAGATCGTCCGGCCGGCTTTGGCGGCCTCCAGCTCGGCGACCGTCCAGCTGGGCCGACTCCAGCTGTGGTCCAACAGCCAGGTGTCGCCCGGTAGCCCAGCGACCAGCTCGGATGCTGTCACGCCAACCCTCGCACCGTGCGCGTCGGCGGCCGGTCGCCGATGATCGAGCTCACCATCTCGAGCACCCGTCGAGTGGGACGGACCTGGTGTACGCGAAACATCCGCGCGCCGGCAGCGGCGGCCAGCGCGGTGGCTGCCAGTGTTCCCTCCAGCCGTTCGGTCAGCTCCACGCCAAGAGTCTCCCCGACGAAATCCTTATTGCTCAGCGCCATCAACACCGGCCACCCGGTGTTAACAAGATCGTCCATGTAACGCAACAGCGCCAAACTGTGGAAGGTGTTCTTGCCGAAGTCGTGGGTCGGATCGATCAGCACCCGGTCCCGGACCACCCCGGCAGCGACCGCTCGTTCAGCGGCGGCGCTGAGATCGCGGATCACGTCATCTACTACTCCGCGGGTAGTCGTCCCATAGCTCACCCGGAACGGTCGGGTGCGCGGCGCAGCGCCGCCAGTATGCGAACACACCAGGCCGACGCCGTAGTCCGCGGCGACCTCGGGCAGCTGCGGGTCGAAGCCACCCCAGGTGTCGTTGATCAGGTCCGCACCCGCCCGGCATGCCTGTTGCGCGATGCCGGCACGCCAAGTATCGATGCTGATCAGCTGGTCCGGGTAAGCGCCTCGAAGCCACTCGATGAACGGCATCACCCGCCGGCTTTCGGTCTCGGCGCCGACGCTGTCACCCGGTCCGGCTTTGACTCCCCCGACGTCGATGGCATCGGCGCCGTCGGCGATGGCCTGGTGCACGGCCGCCTTGGCAGCGTCGTCGCTGAAGGTGGCGCCGCGGTCGTAGAACGAGTCAGGTGTGCGATTGACAATCGCCATGATCAGTGGGCGGTCGGCAGCGACCGGACGACCGCAGAACGTTTGGGGGTCGATTGACGCCGACGGCCTTGAGCGCACCCCCCTATGGTGCCTGGTAGCTGGGCCGACGCTGCGATCGCCTTCCTAACCTTGCGGTCGCGTCCCGGCCGCGACTTCGTCGGGATATTCGGGGTAGTACGGCACGTACCCCGCATCACGGCCGGCCAGCACGTACAGGGGGTCTTCGATGTCCGCTCCATACGCCTGCTCGCGCAAGTCGACTTTGCGGCTCTTGAACGTCGTCGTATGCGCCATGGACTTGACCACGCGCACAAACAACGGCAACGCGTAACTCGGCAGCTGTCGATACACACTGCGCGCCAACGCCTTCCCGTCGAACTGGGCGCCGTCGCGCAGCTTGACGGCGGCCATTCCCGCACGCCCGCCGGTATGCGGCACCTCAACACCGAAAACGGCGCACTCCTCGACCGATTCATCGCATGCCAGTGCGGCTTCCACCTCAGTAGTGGCGACGTTCTCACCCTTCCAGCGGAAGGTGTCACCGAGCCGGTCGACGAAAGCGGCATGGCCCAAGCCCTGCGGGCTCATCACGTCGCCGGAATTGAACCAGCAGTCGCCCTGACGAAACGCGTTGCGCACCAACTTCTTCTCGCTAGCAGCCGGATCGGTGTAGCCGTCAAACGGCTGCAGCCGGTTGACCGGACTGAGCAGCAGACCCGGCTCACCGGCGGGCACCCGGCGAACGCGGCCGGATTCGTCTCGCAGTGGCGCCCCGGTGTCCGGGTCGTATTCGACGTAGGCCAAGGGCATTGGCGAAATACCGGTTGTCCTGGGCATGTTGAAGACGTTGATGAAGGCGGTGTTTCCTTCGCTGGCGGCGTAGAACTCGCACACCCGCGCGATGCCGAACCGGGCGGTGAACTCCTCCCAAATCTCGGGACGCAAGCCGTTGCCCGCAATCAGCCGCACCTTGTGGGTGCGGTCGGTCGGCTTTGGCGGTTGATTGAGCAGATACCGGCAGATCTCGCCGATGTAGATGAACGCGGTAGCCTCATAAGCGATTACCTCGTCCCAGAACCGCGAGGCCGAAAATGACCGACCGAGCGCAAGCGTCGCACCAGAGTTGAGCACCGATCCGACCGCGACCGTCAAGGCGTTGTTGTGATACAGCGGCAGGCAGCTGTACAGCGTGTCGTTCTGGTGCAGGCGCAGACCCAAGCCGCCGAAGGCGGCCAGCGCGCGCAACCATCGATGATGCGTCATCACGCTGGCCTTCGGGTTTCCGGTGGTGCCGGAGGTGAAGATGTAAAAGGCGGTGTCCTTGGCCAGCACCGCCGACGTCGATGCCGGGTTGCCGGTGGGCGCGGTGGCGGCCAGTCGTTCCAGCTCGTCGATCGTCACGGGTTCCGCGCCGGTGGCGCCGCTGTCGGTGACGGCGTCAACCAGATCGGTTTCGGCGATCAGCAGTTTCGCGTCGAGCAGGCCCAAGCTGTGCGCCAGGACATCGCCGCGCTGGTGGTAGTTGATCATGCCGGCGACCGCGCCGCACTTGACCACCGCGAGCATGGTCAACACCGCATTCGGTGAGTTGCGCAGCATGATCCCGGCAACGTCGCCATGGCCGACACCGCGCGCCGCTAGCACCGCGGCATAGCGGTTGACGGTTTCGTTCGCCTCGCGATAACTCAGTCGCTGGTCGCCGAACCGGAGAAAGGTGCGGTGGCCGTAGCGTGCGGCCCGGTCCTGAAACACCTTGCCGATCGACGTCTTGGATGTCGGCCGTGCGAGCAGCCCCGTGCAGGCTCCCCGCAGCATGACCGGTACGTCGGCCAACACGCCGGGCAGCCGGGTGACGATGTCAACCAGTCCGACCGACGTGTGGGTACCGGAGTTGTGTTCGGACACACGCGTCTCCTGTTTCGCTCAACCGCAGTCCGCGCCAGCCTAAGCGGCGATCGCAAGCGCGGCGCAACCGGGCGCAGCGGGTCGCCGCCATCAGCCCGGCGGCGATCGCAAGCGCGGCGCAACCGGGCGCAGCGGGTCGCCGCCATCAGCCCGGCGGCGATCGCAAGCGCGGCGCAACCGGGCGCAGCGGGTCGCCGCCATCAGCCCGGCGGCGATCGCAAGCGCGGCACAACCGGGCGCAGCGGGTCGCCGCCGTCGAATCTGGCCCGCCCCAGCTCTCAGAGCGGCGCGCAGGCTGCCAGCGCGGCATCCACCTCGTCGACCACCACCAGCCGATCCAAGGCAGCTTGTGAAACAAAACCGGTGCCGACGAGCTCGTTCAGCCAGACTCGCAGTCCGTCGTAATGTCCGGAAGGGTCCAGCAGCACCACCGGCTTGGTGTGTGCACCGAGGTACCCGCCGGTCCACGTTTCGAAGAGCTCTTCCAGAGTCCCGATTCCGCCGGGCAAGGTGAGGAACGCGTCGGCGCGCTCCTCCATGACCTGCTTTCGCTCCCGCATTGTGTCGGTCACGATCAGCTCGTCGGCGTCGGTGTCGGCGAGCTCGCGGTGTACGAGCATCTTGGGTATCGCACCGACGGTCCAGCCGCCGCGGCTTCGCGCAGCACTGGCCAGCGCGCCCATCGCTGACACGTTGCCGCCGCCCCACACCAGTGTCCAGCCCCGCTCGGCAATCGCCTCGCCGACCCGGCCGGCCAGCGCTAACAGGTCCGAGTGGGTCGGCCCGGACGCGCAGTACACGCAGACCGCCCACGACGCAGCTGCATCGGGTGTATGGCGCACACTGCGAAAGGTAGACCAGCCGACGCGCTGCGCGCATTTGGCCCTAATCGGCATGCCGCCTGGGCTGCGCCGCCATAAAATCCGGCGGTGTCCTGGGTAGCCGCGCCGGAGGAAGGCGCTGTTGCGCGAGTGACCGCTGCCCTGAGCAGCCCACAGGTATCCGGAGCGGTGCTGGTCGGTCCGGCCGGCGTCGGGAAGACGCTGCTCGCCCGGGTGGCCGCCGAGCAATTCAGCGCGTCGGATCACGCGATCGCGGTCCGAAGGGTGACCGGCACGGCACCAGAGCAAGCCGTCCCGTTCGCCGCCTTCCGCGGTTTGGTTCAGCTGTCCGAGATCGGGCGGCCCGCAGCGGTGTTGCGGGCCGCCCGGCAATCGCTGATCACCGGCGGCCGGGAGCTGCTGCTGGTCGTTGACGACGCCCACCACCTCGATAATCTGTCCGCCACGCTGGTGTATCACTTGGCGTTAGGTGGTTCGGCGCGACTGATCGCAACCGTCGACTCAGCCGCAGCACCGCCCGACGCGGTGACTGCTCTGTGGTCCGACGACCTGCTGGCCCGGATCGACGTGCCGCCGTTCGATGGCACCCGAACTGCGGCGTTGCTGGAATCGGTGCTGCTTGAGTCGCCTGACGCGGCAACAGTCGACGAGGCTTTCCGGCGCAGCGACGGCAACCCGCTTTACCTGCGCCGTCTCCTTGTGGACGGCGGTCTGTGGCGCACCGGCGAGGGCTGGCAGTGGGGCGATCGGCGCACGCTGTCGGGGATCATCGACCGGTACCTCAGCGCTTTGCCGGCGCCGGTGCGCGCTGTACTCGACTTCCTGGCCGTGGCCGAGCCGCTGTCGAGCACCGACCTGGCGGCGCTGACCAATGCGCAGGTCCCCGACGATGCCGAAACGGTTGGCGCGGTGACGTCGGACGACGAGGGCATGGTTTATGCGGCGCACCCGCTGTACACCGAGCGCGTCCGCGCCTCGCTCGCCGCGGATCACGCACGAAGTCTGCGTACTTCGGTGGTCGCCCAGCTGTCACAGCGGCCGTCCGCCGGGGTCAGCGACGAGCTGCGGCTGGCTGCGCTGGCAGCGCAGAGTGACCGGCCGGGGGAGCTCGGCGCCCAGGTCAGCGCAGCCGAGCAGGCACTGCGGCTGGGTGACCTGGCGCTGGCCGAGCGGCTAGCCCGCGCGGCGCTGGACCGGTCGGACGGCCTGGCGGCCCGATTGGCGTTGGCTTACGCGCTGGCTTGGCAGGGCCGCGGACGCGAAGCCGGCGGGTTGCTCGCCGCGGTGAGTCCCGACACCTTGTCGGACCCAGAACTGATGGCCTGGGCGCTGCCGCGGGCCGCTAACCAGTTCTGGATGCTCAATGAGCCGGAGCGCGCCACCACATTTCTGTCCACTACGAGAAGCCGTGTGACGTCGCTGGCGGGCCGGGCCACCCTCGATGCGTTGGCGGCGACTTTCGCGATGAATGCCGGGACACCGCTGCGCGCATTGCGGATCGCCGAAGAGGTACTAGCAGCACCACATGCCGGAGATGTTGCGGTCGGTTGGGCTGCATCGGCCGCCGCGCTCAGCTCGGCCCGCACCGGCCGGTTCGGCGGCGTCGACGCCCTCGCCGCCCGGGCTGTGGCCGGCGAGCATCCGGGTTTGCTGAGGTTCACCAGCGGATTTGCGCGAATCACGACGCTGCTGATGATGGGCCAGCTGCGCGCTGCCCACTCGTTGGCCCAGCGCTACACCGATTTCGCCGAGTTGCAGCAGCCCGGCCGGGCGATCGGCGAAGTACTGGTCGCTTATGTGGCCATAGCGCAGGGTGACTTCGACACCGCCGTGGCGCTGCTCGAGCCGGCCGCCGACGTGCTGTCCCGAACTGGTTACTCGTGGGGTCCGCTGGCTTTGATGCTGCTCGCCCAAGCACTGGGCCAGGCAGGTGAACAAGTAGCGGCGGCAAAGGCTTTCAGTCGAGCGGAGAGTCGGCACGGACTGAAGTCGGCACTGTTCGCGCCCGAGCTCGCGCTTGCCAAAGCCTGGTCGAGGGCGGCCCGTGGGGATGCGACTGGCGCGATCGACGCCGCACGCGGGAGCGTGCAGGCTGCCGAACGCGGCGGGCAGTCGGCGATCGCGCTGCGAGCGCTGCAGGATGCGGCACGGCTCGGGGATACCCGCGCCGTCTTTCGAGCCGAACGCCTGTCGCTGGACGTCGATTGCGTGCTGGGCCGGCTCACCGTGACGCACGCCCGCGCACTCGCCGCGGGTGATGCCACGGCGCTGGCCGGGGTAGCCGCCGACCTGGCCGATGTAGGGCTGCACGCAGCGGCCGCCGACGCCGCTGCCCAGGCGCAGCGCGCTCAATGAGTTAGATAGCGGCGCAACAATTCTGCGGCAGCGGTGATCTGGTCGACCGGCACCCGCTCGTCCCGCCGGTGGGCGAAGTTGGGGTCACCGGGACCGTAGTTGACCGCCGGTATGCCTCGGGCCGCGAACCGTGCTACGTCGGTCCAGCCGTATTTCGCCCGGACCTGCCCGGCAGCGGCTTGGACCAGGGCTTTGGCGGCGGGCTGAGACAGGCCGGGCAAGGCGCCCGCGGCAATATCGCTCGCCTCGATCCGTACCTCGAGGCCGTCGAACACTTCTCGGACGTGCTGCAGCGCTTCGTCCACCGACCGGTCGGGCGCAAACCGGTAATTCACCGTGACCGACGCCGCATCGGGAATCACATTGCCGGCAACACCGCCGTCGATTCGTACCGCGGACAGACCCTCCCGGTAGCGGCAGCCGTCGATCTCCACAGTGCGCGCCGAATAGCCGGCAAGCCGGTCGAGTACTCCGCTCAACTTGTGAATCGCGTTGTCGCCCAGCCACGATCGGGCCGAATGGGCACGAGTCCCGGTCGCACGGAGGATCACACGCAGCGTGCCCTGGCAGCCGGCCTCGATATAGCCGGCGGTGGGCTCGCCGAGGACGGCGACGTCGGCGGTCAGCCAGTCCGGCAGCTCGCGTTCAATCCGGCCCAGACCGTTTGCCGCGGAATCGATTTCCTCACAGTCGTAGAAGACGAGAGTCATGTCGTGCACTGGGTCTTCGACCGTCGCGGCCAGGTGCAGGAAGACCGCATCTCCGGATTTCATGTCCGCGGTGCCGCAGCCGTACAGCAGCTCGCCTTCTCGGCGGCTGGGCAGGTTGTCGGCGGCCGGGACGGTGTCGAGATGTCCGGCGAGCAACACTCTGGTGGTACGGCCCAGCCGAGTGCGGGCCAAAACGGCGTTGCCGTTGCGGATGATCTCGAAGCCGGTGCTCTGCGCGCGCAGCGCTGCCTCCACCGCGCCGGCGATTCGTTCCTCGGCTCGCGATTCGCTGGGAATGTCGACCAGCGCTGCGGTCAGCTCGATCGGGTCGCCTCGCAGGTCCAGCACGCATCCAAGCGTAGTGCTTTGCGGCCGTTTGGCCTCGCACAGTAGCGTGGGCCGCGTGACTGGAGCTACGGGCATCGGGCTGGCGACGCTCGCCGCCGACGGGTCGGTCCTCGACACCTGGTTTCCCGCACCGGAACTGATCGACTCGGGTCAGAGCGGTACAGCGCGCCTGTCGGTCGCTCAGGTCCCCGATGAGCTGGCCGCGCTGGCCGGCCGCGACGACGACCGCCAAACCGAGGCGGCCCTGGTCCGCACGGTGATCGGCTCGCTGGATGACAAGCCCGCCGACGCCTATGACGCCTATCTGCGGCTGCATCTGCTCTCACACCGGCTGGTCGCGCCGCACGGGCTCAACGTCGACGGGTTCTTCGGCGTGCTGACCAATGTGGTGTGGACCAACCACGGGCCCTGTGCGATCGACGGTTTCGAGGTGGTGCGGGCACGACTGCGCCGCCACGGACCGGTCGCGGTCTACGGGGTCGACAAGTTCCCGCGGATGGTCGACTACGTCGTTCCTGCCGGTGTGCGCATCGCTGACGCCGACCGGGTTCGATTGGGCGCTCACCTCGCTGCCGGTACCACTGTCATGCACGAGGGATTCGTCAACTACAACGCCGGAACGCTGGGCAAGTCGATGGTGGAGGGCCGCATCTCGGCGGGCGTGGTCGTTGACGACGGCTCTGACGTAGGCGGTGGCGCGTCGATCATGGGAACGTTGTCCGGTGGTGGCAGCCAGGTGATTTCGATCGGGAAACGCTGCCTGCTGGGCGCCAATTCAGGGTTGGGCATTTCGCTCGGCGACGACTGTGTCGTCGAGGCGGGCCTGTATGTCACGGCGGGCACCAAGATCGCGATGCCCGACGGCGCCTCGGTCCGCGCCCGGGAGCTGTCCGGGGTCGATAATGTGTTGTTCCGGCGCAATTCGATCACCGGTGCGGTCGAGGCGGTGCCCCGAAACGGTCAGGGCATTGCGCTCAACGAGGACCTGCACGCCAACTGACCCGCCTTTGGGCGCCAGCGTGCGTCTTCGTACGCGGACACGCCGCAAAGACCGGACAACTGTGCACGCCCGCGCCGATGCTTAGCAGCCCAGTAGCTGCTTCTTGAGGACCTTGCCCATCGCGTTGCGCGGCAGCTCATTCACAATCCGCACCTCGCGCGGTCGCTTGTGTACCGAAAGTTGCTCAGCTACAAAGTCAATCAGCGCCCTAGGATTGACGTCACCTGACCCGACGACGAAGGCGACGATCCGCTGACCGAGGTCCTCGTCGGGCAGCCCCACGACAGCGGCCTCCGCCACATCGGGATGCCCCAGCAGCACGGTTTCGACTTCACCGGCGCCGACCCGGTAGCCGCCTGACTTGATCAAATCGACCGACTCGCGTCCCACAATGCGATGCATACCGCCGTCGTCGACGACCGCGACGTCACCGGTGGAATACCAGCCGTCGGCGTCGAGCACCTCGGCGGTGGCGTCCGGCCGGTTCAGATAGCCGTCGAACAGTGTGGGGCCGCGTACTTCGAGACGCCCGATAGTCTCACCGTCGGCCGGGACCGCTTCGCGGGCGTCATCGACCAGCCGGGTCTGCACACCGGTCAGCGGTTGGCCGACCCAGCCCGCGCGGCGTTCGCCGTCCACCCGAGTCGATAAGGTGATCAACGATTCCGTCGCGCCGTACCGTTCGACGGGCTGATGCCCGGTCAGTTGATCCAACCGGTCGAACACCGGCACCGGCAGTGGGGCGCTGCCCGACACCAGCAGCCGCGCTGGCCGTAGCGCTTCGGCAGCCGCATGATCGGCCACCACTCGCGACCACACCGTCGGGACCCCGAAGAACAGTGTGCCGCCGGCTTCGGCGCAGGCCTGTGCGTACCCGGCAGGCGTTGGTTTTCCGGTGTGCACCAAGCGATTACCGAATCGCAGCGATCCGAGCAGGCCGAGCACCAGTCCATGAACGTGAAACAGCGGCAGTCCGTGCACCAGCACATCGTCAGCGCTCCAATGCCACGCCTGCGCCAGCGCATCGAGGTCCGCCGCGATCGCGCGCCGGCTCAACTGCACGCCTTTAGGCAGCCCGGTGGTGCCCGAGGTATAGATCACCATCGCCGTCGCATCGGGTGACGGTTCGGGGTACCGGTGCCACGATCGGGCGTGCAGCCGCACCGGGATGTGCCCCAGCCCCTCCGGCTGATCAGGCACCGGACCGAGCCAGGCTTGCGCGCCAGAGTCGCCAAGGATGTGACGGCGCTCGGCCTGCCCGACGTCGGCGGGAACCGGAACCACAGGCACGCCGGCGATCAGGCAGCCGGTGACGGCCAAAACGGTTGCGGCGGTCGGCGTGGCCAGCACCGCCACCCGCTGTGCACCACCAACCCGCTCGGCCACCGACGTCGCCGCCCCGACCATATCGCTGCGGCTCAGCGAGACCTCACCGATCCGCACGGCATCACCAACATCGCCGCTGTTATTGGGATCCAGCGAGGCCAGCAACACCTCAGTGAGGCTACCTGGCGCGCGCAAAGCCGGGAGCCGGCGTGGCGCTACGCACACCGCCCCTCGCAAGACGTGCGGTCGACGAAGACGTGCACCAGAACCTATGGCCATGTCACGAGGGACTTATTCCTCTTGGTATCCACTTCGAATACTTTGGTCAACTCTGGTCAAGGCCTGTTCCGGGGGGCGCGTCCGCTAGCAAAGTACTGTTGCTGCCCACTGACCTGAGCGCGGCTCCCGGCAAGCCCAGCGGGTCCAGGTGGCCCGAAAGTGCTTCGCGGAAGAAGGCTGCCGGCAAGGAGGGGACCAAGGTCCTCTATGCCGGGGACCAAAGTAGTGGTCCCCACGGGCCACTCGCCTGCAAAGGTGAAGTCGTCGCTTGCGTCCGTCACTCAACTTCTAACGAGGCTGCGGGAGCAGATTGCCGTCGCTCAGCCGAGCGGTATGTCTCACCGTTGCGCAGAGAGGCTATCGAGTATGGCAACAGATGCGGTACAGGCGCCACATTCCAGGCGGCCAAACGCGGAACCGTTGATCGGCAAGGGGTGGGTGCAGGTAGTTGCCCTGGTGATGATCTTCGGATTCCTCGTGATGGGCGTACTTGCTTACCGCACTTACACGGCGTCGATGCCGTTGCCCGACAGGGTCATCGCGCAGTCCGGGCAGCTGCTGTTCACCAAGAACGACGTTACGCGCGGCCAGGAGCTCTACCAAGCCCGCGGACTGATGGAGTACGGGTCGGTGCTCGGTCACGGCGCCTACCTTGGACCCGACTACACCGCAGAGTATTTGCGCTTGGCCACCGACAACGTCGCTGACCAATGGCGCGCACAAGGTGTGTCGGATCCGCGCGACCAGGTGGTCACCGAATTTCGAACCAACCGTTACAGCGCGGCCACCAGAACGCTGACGTTCACCGACAAACAAGCCGCGGCGTTTCACCACATTCAGCGACACTATGCGGCTTACTTCGGCGAAAACTCCACCAAATACGGGCTGCGCCCTCGCCTGATCACCGACAAAGCGCAAATCCATGATCTGACATCGTTTTTCGCGTGGACCGCATGGGCGTCGGCGGCGCAGCGGCCGGGGCACAACTACAGTTACACCAACAACTGGCCGTCCGAGAAGCGTGTCGATAACGGTCCGACCGCCTCGATCATCGTGTGGTCGGCGCTGTCGTTGGTTGCACTGTTGGGCGGCATCGGAATTCTGTTCGCGGTCTACGGCCGCTGGAGCCAGCAAGTCGGCTGGCACGGCGAGCAGTCCGCGACACTATCGTTTCGGGAGCCGGGCGAGGTGAGCCTGACACCTGCTCAGCGGGCCGCGATATGGTTCTTCGCCGTTGTCTCGGTGCTGTTTCTGGCGCAGACGCTGGTGGGCGCGGCCACCGAGCACTTTCGGGCGGATCTGTCGAACTTCTTCGGTATGGACCTTGCCCGGATACTGCCGTATAACCTGGCGCGCACCTGGCACGTGCAGCTGGCCCTCTTCTGGACCGCGGCGGCGTTCCTAGCCGGCGGCATCTTCCTGGTGCCTTTCATCGCTCGCCGTGAGCCGCGGCGGCAGAGTTGGCTGGCCTACGGCCTGTTGGGCGCCGTTGCCCTGGTGGTTTTCGGTTCGTTGATCACCGAGGCGCTGTCCATTTACGGCGTGATTCCGCACGGGAGCTTGCTCTCCCAGCAGTGGGAGTACCTCGACTTGCCGCGGTTATGGCAAGTGCTGCTGACAGTCGGCATGTTCTTGTGGATTGCCATCATCTGGCGCGGCATGCGAGGACGGTTGCGAGGCGAATCGAAGCTGAACATGCCTTGGCTGTTTTTCTTCGCCGGGCTGGCTATCCCGGTGTTCTACGCGATCGGCTTGCTGGCCGGCAGCGGCACCCACTACACCGTCGCGGACTTCTGGCGGTTCTGGGTGGTGCACCTGTGGGTCGAGGATTTCCTGGAGTTGTTCACCACGGTGATGGTGGCGTACATGTTCGTTTTGCTAGGGGTGGTGCGTGAGCGGGTTGCGCTGGGTGTGATCTTCCTCGACATCATCCTGTATTCCGCCGGCGGCGTGATCGGCACTATGCACCACTTGTACTTTTCGGGCACGCCCGTCGAGCACATGGCGCTGGGCGCGTTCTTCTCCGCGGCCGAAGTCATCCCGCTGACTTTCTTGACGGTGGAAGCGTGGGCGTTCCTGCAGCTGGGCTCGCGGCAGCAGTCCGGCGACGGCAAGCCGTTTCCACACCGGTGGGCGGTCATGTTCCTCGTCGCGGTCGGATTCTGGAACTTTCTGGGAGCCGGCATCTTCGGATTCCTGATTAACCTGCCGGTGGTGTCTTACTACCAGATCGGTACCGCGCTGACGGCCAACCACGGGCACGCCGCGATGATGGGCGTCTATGGCATGTTGGCCGTCGGCCTGGCGATGTTCGCGTTCCGCTACGTGATCCCAGCGAACAAGTGGCCAGCGAAGTGGGCGCGGATCTCGTTTTGGGGCATGAACCTCGGGCTGGCGTGGATGGTGTTCGCGACGTTGCTGCCGCTCGGGGTGCTGCAGCTGTACCACTCGGTCAACAACGGCTACTTCGAGGCGCGGTCGCTCGGCTACATCACCCAGCCCGGCAATTCGCTGCTCGAGTGGCTGCGGCTACCCGGTGATGTAATTCTCATCGGGGCCGGTGTGCTGCCGTTTGTCTACATCGCCTGGACAGCCTTACGCTACGTCCGCTCCGGCACCGCGACAGACGAGTTGCCTGAGCACCCGCTTTACGCCGAGGTGGCCCCGGCTGAAGGCACCGGGTCCACGACGGCGGCGCAGGACTGACGATGTCGGCGCCCGCGACGTCGGTGTGGCTGGTCGCCGGCTACGCGCTGTTCCTACTGGCCGCCGCGTGGGGCTTCGACGCGATGGCCAAGCGGGTGTCACGCCACGCCACGCGTTGGCGCACCGGCAGTTTCGTCTACCGTCCGGAACACGATGCGTGGGTGTGCCCGCGAGACCACTGGCTGTGGCCGACGTCTTTCGACCCGCACCACCGGGTGATGCGGTATCGCGCGCAGCCGGCGGTATGCAACAGCTGCCCGGTGAAGTCCACGTGCACGACCTCGGACCACGGCCGCGAGATCAGCCGCGAGATTGATCCATGGCCGTACTCCGACGCAGGCCGGTTCCACCGCGGGATCGCCTGTCTTCTGGCCGCGCTGGGGGTCATCATGCCGCTGGCGATGCTGATCGGCCAGCACACCGTCATCGACGTGGTCGTGCTCGCGGCCGCAGCGCTGCTGGCGGTCGCCTTTGGGCTGCCGCTGGCTCGCCACCTTTGGAAAACACCAACGAACGCTCCGGAGGAACTGCCACACCGCTCCGCTGTGGAGGATCACGTGGCAGCCGCGATCGACCGGTATTCCCAGCGTTGGGGCAGCTGGGCCGACTAAAAAGGAAACGCTTGATGAGCTCAGTAGTAATTGTTGTTGCCGCCGCGTTGGTAGTACTGGCCGCCGTCTTGGCGGTTGTGTCCCTGATTGTGCTTCGCGAGTACGAACGCGGCGTGGTGTTTCGGATGGGCCACGTTCGGCCGCTCTACCGGCCGGGACTGAAATTTCTGATTCCGCTGGCGGATCGGTTGGTACGGGTCGATCAGCGGGTAGTGACGCTTACTATCCCGCCGCAAGAGGTGATCACCCGAGACAATGTGCCCGCCCGAGTAAACGCAGTAGTCATGTTCCAAGTTGTCGAACCACTCAAAGCGATTCTCGCAGTGGAGAACTACGCGGTCGCGACCTCGCAGATCGCTCAGACGACGTTGCGCTCGCTGTTGGGCCGGGCCGACCTGGACACATTGTTGGCACACCGCGAAGACCTCAACAGCGACTTGCGGAGCATCATCGAAAAGCAGACCGAGCCGTGGGGAGTGCGGGTCCGCGTTGTCGAGATAAAAGATGTCGAGATACCCGAGTCAATGCAGCGCGCGATGGCCCGGGAAGCGGAGGCAGAACGCGAACGCCGGGCCAAGGTCATCAACGCCCGCGGGGAGTTGCAAGCGTCCGAGGAGCTGCGGGAGGCGGCTGAGACGCTGTCAAAGAATCCCGCGTCGCTTCAACTGCGGTACCTGCAAACTCTGCTGGAGCTCGGAGCCGATCAAAATTCAACGGTAGTTTTCCCGCTACCCGTCGACATCATCACCCCGTTCCTCAAGCACCCGAAAGTGTGGCAAGAGAACTCGAGTTCGCTCAACGACCGACGCTGACCGAGCGCGACAACCATCTCGATCGGAACTATCGGCGCCGGCGCGAGGACCAATGGCCCTATGTCTACGAACGGTTTCCGAGGACGCTTGACGACAACAGAGATCGGAGGTTCAAATGCCTGCCACAACGATGGGAGCGGGAATCATCAAGGAGGCGGTGCGGTTGGCGTGCCGCGCCCCGTCATTGCACAACAGTCAGCCCTGGCAGTGGGTCGCTCGCGGCGGGCAACTACAGCTATTTCTGGATGCGAGCCGAACGATGATCTCCGATCGGTCGGGTCGGGAGGCAGTCATCGGTTGCGGCGCTGCGCTCGACCACCTCAAGGTGGCTGTCGCCGCTGCCGGGTGGCAAGCCCACGTCACGCGATTCCCCGACTCGGGCAACCCAAACCATCTCGCGTCGATCGAATTCACCCCAATAGAGGAGGTGAGCGACGAAGACCTGCGGCGCGCGGGAGCAATCTGGGCGCGCCGCACCGACCGGCTGCCATTTATCGCGCCAATGAACTGGGAGACGTCTGAGCCGGTGCTGCGCAGCGCCATCAACGACGACCTCGTGCACTTGAACCTCGTGCCGGAGGACATGCGGCCGCAACTGTCGGAGGCGTCCCGGATCGCCGAATCACTGCGCCTCTACGATACGACGTATCATAGCGAAGTCCGCTGGTGGACAACCCCGTTCGAAGCCTCAGAGGGTATTCCCTACAGCGCTCTGGTGTCGGCGTCCGAGAGCAGTCGCGTCGACGTCCAGCGTGCCTTCCCGACGCCGCGTCACCGCGAGCGGCGCACTGAAGTCCCAGAAGATGACTCCACAATTTTGTTGCTCTCTACAGGCGGTGATAGTCGCGCCGACGCGCTGGCATCCGGCGAGGCGCTCTCCGCAGTGCTGCTGGAATGCACGTTGGCCGGCTTGGCCACATGTCCGGTGACTCATGTCACTGAGCTCAAGATCACCCGCGAACTCGTTGCGACGCTCCTGGGTTACGACTCGCGGCCGCAACTCCTACTCCGGGTAGGTGTGGCGCCCGCCATGGACGAAGTACCGAAGCCGACGCCGCGCCGACCGCTGCACGAGGTCTTGCGGTTCCAGAGTTGAGGGGAGCAGCGGTGCGCGATTCCGGATCGGCATCCTCGGTCGTCGTGGGCATCGACGGGTCCCGTTGGGCGATCGAGGCGGCCTTATGGGCCGTCGACGAAGCAGTCGGCCGCGACATCCCGCTACGGCTGGTGTGCGCGATCGACACGGTCACCGCCGGACTAGGGCGCGCGGCGCATGAATTGGCCAACGCCGAGACTGCAATTCGGTACGCAGTAACAGCTGTCGAGTCGACGGGCAAGCCGGCGAAAATCGAGGTGCAGATAGTGCAGCGCCGGCCGGTGAGCGCGCTGCTCGCGGTGTCGCGTTCGGCAGCGATGATTTGCGTCGGCTCCACCGGGCTGCACCACGCCACCCGTGGTCGCGTCGGATCTACCGCGGCGGCTTTGGCCGCATCGGCCCACTGTCCGGTCGCTGTCGTGCACAGACCCGCTACCAGAACACGGTGCCGGCCGAACTTGGTCATTGCGGTGGTGAACCGGTTTCCGGACGGCGACGCCATTGTGGAGCGGGGAATCGAGGAAGCCATGCTTCGTGCTGCGCCGTTGCGGATTATGACTGCTCGGTTGCCGCAATCCGCGGACCGGCGCGGAACCGACGGCCGCCACCAGACTTCCGCAGAGCTGAGCCGGCGCCTCACCCGATGGCGGCGCCGGTACCCCGATCTCGACATCGCGGCGGACGGGACGGATTGCGGGGTGCTCAGCTTTCTGAAGAGCAACGCCGAATCCGTGCAGCTGGTCGTGGTCGGACCTCCAAGGTCCGGCGCCCTCGAGCCAATCTTCGGTCCTGCTGGTCGCACGACACTGGATGACGTCGGCTGCACGGTGTTGGTCTGCGACGTGCAAGGCCGGTTGTGACCATCGGAGGCTAGGGAAGTGCCTATCGTTTCCCGTATGGTCAGGGTGTTTCTGGTCGACGACCACGAGGTTGTCCGAAGAGGGCTGATCGACCTGCTCAGCTCCGACCCCGATCTTGAGGTGGTCGGCGAGGCGGGATCGGTCACGCAGGCGATGGCGCGGGTTCCGGCGGTACAACCCGACGTCGCGGTGCTCGACGTGCGGTTGCCCGACGGCAGCGGGATTGAACTCTGTCGCGAGCTGCTGTCCCGGATGCCGGACCTGCGGTGCCTGATTCTTACCTCCTACACCTCCGACGAGGCGATGCTGGACGCCATCTTGGCCGGTGCCAGCGGCTACGTCGTCAAAGACATCAAAGGCATGGAGTTGGCTCGGGCTATCAAGGATGTGGGCGCAGGGCGCTCACTGCTCGACAACCGCGCCGCGGCGGCGCTCATGAGCAGGCTTCGCGGCGAAGCTGAGCGGTCCGATCCGCTGACGGGGCTAACCCAACAGGAGCGCGTGTTACTCAAACTGCTCGCAGAAGGGCTGACAAACCGGGAGATCGCCGCCCGCATGTTCCTGGCCGAGAAGACCGTGAAGAACTATGTTTCGCGCCTGCTTGCCAAGCTCGGCATGCAACGCCGCACCCAGGCAGCGGTGTTCGCCTCGAAGCTCGACCGACCAAGACCCGCCGATGGATAAGGCTCCCTTACTAGGCGATACGTTGTCGCAGCTGCGGCTACGCGAACTCTTAGTCGAGGTTCAAGACCGAATCGGGCAGATCGTCGAAGGTCGTGACCGTCTGGACGGGTTGGTGGAAGCGATGCTGATCGTCAACTCGGGCCTGGATCTGGACGCCACCTTGCGCTCGATCGTGCACACCGCCACCAACCTCGTCGACGCCGAGTACGGGGCTATCGAGGTGCACAACCAGGACAAGCGCATTCTGAGATTTGTCTACGAAGGAGTAGACGAAGAAACAGTCCACCTCATCGGCCGGCTGCCGCAAGGTCACGGCCTGGTGGGCTTGCTCATCGACGATCCGAAACCGCTACGCCTGAACAACATCGTCGACCATCCCAACTCAGTCGGCTTTCCTCCTCATCACCCGCCAATGCAGACCTTCCTGGGTGTGCCGATCGGGATTCGCGACGAGGTGTTCGGCAGTATCTACCTCGCCGATAAGGCAAACCGGCAACCGTTCAGCGACGACGACGAGGTGCTGGTGCAAGCGCTCGCCGCCGCAGCAGGGATCGCGATCGCGAACGCCCGGCTCTACGCGCAAGCCAAAGCACGCCAATCGTGGATCGAGTCCACCCGCGACATCGCCACCGATTTGTTGTCCGGCGCCGAGCCGACGACGGTCTTTCGTCGCGTCGCGGAAGAGGCGCTCAAACTCACCGATGCCGATGCCGCCATGGTTGCCGTCCCGATCGATGACGATGCGGCGAGCGAAGACGTGTGTGAGCTGTTCGTGATCGAGGCGATCGGTGCGGCAGTCGCTTCCAGTGCGGGACAGAGCATTGCAGTGACTGACACACCGGTGGGAGACGTCTTCACGACGCGTTCTCCGCGGCGGATCGACCAGCTCGACTGGCAGGGTTCAGACGCCGCTGGGCCGGCGCTGGTGTTGCCCCTGCGAGCCGCTGACACCGTCGCCGGCGTCGTTGTTGTGTTGAGCAACGGTAGTTCGGTTCCGTTCACTGACGAACAACTCGACATGATGGCCGCCTTCGCAGACCAAGCCGCCCTGGCGTGGCAGTCCGCAACCGCGCAACGCCGAATCCGTGAACTCGACGTCCTCACCGACCGGGACCGAATCGCCCGCGACTTGCACGACCACGTGATCCAGCGGCTGTTCGCCGCCGGGCTGGCGTTGCAGGGCACCATACCTCGGACACGTGACGCTGAAGTGCAGCAGCGGATCTCGGACGTCGTAGACGATCTGCAACAGACCATCCAAGAGATCCGCGTCGCTATCTTCGACCTGCACGGCGGCCCCACGGGAGCCACACACTTGCGCCGACGTCTCGACACGGCGGTCGGTCAGTTTTCGGGGTCCGGCGTTCACACGACCACCCAATTCACTGGACCGCTGTCCGTGGTCGACTCCGTTCTAGCCGATCACGCGGAAGCTGTTGTACGGGAGGCGGTCAGTAACGCTGTGCGGCACGCGGATGCAACCGAAATATCGGTCACCGTGTCTGTGGAGGACGAGCTGCGTGTCGACATCGCCGACAACGGATGCGGCATCACCGGGCCGGTCGCCGAAAGCGGCCTGGCCAACCTGCGCCACCGTGCCGAAGCGGCAGGTGGTGCCTTTCACATCGGTCCCGCCGCCGGCGGAGGCACCGCGCTGCACTGGTCAGCGCCGCTACCATGAGCCGACGGTTCGGCTAGGCGAAAGGACTTCCGTCCAGCCACGTCACCACCTCAGACAAGGGCCGGCGTGGCGCGCAGGGCAGTGGCTGGGCATCGCGCGGTGGCCAACCGATACGAAGCAACATTTGAGGTGAACCGTCGGCGCCGAAGACATCGGTGCGCACCTTCTCGCGGATCGTTGGGATTTCCAACGGCTCGGTGATGGGACACGTTGCCAGCCCCAGCGCGGTCGCGGACAGCAGCACCAAGCTGGTCGCCTCACCAGCGCGCAGCCGCGCCAAATCGTCGTCTTCCGTGGTACCCAGGGCCACCACCACGGCACCGTCATCGCCGGCCGCACTCCCCGGTGGCGCGGTTAGCGCCGCGCCGGCGAAAACCCGATTGGGTATGGCGCCAGCCGGATCAAACCGCGGCGTGTTGCGTGCCGGCACACCGGCTTTGGAGCCGTACCGGCCGCTCCACTGGGCCAACTCGCGGCAGTAGTCGTAACTGCCGGCATGGTGCGCTGCCGCTTGTGCGACCAGATTGCGGAGTTCAGTGAGTGACTCAACCGCGCGCAGCATCACACCCATACGCGCCGCGCGGGCACCCATTAATCCGACGTCCGCGAGCGGCAGCATACGCTTTTCGTAGCGTCGCCGATCGGTTCGTCGCTGTGAGATGGCAGCTGCCAGCGCAACATCGACGTGAGTCGCCGACTGCTGCTCGAGTTCGATACCCGCCAGATGGCAGCGATCGGCGGGATCGGGAAAACGGTGCAATCTGGCCTGCCAGCCCAAGGCCGCGAACGCGGCCACGCAGTGGTTGAGGGCAATGCCGCAGCTGATCATTAAGTCTCGAGTGTCGGGATCGGTGCTTGGCAAATGCATATCGGGATCTGAGCAGAGGTGCAGACTGTTCTCTCCGAGACGCCACCGCCATGGCTGTGTGTTATGCACCGATGGTGCGCGAGTGGCCAGTTCCAAGGCAGTCCGTACGGTCGCAACATCCGGAAACTCAGAGCTCATTTCGATCGCCCCTCTTCATGTGCCGCCTTTGCTTCACCATGCCCCATGAAACTCGTGCCAGGCAGGGCCGGAAGCCCTCTGTCGGAAGGACTTGAGAATCACCCTGCAGAATCATCGCCGCCAAAGAAAGCCGTTACATGTTCGCGAATCCGCCATCGCCGCGAGTGCCGACAGAAACAGCCGGGCCGACTGCGATTCACTCTGTGCAGATGACGGGCGAAGTTGGAAATGTCGGTCTACTTACTTCAGAAGCCGGCCGGCTCGGGTGTGAATCGGAACCGACGTCCCGTGATTGCTATCGGTAGGATTCGTACATAATGCAGCTTGAGCGTCGCTGTCCAGGAGAGTAACTGCGCTCGTTCCGCTTCTTGCAGCTGCTCGTCAGTATGCAGTGTGCGGGCCATGCCCTTAACCACCACACTCCAGCCCTCGGACGCACTATGGTCGTCAGCCTCGAACAGGACGCGATGGTTGATGACGGTGCTCACTAATTTCGTGCCTTCAGCAGTTCTGAAGAGCACTGTTTGTCGCTGGACAGCGAAGTTGACCGGAAAAATCTCGGGTTGTCCGTCTACGACGGTCACAAGTCGCCCCAATGCCACACTGCTCAGCAGACTCCAACTTTCACTCGCCGAGAGAATCGCTACTGGTTGATCATTTGCCGACATGGTGTCGCTCACCTTCCTTCAGGTGCTGACGCGCGTTTCCGATCATGGCGTCACGGTCGAAATCCTAGCCAGTTCATGGTGTCACCGTTGGAGCCGAAAGCAGAACTTTTCAAGGACCAAATACCCTGTGCTGCAGAAAAACTGAGTTCTGAAACCGGACACGGAAATGGAGGCGTCGATATGGCGCAGGTGACGCCGGAGCTCGGAATGATTGATGATGCAGTCAATCAGCGGAGTTCCAGCACATCCGCGAGGGGCCGTCGCGGCGTCGCCGCCGGAAGCTCTTCGGTGGGTGGTGCTATGCCAACACGGATCAGTACTTGTGGTTCCCCACCACCGGCAATGAGTCCCTGGACGATACCGCGGCTAACGTCCATTTCGATCAAATGCGTCAGCGTGCAGGTGGCCAGGCCGGCCATGGTGCTTTCGAGCAGCACGGTCGAAAGGGCCTCGCCACACCGCAACACGTCGGTTCGGGTGTCCGCGGCGGTCGACAACACGAGTATTTTCGACCAATCCACAACGACCTCGGGACGGCGGCCGCCATGGCCGCGCGCCGGAAATTGTCGCGCCACATCGACCCGCAACTGATCTGACGCGGACGGCAGTGCATCCGGCGGCACTCCCTCGTATAATGCGAACGGCGATGTCCACCATGCAAGTTCGAGGTGATAGAACGTGTCGTCAGCGCGGACCATTTCGGAAAGCTGTGAGGCTTGAGTCAGCTGCGGACGTACATCATCGGAGAGAACGTCGAGCATCACAACGCTGTCGTCGAGGCTACTGCGCAAAACCGGTTCAAATGACGCCCAGTACGTCGGACGGCCCAGCGGAAGCCGGTCGGTTCGACGTTGCAGCATTGCCTCTGCGCAGCGCCGTTGCATCTCGGTGACGGAGCTCGTCGCGGTGAAGACGATCGACGCTAGGAGATCTGCGTCGTTGGGGTTGGGAAACCGGTCAATGGTGGCCAGCCAACCGGCCGCCGCCATCGCAACGCGCAGGTGATCCAGCACAGCGCCGCAGCTGATAATCGCTTCGCGGCCGGAACGGTCGGCACCGAAAACCTGGCGACGCCTATCGACGAACAGGCGCAACATGTTGCGCTCAGAAATCCAGCGCCACCGCCACGGCTGGCTGTTGTGCACCGATGGAGCGCGGCATGCTAAGGACACCGCTTGCTTGACAACCTCAATGCCCACCGCCGTTCGAGGCATGTTTTCCTCGCTTCGACCTGCGAAGCCTTCTAAGTCAGGCACTCACGACCAACGAAAGCCCTTTGTCTTTGCGTGCCACCCTGCGCCGCTTAGTGCGCGCCACCAGGGTGGCCACCGCGGCCTCAATTCCTTGAGCAAGTTCGTCCCCATCGGGAACCGCGTCAAAGTCGGCCAGTATGCCAAAGAACATGTCATCGCCGTAACTGAGCATCGCGACACCGGTTCGCAATTGCATCGCGATCGGAGGCACCGGCATCACAGCGACCACCTTGCGGCCCATAACCCTAAGCGGTTTGCGAGGGCCGGGCACGTTCGTCGCCAGCGTCACCACGCCGCGTTGCGGCAAGCGGAACAGCAACCGGGCTGCCCAGGCCGTCACCACGAACGGGATAGAATTCGCAACCGAGATCACCGCGTTGCCTGCCTGACGCTGCCCGTGTGACTTCGCCTGAGTCAGAAGCGAATGGACCGTCCGCAATCGCTGAATCGGATGTTCCTCCTCGACCGGCAGACAAGGCAGCATTGCCGAAACACGGTTGTCGGTCTTGTCGAACGCGTCCACCGTCCGCATTGACACCGGCACAAGCGTGCGCAGCGAGCCGGGCAGCGGCTGTTCACCACGACGGATCAGCAGCGCGCGGTAACTATCGGTGATTGCGGCCAGTGCTACGTCGTTGATAGTCACGTCGAACGCTTCACTCACCCGCCGAAGGTCAGGGAGCGAAACTCGTGCCGCACTGTAGCGGCGCAGACCAGTAATCGGTCCATTCAGCGATGACGGGCTCGAGTGCAGCAAACCAGCGGCGAGTTCACGGGCACCACATGCGGCCCGGGCTGCAGCAGTTGTGACGGCAGACGCCATAGTCGGCAAGCCGCTCACCCAGCCGAATGGGCTGCGCATGAACTGGTTCAGCTGGGGGCCGAGTGGTGCAGTCTCTCTCGCGTTGCCGACACGGCTGGCGAAGCTGTCGCCGACTCCCTGATCGGATAGACCCATGAGCATGTGCACCATCGATATCCCGTCGGCAAGACAGTGATGAACTTTGTTCAAAATCCCCCACCGGCCGTTGGTCAAACCTTCGATAATCCAGACTTCCCACAACGGACGGCTGCGGTCGAGCCGCGATGACATGACGTCGGCGACGACTCGGAAGAGTTCCTCATCGCCGCCCGGACCCGGCAGCGCGATGCGACGGACATGGTGGGCGATGTCGAACTTGGGATCGTCCACCCACTCAGGTGCGTCGATGTCGAGCGGGCGCAACCTGAGCCGTTGCCTTAACCGAGGGCATGCGCCGACGCGCTGCGCCAATGTCGGGATCAGTGCTGTGTATGCCGGCATCGGGCCTTCAAGAACGGCCAGGCCCCCAATCCCCAGGCTCGCATTCCGATCGCAGTCCTCAACTTTGAGAAATGCCACGTCGAGCATCGTTAGTTGGTTCACCGGACTGGCCTTCCACCTGTGCGACTGATGGTGCCAGTGTCTCCATCGCGGTATAGATAACGTCAGGGCCGAAAGTCCCGGATATGGGTTGCCTGAGACAACATCATGAGGAGCGGTCGGGGCCTATTTAGGCTCGGCTGCCCCGTCGTACTTGCTGCGTTCTGCTGAGGTGGGGGTCACCGACGACGGCTCAGCCGTGACGGTAGCGGCGCGCCGTCGGCGCTGCAACCGGCGCGCGGCGCCGACGGCAAGCAGGCCGCCGCAGACCACGACCGTCGGCCAAAAAGCTGCCTGCAGCAACCAGACTCGGCGCTGAACTTTGCTGACCGCGTGCAGCGCCTGGCGCAGTCGAGTCGGGTTCTGCGTGCCGTTCTCTGCCAAGGTGTCACCGCCGCCTTCCGCTGTCCAGAAAGCGGCGTACCCGTGTCGCCGTATCGGGCAAACATCGGCGACGACTACGAGTCCAGCAACGTTGCCACATGGTCATCGACATAAGTGGATACTTCACGCGGCGGCCGTTGATAGTTGCCGCTTACGACCGGACGCGCGGGCAGCTTGACCGACGGCCTTTCCACGTCGTGGTAGTCGATCGTGGAGAGCAAATGCGCCATCATGTTCAGCCGGGCGTGCCTTTTGATGTCGGATTCCACCACATACCAAGGGCTGGCCGGGACATCTGTGTGTATCATCATCTCGTCTTTGGCGCGCGAGTAGTCCTCCCACCGGTACACCGATTCCAAGTCCACCGAGCTGAGTTTCCATTGACGAACTGGATCATTGAGCCGGCCTTTGATTCTGCGCAGCTGCTCGTCTTGCGACACCGAAAACCAGTACTTTCGCAGCAGGATCCCGTCGTCGATAAGCATCTGCTCGAAGATCGGTGTCTGCCGTAGGAACAGCGCATGCTCCTGTGGTGTACAGAACTGCATGACTTTCTCGACGCCGGCACGGTTGTACCACGACCTGTCGAACAGCACGATCTCACCTTTGCTGGGCAGCTGCGCAATATAGCGCTGGTAATACCACTGCCCGCGTTCGCGGTCCGTCGGTGCCGGTAACGCTGCAATGCGAGCAACCCGCGGATTTAGGTATTCGGTGATCCGTTTGATGGTGCCGCCCTTGCCCGCACCGTCACGGCCTTCGAAGATCACCACGATCCGAGCACCGGCGTGGCGAACCCACTCCTGCAGCTTGACGAATTCTGTTTGCAGGCGTATCAATTCGGTCGCGTAGACGTTGCTGGGTAGCTTTCGCTTTTTATGTCTTTTGGTGTTTGGCGAAGTGCCGTTGGTGGATTCTCTGCTCACATTGAAAATCGTAGGCGCGCGGGGCGCCGCCGCCAATTACGGCCGCAGCTCCTTTTTCAGGATCTTCCCCGTCGGGCCGGTGGGCAGTTCGTCGATGATCCGGACGTCGCGAGGGTATTTGTAGGCGGCCAGACGTTCCTTGCAGTGCGCGATGACCTCGTCCGGCGTCAAGCTCGCGCCTTCTTTGGCGACGACGAACGCCAACACTTCTTGACCGAGCTTGTCGTCTGGCTTGCCGATTACCGCCGCCGCGGCGATCCCGGGATGATCGAAAAGCACTTCCTCGATCTCGCGCGGGTAGACGTTGTAGCCGCCGCGGATCACCAGGTCCTTCTTACGATCGACGATGAAGAAGTACCCGTCCTCGTCGCGGTAAGCCAGGTCACCGGTGTGGAACCAGCCGTTGCGGAAAGCCTCCGCGGTCGCCTCCGGCTTGTTGTAGTAGCCCTTCATCACGTTGTGCCCGCGGATCACGATCTCGCCGACATTGTCGCTACCCGACGGCAGCTCGTCGCCGTTCTCGTCGACGACTCGGACCTCTACGCCCCAGATCGGTTTGCCGATCGACAGCACCTTGCGCTGCTCGGCGTTGATGTTGAACGTCGTCGTCGAAGCCGTCTCCGATAAGCCGTAACCCTCGAGAACCACTACACCGGGGAACTTCTCCTCGAAAGCCCGGATCACCTCTCCGGGAATCGCAGCGCCGCCGGACACCGCGACCCGAATGGCCGACAGGTCGTGGCCTTCGGTATCGGCTTGCAGCAGCGCGTAATACATCGTCGGAACGCCGGAAAAGATCGTACAGCGGTGGTGAGCGAGTTCGTCGACCACCGTCTTGGCGTCGAAACGGGGCACCAAAACCAGACTGCCGCCGAAACGCACCGTCACGTTGAGCACGCTGGAAAGACCGAAGACGTGGAACAGCGGCAGCACCGCCAGACCCACGTCGTCGTCTCGGAATTCGAACAACTCACCGGCAACTGTGCAGTTCATGAAAAGCTGAAAATGCGTCAACTCCGCGCCTTTAGGCTTACCTGTGGTGCCCGACGTGTAGATGATCACCGCGGTGTCGTCGGCGTTGGTCGGCTCGATTTCACCTGTGTCGTCGGCGAAGTACAGCTCGTCGAAGTGCTTTGTGCCGTCCGGGCGTTGATCGCTACCCGGCAGGTTCACCACATAAACTTCCAACCCGTCGATATCGTGCGCGCCCCGGACCGCCTCCTCGGCGAAATTCTCGAAGGTGACCAGCAGCCGCGCCTGCGAGTCCTGTAGGTGATAACTGACTTCCCGGGCACGCAACAGCGGGTTGAGGGGCACCATGACCGCGCCGGCTTTCAGGATGCCGAAGTAGGCGAACAAGAACTGCGGAAGGTTGGGCAATTGAACGGCGACCTTATCGCCGCGGCCCACACCGAGGTGGCGCAAGCTGGTGGCTATCCGCCCCGAGATCTCGTCAACTTGCGCATAGCTGAAGGAGCTCTGGCCAATGTGACAGAGCGGTTTGTCGGGATGGCCGGCGCGAGCCTCGGCAAGCATGACGGCGAGATTGAAAGTCATGGTCGGTCCTGACTTGTTGCTAGGCGAGGCGGGATTGCAGCTGATTTGAGGTAGTGCGCTCGCGCAGCGTGTCGGGGCGTGGGAAGAAAGGCCGCAACACCGCCGGCGGGTGGAACGGCGCCCATTGGCCCTGAGGCTGCGCTAGCCGGTCCGCAATCGCCCAGATCACCGCCGGGTTGTGGCCTAACCCGAAGTGGCTGCCGATCACGGCAATGTTCTCTGCAATCGGCGACCGCAGGTCCACGCACGCCTGCCAAGCCACCACACCGTCGTACTTGGAGTAGATCGACGTCGCCGGCACGGAAAGCGGTTCGGTCTCCAACTCGAGCGGCACGGGGGCCCGCTCGACGTGCAAGTGGGAGAACCGCTTGAACGCGACCGCGGCACGGGTCTGATTGTGGTCGGTGAGGCGAAACGGACTGCCCAGGGTGATCACCTGACGGACCCCTGAGGGAGCACGCCGGGCGATTCTGCGGGCGAAGATGCCGCCCAAGCTCCAGCCGATCACACTGACCGGGGCGTGGTATCGGCGATCCAGGTCCTTCAGCCGCTCAGCCATCCCGGCAACGGCCCTGGGCGTCGGACCGATGTTGCGGCCGAGGCGCCAGCCGTGCACTTGGTAGCCCAGTTCACGCAGGATGCGGCGTAACGGCCGGGTCGAGCCGTCTCCGGCCAGCAAGCCCGGCAGGACCAGTACCGGATGCCCATCGCCGACGGGCAGCGTGCGCTGTAGCGGCCGGGTACCCAACATCAGTCCGAATTCGACGGCGGCGCGGCCGGGATCGGTGAGTAACAGGGGCCACGACGGGGCGCTGGACCGGCGGGGACGCTCGACAGGCTCGAATATCGACTGTGACATAGTCTCAGCCTGCCATCTTCGCGCGGGGGCGCGCCGCAGGTTGGTCGTGAATCGCCCAAACGCACCGCCCGGCGGGCCTCGAAGTCACGCAGGCAGTCCCATCGCCTTGGGCTCCATGTACTGTCGCAAACCGGTCAGGCCGCCGCCTTCTCGCCCGAATCCGCTCTGCTTGAAGCCGCCGAACGGGGCGTCTCCGGTGCCGTAGCCGTTGATCGCGACCTGGCCGGTGCGCATGCGTCGTCCGACGTTAACTGCGCGGCCGGTGTCACTGCCCCACACCGCGCCGGACAGGCCGTACTGCGAGTTGTTGGCGATGCGCACTGCTTCGTCGTCATCGCGGTAACGCAGCACGGACAACACCGGCCCGAACACTTCCTCCTGGGCGATCCGAGCATCGGGGGCGACATCGGTGAGGATCGTCGGCTCGAAGTAGAAGCCGGTATTCAGATCGGCCGGGCGGCCGCCGCCGGTGACGAGCTCTGCTCCGTCGTCAATCGCCGCGGTCACATGCGATTCCACCCGCTGTCGCTGCCTAGCGCTGATCAGCGGGCCCATCTGCGATGCCGGATCGGTTGGATTGCCGACGTGCAGCGCGCGGGCCGCCGTGACCAGACGTTCGACGATGTCGTCGTGCAACGGCTCGGGAACAAGCAGCCGACTGTGCAGGATGCATGCTTGGCCGGCATGAAAAGTGCAGGACTCGAATAAGACTCGCTCGAGCAGTTCGTCGGTGACTTCGATGTCGTCCAGCAGGATGCTGGCTGACTTCCCGCCGCACTCCAGCAGAATCCGCTTCATGTCGTGACCGGCCGCAGCCATCACCTCACGACCGACCGCCGAACTACCGGTGAAACTCACCATGTCGATTCGGGGATCGGTGGTAAGCAGGCGGCTGGCCTCGATAGTGCTGGGCGTGACGACGTTGACCACACCCGGCGGGATGTCGGTGTGCTCGTCGATGACCCGCGCCAGTGCCAGGCCGGCCAGCGGTGTCAGCGGCGACGGCTTGAGCACCACGGTGTTGCCAGCCGCCAGAGCGGTGCTGAGCTTTCGGGCGTTGAGAATGTGCGGGAAGTTCCACGGCGTCAAGATCGATACGACGCCGAGCGGCTCGTAGCGCAACACCGCGGTCCCCGCGGCTCCGGATCCGTCGATGCGGTGCTCGACTGGCTCGGCCGCGAGGTTGGCCGCGTGCTTGACCATGGCTCCCGCGCCGTCGATCTGGATCCGCCGTTCGTTCGCGGTGCATCCCCATTCCACTTGAGCAAGGGCGAAGAAGTCGCCGGAGTACTCGAGCAGGGCATCACCGAGCTGGTTGAGGCAGCGGGCACGTTCCTGCGGCCCCGCATTGGTCCAGACTCCGGAGTCGA
>CAWHML010000005.1:0-509879 GCA_963830605.1 uncultured Actinomycetota bacterium | reverse complement strand
TGCCCGGTCATAACCCAGAGAACGCTGCGGCCCGGGCGCATCCAGGTCGGCATCCGACGGCAACGCCGTCGGTAATTGCACCGGCTCGGGCAGCTTGGTCTGCGGCCGGGCGACGAAATCGGCCACGCCTTCAGTCAGCCAGCGGGGCGCATCAACGGCGGTGTCGGCGCGCGCCGCGTAATGGAACAGCTCATGGGTCAGCACTATTCGCAGCGACTGCTCGCTCATCGTCGGTGCCGCCTGTTAACACGATCCGCTGACTAACTACCGTCCGCCGGGCCGGATCGACGCGGTCGGCGACGGCTATCGCCGCGATGTCGGCCCACTCCGCAGCTGTTCCACCGCCGGCCTCGGACCGAAATTGGCTATCCGAGCCGGTAGCCACCACGGTTATTTCACTAGAAATCATCACTTCCCCAAAATGCGACCACCGCGTCGACGGCTGGACCGATGTCAGCTGCCACCCGGTTCAACAGTGACCGATCGGCCGCACCGCCCTGGTTGATCAGCCGGACGGTGCGACTGCCCGCGACGACGAGTGACGGCGCGATTTCTGGGTCGGTTGATCTCGGTCCGGCCGATCGGGCGTGGCGCTCCGGGGCACCGATCACCACAATTACCGCCGCGATCAATTGGGCGATTAAGACGGCCGCCAGCAGGGCCGGACGCCGGCTAGTAACGCCGAGCGTTGTAGATCGGGCCTGACGCGCCCATCGGCACCACTCGCACCGGCTGGCCGTAGGTCGAGGAGTGAATCATCATGCCGTCACCGACGTAGATGCCAGCATGGGAGGCGTCGGAGTAGAAGGTCAGCACGTCACCTGGCTGCAGGTCGGACAGCGCAACCGGTTGCCCGCCCTGAGCCAGCGCCTGGCTGGAGTGCGGCAACGCGATGCCGGCCTGCTGGAATGCCCACATCACCAGACCCGAGCAGTCGAAACCGCCCGGTGCGGCGCCACCCCACACGTACGGCGAGCCGATCTGGGTCAGCGCCGCTTGCACCGCCGTAACACCTTCGCCGGTGCCGTCACTGCCGCCGGGAGCCGCGCCGGGGAAGCCCGGTAGCCCGGGGAAAGCCGGCTACGCCGTCGGGCGGGGCGGCGTTGGGCGCCGGTCCGGCCGGACCCGCTGCTCCGGGAGCTGAACCTGCCGGCGCGGGCGCCGCGGCGGCAAGCGCAGCCGGCGGCGCCGCCGGCCCCGGATCGGCCAGCGCGGTGCGCTGCCCGGGCGTCAGCGCGGAGTACTGCGACTTGACGACGGCGATCTGCAACTGCAGCTGGCTCTGTTTGGACTGTAACCCGCCCGGACGGCAGCGGCCTGCTCGGCGGCGGTCCGGGCGTCGGCGGCTGACTTGGCCGAAACCTGTTCCGCTTTCGTCGTCTGATCGGAAGCCGCGCGGTAGCTGGCCATTTGTGTCGACATCTCCGACGAAATAACCCGCTGGATCGCCAGCTTGTCGATCAGTTGCTGCGGCGACTCCGCGGTGAGGATTGCGTGGATGCCGTCGGTGGGACCTTCCATGTACATCGCAGCAGCAAACTCATTGACCGCCGACTGGAAAGTTGCCAGTCGCGCTTTCGCAGCATCCAGAGCGCCTTGATCAGCCGTATGCTTCTTTTCCGCCGCGCGCAGCGCGACCAGCTTGTTACCGAGGTCGAGCTGAGCGGTGTGCATCGCCTCAGTGGTTTGCTCAGCCTGGCGCGACAGCTCGTTCAGCTTTGCCAGCGCATCGCCGGATGGGTCGGCCCGCACATCGGCGCCAACAGCGCCTGAGAGGAATATGAGAGCGCCGGCAGTGGCGGCGATGGCAATTCGGTTGAAAGTACTTTTAATCCAGTATCTGCCGAGAACCCCAGACCCCAAAATTTCGCATCCTTCAAACGCACCGTCGGCGTCTCCGCCGATCTTGCTTCAGGTCTCAGACAGGTTACGAAATGGCATCGGCAATGTCCAACAGCGAAATATTAAGAAATCGACAAGACTCGAGGTGTCGTCCACTGGTCAAGCCACACCGGGAGTGTGCTTGTGAAGGGGCACCAGGCGCAGTCGCGGGGCCAAGCCGGCCTCGGCCAGCGTTTCCAGCGCCGCACACTCGTCGTTTAGCAAAGTTGCGGGCGCACCCAACAACACACTGACCACGCACTCGCCGCACGCTGAGCCGCGTACCGCGCAGTCGTCGCAGTCGATCACCACCGATCCCATCGGCTCCGAGCGCGAGCCAGCCGGCTCCGCGGGCTCTGACGTGCTGATTCCAACCATTTGGCGGGTCCTTTCGCTGCTGTCGGTACGTCTGCCGGCACGGTAACCGAATGGACTGACATGTCCGCCGGGGCGCGGGCTGACGTCGATCCGGCGTGGGAACCGGCAGGTGTCGGTACCGGTGCTTAACGTCCTCGCCGTGAGCGCGACCGGTGGCACGCAGCTGAGCTTCGCCGAAGACAACCCGGCGTTCGACGTGTCACTGCGGGAAACCACCTTCATGGTCGTCGACCTGGAGACCACCGGCGGGCGCATGACCGGCACAGCCGGATCAGGCCCGGACGCCATCACCGAGATCGGCGCGGTCAAGGTGCGCGGCGGCGTCGTGCTCGGCGAATTCGCCACCCTGGTCGATCCGCAGCGCAGTATTCCGCCGCAGATCGTGCGGCTGACCGGCATCACCACCGCGATGGTGTCCGCCGCACCGACCATCGACGCGGTGCTGCCGATGTTTTTCGACTTCGCCCACGACAGCGTATGGGTGGCCCACAATGCCCGGTTCGACGTCGGCTTCCTGCGTGCCGCCGCCGAACGCTGTCACCTGGTGTGGCCGCGACCCAAGGTTCTGTGCACCGTTGCGCTGGCTCGTCGGGTGCTCAGCCGAGAAGAAGCCCCCAGCGTGCGACTGGGCGCGCTGGCCCGGCTGTTCGCCGTCGCCACCGAGCCCACCCACCGCGCGCTCGATGATGCCCGCGCCACCGTCGACGTGCTGCATGCACTCATCGAGCGGGTCGGCAATCAGGGTGTGCACAGCTATGCCGACCTGCGTTCGTATCTGCCCGGAGTGACCGCCGCGCAGCGCCGCAAGCGGGTGCTCGCCGAGGGTCTTCCGCACCGGCCCGGGGTGTACCTGTTCCACGGCCCGGGCCGCGAGGTGCTCTATATCGGCACCGCAAAAGATTTGCGGCGCAGGGTAATTCAGTACTTCAACGGCAGTGACCAGCGTGCCCGGATCAAGGAGATGGTCGGGCTGGCCGAGGCCGTGGACCACGTAGAGTGTGCGCACGCGCTGGAAGCCGGTGTCCGCGAGCTGCGGTTACTGGTCGCGCACGCGCCGCCGTACAACCGCCGGTCCCGATTTCCGCATCGCTGGTGGTGGGTGGTGCTCACCGACGAGGCGTTCCCCCGCCTGTCGGTGGTGCGCGCGCCGCGGCACGAGTGCGCCGTCGGCCCGTTTCGCTCGCGCGCGGACGCGGCCGAAACCGCAGAGCTGCTGGCACGGTTCACCGGTGTGCGGACCTGCACCGCGCGGCTGGCGCGCTCGGCGCTGCACGGCCCGGCCTGCCCGCGACGCGAGGTGTCGCCATGCCCTGCCGCGCGCGATGTCACCCCCGACCACTACGCGCCGGCGGTGCGGGCCGCTGCCGCGCTGATCGACGGCCTGGACAACAGCCCGCTGGCGGCAGCGGTGCAGCAGATCGGCGCGTTGGCCGAACGCAACCGGTATGAAAGCGCGGCGCGGCTGCGCGACCGCACCGCCGCCGCGGTAAAGGTGCTCTGGCGCGGACAGCGGCTGCGGGCGCTGGCCGCGGTGAGCGAGCTGGTGGCGGCCGCGCCGGACGGGGCCGGCGGTTGGCAACTCGCGGTCATCCGGGGCGGTCAGCTTGCCGCGGCCGGCACGGCCGGGCGCGGCGTGCCGCCGATGCCGGTCGTCGACGCGCTGTGCGCGGGCGCGCAGGCCATCCTGGCGCGCCCGGCTCCGCTCGGCGGGGCACTGGTCGAGGAGACGGCGTTGATCGCGCGGTGGTTGGCGACACCCGGCGTGCGCATCGTGCGCGTCGGGAACGACGAAGCCGCCGACGGCGACACCGGCGAGGCAGCAGGCTGGGCGTCCCCGCTGCGGTCAGCGGGGCCGTGGGCGGCGTGGGCCGACACGGCCCGCTCGGCCCGGCTCGCCGCCGAGCAGACGCTGCGCGATGACCCGCCTCCTCGCTCAGCGGCCCGGACCGCATCGGCACCGGACGTCCGCGACTGGGATTCAGGGCTGCTGGGAGAACCGCACCCATCGCGCGAGCAGCTCTTCGGCCGCGCCGGTGTCGATCGCGGCGCTGGCGCGGTGCAGCCCGTCCTCCCACGCCGGCAACCATTCGGCGCGGCTGGATAACCCGCTGTAGGCGACCATCGCGCCGGCGGCGTTAAGCACGACGGCATCACGGATCGGCCCATGAGTTCCCCCCAACACCGAACGCGCTTCGGCCGCATTGGTTTCCGCGTCACCGCCGCGAAGCTGCGCGATATCGGAACGCGGGAACCCGAAGCCGGCGGGGTCGAAAGTCAGCTTGTCCACGGTGCCGGCCTGCACCCGCCAGATCGTGCTCGTCGTCGTGGTGGTCAGCTCGTCGAGCCCGTCGTCACCGTGCACCACCAGGACGCTGGATCGCCGGGTGGCGAACACCGCGGCCATCACCTCGGCCAGGTCGGCGAACGCGCAGCCGATCAAACCGGCACGCGGGCGGCCCGGATTGGTCAACGGACCGAGCAGATTGAACACCGTCGGAACCCCGATTTCGCGCCGGGCCGCCGACGCGTGCCGGTAAGACGGGTGGAACTGCGGGGCGAAACAGAACCCGATCCCGACTTCGGCCACACTGCGCGCCACCTGGTCGGGCTTCAGGTCGATGCGCACCCCGAGCGCCTCGAGAGTGTCGGCGCCGCCGGACAGCGACGACGACGCCCGATTGCCATGCTTGACCACCGGAAGTCCGCCGGCCGCCACCACGATCGCCGCCATCGTGGACAGGTTGACGGTGTTGACGCCGTCGCCGCCGGTACCCACGACGTCGACGGTGTCGGTACCGATAGCGTCGAGTGGCAGCGGGCGCGCGTGCCGGAGCATGACGTCGGCCAACTCGCCCACCTCGGCCGAGGTGGGGACTTTCATCCGCATCGCCACGCCGAACGCGGCAATGTGAGCCGCGGTCGCAGCACCCGTCATGACCTGTTCCATCGCCCAGGCGGCCTGGCCCGCAACCAGGTCTTGCCCGGCCGTCAAACGGCCGAGGACCTGCGGCCAGGACGGGTCAGAAGACAGCCTCGATTCGGCTGCGCCGTCGGCGGGTGAGGCAGATGACACGGCCACGCGCCGATGGTCCCACGGAATTGGCGCCCCGAGTGGAGATCATCAACTACAAAGCGTCATACTTGCGGATGTGACCAGCGCTGTGGGGACCTCGGGTACTGCGATCACGTCGCGGGTGCACTCGCTGAACCGGCCGAACATGGTCAGCGTCGGCACTATTGTCTGGCTTTCCAGCGAACTGATGTTTTTCGCCGGCCTGTTCGCGATGTACTTCACTGCACGGTCACAGGCCGGCGGCAACTGGCCGCCCGCCCCAACCGAACTGAATCTCTATCAGGCCGTCCCGGTCACGCTGGTGCTGATCGCCTCGTCGTTCACCTGCCAGATGGGGGTGTTCGCGGCCGAACGCGGCGACGTATTCGGACTGCGCCGCTGGTACGTGCTCACCTTTCTGATGGGCCTGTTCTTCATCCTCGGTCAGGCCTACGAGTACTACCAGCAGGTCAACCACGGCACCACCATCCCCGGCAGCGCCTACGGCACCGTGTTCTATCTGGCCACCGGTTTTCACGGGCTACACGTCACCGGCGGTTTGATCGCTTTCATCTTCCTGCTCGCGCGCACCACGATGAGTAAGTTCACCCCGGCGCAGGCGACGGCCAGCATCGTCGTCTCCTACTACTGGCATTTCGTCGACATCGTGTGGATCGCCCTGTTCGCCACGATCTACTTCATCCGATGAGCGGGCGTGAGCCGAGAAGGAGTGCTCGGTTGAAGACACTGCGGTTGAGCCGGCTGAGTGAGCGCTCACGACGGCGTTTCCGGCGCCGACTTTCCGCCGGACTGCTGCTCGTCGTGGCGCTGACCATCGCCGGCGGGCTGGCCGCGATCTTGACGCCGAAACCCCAGGTGGCCGTCGCCGACGATTCCAAGTCCGCGCAGCTGCGCACCGGCAAGCAGCTGTTCGAAACCTCCTGCGTCACCTGCCACGGCGCCAACCTGCAGGGTGTTCAAGACCGCGGACCCAGCCTGGTCGGTGTCGGCGAGGCGGCCGTGTACTTCCAGGTCTCGACCGGCCGGATGCCGCTGGTCCGCGGCGAAGCCCAGGCGCCGCGGAAAGACCCGATCTACGACGACAAGCAGGTCGATGCACTGGCCTCTTTCGTGCAGGCCAACGGCGGCGGCCCGACCCTGGTCCGCGACGCCGACGGCAGCCTGGCGCAGGCCTCGCTGCGCGGCAACGACCTTGGCCGCGGCGGCGACCTGTTCCGGCTGAACTGCTCGTCGTGCCATAACTTCACCGGCCGGGGCGGGGCGCTGTCCTCGGGTAAGTACGCGCCGAAGCTGGATGAAGCCAACGAACAGCAGATCCTCGCCGCGATGCGCACCGGGCCGCAGAACATGCCGAAGTTCTCCGACGGCCAGCTGTCGCTGGACGCGAAGAAGGACATCATCGCCTACGTCAAGACAATGACCGAAGAGCGCCAGCCCGGCGGCAACGGTCTGGGTGGGTTCGGCCCGGCCCCCGAAGGTATGGTGATGTGGATCATCGGCATGGTCGCCGTCATCGGCGCGGCACTGTGGATCGGGGCAAGGACGTGATCGGGGCCGATGAAATGACTCGCGCCGCGACGATGCCGAGCGTGGCGATGAGTAGGAGCGGCGCAATATGACTGACGTCAGCGACCCGGTCGGCGCCGACACCGAGGCCGCACCCGCGAAGGAGCCCGACGAGGCGACCCTGAACGCGATGTCGCGGGAGGAGCTGGTCGAGCTCGGTGGCCGGCTGGACGGCGTGCAGATCGTCTACAAAGAGGCGCGGTGGCCGGTCGAAGGCACCAGGGCCGAAAAGCGGGCCGAACGGCAAGTGGCGCTCTGGCTGTTGCTGGCGGGATTTTTCGGGCTGGCGCTGCTGCTGGTGTTCCTGTTCTGGCCTTGGGAATACAGACCGCTGAAAGCCGAAGGCAGCCTGCTGTATTCGCTCACCACGCCGCTGTACGGCCTGACCTTCGGGCTGTCGATCTTCTCGGTGGCCGTCGGCGCGGTGCTTTACCAGAAGAAGTTCATCCCCGAAGAGATCTCCATTCAGGAGCGGCACGACAACAGGTCACCGGCTATCCACCGCAAGACCGTGGTCGCCAACCTGACGGATGCGTTCGAGGGCTCAACGATACGGCGGCGCAGGCTGATCGGGATGTCACTGGGCATCGGACTCGGCGCGTTCGGGTTGAGCACCCTGGTGGCCTTCCTCGGCGGGCTGATCAAGAACCCGTGGAAGCCGGTCGTGCAGACCGCCACCGGCAACAAGGCGGTGCTGCTGACTTCTGGCTGGACCCCGATGTATCCGGGCGAGACCATCTTCCTGAGCCGCGCCACCGGTCGGCACGGCGGGCCGCCGTTCGCCAAGATCCGCCCGGAGGACCTCGAATCCGGTGGTATGGAAACAGTGTTCCCGTGGCGGGAGTCCGACGGCGACGGCACCACACCGGAATCCCACGAACGGCTCTCGGCGATCATGATGGGCGTTCGCAACCCGGTGATGCTCATCCGCTTGCGCCCGAACGACATGGCTAAGGTCGTCAAACGAAAGGGTCAGGAAAGCTTCAACTTTGGCGAGTATTTCGCCTACACCAAGGTGTGCTCGCACCTCGGCTGCCCGGCGTCGCTGTATGAGCAGCAGTCCTACCGCATCCTGTGCCCGTGTCACCAGTCGCAGTTCGACGCATTGCACTACGCCAAACCCATATTCGGTCCCGCGGCTCGCGCGCTGGCGCAGTTGCCGATTACCATTGACGCCGACGGGTACATGGTCGCCAACGGCGACTTCATCGAGCCCGTTGGCCCGGCGTTTTGGGAGCGGAAGACGATATGAGTCTTGTTCCGAAGGTGGATGTGGGTGCGGCGCTGGCTCGGCAGGCCGACGATATCGATACGCGCTATCACCCGGCGGCGGCGGTGCGCCGGCAGCTGAACAAGGTTTTTCCCACGCATTGGTCGTTTCTGCTGGGTGAGATCGCGTTGTACAGCTTCATCGTGCTGTTGCTCACCGGGGTGTATCTGACGTTGTTCTTTGACCCGTCGATGGCCGAGGTCACCTACAACGGGATTTATCAGCCGTTGCGCGGTGTGGAGATGTCGAAGGCTTATGAGTCGACGCTCAACATCTCCTTTGAGGTGCGCGGTGGGTTGTTCGTGCGGCAGGTGCATCACTGGGCGGCGTTGATGTTCGCCGCGGCGATCATGGTGCATTTGGCGCGGGTGTTTTTCACCGGGGCGTTTCGCCGGCCCCGGGAGGCCAACTGGGTGATCGGGTCGTTGTTGTTGATCCTGGCGATGTTCGAGGGCTATTTCGGCTACTCGCTGCCCGACGACCTGTTGTCCGGCATCGGGCTGCGCGCGGCGTTGTCGTCGATCACATTGGGCATGCCGGTGATCGGCACGTGGTTGCACTGGGCGCTGTTCGGCGGTGATTTTCCCTGCGGCGGCGTGGGATACAACTGCGCTGAAGGCGGCATTCTCATCCCACGGCTGTACGCCCTGCACATTCTGCTGCTGCCCGGCATCATCTTGGCGTTGATCGGTATTCATCTGGCGCTGGTGTGGTTTCAAAAGCACACCCAGTTCCCCGGGCCGGGGCGCACTGAGACCAATGTGGTCGGGGTGCGGGTGATGCCGGTGTTCGCCGTCAAGTCCGGTGCGTTCTTCGCGATGACCGTCGCCATCTTGGGCCTGATGGGTGGTCTGCTGCAGATCAACCCGATCTGGAACCTGGGCCCCTACAAGCCTTCTCAAGTTTCAGCGGGCAGCCAGCCGGACTTTTACATGATGTGGACTGAAGGCCTGGCCCGCATCTGGCCGCCGTGGGAGTTCTACTTCGGCCGATTACACCATTCCGGCCGCCGTGTGGGTGGCCACGCTCATGGGCGTGATTTTCGTGGTGCTGACGATCTATCCGTTCCTGGAGAAGCGGTTCTCCGGTGATTACGCCCACCACAACCTGTTGCAGCGGCCGCGGGATGTGCCGGTGCGTACCGCGGTGGGCGCCATGGCGATCGCGTTCTACATGGTGCTGACATACAGCGCGATGAACGACGTCATCGCCTACAAGTTCGACATCTCGCTCAACGCCACCACCTGGATCGGGCGCATCGGCATGGTGGTGTTGCCGCCGTTCGTGTACTTCGCGGCCTACCGCTGGTGTGTGGGGCTGCAGCGCAGCGACCGATCGGTGCTCGAGCACGGCATCGAGACCGGCATCATCAAACGACTGCCGCACGGCGCCTACATCGAACTGCATCAACCGCTGGGCCCCGTCGACGAGCACGGCCACCCGCTGCCACTGGCCTACCAGGGCGCGCCCGTCCCCAGCAAGATGAACCGGCTGGGCTCGGCCGGCTCACCGGGCTCGGGCAGCCTGCTGCGCGCCGACCCGCCCGCCGAAGACGCCGCCCTGCGCGAAGCCCAACACGCCGGCGAACAACGCGCCATGATCGCGCTGCGTGAACACCAGCACGGCTCCAACGGCTCGACAAACGGACACCGCAACGGTTCGTCGAACGGCGAGCGCGACAGGCACTAGCCGCCGAGCATGCGGTGTGTCTGCCGCAGCTGCCACCACACCAGCACCGGCATCGTCGCGGTGATGATCCCGGCCACGCTGTAGCCGGCCCAGGCCAGCCCATACCGTCCCACTGCCATCAAGTAGGTTGCCGCTGCCACCGCAATCAGCGCGGTTCCTATCACGGCCAGCAGGCTGACGGCGCCGCGCAACCAAATGCGGTCCCGCTCTGCGTCCGACAGCGCAGCTGCCGACCCGACCGTCGGCATCCGCTCGGTGCCGCCCACATCGCGGGTCACCGTTGGCGCGGCATAGCCGCGCTCGCGCTCGATCGGCTCCCCACTCACCCGCGGCACGGGCGTGCCGGCCGATCCCGCCCCGGCCGACCTCGCTTGGTTGGTACGACGCGCGCGCAGCAGGACCGGGATAGCACCGGCGATGACCAGCGCCGACACGATGATGACGGCATACAAAAACCCGGGTGTGTGCTGGCTGCCCGCCGACCTGCTGAACCCGCGATTCAGCTCCGCTAGTGCCACCGCCGCGGCGACGGCCATGCCCACCAGCACCAGCCAGACGCCGGCGCAGACGCCGATCAGGATCCGGTCGGCGGCGAGCGGCGACACGACCGCCCCCTCGCGCCGGTCGGCGGAGAACCTGTCGGCCATCAGCAACTCGTCTGCGGTGCGTTGTTGACGCTGGACGCCAGCACCGTTCCGTCGCTGGCGGTGATCGAGCAGTTCAACCGGCTGTTGCGCAACAGGCTGGATGCCTGCACCGATCCGACGTCGGACGTGGAGATCGGTGTCAGAGTGATCGACCACGGGATGGGCACGTTGGGCAGCGTGCGCCGCTGCCCGGACGCGTCGACATAGGTGATCGTGATGATGTCGAAGGGCGCCTTGGTGCCGGTCACCGAATAGGTGATCTGCTTCGGGCCGGCCGGAGTGGTGGTCGTCGGCGGCGGCGGGGGTGGCGGGGCTGTCGTGGTTGGCGGAGGCGCGGAAGTCGCCGGCGGAGGCGTCTCACTCGACGGCGGCGGCGGGGGTGGCTCGGGCGTCCCCGTCACCGGCGGGGGCGGGGGAGGTTCGCTGGTGGGCGCAGGTGGCGGTGGTGGTGGCGGCGTGGTGACGATGATCTCGTCCTGAAACGGCGGCGTAGACGGACCGGCGGTTGGCGGTGTGGCCAGCTTGTTGGTGTCGGTGCGGGCAAACAGCAGCGACACCGATACCACGAGGGCGATGGCAGCCAAGATGGCCGCGACACCCACCACCCAGGGCCAACGCGGCGGGACGTCCTCGTCGGCCTGCTCGGGCGCGTCGTAGCTGTCGTAGTCGTAGAGGTCGAAATTGACTGGCACATAGGGCCCGCTGCTGAACTGCTCGGACTCCGGAGCCGAGTAGGCTTGCGAAAACGCGTCGGTTTCGCCGGCCTGCTTGGCCTCGTCGGCCGCTTTCCGGTCGCCGCGGCCAGAGTAGACGTCGGGAGCTGGTTCGTCGCTGAGCTCGTGACCGGATTCGGATTCTTCGGAGTCCGCTCCCGGCGGTTTCGGCCCGCTCATGTTCGTCTATCCGTTCCACTTACATCGTCAGCGCGCGACGCCGGGGCTGTGTTGCCAGCCGCGCTGCAAGGTTTTCCCATTGTGCTTCGGCAACCCTACCCAACCCGGTCTGGCCTTTGACTCGTGGCGAACTGGCCGCGGATCAACTGGTGCCTCGATTGTGATCTTGGGAGGTGACGGCCGTCGCTGCTCAGTGCTTCTCGGGACCGACGTAGTACTCGAAGACGAGTCCGGCGGCCGAGGCGAGGATGAAGACCACGCCGGCGAAGAGCAGCCAGGTCAGCCAGAGTGCGACGCCGATGGCGGCCACCGCGCCGGACAGGGCGATCAGTATCGGCCACCAGCTGTGTGGGCTGAAGAAGCCCAATTCGCCGGCCCCATCGCTGATTTCAGCGCCCTCGTAGTCTTCGGGCCTGGTGTCGAGCCGGCGCGCCACGAACCGCAAGAAGGTCGCGATGATCAACGCCATGCCAGCCGTGAGCGCCAGCGCGGTGGTGCCGGCCCATTCCAGTCCGCTGGGGGCGAACAACGCGGTCAGCACGCCGTACAGCACCGTCGCCAGCACGAAAAACGCGGCAACGAACTCGAACAACCTGGCTTCGATGTGCATTCGGCGTTACCTACTTGCTCGCGATCTCGGAATGCTCGCCGCGGCGAGTGTCGAACGGGTGCGTGGTGACCGCGAGCGGCGGTTGATGAATCATCTGCAACGCTTCGGCGTTGGTCTTTCCGGCTCTGCGTTGATCCAGATAGGCCTTGAAGTCGTTGGGCCCGACGACGCGCACCTCGAAGTTCATCATCGAGTGGTACGTCCCGCAGAACTCGGCGCAGTGGCCGACGAACGCGCCGGTCTTCTCGATCTCGGAGATCTGGAAAACGTTCGTGGTGGCGTTGGCCCGAGGGTCGGGAAAGACGTCGCGCTTGAACAGAAATTCCGGCACCCAAAAGTTGTGGATGACGTCGGATGAGGCCAGCTGAAATTCGATGCGCTTGCCGGTCGGCAGCACCAGGATCGGGATCTCGGTGCTGGTGCCCACCGTCTCGACCGTGTCGAAATCTAGGTAGGTCCGGTCCTCGGTGTTGAGTCCGCGGACGGGGCCGACCCGCTCCTCGCCGTGTTTGTCCACGCCGCTGGGCTTGGACACCATCGCCTGCTTGCGAGCCAGGTCGGCGCCGTCGAAATGATAGGTGCCGTCTTTGAAGTTGACTTTCTGGTAGCCGAACTTCCAGCCCCATTGGAAGGCGGTGACGTCGACGACGACCTCGGAGCCGGATTTGATCGCCAGCATCTTCTCCTGCACCACGATGGTGAAGTAGAAGAGCACCGAGATGATCAGAAACGGGGTGACGGTCAGCACCAGCTCCAGCGGCATGTTGTAGCCGAACTGGCGAGGCAGTTCGGTGTCGGTCTTGCGCCTGCGGTGGAAGGCCGAGGCCCAAAAGATCAGACCGAAGACGATGCCGCCGATCACCAGAGAGGCGATCACCGCTCCGATGAACAGCTGCCGGTTGACCGTCGCCTCCGGAGTAATGCCCTTGGGCCACCCGAGGGCCAGCGCTTCTGACCAGCTGCAGCCGCTCAGGGTCACCGCCAGCGTGCTCGACGTGGCGGCCAATATCAGCAGCCGGCGGAGGCCGCAGCGTCGAGACGAACGCCCTGAACCGCACGGTGTCACGGTGGCGCCTCCTGTGTCACATGCTGCAGCAATCGAATACTACGCAGCGTAGACCACGCGGTGGCGCCGCCGCTCTGCGGCATACTTAGCCCAATGTGCGGACTGCTGGCCTTCGTGGGCACTGCGGCCCGCGAAGCTGCCGGGGCCGCTGATGCTATTGCCGATGCGTCGCACCTGATGCGCCACCGCGGCCCCGACGAGCCGGGCACCTGGTCGGACGGGCAGATAGTCTTCGGGTTCAACCGGCTGTCCATCATCGACATCGCGCACTCGCATCAGCCGCTGAGGTGGGGGCCGCCGGAGACGCCCAACCGCTACGTGCTGGTGTTCAACGGCGAGATCTACAACTATCTGGAGCTGCGCGCAAAGCTCGCCGCGACGCACGGCGCTGTGTTCGCCACCGACGGTGACGGCGAATCGATCATCGTCGCCTACCACTACTGGGGCACCGAGGCGTTGGCGCGGCTGCGGGGCATGTTCGCCTTCGCGCTGTGGGACACCGCGACCGGCGAACTGCTGTGTGCCCGGGACCCCTTCGGCATCAAGCCACTGTTCATGGCGACCGGCCCCGGGGGTACGGCGGTGGCCAGCGAGAAGAAGTGCCTACTGCAACTGGCTGACCAGGTAGGGTTCGACTGCCACCTCGACCCGCGGGCCGTGCAGCACTACACCGTCTTGCAGTACGTACCCGAGCCGGAAACGCTGCACTCCGGTATCCGCCGGCTGGAGTCCGGTTGCTATGCCCGGATTCGGCCGGGTAACGCGCAGCCCGACGTCGTCCGCTACTTCGTCCCCCGGTTCGCCGCCGTGCCGATCACCCGCGGACACGAGCAGACCCGCTATGACGAGATCACCGCGGTGCTCGAGGATTCGGTCGCCAAGCACATGCGTGCCGACGTCACGGTCGGCGCGTTTCTGTCCGGAGGTATCGATTCGACCGCGATCGCCGCGCTGGCCATCCGTCACAACCCGCGGCTGATCACCTTCACCACCGGCTTCGAGCGGGAAGGGTTCTCCGAGATCGACGTTGCGGTGGCGTCCGCCGAAGCGATCGGCGCCCGGCACGTCACCAAGGTGGTCAGCCCGCAGGAGTTCGTCGCCGCGCTGCCCGAGATCGTCTGGTATCTCGACGAGCCGGTCGCCGACCCGGCGCTGGTGCCGTTGTTCTTCGTGGCCCGCGAGGCCCGCAAGCACGTCAAGGTGGTGCTGTCCGGCGAAGGCGCCGACGAGCTGTTTGGCGGCTACACGATCTATCGTGAACCGTTGTCGCTCAAGCCTTTTGATTACTTGCCAAAGCCGCTGCGCCGCTCGATGGGCAAAGTGTCCAAGCCGCTACCTGACGGTTTGCGCGGCAAGAGCCTGCTGCACCGCGGATCGCTGACGTTAGAGGAGCGGTACTACGGCAACGCCCGCAGTTTCAGCGACGAGCAACTGCGGGCGGTGCTGCCCGGCTTCCGGCCGGAGTGGACCCATACCGACGTGACCGCACCGGTATACACCGAATCGGCCGGCTGGGACCCGGTGGCCCGCATGCAACACGTCGACTTGTTCACCTGGCTGCGGGGCGACATCCTGGTCAAAGCCGACAAGATGACCATGGCCAATTCGCTGGAGCTGCGGGTGCCGTTTCTGGACCCGGAGGTGTTCGCCGTGGCGTCCCGCTTGCCGCAGACTGCGAAGATCACCCGGACCACGACCAAATACGCGCTGCGGCGCGCGCTGGAACCGATCGTGCCGGCCCATGTGCTCAACCGGCCCAAACTGGGCTTCCCGGTGCCGGTCCGGCACTGGTTGCGCGCCGGCGAGCTGCTGGAGTGGGCCTATGCGACGGTGGCCTCCTCTGCCGCCGACGAATACGTCGACCTGGCTGCGGTGCGTGGCATGCTTGAGGAACATCGTTGCGGCACAACAGATCACAGTCGGCGCCTGTGGACGGTGCTGGTATTCATGCTGTGGCATGCGATCTTCGTCGAGCACAGTGTGGTGCCGCAGATAGCCGAGCCGCACTACCCCGTGCAGCTGTAGGCGCCCCCCCTTTTCCCGCGACCAGACGCAGAATCCCCCTCTGGTCGGCGTGTCGCGGCAACTTTGCGTCTGCTGGCCGGGCGGGGCCCGGCGAACACCGCTAGGCCAGTGCGCCGGCGATCTCCTGCGCGGCCTGAGTGCCGTAAGCGCCGGCCAGCCGGTTCACCGCGTCCTCGCGGTCCCAGTCCCACTCCTGGGTACCGGTCGACTCCAATACCAGCACCGCTACCAGCGACCCCAGCTGCGCCGACCGTTCCAGGCTCAGGCCGGCGCTGCTACCGGTCAGAAAACCGGCACGGAAGGCGTCGCCCACACCCGTCGGGTCGACCTGGCTGGTCTCCGGCACTACGTCGACATGGATGGTGGTGCCGTCGCGTTCCACGATGTCCACGCCCTTGGCGCCCAGCGTCGTCACCCTCAAGCCCACCTGGGCCACGACGTCGGCCTCCGTCCAGCCGGTCTTCGACAGCAGCAGATCCCATTCGTAGTCGTTGGTGAACAGGTAGGCGGCGCCGTCGATGAGCTTGCGAATTTCGTCACCGGAGAGGCGCGCCAGCTGCTGGGACGGGTCGGCGGCGAACGCCAGCCCGAGCTTGCGGCATTCCTCGGTGTGCAAGAACATCGCTTCGGGATCGTTGGCCCCGATGATGACCAAGTCGGGAGTTCCGACCGCCGACACTATGTCGGCAAGCGATATGTCGCGGGCCTCGGACATGGCACCGGGATAAAACGACGCGATCTGCGCCATCTCCAAGTCGGTGGTGCAGACGAACCGGGCGGTGTGCGCGGTGCTGGAGGTCAGCACGTTGTCGCAATTGACGCCATGCGACTGCAGCCACTGGCGGTATTCGCCGAAGTCGTCGCCGACCGCACCGACCAGCACGGCATCCCCGCCCAGCACACCGATGGCGTAGGCGATGTTGCCGGCTACCCCCCCTCGGTGGATCACCAGGTCGTCAACGAGGAAGCTCAGCGATACTTTCTGCAGGTGGTCGGCGAGCAGTTGTTCGGAGAACCGGCCAGGGAACCGCATCAGATGGTCAGTTGCAATGGACCCGGTCACCGCAATCGTCACGAAAAATCCACCCTTCATTCGAACAAGCTCGGCCAGCAGCTTACCCAGCCGGCGCCGCCGTCACACCGTGGGCGCTGCTTGCCGTGCGATAGCCTCGCCCTAGCGCCTTGACAACCTCAAGGCTGTTGACCACACCTTTTGGTCGACCTGTCCCGCACCGTAGGAGAAACCGCATGGCCGGTCCGCGTACGCCGAATCATGGTCTTGCCGCTCCTGGACCGCCCTTCAGCGACCCGCATCCCAGCCAGCCGATCCCCAATCATTCGGCCTATGGGCCGTCGGCCGGCGCATCCGCATCGTTGAGCGCTGCCTATCCCGGGCAGCTGCCGCCGCCGGTGCCCTATCCCCAGCGACGGCGGCGACGGGTCGTCATCGTCGCCGTCGTCGCATTGGCCCTGATCGCCGCGATGACGCTGGCAATCTGGTACGGGTCGCAAGGCCGGTCCAGCGCCGGGGGCACAGTATCCGACGGGACGGCCAAGGCGGCTGTTCAGAATTACCTGACCGCCCTGGAGAACCGGGATACCGATACGGTCGCCCGGAACATGTTGTGCGGGATCTATGACGCCGTCCACGACCGACGCTCCGATCAGGCGCTGGCCAAGTTGAGCAGCGACGCGTTCCGCAAACAGTTCTCCCAGGCCGAAGTGAGCTCGATCGACAAGGTTGTCTACCTGTCCAGCTATCAAGCGCAGGTACTGTTCACGATGCGGGTGAAATCCGCCACCGGCGCAGCGCGTGACCAGGTTCAGGGGCTTGCCCAGTTGCTGACCCAGCACGGCGATGTTTTGGTCTGCTCCTACATGCTGCGCACGGCAGGCGCCTACTAGCCGCCGAGCCTGCTTGTCAGTTGAACGAGTCGCCGCAGGCGCAGGAGCCGGTGGCGTTCGGGTTGTCGATGGTGAAGCCCTGCTTCTCGATCGTGTCGACGAAGTCGATCGAGGCACCTTGAACGTAGGGGGCGCTCATCCGGTCGACGGTCAGTGTCACCCCGCCGAACTCGGCGGTCAGGTCGCCGTCGAGCGTCCGGTCGTCGAAGAAGAGGTTGTAGCGCAATCCGGCACACCCACCGGGCTGAACTGCGATGCGCAGCGCCAGGTCGTCGCGTCCCTCCTGGTCCAGCAGTGACTTCGCCTTAGCAGCGGCAGTGTCGGTCAAGATCACACCGTGGGTCGTGGTGCTCGACTCGCCCTGAACGGTCATTGCTTCTCCCCTATGGTCCTGATTCGCGTCTCGGGCTCTTCTGCCGGTCGTTGCCGGCCGCAGCCCACCTGGTCAACGGTACCTTGTCCGGCTGCTATTCCCCGAACACCGCTGCCGCTTGGGTCGTCAGCCCGATGAGGTGACGGGCGGGATCGGCCATGGCCGAGGACACCGAGCCGGCATAGTCGGCAAGCGAGTAGGCGGCCTCGATCCCGGCGGCGCGCAGCGCGACCTCATCCAGGCACACCTGACCGGCCAGCACCAACAATGGCACCTGCCGCCCGCGAGCGGCCGCCGCCAATGCGCCGATCACCTTGCCCTGCAGTGACTGGCCGTCCAGCCGTCCTTCACCGCTGATGATCAGGTCCGCAACCGCGACGTCGACCGCCAGGTTTGTGTGCTCAGCGATGACGGCGGCGCCGGATTCGCGCCGCCCGCCCAGCGCGAGCAACGCCGCGCCGATCCCGCCCGCAGCGCCGGCCCCGGGCTCGGCGCTCACCGTCCACCCTGCGGCCAGGTCAAGGTCGCGGGCCCAGTCCTGCATTCGCCGTTCCAACAGGACTAGGGTCCGCGGGTCAGCTCCTTTTTGTGGCCCGAAGACCTGGACCGCGCCGCGCGGGCCGAGCAGCGGGTGTTCAACGTCACTGGCGGCGATCAGCTCCACACCTGCCAGCCGCCGCCGGCCGGCGGCCAGCCCGCCCAGTTCGTCGACCAGCCCGCGACCCCCGTCGCTGCTTGCGCTGCCGCCCAGCCCCACGACGATCCGCCGCGCCCCGGCGCGCAGTGCGGCCAGCACCAACTGGCCCACCCCGCTGCTGTGGGCGGCCAGCGCGGTTCGTGCATTTGGTGGACCGCCCAGCAGATGCAGGCCGCAGGCCTGCGCGCACTCCAGGTAAGCCGTCGCCGAAGCCTGATCGAAGAGCCACTCGGCCTCCACGTCGGCGTCCAGCGGTCCAGGCACCCGCACCTGGCGCAGCTCGCCCAGCCGGGCCGACAGCACCGCGATGAAGCCGGGCCCGCCGTCGGATTGCGGGGCGCTGACGCACACGTCGCGGGGTCGGGCCCGGTGCCAGCCGGTGACGATCGCCGCGGCGGCCTGCAGCGCGGTCAGTGTGTCGCCGTAGCTGTCCGGGGCGACAAGCACCCTCAGCGCCGCCGGGCGAGCCTCCGCTTCGGCCCCACTCACCCAGCAAGCGTAGGACCAGCACCGGGAAGTAGCCTGGCGGTTGTGAAGCTGCTGGGCCGCAAGAAAGGCAACGTCGACGCCGACAACGACGACACCGCAATTGCGGTAGCCGGCTCCGGGCAGGCCACGACTGCCGACGGTGTCAGCAGCTCCCGCACGACGGCGCCCAAGGGTCGGCCGACCCCTAAACGCACCCAGGCCAAGTCCGGGCGCCGCGGTCCCGTCGCGCCGGCACCGATGACCGCCGCGGAAGCCCGTGCCAGGCGCAAGGCGATGGCGCGGCCCAAGCTCGGCCGGGAGGAACGCCGGGCCGAGAGTGCGGCCCGGCGTTCCCGGGCCACCGATCGACGCGAGCGCATGATGGCCGGCGAAGAGGCGTACCTGTTACCTCGAGACCAGGGCCCGATACGCCGGTTCGCGCGCGACGTGGTCGATGCCCGTCGTAACGTCCTCGGCTTGTTCATGCCGTCCACACTGGGGCTGATGTTCATCATGTTCGCCGTGCCGCAGCTGCAGCTGTTCATCTCGCCGGCGATGCTGCTACTGACCGGCTTGATGGCCGTCGACGGCATCATGCTGGGCCGCAAGGTCGGCAAACTGGTCGACGAGAAATTCCCCGGCAACACTGAAAGCCATTGGCGGCTCGGACTTTACGCCGCAGGCAGAGCGTCACAGTTGCGGCGCATGCGAGCGCCGCGCCCCCAGGTCAGCCGCGGCAGCCGCCTCACCTAGCCGTGCGGACCCTCGCCCTCGGCGGAATCAGGTCGGGCAAGTCTCAGTGGGCCGAAGCCGCCATCGCTGAGACGCTGGCACCGGGCCAACCGGTGCGTTACCTTGCCACCGGTGCTGCCGCTCACGACGACCCCGCCTGGTCAGAGCGGATGGCCGCGCACCGCCGCCGGCGGCCCGCGCACTGGTCGACGCTCGAAACTGTCGATCTAGCAACACATTTGCGTTGTTCGTCAGGTACGCCGACCCTGGTCGACGATGTCGGCGGGTGGCTGACCGCCATGTTGGATCGCCGTGACGGCTGGCAGAACGGATCGGTGACCGTTGATGTCGACGAGCTGGTGGACGCGGTCGCCGGGTTCGACGCGCCGCTGATGCTGGTAAGCCCGGAAGTCGGGCTGACGGTGGTGCCGGCCACTGCGTCGGGTCGCCGCTTCGCCGACGAACTGGGCACTTTGAACCAGCGACTCGCCGAGCTGTGCCAGCGGGTGGTGCTGGTGGTGGCCGGACAGCCGCTGTCGATCAAGCCGGGGCCGCCCTGATGGCGTTCGCGCCAGTGTCGGTCCTCGACGCCGACGCCGCGGCCGCCGCCCGCGCGCGCCAGCGGACCCTGACCAAGCCGGCGGGCGCGCTGGGCCGGCTGGAAGATCTGTCGGTGTGGGTCGCCTCATGTCAAGGCCGTTGTCCCCCGGCGCAGTTCGAACGCGCCCGGGTGGTGGTGTTCGCCGGCGACCACGGCGTCAGCAGACGCGGGGTGTCCGCCTACCCACCGGAGGTCACCGCCCAGATGGTCGCCAATATCGACACCGGTGGAGCCGCGATCAACGCGCTGGCCGGCGTGGCCGGCGCGACGGTGCGGGTTGCCGACCTGGCTGTGGACGCCGACGCTTTGACGCAGCGCATCGGCGCGTACAAGGTGCGGCGCGGCAGCGGTGATATCACCACCGAAGACGCGCTGTCGGCCACCGAGACCGCGGCCGCGATCGAGGCAGGTCAGCGCATCGCCGACGAAGAAGTCGATGCGGGCGCCGATATTCTCATCGCCGGTGACATGGGCATCGGAAACAGCACGCCGTCAACAGTTTTGGTGGCAGCGCTGACGGAGTCCGAGCCCGTGGTGGCGGTGGGTTACGGAACCGGAATCGACGACGCCGGCTGGGCGCGCAAGACAGCGGCACTGCGTGATGCGCTGTATCGGGCCCGCACGGTGCTGCCAGATCCGGTCGCACTGTTAGGTTGTTGCGGTGGCGCCGATTTGGCGGCAATGGCGGGTTTCTGTGCGCAAGCCGCGGTGCGACGCACTCCGCTGCTGCTCGACGGTCTGGCCGTGACGGCCGCGGCGCTGGTCGCTGATCAGTTGGCGCCCGGAGCGCGACAGTGGTGGCAGGCCGGTCACCGCTCCCCCGAACCGGCCCACGCGCTGGCACTGGCTCGGCTGGAGCTCGAGCCGATCGTGGACCTGCGGATGCGCCTCGGCGAGGGCACCGGCGCCGCGGTGGCCCTGCCGGTGCTGCGCGCCGCGGTTGCCGCGCTGGCGTCGATGGCCACCTTCTCCGCTGCCGGTGTCTCAACCCGGAGCGGTCGGTGATTCGTTCCCTGACTTCGGCTTTGGCTTTTGGAACGGTGCTGCCCGGTGTCGGTGATCGGCGGCTGAGCGGCGGCACAGTGACGGCCCTGCCGCTGGTCGGGGCGGTGCTCGGTGCGCTGGCCGCTGCGGTGACCTGGGCCGGCACGGTGTTCTTCGGCCCGGCCAGCTCCCTGCCCGGTCTGCTCGCCGTCGCCGTGCTGCTGGCCGCCACCCGCGGCCTGCACGTCGACGGCCTGGCCGACACTGCCGACGGACTGGGTTGCTTCGGGCCGCCGACCCGCGCGCTTGCGGTGATGCGGGACGGATCGACCGGTCCGTTCGGAGTGAGCGCGATCGTGCTGGCGATTGTGCTGCAAGGGCTGGCGTTCTCGGCGCTGGCTCCCATCGCGATCGTCGTCGCGGTGGTCGCCGGTCGCGTTGCGGCCGTGATTGCCTGCCGGCGCTCGTGGCCGGCGGCCGAGGGCAGCACCCTGGGCGCTCAGGTCGCAGGCAGTCAACCGGCAGCAGCCATGATCGCCTGGATTGCGGTGTTGCTCGCGGCTGCGGTGTGGGCCGGCCCGCGGCTGTGGCAGGGTCCGACGGTGGTGCTGGCGGCGCTGGCCTGCGCCGTTGTGTTGGTGCGACATTGTGTGCGCCGGTTCGGCGGCATCACCGGCGACGTGCTGGGGGCCGCGGTCGAACTGACCACGACGGTGGCGGCGGTACTGCTCGCCGGCACGACATAATCGCGAGATTTTATCCGCTCTGCCGTTTGATCGTGGGACCATATGTGCTACTCAAAACCGCCTGCGGCGGCCGAGCTGATCGTGGAACACGACTGATGGGCGGATCGTAGTGGCTCAGCATGGTTTGCCGGTTTCTGCGGCGGTGTCCTGAAATGAAGCTGAGCCACCGGCTGACTCGATTCCTGTACGACTACCGGTGGTACCTGCTGGCGATCGCCGTTGCCGCCGTGTTCACGATCGGCTCCGTCGGGTGGTGGAAGTTCCTGGTAGAGGAATACCCGCACAAGCATGTCAACTTCAGCGACGCCGCATACATCAGTATCAAGGACTTCTTCATCGATGCCCCGGATAAGGCCGACCTACCGGTAGAGGCGGACATTGCCCGCTTCCTGGCGCCGCTGGTAGCCGGGTGGGCCACCGTCAGCGCAGTGGGAGTGCTGTTTCGCGATCGGTTGCAGCAGATGCGCGCCAAGAGGATGCGCGATCATGTCGTGGTCTGCGGCCTCGGCGATTATGTCGGCAGTGTCTTTCTGCGCGATCTGCACGAGAACCGAGTCCCGGTGGTCGTCATCGAAGTGGATGCCAACAACCCCGACATCGAAGTATGCCGCACACTGGGTATCCCGGTGATCGTCGGTGACGCGCAGCACCGGCGGACGTTGCAAGCGGCCGGGGCTCAACGCGCCGACCGGGTGCTCGCAATCACGCCCAAAGATTCGATCAACACCCAGATCGTCGCCACTGTCCGGAGCCTGCCCCGGCGCCACTCGGCAGACCAGCGGTGCCTGGCCCTCATTACCGATCCCGAATTTTGCCGCTTGTTGCGGATTCAGGAGACGCAACGCGACGACCCGGAACTGTCGGTTGACTTCTTCAATATCAACGAGATCAGCGCGCGACTGCTGTTAGAGGACCACCCTCTCGACACCGAGCACGGCCAACCTCATATCGTCGTCGCTCACCTGGATCCGTTGGGCGAGTGGTTGATCTACCATGCGGCCCGGGCCTGGTATGACGCCCGAGCCGACAGCCGTCAGCCGCTGGTGGTGACCGTACTCGACGAACAGCCGAAGGCTCGCATCGACGCACTGCTCGGCCAGCATCCGGCGCTGGAAAAGTACTGCGAATTTTACAGTTTCACGCCAACCAACCGTGACATCGGCCGACTGCCTGAGCATCACAGCGACCCGAGAACACCAGAGATCAGCCGCGCCTACGTGACCGCATACCGAGACGAGCAAGCATTCGAAACGGCACTGAGACTGCGCCATGAATTAGATCCGGCCATCCCCGTAGTGGCCGTACTCTCCCGCCGGCACGGCGTGGCCGGATTGCTCGGCGAAGTCAAAGATGCCGGGGCACTGTCGACGATCGACGTCTTCTCCAGCATCGACCGCACAGCCACCGCCGAATTCGTCCGGGTCGGCTCGGTGGAACCGATGGCGCACGCCATTCACGAACTGTGGCGTAAGGATCAAGTCAGCGAGAACAAGCCGGCTCCCACCTGGGAGGACCTCGACGAGGCGCGCCGCGACTCCAGTCGCGACCAAGCACGTGACATTCCGGTCAAACTACGAATGGTCGGATGCGCTATCGCGCCGTTGCGGGACTGGGACGCCAAAGAATTCACTTTCGAGCCGGACGAGGTCTACAAACTCGGCGTTGAAGAACATGACCGCTGGAATCGCGACCGCATCGCCTCTGGCTGGACCCAGATCGATATGCCGCAGGCCGATGACCCCCAAGAAGTGAAGCTCCTGCTGGAAGAAGCCAGGCGCCGCAAGGAGACACCGTATCTGCTGCCCTGGGATGAGCTGTTCGAGCGCTACCCCGACATCGCAGAGTATGACCGAATGTTCGTGCGGAAGATCCCCACCATCCTTGCCTCGGTAGGTCTACAAGTGATCCGTACGCCCACCGGGTCGAAGCCGGCTGCATCGCCCCGGATGATGCCGACAGCGCGCCGCTGAGTCAGCCCAGCCGGGCCATCCACCCGTGGGTGTCGGCGAAGGTGCCGCGTTGAATACCGGTCAGCGTGTCGCGCAGCGCCATCGTCACTTCCCCGGGCTCGCCGTCGGCCACCACGAACTCACCGTCGCCATACTTCACCCGCGAGATCGGGGTGATCACCGCCGCGGTGCCGCAGGCGAACACCTCGGTGATCTCACCTGCCACCGTCTTCTTCTGCACTTCGTCGATGTCGATCTTGCGTTCCTCCACGCCGATACCCGCATCAGTTGCCAACTGCAGCAACGAGTCCCGGGTGATCCCCGGCAGCAACGACCCGGACAGCTCCGGAGTGACCAGCCGTGCCGAGGCGCCGCTACCGAACACGAAGAAGATGTTCATCCCGCCCATCTCTTCGATGTAGCGCCGTTCGACGGCATCGAGCCACACCACCTGATCACAGCCCTTATCGGCGGCTTCGGCCTGCGCCACCAGCGAGGCGGCGTAATTGCCACCGAACTTGGCTGCACCGGTGCCGCCGGGGCTGGCCCGCACATAGTCCGTCGACACCCACACGGTGACCGGCTTGACGCCACGCGGAAAGTACGCACCGGCCGGTGAGGCCAGCACCAGATACCGGTACTGCTTGGCCGGCCGCACGCCGAGCCCGGGCTCCGTGGCGAAGATGAATGGGCGCAGATACAGCGACTCCTCGCCGCCGGCGGGCGGCACCCAGGCCTCGTCGACGGCGATCAGTTGACGTAGCGACTCGACGAACAGCTCTTCGGGCAGCTCCGGAATCGCGATCCGCTGTGCCGAAGCACGCATCCGGGCGGCATTGGCCGGCGCCCGAAACGACACGATCGACCCGTCTGGCCAACGGTAGGCCTTGAGCCCTTCGAACACTGATTGCGCGTAGTGCAGCACTATCGCAGACGGGTCCAGTTCGATCGGGCCGTAGGCGGTCACCCGCGCGTCGTGCCAACCTTGGCCGTCGGTGTAGTCGATCGACACCATGTGGTCGGTGTGATACCGGCCGAAGCCCGGGTCGGCCAGGATAGCTTGGCGGGCCTGGTCGCTCATCGGGTCTGCGGTGCGCACCACTGTGAACTCGTTGAGCGCGCTGGTCATCCTGTGATTGTATCCGGGGCTCAGCGGGTCTTGGCGGCGACAAACGGCGGGCGCACCACTTCGCACTCCAGCGCGCGGCCACGCACGTCCACGTTGACGTGCTGACCATCTTCGATGCCGGCGTCAGTGTCGACCAGGGCCAGCGCGACACCGACTTTCAGTGTCGGAGAGAACGTTCCGGAGGTGGTGACGCCGATCTTGGTGTCCCCGTCGAGCACCGGCAGGCCGGGCCGCAGCACACCGCGACCGACCGCGCGTAACCCCCGCAGCAATCGCCGCGGACCGGCTGCCTTCTCGGCCAGCAGGGCGTCGCGCCCGAAAAACGCCTCCTTTTTCCAACCGATCGCCCAGCCGCACCGGGCCTGCAACGGCGAAATGTCCGCCGACAACTCATGACCGTGCAGGGGGTAACCCATCTCGGTGCGCAACGTGTCGCGGGCACCCAGCCCGGCCGGCTGGCCGCCCGCCCGGTCGACCGCAGCAAGCAGCGCGTCGAATACCGCAGCCGCCAACCTCCACGGCGGCAGCAGCTCATAGCCGTGTTCACCGGTGTACCCGGTGCGGCAGACCCGCACCGGCACGCCGTCCAGTGCCGCGTCGAGGTAAGCCATGTAGCCCAGGGCCGTCGGCAGGCCCAGCGAGTCCAGCACCTCGCCCGAACGCGGGCCCTGCACCGCTAGCACCGCATAAGAGCGGTGTTCATCGGTGACGGTCAGCTGACCCGGGGCGGCTGCCTGCAGCGCGGCGACCACGGCGGCGGTGTTGGCCGCGTTGGGCACCAGGAAAATGTCGTCGTCAGCGACGTAGTAGGCAATCAAATCGTCGATGACACCGCCGGATTCGTTGCAGCACAACGTGTATTGAGCTTGACCCGGACCGATGCGGCTCAGGTCGTTGGAGAGTGCGGAGTTGACGAACTGCGCGGCGCCCGGTCCGCGGACCGACGCCTTGCCGAGATGGCTGACGTCGAACAGGCCGACGGCGTTACGGGTGGCGTTGTGCTCGCTGACGGTGCCGGCATAGGACACCGGCATCAGCCAGCCGCCGAACTCGGCGAAAGTGGCGCCGAGCTCGCGATGACGGCTTTCGAGCGGTCCGTGTTGCGCGTCATTGCTCACGGCCACTCACCCTAATCGGGGGGGTGCGGGTGCCGCGGGTCAGCGCCTAGAACAGGCTCGGGAAGATGTTTATGAGGTAATGGCGCCGGTAGCAGTTTCCAGGGCCGGACCACCGAAGATCTCGACGACGTCGAAGGCGGAGGCCAAGTCGCTGTAGCCGTTAGCCGTCGCGGCACTGCCGTCACCGTACGCGGAGGCAATGTCACCGCTGTTGTTCGCGGTGGCTGTGGCACCGTCGCCGATAGCGGACGCGAAGTTGCCAACGCCGCCGACGGCATTGGCGACGGCACCGTTGCCCTCCGTGATCGCGATGTCGCCGACGCCCGCGTTGGTGGTTGCGAGGTTGCCGGTGGTGGGGAATAGGTCGACACCGCCAACATTGATCTGGATGTCCAGCGGTGATGCCGTGCGGCTGAGGTACCGAATACGTCACCGTCGAGCCAGTACAGCCATTCGCTAGACGGGTCGCCGAGGCAACCCCGGGGTGGCCTCCACCGCCGTCCATTACCGGGCTACAACGTTGCCGCTCAACGAGTCGACGACTCGAACAAAGCTGACCGGTTGCGCGGCAGCCGCTGCTACCGCCGCGACGAATGCCGGTCGATAGGGTGATCCGAGTGAGCACCCAGCCGAGTTATGACGCCCCTGCCGTATCCGTCTCCTCATCGCTGCCACGACGCGGGGCAAGCGCGGCGGTGTTGGTCATTCCGGTCGTCTCGACCTGCACAGAAAACGGTGACGATCGACCGGGCGCGGTCGTCGCCGCGGCCGAGCCGTTTTTGCCGCCGGACGCGGTGGCCGAAATCGACGCCGGGCTGCGCGCACTCGACGCCACCGGCAGCGCCGAGCAGGTGCACCGGTTGGTGGTGGGGTCACTCCCGGTGGGCAGCGTGCTGACGGTCGGCTTGGGCAAACCTCGTGACGAGTGGCCCACAGACTTGATCCGCCGAGTCGCCGGCACGGCGGCCCGGTCGCTGGGCGCCGCCGAATCGGTCATCTCCACGTTGGGCGAAATTCCCGGAGCTGGTGTTGTTTCGGCGGCCGTCGAGGGGCTGATCCTGGGCAGTTACAGGTTCACCGCGTTCCGCAGCAGCAAGACGGCGCCCAAAGACCCCGGGCTGCGAAAGGTCACGGTCTTATCCACCGCCAAGGGCGCCAAGGCCGAGGCTGCCCACGCCGCGGCAGTGGCGACGGCGGTGGCCACCGCACGCGACTTGGTCAATACTCCCCCAAGTCATCTGTATCCGGCCGAACTAGCCTCTCGCGCAAAGGCTTTGGGCGTCTCGGCCGGCCTCGACGTCGAAGTGCTCGACGATAAGGCACTGCAGAAGGCCGGTTACGGCGGAGTGATCGGCGTCGGCAAGGGCTCGTCGCGCCCACCCCGGCTGGTGCGGTTGACGCATCACGGATCTCGGCTGGCCAAAAACCGCACGCAGGCGAAAAAGGTGGCGCTGATCGGCAAAGGCATCACCTTCGACACCGGCGGCATCTCCATCAAGCCGGCCGCCTCGATGCACTACATGACCTCCGACATGGGCGGCGCCGCCGCGGTCATCGCCACCGTCGTGGCGGCCGCCAAGCTAGCGCTGCCGATCGACGTGACCGCCACCGTGCCCATAGCTGAGAACATGCCGTCTGCGACGGCGCAGCGCCCCGGTGACGTGCTCACCCAGTACGGCGGCACCACCGTGGAGGTGCTCAATACCGACGCCGAGGGCCGGCTCATCCTCGCCGACGCCATCGTGCGGGCCTGCGAGGACCAGCCGGACTACCTGATCGAGACGTCGACGCTGACCGGCGCGCAGACGGTGGCGCTAGGCGCACGAACCCCGGGAGTGATGGGCAGCGACGACTTCCGCGACCGGGTGGCGGCGATCTCTCAACGGGTCGGCGAAAACGGTTGGCCTATGCCGCTTCCCGATGATCTCAAGGATGACCTGAAGTCGACCGTGGCGGACTTGGCCAACGTGAGCGGGCAGCGTTTCGCCGGGATGCTGGTGGCGGGCGTCTTCTTGCGTGAGTTTGTCGCCGACGGGGTGGGATGGGCGCATATCGACGTGGCCGGCCCGGCGTACAACACCGGCAGCCCATGGGGGTACACCCCTAAGGGCGGCACCGGCGTGCCGACGCGCACCATGATCTCAGTGCTCGAAGACATCGCCGCGAACGGGTAAACGGCAAGTTGGTCAGAATAGTGTCAGCAGTTCCGTCCACAGGTCGCTCAGTGATGCCGAGGAGCCCAGGCCATCCCCGAGGAGGTCCGCGCCAGCAGAAACGGTACTCGGCTCGAAGACAGCGTCGAACGGTCCCATGTCAGCCACCGCGGTAACGTCGGCTCCGGTGGCGGAGGCCAAGTCGATGCTCCCGCCGGTCGGGTCAGGGCCCAGCAGCCGGCCAGCGCCTCGCTGAAGTTTCCAATGGCGACGGCGGCATCGACATAGCCGGGATCGGCTGCGGGGCCGCCAGTTTCGGCGAGGGCGTCGGTGCCGTTTTAATTGAATGCTTCAGCATCTGAACTGTCAAAAGATCTATTAACTGAATCTTGGTGAATTCTCATCGCCGACGATGTGCGGCCCGGTCCCCTACTTGACCAGCAGCGAGATGTATCGACGACTCAACGCCCGCCGCGGCCAGCCGGTGAGCCCGTCGGCGTGTAGCGCCGCGTTGGCCGCGTTGCGCCCGCAGGCGCCGTGCACCGAGCCGCCGGGCGTGGCCGATGCGCTGCCCAGAAACAGCCGGTCGATCGGGGTTTCGGCCCGCCCCATCCCGGGCGCCGGCCGGAAGATCAGCATCTGCTGCAGTTGAGAAGTGCCGCCGTTGACCGAACCCCGGTGCAGGTTCGCGTTGCTGGCTTCCAGGTCCGACGGACGTTGCATGAACCGGCCGATCACCCGGTCCGCGAAGCCCGGCGCGTGCTCTTCGATTACGTGGTCCATCGATTCGGCCACCTGGTCCGCTGACTTGTCATCGGACACGGTGCGCGGCAAATGCGTGTACGCCCAGACACTCTCGGTGCCCTTTGGTGATCTGGTGGGGTCTGCCGTAGTGGTCTGACCCAACAACATGAACGGGCTTTTCGGCACTACTCGGGTATTCAAGTCGGCCATCCACCGCACCAGACCGTCGCCATCAGCCCCCAGATGGATGGTGCCGACACCGCTAAGATTCTGCGATCTCCACGGAATAGGTTCGGAAAGGGTGTAATTGACCTTCACCACCGGGGGATCCCACTCGTAGTCCTTCATGTCGCGCAGCAGGTGATCGGGCACCGCCTCGCGCGGCAGCAGGTCGCAGAACAACCGCGGCGCCGTCACATTGGCCACCACCGCCCGTCGCACGCGCACCGAACGCCCGTCGGCAGTGGTGACACCGACCGCCCGGCTGCCGCGCACCTGAATGCGAGAAACTTCCTGATTGCATTCGATCTGCGCCCCGGCAGCCTGGGCCCGATTGACCAGCGCCGCCGTCATCTGCCCCGAACCGCCGACGGGCACCGGCCATCCAACGTCCTGTCCCAGCATAGCCATCAAGAAGCCCATCACGCCGCTCCCGGGTGCGTCGGGCGGTATGTCAGCGTGCATTGCGTTGCCCAGCAACAAGGTTCGCGGCGCCTCGCCGACGAAAAGATGTTCGGCCATGGCGTTCGCCGGCTGCACCAGCAGACTCGCCAGCCTGATGGCTTCTGCAGTGCCGAGCCGACGCAGTAGCTGCAGGGTCGGGCGCACCGGCGGGAACGGCGACAACAACGCGTCCAGCAATGGCGTTCTGATCTTCTGCCACAGCGAAACTAAGCGCCACCAGTTCTCGCCGTCAGCCCGCTCGCGACGCTCGAACTCGGCCGCGGTGCGGGCCGGGTCGTGGAAGAGGATCGGCGGGTCGTCGTCGTCGGCGCTGCGGGGATGCCCGACGACCGCTGGGGCGTGCGACCATCGCAGTCCGTGGTCTTCCAACCCCAGTGCGGCGATAGCCGGCGACGCCGCTGTCATCGGGTAGAAGGAGCTGAACAGATCGGTGATGTAGCCGGGCGTCAATTCGGCGCTGCGAACTGCACCGCCCGGCTCGGGCTGGGCTTCGAGTACCAGCACGTCCCAGCCGGCGTCGGCCAGCATCGACGCGGCAACCAACCCGTTGTGCCCGGCACCAATGACGACCGCATCGACTGAATCTCCACGGCCATCGGTCATTTACTTCACCTGGCTCGGTTCGAGCCGTTCGGCGATCGCGGCCAATCGCAGCAGACACTCTCGGTTGCGCGGGAAGATACCCAGCAGATTCACCCGATCCGGGATGAAACGCAGCGGTCCCTCCACCGGCACCTCGATCATGTGGACCCGGCACCCGCTCGGGGTTTCTTCGAGTCGCATCGTGATCTGCATCGCACCGAGCGTCCCCAGCCCGGCCCGCAAAACCAGCTCATAGGGCGGGGCGGCGCTTTCGACCGAGGTCTGGTCGTTGATCACCAACGGCCAGACACCGACGGAGTGGCGGATGGCCGCACCGGGTTCGGGCCAGCTGGAGTCGACGGCGCGAGTCCGGCTGTTGCCCACCACCCATTGCGAGTAAGTCCACCCGTCGGCCATCACGTCCCACACCTGCTGGACGGACGCGGCCACCTCGCGCGTGGTGGCCATGTCTTCTTTCGCTGTCATCGGCGAGGTCCTTTCAATGCAAACAATTCGTCTGCGGGTACCCTCAACCGTCGCGATCAATGCATTGGCTCGGCGCCGCCGCTAGAGCACCCGTGCGCGTGCGGTGCTGCGCAGCGCTTGCGGCAGCATCCGCGACAGACCGTAGAACAGATACGCTTCCGGTGTGACCGGCCGGATCGGCTTGTCTTTCCGCACCGCCGAGACGATCGCCTTTGCCACCTTCTCCGGACCGTAGCGTCGCGCAGCGTACAGCCGTTCCAGCTGGGCGCGCCGCCCCTCGAGCCGCTCGCTGCTGCTCTTTGGCGCGTCGAGCCGTGTGGTGTGCACGATATTGGTGTTCACCACACCGGGGCAGATTGTCGTGACGCCGACACCTGCCGTCGCGAGTTCGGCCCGCAGACAATCGGAGAACATGTACACCGCCGCCTTGGAGGTGCAATAGGCGCTCAGTGACGCGGATGGTGCGTAGGCCGCCATTGAGGCGACGTTGACGATGTGCCCACCGGCGCCGCGCTCGACGAGCCGGCGTCCGAAGGCCCGGCAGCCGTTGACCACGCCGCCCAAGTTGACATCCAATACCTTGTCGAATCCCTCGGGCGGCGTATCGAGGAACCGGCCGGCGTGCCCGATTCCGGCGTTGTTGACCACGATGTCGGGCACGCCGTGAGAGGCGCAGACCTGCTCGGCGAACGCCTCGACTGCGTCCGGATCGGCCACGTCGAGCCGATAGGGGTGCGCTACGCCGCCGCCCGCCGTGATCTGCGCGGCGGTGTCTTTGGCGGCGGCCTCGTCGATGTCGCTGACCACCAGCTCGGCGCCGTCGGCGGCGAATGCCAGCGCAGTCGCCCGGCCGATGCCGCTGCCGGCCCCGGTCACCGAGACCAGGGTGCCGGAGAAGTTGTCGCGCGGGCGGCCAACCTGCGCGCGCAGCAGCCCACGACTGGGCTGCCCGCCGTCGATGAAGTCGGCGAACTCGTGCACCGCGGTCGCCAGCACCTGCGGGTGCGACATTGGCGACCAGTGCCCGGCCTTCAGGTCGCGGCGCCACAGCCGCGGTACCCACCGGGCGGTGACGTCATACCCGTACGGGCGTACATAAGGGTCTTCGGTATTGACGACGAGCTGCACCGGCACGTCGACATAGTGGTCGCGCCGAGGGCCGGTGAAGGACCGGAAGTAGTTGGCCGGGTACGTCTTCACCGAGTTCGCGGCGTCCCGGGCCAGGTCCGGCGAATGGTGGATGAGGTCGGCGGGAATGCCCCCGACCAGCCGGCGGCGGATCAGCGCACTCGACAATGCCGCCCGGATCAGCATCGGGGCCAGCAGCGGTACCGAGAAAGCCACCATGTACCCCAGCCGCAGCGCCTGGCTCAGTGCCCGGATGAAGGTGCGCGGACGGTAGGGGCGGCGCAGACCGGTGAAGATGTAGTCGACGAGGTGGTGCTGGCTCGGGCCGGATACCGAGGTGAACGAGGCGATTCGGTCCCGCGCGCCGGGACGGCTCAGATATTCCCAGACGCCAACCGACCCCCAGTCGTGGCCCACCACATGGACCGGCTGCCCGGGGCTGAGCGCATTGATCACGGCGTCGAGGTCGTCGGCAAAATGCGCCATCGCGTAGGCGGACACGGCCTTGGGCACCGTCGACGCACCGACGCCACGGTTGTCGTAGCGCACCACCCGGAAACGTTCGGCCAGCATCGGAACCACGCCATCCCACAACACGTGCGAATCGGGCCAGCCGTGCACGAGCACGACGGTCGGGCCGTCAGGGTCGCCCTCTTCGAATACCGCTATGCGGACACCGTCAGGGCTATCGACGAGGCGCTCGGCCACCGGTTGTAGTGCTGACAAAAGGACCTCCACGCGCGGACTGCCGGGCAAGCGGGTTCGACCTTGCCTGCGCCCCTGTCAGGTGTCAAGCGCCTGCGCCCTGGCTTAATGCGTGGTGCGCCGCAGTGACAGGATGGGTTGCGGCCTGCCGCGTGTGGTAAGCCAGAGGTCACCCGTGCCGACCGATTGATCGATCGAGGAGTCAACAGAGATGTCCGTCTCCGTTCAGATGCCGGCACTCGGTGAAAGTGTCACCGAGGGGACGGTGACGCGCTGGCTCAAGCAAGAAGGCGACACGGTGGAAGTCGACGAGCCGCTGCTCGAGGTGTCCACCGACAAAGTCGACACCGAAATCCCGTCGCCGGCGTCCGGCGTGCTGACCAAAATCGTGGCCCAGGAGGACGACACCGTCGAGGTCGGCGGCGAGCTGGCGGTCATCGGCGACCGCGCCGACGCCGGCGACGGTCAAGCGGCGCAACCTGCGACCGAACCGGCCGCCGAACCCGCGCCCGAACCCGCACCACAGCCGCAGCCTGCGGCGCCGGCCTCCGGTTCCGACCATGGCGCCCCGGCGGGCTCCCAGCCGGTATTGATGCCCGAGCTGGGCGAGTCGGTGACCGAGGGCACGGTGACTCGCTGGCTGAAGAAAATCGGTGATTCGGTGCAGGCCGACGAGCCCCTGGTGGAAGTTTCCACGGACAAGGTGGACACCGAGATCCCGTCACCGTTGGCGGGCACGTTGCTTTCCATCACCGCTGAGGAGGACACCACTGTCGAGGTCGGCGGCGAACTGGCCAGGATAGGCACCGGACAGCCCTCCGCGGCGCCCGAGAAGAAGACCCCGCCCGCACCCGAGCCGGCGCCTGAGCCGGAAACCGGGCCGGAGCGCCAGCCGGTGGCCCAACCGAAGCCGGCGGCAGAGCCCACACCTGCGCCCGAACCGGCACCGGCGCCGCAGCCTGTCGCCCCGGCGCCGCCTGCCTCGGAGCCCGCCGAACCGACACCGTCTGCCTCGGAGCCCGCCGCAACCGGCGGCGGACCCTACGTCACCCCGCTGGTGCGAAAGTTGGCCGCTGAGCACCACATCGACCTGACCGAGGTGTCGGGCACCGGCGTCGGCGGCCGCATTCGTAAACAAGATGTGCTGGCCGCGGCGGCACAGAAGGAAGAGGCCGATAAGGCGCCCGCACCGGTCGCGCCGGCGCCGACCGCCGCTCCTGCCCCCGCTGCCGCAGCCGCGACGGCTCCCGCGCTGGCGCACCTGCGTGGGACGACTCAAAAAGCCAGCCGCATCCGCCAGATCACCGCCAACAAGACTCGCGAATCTCTGCAAGCCACAGCACAACTGACGCAGGTACACGAGGTCGACATGACCAGGATCGTGGCGCTGCGGGCCCGGGCCAAGGCCGGGTTCGCCGAACGCGAAAATGTGAACCTGACCTATCTGCCGTTCATCGCGCGTGCGGTGATCGACGCGCTCAAGGCCCACCCCAACGTCAATGCCAGCTACAACGAAGACACCAAGGAAATCACCTTCTACGAAGCCGAGCACCTGGGTTTCGCCGTCGATACCGAGCAAGGGCTGCTCTCCCCCGTGATCCACAATGCCGGTGACCTGTCGCTGGCCGGGCTGGCACGCGCCATCGCCGACATCGCGGCCAGGGCCCGCTCGGGCGACCTGCGACCCGACGAGCTGTCCGGCGGCACCTTCACCATCACCAATATCGGCAGCCAGGGTGCGCTGCTCGACACCCCGATCCTGGTGCCGCCGCAGGCCGCGATGTTGGGCACCGGGGCCATCGTCAAACGGCCGCGAGTGGTCGTCGACGACACCGGCAACGAGTCGATCGGGGTGCGCTCAGTCTGCTATCTGCCGATGACATACGATCACCGGCTGATCGACGGCGCTGATGCCGGACGTTTCCTGACCACCATCAAGCATCGTCTCGAAGAAGCGGCGTTCGAAGCCGATTTGGGACTGTAGGGCTTTGAAGAGGCTGTGGCGACTGTGAAAAGCGTTGTTGCCATTGCGGGTTCGTCGGGACTCATCGGCTCAGCTTTGGTGGCGGCGCTGCGGGCCGACGACCACCAGGTGCTGCGCATTGTGCGACGTACGCCCGCCAACTCTCATGAGTTGCACTGGAATCCGGAAAGCGGCGAATTCGACGCCAGCGCGCTTAGCGGTGTGGACGCTGTGGTCAATATGTGCGGCATCAACATCGGCGGGCGGCGCTGGTCGGGAGCGTTCAAGCAAAACCTGCGCGATAGCCGCATCACCCCGACCGAGGTGCTGTCGGCCGCGGTTGCCGACGCCGGAGTGGAGGTGTTCGTCAACGCCAGCGCCGTCGGCTACTACGGCAACACGAAGGACCGTGCGGTCGACGAAAACGCTACTGCTGGTGAAGGTTTCCTCGCCCAGCTCTGTCAGGACTGGGAAGCGGCGACCGAGGTCGCCGAGCAAGCCGGGAGCCGGGTGGTGCTGGCCCGCACCGGCGTGGTGCTGGCACCTTCCGGTGGTGCGCTGAGCCGCCTGCGGCCGTTGTTCGCCGTCGGCCTCGGCGCCCGGCTGGGCAATGGCCGCCAGTACATCTCCTGGATCAGCCTCGAAGACGAAGTCCGGGCTTTGATCTTCGCAATCTTCGACGACGGGTTGTCCGGGCCGGTGAACCTGACCGGTCCCGCCCCGGTCACCAACGCCGAGTTCACCACGGCGTTGGGGCATGCGGTACACCGGCGTGCACCGTTGATGGTGCCCGGTTTCGCGGTGCGCGCCGTGCTCGGCGAGTTCGCCAACGAGGGACTGCTGTGTGGCCAACGGGTCATCCCGGCAGCCCTCGAGCGGGCCGGTTTCGTGTTCAACCACAACACCATCGGCGAAGCGCTGGGCTACGCCACCGCCCGCCGCAGCGCCGCATAGGCTTTTTCACGTCGAGCGTCACGCCAGCGTGACCGCGGCAGCCGAGCGTCACGCCAGCGTGGCAGCGGCCGGTGTTCGCCCGTGCCCTGCCCCGCCGAGCGTCACGCCAGCGTGGCGGCGGCAGTCGAGCGTCACGCCAGTGTGACTGCGGCAGCCGAGCGTCACGCCAGCGTGGCGGTCAACAACCAAGCTGGCGCTGAAGTGACGGGGCTGTCGGCATGGGCCACACTTCGGCCATGGCGGAGCCATTTATCGGCAGCGAGGCCGTCGCCAACGGTGACCTGATGAAGAGTCAGCTTCGAACTCGATATAACAGGCTATTTCGCGACGTATACGTCAGCCCTGGATGCGAGCTGACACCACAGGTTCGCGCATACGCGGGTTGGTTGTGGTCTAGACGACGGGGCATCATCGCGGGACTGTCAGCGTCAGGGATGTACGGCGCCAAATGGGTCGATGTCACAGCTCCACTGGAGATCATCCACACCAACAGAAACCCTCTCGCCGGGTTGCGAATTCGCGGCGACCGCATCGAGCACGATGAGGTCAGCACGCTCGACGGCATTCCCGTGACGACTCCTGCCCGCACTGCGCTCGACCTCGCATGCTGGTATCCGGTCGGCGAAGCGGTGGCGGCGATCGACGCGCTCGGCCGGGCAACCGAGCTGAAGACGCCAGACGTGGAGGTACTGGTCCAGCGCTATCCGGGTCGGCGCGGCATTAACCAGGCGCGAAATGCGCTCAATTTACTGGACTTTGGAGCCCATTCGCCGCAGGAGACGTGGCTTCGACTGCTGCTCATCGACGCTGGTCTGCCCAAACCACAGACGCAGATACCAGTAGCAGATGAGTTCGGTGACGTCTTCGCTTACCTGGATATGGGTTGGGCAGATGTCAAAGTCGCGGTCGAATATGACGGCGATCAACATCGTATCGACCGGCGACAGTACAGCTGGGACATTCGAAGACTGGAGATGCTTGAGCGTTGCGGCTGGATTGTCATACGAGTAGTCGCCGGTGACCGGCCAGCCGACATCATTCGACGGGTCCGCGCCGCTTTGGCACGCCGACAGTCGCGTTAGCGTGACGACCGCCATCGACTGTCACGCCAGCGTGACATTCGGCGGGCTACAGAAGGCGGGCGGCGGACGTAGCCGCCGGGTAACCTCGCCGTGTGAGCTCCATCCGGTCGAGCATCGCCCCGATCGACGTCCGCCAGCTGGGCAGCATCGACTATCGCACCTGCTGGCAGCTGCAGCGCGAACTGGCCGACGCCCGGGTCGGCGGCGGGCCCGACACGCTGCTGCTGCTGGAACACCCCTCGGTCTACACCGCCGGGCGACGCACCCAGGCACAGGAGCGACCATCCGGCGGAACGCCCGTGGTCGACACCGATCGGGGCGGCAAGATCACCTGGCACGGCCCCGGTCAACTCGTCGGCTATCCGATCATCGGGCTCGCCGAGCCGCTCGATGTGGTCAATTACGTTCGCCGCCTTGAAGAATCACTCATCACGGTGTGCACAGAACTGGGCCTGCAGGTGGGCCGCGTCGACGGGCGTTCGGGGGTGTGGCTGCCCGCCCAAGGCGCGCGGCCGCAGCGCAAGGTCGCGGCCATCGGAGTGCGGGTATCGCGGGCGACCACGCTGCACGGGTTCGCACTCAACTGTGACTGCGACTTGGATGCGTTCGCGTCGATCATCCCGTGCGGCATCACCGACGCGGGCGTCACATCGTTATCGGTCGAACTTGGTCGCCGAGTCGGTGTCGACGACGTTCGGACAATGGTTGCCGACGCGGTGTGCGACGCCCTCGACGGCCGCCTCGCGCTGAGCTGGTCTGGCACCGCCCGCGTAACATCGGCCCCATGACCGTCGCACCCGAAGGCCGCAAACTGCTGCGGCTGGAGGTGCGCAACGCCCAGACACCGATCGAGCGAAAACCGTCGTGGATCAAAACGCGGGCGCGGATGGGTCCGGAGTACACCGCCCTCAAGAAGCTGGTGCGCCGCGAAGGTCTGCACACCGTCTGCGAAGAAGCCGGCTGTCCCAACATCTACGAATGCTGGGAAGACCGCGAGGCGACCTTTCTGATCGGCGGTGAGCAGTGCACCCGGCGCTGCGACTTCTGCCAGATCGACACCGGCAAACCGGCGGCTCTAGACCGCGACGAGCCGCGGCGGGTCGCCGAAAGCGTCCAGGCGATGGGGTTGCGGTATTCCACCGTCACCGGTGTTGCCCGTGATGACCTGCCCGACGGCGGGGCTTGGCTGTATGCCGAGACGGTGCGGGCCATCAAACGGCTCAACCCGTCAACGCGCGTCGAGTTATTGATTCCCGACTTCAACGGTGATCCCGCCGACCTGCAGCAGGTGTTCGACGCCCGCCCGGAAGTGTTGGCGCACAACGTGGAAACCGTGCCGCGTATCTTCAAACGGATACGGCCCGCCTTCTCCTATGCGTGCAGCCTCGGCGTGCTCACCGCGGCCCGCGAATACGGGCTGGTCACCAAGAGCAACCTCATCCTGGGGCTGGGCGAAACGCCCGACGAGGTGCGCACCGCGTTGGTCGATCTGCATGACGCCGGCTGCGAGATCATCACCATCACCCAGTATCTGCGTCCGTCGGCGCGCCACCACCCGGTGCTGCGCTGGGTGCCGCCCGAGGAATTCGTCGACTACGCCCACTACGCCGAAGACCTGGGGTTTGCCGGCGTACTCGCAGGACCGTTGGTGCGGTCGTCGTACCGGGCGGGGCGGCTATACGAGCAGACTGTGCGGGCGCGGCCAGCCGTATCCTGATCCCATGGCGAAATCCCGGAATGCCCAGGCGACCAAAGCAGCCAAAGCAGAAGCCAAGGCAGCCCGCAAGGCCACCGCGAGGGAGCGTCGTGCTCAGCTCTGGCAGGCGTTTAACATCCAGCGCAAAGAGGACAAGCGCCTACTCCCCTACATGATCATCGCCTTCGTGCTGATCACCGGGCTGTCGGTGGCGGGCGGGGTGGCCGTCGGCGGATTCAGCATGATCATGATGATTCCGCTAGGTGTGGTGCTCGGCGCGTTGGTGGCGTTCATCATTTTCGGTCGTCGTGCGCAACGGTCGGTGTACCGCAAAGCCGAAGGCCAGAGCGGTGCCGCCGCCTGGGTGCTGGACAACCTGCGCGGCAAGTGGCGGGTGACACCGGGGGTGGCGGCCACCGGTCACTTCGACGCCGTGCACCGGGTGGTCGGCCGGCCTGGCGTCATCCTCGTCGCCGAGGGGTCAGCGAGCCGGGTCAAGCCGCTGCTGGCGCAGGAAAAGAAGCGCACCGCGCGAGTGGTCGGCGAGGTTCCCATCTACGACGTCGTCGTCGGCAACGATGCGGGCGAGGTCCCGCTGGCCAAACTGGAGCGTCACCTCAGCCGGCTACCTGCCAACATCACCGTGAAACAGATGGATTCGCTCGAGTCGCGGCTGACCGCACTGGGGTCGCGGGCCGGGGCGGCGGCCATGCCGAAAGGCCCGATGCCGACCGCTGCCAAGGCGCGCGGCGTGCAGCGCACGGTGCGGCGCAGGTAGTTCAGCGGCGTATCACAGCGGTGGCGGTGACCCTGTCCTGGATGCCGCGGCCGTCGGCGTCGACGAACAGCGCGGGTATGACCACCGCGATCAGCAGTCCGCGTACCACGGCGCGGCCAAGACCGACGTGCTGGCGTCGATCCACCGATGCCACCAGCAGTCCGCAGGCGAGTTGCCCGGGGGTGAATCCGAACAGCCGCACGGCGACCACACCGAGAACGAGCCAGATGACCAGCACCGCCGTCGACAACATCGTCGGGGCGATCAGCTTGGCCGCCAGCAACAGTGCCGCCACGCCGTAGGCGATCAGCCAATCCAGCGTCAGCGCAGCCAACCGGCGTCCCATCCGGGCCAGTGACCGCGGGCCGTGTTCGGGCAATCCGAGTGATTGGCCCGGATATGGATCAGTGCGGGCCATGATTTCCACTGTAGAGCCGGGGTCCGACCGCCGTGGCCATGCTCAGCCCCCGTCGCGTAACCTCAGCGCAACATAGGGGTGATTGACGGGCAACATGGTGTCCATACGGTCTGGTCGAGCCACCACTGTGCGGGGCCAGTAAAGGAGAGCGCTTTTAAGATGACCGCATTAGACGCGAAGCCCGCAACCAGGGAGAACATTTCGGTGTCGGCGAAGACCGCCGACGACATCATCAAGTTCATCGCTGACGAGAAGGTCGAATTTGTCGACGTTCGATTCTGCGACCTGCCCGGAATAATGCAGCACTTCACCATCCCCGCCTCGGCCTTCGACCAGAGCGTGTTCGATGACGGGCTGGCCTTCGACGGGTCCTCTATCCGCGGCTTCCAGTCGATCCACGAATCCGACATGATGCTGCTGCCCGACCCCGACACGGCGATCATCGACCCATTCCGCGCGGCCAAGACGCTGAACCTCAGCTTCTTCGTGCACGACCCATTCACCCGTGAGGCGTACTCGCGCGACCCCCGCAACGTAGCGCGCAAGGCCGAGAACTACCTGATCAGCACCGGCATAGCCGATACCGCCTACTTCGGGCCGGAAGCCGAGTTCTACATCTTCGACTCGGTGGCATTCGACTCGCGCACTAACGGGTCGTTCTATGAGGTCGACGCCGTCTCCGGTTGGTGGAACACCGGCGTGGCCACCGAGGCCGACGGCAGCCCCAACCGCGGGTACAAGGTCCGTCCCAAGGGCGGGTATTTCCCGGTGGCGCCCAGCGACCAGTACGTCGATTTGCGCGACAAGATGCAGACCAATCTGATCAATGCCGGGTTCGTGCTGGAAAAGGGCCACCACGAGGTGGGCACCGGCGGCCAGGCCGAGATCAACTACAAGTTCAATACGCTGCTGCACGCCGCCGACGACTTGATGCTGTTCAAATACATCATCAAGAACACCGCGTGGCAGGGCGGCAAGACCGTGACGTTCATGCCCAAACCGCTCTTCGGCGACAACGGGTCCGGCATGCACGTGCACCAGTCGTTGTGGAAAGAGGGCGGGCCGCTGTTCTACGACGAGGTCGGCTACGCGGGTCTTGCCGACACCGCCCGGCACTACATCGGCGGCATCCTGCACCACGCGCCGTCGCTGCTGGCGTTCACCAACCCGACCGTCAACTCCTACAAGCGGCTGGTTCCCGGCTTCGAGGCGCCGATCAACCTGGTCTACAGCCAGCGCAACCGGTCGGCGTGTGTCCGCATTCCGATCACCGGCAACAATCCGAAGGCCAAGCGGCTGGAGTTCCGCTGCCCCGACTCGTCCGGTAACCCCTACTTCGCGTTCTCAGCGATGCTGATGGCCGGCCTGGACGGCATCAAGAAAAAGATCGAGCCGCAGGCACCGGTCGACAAGGACCTCTACGAATTGCAGCCGGACGAGGCCGCCAACATTCCGCAGGCTCCCACGTCGTTGTCAGCCGTCATCGACCGGCTTGAAGCCGACCACGAATACCTTACGGAGGGTGGAGTTTTCACGCCCGACCTGATCGAGACGTGGATCAGCTACAAGCGCGAGGTCGAGATCGAGCCGGTGAACATCCGGCCGCATCCCTACGAGTTCGCGCTGTACTACGACGTTTAAGTCAAGGCTTCGTTAGACGACGCCACCTGCACCGCGATCACCTCACCGATTGCTGCGCGGGTGGTTTGTCTTGGCGATGTGCATGGTGTGATTGCGCCTATTGTGAGAATCTGCCGGTGTGTCCGCTGCTGCGGCTGCTCCTCCTTCAGGAGTGGTGACGTTCTTGTTAACCGACGTGGAGGGTTCTACCCGTCGGTGGGAGGCCGACGCAGATGGGATGCGGACGGCGCTGGCAGGCCACGACGAGGTGTTGCGTTCGGCGATTGAGGCGCACGGGGGCTGGTTGTTCAAGCACACCGGCGACGGGGCGTGTGCCGCGTTCGGCTCGCCGCGCTCGGCGGTGGATGCGGCGGTGGCCGCGCAGCGGGCGCTGGAGTTGCCGGTGCGCATGGGGTTGGCTACCGGCGAAGCTGAGTTGCGCGAGTCCGACTATTTCGGTGCAGTGCTGAATCGTGCGGCGCGGGTGATGGCCGCTGGGCACGGTGGTCAGATTCTCGTGGCTGAGTCGACTGCGGGTCTGCTCAGTGGAGTTGATCTCGTCAATCTGGGGCCGCGAAGGTTGCGGGATGTGCCGATGCCGGTCGGGGTGTTTCAAGTACGAGCAGCGGGACTTCGCGCGGACTTTCCGCCGTTGCGGGCGCTCGATACGACTCCGGGAAATCTGCGGCCTGCGACCACCAGCTTGATCGGACGTGAGTCCGAAGTCGCAGAGATCGAAGCGGCGATCAAGGCGCATCGCCTGGTGACACTGACTGGGGTGGGCGGCGTCGGCAAGACTCGTCTCGCGTTAGAGATTGCCACACGACTTGCTGATGAGTTTCTAGACGGGGTTTGGTTTTTCGAACTGGCAGCGGTCACCGATCCCGCGGCGATACCCGATGCAGTGGCCGCGGTGCTGGGCATCACCCAGCAGCCGGGAAAGAGCGTCAGTGAGTCGGTGGCCGCTGCCTTGGAGGGCCGGGTCCGGCTGTTAGTGATCGACAACTGCGAGCACGTTCTCGACGCTGCCGCCGACGTGATCGAAGCCATCCTTGCGCACTCGGCGACTGTCCGAATACTCGCCACCAGCCGCGAAGGACTCGGAGTCCCTGACGAGCAGCTGTGGCCGGTGCGCTCTCTGGACGTGGCAGGAGGAATCGACTCGGCGGCGGTGAGCCTGTTCGTCGAACGCGCTCAAGGCGTGGCACCGGGCTTCGCGATGGTCGACGGCGATGAAGCCGCCGCAGTCACTGAGATTTGTCAGCGCCTCGACGGGATTCCATTGGCCATCGAACTGGCCGCCTCCCGGATGGCGTCGATGACCGCCAGCGAAATGCGTGATCGTCTTGATCACCGGTTCCGGCTGCTTGTCGGATCGCGGCGCGGCTTGGAACGCCACCACACGCTGCGCCACGCGGTGGCCTGGTCCTACGACCTGCTCGACGACACCGAAAAGTTAGTGCTGGACTGCTGTTCGGTCTTCGCGGGCGGATTCGACCTGCACAGCGCCTGCGCGGTCGCCGGATCAGATGACCTCGACGAGTACGCCATCCTCGAGGTACTCGACGCGCTGGTGCGCAAGTCGCTGCTGATCGCCGACCGATCTTCAGGGCGGACTCGGTTCTCGATGTTGGAGACGATCCGCCAGTTCGCCGAGGAACAACTCGTCGCCCGCGGCGAAGCATCCGAGGCGCGGGCCGCCCACTCTCGGTACTTCGCCGGACGTGAAACCGAAATCATGTCCCTGTGGGATAGCCCCCGCCAGCGGGAGGCGTATAACTGGTTCACCGTCGAGCTGGCCAATCTGCGCACCGCATTCCGCTGGGCCGCCGACCACGGCGATCTTGATGTCGCCGCCACCATCGCCTGCTTTGCGGGGTTGCTCGGCACTGCGGTCCTAACCCTTGAGCCGATAGCGTGGGCCGAAGAGCCGATCGAGCCCGCCCGCGCGGTCGACCACCCCCGGCTGGGATTCCTGTACCTGATTGCGTCGCTGTGCTACATGACCGGACGGATCGAGGCGGCTGTCCGCTACAGCGAGGCCGGCCAGATCGTTCTCGGCAGGAGCCGCGAGGCGCTGCCGGGCGGCATCGAAGCCTGGCTTGGACTTGTATACCTGGCCATCGGGCAGCCCGAGCGGATGGCCGAGTTGTGCCGCGCCCAGCTCGCACGCCCCCGCGACACCCACGTCAACATCCGGGCATGGCTGGTTGTCGTTCTTTCGCTGGCCGGATCCGGTGAGGAGGCGATGGATTGGGCGGATGGCCTCATCGAGGCTGCGGAGACAACAGGCAACCCGTGTGTGCTCGCGTGGGCGCTCGGTGCCTACGGTGTGGCTTTCCGTGACGCGGATCCCGTCGCGGCGCTTGACGCCCTCGGCCGGGGTCTGGTGATCGCGCAAGACAGCGGCAACCGCACCGTCGCGTCAGCCCTGGCGCCGTTTCTGGCACGATTTGAAGCCGAACAGGGCGGCACCCTGTCCGCATTCGATCACCTCACTCTGGCGATCCGCGGCTTCCACAATTCGGGCGACACCGCAGCGATCCGCGTCCCGCTGGCCGTCCTCGCCGCTCATTTCGACCGGCTCGGACGCTACGAACCGGCGGCCATCGTCGCCGGTTTCGTGCTCAGTCCTTTCTCTGCGGCGGCGGTCCCCGAGATCACCACCGCGATTACCCACCTCCGCGACGTCCTCGGCGACCAAGTCTACGAATCGCTCGCCCGCAAGGGTGAGACGATGACCACCGCCGCCATGGTGACCTACGCTTACGACCAAATCGACCAGACCCGAACAGAACTCGAACACCCCAGTTGAGTCGCGCGAGTCGCGTGCCCAACGCGAGAGCGGCGCAGCATCCTCTCAATCGCCTTCAGCAGTCTGTTCGGCCAAGACGCGATACACCGTCGCCGAGGTGAATCATCCTTATGCCGCGATCACGCTCGCGGCCCCGATACTTTCGCTGCGGCTTTCGAGAAACTCGCAAAAAAAGAATTGCGACACTTCTGGTCCGTGGTCATTCGCACGGGGTGACGAAGGTGCGGTGCCCTCGCGAAATCTGGCTGCGGAATGCCGCATCGAGGAGGACCATCCGCAACGGTCCATCGCCCCTTTATACGGAGGAGGTGGGATTCCCGAAATGGCGACCACCTATCAGGTACGCAGCGATGTCATCTGGCCGGGCGACCGCTTAGGTCAGCTAGCCCCTGACCAGCGCTTTTGCTGCCGCCCGCAGGATCCCCGATCCGAGGGTTCGAGGAGACCGTGCAAGCTCGGATGCGCCACGCGACCGCCAGACGGTCCCGACCTCACCAGACCACTACCTCAGCATCGCTCGCCGTCGTATAGCAACGAGTCGACGTAACCACCGCACCGTCGCTGAAGTAGGCGGGGTACTCACCCTCGCAGTCCATCGCATAGGTATCTCCGGTGACCGGCGAGTACGCGGGGAAATGGTGGGACATGCCTGAATTGAAGAAGGCCTGTCGCACGTTCTCGGCGAAGGGACAGGTGGTGTGGCCGCCTACTACGCCCTCATGTCCGTCAGGGCACATATCGAAAACGTCGGCTTTGGCGGGTGGCGCCAGTGCTGTGCCGAACCCAATCACGGCGACCGACCCGATTACGGAGGCGGCCGCGGCCTTGATCTTTATTAACGTGGTCATGGCCAACGGTATGACAAAAGCACGCCCGATCAACGTGATTTGAGCAAATCGCGCCACACGCTGATCAGACCTCCGGACACCTTTGAGCTGCGGTGGAGCGTGAACCCCGGAGATAGGGCTAAGTTGTCGACGCGTTTGACGCTGGCCGTCGTAGCGGGTCGGGCATCCCCTCACGGCGACACCGTGTCCCGCACTCGATCACCTCACTACGCCTACGACCAATTCGATGAGCTCCGAACAGAACTGGAACACCCTTGCTGACTGCCTGTGGCCTCGTCTCATGCCCTGGTTGGGCGCGACGGTGCTGCTGGACCTGTGATAACGCGCTGCTCGATCAAATCCGCGCCGCGGGTAACACCGCCGGTGGCCGCGAATCCGGCGGCCACACGCCTCGCCCCCTCGGTCATGGTCATCGCTTGATGAACCTTTTTACGCAGCCGCGCGGGGGTCAGTGTCTTGGCCGGAAGCCGAGTGCCGCAACGTGCCACCTCGACGCGACGGGCGACCTCAAGTTGATCGCGTCCGAACGGGACTACGCACACCGGTACACCATTGGCGAGGGCTTTCTGGGTGGCGCCCATCCCGCCGTGGGTAACGGCGCACGTGGCGCGTTGCAGTATCGGCAAGTGCGGCACGAAGCGATGCACCGACGCGTTGGCCGGTATCGGCACATTCTTGGGAAGGCCGGCCGGAGCGGTGACTACCACATGTACTGGATCATCAGCTAACGCCGCTAGGGCGGCCAGCACTAGGCGCGCATCGGACTGCGGTTCGGAGGAGGTGGTGACCAGAACTATCGGCCGCTCGATTGCGGTCAGCCAGTCCGGCACCGTTTCCGGGCCGAGGTCGGCCGCGCACGTCCCGATCAGCTGGACCGAATCGCCCCAATCCGGATGCGGATACTCAAACGGCTCTCCGGTAGCGACCAGCAGCAGCGGTGCCCGTCGCAGGAACTCGTCGGCGGACCGAACTTTTGGTGCGCCAACATCCGCGCGAATCGCGTTCAATGCCGGCAGCATGGTCTTCTCCAACAGGCCGGTCACTATGGGTCGCAGCGCGGCATCACGAAGGCCGCCCAGCACGCCGGGCAGTGGTTTGAACCCCGGCCCGAATGGCGGCACCCCTCGCGAGGAAAGAAACGGGGTATACGGCGAGAAGGCCAGCCACGGAATTCCGGTAGTGTCGGCCATCGACTGGGCGCCCCAGCAGTTGACGTCGATGATGAGTGCTTCAGGTTGCACCTGCGCTATGGCCTGCCTCAGATCATCAACCTCATAGGCCGCACGCCGACAGAACACACCGATCGAAATCTTCAGTGCTGCAAGCGAATTAGGGGCACGCCAGTCATCCATCGTGACCGCCTCGATCCGCTCGTCGATGACCTCGGTGTGAAAGCCCAGGCGACGGCCTGTCGGCAAGCCGGCCGACAGCGTACGCAGATGGATTCTGTGGCCGCGCCCCGATAGCTCTGACAGCAGGGCACTCATTGGCAGCAGATGGCCCAGTGCCGGCGACGTGTAGGCCAAAATCGTTGCCATTGCTACAGCTCTGTGGTGAGGGGCCGCAGCATCTCGCGCAGCGCGATTCGGGTTTGGTGGCGCGACAAAGCACATCGGAGCCTGAGCACTTCCCAGCTGCGCACGTCGCAGATTGCCGTCAACTGCGCCAGCCGACGAGTCCGCTCGGCGCCGCTGAGTCGGCTCAACGTTTCACCGAAAACCCGCGCGCACCAGCGCCGGTGATAGTCACGGCCGCTGTCCAGCGCTGGCCGAATGCCTGGGCTGCTTGCCTCTTCACCGAGCATCTTGAGCACCAGCCGCCCGTACGTCTCGTAGTGCTCACAAAGGTTGTCCACCAGGTCGTCAACGTCATCGGCCGGCGCCTGACCGCGCTGAGCCTGCACATCGGCACTGAACCGGGCGATCGCCGCGGCGAATACGGCGCTCTTGTCCCCGAAATGCCGCACGATCGTCTGCACCGTCACTCCAGAACGATCAGCGATATCTGCCAACGTGATTTCGTTGATCGGCTGCTCAGCGAAGAGTTGTTGGGTGCCATCGACGATTCTGTCGGCCGTCTGTGCGGCAGCGGCGGCCCGCGTAGTCATGTCGTAGGGCCGAACTGATTTCATGTGAGTCATATTAACTCTAATTGTGGAGCGTACACAAGGTGTCAGGTTGGTCGCCGCTGGCGCCCGAAGACTTGCTGTCGACAGCCTGGCCCCGTCAGGGCATCGCCGCGGCCCAGTCGATATGGCCTTCGAAGCCAAGCCTTTTCGCCATATCGCGGTAGCGATCCCGGTACTCGCGGTAGCCGGCCTCGTCACCGTGAGCGCGTTGCAGAACAGCGCGTAGTCGTAGCAGCCAGATTTCGCGTATCACCAACCCCTGTTCGCCACGCGCGGTCGCTAACTGCTCGACGGCTGCCTCGGCCTCGGCCAGGTCACCGTCGGCCCCGCGATCGAGCAGCGTCTCCACCAGAACGCCGGTCGCGCGAACGCCGAACATTAGCAGCCGTCCGTTCGGAAACAGTTGGTCGACGGCGGCACGCATCACCGGTATCGCCGGATCGCGATCTCCATGCCGTGCCCGCTCCTGCGCCAGGCACACGTTGATGACCGGTAACAGGTTCCGGCTTTGCCCTCGGCGTTCGTACACTTCGCTGATCTCGGCCAGCAGCTCTCGTCCGCGGTCATGTTCTGCGGTGGTGTGGCGGTGGATCAGCGCAGTGCCGAGCGACATCCACGCAAAGTTCAGCGCTAGATCGTCACCGGATCGTTCGGCACCCCGCAGGGCGTCGTCGATGTCACCCATCGCGGAATCGTCAGGCCGCAGTACGCCGTTCAGTATCCCGGGAAAGTAGACGTAGGCGGTGGCTCCGGAATATGACATGGGGTCGGAGCGGCGGGCCAGGCCCAGGCCGTGGCGCTGGTCGTCGCGCCATCCGGCAAGGCCCAGCCAGTAGCGGGCCATACCCCTTGTCGTGAAGTGCAGCGCCAACGGACACCCGAGAATGAAGTTGCCTTGGGACGGGTCACCGCCGGCCGCATCGATGGCCCTTTGTGACCATCGCAGTACCTCCGACCACTCGGCGCTGCCAGTCTTGGCACGGACCAGCGAGGGCGAGAGCCCCACCGTCAAGGCCGGATTGTCGAGCGATTCGATCAGGGCCCAGGTCTCGGATGCCTGCCGTGCGGCCTCGGCTATCCGGCCCTGGTAGAACAGATCGTGCCCCCGCCCCGTCATGGCGATGGCCAGTGAAGCTTTGTCGCCCGCGGTGCTGCACAGCTCGCGCAATTCGTCGAAAAGCGCGTCGGGAATGTGTTCATGGACTCGCCAGGCGATGGCGAAAAGCATCCTGCGTGGGGCGATGCGCATCGCTGTCCGGTTGGGATCGTCGGCGGGTAGTGCATCGGCGATGGTTCGGGCGCGCTCCCATCTCAGGTGCGCTGCGGCGATGTCGCGGTTGGTCGCCCAGGCCGCGGCACGCATGTGCCAGCCGTAGGCGCTATGCACGTCACCGGCGGCTTGAAGATGGTCGGCGATCAGCGCCGCGTTTTGGTCGGCGAATTGCGGATCCCGATTTTCGATTACGGCGGCCAGCCGTCGGTGTGACTCGGCACGATCGGACTTCAGTTGTGCTTCATAGGCCACGGTTTGAATCAGTGGATGGGCGAACGCATATTCGCGACCCGGCGTTGGTCCCACTTGCTCGATCAGTTCGGCGGTGATCAACTCCTCGACGCGGGCATCGACGCCCAGGCCGGCCAGCAGGTCGCAGGTGAAGCGAGACCCGATGACCGCCGCGGCGGCCAGCGTGCGTTTGGCGGGTGCGGGCAACCGGTCGATGCGGGCGCCGATGGTGGCCTGCAGCGTGGCCGGTACTCGCACCTCGGCGACATCGGTGCGGGAGGTGTAGTTGCCCCGATCGCCGACAAGCACACCGCGTTGGGCGAGTTCCCGGGTGATCTCCTGGGCAAAAAACGGATTGCCGCCCGCGCGTGCGGTGATTTTCCGGCCGATTTCGGTCACTGACGGATCGGGGCCCAACAATTCAGCGACCAGGGCGGAGGTTTCGACATCGCTGAGGGGTCGAAGCGTGATCCTCCGCGCGCCGGTCACTTGGCTCAACTCGCCCCGATACTCGGGGCGGTAGCTGATCAGGACGAGTGAGTGCGTCTGCGGGATCACCTCGATGAAGTCGGCCAACAACGATTCGCTCGCCGTGTCGATCCAGTGGGCGTCCTCGATGACGTAGACAGCGGGGGCCTTACGCGCCAGTGATGCGGCATTGACCAGCGCGGTCAACCGCCGTCGGCGGGCGTCGGCATCGATCTTGGGCAGTACGAACTCAATATCGGGAATGCCGAGCAGGTCGTCGAACAGCGCCAAGTCTTCGCGGTCTGCGTCGCGAACCTGGTCATGGACGTAGGCGCGGGCCTTCTCCGCCTCGACGCCCTCGACTCCGGTGGCCGCACGCAACAGCCGGGCCACGACCCGGAACGGTACGTCGCTGGCGTGTGCTTCGCAGAAGGTGGTGAAGACCTCGACGTTGCGGCGACGAGCTATCGTTGCGATCTCTTGCGCCAGGCGGCTCTTGCCGATGCCGGGGGACCCCACCACGGTGACCACACCACCGTGGCCGTCGATTGAGCGGTCCAACAACCCCTCGACGGTGGACAACTCCCGGCCGCGACCGACCAGAGTCGACTCACCCCGGCCGACAACGCGATGCGGGTCCGCCATGCCCAGCAGCCGATAGGCGACGACGGGCTCATTTGCACCCTTGATCTGCACCAGCTCCGATTCGCCCAGGTTGACGGCACCATCAACGAGCCGTTGCGTTGACGCGCTGAGCATCACCCCACCCGGCGGGGCTACCGATTCCATCCGTTGCGCCATGCCGACTTGCTCACCGATGGCGGTGTATCCGAACGATCCGGAACCGATCTGACCGGCGATCACCTGACCGGAGTTCAGTCCTACCCGCATTTGCAGGTCCACACCGTCGCATTCCCGTAGGTCGACGGCCAGCCGCTTGGCCACCTCTTGAACGCCCAAGGCCGCCATACTGGCACGAATCGCATGGTCCTCCAATGTAATTGGCGCGCCGAACACCGCCATGATCCCGTCGCCGGTGAACTTGTCGACCGTGCCGCCGTACCGCTTGACCACCCCCGAGCACCGGTCGACAAGTTCGGTGATGATCTCGCGGAGCCGCTCGGGACCCAACGCCGCAGCGATGTCCATGGAACGCACCACATCGGCGAATAAGACGGTCACCTGCTTGTACTCAGCCCGAGCGCCCTCATGAGTGAGGGGTAGACCACAGCCGTCACAGAATCGCGCACCCGCGCGAGGCAGGCTGCCACACGTGCGGCACGCGGTCGCTACGGTCATCCGACTCCCTGCGGCTTCGGCCCCCGAGTTTCCTGGTTCATCAGCATAGGGCGCCACACGAGTCACACAAGAGGGAAACCGTGTCAGTCAAGCTGACTGTCGCAGCTTCGATTCGACGGCGGTGAGCACCCTTGCCGTTCCGTCTTCCGCGGCCATCCTGCGGGCGATGCGTTGTGCGTTTCCACGCAGTGGCGGCTCTGCCACAACGGTGCGGATCGCCTGGGCCAGCCGGTCAGCGTTGAGTCTGCGTTGCGGAATGATCGTCGCGCAGGCACCGAGAGCCGACAGGCGCCGCGCCCAAAACGGCTGGTCGTAGATCGGATTCGGTAGTGCAACTGCCGGGACGCCGGCGCGCAGGGCCGCGGCCGTGGTACCGGCTCCACAGTGGTGTGCAACGGCAGCCATCTGAGGGAAAAGCCAGTCGTGCGGTATGTCGCCGACGGTCAGGATGTCTTCGCTGAACACCTCCACGCCCGTCCAGCCGCCCTGGATGACGCCGCGTACGCCAGCCTGTCGCAGGGCGCGTCCGACGATGTCCGACAACTGTTCGGCGCGCCGTGCGGTAGTGATGATGCTGCCGAAGCTGATGCATACCGGAGCCGGGCCCGCAGCAAGGAAATCGGTCAGCACCGGAGGCGGTTGCCAGTCGGCGATCGGTGCGGGCCACCAATACCCGACCACGTCCAAGCCGGTACGCCAGTCGGCCGGAGCGGGCAAAATGCTCGGCGAGTACCCATGCAGCACAGGCCATTGCGCCTCGGTGCGTTGCCGTCGTAGCCCACGTGTTGATTGCGCGGGCAAGCCGAGGTCGCGGCGAAACTCTGCGACGACTCGTCCGTAGAGGTGATCAATCGTCCAGGCGCCGGCATCCGAGCCGAACCTGTTGCCGAAGGCTCCCGCCGAACGAAAACCCAGCGTGCTGGGCAGATAGGCGGTGGTGGCCGACAGCGGCTGCAATCGCAAGCCGATCGACGGGATCTCCTTCGCCTCGGCCAGGGGGTGGCCGGCCAGCTCAGACAACGGGGACAGCAACAGGATGTCGGCCGGTTCGTCGCGCAACGCGGCCAACAGCCCCTGGCCCATTTTCCGCATTCCGTCGGGCCCGAAGAACTCCGCGAGCCCTTTGACGGCGCTGCCTTGATAGTGGCCAGCGCCAGGACTGATGTCGAGGAGTAACGGAATCTCGCGAAATCTCAACCCGCAGCCTGTGATCAAGTCAGCGAACATCGGGTACGCGGCGATCACCACCCGATGCCCGGCCTGCCGCAGCCGTACACCGAGGCCGGTCATCGGGGCGACATCCCCGCGGCTGCCGATTGCGGCGATTGCGATGGTGCTCAGCACGTCCTCCCAAATTCGCCGCTCATGTCGGTCTCAGCTTCGCTAATGTACGGCCTTATTGACGGGGCGGCAGCATATTGCCGCGAAATTCGCGAGCCAAGACAAGTCGGAGGTCATACGCCGTATGGTCAGCTCATGACGATGCGCAATTTAGAGGCACGGCTCAGCACGTATTCGCAAACGGCCCTTGCTGTTTTCCGAGTGGTGTTCGGGCTGTTATGGCTCTGCCACGGCCTGTCCAAATTGACCGGCTGGCCGCTGGGTCCTGCTGCACCGGTTGGCCTCTGGCCGGATTATTACGCCGGTTGGATCGAGCTAATCACCGGCGCGCTGATCGCCGTCGGCCTGTTCACTCGGATCGCGGCATTCGTGGCCTGCGGGGAGATGGCGGTCGCGTATTTCACCGTGCACCTTCCGCGCGGATTCTTCCCCATCAGCAACGGCGGTGAAGCCGCGGTCATGTACTGCTTCGCCTTTTTCCTGCTGATCTTTTTGGGGGCGGGCGCATATGCGTTGGACGCGCGCCGCCGCGGCGCAGGGTTGGGTTGGCGCAGAAGGCGTATCGGCACGGCCGGGCCGGTCGCCGGCGGCGGTGACTGGGCAGGCAGGCGTGCGGCGCGCCGCGACACCGTCGGTTGGCGAGGCTCTCGTGCGGATTCGCCGTTGAGCCGCTGGTGGAGGAATCGGCGGGTCCGCGGTCGCTGAAAAACGTACGGCGTCAGTCAGCGTCGGATCGGTACCAGCATCGGCACCTGCCTGCGATAGTCACGGTATTGGCTGCCCAGCGCCGCAATCAGGTCGCGTTCCTCGATGTGTACCGCAAACAGGATGTATCCCGTCATGGCCGCGGCGAAGAGCAGCCGGCCCGCCGTCATTGTCGGCGCTGCCCAGAACGCCACGATGAAGCCGAGCATCAACGGGTGACGCACCAGTCGGTAGAGCAGCGGCGTCCGAAAAGTTACCTCGCTGTAGGGCTGCCCGCGCCAGGCCACATACACCTGCCGTAAGCCGAACAGGTCGAAGTGTCCGATCATGAAAGTCGCCACCAGGGCGATCGCCCATCCCGCCCAGAACAACACCCACACGGCCAGTCGAGCCGCCGACAACCTGATGTCCCACACCTGGGCAGGGAGCGAGCGCCACTGCCAATACAGCAAGAGCAGCACGAGGCTGGAGAGCAAAACATAGGTGCTTCGCTCAATCGCTTGAGGCACGAACCGCGTCCACCGCCGTTTGAACGCCGGTCGTGCCATCACACTGTGCTGGACGCCGAACAGGCCAAGCAGCAGCGCATCGACCAGCACCGCTGCACCGATGGGCGCGGCGGTGGCGCGATCGAGCGTGCGCGGGACGCCGATATTGCCGACGAATCCGACCAGATATCCGAATGACGCCAAAAAGAGCAGATAAGCCACCACGCCATAACCGATCGCCAGCATGGCGCGGGTTTTTTTCTGCCGGGTCGTCGACGTCATGTCCGTGCTCCTCTCCGGGGCGCGAGAGCCTCGTCGGAGGCGTACACGTCCGGGCAGCAGAAAGCGTTCAATACTCGCATCTTTTGCATGACACGATCTTTCCCCGCGCTGCGGGGTATAGGCGTGAGGCGTTTGCCTCAAGTGGCGGACGCCACGAGTCCGTGCTGCAACGCGTACATGCTCGCGCCGATGCGGTTGGACACCCCGATCTTTGCGTATGTGCGCTCGACGTGGTTGCGGGCGGTCTTCTCACTAATCACCAGCGAGGCCGCGATCTCCTTGTTCGAAGCTCCGCGGGCAACCAAGCCCAGCACTTCGACTTCCCGAGCGGTCAGTCCGTCGGGTCGCGGACTGGGTCGTGCCGGCCGCTGTCCGGCTGCGTGCAGGACGGCGTCGACCGCTACCGGGTCAAGACCGCCGGCCCGCACGTTCTCGTACAGCCGGCGTTGTGCTGCCTGCGGGGACAGCTGCGCGCGATAGGGCCGTGGTTCAGACGCCGATTGGTAGCTGACCGCCGCCGCCAGCAGGCGATCGGGCACGCTCAGCGCGGGTCCGGCGAGCCCACGTGGGTAGCCCGAACCGTCGAGCCGCTCATGGTGGTTTCCGGCGAGCTGGGCAACCCGCTTCAGCCCTTGGACCTGGCTGAGGATGCGCACGGTGAGATAGGGATGCAACCGCACCCGTTCGAACTCACCGGCGGTCAACGCGCGCGGCTGAGACCAGATCTGGTTCGACACACCGATCCGGCCGAGGTCGTGCACGTACCCGGCGCGACGGGTCAACTCCACCAGGTCGTCATCAAGGCCGACGACCGACGCGGCATCGGCGGCCAGTCGTGCGACCGCTTGGGAGTGCCCCAGCGTGAACGGGCATTTCAAGTCGACGAAATCGCCCAGCGCGGAAAGCAACAACTCCAGCGAATCTGAGTCCAAGCGTTGGCGGCAATCGGGCGCTTCCCGCAACGCGGCAGCCCAGACGTCGCCGGTGGGCGGCCCGGCCAGGAGGCTATCGGCGTTTTCGACGAATGCGTCGACTATCTGCGGGTCGAACTGGCCGCCGCGACGAGCGCGGGCCATCGCCACTGCGCCCTCGAGACCATAGGTCCGCTGGTGGATCTCGGCCATGTCCGCGAGCTGAGCGACTCGCATGGCGACCGGAATCTGTACGCCCTGAACGCCATTGGGCAGTCCGCCGCCGTCATAGCGCTCGAAGGTGTATGCGAGGGCCGCTTGCACGTCGTCACCCAGGCCGATCCGTTCGGCGAGCAGCGTCGCCGATGCACAGTGTGAACGCACCAGACGCGACAGGTGACCGCGCGCGTTCGCGAACAACATCGCCAACACGGACAGCCGTCGGGTCAACGGTTCTCCTCGAGCCACGTTGCCGATCAGGAAACGCAGGTAGGGCAGTCCCGACCAGTCGACCAGAGCCGATTCTCGCCGCACCGCAATGTCGTCACCGAACCACTGCGCATATTCATGCGAATCGGCGTGGCACCCGATCCACATGAGCAGGTTTGTGTAGTAGGTGCAGTCACGCTGATCCCGGTCGAGCTCGAGACGGTCGGCGATCCTCGTCCCTATCAGCGCGGCGCGCAGCATGTGTTCGCTCGGCTGGCCCAAGCCGAGGTCGATCGCCACCGACAGCGCGGCCAACAATTCAGCGCGGCTGGGCCGCTGCCCTTGCGCGTGATCAGGCGCCATGCATTGAGTTTGCGCCGAAACCCAAGTAAATCAGTAAAGAATCGGGATCAACCCGGCAGCGAACACCACATACAGCACGGCTACCAGACCTAGCCGCACCGGAGTCAATTTGTTGACGCGCAGCGCCACCATCAAATACAAGATGGCGGCCATGGTGACGACGCCGGACCAGAGCAAGGCGTGGTCGAAACGCCAGTCGGTGAACAGCAGACCCAAGCCGCTGGGCACAGTCGCCTGAATCATCATCGCGCCGGAGATATTGGCCAGTGCCAGCTGCGTCTTACCCTGGCGGGTCCAGATGACCGCGTTCATGATCTCGGGCAGCTCGGTCGCGATCGGCGACAGCAGCAGAGCGGTGACCGCCCCAGACAATCCGAGCATCGGACCGATCGCGTCGAGTTGGTGCACGAAGACTTGCGACGCGGCGAAGATGACCGCCAGTGCACCCAGCGTCTGCGCGAGAACCGCCGTCGTGCCCGGTCGCGTGGCCCGACGCTGCAGCTTCAATGGCGCCAACTCCACGTCCTGGTCCAGCAGGTGACCGCTGCGAATTTCGCGCCAGAAGTAGAGGGCGTAGACGGCGAAGAACACGAGACCAAGCCACGGCTTGATCGCGAACGCCACCAAACCGAGCGCGACTTTTACGACGAACACCGCCATGAACCAGCGCTGATCCTTACGCAACCGGGCCGCTTGGTCAGAATCGTTCAGCACGCCGTTGCTGCGCTCATCTGCCGCTCGCTCAGCAGGTGTCGCGTCGGCTCCCGCCGTCACAAACTCGTGGCGGCGGGCGCGGCGTCGGACCCACAGCAACGCGCCGGTCACGCCATAGGCGATGGTCGCCAACACCAGCGGACCACCCATCGCCGCGCCCACCCCGATGTTGCGGATCTGCGCAGTGGATCCGGTGGTGACGGCCACCAGGGTCACCACTGACTCCGGCAGCGCGGTACCGAACGCCGCCAAAATGGTGCCGACCGCCATGCCACCGAGATTGAGTCGCCGGCCCAGCCATTCGACCGCGTTGACGAACCAGTCACACGACAGATAGATCGCCGCCGCACACGCGATCAACAGCGCAACATGTGTCACGATGGACTGCCTTTCACACAGGCTGCCATCATCCTGCCACCCATTTCGTCAGATTCGCAAACGACAAAGTGTTTCGGGACGGTGAATACGACTCTCAGCTATACGCGACAATGGGTATCGCCATGGCAAAGCGAAAAGAAAGCTCATCCGAAAAGCTGGATTCGGCGCTCCCCCGTTCCGAGCCGACGAGACCGCAGCTGACGTCGGCGGCCAGTACATTTGCGCTGTTGGGCAACTCGGCACGGCTGCATGTGCTGTGGCTGGCCGCGCACGGCGAACAGGATGTAACCGCCCTCGCCGAACAAGCCGGAGTTGGTGTGGCCACTATGAGCCAGCATTTGACCAAGCTGCGTCTTGCTGGCCTCATCAACGTCCGCCGTGAGGGGCGCCGGCACATCTATACCGTCGACGACCCGCATGTGCTCATGTTGGTCGAGCAAATCTTCGCCCACATTGCGCCGGACGGCAGCCTGGCGCCTGACCCGCCGGCTTGATTTCAGCGGATGGTCGCGAAAAACGCGCGGACGTCGTCGACGAACAGCTCGGGCTGCTCGAATGCGGCGAAGTGGCCGCCGCGCGGCATGGCCGTCCAGTGCGTGATGTTGTAGACGGCCTCGCACCAGCGCCGCGGCGTGGGCAGGATCTCTTTGGGAAATGCCGCGACACCAGTCGGTAGGTCCACGCGTGCGGCGGAGGCGAAGCTGCTGTAGCTCTCCCAGTACAGCCGGGCCGAGGACGCCCCGCTGCCGGTGGCCCAGTACATCATCACATTGTCGAGCAGCTCGTCGCGGCTGAGCGCGTTCTCTGGATGTCCGTCGCAGTCCGTCCACGCCCAAAACTTCTCGACGATCCACGCCAGCTGCGCTACCGGTGAATCCAGCAGTCCGTAACCCAGCGTCTGCGGCCTAGTCGACTGCTGCTTGGAATAGCCGGTGCCCCAACGGCGGTGCTCTGCCATGGCGGCCAGCGCCCGCTGCTCATCCTCGGCAGGGTCCGATGCATTGACGGGCATGGCAATTGGCATGTTCAGGTGGATGGCGACGCAGTGACCGCGGTTGCGGCCCAATTGGGTGGTGACCGCCGCGCCCCAGTCGCCGCCCTGCGCACCGTAGCGGTCATACCCGAGACGGCTTATCAGCGTCTCCCATGCCTGCGCAATCTTCTCCACGCCCCACCCGGTTCGGGTCGGCTTGCCGGAGAATCCGTATCCCGGAAGAGAGGGGCAGACGACATGGAATGCGTCTTCGGGGCGGCCGGTCGGCGGATTGACCAGCGGCTCAATGACTTTGTGGAACTCGACTATCGAGCCTGGCCAGCCGTGAGTGATCAACAGGGGGAAGGCGTCTGGATGGGGTGAACGCTGATGGATGAAATGGATGTCAAGCCCGTCGATTTCTGTGATGGCCTGATCGAATCGGTTCAAAGCTGCTTCACGCGAGCGCCAGTCGTAGGCCTCGGCCCAGTACCCGGCCAATTCGCGGATGTAGGCCAAAGGCATGCCCTGGCTCCAGTCGTCGACACACTCGGCTTCCGGCCAACGGGTGTGCGCTAAGCGTGCCCGCAAGTCATCGAGGACCGCGCCGGGGACGTCGATGCGAAATGGCCGGACCTCAGCCATCCGCCGGCGTCACAGAAATCGCCGGGGTGACCGGCCCATGCGGTAGCCCGAGGGAAAAGACATCTCGATCACTCGGAGTTGATGATCCGCTCTCGACTCGAGTTCGAGAACGACGCAGCTGTCCCCGATCGCCTTGGATTCGAGGACGATGTAGTGCTGACCGCCACCGTTGATGTCGGTAACCGGGTCACCTGAGCGCAGTGCCTCGACGGGCACCAGTTCGGCATTCGCGTGTGACTCCACGCCGGCAACGTTAGGCCAACTAGACGAGCGGCGTAAGCGCTTTCATCGAGTACTTGGCGGAGTCGTGCGGGGGTTGTCCACAGGTTTCAGCCTGCGCCTCCTGTGTCGGCCTGTTGCCTCACGTCAAGATGCGCGCGAAGGCGGATTCGCTGCCTTACGCTAACGTGCGGTTGCTGACTCAGCAGTCTTCCAAGATTCTTGGCGAGTTTCGTGCGGTGTGCGCCGTCCGTCACGCGAGCGGCCTGAGGCCTCGGTGGCTGATGTGTTTCTGCGAATTCGCTGCCACCATTTGGTCAAGTGAAGCGGTCCGAGGTTCAGTTGCGATCCCTACAGAAGGATTGAAAATTTCGCCTCGTCACTATCCGTCGGAGCTTGCCGAAGTGCCATCAGCGACCTTCGGGCGCGGCGCCACTTCGCGCGCCCCGATGGCTGGCCGCCCTGGTAGTGTCCACTCAGCCACACCACTCGCGCACATCCTCCGGGTACTGGTCGAGCGGACCAGGACAGCGCTGCCCGGGCGGGTAATTAACGCGGGCGTTCATCAGATCGCAGGGGATGTAGACCTGCTTGCCCTTCGGAGTATTGCTCAAACACTCCGTGGGCGGCTGGGCATGAGCCTGAGTGGGGGCGATAAGCGTCGTCGCTAAAGCAACGAGCGCCCATACAACACGGCTACACGTCATGGGAACTCCTTCACTTGTCGGCTAGCGACTGCCAAAGGGAGTGTCCCATTACTGGCTTGAGTAAACGATAGGAGATCCTCGAGTTCCGTGCGCCCAGTTCTGCGGCCCGAGCTTCGCCAGAACCCGGACTGTTCAGTCGAGTGCCAGCTCCTTGCGGAACCGCTGCATGCCGTCGATCTTTTCGGCCAGCGAGGCGTCGGGTCCGGCGTAGAACATCCACGGCATGGTGAGGATTCCGGTGATACCGGCGGCCTCGGCACGCTCGTAGTCGGCGACGGTGAACGCGTCGGTCAGCGGCGTCAAAATGGTGAAATCGTCCATGGATAAACCATTCTCGGCACGTAGCGCCCGGAGCCGGGTGGCCACCTCGATGGCGCGGTCGGTCTTGATCAAGTCGCCGATCCAGCCGTCGTTGCGGGCGGCGCGTCGAAACGCCACCTCGCTGAGCCCTCCGGCATACACCGGGATCCGCGGCGGTACCGGCTGCATCTCCAGGCGCGGCGTCGAGTAAAACTCGCCGTCGAATTCTGTCCAGCCCGGTTGCCACAGCGCGCGCATCAAATCGATGATCTCGTCGGTGCGCTTACCGCGGGCCTCGAACCGCTGATCCATCAGCTCGAATTCCTCCCGGCACCAGCCGACTCCGATTCCCAGCTCGACTCGGCCACCGGCCAGGACAGCCGCAGTGCCAATGGCTTTGGCGGCCGAGTACGGATTGCGCATGGCCGGAATGTAGACGGTGGTGACGAACCGCAGCCGGGTCGTCACCTGGGCCAACGCACCGACCAGGACCCAGGGATCGGGCCAGTCGGTGAACGGCTGCCAGCGCCGCTGCCCGTCCCTGGTGTACGGGTAGGGAGTTTCGAGGGTTTCCAGGTTGACGACGTGGTCAGGAATACCGATGCCGTCATAGCCGAGTTCATCTGCGGCCTTAGCGATTTCGACGATCTCACCGGTGTTCAGGAAGGCGCTGCTGATGTAATACTTCATTCGGCTGCCCGGGCCCAGGCCGGTTTGATGAAGATGCCTTCCGCTTCGACCGTGACGCCCTTAGCATCCGAAATACCGCCCCGCACATACGTTTTGACTTCTTCGACGCGCTCGATGACCGCTTCGGCGTGCAAGCCGCCCAATGGTGTGCCCCGCAGATACTTCACCGTGATGGTGCCGGTGAACAGCGGCTTGGTAAGGCCCTCGCTGGCCGCTTCACCGAGGACGTGGTCGAGCACCATGGCGCAGACACCGCCGTGCACCAAACCCGGCGGCCCCTCGTATGCCGCCCCAAGGACGAAGTCGCTCCAGCATCGCCCGTCGTCGTCCCGCTGAATTGTCAGCGGCGGAGCGATCGGGTTGCGCATACCAACCACGGCATTTCCCCACACCAACGGTCGTTCACCGACGGCGTACCGCACCCCGGACGACCCGTCGATCTGCCTCTCGCGCAACGTCTTGGTGACTACCTCGATCGCACGACGCGCGTCGTCGATGGCACCGGCATCGACGGCGCTGACGATGGTCGCCTCGATGAGGTTACGAACGGCATCGGTCAACGGGCCATACAACGCCGTCAGCTGACCATGCTCCTCGGCGGTGATGACCTCATATTCAACCTGCACCGACCAGCCCGCCTCAACTCCCGAAGATTCTGCGCACCACAGCCTTTGCGCGCCGCGTCACTCGCAGATAGTTATCCAGGAACTCACTGCCGTCGCCACCGGGCCAGCTGGCCGCAACCGCCACGGCGCTGAGCAGCCGGCCCGGCCCGGGCAGCTGGTCGGTGGGCTTGCCACGCACCAGAGTCAGCGCGTTACGGGCCCGGGTCACGGTAAGCCACGCTTCTCGCAGCTGCTCCACGTCGTCTTCGGCGATGAGCTCCGCGGCAGCGATCGCATCCAAGGTTTGCAGCGTCGAGGTGTTGTGCAATGCCGGGATGTCGTGCGCGTGCTGTAGTTGGATCAACTGCACCGTCCACTCGATGTCGGTCAACCCTCCGCGCCCCAGCTTGGTATGGGTATTGGGATCGGCGCCGTGCGGCAACCGCTCGGCGTCGACGCGCGCCTTGATGCGCCGAATCTCCTGCACGGCTTCCGGCGACACCCCATTGGCCGGATAGCGGGTGTCGTCGGCCATCAATACGAACCGCCGGCCAAGTTCCTCGTCACCGGCGACCGGGTGCGCCCGCAACAACGCCTGGATCTCCCACGGTTGCGCCCATTTGGCGTAGTAGGCCCGGTAAGCGGCCAGCGTGCGAACCAGTGGGCCGTTGCGCCCTTCCGGCCGCAGGTTGGAGTCCAGATGTAACGGCGGATCGGCACTGGGCGTGCCCAGCAGGGCCCGCAGCTGCTCGACCACCGACGTCGACCATTTCACCGCGTCCGCTTCGGGAGCGCCGCCGGCTGCCTCACAGACGAAGATCACGTCGGTGTCCGAGCCGTAGCCCAACTCGCGGCCACCCAGCCGTCCCATCCCGATCAGGGAGAGGGTGGCCGGTGGGCTGCCGTCACAGTTGGCGCGGATCACCGCCTCCAAGGCCGCCTGCAACACCGCCACCCGCACCGAGGTGAGCGCATTGCCGACGTCGACGACGTCGAGCATGCCGAGCAGGTCGGCAGACGCGATGCGGGCCAACTCACGGCGGCGCAGTGCGCGAGCGGCCGCGATCGCCCGCACCGGGTCGGCGTGGCGGTCCGCGCACGCGATCAGCGCGGGGCCGAACGCGCCGGGCTTGACGTCGAGCAGCTTGGGTCCGGACGGGCCGTCACCGTATTGCTTGACGACCTGGGGTGCGCGCATCAGCAACTCCGGGACGTACGCCGAGGTGCCGAGCACGTGCATCAGCCGCTTCGCCACCGCGTTCTCGTCGCGCAGCGTGGACAGGAACCAGCGCTGGTCGGCCATGGCCTCGCTGAGCCGTCGGTAGGCCAGCAAACCCCCGTCCGGGTCAGGGGCGTTGGACAGCCAGTACAGCAGCTTTGGCAGCAGCACCGACTGCACCCGGCCACGCCGGCCGCTGTGATTGGTCAATGCGGCGAGGTGGGTCAGCGCAGCCTGGGGAACTTCGTAACCCAGAGCAGCCAGCCGGCGCTCCGCGGCGGCTGGGGTCAAGCCCCGGGAGAATTCCAGACCGTCCGGATTGATCGATTCCAGCAGCGGCTGGTAGAAGAGCTTGGCGTGCAACCGCGACACCCGCACGTTTTGTCGCTTGACTTCCTCGCGGAGCACGCCCAGCGCGTCATGGGTCCCATCGGGACGCACATGCGCAGCACGGGCCAGCCATCGCAGCGCCTCGTCGTCGTCGGGAGGGGGCAGCAGGTGGGTGCGTTTCAGCCGCTGAAGTTGCAACCGGTGCTCGAGCAGCCGCAGAAACTCGTAGGAGGCGGTCAGGTTCGCGGCGTCGTCGCGTCCGATGTAGCCGCCGGCACCCAGTGCCGCCAACGCATCGACCGTGGAGGCCACGTGCAGCGAATCGTCGTTGCGGCCGTGCACGAGTTGCAGCAGCTGCACCGCGAACTCCACGTCGCGCAAACCGCCGGTGCCGAGCTTGATTTCACGGCTGCGGATGTCCGCGGGCACCGTCTGCTCGACGCGGCGACGCATCGCCCGCACCTCAGACACGAAGTCGTCGCGTTCGCTGGCCCGCCACACCAGCGGCATCACCGCGGCCAGATACTCCTGTCCCAGCTCGGCGTCACCGACGGCCACCCGTGCTTTGAGCAGCGCCTGAAACTCCCAGATCTTGGCCCACCGCTGGTAATAGGCGGCGTGCGACTCGACGGTGCGGACCAGCTCACCGCACCGGCCTTCGGGCCGCAGCCCGGCGTCCACTTCGAAGAAGACGTCGGACGCCAGTCGCATCATCTCGCCGGCGACGCGGGTGGTGACCGAATCGGCGCGCTCACCGACGAAGATGACGTCGACGTCGCTGACGTAGTTCAGTTCGCGCGCACCAGATTTCCCCATCGCAATGACGGTCAGCCGCGGCGGTGGGTCCGTTCCACACACCGTCGTCTCAGCCACCCGCAACGCCGCCGCAAGCGCAGCGTCGGCGAGGTCCGCCAGGTGAGCGCCCACCGCGGCGAACGGGAGCACCGGCTCGTTTTCGACGGTCGGCGCCAAGTCGAGGGCGGCCAGCACCAGCAGCCGGTCCCGGTAGAAGCTTCGCAACCGCGACCGGCAATTCGGTTCGTCGATGCAGTCCAGAAAAGAGCGGCGCAGTTCATCGGCCAACGGCAGAGTCACCTTGCCGGTCAGCAACCGCCACGACTGCGGACTGGCGACCAGATGCTCCGCCAACGCCAGCGACGAGCCGAGCACCCCCAACAGCCGGCCTCGAAACCCCCGATCGGTCAGTAACGCGGAATTGAGCTCGGCCCAATCGGAACCGGGAGTTTCCTCGAGCCGGACCAAGGCGCTCAGCGCCGCGTCGGCGTCCGGCGCCCGGGACAGCGACCACAGCAGCCCCACGTGGGCTTCGCTGGCGTCAGAGGAGCCCCAGCCCAGCTGCGCCAGCCACGAGCTCGCCCGGGGATCGACCAACCCCAAGCGGCCCGCGCTGGGCAACTTGGGGCGCTGCACCGCGGCGTTGGTCACGACCTCGACGGTAGCGCAGGTCCCTACAGTCCCAGGTAGGTCTTCAACTCATACGGTGTGACCTGGTTGCGGTAATTCGCCCACTCCGTGCGCTTGTTGCGCAAGAAGAAGTCAAAAACGTGCTCCCCCAACGCTTCGGCAACCAGCTCCGAGGACTCCATCTCCTGCAGCGCCCGATCCAGGCTGCTCGGCAGCTCGCGGTAACCCATGGCGCGGCGCTCATCGGGTGTCAGGTCCCACACGTTGTCCTCGGCCTGCGGAGCCAACGCGTAATTCTTCTCCACCCCGCGCAAACCGGCCGCCAGGATGACCGCGAACGTCAGGTAGGGGTTGCATGCCGAGTCGGGGCTGCGAACCTCGATGCGCCGCGACGAAATTTTGCGCGGGCTGTACATGGGAACCCGCACCAGTGCCGAACGGTTGGCCGCTCCCCATGACGCGGCGGTAGGCGCCTCACCGCCCTGCACCAGCCGCTTGTAGGAGTTCACCCACTGATTGGTGATCGCGCTGATCTCCGACGCATGCTCGAGGATTCCGGCGATGAACGACTTGGCGACGTCGGACAATTGCAGCGAATCGTCGGGGCTATGGAAGGCGTTGACGTCGCCTTCGAACAGGCTTATATGGGTGTGCATCGCCGAGCCGGGATATTGGCTGAACGGCTTGGGCATGAACGTCGCCCGCGCGCCTTCCTCCAGCGCCACCTCTTTGATGACGTAACGGAATGTCATCACGTTGTCGGCCATCGAAAGCGCGTCGGCGTAGCGCAGGTCGATCTCCTGCTGACCCGGCGCCCCCTCGTGGTGGGTGAACTCCACCGAGATACCCATCGATTCCAGCGCGTCGATCGCGTGCCGACGGAAGTTCGACGCGGAATCGTGCACCGCCTGGTCGAAGTAGCCGGCATCGTCTGCGGGAATAGGCACCGACTCGTCGACTGGGTTGGGCTTGAGCAGGAAGAACTCGATTTCGGGATGCACGTAGCAGGAGAACCCGAGATCGCTGGCCTTCGCCAACTGCCGCCGCAGAACGTGGCGCGGATCCGCCCAGGACGGCGAGCCGTCCGGCATCTTGACGTCGCAGAACATCCGGGCCGAATGATGCTGCCCGGACGGCGTGGTCCAGGGCAGGACCTGAAAGGTCGACGGGTCGGGGTGGGCGACGGTGTCGGACTCCGATACCCGAGCGAAGCCCTCGATCGAGGAGCCGTCGAAACCGATGCCCTCCTCGAAGGCGCCTTCGAGTTCGGCCGGGGCGATCGCGACCGACTTGAGGAAACCGAGCACGTCGGTGAACCACAGCCGGACGAAGCGGATGTCCCGTTCTTCCAGCGTGCGGAGCACGAATTCCTTTTGTCGGTCCATGTCCGCCAAGACTAGGCAATAGCTGTTAGTTCTGTGTTACCAACGTCGCGCTAGCAGCGAAAATTATCCGGCGGCGGCGCCGCGTCGACGAAGTAGCGCATGACCGCGGCATCGATGCACTTGTTTCCGGTGAACACCACCGTGTGCTGGCTGCCTTCGAAGGTGATCAGCGGAGCGCCGAGCTGATGGGCCAGGCTGACCCCGGCCTGGTACGGCGTGGCCGGATCGTGGGTGGTGGACACCACGACGACCTTCCCGGGCGCCACGGGAGCGGCGGAGTGCGGCGCCGACGTCGCCGGCACCGGCCACATGGCGCACAGGTCGCGGGGGGCGAATCCGGTGAACTGCCCATAGCTGAGGAACGGCGCGACCTGGCGAATTCGCCGGTCGGCGTCCACCCAGGTGGCTGAATCGGTCGGCGACGGCGCGTCGACGCAGCGGATCGCGTTGAACGCATCCTGCCCGTTGTCGTAATGGCCGGCCTCGTTGCGGCCTTGGTAATCGTCGGCGAGTAACAACAGATCACCGGCATCGGTGCCGCGTTCCAGACCGAGCAAGCCACTGGTCAGGTACTTCCAGTACTGCGGGGTGTACAGCGCGTTGATGGTGCCGGTGGTCGCGTCTTGGTAGCCGAGTCCCCGTGGATCCGACGTCTTGGCCGGCGTGGTCACCAGCGGGTCGACCAGCTCGTGGTAACGGCTGACCCACTTGGATGGGTCAGTGCCCAGTGGACAGCCGGCCGAACGCGCGCAGTCGGCGGCGTAGTCGTCGAAGACGTTCTGAAACCCGGCCATCTGGTTGATGTTTTCCTCGACCGGTCCAACCGTGGGATCGATAGCGCCGTCGAGGACCATCGTGCGGACGTGGTCGGCGAAATGCTCGAGATAGGCGGTGCCCAATTCGGTGCCGTAGCTGAACCCCAGGTAATTAATCTGCGCCTCACCCAGTGCCTGGCGGACCAGATCCATGTCGCGCGCCGCCGATGCGGTGCCGACGTTGGCGAGAAACCCCAGACCCATCCGGTCGACGCAGCCCTGAGCCAGCCGTTGGTTGAGCTGTTCGATGTGCGCGACACCGGCTGGGCTGTAATCGACCATCGGTTCGCGCCGGTAAGCGTCGAACTCGGCATCTGTTCGGCACCGAATCGCCGGGGTGGAATGTCCGACCCCCCTGGGGTCGAAACCCACCAAATCGAAGCTGCGGTTGATCGGGGTGCCGGCCAGCGACGGCGCCAATCCGGCGACACTGTCGACCGCGGAGGCGCCCGGCCCGCCCGGATTGACCAACAGCGAGCCGATTCGCTTGCCGGTCGCCGGTATCCGGATCAGCGCCAGCTGGAGCTGGGGTCCGCCCGGGTTGTCGTAGTCGACCGGCACCGGCACTGTCGCGCAGCGGGCAGTGGGGATGTGGCTGGTGTCGTCGACCACTCCGGCGCAGCCGCCCCAGTTGAGCTGCGGCACAGATACGGGATTGGCGCCCGCCGGAGCTAGGCGTATGACGACGGCCGCGATTAGCAACCCGATTGAAAGCAGCGCCGAGCCCCAGGGTCCCGACCGCCACATGGCTCACATCGTCGCATGCGGCGCGCACCCGCGGGACGGCCGAAGGTCACACCTTGGTCTCGTCTCGGCAGCGCGGCGGTGCTGGGTCAGGCTCGATTGCCCGCCTCCTCCTCCCCGCGCTCCGCGCGCCGCATCGTCGCCGGGCTAGCACCTCGCGCCGGCCGGTGGGACGGTGCCGTTGATCAGATACTTAATCGCAAAGTCGTCGACACAGCGGTTGCCCTGGAACACCACAGTGTGCTGGGTGCCCTCGAAAGTGAGCAATGCGCCATGCAGCTGTTTGGCCAGGTCAACGCCGGCCTGGTAGGGCGTCGCCGGGTCGTGAGTAGTCGACACCACCATGGTCGGCGCCAGGCCGGGCGCCGAGATCGAATGCGGCTTGCTCGTCGGAGGCACGGGCCAGAATGCGCACGCGCCCAGCGGGGCATCCCCGGTGAACTTGCCGTAGCTCATGAACGGTGCCACTTGCCGATAGCGCCGATCTTCGTCGATGACCTTGGCCCGATTGGTGACCGGCGGCTGATCGACGCAATTGACCGCCACCCGCGCGTCGGTGGCGTTGGTGTAGTTGCCGTGCGGGTCGCGGCGCATGTACATGTCGGCGAGGGCGAGCATCACGTCACCGCGATGATGGGTCAGCTCGGTCAGACCGTCGGTCAGATGTGGCCACAGCGTCGGTGAGTACAGCGCCATGATGGTGCCCACGATCGCGTCGCTGTAGCTCAGCCCGCGCGGGTCCTCGGTGCGAGCCGGCTTGCCTACCAGGGGGTTGTTCTTGTCGACCAACGGGTCGACCAGGTCGTGATAGACGTCAACCGATTTGGTTGGGTCGGTGCCCAACGGGCAGGAACTGTTCTTGGCGCAGTCGGCGGCATAGGCGTTGAACGCGTCCTGAAACCCTTTGGCCTGGCGCAGATCCGCCTCGACGGGGTCGGTATTCGGGTCGATGGCGCCGTCGAGAATCATCGCCCGCACATTTTGCGGGTACGCCTCGGCGTAGGCCGAGCCGATCCGCGTTCCGTAGGAATAGCCGAGGTAGGTGAGCTTTTTGTCGCCCAACGCCGCGCGGATCGCGTCCAGGTCACGCGCGACGTTGACTGTCCCGGCACTTGCCAGGAAGGCCTTGCCCATCCGCTGCATACAGCGGCCGACGTAGGCCTTCGTCTCCCCCTCGATCTGCCCCACACCCTTCGGGCTGTAATCGACCTGCGGTTCGGTGCGTTGGTGGTCGTTCTCGGCGTCGGTGTTGCACCAGATCGCCGGCCGGGACGACGCCACCCCGCGGGGGTCGAAGCCGACCAGGTCGAAGCGCTCACGTACCTGCGGCGGCAATGCCTGAACGAGGTCGATGGCGGCCTCGATACCCGACTCGCCGGGGCCGCCCGGGTTGACCACCAGCGATCCGATCTTGTCTCGGGTGGCCGGAAAACGGATCAACGCGAGCAGGGCGGCGTCCCCGTCGCGGTGGCTGTAGCTGACCGGCACCGCGACCTTGCCGCACTGTGCACCGGGCGGCAGTTTCACCTCGGCGCCGCTGGCCACCCGGCATGGCTGCCAGGTGAGCGGCTGGCCGATTTTCGGCCCGGCCAGTTTCGGTCGTCCGCTGACCGTGCGAGTGCAGCCCGTCAGCAGCAGCGCGGCAATCAGGACGGCAATCAGCCAGGAAAAGACTGTGCGCGCGAGAGAATCGCGGCGTGGCAGGCCCATGGCACCCTATGCTGCCATGCGCCGGTTACCGGTCCCGGTCACCGGCGCGGTGCGCGGTTACCCGGTGGCGGCGAGCAGCTCGTCCATTCCGAGTTCGAAGTCGTCAGCCAGGTCCCACAGATCCGGCAGCAGTTCCGGGCAGGAGATGATGCCGACGTTCAGTTTGCTCGCCAGCGACATCACCGTGATATTCAGACCCGAGCCATGGAAAATGGGGCCCAGCGGGTACATCGCGTTGATCTCGCAGCCCAGGAAGTACAACGGCATTCGCGGGCCCGGCACATTCGAAACCACCACGTTGTGCACCGGTCGACTGCGGGTCAACCGGGTGCCCGCATAAGTTCGCATCGCCAGACCGAAGACCGCTGGCGCGGCGAACTGCGTCCAGTCTTGCAGCAATGTCGCACCGATCGCCGAACTGTGCTCTTTGGCAACAGAATTCGACTCGGCAATGGCTGCCAGCCGCTCGACCGGGTCCGCGATGCTCGTTTCCAGGCTGGAGAACATGCCGGAAACCTGGTTGCGTCCGGGACGGTCCGATTTGCCGTGCACCGAGACCGGCACCATCGCCACCAACGACGACTCCGGGAGTTCGCCGCGATCCTGCAGGAATTTGCGCAGCACCCCCGACACCAGGGCCATCACCACGTCGTTGACCTTGACGTGGAAGTGGTTCTTGACTTTCTTCACGTCCTCGAGATCCAGCTGTGCGTAGGCGATGTTGCGCTGGCTGGTCACGCTGGCGTTGAACGCCGTCGGGGGTGCGGCGAACGGGCGTGCCATCGCCGAGCCGCTGCGCGCCCGCGCCACCGTTTTGGCCACCGACGACACCGTGGCGGGCAGCAGATTGGCCAACGCCAGCGGACGGGACACGAACTTGACCAGCCCGCCCAGCGCGATCTCGATCTGGTTGCCGCCGCCGACCCCGTCCACCGGATCGGGCGCCGGCGCGTCGGCTTCGGTGCTACACAGCTGCGACATCAGATTGGCGCCGGTCACCCCGTCGACGCCGGCGTGGTGCACCTTGGTCATCACCGCCACCCGGTCGGCTTGCTGCGAGTCGGCGCTGGAGCAAGCTTCGATGACCCACATCTCCCACAGCGGGCGGGTGCGGTCCAACGGCAACGACGCGATGTGGCCGCACACCTCGGCGAGTTCCGTGCGCCCACCCGGCGGCGGTAAGCCGATGCGGTGCAAGTGCCGGTTGACGTCGAACTTCTCGTCATCCACCCACACCGGGTGGTCGAGGTTCAGCGGGCTGTTGGCGAGTTTCTCGCGAAATTGCGGCATCGCCTTTAACCGCAACGACAACGCGTCGCGCAGCCGGTCGAACGTGTAGCCACCCGGCATCGTCGAGGCATCCAGTTCCAGAATCGAGCACACGTGCATGTGCTGAGTTGAACTTTCTACATAGAGGAAACTGGCGTCGAGTCCGCTGAGCCGTTGCATTGAAGTGATGGTAGTTGCGAGGCTCGGCGGCGGTGCTGGATTGGTCGGCGACATCGCAGGTGGCAGAATGGCGATGTCAGCGAACCCGGGGACCGTATCCGGCCACGAGGATCGACGCGACGAGCACTAGGGACAACGATGTCTGAGCAGACCGTGTACGGCACCGCGCTAACCAACGCACCGCGGACCAAAACCCGCATCCAGCACCTACAGAAAATGAAGGCCGAAGGCCGCAAATGGGCGATGCTCACGGCCTACGACTTCTCCACCGCCCGCATCTTCGACGACGCCGGAATTCCGGTACTGCTGGTCGGTGATTCGGCCGCCAACGTCGTCTACGGCTACGACACCACGGTGCCGATCTCGATCGACGAACTGATTCCTCTGGTCCGCGGGGTGGTGCGCGGCGCACCGCACGCGCTCGTCGTCGCCGATCTGCCGTTCGGCTGCTACGAGGCAGGGCCGACGGCCGCGCTGGCCGCCGCTACCCGGTTCATGAAAGAGGCGGGTGCGCACGCGGTCAAACTCGAAGGCGGTGAGCGGGTCACCGAGCAGATCGCTTGCCTGAGCGCGGCCGGCATACCGGTGATGGCCCACATCGGGTTCACTCCACAAAGCGTCAACAGCCTGGGTGGCTTTCGGGTGCAGGGCCGTGGCGACGCCGCTGAGCAGACCATCGCCGACGCGATCGCCGTCGCCGAAGCCGGCGCTTTCGCCGTGGTGATGGAGATGGTGCCCGCCGAACTGGCCACCCAGATCACCGGCAAGCTGACCATCCCGACGGTCGGAATCGGGGCTGGGCCCAACTGTGATGCCCAAGTGCTGGTGTGGCAGGACATGGCAGGGTTTACCGACGGCAAGACCGCGCGGTTCGTCAAGCGCTTCGGCGACGTGGGTGCGGAATTGAAGCGCGCAGCCACGCACTACGCGCACGAAGTGGCCGCCGGTTCCTTCCCCGCCGACGAGCACAGTTTCTGAGCTATGGCAGGCTGAACCGCGTATCCCGACCGCAGCGCGTACGGTCCCATCGGAGGCGAAATGCTTGTCCAGGCACCGAAAACGTCGCGTTACGCCGAGGTCGAGCGCAAGTTCGACGTCATCGAGTCGACGGTGGCCCCGTCATTCGACGGCATCGCCGTGGTAGCCCGAGTCGAGAAGCCGCCGGCCCAGGAGCTTGACGCCGTGTATTTCGACACACCGGCACGTGACCTGGCGTGCAATCGGATCACTCTGCGCCGCCGCACCGGTGGCACCGACGCCGGGTGGCACCTGAAGCTGCCGGCCGGACCAGACGCGCGCACCGAGGTTCGTGCACCGCTCGGTGCGGCGGAACGCGCCGACGAGGTGCCCACGGGATTGCTCGATGTGGTGCTGGCCATCGTGCGGGACCGGCAGCTTGCGCCGGTCGCCCGGATCCGCACTATGCGCGGTCTGCAGGTCCTCTATGACGACGACGGAGCCATGCTGGCCGAATTCTGCGACGACCAGGTCACCGCCTGGTCTGATACCGACACTGAGGGCGGCGGAACCGAACAGCAGTGGCGGGAATGGGAAGTCGAACTGGCCGAATCCGATGCGCCTGCCGACGCCGACCTGTTGGACCGGCTGGGCCACCGGCTGCTCGACGCCGGTGCACTACCGGCACGGCACGGCTCCAAACTGGCGCGGGTGCTCGGCACCGAGCCGAACGGCTTGCGCGACGGCGCCGCGGACCCGGTGTATCGCGCGGTGGCCGAGCAGGTTGAGCAGCTGGTGGTGTGGGACCGTGCGGTACGCGCCGACGCCGACGACGCCGTGCATCAGATGCGGGTCGCCGCCCGCAAGATCCGCAGCCTGCTGCAGGCCGCCGGACAGTTCGAAACGTCTTCGGAGGGCTGGATTCTCGATGAACTGCGGGAACTGGGCCGCGTGCTGGGCATCGCCCGGGACGCCGAAGTCTTAGCCGAGCGCTACCGCAAGGCACTCGGCCAGCTTCCGCCGGAGCTGGTGCGGGGACGGGTGCGCCAACGCCTCGTGGAGGGGGCCAAGCGGCGTTACCAGACAGGCCTGCGCCGATCGTTGATCGCGATGCGGTCGCAACGTTACTTTCGGCTGCTGGACGCCCTCGAATCGCTGGGCACTCAGCCGCCACCGGCAGCGGCTGAGCAGACGCCAGCCCAGGTCGTCGACGACGCTTACAAGCGGGTGCGCAAGGCCGCCAAGGCGGCGGCGCAAGTCGGCGACGAGGAACTCGACGAGGCGCTGCACAAGATCCGCAAACGCGCCAAGCGCCTGCGGTACACCGCCGCCGCGGTCGGCGCCACGGCGGTGTCCGACGAGGCCAAGGCAGTCCAGTCACTGCTCGGCGATCATCAGGACAGCGTGGTCAGCCGGACGCATTTGGCACAGCAGGCCGAGGCGGCGCACAAAGCGGGCGAAGACACCTTCACCTACGGTGTGCTCTACCAGCAGGAGGCGGACCTGGCCGAGAACCGCCACCAGGAGTTGGAGCCGGCGCTGCGCAAACTCAAGAGGGCGGTGCAGCGGGCGTAACCGGCGCGGGGCGGGCGAGTTGGCCTGTAAGCCGGATTCTGTTCTCAGGGCGTTTGCAGGGTTTGCTGCATTGGGCGTGGGGTAACCGTGCAGGTCAAAGCGTTGGGTGTTGGCTAACTAAAGCTGCTATCGAAACTACTGCGGACGGACTGCGGACGGTCTGAGCAGCCTGACTTTGGCGGGCGCTCGCATTCCTTTTCCTTTGGGGTCACGGAAAGCACTGTGGCGACTAGCGCCCTCGCAAAAGTCCAATCGAAACTGTCTTAATCTCAATCGGACGGGAAGGCTTGACCATGACCCCTGCTCTGACGTTGCCCGGCCGGGCACCTTGATGCTCATCAATGTCAGACCCCACGAGCATGCGCGAGCAAACGCTAGAGCCATGAGCGGACAATTTCGAGGACAGCCGACCCGGCGAGAACTAGTGTGAAGTGCATGTCCGGGGGGAGATACTTCATCGGCGACATCGACCGAGGCACCAAACTCGCGATCGCCTATATCCTAAGCCTGCCCGCATACATCGCCATCTGCCGCATCGTCGGACTCATCACGACCTGGCGCCACCCCGAGAAGCAGCTTATTCCGTTGGGCAGCAACGGCCTTCGCGGACCGAAATGTCTTCATGGGATTTGGTGTTTTAGCCCACATTTTTTAGAAAACTTGGACCGCCGACGACGCAACACGGTCTCGGGTTCGCATCTAGCAGAAGATCGAGTGTGACTGTTTTGGCACTCATGCGCCCAATGACGATGTTGCTTCGGGTGCGGCGCCAGCGGGTCGTCACTCGCGTCCCGCGTACCGGTACCAGATTGTCACTCCGGTGAGATGGATGAGATGGAAGCTCCCAACCCCGACTCATACTCCGCCATAACGGTTGCGCCCTCGTCCGCCAGCCTTGTGCTGACCTCGGTCGAAACGATCATTGAATACGCCTGCGCGAGCTGAAGCAATCTCAGATCAGTGGCCTTTCGCGCTTGGTCTCGTATCGCTGTAAGTAGTGCTTCGGCGGCTTGGTCGGCCAGCTCTTTGAGGTCAGCCATATTCCCTCCTTTCGGGGCCGTTGCCGCAGAAGCGCGGCAAGGTCGACGCTACTCGCGTCCGGCGTGAGGCTCCTCGTCCGACTTCACCGACGGGTCGCCTGCTTGACCAAGCGGCCAGCGGACCACATGGATCACAAGATGGCAGTTGACGTGGCGCGCTGGAGCCGATTGGTTGCGCGCGTGCGCCACCGGGAGATCATCGACTCAGAGCTGCGTCTCCCCGCCACGGTGCGTTGGTCGATCCGCGAGCACCGTGGCTACGAGTAGCTGAACATGCAGGTCATCGAGCAGGGGCGGGCGAGTTGGCCTGTAAGCCGGATTCTGTTCTGCGCGCCTCCGGCGGCCGGAGACGCACAGTGGCGACCATCCATCTGGACACACCGTCACCGGGTGCCTCAAGCGGCCTACCCGCAGGCTCGGGCGAGCAGCCCTCCAACGCCTGCGCAGCCGCACCGTGATGCGGCCTTCTTGGCCTTGCTTCGGGTGGGGTTTACCGAGCCATCCCGGTCGCCCGGGATGCTGGTGCGCTCTTACCGCACCGTTTCACCCTTACCACCGCGAGCGGTGGCGGTCTGTTTTCTGTGGCACTTTCCCGCGAGTCACCTCGGATTGCCGTTAGCAATCACCCTGCTCTGTGAAGTCCGGACTTTCCTCGACGCGTCGCCGATCGGATCAGCGCGCGCCGCGGCCGCCCAGCCAACTCGTCCGCGAAGATCACCGTACTCGCTGCGGAAAGCGCAGGCCAGGCGCTTCGCGCCGTATCAGAATGGCGGTGGATCGTTGCACGCGGCGATCCGCTTGGCGCGCGTGGCTTTCTCCGCAGCGATGCGGATTTCGTTGAGGCCGCGCTCATGGGTGATTCGAGCGGCGCGGTCTTGTGCTCGGGTTCGGCGGCGGGTCGGCATCATCATCCCGCGGTTCTGGTTCGCCGGTGGGGTCGACGCCGACGGCTTCACCTCGCCGGTCGGTGTGCTCAGCACCGGGAAGAAGACGCCGCCCACCGGTGTGGTGGTGTAGATGTGACCGCTGGGCGCCGTCCATTCCACGGTGCCATCGGGAAACTGACGGTCTGCCCAGCCGCTGGCGCCGGTGTAGAAAGTTTTAAGCAGATGGTGGCCACGGCAGAGCAGCTTGAGATTGGACGGATGCGTGGGACCCAGCGGCCACGGCACCGTGTGGTCGATGTCGGCGTGCTCGGCGGGCCGATCACAGCCGGGGAACCGACAGGTCAAATCCCGCAACCGCACATATTCGGCCAAGGCCGTCGACGGCCGGTACTGCGGCTCTGGATCCGATGACGGCAGCGACAGCGGCTTGAGCCTGGCAGTGATGCCCAGCTCGCGCAGTACCGTTGCCGGTAGGGGACCGAATCCGGGCAGATACGCCGGCGCAGCCGAGTCACCGGCGACCGTTGACTGTTCAGCCACGACGTGAATGACGACGTCGCTCCCTCGGGGCCGCTGTGCTGCTGAGCAATTCGGCGACCCACAGTGGCATCGCATCATTGTCAGCCCGGCCACCACCGCACCGAGAGCATCGGCTCGCCGCTGACTCTTGGTCCGAGGATCCGCCGCGCAGACGGTCTCGGCCAACGCGTCAAGCTTCTGATCAAGAGCTGCGCCGTCCGGTGCATGCAGCTGCGCCCAGATTGCCGCCAAACCCGAGTCGATGGGTGTGATCTCGACATAGCGATCCTCATCGCGCGGTCTGGGAACTCGCCTGCCCGCCGGATCGAAGCGCATCACCCACATGTCGATACGTTCGTAGAGTTTGGGCGCTGAGAGCCGCATCCACTTCGGCGCATACGTGGCCACCGCCGCATCCACCTTGGCCAGCAGAACCGGATCCTCGACCAAATCGGTGCGATACACCACCGCCGCCAGCAAACGAAAATCGATGAGTCCCGAAGCGAACACCTCGGCGAACCGGGGCAGCCGCTCACGCAGCGCAATGGCATAACGCAGCCGACCGCGCGCCCGTCCCGCGCTGATCCGCAACGCAGCGCCCACCTCAGCAACGAGGTTCTCGTGCCCGTCGATCGCCCAGTTCAACCGGTCAACGTCATCCTCAGGGGCCCGACGCGCATAGAGCTCACCAATAGCAGCCAACTCGCGAGCGCACATCGCATTCTGCCTCCGCGCAGCGTCGGTGACGGCCGAAACAACGCCCGTGTCCTCCAGCTCAGCCAAGCAGGGGCCGGAGAATGTTGAGGCAGATGCTTCGAACATACATTCGATAGTACACCTTCCACTGACTCAAGCTTTCGACAGGGTCGCGTTATCCACAGCATGGCCAGCTGACTGAAATTTCCGTCAATTCAACGGTCGCGGCGAGGCTCTCGGTACGTTCGACGCATGGCGCAACGGATCGTTGTGGTGGGAGCGGGCATCGCGGGCTTGGCGACCGCGGTTGGGCTGCACCGGCACGGCTACGACGTCACCGTGATCGAAGCGAGAACCGACACCGCCACGGGGGCTGGGATCAGTATCTGGCCCAATGCCCTGGCCGCCCTGGACCACCTGGGGCTGGGTGATGCAGTGCGCGCCGCCGGCGGCCGCATCACCGCCGGTGCGTTGCGCTGGCACAGCGGCCGGTGGCTGCGCCGTCCAGCGGCCGAGCGGTTCGTCAGGGCGCTCGGTGAACCGCTGGTCGTGGTGCAGCGCTCGGTCCTGCGCGACATCCTCACCGGAGCATTGCCAGCAGGCGTCGTTGAACACCGGCTAGCCGCCACCGACCTGATCGCCACCACCGACGGTGTCCGACTCCAACTTTCGGATAGCACCGTGCGCACCGCGGACGCGGTCGTCGGCGCGGATGGCATTCACTCGAGGGTGGCGCGGCACCTCAATGGCCCGCTGACCGACCGCTACGCCGGCTACACCGCATGGCGGGGGATCGCCCGTTATGCCATTGACCCGGAGCTTGCCGGCGAAACGCTCGGACCTGGCGTTGAAGTCGGCCACGTCCCGATGGGACCTGACCTGACCTACTGGTTCGCGGCTCAACGCGCGCCCGAGGGAGGCCGGTCACCCGGAGGGGAGTTGCCCTACCTGCAGTCCACCTTCGGTCGCTGGCCCGAGCCCATCCCGAGCATCCTTGCGGCGACCACACCCGCCGACGTGCTGCGCGACGACATCTATGACCGCACCCACGCTCGACAGTGGGCACGCGGACCCGTCGTACTGGTCGGTGACGCGGCCCACCCGATGCGCCCGCATCTAGGTCAGGGCGGTTGCCAGGGGCTGGAGGATGCCGCGATCCTGAGTGCGTTGGTCGAACAATCCCCCAGTCTGTCAACCGCTTTCGCTCGCTTCGCCGCATTCCGACGACCCCGGGTCGAGTCATTGGTCCGGGAATCGGCCTGGATTGGGAAGGTGATCACCTCGCGTCCGGCGTTGCTGAGTGCCGCAGCCAGCCGCGCCACCGTGCTGATCCCCGAAGCGCTGCTGACCTGGCACCTGGCGTCGGTGGCCGCGCGGTCGTCGTTCGCGTTGCCGAGCCGCGCTGGCGTGGTGGGTAGTGTCGGGCCATGACCCAGGTCCTGCACACCCAGGTGTGTGTCGCCGGTGGCGGACCTGCCGGTCTGATTCATGCCTTCCTGCTGGCGCGTGCCGGTGTCAATGTTGTTGTGCTGGAGAAGCATGGCGACTTCCTGCGCGATTTCCGCGGCGACACTGTGCATCCGAGCACTCTGCGGATCATGGACGAGCTGGGGTTGATCGAGGAGTTCCTGCGGATACCGCACACCAAGATCGACCGTGTCGCCTTCGACACCGACGGCTCGATTCGCACGTTCGGAAACTTCAGTGCGCTCAAGCGACTCGGTTTCAAGCAGCCATATATCGCGTTGATGCCGCAGTGGGATTTCCTCGATTTCCTTGCTCAAAAAGCCTCTGCCCGACCTGAATTCACGTTGATACGAAACGCCGAAGTCACTGACCTGATGGTGGAAGGCGATCGGGTGACGGGAGTACGTACGCCAGACCACGAGGTGCGTGCGGAGTTGGTTGTCGGGGCGGATGGACGCGCGTCCGCGGTGCGGTCTGCGGCGCATCTGGACATCGCCAGGGCGCATTCCCCGATGGACGTGCTGTGGTTCCGCCTGACGTGGCGTCCCGGCGATCCCAAGGAGTTGTTCGGGGTGATTCGTGCGGGGCTGACCATGGCGATGATCTACCGCGGTGATTATTGGCAGGTTGCCTACCTGGTGCCCAAGGGGTCCAATCCCCGCGAGGGATCACTGGAGAATTTCAAAGAGCGCTTGGTCTCCGTGCGACCGCAGCTGCGAGACCACGTTGACGACATCAGTTCCTGGGACGACATCAGCCAGCTCGACGTGCGGGTGGACCGGCTCAAGACATGGTGGCGCACCGGGCTGCTGTGTATCGGCGATGCGGCCCATGCCATGTCACCGATCGGCGGGGTCGGTATCAATTTGGCCGTCGCCGACGCGGTGGCCGCGGCCAACATCCTGTACGGCCCGCTGCGCGATGGCCGACTGACCAACGCCGACCTTGCCAAGGTTCAGCGCCGGCGCGAGCTGCCCACCCGGATCATCCAGGCGTTTCAGGTGTTCGTGCAGAACGCGGCAATCCAGCCGAACTTGGACGGTGACCTCTCCCCGATCTCGGTGCCGAAGTTCGTGGGCCGCGGCCCGCTGCAATTCATCCCGCCGATTGTCGTGGGACGTGGCTTCCGCCCTGAGCATGTCCGAACTCCAGACGCGCTCGGGGCCGCGGGCCATCGATGAGCAGGGCATTGCCCAATGCCGATGCTGGTGCCAGGCTAAGCCGCATGACAGACACCGAAGGCTACGTCGACCAGGCGGTGGCCGGTCTCGCCGACCCGCAGCCGATGTACAAGGCGCTGCGCGAATCCGCCCCGGTGTTCCGGTCACCGCAGGCAGTGGTCTTCAGCCGGTTATCCGACATCGAGATGGCACTCAAACGCACCGACCTGTTCTCGTCCAACATGGATGCGGTCGACCTCGGCAATCTGCGGCCGCTGATACCGCTGCAAATCGACCCGCCCGATCATGCCAAGTACCGGCGCGTCCTCGACCCGCTGTTCACCCCGCGGGAGATGGCTCGACGTGAACCGCTGGTCACCGAGCTGGTGAACCAGATCATCGACGGCTTCGCCGGTCGCGGCGAATGCGACTTACATGCCGAATTCTCGGTCCCGTTGCCGTGCACTGTGTTTCTGCAGCTGCTCGGCCTCCCGCTGATCGATTTGGACACCTTCCTGGTCTGGAAGGACGCGGTGATCCGCCCGGCGGGCGCCACCGGTTACGACGACCGCCACGCCGCCACCGCCCCGGTGGCCCAGAAAATCTATGCCTACTTCGAGGAGGCCATTGACGAGCACCTCGCCAGCCCGCGCGACGACGTGCTCTCGGCGATGATCGAGGCACGCGTCGAGGGTCAGCCGCTGTCGCGGGAGGAGCTGCTCGACATCTGTTTCCTGTTCCTGATCGCGGGCCTGGACACCGTCACCGACTCGCTGGACTGCTTCTTCGTCTATTTGGCCCGTCACCGTGACCACCGCCGACTACTGATCGAGCAGCCCGACATTCTGCCCAGCGCAATCGAAGAGCTACTGCGCTGGGAAACGCCGGTGCCGGGTGTGGTGCGCGTCGCGATGCAGGACGTCGAAGTGGGTGGCTGCCCGATCAGCAAGGGTGAAAGGGTCAGCCCGCTGCTGGGCGCGGCCAACACCGATCCAGCTGAATTCGCTGACCCGGAGATCGTGGACTTCCGCCGCAATCCGAACCGGCACAGGGCTTTCGGGGGTGGTCCGCACCGCTGCCTCGGATCGCACCTGGCGCGCATGGAACTGCGGGTGGCGCTGCGCGAATTCCACCGCCGCATACCGGAGTACGAAATCAAACCGGGCACCCAGCTGGCCTACACCGCTGCCCTTCGCTCGGTGGAGTCGCTGCCGCTCGTCTTCCCGGCGACCACATCGTGACTCGCGTCGCGGTCGACGCAGAGCGCTGCGTCGGGCATGGGCGCTGCTACTCGTTGGCACCCGACGTCTTCGACGCCGATGAGGTGGGGCATTGCATCGCGCGCGTCGAAAACGTCTCCGGCGAACTGGAACGCGAGGCGATGACCGCCCAGCAGAACTGTCCCGAGGAAGCGATCACGCTGTCGCACTAAAAGCAGACCAGGCTGCGCGCACCGCGCCCGGCGGCCATATCGGTGAACGCCGCTTCCACGCCGTCAAGACCGATGCGTCGGGTGACCAGGGCTTCGAGGTCGAGGCGGCCGCGGCGGGCCAGTTCGGCGAGTACCGGGATGTCGCGCGCCGGATCGCTGGCGCCGTAGACGCTGCCGCGAACTACCTTGCCGTCGGCCATCAACGACAGCGCCGGAAAGCTCACCGTCTCCTCGATGCCCGCCGCTCCGACCAACGTGACCGTGCCACCGCGGCGGGTGGCGTCGTAGGCCGCCCGGATCGTCGCCGGGTGGCCCACCACCTCGATTCCGTGGTCGACTCCGACGCCGGCGGTCAGGTCTCGAACCGCAGCGACCAGGTCGACCTCGCTCGCGTCGACCGTCTCGGTGGCGCCGTTGGCCACCGCCGCCGGCAGCTGTCCGGCCACCCGGTCGGCGGCGATGATCCGGGCGGCGCCGGCCAGCCGGGCCCCCTGAATGACGGCGAGACCGACGCCTCCGCAGCCGAGAACCAGCACGCTCTCCCCCGGCGCGACCGCGGCGGTACGCATCACCGCACCGACCCCGGTGGTCACGCCGCAACCCAGCAGGGCGGCATGGTCGAACCGCAGCGAGTCATCGATGGGCACTGCCGCCGCAGCCGGCAGCAGCGTCTGCTCGGCCAGCGCACCGACACCCATCCCCGGCCACACCGGGCCGCAGGTGCTGTCGGCGTAGGGCTGGCCGTAGGCGTGGTCGAAGCCGTGCACGCACAGCTGGGCTTCGTTGCGCAGACAGTGCAGGCAGGACCGGCACGGCACGTTCCAGGTGAGCACGACGTGGTCGCCGGGCGCGACGGCGGTGACGTCGGCCCCGATCTCGTTGACGACACCCGCGCCCTCGTGACCGAGCGTGCACGGCACCAGCGCCGGAATCCGACCGTCTCGCAGCGACAGGTCGCTGTGGCATACGCCGCTGGCCATCAACTGCACTCGCACTTCGTGGGCGGCGACCGGCCGCAGCGTCAGATCCTCCACCGCCGTGGGCCGCCCGGCCTCGCGGAGCACAACGGCTCTCATCGGTTCTTCACCGGCCTCCTACCACCGCCGACATCGGTGTCATAGTGACTAGACGATGGCCGGATGACCGCACCGGGTCAAGTGACCGCGTCAGAACGGCAGGAAAATGAAAATGACTGCTGCAGCAACATGCCAGCCGTTACTGACGATCGGCGGCCAACAGCGGCCCGGCGGCGCCGGCAGCTACGCCGTGCACAACCCGGCGCGGCCCGCCGAAATCGTCGGCCACGCGCCCGCTGCCAACGCCCTCCAGCTCGACGCCGCCGTGCAAGCGGCGCGACGGGCAGCGCCCGGGTGGCGCGCAATCGCTGTCGGCGAGCGGGTGGCGGCGGTCGCGGCCGCCGCGGCCGCCGCGGCCGGCCACCTCACCGCTCGTGACGGTGCCCGGCTCTACACCCGCGAGCACGGCAAAGTGCTCGCCGAGGCCGGATTCGAGATCGACACCGCGCCGGTCGTCGCCGCGCTGCTCGGATCGATGGCTGAAGCGGCGCTCGCCCCTGAGCCGATCGACCCGCATGCGGCCTACCCGAGGCTGCAGCGTGAGCCCTACGGGGTGGCTGCGCTGGTGTTGCCGTTCAACTGGCCGCTCGCCCTGATGATGACGAAGCTGACGTCGGCGCTGACCGCGGGCAACACCGCCGTGGTCAAGGTGCCCCCGACGTGTCCGCTGGCCGCGCTCGAGCTGGGTGCCGCCTTCGCCACGGCGCTGCCGCCGGGCGTGGTGAACATGCTCGCCGGGCCGGGCCGCGACATCGCCGAGGCTCTGGTCACCCACCCGGGTATCGATGTCATCTCGCTGACCGGCGGAGTGGCGACCGGACGTGCGGTGATGGCGGCCGCAGCGCCGCGGCTCACTCCGGTGCTGCTCGAGTTGGGCGGCAACGACGCGGCGATCATTGCACCCGACCTGCCGGTCAGTGATCAGCTCGTCGAGCAGCTGGTGACCGCCACCTATACCACCGGCGGCCAGGTCTGCATGGCGATCAAGCGCTTGTACGCGCCCACCCGCCGAGTCGGTGAGCTGGCCGAGGCGGTGCTCGTGCGCTGCGCGCGGGAGGTGATCGGCGACGGGCTGGCCGGGGACACCACGCTCGGCCCGTTGCACACCGCCGCCGGGTTCGATCGGGTGGCTGCACTGGTAGCCGACGCGCAGGCCCGGGGCGCGACGGTCTCGACCGCCGGCCGGATCCGCGACGCCGATGCCGGCGCCGGTGGGTACTTCGTGCTGCCGACCGTCGTGACGGGTCTGCCCGCCGACTCGGCGCTGGCGACTGAGGAGCAGTTCGGGCCGGTGTTGCCGATCTTCGGCTACGAGACCATCGAGGAGGCCGTCGCCGCGGCCAACGCCACCGACTTCGGGCTGACAGCTTCGATCTGGTCGGGTGACGACCTGCTGGCCGATCGGGTCGCCGGGCAGCTCGTCGCCGGCACCGTCAGCATCAATTGCCACGGCATGGCAGCCCAGGATCCGCGGCTGCCGTTCGGCGGGGTCGGTCAGTCCGGTGTAGGACGCGAACTCGGCGTCGACGGCATCCGGGCGTTCACTGCGCCGCGCGGCTTCGTGCGCCAGCCGGCACCGCGCTAGCCGGCTCGGCGCCTCCTGCCGGCTCGGGTTGGTCAACACCGGTCGTGGCTGGCGCCGAGCGCCACAGCCACACCGCGGTGCAGGCCAGCACGGCGATCAGGACGATGGCATAGCTTCCAGGCACGATGTCGTTCCAGATCCCGCCGGGCCGCAGCGACAGTACGCCGGACTCCCGGTGTTGGCCCACCGATGTGAACCAGCCGCCGAGTAAGGCGAACAGTGCCCACAACGCCCACGCCGAGTAGCTGCTGCGCAGCAGGTAGGCCCGGTGTCCGAGGTGCACCAGCAGCGGGGCGAACCACACCCAGTGATGACTCCAGCTGAACGGCGAGGCGGCGGCCGAAGCCATCCCCACAATGGCCAGAGCCAACACGGCGTAGCCACGCCGGTAGGCGAGTGCGGCCAACGTCACGGCAGCCACCGCCAGCACAACCGCCGCGACGGCAGCCGACGCAGGGGCGACGTGCACCCGGCCCAGCAAACCGGTCAGGCTGCTGTTTGCGGTGCTGGTGAACGGATGCTGCGCGATGCGGACCGGGTCGTCGAAACCCCGTCGCAGCCAGTAGAAGGCAGAACCGGTCGGCAGCACCGCGAACCCGACGAGGACCGTCCCCACAAAGGTGGCGCTGGCCACCAATGCTGCTCGCAGCCGCCCAGTGGCGAACAGGTAGACGATGAACAACGCGGGCGTCAACTTGATCCCGGCCGCCAGCCCGATTCCCATCCCCGCCCACCTGCGCTGCGCAGGAGCCAAAACGTCAGCCACCACGAGCGCCAGGATGGCGATGTTGATCTGACCGAGCTGCAGGGTGAGCCGGATCGGTTCCAGCCACACCACCAGACCCAGCAACAACGCGGCCAGGCTCCACAAGCCGCCGGCCGCCGGCGCCAGTGACGTCAGCATGCGCCGGATGGCGTACCAGAGCAGAGCGCACGCCAGCGCCAGCCACAGCACCCGCAGCACCGGCTCACCGACCAAAGCCAGTGGCAGAAAGCACAGTGCCGCGAAGGGTGGGTAAATAAAGAGCAATTCTTTCGAATTGCCGGTCAGGCCAATCGAATACAGGTCAAGCCCATGCCACAGCCGCAGCGCCGTGAACCGGTACACCTGCAGGTCCACCTGGGTCAACAGCGATGGCCAGTACGCATACACCAGGACGTAGAGCAGTGCGGCCGCCGCCAGCACCACCGGACCACCACGGCGTAGCCAGGGCGAAACTGTCGGCGGTGCCGAGGTGCCGTCTGCCACGAGTCACAAAGGGTAGCCGACCTGGTCGGCGTCCGCAGCCCTGCGCTGCCTGACCTGCGCGTCCTATCTTTGCTTTCATTGCATAGATAGCATTGACAGCCGCCAACGGCCGTCGTAGCTTGCGCCTATGGCGCTGCTGCCGGACCCCGCTCCCCGCGCACGGCGGCACGTGTTGATCTCGGTCGACGACCATGTGATCGAACCTCCGGACATCTTTGACGGTCGCCTTCCCGTCGCCCTGGCCGAGCGGGCGCCCCGGATTGTCGAGACCGCCGACGGACGCCAAGTCTGGCACTACGAGGACTGCGAGTACCCCAACATCGGTCTCAACGCGGTCGTCGGGCGACCACCTGCGGAGTGGAGCATGGAGCCGGCCCGATTCGACGAGATGCGGCGCGGCTGTTGGGATATCGGCGCCCGGATCGCAGACATGGACCTCGCCGGCATCTGGGCGTCGCTGAACTTCCCGTCGCTGATCGCCGGGTTCGCCGGCACCGTGTTCTGGAAGAGCAAGGATCCTGAACTCGGCCTTGCGGTACTGCGGGCCTGGAACGACTGGCACCTACAGGTGTGGGCCGGCAGTTACCCGCAGCGGATCATCCCGCTACAGCTGCCCTGGCTGGCCGACCCGCAGCTGGCGGCCGAGGAGGTGCGCCGCAACGCCGAGCGCGGATTCAAAGCGGTGAGCTTCCCCGAGCTACCAGCCCAATGCGGGCTGCCGAGTCTGCACACCGGCGCCTGGGATCGCTTTTTCGCCGTCTGCGAAGAGACCGGCACCGTCGTGTGCCTACACACCGGATCGGCGCAATGGGCGCCGATCCCGGCGCCGGACACCCCGTTCGAGACCATCACCACCTTGTTCCCGGTGAATGGTCTGGTGGCGTGCGCGGACATGCTGTGGTCGGGCATCCCGGTCCGCTTTCCGCAGCTGCGCATCACGCTGGCCGAGGGCGGCCTGGGCTGGGCCGCCATGCTCGCCGACCGCGCCGACTACGTACTCGCGCACTCTGCCTCCGGGCAAGAAGGCGGTTCCTGGCGAAGCGACCGGTTGCCCAGCGAGGTGCTGCGGCGCAACTTCTGGTTCTGCTCGATCGACGACCCGCACTCGTTCGGTGTGCTGGACGTGATCGGGGCCGACCACATCCTGGTCGAGAGCGACTATCCGCACGCCGACTCGACCTGGCCGGACACCCAGCACGTCGTGGAGCGCAACGTCGCGGGCCTGTCGGCCGAGGACGCCGCCCGCATCACGCACCGCAACGCCGCGGACCTGTTCGGTCACCCGCTGCCCGACGACGGCTGGCTTGGATGCTCGACCTGCTGATCCGAGACGCCGAGATCGTCAACGGCAGCGGCGCCCCCGCCCGCCGCGGCGACGTCGGAATCAGCGACGGGCGCATCGTCGCGGTCGGCCCTCTAGACGAGGCGGCCACCCGAACGGTGGATGCCGCCGGACAGGTGCTGGCGCCCGGTTTCGTCGACCTGCACACCCACTACGACGCGCAGCTCTTCTGGGATCCGACCGCGAGTCCGTCGCTACAGCACGGGGTCACCACGGTCTTCGGTGGCAACTGCGGCTTCACCCTGGCGCCGGCCGCACCCGCTCAACGCGACTATCTGACCCGGATGCTCGCGCGGGTGGAAGGGATGCCGCTGGACGCGCTGCGCGCCGGGCTGGACTGGCAGTGGTCGTCGTTCGGGGAGTGGCTGCACCGCTTCGACGGCCGGATCGCAGTCAACGCCGGTTTCCTGGTCGGCCATTCGGCGCTGCGGCTGGCCGCGATGGGCGACGACGCCGTCGGCACAGCGGCCACCCCTGAGCAGGTCGGACGGATGGTCGTACTGCTCGAGGAAGCGCTCAGCGAGGGAGCGCTGGGGCTGTCCACGTCGCAATCGCACACCCACAACGACGCCGCCGGTCAGCCGGTACCGTCGCGCAGCGCGTCGCTTGCAGAGCTGCTGGCCCTGGCGGGCGGCGTGCGGGCCCACCCGGGCACCACCTTGGAGGCGATCATCCCGGGCTGCCTGTCCGGGTTCACCGACGACGACATCGCGTTGCTCACCGACATGTCGCTGGCCGCCGACCGGCCGCTGAACTGGAACGTGCTCGGCGTTTCGGCGGCCAACCCGTCCGCACACCAGCGGCAGCTGCACGCGTCGGACGTCGCAGCCGAGCGCGGCGGACGGGTGGTCGCGCTGACCCTGCCGCACGCCATGAAGATCCGGCTGTCGTTTCTGACCGGCTTCGTGCTCGACGGCCTGCCGGGCTGGCGCGAGATCATGCACCTGCCGGTGCCCGACCGGCTGACGGCCCTCGCCGACCCGCAGGTGCGCCGCCGGCTGAACGACGGCGCGCACTCGGAGGAAGCCGGGATCCTGCGCGGTCTGGCGCATTGGGAGCGGCTCGTCATCGTCGAAACCTTCGCCCCGGAAAATGCTGATGCGACCGGGCTTTCGGTTGGTGAGGTGGCCGCCGCCCGGGGCGGCGAGCCGTTCGACACTCTGCTCGACGTCGTCATCGCCGACGAGTTGCGCACCGGACTCACACCGCCGCCGAGCGGTGACGACTCCGCGGACTGGCGGGCACGCGCCGAGGTGTGGCGCCACCGTGACGCCGTGATCGGCGGCTCGGACGCCGGGGCGCATCTGGACATGATGTGCGGCGCCATCTACACCACGTCGCTGCTGAGCCGCGGTGTTCGCGAGCACCAGGTGGTCACACTCGAGCAGGCGGTACGGCTGATCACCGATGTGCCGGCCCGGCTCTACGGTTTGACCGAACGCGGCCGGATCGCGCCGGGCTGGCACGCCGACCTGGTGCTGTTCGACCCTGACACTGTCGGCCACGGTCCTGAACGCACCCGTTATGACCTGCCCGCCGGAGCACCCCGGCTGGTCGCCGACGCGCACGGGATCACATCGGTACTGGTCGGCGGCGTCGAAGTCTGCCGTGGCGGCCAGCCCACCGGCGCACTGCCGGGCACCGTGCTGCGGTCCGGGCGGGATACCGACACCGTGCGGGCCTCGTGAATCAGGCAATCGAGGAGTTCGACCCGGCCGAGCTGCAGGGCGGACTGCTCATGCAGGTGCCGAACGTGCACGAGCGGCTGCGCGAGGCCCGGGCCAAGCACCGGGTGATGGTCGGCAACCCGTTCGACGAGACCAGCAGCCAAAGCCTGGCAGCCGGGGTGACGGTGCTGGGCTACGACGAGTGCCAGACGGTGCTCACTCAACCCGAGGGGTTCTCGTCGTCGATCTACTCCCACATCATGGGCCCGGTGATGGGCCGGACCCTGCTCGAAGTCGAAGGCGCCGAACACCGGGCGAGCCGGGCACTGGTGTCTCCGTCATTCCGCTCGGCCCTGCTGCAGCGATGGCGCACCGAGCTGGTCGAGGTGGTGGTCGACGAGCTCATCGACCGGTTTGCTCCGCGAGGACGCGCCGAGCTGGCCCGCGAATTCACCTTCGCGTTCCCGGTTCAGGTGATCGCCCGGATGATGGGTCTGCCGCGGCGGGATTATCTGCGCTTTCAACGACTCTCGATCGAGCTGCTCAATGTCGTCTACGACTGGCCGTGCGGGCTGGCCGCATCGGCGGCGCTCAAGGCGTACTTCGGCGACGTGCTCGCCGAACGGCGGCGCCATCCGCGAGACGATCTGATCAGCACACTCGCCGAGTCGCAGATCGACGGCGCGCGGCTGAGCGACGAGGAGATCTTTGCGCTTTTGCTGCTGATTCTGCCCGCGGGGGTGGAAACGACCTATCGGGCGTCGGGCAACCTGCTGGTCGCCCTGCTCTCCGAGCCGTCCCGGTGGGACGCGGTGCGCGCGGATCGCAGCTTGCTCCGCGGTGCGATTGAAGAGGCGCTGCGTTGGGAGCCGCCGATCACGACGGTGATGCGGGTGGCGGCCCGCGACTGCGAATTCGGCGGGCTTGCGATTCCGGCGGGAACCAACGTCGCCGTCAGCGTCGCCGCCGCCAACCGAGACCCGAAGCGCTACCCGGACCCCGACCGCTTCGACCCTGCCCGCCCCAACATCGCGCACCTGACCTTCGGCGGCGGCCCGCACCTGTGCCTGGGCATGCACTTGGCGCGGATGGAAGCAGCAGTCGCGGTCAACGCGCTGCTCGACCGGCTGCCGGATTTGCGGCTGGACCGCAACGCGCCGCCACCGCAAGTGGTCGGGATGGCGTTCCGCTCACCGGCGGCCCTGCCGGTCGAGTTCTCGGCAAGACCCGGCTGAGCCGGGCGACATCTGACAGCATGGGATCGTTACCGGGTCATAGCGCAATGCCCTACCCACCGCCATCGGGAAGCGAGGGAGTGCAGAGTTGAGTGTCGGGTGGTGGTGGCGCGGAAGCGATCATTTCGACTGGTTGACTCTTTACTTGAACACCAGCGGGATTCGGCTGATATGGCGGGCGATGATCGCCGCCGTCATCGCCTCGATTGCCATGGTTCCGGTGGTGGTGCTGACCAGGCCGGCCTTACCACACCACCCGGCCGCGGTCGTGGTTCTACCGATTGCAAGCGGCTTCGGCGTGACAGTGGCGCTGTTCTGGTTGATCCGCTGGCCCACCCGCGGCCAATCGCTGTTCTTCTCCCTTGCCGGCAGTGTGTGCATCGCGGGAGCCTGCCTGGTGCTGGGTGACCCACTGGCGGGGTTGCTGGGCTGTAGCGCCTTTGCGGTGCTCGGCGGTTACATTGCGTTCTTTCACACCGCCCTGGACATGGCGGTCAACTTCATGATCGCGCTGACCACCGCCGTGGTCCTCACCGGGCGCCTGATGCACCACTACGACAGAGTGGTGGCAGGCTGTGGATTTCTGCTCATTGTGGTGCTCAACGTGGCCTTCCCCTTTGCGGTGCAATGGCTGGTCCGATCGATGGGCAGTGACTTGCGACGTTCCAGTCGCGACACCCTCACCGGGCTGCTGATCCGCCGGGCCTTCTATCAGTCGGCATACGCCCTGCTGCTGCGTCGCCGGCACGGGCCGAGCTACCTGGGCGTGGCGATGATCGATCTGGACAACTTCAAGCGCCTCAACGACACTCGTGGTCATTCCACCGGGGATAAGGCGTTGGTCGCAGTAGCCGGCGCGCTTCGCCTCGCCTGCCCACCCACCTCGATGATCGCCCGCTTCGGCGGCGAAGAGTTCGTCGTCGCCGACATCTACCGCACCGACGACCTACATCACGTCGCCGAACGGTTACGCACCGCCATCGCCGCCACCAGTCACCCGATCACCGCCAGCATCGGTATCGCCAGTGCACCACTGCGCGCCAGCTTCGACGCAGGCGAGCGCGAACTGATCGACGATCTGGTCAACTTTGCCGACACGGCCATGTACGCCGCCAAACAGGCCGGCGGAAACCAGAGCCGCTCCACTCACATGCCGCACGCCAACTTCGAGGGCAGTCCCGCTCGAGTCGACCTGCCGGGCTGACGATCCTAGCCGCTGACCAGGTAGCTGGTCTGATTCACCAACCGCACCGACGACGCCCCGTCCGGATAGAACTCCGCGATGCTCAGCGACGCCAGATCCAGATGCAAGCGATACAGGATCTCGGACCCGGCGGCCAGCGCCATCCGCAGCAACATCTTGATCGGGGTCACATGCGACACCACCAGCACCGTCGAGCCGGCCTGCTCGGCGATGATCCGGTCCCGGGCACGCCGGACCCGCTCAGCAACGCTGTCGAAGCTTTCCCCGCCGGGCGGTGTGGTGCTGGTGTCACGCAGCCAGCTGCGATGCAGCTCCGGGTCGCGTTGCGCGGCCTCGGTGAACGTCAGACCTTCCCACCCGCCGAAGTCGGTCTCGATCAGATCCTCGTCGACGGCCACGTCCAGCCCGAGAGCTTTGGCGGCCGTCATCGCGGTGTCGTAGCACCGCTGCAACGGCGACGCCACCACCGCGGCGATCCCGCCGCGCTGCGCCAGATACTGCGCGGCCGCGTCCGCCTGCCGCCAACCCAGTTCGGTCAGCGCCGGATTGCCCCGTCCGGAGTAGCGGCGCTGCACCGACAGCTCAGTCTGTCCATGCCGCAACAGCAGCAGCCGGGTGGGCGCGCCGCGGGCACCGGTCCACCCCGGTTGTTGCTCGGCGGTCTGCACCTCCGTCGCGGCGTCCATCGCCTCGTTGGCCAACCGGTCGGCGTGCGCGTTCTGTTCTCGCGGGATCCAGCGATAGCTGATCCGTTCGAACGTCGAAGCCAGCGTGCGGGCCTGCGCATGCAACGCCGCCAGATCTGGATGCTTGACCCGCCAGCGGCCCGCCATCTGCTCGACGACCAGCTTGGAATCCATCGACACGGCGACCTCACTGGCGCCCAGGTTCGCGGCTTCCTGCAGACCCGCGATCAGCCCGCGGTATTCGGCGACGTTGTTGGTGGCCCGGCCGATCGCCTGCTTGCTTTCCGCCAGGATGGTCGCATGATCCGCGCTCCACACCACCGACCCATAGCCCGCGGGCCCAGGGTTCCCGCGGGACCCGCCGTCGGCCTCGACCACAACCTTCACTTGCCGAAGTCCTTGACTCGCAGCAGAATTGCGCCGCACTCCGGGCAGCGCAACACATCGTCATCTGCGGCGGCCGATATCCGTGCCAGCTCGCCGCGGTCGATCTCGATCCGGCAAGCGCCGCACCGGCGACCCTGCAACGGGCCCGCACCCGGGCCGCCGCCGGCGCGCTGACGCTCATAGAGCGCGACCAGCTCTGGATTCAACGCCGCGGTCAGCTCGTCGCGGCGCGACGAGCGCTGGTGGCGGGTTTGGTCGATCTCGGTCAGCACGCAATCAAGCGCCTCCCGGGCAGCGGCCAGCTGGTTCTGCAGGGCGTCGATCGTCGCCAATTCGGCGGTTTGGCCGGCCTGCAGCTCTTCGCGGCGTTCCATGACCTCCAACAACGAATCTTCCAGACTGCTCTGGCGCCGGTGCAAGGTGTCCAATTCGTGCTGCAGCTCGGACAGTTGCTTAGCGTCCCGCACCGATTGCAGCAAAGCCCGGTCACGGTCCTCGCGCTGCCGTACCGCGTCAATTTCGGACTCGAAGCGCGACACCTGGGCGTCCAGATCCTCACAGGCAATCTGCAAGGCGGCCAGCCGGTCATTGGCAGCACCATGGTCGGCTCTTACCCGCTCGTATTCCTGCCGTTGCGCCAAGTGGCCGCTGCGATGCTGGATGCGCGACAGCTCAGCATCCAGTTCGGCCAGTTCGAGCAACGATCGTTGTTCTGCCACTGCAGCTTTCATAGGCGACCTCTTAGGCTGTCGGTATCAAAGGTTCCATGGGTCGGTGCGAACGGCGCTGACCCGGACCGGCAGCGCCGCACCGAAAGCCGCGTTCACTATCTCGGCTGCCTGAGCGCACCAGGGGAATTCGCTGGCCCAGTGCGCCACGTCGATCAAGGCGATCGCCGACGCGCGGCGGTGCTCGTCGGCCGGGTGGTGCCGCAGGTCGGCCGTGACGTAGACCTGCACACCAGCCGCCGCGACGGTGTCCAGCAGCGAGTCCCCCGCGCCGCCGCACACCGCGACCCGCGACACCGTCATCTCCGGGTCGCCGCACCCGCGCACGCCCCATGACGTGCGGGGCAGCGCGGCACCCACCCGGGCGACGAAGGCGCGCAGCGGCTCTGGTTTCGCCAATGTGGCGATGCGGCCCAGTCCGACTCCGCCAGGCGGTGCCGCCAGCGCCACGATGTCAAACGCGGGTTCTTCGTAGGGATGGGCGGCACGCATCGCGGATATCACCTGCGGCCGCGCCCGGGTCGGCGCAACAACCTCGATCCGATCCTCGGTCACCTGCTCGACCACCCCGATGTTGCCGATGGCAGGTGACGCGCCGTCGTGCGGCAGGAACTGCCCGGTGCCGGTGACGCTCCAACTGCAATGTGAGTAGTCACCGATGTGGCCGGCACCGGCTGCGAACACCGCCGCCCGCACCGCTTCAGCATCCTGCGGCGGAACGTAGATGATCCATTTGTCCAGATCCACCGGTGGCTCCAGCGGTTCCAGCACCGTCTCGACCGTGAGTCCGAGCGCCTGCGCCAGCGCGTCGGACACCCCGGGCGCGGCACAGTCGGCGTTGGTGTGCGCGGTGAACAGCGAACGTCCCGACCGGATCAGACGGTGCACCAGAGCCCCTTTCGGGCTGTTCGCCGCCACCGACTCCACCCCGCGCAACAGCAGCGGGTGGTGCGCCAGCAGCAGACCGCCGTCGGGAACGTCGTCGACGACCGCGGCAGTCGCGTCGACGGCGATCGTCACCGACTCCAGCACATCGGCGGGGTCCCCGCACACCAACCCGACCGAATCCCAGGATTGCGCCAAACGCGGTGGGTATGCCTCGTCGAGCACGGCGATGACGTCGGCCAGCCGCACGCTCATCGGGCCGCGCCGCTCAGCGTGTCCTCGGCGATCGCCTCGACCAGCAGCGGCCACTCCGGCCGGACCGCCGCCCGCAGATACCGACCGCCCAGACCGACGAACGTGTCGCAGCGCCGTACCGCAATCCCCTTGTCCAGCAAACGCATTCGGATGGCCTCGGCGCCCGGCGTGTGAAAGAGCACGAACGGGGCACGACCATCGATGACGTCGACCCCGACCGCTCCCAACCCGGCCGTCATCTCGGCCCGCAGAGCCGCCAGCCGCTCGGCGCCGGCGGCGGCTTCGGCCACCGCCTCGGGTGCGCAGCACGCCGCGATGGCCGCCAGTTGCAAGGTGCCGACCGGCCAGTGCGCCCGCCGTGCGGTCAGCCGGGCCAGCAGGGCCGGCGCGCCCAGGGCGTAGCCCACCCGCAGCCCGGCCAGCGACCAGGTCTTGGTCAGGCTGCGCAGCACCAGCACGTCGGGCAGCGGGTCAGCGGCCAGCGAGTGCGGTTCACCAGGGACCGCATCGGCGAACGCCTCGTCGACCACCAGGATGCGGCCGGGCCGGCGTAACCGGAGGATCTGCTCGCGGGCGTGCAGCACCGACGTCGGGTTGGTGGGATTGCCGAACACGACGAGGTCGGCGTCGTCTGGCACCTGCGCACCGGTCAGTACGAATGGCGGCGCCAGCACGACATGGTGCACCGCGACGCCGGCTGAAATCAGCGCCGCTTCCGGCTCGGTGAAGGACGGCGCGATCACCGCGGCCCGCGCCGGTCGCAGATTGCTCAACAATGCGAAACCTTCGGCTGCACCGGCCAACAGCACCACCTCGTCGTCGCTGCGGCCGTGCCGGGCGGCGACGGCTTCGGTCGCGGCGCGTTCATCGTCGCCGCCGGGGTAGCGCGCCAGATCCGGCAGGCGGGCGGCCAGTCGCTTGATCAGCCAACCGGGTGGCTGGTCGTGACGGACGTTGACGGCGAAGTCGAGCATCCCCGGCCCGGCCGCCTGATCACCGTGATAGCGCAGACTCGCCACAGGCCAACAGTAGTCGGCCGGTGTCCGGCCACCGTGCGGCAGCACGAAAGAGGCCGCGCGACGGTATCGAGGACAATAGCGTTGTGACTTCTACGGTGTCCGCCGCTGCCGGCCCGGATTGCCCGCAGTTGGTGATCTTCGACCTCGACGGCACGTTGACCGACTCGGCACAGGGAATCGTGTCCAGCTTCCAGTACGCACTTCGCCAGATCGGAGCGAGCGTGCCGGACTGCGACCTGGCCCCCCGGCTCGTCGGCCCGCCGATGCACGACACCCTGGCGTCGATGGGGCTCGGCGCACACACTGACGCCGCGATAGCGGCCTACCGAGCCGACTACAGCACCCGCGGCTGGACGATGAACAGTCTGTTCGAAGGCATTGCACCTCTGCTGGCCGACCTGCAAGCCGCGGGTGTGCGGCTGGCGGTAGCCACCTCGAAGGCCGAACCGACAGCGCGACGCATCCTCGATCACTTCGCTCTGGACGAGTATTTCGAGGTCGTAGCCGGGGCCAGCGTGGACGGATCGCGCAGCAGTAAAACCGAGGTGCTGGCGCACGCACTGCGCCAACTGCAGCCGCTGCCGCAGCGCATGTTGATGGTGGGTGACCGCCGGCATGACGTCGACGGGGCAGCCGCCCACGGCATCGAGACGGTGGTGGTGGCCTGGGGTTACGGGCAGGCGGACTTCGCGGGGGGCGGCACGCCGGCGGCCGCCTATGTGGCGACGGTCGCCGAGCTGCGGCAGGTGTTGGGTGTCTGAGCCCGTTTCCGCGACCCGCGGCCGGCTGCACCGCGCTCGCGATCGTCGTGGCCCGCAGCTGCATATCACCTTCGTCTGCACCGGCAACATCTGCCGGTCGCCGATGGCGGAGAAGATGTTTGCTCGCCAGATCGACCGGCGTGGGCTGCGTGAGACGGTCCGCGTCACCAGCGCGGGTATCGGCGACTGGCATGCCGGTGAGTGCGCCGACGACCGGGCGGTGGGGGTGCTACGGGCGCACGGATACCCGACCGAGCATCGCGCGGTGCAGGTCGGCGACGACCATCTCGGTGCTGACCTGGTGGTGGCGCTGGGTCGCGACCATGTCCGGATGTTGCGTCACCTGGGCGTTGATGCCGCCCGGATCCGGATGCTGCGGTCGTTCGACCCGCGTTCGGCCGCCCATGCCCTCGATGTCGACGATCCCTACTACGGCGATCACGACGACTTCGAGGCGACTTTCGCCGTCATCGAAGCCGCCCTGCCCGGTTTGCACGACTGGGTAGATGAGCGTCTGGCGCAGAACGGGCAACACTGATGCGACGCTGGGCTTTTTTTCTGCGACCGGGATGGCTCGCCCTGGCCGTGGTGGTGGTCGCCTTCACGTATCTCTGTTTTGCGGTGTTGGCGCCGTGGCAGCTGGGCAAGAACACCCGAACCTCGCGGGAGAACAGTCAGATCGAGCGGTCCTTGACCACACCGCCCGTGCCACTGAATACCCTCCTACGACAGGACGATTCGTCGACGCCGGACACCCAGTGGCGCCGGGTGACGGCCACCGGGCACTACCTGCCGGAGGTGCAGGTGCTGGCCCGGCTGCGAGTGGTCGAATCCGGCCCGGCGTTGGAGGTGCTGGCACCCTTCGTCGCCGACGGCGGCCCGACCGTGCTGGTCGACCGCGGCTTTGTGCGGCCCGAACAGGACTCCCGGCTGCCGGCGATACCTGCGCCGCCCGATTCGACGGTGACCATCACAGCGCGGCTGCGCGACTCCGAGCCGACCGTGCCGGGCAAGGAGCCGTTGTCCGACAACGGTGTCCGGGAGGTCTATTCGATCAACACCGATCAAGTCGGGAAACTGACCGGGGTGCCGCTGGCCGCGCCGTATCTGCAACTGGTCGACGGCCAGCCCGGCGGTCTGGGGGTGATCGGCGTGCCGCACCTGGATGCCGGGCCGTTTCTGTCCTATGGCATCCAATGGATCACGTTCGGCATCGTTGCGCCGATTTTGCTGGGCTATTTCGTGGTCAGCGAGATCCGGGCCCGCCGCGCCGAGGTGACGGGTGGTACTCCGGCGAAGCCTGCGGCGCCTCAAACGGTCGAGGAGAAATTGACCGACCGTTACGGCCGGCGCCGGTAGGCCGCGCCGCCCAACACCATCACCGCCGCTGCTTGAACCACCCGGGACAGCAGCACCGCGCGGCGCAGGTCGAACACCGACGGGGGTGGCCCGTCACCAAGGGTGGGCCGGATCTGGAGACCGTAGCGGTACTGTGTGGGCCCGCCCAGTTGAATGCCGAGCGCCCCGGCGAACGCCGACTCGACGACGCCGGCGTTGGGGCTGGGATGACGCGCCGCGTCACGGCGCCATATCCGCACCGCACCGACGGGCGAGCCACCGACGACGGGTGCGCACAGCGCTACCAGCACCGCGGTCATCCGCGCGGCGGCATAGTTGGCAAGGTCGTCCAACCGTGCAGCCGCCCAACCGAATCGGATGTAACGAGGCGAACGGTGCCCGATCATTGCATCCAGCGTGTTGACGGCGCGGTAGATCAGCACGGCAGGTAACCCGCCGACCGATGCCCACAACAGCGGCGCCACCTGCGCGTCAGAGGTGTTTTCGGCAACCGATTCCAGCGCTGCGCGGGTGAGCCCGGCTAGGTCAAGACTTACCGGGTCCCGTCCGCAGAGTGACGGCAACAGCAGGCGAGCCGCCTTGACGTCCTCGCCTTCCAGCAACGTCGCCATCGTCTGCGCGGTACGCGCCAGCGAAGTCCCGCCCAGCGATATCCAGGTTGCTGCGGCGGTGGCGGCGGTCAACGGCAACGGGCTGCTGCCGGCTTCGCGCTGCAGTCCCACTCCGACGAGGCTCACTGCGCCCACGGCCACGCCGGTATGGATTGCGCCCGCGACCTTGCTGTCGTAGTAGGTGTGCCGCTCCAGCGCAGCGGCCGCAGCGCCGAATCCGGCGACCGGGTGTCCGCGCGGCGGATCACCCAGCAGCAGGTCGGCCAGGTACCCAATCGCCACCCCGGCGACATGCGGCCGGCTAAACGCAACCACTCGGGCAGCGTCTCATACGCAGCACCGCGCGTGTCGACATAAGAATTCGCTGTCGTCTCGCATATGACATCCTGAGAATTAGACCATTTGTCGATAAGCTTTATGACACTGGTCGATCGCAACCAAATGACTAGGCAACGTCCGGAGCACGATTTGCCGGTTACTGCGCTGCTGATCAGCGGTCATATTCCCGGCTGTTGGACGCGTGCCATATAGCGGCGCCCAATTACACTGATGTCGCATTAATATTACACTTCTGTCGCATAACCATCGGTTGAGCAGTTTTACAACTTTTTCGTTTAAACTTCCGGGAACGGGATAACCCCTTTTATAGCGAGCGGGTGCGCCAAACGCCTCACTCAAATTCAGGAGGATGATCACCTTGGGCATGTTCTCTCTCGGCTTAGCAGAGACGGGCTGCGATGAGCGCGAATACGACAGGTGGCTCGGAACGCTCACTGAAGCATCCGATCGACTCGACGCCCTGGAAACCGCCGTCGCCGAGGTTCGCCGTCTTTGCCAAAGTGGCGAGACGCGTAGTGAACAGATCCTCGAGGTGCTGGAAAAGCACGGCGCCATCGTCAAAACTGCCCACGGACGGTTCGTCGCCGCGTAGTTGGGTCGCCACAGACACCGGTGGGCGCGGACGGGATCGAACCGCCGACCGCTGGTGTGTAAAACCAGAGCTCTACCACTGAGCTACGCGCCCGTGCCGCGCAGGCTACACGGCCGGACGGGGCGTTCCCAAACCGCGTAACTCACGCTTTCAGTGCAGCCAGCGCCGCCGCCCAGACGCGCTGATCGCGAGCTTCGCCCGGCTGTTTCATTTCGGCGAATCGAATCACGCCGGACCGATCGACAACGAATGTGCCCCGGTTGGAGAAGCCGGCGTCGTCGTTGAAAACCCCATAGGCAGCGCTGACCGCGCCGTGCGGCCAAAAGTCCGACAGCACCGGGAACAAAAATCCGTTCTCGGTCGACCAGATTTTGTGCGTGGGCGGCGGGCCCACCGAAATGGTGAGCGCCACGCTGTCGTCGTTGTCGTAATCGGGCAGATGGTCGCGCAGCTCGTCCAACTCGCCCTGGCATATCCCGGTGAACGCCAACGGAAAGAACACCAGCAACACGTTCCTGGCGCCGCGGTAGTGACTGAGGGTCACCGGTTGCTGGTTCTGATCGCGCAGGGTGAAGTCGGGAGCGTCTGCTCCGACCGTCAGCATCAGCGGCGTCCGGCTCGCGATTTCGGTTGCACCAGCCGGCTGGCGCTCCAGTCACCCAAGTTGACCGACGACGTGGGCATCAGACCGGCGGTGGGCGCCGACTCGGCGATCTCGGCGGGCAGCACATGGCCGGGTTTGCCGGTCTTGGGAGTCAGCACCCAGATCACGCCGTCGTCGGCAAGAGGGGTGATGGCGTCCATCAAGGTGTCCACCAGATCCCCGTCGCCGTCCCGCCACCACAGCAGGACCACGTCGACGACCTCATCGGTGTCCTCGTCGAGCAACTCAGCCCCGCACGTCTCCTCCACGTCGGCGCGGACATTGTCGTCGGTGTCCTCGTCCCATCCCCACTCCTGGACAACCTGCCCTCGTTGGATGCCCAGTTTGCGGGCGTAGTTCGGGGCGTCATCCGCCGCGACCACCGTAGGACCTCCCTCAACCGACCCTTGACCGTCTATGCGCCGTGCGATGCGCACTATCGTCGCACAGCGCGACGCCCCCCACACGACCAACTTCCACCGATCTCAGGAGGACGCGATGCATTGCTGAACCGCTTTGGACTTGGTGTCGTTGAGCTGATCGACTCGCCGGTTGAACTCTGAAGTCGCTGCGTGCGTCGCGATCGCGTTCGCCACGGCGCGGGCGGCGTCGACGTAGGCGTTGAGTGCGTTACGCAGGTTAAGGGAAAGTGCGTCACTGAGGCTGCCGGACACGGCGTCAGCGCTGTGGTTGAGCGCATCGATCGCCGGACCCTCCTCCGGCCCGGTATTGCTGCCCTGGTTGTAAGCGGCGACAAAGGCGTTCACTTTTTCGATCGCGTCTTTACTGGTACTGGCGAACGCTTCGCACGAGGTGCGCACTGCCCGGGTCGTCAGTGACTGCTGGCGCTGACTCTCCCGTATCCGGGATGTCGCCGACGAGGCCGAAACCGACACCGACACCGAAGCACGATAGGCCGGGGCGACGGCCGTATCGACCGTCCCGCTGCCCCCGGTGACGGTGGTACAACCGACTATCGCAATCAAAAGGACCGCTACGCCGCCCAGTAGCAGACCGCCGATCCGAAGGCGACGCAAGCCCTCCGGTGTCCGATTGCCCGGTTCGTTCGGAGCACCCCTTCCGATCAGCACAGCCCGTGACGTTACAGGCTCGCGCGTGCAGGCGTTCGGAGGCGGCGAATTCTTCGATCGGCGCGCCCGTACCGGCAGCTTCGGCGCCGACTCGCGCTCGCCGGCGCTGCCGGTGCGGCACGATAGGAGGACCATAAAGGGCGGACAGCCATGATCGACCGCCAAATTACAGGAGTAGCGAGTGACGACCGAGTTCGTACGCCACGACCTGGCGCAAAACTCCGGCGGTGCAATCGAACCCGACCGGGTCCGGGTGATCCGCGAAGGCGTGGCCTCTTATCTGCCCGACATCGACCCCGAGGAGACGTCGGAGTGGCTGGAGTCCTTCGACGAGCTGCTGGAGCGCTCCGGGCCGTCCCGGGCCCGCTACTTGATGCTGCGGTTACTGGAACGAGCCGGCGAGCAGCGGGTGTCGATCCCGGCGCTGACGTCGACCGACTACGTCAACACCATCCCCACCGAACTCGAGCCCTGGTTCCCCGGCGACGAGGATGTCGAGCGGCGGTACCGGGCCTGGATCAGATGGAACGCAGCCATCATGGTGCACCGCGCGCAGCGCCCGGGTGTTGCTGTGGGAGGGCACATTTCGACCTACGCCTCCTCGGCTGCGCTCTACGAGGTCGGCTTCAACCACTTCTTTCGCGGCAAGTCGCACCCCGGTGGCGGGGACCAGGTGTTCATCCAGGGCCACGCCTCTCCCGGCATCTACGCACGCGCATTCTTAGAAGGGCGACTCACCGCCGACCAGCTCGACGGCTTCCGCCAGGAACACAGCCACCCCGGTGGCGGGCTGCCTTCTTACCCGCACCCGCGGTTGATGCCCGACTTTTGGGAGTTTCCCACCGTGTCGATGGGACTGGGGCCGATCAATGCGATCTATCAGGCCCGCTTCAACCACTACTTGCACGACCGCGGCATCAAAGACACCTCCGATCAGCATGTGTGGTGCTTTCTGGGCGACGGGGAAATGGACGAGCCGGAAAGCCGGGGGCTGGCGCATGTCGGGGCGCTGGAGGGTCTGGACAATCTGACGTTCGTGGTCAACTGCAACCTGCAACGCCTGGATGGCCCGGTACGCGGTAACGGCAAAATCATCCAGGAGCTGGAGTCGTTCTTCCGCGGCGCAGGCTGGAACGTCATCAAGGTGGTGTGGGGCCGCGAATGGGATGCCCTGCTGCACGCCGACCGCGACGGCGCACTGGTCAACCTGATGAACACCACACCCGACGGCGACTACCAGACCTATAAGGCCAACGACGGCGGCTACGTGCGTGACCACTTCTTCGGGCGTGATCCGCGCACCAAAGCGCTGGTGGAAAACCTCAGCGACCAACAGATTTGGAACCTCAAGCGCGGCGGACATGACTACCGCAAGGTCTACGCCGCCTACCGTGCCGCGGCCGAGCACAAGGGCCAGCCGACCGTCATCCTGGCGAAGACGATCAAGGGTTACACGTTGGGTAAGCACTTCGAGGGCCGCAACGCTACCCACCAGATGAAGAAGCTGACGCTGGCTGATCTCAAAGACTTTCGGGACCGTGAGCGTATCCCGATCAGCGACGCTGCGCTCGAGGAGAACCCCTACCTGCCCCCGTACTACCACCCGGGCGAGCAGGCTCCTGAGATCCGCTACCTGCTCGACCGGCGGCGCGCGCTCGGCGGCTTCCTGCCCGAGCGCCGGACCAAGTCGAAAGTGCTGACGCTGCCGGGCCACGACACCTACGCCGCGCTGAAGAAGGGCTCGGGCCACCAGGCGGTGGCGACCACCATGGCTACCGTCCGCACGTTTAAAGAGTTGTTGCGCGACAAGAACATCGGACCCCGGCTGGTTCCGATTATCCCCGACGAAGCCCGCACGTTCGGGATGGACTCGTGGTTCCCGAGTTTGAAGATCTACAACCGCAACGGTCAGCTCTACACCTCGGTGGACGCCGAACTCATGTTGGCCTATAAGGAAAGCGATACCGGGCAAATCCTGCACGAGGGCATCAACGAGGCCGGCTCGACCGCGTCGTTCACCGCCGCGGGTACCGCCTACGCCACCCACAACGAGCCGATGATCCCCATCTACATCTTCTATTCGATGTTCGGCTTCCAGCGCACCGGCGACGGGTTGTGGGCCGCCGCCGACCAGATGACCCGAGGTTTCCTGCTGGGCGCCACGGCGGGGCGCACCACGTTGACCGGCGAGGGGCTGCAGCACGCCGACGGCCACTCCTTGCTACTGGCGGCTACCAATCCGGCGGTGGTGGCCTACGACCCGGCCTTCGCCTACGAGATCGCCTACATCATCGAGTCCGGACTTGCCCGGATGTTCGGGGAGAACCCGGAGAACGTCTTCTTCTACCTCACCGTCTACAACGAACCGTACGGTCAGCCGCCGGAACCGCCGGGCTTCGACCCCGAGGGGCTGCTGCGGGGCATCTACCGCTACCGCCCGGCTCCGGAGCGTCGGACCAGTACTGCCCAGCTGCTGGCCTCCGGGGTGGCGATGCCGTCGGCGCTGCAGGCCGCGGACATGCTGGCCGCCGAGTGGGACGTCGCCGCCGACGTGTGGTCGGTGACCAGCTGGAGCGAACTGAACCGCGACGGCATCGCCATCTGTCAGAAGCAGCTGCGGTACCCGGGCCGCCCGGCCGGGGAGGCGTATGTGACCAAGGCGCTGGCCGAAGCGCACGGCCCGGTCATCGCGGTGTCGGACTGGATGCGCGCGGTGCCCGAACAGATCCGGCCGTGGGTGCCCAATACCTACGTCACGCTCGGCACCGACGGGTTCGGCTTCTCCGACACCCGGCCCGCGGCGCGCCGCTACTTCAACACCGACGCCGAGTCGCAGGTCGTGGCGGTGCTGGAGGCGCTGGCCCGCGATGGCGAAATCGATCCGTCCGTGCCGGTCGCGGCCGCCCGCCAGTACAAGATCGACGACGTGCAGGCCGCGCCCGAACAGACCTCCGACCCCGGCCCCGGCGCCTGACCGCCTGCCCTTGGCGCCGCGCGTCACGCCAGCGTGGCCGCGGTCGCCGACCGTCACGCCAGCGTGACATTCGGCGGTGTTCGCCGGGCCTGCCCGGCCACCGTCACGCCAGCGTGGCGCTCCGGGTAGCTGACGACCCGCCCAACACCTGCCCTTAGCTAAAACATCCATAAACACGGCGTAGCTTTTAGATATGGCCGACAAGCAAATCGTGCTGTCGCGCTCGACGCTGGAACTGCTGGACACCGTCCCCGAATCCCTGCTGCGGCGGCTCAAGCAATATTCGGGCCGACTGGCCACCGAGGCAGTCACAGCAATGCAGGAGCGGTTGCCGTTCTTCGCCGACCTGGAAGCGTCGCAACGGGCCAGCGTGGCGTTGGTGGTGCAAACCGCGGTGGTCAACTTCGTCGAATGGATGCAAGACCCGCGCAGCAATGTCAGCTACACCGCGCGGGCGTTCGAATTGGTGCCCCAGGACCTGACCCGGCGGATCGCGTTGCGCCACAGCGTCGACATGGTGCGGGTGACCATGGAGTTCTTCGAAGAGGTCGTTCCGATGCTGGCCCGCGACGAGCAGCAGTTGACTGCGCTGACCGTGGGCATCTTGAAGTACAGCCGGGATCTGGCCTTCACCGCCGCCTCCTCCTACGCCGACGCCGCCGAAGCGCGCGGAACATGGGATAGCCGGATGGAAGCCAGCGTGGTGGACGCGGTTGTGCGCGGCGACACCGGCCCGGAGCTGCTGAGCCGCGCGGCCGCGCTGAATTGGGACACCACTGCACCGGCGACCGTGGTGGTCGGCACCCCGACCTTCACCGAAGACGGCGCAGATGGCCAGGAAGCACGGCGCAAAGCCAGCCAGGACGTACGGGACGTCGCCGCGCGCCACGGCCGGGCGGCGCTCACCGATGTGCACGGCAGCTGGCTGGTTGCGATCGTGTCGGGCCAGCTGTCACCGACAGACAAATTCTTCAACGACCTGCTGAACGCGTTTTCCGACGGCCCGGTGGTGATCGGGCCGACCGCCCCGATGCTGACCGCGGCCTACCACAGCGCCAGCGAGGCGATCTCCGGTATGAACGCCGTTGCCGGGTGGAGGGGGGCGCCGCGGCCGGTGCTGGCCCGGGAACTGTTGCCCGAACGGGCGTTGATGGGCGACGCGTCGGCGGTGGCGGCACTGCACACCGACGTGATGCGACCGCTGGCCGACGCCGGGCCCACCCTCACCGAGACGCTGGACGCCTACCTGGACTGCGGCGGAGCCATCGAGGCATGTGCTCGCCAGTTGTTCGTTCATCCAAATACCGTGCGTTACCGCCTACGGCGCATCGCCGACTTCACCGGCCGCGATCCGACCCAGCCTCGCGACGCCTACGTCCTGCGGGTCGCGGCGACGGTGGGCCACCTCGCCTACCAGATGCAGCACTCCAGCTTCGGCAACACCACCGGTTTACTCCGTCGGGGATGACAGATCGCGGCGCGGTATCGATGACGTCGCATCCAAGGATGCGTTTGTTGGGTGTCCACAAAAACCTAAGACAACATTCATATTCTGATACACCCCGCAAAACCGTTCCCACAGTGTTCTCTTAAACACGTGATTGCTTTGCTCGCGCCCGGACAGGGCTCGCAGACGCCGGGGATGCTCTCGCCGTGGCTGGATTTACCAGGTGCGGCGGACCAGCTCGCGGCCTGGTCGAGGGCCAGCGGTCTGGACCTGATACGGCTGGGCACCACCGCGTCGGCGGAGGAGATCACCGATACCTCGGTCACCCAGCCCCTGGTGGTGGCGGTGACCCTGCTCGCTCACCAGGAGCTGACCAGGCGGGGACTGCTGCTCGGGTCTGAGCAAATCGTCGCCGGTCACTCGGTCGGCGAGATCGCGGCGTATGCGATCGCCGGCGTCATTTCCGCCGACGACGCCGTCGCGCTGGCCGCTATCCGGGGTTCGGAAATGGCCAAGGCGTGCGCAATGGAGCCGACTGGCATGTCGGCGGTACTCGGCGGCGAAGAAGCCGAGGTGTTGGCTCGCCTCGAGCAGCTCGATCTGGTCGCGGCCAACCGCAACGCTGCCGGTCAGATCGTTGCCGCGGGCCGCTTGGACGCTTTGACCAAGCTCGCCGAGGATCCGCCGGACCGGGCGCGGGTGCGCGCGCTGGGGGTGGCCGGCGCGTTTCACACCGAGTTCATGGCTGCCGCCCTGGACAACTACGCAGCAGCCGCGGCCAGGATGGAAATTGCCGAACCCACCGCGACGCTGCTGTCGAATTACGACGGAGAGCCGGTATGCTCGGCCACCGAGGCGATCGAGAAGCTGGTCGCGCAATTGACTCGGCCGGTGCGTTGGGATCTGTGCACCGAGTCTCTCCGTCAGAACAATGTCACGGCGATCGTGGAATTTCCGCCGGCGGGGACGCTGGCGGGCATAGCCAAACGCGAACTTCGGGGCGTGCCGGCGTATGCCGTCAAGTCTCCCGCAGACCTGGAGGGCTTGGCCGGGCTGCAGTAGCCCACGCCGGAACCGCCAGCACAACCACATATCGCACGTTTCACCACTAGTTACACAACACACCACGAAGGGAACCGCTGTGCCTGTCAGTCAGCAAGAAATCATCGCCGGTCTCGCCGAGATCATCGAAGAGGTCACCGGTATCGAGCCGTCCGAGGTCACGCCGGAAAAGTCGTTCGTCGACGACCTGGACATCGACTCGCTGTCGATGGTCGAAATCGCCGTGCAAACCGAGGACAAGTACGGCGTGAAGATTCCCGACGAAGACCTAGCCGGTCTGCGCACCGTCGGTGACGTCGTCGAGTACATCCAGAAGCTCGAGGAAGAGAACCCCGAAGCCGCCCAGGCGATCCGCGCGAAGATCGAGTCGGACAACCCGGACAAGGTCGAGGCCGTCCGCTCCCGGCTGGAAGCGGAGAGCAAGTGACCAAGCCTTCCACTGCTAACGGTGGTTACCGCGGCGCTCCTTTCAAGGACGTGGTGGTAACCGCCGTCACGGCGACGACGTCGATCTCGCCGGACATCGAGAGCACGTGGAAGGCGCTCCTGGCCGGCGAGAGCGGCATCCACGTCCTCGAAGACGACTTCGTCACCAAGTGGGACTTGCCCGTCAAGATCGGTGGCCACCTCAAGGAATCGGTGGACGACCACATGGGCCGCCTGGAAATGCGGCGGATGTCGTATGTCCAGCGGATGGCCACCCTGCTCAGCGGGCGGCTATGGGAAAGCGCCGGCAGCCCTGAGGTCGATCCGGACCGGTTCGCCGTCGTCATCGGCACTGGTCTGGGCGGCGCGGAGAAGATCGTCGAGAGCTACGACCTGATGAACGAGGGTGGACCCCGCAAGGTGTCCCCACTAGCCGTTCAGATGATCATGCCCAACGGCGCTGCGGCGGTGGTCGGCCTGAAGTTGGGGGCGCGCGCCGGGGTAATTACCCCCGTCTCGGCCTGCTCGTCGGGCTCGGAGGGCATCGCACACGCGTGGCGTCAGATCGTCATGGGTGATGCCGACATCGCCGTCTGCGGGGGTGTCGAGGGCGGCATCGAGGCGCTGCCCATCGCGGCGTTCTCCATGATGCGGGCGATGTCGACCCGTAACGACGACCCCGAGGGCGCGTCGCGTCCGTTCGACAAGAACCGGGACGGATTCGTCTTCGGTGAGGCCGGCGCGCTGATGCTCATCGAGACAGAGGAGCACGCGAAGGCCCGCGGTGCCCAACCGCTGGCCCGGCTGATGGGCGCCGGTATCACCTCCGACGCCTTCCACATGGTGGCTCCCGCGCCGGACGGTGTGCGGGCCGGCAGGGCGATGGCACGTTCGCTTGAGCTGGCGGGCTTGACGCCGCAGGACATCGACCACATCAATGCACATGCGACGGCGACCCCGATCGGCGATACGGCCGAGGCCAACGCCATCCGGGCCGCGGGATGCGAGCACGCCGCGGTCTATGCGCCGAAGGGAGCGCTGGGCCACTCCATCGGCGCGGTCGGGGCACTGGAATCAGCGCTCACCGTGCTCACGCTGCGCGACGGCGTCATTCCGCCCACGCTGAACTACGAGACACCCGATCCCGAGATCGACCTCGACATCGTCGCGGGTGAACCCCGATACGGCGAATACCGTTACGCGATCAACAACTCGTTCGGTTTCGGAGGGCACAACGTCGCGCTCGCCTTCGGGCGTTATTAAGGGAACGAAAGGAACCTTCGCGACACCTATGAGCACATCGCCAGGACTTGTGACGGGGAACGGCTTCCCCAATGTGGTGGTCACCGGCGTCGCCATGACGACCGCTGTGGCATCTGATGCAGAAAACACGTGGAAGATGCTGCTGGACGGCCAAAGCGGCATCCGTAAACTCGACGACCCGTTCGTCGAGGAGTACGACCTCCCGGTACGCATCGGTGGACACCTCGTCGAGGAATTCGACAGCCAGCTCACCCGGATCGAGAACCGCCGGATGGGCTATCTGCAGAAGATGGCGACCGTGCTGGGCCGGCGGGTCTGGGACAACGCCGGTGCACCCGAGGTCGACACCACCCGGCTGGCGGTGTCCATCGGCACCGGCTTGGGGTCCACCGAGGAACTGATCTTCGGTTACGACGACATGCGAGCACGCGGCATGAAAGCGGTTCACCCGCTGGTGGTGCAGATGTACATGCCCAACGGTGCCGCCGCGGCGGTCGGGCTCGAACGGCATGCCAAGTCCGGGGTGATGACGCCGGTGTCGGCGTGCGCGTCAGGTTCGGAGGGCATCGCCCGGGCCTGGCAGCAGATTGTGCTCGGCGAGGCTGACATGGCGATCTGCGGTGGGGTGGAAACCCGGATCGAGGCGGTGCCGATCGCGGCGTTCGCCTCGATGCGCATCGTCTTGTCGAAGAACAACGACGACCCGGCCGGTGCCTGTCGCCCCTTCGACAAAGACCGCGACGGTTTCGTGTTCGGTGAGGCTGGCGCACTGCTGGTCATCGAGACCGAAGAGCACGCCAAAGCCCGCGGCGCGAATATCCTGGCCCGGCTGATGGGCGCCAGCATCACCTCCGACGGATTTCACATGGTCGCACCGGATCCCAATGGGGAACGCGCCGGGCATGCAATGAGCCGGGCGATTCAGCTTGCGAACTTGAAACCGACCGACATCGACCACATCAACGCCCACGCCACCGGCACCTCGGTCGGCGACCTCGCCGAAAGCAAGGCCATCCACAACGCACTGGGCGGCAGCCATTACCCGGCGGTCTATGCGCCCAAGGCTGCGCTGGGCCACTCGGTCGGCGCGGTCGGCGCGGTGGAGGCGATCCTGACCGTGCTGGCCTTGCGCGACCAGATCGTGCCCCCGACGCTGAACCTGGTCAATCTCGACCCCGAGATCGACCTGGACGTGGTGGCCGGCCAACCGCGCCCCGGCAGGTACGACTACGCCATCAACAACTCATTCGGGTTCGGCGGACACAACGTCGCACTGACCTTCGGCAAGTACTGACGCCGAGCATCAAACGACAGGAGACCTGCGATGACGATCGTGGCCCCCGAGGCGGTCGGCGAGTCGCTCGATCCCCGTGATCCGCTGCTGCGGCTGAGCGCGTTCTTCGACGACGACAGCGTCGAATTGCTGCACGAGCGGGACCGCTCCGGAGTGCTGGCGGCGGCGGGCACCGTCAACGGCGTGCGCACCATCGCGTTCTGCACCGACGGCACGGTGATGGGCGGCGCGATGGGCTTGGAGGGCTGCTCGCACATCGTCGACGCCTACGACACCGCCATCTCCGAACAGAGCCCCATCGTCGGGATCTGGCACTCCGGTGGGGCGCGGCTGGCCGAAGGCGTACGGGCGCTGCACGCCGTCGGCCTGGTGTTCGAGGCGATGATCCGGGCCTCCGGCTACATTCCGCAGATCTCGGTGGTCGTGGGCTTCGCCGCCGGCGGCGCCGCCTATGGACCGGCGCTGACCGACGTCGTCGTGATGGCGCCGGAGAGCCGGGTGTTCGTCACCGGGCCCGACGTAGTGCGCAGCGTGACCGGTGAGGACGTCGACATGGCCTCCCTCGGTGGCCCCGAAACCCACCACAAGAAGTCCGGAGTGTGCCACATCGTGGCCGACGACGAGCTCGACGCGTATGTCCGCGGGCGCCGACTGGTCGGATTGTTCTGCCAGCAGGGACATTTCGATCGCAGCAAAGCCGAAGCTGGTGACACCGACTTGCACGCGCTGCTGCCCGACTCACCTCGCCGTGCCTACGACGTGCACCCAATCGTGACCGCGCTGCTCGACAGCGACGCACCGTTCGACGAATTTCAGGCCAAGTGGGCGCCGTCGATGGTGATCGGATTGGGTCGGCTGTCGGGCCGCACGGTCGGGGTGCTGGCCAACAACCCGCTGCGGCTGGGCGGCTGCCTCAATTCCGAAAGTGCCGAGAAGGCAGCGCGTTTCGTTCGATTGTGCGACGCGTTCGGAATTCCGCTGGTAGTCGTGGTCGACGTTCCGGGGTATCTGCCCGGCGTCGACCAGGAGTGGGGCGGCGTGGTGCGCCGCGGTGCCAAGCTGCTGCACGCGTTCGGGGAGTGCACCGTGCCGCGGGTCACGCTGGTCACGCGGAAAATCTACGGCGGGGCCTACATTGCGATGAACTCGCGGTCGTTGAACGCTACCAAGGTGTTCGCGTGGCCGGATGCCGAGGTCGCGGTGATGGGCGCCAGAGCGGCGGTGGGCATTCTGCACAAGAAGAAGCTGGCCGCCGCGCCCGAGCACGAGCGGGAAGCCCTGCACGATCGGCTCGCCGAGGAGCATGAGCGCATCGCCGGTGGTGTGGACAGCGCCATCGACATCGGCGTCGTCGACGAAAAGATCGACCCGGCACACACCCGCAGCAAGTTGACCGCCGCGCTGGCCGAGGCGCCGGCGCGGCGCGGGCGGCACAAGAACATCCCGCTGTAATCGCCGGCCGCTACTGGCGGCAGAGGATCGTCGAAACTGCTTTATGCAATGCAGCTTCGGGGTCCGCCGGCAGTGCAGCGGTCCGCCAGCCGACGAAGTCGTCCGGCCGTACCAACAGCGCGCCGTCTGGTTCAAGTGCGGTCATGGCCGCCCATTCGTGGCGTGGGATGCACTGCATGGTGATCGGGAGGCCGAGAGCGGCCTCGGCGGACCGGACGGCTGCACGCCATCGCTCATCCCCGGTAAACAACGCGAACCCCGTACCGAGTAAGTCCAGCGTGGAAATTCGCCTGCCGTCGCGGAGTATCCAGGCATGCGGCAGCCGGGTGCCGGGTTGCCCGTGCAGCTCGTCGACGAGCAGGACGTCGTCCGCATCGTGTTGGGCAGGTTCGTCGCTCACCACCGCAGCTGAGTGGTACTGGTAGCCGGCCAGCAGCGCGAACATGGGCGCCTCTTCGTCGGGTGGCAACCGCGGCTCGTTGCCGTCCAACCGCAGGAAATTCAGCGCGGGTCCGGTCAGCGACTGACGCGCGTTGAAACGCCCGACCGGGTGTCGCTCGGTGTGGTAGGTGGTCAGCAACGCGGGATCGGCGGTTCCGTTCAACACGGCGGCCAGCTTCCAGGCCAGGTTGTGTGCACTCTGAATGGCGGTGTTGGCGCCACCGGCTTTGAATGGTGGCATCGTGTGAGCTGAGTCACCGACGAAAAAGACTCGGCCAGCAGCGAATTGGTCGGCCACCCGCTCGTAGGGCTGCCAGGGCGCGACATCGACCACGTCGACGTCGACCGGCTCGCCAATCGCCTTCGTCAGCAGCTCGCGGCAATGCGGGACGGTGAACTGAGCGGCGGTTTCTCCATTGCGTGGGAAATAGGTGGTGATGAACATGCCGAAGTCGTCGCGGACCGGTAGAAAGATGCCCTGTACCCCGGCGTTCTCGACTTGCACGGCGCCTCCGTCACCAAGATTCGGCACGAACCGTCGCCAGGCACCTCGGAAGTAGATGAAAACGACATAGATGGGCAGCGCTCCGTAACCGCAGGAGGTGACGCCAAGCGTGTCGCGGATCGGGCTGTGCGCGCCGTCGGCGGCGACCAGGTAATCGGCGCGCAAGGTTTCCAGCGATCCCGTATCCCGCTCTCGCAAGACGGCTTTCACACCAGAGTCATCCTGCTCGAGCGAGCACAATTCGGTGCCGTAGCGCGCCCGGCTGCCATGTCGACGGATATATGCGAGCAGGATCGGTTCCAACGCGCTCTGCGGACAGTACTGCCCGGCAGGCTCGGGACTCAGTGCCTGGAAGGGCGAGAAGATCGCGTGGGCGTCCAACGCCTGTTTCTCTTCGGCGCTGTTCAGCGCTGGTTTGACGACCATGTCCGAGACGCCTTCGGCGATCGCGTGAATCTGCTCGGCGAGCCCCAGCCCGCGCATTATCTCCAGACTGCGAAAGCTCAGATTGCGTGCTTTGGGGAATAGGAATATCTCGCGGCGCTTTTCCACCACCAGCGAGCGAACGCCGTGTTTCGCCAGCAGCGCCGACGTCGTCAGCCCACCTGCGCCGGCGCCGACGATCAGAACCGGAACGTCGTTACCCATCGCGGCCTCCCGCCACACGGAACTGTATAGTTCCGACTATACGTTGAATGTGACACGTTCAGGCGCGAGGCGCAACCGTTATGGCGCCAAAGCGCCGGCAAGCGGCAAGATCACGCCTTCGAGCACCCGCCGGGCAAAGACCCGGTCGATGGGCCGCCCGGTCAGCACCCGCAACACGTTGAGGCCCATGGCCGCGTCGGGGATCAGACTCAGGTCGCGGTCGGCCGGGATGTCGCCGCGAGCCACCGCATGCCCAAGAACCGCTCCGATCACGTGCCTGGGCGTAGAGAGCACCAGGTCGTCCAAGGCAGCCGCCAGCACAGGGTCGCGCATGGCTGCCGTGGCGACCCCGACGATGACCTGAACTGTGCTGGTATCGGCGGTATCGAGCTCGGGCACGGCGGCAACCAGTGCCGCTATGTCGCCGCGAAGGCTGCCGGTGTCGGGCGGCTCGACGGGACCGAGCCGTCGTCGCCAGTGGGCAATTGCATCGGCCACCACCATGGCCTTCGACGCCCACCGGCGATAGATCGCGGCCTTCCCCACCCCGGCACGGGACGCGATATCGTCCATGGTCAACCGGTCATAGCCCAGTTCGGCCACCCCTGCCAGCGTCGCCTCGAGGATGGCTGCGTCCAGGGACGGATCGAGGCGCCGAGACCTTCGGGCTCCGCGGCGGGTCCCCGCCTTCTGATGACCATCGGGCTTCACATTCCGTCCCAGCGATACCGGTGAGTTCCGCAATTTCGTTTTGACTTTAACCTAATGCGCCCGAACCTTCTGTCACATTTGTCACAGATTCCCCCTCGCGGAGGCATCATGCGTTGTGCCCACCTCCCAGCGACAACGGCAACCCGGCTGCCAGTTGTCGCTCATAGGTGGACACAAAGTGCACCCCTTCTCCCCCGTGAGGTGTGTGACTGATGTGACCAAGCATTCAGTGCAGCGTTAAGAATTCCTCGGCCAGGTCGACGACCCGAGCCCGGTCGCCCGCGACCAGACCGATACGGGTCCGGCGATCCACAATGTCGTCGACTTCGAGCGCCCCCTCGTGGGTCACCGCGTATTCGAACTCCGCGCGGATCACGTCGATACCTTCTGCGACCGGTTCGATAGGCCGCTCGCACCTGGCGGCCGCGACCACGTTGGCCGCTTCGGCCCCATAGCGAGCGACCAGTGATGCCGGCAGGTCGGTGGTCAGCGCCACCGCTGAACCGGGATTGGCCAGCGAGCCCAGCAACGGCAGGTTGCGGGTCCGGCAGGCCCCGGCGGTCAGTCCGCGCACGCCGACGGCGTGATCCAGCACGTCTTGCGCCATATGCCGGTACTCGGTCAACTTGCCGCCGATCACGCTGATCACACCGGAGGCCGACTCGACCACCGCATGATCCCGCGACACATCGGCGGTGCGTCCCCCGCCGGCATCGATCAGTGGCCGCAGGCCGGCGTAAGCGCCAATGACGTCGCTGCCATCCAGCGCGATGCCCAGCGCGGTGTTCACGGTGTCCAGCAGGAAACTGATTTCTTCCGCCGTCGGCTGAGGTACATCGGGAATCGAGCCGGGCGCGTCCTCATCGGTCAACCCGACATACACCCGGCCGAGTTGCTCGGGCATCGCAAAGACGAAACGGTTGAGCTCGCCTGGTATCGGAATGGTCAGAGCGGCAACGGGATTCCCCAAGGTGCCGGAGTCCAGCACCAGATGCGTTCCCCGGCTTGGCCGCAACTTCAGCGAGGGGTCGATTTCGCTCGCCCACACCCCGGTCGCGCTGATGACGGCGCGGGCGGTGACGTCAAAGGATTCGCCGGTGCGCCGGTCGGTCAAGCGGACCGACGTTCCGGTGGCCTGTGAAGCGGACACGTAGGTGAGGATGCGCGCACCGTACTGCGCGGCGGTGCGCGCAACCGCGGTGACCAATCGGGCGTCGTCGATCAGTTGCCCGTCGTATGCCAGCAGGCCGCCGTCGAGGCCGTCGGAGCGCACGGCCGGCGCCATGTCGAGCACGCTTTGGGCTGAAATACGCTGTGGGCGCGGCAGAACGGACGTCGGCGTGCCGGCCAGCCAGCGGAGGGCATCGCCGGCGACGAATCCGGCGCGCACCAGCGTCCGCTCGGTTCGGCCCATCGACCCCAGCAGCGGGACCAGCTGCGCCATGGCGTGCACCAAGTGTGGAGCGTTGCGGGTCATCAGGATCCCGCGTTCGATCGCGCTGCGGCGGGCAATGCCGACGTTGCCGGTGGCGAGATACCGCAGCCCACCGTGCACCAGCTTGGAGCTCCACCGGCTGGTGCCGAACGCCAGATCGTGGCGTTCCACCAACGCCACCCGCAGTCCTCGAGCCGCCGCGTCCAGCGCGATGCCGGCTCCGGTGATGCCGCCGCCGATCACGATGACGTCGAGCGGTTCGCCGTCGGCCAGCACGGTCAGATCCGACCGGCGACGCGCCGCGTTCAGGGCGGTCGGGTTTTGCATCAGGACAGGTACCCGTTCAGCGAGCAGGACAGTTCCTCGGTCAGCGCCTCGCGGTCGAGTATCGAAGAGACCAGTTCCGCGGACTGAATGGTCGACTGGGTGAGCAGCAAGACCATCGCCGCGAGCCGGCGCGGATCGCCGGGGCGCACGCTGCCCGACCGCTGGGCGGCGCGCAGATCGGCGGCCAGCGCGTCGATCAGGATCTGCTGGCTGGTGCCCAGTCGCTCGGTGATGTAGACCATGGCCAGATCCGAGCGCAGCGCCGCCATCACCAGGTCGTCGTGGCGCAGCCGGTCGGCCACCGCGACTACCCGCTGCACCAGGGCCTTCCGGCCCCCACCGCGCGCCGGTACCTCGCGCACCGCGCCGGTGATGTGCCGGGTCAGCAGTGCCGCGACAACCGAGCGGGTATCGGGCCATCGGCGGTAGACGGTCGGCCGGCTGACGCCCGCCCGTCGCGCGATCTCCGCCAATGTCACGCGCTCGACACCGAAGTCGACCACACAACTGGCGGCGGCCGTCAGAATCCGGTCGGCGACATCCTGAGGGGCGTTACTGATTGACAGCATGTGTAATACTGTAACGCATGCACCTGCTGCCGCCGATGAAGTGGAACGCCTGGGGTGACCCCGCCGCGGCCAAACCGCTGTCCGACGGCATCCGGTCACTGCTGGAGCAGGCGCTGGGCGTCAGCACGTCCGATGCCGCCGAGCCACGAGCCGACGATGTTCGGCTGCGGCCTTCGGCCTTGACCGACGCCGAGCGCGACGGACTGGCGGCGATCGTCGGGACCGACTTCTGTCATGTCGGCGACCGCGACCGGCTGTTGCACGCCGGCGGCAAATCCACCCTCGACCTGTTGCGCCGCAATGGCTCGGGCGTGCAGGATGCGCCGGATGCGGTGCTGCAACCCGGGAACGAAGACGAGATCGGTGAAATTCTGCGGCACTGCTCGCAACGTGGTATCGCCGTCGTCCCGTTCGGGGGCGGAACCAGTGTGGTCGGCGGACTCGATCCCGTCCGCGGCCAATTCGCTGCTGTGGTGTCGCTGGACCTTCGTCGCTTCGACCAATTGCACCGCCTCGACGAGCTGTCCGGCCAGGCCGAGCTGGGTGCCGGCCTGACCGGCCCGCAGGCCGAACGTCTGCTCGGCGAGCACGGCTTTTCGCTCGGGCACTTTCCGCAGAGCTTCGAATTCGCCACCATCGGAGGCTTCGCCGCCACCCGGTCGTCTGGGCAGAATTCGGCCGGGTACGGCCGGTTCAACGACATGATCCGCGGCCTGCGAATGGTTACGCCGGTGGGCGTGCTCGACCTGGGCCGGGGCCCCGAGTCGGCGGCCGGCCCCGATCTGCGCCAGCTGCTGATCGGCTCGGAGGGTGTTTTCGGGGTCATCACCCGGGTGCGGTTGCGCGTGCACCGCACACCGGCGGCCGTCGGCTACGAGGCGTGGTCGTTTCCCGACTTCGCGACCGGCACCGCCGCGCTGCGTGACGTCACGCAGACCGGCGCGGGCCCGACGGTGATCAGGCTCTCCGACGAGGCCGAAACCGCAGTCAACTTGGCCACCACCGAGTCAATCGGCGAGAAGAGGTCACCGGGGGCTGCCTGGCCATCACCGTCTTCGAGGGCAGCGAAGCGCATGTCCACAGCAGGCACGCCGAAACCCGGGCCATTCTGGTGGCGCACGGCGGCACGTCGTTGGGTGAGGCGCCGGCGCGGGCGTGGGAACACGGCCGATTCGGCGCACCGTACCTGCGCGACTCGCTGCTGGCCGCGGGTGCCTTGTGCGAGACGCTGGAGACGGCTACCGACTGGTCGAATCTGGCCGCGCTCAAGACCTCGGTGACCGATGCCCTGACCGCCGCGCTCGCCGAATCCGGCACACCGGCCCTGGTGCTGTGCCACGTCTCGCATGTGTATGCCACCGGCGCTTCGCTGTACTTCACCGTGGTGGCCGGCCAACGGGATGATCCGATCGAGCAGTGGCGCACCGCCAAGGCGGCCGCCTCGCAGGCGATCGTCGCGACCGGCGGCACCATCACCCACCACCATGCAGTGGGCGCCGATCACCGGCCCTGGATGCACGACGAAGTGGGCGAATTGGGGGTGCGGCTCCTGAAAGCCGTCAAATCGACGCTCGATCCCGCCGGAATCCTCAACCCGGGCAAGTTGATTCCGTGACCGCTCGGCTGCTGCGGCGGCAGATCGGCCAGGTGACCGTGCTGACCAATCCGGCATCAGGACACGGCAACGCGCCGCACGCGGCGAAACGAGCGATCGCCCGCCTGCAGCAGCGCGGCGTCGACTCGAAAGAGATCGTCGGCGAAACCGCTGAGCACGCGCGCCGGCTGGTCGACGCGGCCGTCGAGCGCGGCACCGACGCGCTGGTGGTGGTCGGCGGCGACGGCGTGATCGGCGAAGCACTGCAGCCACTGGCTGGTGGCGACGTCCCGCTGGGCATCATTCCGGCGGGCACCGGAAACGACCACGCCCGTGAATACGGGCTGCCCACCAACAATCCGGAAGCCGCCGCTGACGTCGTCGCCGATGGCTGGGCCGAGACCGTCGACCTGGGGCGGATCTGCGCGGTCGACGGCAACGTCAAGTGGTTCGGCACGGTGGCGGCGACCGGATTCGATTCGCTGGTCAGCGACCGGGTGAACCGGATGCGCTGGCCGCATGGCCGCATGCGCTACAACCTGGCCATGTTCGCCGAGCTGTCGCAGCTGCGGCTGCTGCCGTTCCGTTTGGTGCTCGACGGCGGCGCGCACGAGATATCGACCGACCTCACCCTCGCCGCCTTCGGTAACACCCGTAGCTACGGCGGTGGGATGCTGATCTGTCCCGGTGCCGACCACGCCGACGGCCGGCTCGACATCACGATGGTGCACACGACGTCGCGCCTGCGGCTGATCCGCCTGTTCCCGACCGTCTTCCGCGGCACCCACGTCGAGCTGGACGACGTCACTACCGCGCGAGCCACGTCAATCCACGTCGAGTCGCCCGGTATCAACGCCTACGCCGACGGCGACTACGCCTGCGCGCTGCCGGCCGAAATCTCCGCGGTACCGTCCGCCCTCCACGTGCTGCGCGGGAGGCCTAGCCCACTCCCCGGCTCAGCCAGCTGACCTCCCCGGCGTCACCGCCGTCGCGATACGCCTCGAGCGCCTCGTCCCATGCCGAGCCCAGCGCCGAGTCCAATTCGGCGGCCAGCGCGTCGGCGCCGTCGGCCATCATCGACCGCAGCCGCAGTTCCCCCACCACAATGTCGCCGTTGGCGCTGGTCGTACCGCTCCACAACCCGAGCTGCGGGGTGTGGCTGAACCGCTGCCCGTCGACACCGGGGCTGGGATCCTCGGTCACCTCGAAGCGCAGCACCGACCAGGACCGCAACGCATTGGCCAACCGTGCGCCGGTGCCCACCGGACCGACCCAGTTGGTCACCGCACGAAGCTGTCCGGGCATCGCCGGCTGCGGCGTCCACTTGAGTCTCGCCGGGGCTGCAGGGGTGCCCAAGGTCGAGGTCAACGCCCACTCGACATGCGGGCATACCGCGGCGGGCGAGGCGTGGATGTACACCACACCGGTCGTCGCCTCGGCGAACTGGTTCGACGCGCGCATCTGCTGCTCCTTCGGCTTCACGAGGGACGTCTTCCCCAACGACCTGGTGAACCGACGAGCAGGTGCTAAGTGATACTTGTGGGTCTTGCGAGTCTATTGTGCCCTGTGATACCCGTGTTGCGCTAGTCCACAACCTGCTCGGATATCACCCGATCCGACAGCGCGGGCCACAGCGGCAGCGCCCACTTCCCGAAATCCCGGTCGGTGAGCACCACCAAAGCCAGCTGCGCCTGCGGATCGGCCCACAGGAAGGTGCCGGACTGACCGAAGTGACCGTAGGTGTGCGCGGAGTTAGACGTGCCGGTCCAGTGCGGCGATTTGGCGTCTCTGATCTCGAGCCCCAGCCCCCAGTCGTTGGGCCGCTGGACGCCGTACCCGGGCAGCACACCGTCCAGGCCCGGAAACTGCACGGCCGTGGCCTCGGCGTGGAGTTGCGGCGAGACCGTCGACGGGGACAGCAGGTCGGCCGCGAACCGGGCGAGATCCGCCACGGTCGACGTCGCGCCGAACCCCGCGGCCTGCGCACCGCCATCCAAGTAGGTCTCAGCCATATCCAGCGGTTCCACCACCGCCTCGGTCAGATAGCGGTTGAATTCGATACCCGACTCCTGCTGGAGCGTCTCGGCCAGCACGGTGAAGCCGTAGTTGGAGTACATCCGGCGGGCGCCCGGCTTAGCCAGCTGCTGGTTGGCGTGCATCGCCAAGCCGGAAGCGTGAGCCAGCAGATGGCGCACCGTCGAGCCGGGCGGACCCGCAGGGGTGCCGAGCTCGACGACTCCTTCCTCGACGGCGATGTGCGCAGCCCGGGCCACCAGCGGCTTGGTCACCGAGGCGAGCGGAAACCTGTGCCGGGCGTCGCCATGGCTGGCCAACATGCCCGACGGTCCCACCACCGCCGCAGCGACCGTCGCGACCGGCCAGTCGTCGAGAACGTCCAGGGCGGCCATCGCGAGGAAGCCTATCCGCCATCTAAGTTAAGGGTCGTGAGTCAGACGGTGCGCGGTGTGATCTCCCGCAAGAAAGCCGAGCCAGTCGAGTTGGTCGAAATTGTCATTCCCGATCCCGGACCGGGCGAGGTGGTGATCGATGTCATCGCGTGCGGGGTCTGTCACACCGACCTGACCTACCGCGACGGCGGCATCAACGACGACTACCCGTTTCTGCTGGGCCATGAAGCCGCCGGCACCGTGGAATCGGTCGGGCCGGGCGTGACCGCGGTCGAACCGGGTGACTTCGTGGTGCTCAACTGGCGCGCGGTGTGCGGCCGGTGCCGCGCCTGTAAGCGCGGCCGCCCCCAGTATTGCTTCGACACCTTTAACGCCGAACAGAAGATGACGCTGCCCGACGGCGCCGAACTGACCCCGGCGCTAGGCATCGGCGCCTTCGCCGACAAGACACTGGTGCACGCCGGCCAATGCACCAAGGTCGATCCCAGAGCCGACCCGGCGGTCGCCGGCCTACTGGGCTGCGGGGTCATGGCTGGTCTGGGTGCGGCGATCAACACCGGCGCGGTCACCCGCGACGACACCGTCGCGGTGATCGGCTGCGGCGGCGTCGGCGACGCCGCAGTCGCCGGAGCCGCACTGGTGGGCGCCAAGCGGATCATCGCCGTCGACACCGATGACACCAAACTGCAGTGGGCGCGTAAGTTCGGCGCGACTCACACCGTCAACGCGCGAGAAGCCGACGTCGTCACCACGATTCAGAATCTCACCGACGGGTTCGGCGCCAACGTGGTCATCGACGCCGTCGGCCGCCCCGAAACCTGGGAGCAGGCGTTCAACGCCCGCGATCTGGCGGGAACGGTTGTGCTGGTGGGTGTTCCGACGCCCGACATGCGCATCGACATGCCGCTGATCGACTTCTTCTCCCACGGTGGAGCGCTCAAGTCATCCTGGTATGGCGACTGCTTGCCCGAGCGTGACTTCCCCACCCTGATCGACCTGTATCTGCAGGGCCGGTTACCGCTGGCGGACTTCGTCTCGGAGCGAATCGGACTGGGCGACATCGAAGAAGCGTTTCACAACATGCACGCCGGTAAGGTGCTGCGCTCGGTGGTGATGTTGTGATGGCTGCCGTCCAAGGCCCTATTGAACGCATCGTCACGCACGGCACTTTCGAACTCGACGGCGGCAGCTGGGAAGTCGACAACAACATCTGGCTGGTGGGCGACGACTCCGACGTCGTAGTCTTCGACGCTGCCCACAGCGCGGAGCCGATCGTGGCGGCCGTCGGCGGTCGCAACGTGGTGGCGGTGGTGTGCACCCACGGGCACAACGACCATGTGACCGTTGCTCCCGAACTGGGCAAGACGCTCGACGCCGCGGTGCTGCTGCATCCGGCCGACGATGTGTTATGGCGAATGACTCATCCGCAGAGAGACTTTCGTGCCGTGGCTGACGGCGACCACATAGTCGTCGCCGGCACCGAACTGCGCGCACTGCACACACCCGGCCACTCGCCCGGATCGATGTGCTGGTATACCCCCGATTTGCAAGCGGTGTTCAGCGGCGACACGCTGTTTCAGGGTGGTCCCGGCGCTACTGGGCGCTCCTTTTCTGATTTTCCGACGATCCTCGAGTCGATCTCGGCCCGGCTGGGCACCCTGCCTGCCGACACCGTCGTCTATACCGGACACGGCGACACCACGACCGTCGGTGACGAGATAGTGCACTACGACGACTGGGTGGCCCGCGGCCACTGACTTCACGCTTGACGCCCCGTCTCGCGTGTCACAGCTGCCACTTTCTTCTCGGGCGGCAAGGAATGCATGTTGTGCCCGCCTTTGAGCGATTAGCTTGGCTAATCGCTCAAAGGCGGGCACAACGTATTTCTCCAACTCAGATACTGCTGTGACAGCAGTGACCGGAGGGCTGAAAAACCGCCGGTTGAACGCTCAGGATGAGCGAAACCCGCGAACAGCTTTCGGGCATCACACCAGCGGGTATGGTCAGGGAGCGCCGAGTAACGGGCCGTAACTCGAGGGAGGGCAAGGCGATGAGTGCGCAGGACAGCGAAGAGACCAACGCCGAGCAGGACACCAAGACCGACGACGAGCACGACACCGATGCCGGCGACGAGCACGACACCAAGACCGACGACGAGCACGACAAAACCGGCGACGAGCAGGACAAAACCGGCGATGAGCAGGACGACGGCGACGACGACGGCGGCGATGAGCAGGACGACGGCGACGGTGACGAGGAGGGCTCGACTGACGCGCCCACCGAGCCGAGCGAAGAAGGCAAAGAAGAAGTCAAGAAGATGGCGTCGGCCTACAAGGACCAGAAGACGGCGGTGATGCCCGGCACTGACCGGACCATCACCGGCACCGCGGTCAACGAATGGCTTGACGACGACGGCAACCCGAAATTCGGTGACCCGGATGAGCACCCCTTCGCAGAGGACAGCGACGACGAGGGCGACGGCGACGATGACAGCGAGGGCGACGAGGGCAATGAGCGCGCCGGCGACGATGACGGCGACGAAAAGGATCAGAAGGACGACTCCGACGCACAGTCCGAAGACCACTCCGATAGGGAGCAGGAATCCGCGGACGAGGACTGAGGCCTAGCGCCCGCCCATCCCCGGCTCCTCCGGGCTGCCGGGATTCCGCGGAAACACCGGGAAGATCGGCCGATTCGGCGAAAACGGCGGCTGCGTTGTCGTGACTTGGCTCGTCGACGGCGTCGTGCTGGTTTGGGTCGAGGACGACGGCGGCGTGGTGGTCGTCTGCGTTGACGGCGATGACGACGGTGGCGCCGCTGACGATGCGGTCGTCGATGACGGCGGCTGGTTGGTATCCGAAGGCTGGCTCTCGGTCGAGCTTTGCGAGCCAGAAGTTGCCGGCGCGGACGTGCTCGCCGGCCCGGTGCTGACGCTGGGTGCCGTCGTGGTCGGCGCTGCGCCGCCGGTGTGCCGCAGCGCCATCATGATCGCGGCCGCGATTGCCAGCAGCACCAAAGCGGCGCCGATCACGAGCACCGGGGGGCGCCGATACCACGGCACGCCGGGGCGCTCTTCCTCGCGAGCCGTCTCCGGCTCGTATCGCGCCGGTGCGCCGACCGACGTCTGATCGGCGTCGAGGGGCTGCGGCGGATACTCGCCCGTCATCAGCGGCGTGATGCCGGTATCGTCGCCCGCTTCGGACCACGCCAGCGCCGGTGCTGCGCTCGACTCCGGCGGTGGCGGCAGCACCGTCGTCGGGTCTGGTAGCGGCGGCGCACCGCCTCGACGGCCGGAGCCAGCGCCGTTGCGGGCTGTTCGATGGGACCGTGCGCGGCCTGCAGTGCGGCACCGATCGCGGCCGTCAAGTGTGGCCGCGGTGCGGTGACGACCGGGACCTGCAGCTGCTCGGACAGCATCGTGGTGACCGCGGCTATGTTCGCTCCGCCGCCTACCGCGGCGACCGCCGCCAAGCCCGCGGCCTGAAGCCCGTTCGCCTGCAAGGTATTCCGCACCACCGACAGGAAGCCGTCCAACGGGTGGCGGATCTCATCGTCGAGTTCGGCGCGGGTGAGGTGGATGTCGCCGTGAAACCCGGGCAGGTCGGCCGTCAGAGTGGCCACCGTGACCGACGACAGCTGTTCCTTGGCATGCCGGCAATCGGCGCGCAGCCGGGTCAGGGAGCCGATCGCCGACGTGCTCGACGTGTCGAACGAACCCGAGGCCGAAAGCTCGGCCACAATGTGGTTGAGCAGCGCCTGATCGATCATGTCGCCGGAGAAATCGTTATGCCGCACGGTGGCACCGATGCGCTGATAGCCGCTGCCCACATCGACGAGGGTGAGGCTGCTTCCACTCCCGCCGAAGTCGCAGACCGCGACGATCCCGGTGGTCGGGAGACCTGGATTCGTTCGCAACGCGAACACCGCCGCCGTGGCGTCGTCCACCAACACCGCGTCCCCGTGTTCGAGCCAACCCGAACCGGGACCCACCGCGGCGCGCAGCGCGCCGACCGCGGGCGGCTGCCAGTGCGCCGGATAGCTCACCACGACCGCTTCGGGCAGCATCCGTCCGCCGGTCGCGGCAGCCCCAACGGCGCGTAACGCGTCCGCGATTAGCGCATCACTGCGGTGTGTTGAGCCGTCGGCCGCGACCACGCTGGCGGGGGACCCCACCCTGTTGACGAAGTCGGTGATCACCACGCCGGGCTCGTCGAGGTTCGGGTTTTCCGACGGCACGCCGACCTCCGGCGGCCGCTGGCCATACAGGGTGAGCACCGGCTTGCGGGTCACGGCGCGATCGGCGGTGACCGCCGCCAGGTTGGTCGCCCCGATGCTGAGGCCTAGCGCCGGCCTAGTTGCGTCTGACATGTCGTCCAATCCGGGCGGGGTTCGATCACGGCCCGCACACCGGCAACCAATGTATAGGCAAGGGCCAGTCAGCGAATCGTGCCGGCGCCAGGGATCAGCGGTAGGTCGAGCGCGGTGACCCAACCCGGTGAGAGCGCGTTGACGGCCGCGACTGCGTTGAGCGCGCGCATCCCGGTCGCCAGGCAGCCGGCCGCGGCGGCGTCTCGTCCGGAACCGTCAGTGAACCGGAACGCTGTCTCCTGGAAGATGCTGGGCGTACCGGTGATATCGACCCGGTAGACGTCATCTTGGTTGCCCGACGGCCACTCGGGTGCGGCGTCATGGCCGATGCGGTTGACATGTTCGAGCTGAATGCGGGTTCGACCACGATGGATGCCGTTGATCGTGAATCGCACCGCGGCCACCTGCCCGGGCCGGATCATGCCTTTCGCCGTCTTGCGTTCGGTGGGCGTCACCCACTTGTCCCAGGTGGTGGTGATCTCGTCGAGCATGATCCCGGCGGCATGCGCGATCATCGGGACGGTGGCGCCCCAGGCGAAGATCAGCACATCACGGTTTTCCAGCACCGGCCGGAATTCGGATTCGCGACCGATGCCCATTTCGCTCTCGTAATCGCCGGTGTAATTGGTGTAGTCGAGCAGTTCGGAGGCCCGGACAGTCTCGACTTCCGAGCAGACGCCCATCAGCGTCATCGGGAACAGGTCGTTGGCGAAACCGGGGTCAATACCGGTGGTAAAGCACGACGATTCGCCCAGTTCACACGCTTCGGTGATCGGCTGAATCCAGTTCGGCGGGTTGAGATGCATAGTCGGCCAGACCCAAGGCGTCATCGCGGTCGAACAGACGTCGATCCCCGCCCGCAGAAACCGGGTCATCAGCGCGATGTTGGCGTCGGCGTGGGCCGCGGTGGGACCGTAGTGCACCAAGGCGTCCGGTTCCAGCGCGATCAACGCGTCGACATCGTCGGTGGCTGCAAGGCCGATCGGCTGCGGCAGCCCGCAGATCTCGCCGACGTCACGACCTACTTTGTCCGGCTTGCTGACTCCAACGCCGACCAGCTCGAACAGCGGGTGTTTGACAATCTCGGCGATCACCAGCTTGCCGACGAAGCCGGTACCCCAGACCACGATGCGCTTGATGTGGGCCATCAGCCACCTTCCGTTCGCAAACCGAACTCACCCTAAGCGGGCGGGCCGCGTGCCGGCAGCGAAAAGGACTGTTGAAAACGCCCGCTGCCGGACATTCCGAGGCACCATGAACAACCATGAGCAGACCAGCGCTACGCACCGTCATCGTGTCCGCCGTTGTCGTCGGGATCGTGGCGTTCACAGGTGACGGCGCCATGCCGCTGGCAAGCGCCGGCGGCAGTGACGAGTCGACGATTCGCTATGAGGTGAGCGGGACCCCCGGTACCGCCGAGTACCTGACATACGAAAAGGACTTCACCCAGGCGCATGAAGCCAATGTGACGTTGCCGTGGTCGACACAGTTCAAGGACAAGCCGCCGGGTCATACGCTGCTGGTCAGTGCGCAAGGCCATGGCACCGGTTCCATCACGTGCCGGATCCTGGTGGACGGCAAATTGGTGAGCCAGGCGACCGCATCGGGTCAGCCCGCCAGAACCGTGTGCGCGCCCTCTCGGTAACGATTTGACCGGGCCTGACTTCGACACCTGAACACTCGACCGCTGTCGCCGCTCCGTCCCGGCCGTTTGCGGCTCTCCACGACGGGGCGATATGGTGCTGACTGGTTGCTCGTAAGTTGCTGCGGGAGGGGTCGTTGGCGGGGATCCCGTTCGGAAAGTACCGCCTGATCGAGTTGCTGAGCCGCGGTGGGATGGGCGAGGTGTGGCGAGCCCACGACACTTCCCTCGACCGGGTCGTGGCAATCAAGATCCTGCCCGCGGACGCCTCGGCGGACCCGGTGTTCCAGCAGCGGTTCCGTCGCGAAGCCTATGCTGCGGCGCGGCTAAACAGCCCGCACGTCATACCGATTCACACTCATGGCGAAATAGGCGGACGGCTGTTCGTCGACATGCGGCTGGTCGAGGGACGCGATCTGCAGAGCGTGCTGGCCGAAGGGCCACCGCTATCGCCGGCACGGTCGGTCGACATTGTCGAACAGATCGCGAAGGCTTTGCATGCCGCTCACCGGGTGGGGCTTTTGCATCGCGATGTCAAGCCGTCCAATATTTTGCTCGACGAGGACGACTTCGCAGTTCTCATCGACTTCGGCATTGCCCGCACCGCCGGGGAAATGGGCCTGACGACGGCTGGTGAAGTCATCGGCACCTTCTATTACATGGCCCCGGAACGCTTCACCGACGACCACGTCGATGCCCGCTCGGACGTTTACGCGTTGGCCTGTGTGCTGTACGAGTGCCTCACCGGGCGGCGGCCGTTCCCCGGCGACCGTCTCGAGGAGCAGCTGACCGCCCACCTCAACCAGCCGCCACCACGGCCGTCGGCCGTTCACCCCGGCCTGGCCGCCTTTGACATGGTCATCGCAAAAGGCATGGCCAAATTCCCAGAGCAGCGCCAGGCGACGGCCATGGAGCTGGCGCATGACGCCCGCGCTGCGCTGGCCGCACCGGTTATCGCTGCGCCGCCGGCCATACCGCCTCGTCCGCCCGCCCGGGATTCGCCGGTGACGCCGACGCGGGCGCCGGCGTGGTGGCGCCGCAGACCCGTGCTCATCGCCGCCGCGGTGCTGCTTGTCGTCGCCGCGACGGTCACCGCGGTCAGCTTGGTCGCCCTGCGCGATCACGGTCCCGACGGTTCCGGGGGCCAGTCGGCATTGCCGTTCACCGACCTCGACGACCCCGAAGGTGTGTCGGTGGATAACGGCGGCACCGTCTATGTCGCTGACACCCCGCATAACCGGGTGTTGGCGCTGGCTGCGGGCTCGACTGATCCGGCCGTGCTGCCCTTCGACGGCCTCAGCCGACCGACCGGGGTGACTGCGGACCAAAGCGGCACGGTCTATGTCACCGACGCCGGTAACAAGCGGGTAGTCACACTGCCTGCCGGATCGACGCGGCAGATCGAGCTGCCCTTCGCCGGCCTGAGTAATCCCACAGGTGTGACGGTTGACAACAGTCGCACCGTCTACGTCACCGACACCGACCAGAACCGGGTGGTGGCGCTGCCCGCCGGCTCGGCCAGACAGATGGAGCTGCCGCTGACGGGTCTGCGCGGCCCGACGGGTGTCGTGGTGAACAGCAACGGCACGGTTTACGTCGCCGACAGCGGCAACAACCGAGTGCTGGCGTTGACCGCCGACTCCCGTACTCAATCGGCCCTGCCGTTCACCGGCCTGGCGGATCCGGGTGGCGTGACGGTGGACGGCGCCGGTGCCGTGTATGCCACCGACCGCGGGCACAACCGGGTTCTGAAACTTCCGGCGAACTCGACCACGCAGGTCGAATTGCCGTTCACTGGGCTCGACTATCCGTGGGGTCTGGCGGTCGACACCATGGGCACGGTGTACGTGGCGGGTCACAACGACCGGGTGTTCACCCTGCGCCAGCAGTAACCAGGGCAGCGCGCGCAGCACCGATACGGGAAGATGTCCTGGTGTTCGGGCTTGTCGTCGTGGTGTCGCTTTTCGCCACCGTTGTCCTGGGAACCATCCTGGGCCAGCGCTATCGCGTAGGTCCCCCGGTTCTGCTCATCCTGCTCGGCGGCCTGCTGGGCTTGATTCCGCGCTTCGGCGGCATTCGGCTCGACGGCGAGATCGTGCTGCTGCTGTTCTTGCCGGCGATTCTCTACTGGGAAAGCATGAACACCAGCTTCCGGGAGATCCGGGCGAATCTGCGGGTGATCGTGCTGTCCAGTGTCGGGCTGGTGATCGCCACCGCGGTGGCGGTGTCGTGGACGGCGCGGGCACTCGGGATGGAGCCGCATGCGGCGGCGGTGCTGGGTGCGGTGCTCTCCCCTACCGACGCCGCCGCGGTGGCCGGCCTGGCCAAGCGGTTGCCACGCCGCGCCCTCACCGTGCTGCGGGCCGAAAGCATCATCAACGACGGCACCGCTCTGGTCTTGTTCGCGGTCAGCGTTGCGGTGGCGACGGGCAGCCCCGCGATCGGGCCGATCGCGGTGGTCGGCCGATTCGTCGGGTCCTACTTCGGCGGAATCGCCGCCGGCCTGCTGGTCGGCGCACTGGTGACCCTGCTGCGCCGCCGACTCGACGCGCCGCTCGAGGAGGGCGCACTGAGCGTGCTGACCCCGTTTGCAGCGTTTCTGCTCGCCCAGGCGATCGACTGCAGCGGTGTCGTCGCGGTCCTGGTGGCCGCACTGGTGATCACCTACGTCGGGCCGCGCGTCATCCGGGCCCGCTCACGCCTACAGGCGTTCGCGTTCTGGGACCTCTCGACGTTTCTAATCAACGGCTCACTGTGGGTCTTCGTCGGAGTGCAGCTGCCTGGCGCGGTTCGCGGCATCTCCGGCGTCGACGGCGGACTCAGCCGCGCCGCCATGCTCGCCCTGGCGGTCACCGGCGTCGTCATCGCGAGTCGGTTCGCGTGGATGGAACTGAGCACGGTGTTGCTTCGTGCGGTGGATCGACGCGAAGCACAGCGCGCTCGTCGAGTCGGCTGGCGTCAGCGCACGGTGTCCAGCTGGGCTGGGTTTCGCGGTGCGGTGTCGCTTGCCGCGGCGCTGGCAGTTCCGGGCACGACGCTCAGCGGTGCCGCGTTCCCGGATCGCAGTCTGCTCATTTTCATTGTGTGCGTGGTGATTCTGGTGACCGTGCTGCTGCAGGGCAGCACCCTGCCGGTCGTGGTTCGCTGGGCCCGGATGCCCGAAGACGTCACGCACGCCGAAGAGTTGCAGCTGGCGCGCACGCGTAGCGCCGAAGTCGCCCTGGAGGCGCTGCCGACGGTGGCAGATCGGCTCGGCGCCAGCCCGGAATTGTTGAGCCGCCTGCGGAAGGAGTATGAGAAACACGCCGAAGTGGTCGCCGCAGGAAACGGCTCCGCGCAAACGAACGACCTGGTCGAGCAGTACGCCTTGGTGCGGCAGGTCCGCCTCGGTGTGCTTGAACACAAGCGCCGCGCGGTCACCGACCTGCGGGATCAGAATCGCATCGACGACATTGTCCTGCGTGAGGTGCAGGCGGATATGGACCTCGAGGAATTACGGCTACTTGATCCCGCCGATACCGAATGACCTGGGTGCCAGCATCCCGATGATGGAGAAACGCAGTCTAGGATTCGGGTCCAGACCGCCGCACCGGACGGCCGCATGAGTCGTAAACGGGTCGTCATAGCCGGCCTTGGCGATACCGGTGTCTTGACCGCGATCCGGCTTTCTCGTCATGCCGACGTGGTCGGCATCTCAGTCAAACCCGCCTTGGTCAGCGGTCAGGAGCTCGGTGTGCGGCTGTCGCGGCCCGATGACTGGGCGCGCGACTACTGGATTCCGTTCGACCGGTTCCGCCGCCTGGATCGAGTCCGCACCGTGCAGGCGGAGCTGACCGGCATCGATTTGGCGGCCCGAGCGGTATTCGCCAGAGACGTCGACGGCGCAGAACTTGTAGAACCCTACGACGCGCTAGTTATCTGCACCGGCGTCAGCAATGGCTTCTGGCGCCGGCCGACACTCCAAGCCGCCGCCGAAATCGGCGCGGAACTGGGCGCTTCCCATGACCGCCTCGCCGCAGCCGGATCGGTGATCGTCGTCGGCGGCGGCGCTGCGGCGATCAGCAGCGCCGCCAACATCGCGACCACCTGGCCGGACAAGCGGATCAACCTTTTCTTTCCCGGTGACCGCGGCCTACGCGAATATCACCCGCGGGTGTGGAAGCACATCGAACAGCGACTGACCGTTCTCGGCGTGGGCCTGCATCCAGCGCACCGCGCTGTCATTCCGAACGACTTCACCGCCGAGGAGATCACCAGCGGCGCGGTTTACTGGAGCACGGGCCAACCGCCGGCGTCCGCCGAGGCGGTGCTGTGGGCGATCGGGCAGGTCCGGCCCAATTCCAGGTGGCTGCCACCAGAAGTGCTGGACGAGCGCGGGTTCGTTCGGGTGAGGCCCGATTTGCGGGTGCCCGGCTGTGACGGCGTCTTCGCGGTCGGAGACGTCGCGGCCACCGACGCGCTACGCAGCTCCGCGCGTAATCACGGAGATGCGTTAGTGGCGCACAACGTTCAAGCCGGTTTCGCAGGCCGACCGCTGCGGACCTTCCGCACGCCGGGGCGGCGGTGGGGTTCGTTGCTCGGCATACAGGCCGACGGGCTAGAGGTGTTCTTGCCGACCGGCCACGCGTTCCGCTTGCCGTCCTGGTCGGTCGAACGGTTGGTGATGCCGTGGATCGTTCAGTGGGGGATGTACCGCGGCGTGCGCGAACCGCGACCAAGTAGGTTGGACGCATGAAATACGTCGACGTCGAAGGAGTTGGTCCGGTCAGTCGGATTGGCCTTGGCACCTGGCAGTTCGGGTCGCTTGAGTGGGGATACGGCGACAATTACGCCTCGGGCGCAGCGCGGGACATCGTGCGGCGGGCTCGCTCGCTGGGAGTCACGTTATTCGATACCGCCGAGATCTACGGGCTGGGCAAGAGCGAGAAGATTCTCGGTGAAGCGCTCGGCGACGAGCGCACAGAGGTCGCCGTAGCCAGCAAAATCATGCCGGTTGCGCCATTCCCGCCGGTCGTCAAGCAGCGCGCGCACGCCAGTGCGCGCCGTTTGCAACTAAAGCGGATCCCCCTCTATCAGATCCACCAGCCCAATCCGCTCGTCCCGGATTCGGTCATCATGCCGGGCATGCGCAGCCTGCTCGACGATGGCGACATCGGGGCGGCCGGCGTCTCGAACTATTCGCTCGAGCGCTGGCGAAAAGCGGACGCCGCGCTCGGACGACCGGTGGTCAGCAACCAGGTCAGCTTCTCCCTCGCCCACCCGCAACCGCTCAACGACCTCGTCCCGTTCGCCGAACGCGAGAACCGCGTCGTGATCGCCTACAGCCCGCTGGCGCAGGGGCTACTCGGCGGCAAGTACGGCGTCGACAACCGGCCCGGTGGCGTGCGCGCGGCGAACCGGCTCTTCGGAACCGAGAACCTGCGCCGTATCGAACCGTTGCTGCAAACCTTGCGCGACATCGCAAAAGAAGTCGATGCCAAACCGGCTCAGGTCGCACTCGCGTGGCTGATCAGCCTGCCGGGTGTGGTCGCCATCCCGGGCGCGTCCAGCGTCGAGCAACTCGAGTTCAACGTCGCCGCCGCTGACATCGAGCTGAGCGCGGAGGCCCGTGACCGGCTCACCGGCGCAGCCAAAGCCTTCCGGCCGGCCTCGGCCGCGCGCTTTCTCACCGATACCGTCCGTGAGAAACTGCAACGCCGCTGACCCGCCATCGCGCCACCCTAGAGCGAATTTCCGCCCCGCGCGTTCTGCCCCCTTGAAATCGACGAGCCTATATAGTCGGCGGCCGCGGCTGGGGTGGGGTAGTCGAAAATCAGAGTGGGTGGCAAGGTTGCTCCGGTCGCCATTTTGAGCCGGTTCCGTAGCTCAACAGCGGTCAGCGAATCGAACCCGAGATCCTGAAATGCGGTGTCAGGGTCCAAGTCCTCGGCAGCCGGATGGCCCAACACGGCCGCAGCCTGCAAACACACCATTCCCACCAGAAGATGACGTTGCTCGTCGGGGGCCAATTTCTCCAAGCGTTGCGCCAGCGCGGGAAACGGTTGTGCCGCAGCACCATTGCTGTCGATCAGGCGCCGGCGGGCGCGGCGCGCCAGCCCGCTGAACAAGGGCGGCAAGTTGCCGCTGAGGACCTGTGCGTCGAGTGCGGCCCGGTCCAGGTGGACGGCCACCGCCACGGGGTGGTCGATCGCCAGCGCGGCGTCGAACAACTCGAGCGCCTGCGCCGGGCTCATGGCCGCCAGCCCGCTACGGCCGATGCGTGCCAGATCGCGGCCGCTCAGATGAGCGGTCATGCCGCTGGCCTGTTCCCACAGCCCCCACGCCAGCGATATCCCCGCCAATCCGGAGGCCCGCCGCTGAGCAGCCAGCCCGTCCAGGAATGCGTTGGCCGCTGCGTAATTCGCCTGCCCGGCCGCCCCCACCGTGCCGGCGATCGAGGAACACAGCGCAAAGAGGGAGAGATCCGACTCGCGGGTCAACTCGTGCAAGTTCCACGCCGCGTCAACTTTGGCCCGCAACACGGTATCGATCCGATCTGGTGTCAATGAGGTGATCACCGCGTCATCAAGCACCCCGGCGGCATGGATGACCCCGCGCAGCGGCGGCCACTGCCGTGCCAGCTGAGTCAGCAACGTCGCAACCGCGTGGCGATCGGCCACATCACAGGTCAGCACCTGCACCCGGGCTCCGGCTCTTTGCAACTCGGCGGCCAGTTCCGCGGCCCCGTCGGCGCGATTCCCCCGCCGACTGGCCAACACGAGGTGACGCACCCGAAAGGCACTGACCAGATGGCGAGCCAGCGCTGCACCGACCATCCCGGTGGCCCCCGTTATCAACACCGTGCCCTCGGCAAGCCCGTCAGCCAGCGCCGACGGCATGGTCAAGACCACTTTGCCGATGTGGCAGGCCTGGCTGATGAACCGGTACGCCTGCCTGGCGCAGCGCACATCCCACGTGGTCACCGGCAGTCGATGCAGCACTTGGGTGTCGAACAACTCACTCAACTCGCCCAGCATCGCCGCGATGCGCTCAGGCCCGGCCTCGGACAGATCAAACGCCCGGTACCACACACCGGAATACCGGTTGGCAATCGTCTGCGCATCGCGAATATCGGTCTTGCCCATCTCGATGAAACGCCCGCCGCAGGTCAGCAACCGCAGCGAGGCATCGACGAACTCACCGGCCAGCGAGTTGAGCACCACATCCACTCCGCGGCCCGCGGTGACGGACAGGAATTTTTGCTCGAACTCCAGCGTGCGGGAATCGCCGATATGGTCATCGTCGAAACCCATGGCGTGCAACGCGTCCCATTTACCGCGGCTGGCAGTGACGAAAACCTCAACCCCCCAGTGCCGCGCCAGCTGCACCGCCGCCATGCCAACCCCTCCGGTAGCGGCATGCACCAGCGCCGCTTCCCCCGGACGAGTTGCGGCCAAGTCTGCTAACCCATACAAGGCCGTCAAGAAGGCCACCGGCACACCCGCGGCCTCGGCCAGTGACCACCCGGACGGCAGTGTGGTCACCAAACGCTGGTCCACCACCGCCAGCGGACCCGACCCGGCCATCAACCCCAGCACCGCATCGCCGACGGCCACACCGGCCACCTCCGGACCGGCCTCAACCACCACCCCGGCGCCTTCGGCACCCAGCACCGGGGCCTGACCGGGATACATCCCCAAAGCGGCTACCACATCCCGGAAATTGACCCCGACCGCAGCTACTGCCACCCGTAGTTGACCCGCCTGCAGCGGTGCCCATGCCTCCGGGCACGGCTCGATCGCCAGATCTTGCAACGTCCCGCCGCCACCGGCCGCCAACCGCCAGGCCGATTCGCCTGACGGTAGCGTCAGCAACGGCTGGGCCGGGGCCAGCCGGGCGGCGTGCACACCGCCTGCGCGCACCACGAGTTGCGGTTCACCTGCGGCTGCCAACACCGCCGCGTCCACTGCCGTGTCGGCGTCCACCAACACGATCCGGCCGGGGTGTTCGGCCTGCGCCGAGCGCACCAAACCCCACACCGCCGCCGCGGCCAAATCGTTGACACCCTCGCCGGCCAATTCCACCGCACCGCGGGTCAGCACCACCAAAGTGCCCGTCCAATCGCCAGTTAGCCAGCGCTGCAACACCTTCAGTGCGGCGTGGGTGGCCCTGTGTACCGAGGCCACCACATCCTGCGCGACAAACCCGCACTTCCACACCACCACACCCACGCCGCCACTGGTCCCCCCACCATCACCGTTGGCGCCCGAACCACCGCCGGCACCGGCGCAGAAGTCCTCCCAGGACAGCACCGGAAGCTGATCAGAGCGGTCAAAACCATTGCGGTCTAGCGGAATCGGCGACCATACGATTTCCAGCAGCCCGTGATCATGGCCACCGGCAACCGCTGTTACCGCCGCCTGTAACTGCTCGGTGGTCATCGGGCGGGTAACCAGCGAGCGAACCGTCAACACCGGTAACCCCGCGGTGTCGGACACCTCGACCGACATCGCGTCCTTGCCCAGCGCGGTGAAACGGGCTCGCACCCGCCCAGCACCTCCGGCGTGCAGCGACACCCCGCGCCAGCAGAACGGCAACAACGTCTCGGTGGTGTCGACGGCCAACCCAGCGGCGTGTAAGACAGCGTCCAACACGGCCGGATGAATCCCCATCCCGTCGACCTGCACACCGGCCTGGACGGGCGCGGCGACCTCAGCGAAAAGCTCGTGCTCGCGGCGCCACACCGCCATCAACCCCTGAAACGCCGGGCCGTATTCGTAGCCGCGGGCCGATAGCCGCTCATAGCCATCCGAGATATCCAGGCTCACGGCGTCGGTCGGCGGCCACACCGACAGCTCTACCGACGCTTCGGTGGCGGCCACAGCCAGTGTGCCTTCGGCGTGCAGCAACCACTCCGCATCGGCTTGCTCACCCCGCGAATACACCGATACCGCCCGGCGCCCCGACTCGTCGGCCGCCCCCACCACCACCTGCGCCTGCACCCCGGCGCCCTTATGCACCACCAGCGGCGCCGCCAGCACCAACTCCTCTATCGTTGCGCACCCGACCTCATCGCCGGCGCGGATGACCAACTCCACGAAACCCGCCCCGGGAAACAACACCACCCCGCCGACCACATGGTCGGCCAACCAGGGCTGACCCGCCAGCGACAACCGGCCGGTCAGCACCGCCCCACCGGAATCGGGCCGCTCGACCACCGCACCCAGCAACGCATGCCCGGCCGCACTCAAGCCCAGACCGGCCGCATCAGTTTTTCCGGTGGACGCGCTCGTCGACCAAAATCGACGCCGTTGAAACGCGTACGTGGGCAACTCGACCCGCCGCCCACCCTTATCGGCGAATACCGCCGGCCAGTCCACCCGCACACCGGTGGTGAACAAGAGACCGGCAGCCCCCAGCAGTGCGGACATCTCCGGACGGTCTTTGCCCAACACCGGCACCACCACGGGCTCAGCCGACGACAGCGACTGTTCGATGGCGGTCGTCAAACCACCGCCCGGACCGGCCTCGATGAAATGTGTGGCCTGATGCGCCTCGAGATGCCGCACACTTTCGGCAAAGCGCACCGGCCGGCGAACGTGCTCCACCCAGTAACGCGCCGATCCGAAGTCGGAGTCGATCCCGGCCAGTTGCGCCGTCACATTCGACACCACCGCAATCTGTGGCTCCCGTGCCTGAACCCGGGCGGCGACCCGCATGAATTCCTCGAGCATCGGCTCCATCAGTGGCGAATGAAACGCATGCGAGACCGCCAACCGGTGCACCCGCCGGCCCCGCGCGGCCAATCGCTGCCCGATCGCGTTCACCGCGTTCTGATCACCAGAAATCACCACTGATTCGAGTGCGTTGATCGCCGCGATCCCTACTCCCTCGCCCAGCATCGGCAGGATCTCGGATTCACTTGCCCCTACCGCGACCATTGCCCCACCCGAGGGCAGGGCCTGCATCAACCGGCCCCGCGCCGCCACCAACATCGCCGCGTCCGCCAACGTCAACACCTCAGCGACATACGCCGCGGACAACTCCCCCACCGAATGGCCCATCACGAAATCCGGGTCCACCCCCCAGCGCCGCAATACCGCGAACAACGCCACCTCGACGGCGAACAACGCAGGTTGAGCAAACTCGGTGCTTTCGAGCAGGTTTCGATCAGCGCCCCAGATAACCTGGCGCAGCGGCAATCGCACATGCCGATCCAACTCGTCGAGCACCGCATCGAATACCTTGGCGAAGACCGGCAATTGGCCGTACAACTCGCGGCCCATCCCAATGCCCTGCGAGCCCTGCCCTGGGAACACCACCACCGTCTTACCCACCGGTCCGGCCCGACCTATCACCACATCCGGCCCGGGCTCACCGCCAGCTACCCCGGCCAACCCTGCCATCAAGGCCTGCCGATCGGCGCCCACCACCACCGCTCGATGCTCAAACACTGAACGGCGCGCCAATGAGTAACCCACATCGACCGGATCCAGCCGTTGGTCAGCTCGCACACGGGCCAACAATCGGTCCGCTTGTGCGGTCAACACCTCAGCCGATTTACCAGAGATCACCCACGGCAGCACCGATCCCGCATGCGCGTCGGATTGCTCGCCGGAATCGCCTGACGCGCCGTAGCTTTCGACGCCATCGGCTGGAGCCTGCTCCAAGATCACGTGCGCGTTGGTGCCGCTGATCCCAAACGAGGAAACCCCGGCCCGGCGCGGACGCCCGTCCGCCGGCCAACTTCGCGCCCCGGTCAACACCGACACCCCTCCGCCTGCCCAATCAGCCCGCGGAGACGGCACATCGACATGCAATGTCGCCGGCATCAGCCCATAACGCATCGCCTGCACCATCTTGATCACCCCGGCCACCCCAGCCGCGGCCTGGGTATGACCCATGTTCGATTTGATGGATCCCAACCACAAAGGCCGCGCCGGCGGGCGGTCTTGTCCGTAGCTGGCCAGAAGAGCCTGCGCCTCGATCGGATCGCCCAAGGTGGTGGCCGTCCCGTGACCTTCGACCACATCGACATCGGCGGCGGCCAACCCCGCGCTGGCCAGCGCCGCCCGAATCACCCGCTGCTGAGCAGGCCCATTGGGTGCAGTTAAACCGTTGGAGGCGCCGTCCTGGTTGACCGCGCTCCCGCGCACCACCGCCAGCACCGAATGCCCTAACCGCCGCGCATCCGACAAGCGCTCCAGCAACACCACTCCCGCACCCTCACCCCACCCGGTGCCATCGGCGGACCCCGCATACGCCTTGCAACGCCCGTCTGCGGCCAGCCCACGCTGCCGGCTGAATCCGACAAAAATCGCCGGCGACGTCATCACAGTCACGCCACCGGCCAATGCCAAATCACACTCTCGCGACCGCAACGACTGCACCGCCCAATGCAGGGCCACCAACGACGACGAACAGGCTGTATCCACCGAGACCGCCGGGCCCTCCAAACCCAACACGTACGCGACTCGCCCCGAGGCCACGCTCGACGCCGAGCCGGTCAGCCCATACCCTTCCAACCCCTCGGTTCCGCTGCCGCCATAGCTTTGCGCGAAGATCCCAGTGAACACTCCCGTCGCTGATCCGCGCAACGAACTCGGGTCAATTCCGGCGTGCTCCAGAGCTTCCCACGAACACTCCAACATCAACCGCTGCTGCGGATCCATCGCCAACGCTTCACCGGGAGCGATCCCGAAGAAGCCTGCATCGAACCCCGCCGCATCTTCTAAAAATCCGCCCCACCGCGTGTAGGTTTTGCCCACGGCATCCGGATCCGGATCGAACAACCCCTCCACATCCCAACCGCGATCCGTCGGGAACTCCGATACCACGTCCCGGCCCTCGGCAACGACATCCCACAAATCCTGCGGGGACACGATTCCACCGGGGAAACGACAGCCGATGCCCACCAGTACGATCGGCTCATCGACTGGTGCCGACGGGGGTGTCGGCGGGCGCCGGTCTCGGCCGGACAGTTGAGATTCCAGATATTGCGCTAAATTTGGTACCGAGCCGTAGTCCCACCCGACAGTATGAGGCAGCTGCAGGCCGGTGAGCGCTGCCAATCGATTGCGAAGCTCGAGCGTCATCTGCGAGTCGAAACCGAGGTCGGAGAAGGCGAGTTCCCGATCCACCAACTCCGGGCCGGGCAGACCCAGAATCTTCGCGGTCTCTGCGCAGACTGCCTCGACCGTCAGCCGGTGACATTCGCGCTGCAGCACGGCCAGCCGATTGTGCAGCGTCGCCTCACCGGCGGTCGCTACGACACTTCGGATGCTCGATGCCGGCTGGTCGCCGAGCTGCACCTCCTGGCCGGACTGAAAGTTGACAGACGGGACTTCCCAGATCGGTGCCGTCGGAGTCGCCTCGCGAAGGGCGCCGCGGAACAACTTTCCGTTCGCGGTTCGGGGAAGTCGTTCAACTACGGCGAACCTGTGTGGCACCTTGAATGCCGACAGTCGGACAAGCAAGCGGCGGTGGATGTCCCGAATATCGGATTCATCGATAGAAGCGTTGTTGGCCGGAACGAGAAATGCTTGCAGCACCGAGGCACCCGTCGACTCCTTCGCGGCGACAACCGCGGCCTCCCCCACCGAGTGGTCCTCGATGATGAGTCGCTCGACCTCGCGCGGATTGACGTTGACGCCGCCCACGATTTCCGTGTCATCGGCGCGGCAGCGGTAGGTAAGCCATCCGTCGTTGTCAATACATACCCTGTCCCGCGTGTCCAGCCAATCTCCATCCTTCAGGGCTCGATCCGGCCAATGCCAGTAGCCCGGTGCGATCGATGGTCCTCGGACCAACAGGTCGCCTTCGACACCAGGACCAGCGGTCGTGCCGCCCGATGCGACTACACGAATCTCATAAGGTGGCAGGACCTTTCCCAGAGTTCCCAGACGCCATTCATCGATGGTGTTCGACACAAAGGTCTGCCCAACCTCGGTGGACCCTAGTCCGTCCAGGATAGGTATGCCGCCGAAGAAATCGAAAAGTCGCCGGGCGAGACCAACCTCGAGGACCTCTCCCGCAGACACGACGCAGCGAAGGGAACGAAAGGAGTCAGCAGAGCATTCGTCGACGATTCGGGCAAAGAATGTCGGCACACCGTAGAGCACCGACGGCTCCAAACCGGCACTGAGCTCGGCAGCCAGCTCTGCACTCAACGGGGACGGACTGATGACTGCAGAGCCACCGGTCGCAAGCGGGAACCAAACCGAATTACCCAGCCCGTAAGCGAAATACATGCGTGCGCTACTCAACCCGGTGTCTTGACGAGTGAGTCGCAACGCTTTACGGCACATAGCGTCGACAAATGTCAGCACGTGGGCGTGCCGATGGATCACCGCTTTCGGTGGACCGGTGGTACCTGAGGTGTATGTAGCGTAGGCCAGCGCGTCTCCACTTAGCGGCTCGTAGTCTCCCGGCTCGACTCCGGTCGCGTCGGACAACAGCTGGTCGGCCTCCACGACACACGAGTGTCGAAACCGATCACAAAGAGCACCAGAAGTAACGACAAGAGCCGGCTCGGTGTCACGCTCGGCAAACGCGTGATCGTCGCGGTGGAGCTCCGGGTTTGCGAGGAACGCCACAACCCCACGCGCCAAACACGCCAGCAACAGCTGTACTAACACGGGCGAGTCCGGAAGGCACAACAGGACACGGTCACCGCGGAAAAGGCCGCGCCTCCTGAGCACTTCGCCCAATCGTGCACCCGAGTCGTGAATCTGGTCATGAGTGACGACGTGCGGCGCGTAGTAAGCGGCGGTGCCATACCATCCTGCTGCGGATGCCCGCGTCGCCAACAGTTCTGCCAGATTTCCGTTCGGCACTTCGCTAACCTCCATACCTCGCCGCTGCACAGTCATCCAGTGAGCGCCCTGCCTTGAAGGTGTTGGCGATGATCGGATTCCTGGCCCGACCCATCGCGCAATACACTTCTGAGGAAATACTCGGTGATGACGATGACCGGCTCTCCTCTGGAGACGATGCGATACCGCCGTCCGACAGTGCTCGGTTGTGCAGTGTGAAGTCCCCCACGAAACACCCAGGGAGGCAGTTCTCCTATCCAAACTGTGGCCGCCTCTTTGAAGGTTTCGACGCGATTGGCGGCCATGACCTCACCAATAGGGCGATCCGTCGTTGTCAGGCTGGTCGTGATCGCAAGCGGCAGTTTATCTATGGCGATCAACGACTCCGCAGCTACGAATGCGTCACCTGATTCCCGGCCTGTGAGCAAGATTCGACGTTGCAGAACCCGGCCGATCGCTGAGCCCTTCAACTCGGGTATCTCCGAGGCAACGCTATGGATGTGCTGCTCGACGATGTTCACGACGATGTCGTCGTTGGCCACAACGTTGAGGATCCGGGTGAGGGTGCCGTTGGTTGCTATGAGTATCTGAAGGTCGCGATCGAGCTTTCGAATTCGCTCATCAGAAAGGAAGCACTCGCTCATAACTTGTTCCCTAGATGGCGTCTTGGCGGATGACCGCCGTCAGGCTCCGACATCCAAGCGGGTGAATTCCCGTTGTAGGTAATGTGTCACGCAAGCCGAACGCCTGACTTTGCCGCTGGTGGTGATCGGAATTGAGCCAGGCGCTACCAGAACCAGATCCGCGACGCGCAGCCGGTGTGACTTCGAGATCGCGGAGTTGACTTCACGTTTGACGACGCGCAACTTATCCATCGCCTCTTCGTCCGTGTGCCCCCGCTTCTTGAGTTCAACAATCGCGACAAGCCGCTCGGTGCAGTCATCCGGCACAGATATGGCGACTGCTCTGCCGCCGGTGATTCCCTGAATCGTCGCCTCGATGTCGTCGGGATAGTGATTGGAGCCATCAATGACCAGAAGATCCTTGATTCGGCCCACGACAAACAGTTCGCCGTGGGAAATGACGCCGAGGTCTCCGGTCATGAGCCACGGACCTTCGGGCGTCTCGGGAGACGGATTCACAAGCTTTGCACCGAACGTCCGCTCGGTTTGTTGTGGGGTGCGCCAGTAACCGGCCGCAACGTTGTCGCCGTGCACCCAGATCTCCCCGACCTTCCCGGCAGGCTTCTGCTGTCTCGTGCCCGGGTCGACGATTCGCACCGTCGACGCGCGCGGTGCGCCGTAACTGATCAACTCGGCGCCGCCGCCCGCTGCGCTTTCGCAGCGCTCCGCTGTACCAGATGACAACTGCCGGTAGTCGAAACAGACACTCGTCGGAACGCTGCCTGGTTTGGAAGTAGCCACGTACACCGTCGCCTCGGCAAGCCCGTATGACGGTCGGATCACAGTCTCATCGAGGTTGAAGCGGGCGAACCTGTCGGTGAAACGCTTGAGCGTGGTTGCGTTCACGCGTTCGCCACCGCTGATGATGCCGCGCACATCTCCAAGATCGAGGCCGGCCATATCTTCATCTGATGTTTTCCGGGTCGCCAATTCGAAACCAAAATTCGGCGCGCTGGAAACGGGCCCGCTATGTTTGCCCAACAATTGCATCCAGCGGGCCGGCCGCTGCAGAAAAGCGATTGGACTGAATAACACCGCGGTGTCCTGATTGATCATCGGCAGCAGGATTCCTTGCAGCAATCCCATGTCGTGGTAGAACGGCAACCATGACACCGAGGTCGAGGGGACTTGGTCCGAAACCCCGAAGTAGTCGGACATCAGCTGTTGGCAGTTGGCGATGACGTTTTTGTGCGACACGACAACACCAGCCGGTTCGCGGGTTGCCCCTGAGGTGTACTGGAGATATGCCGTGTCCTGGTGCGCATAGCGCGTCGCATCGAACTCACGCCTCAAGTCCACGTCCAGCGAGTCCGCCGCCATGATCACTGGTTCAGGTCGACCTGACGTGGCGCCCGCGTCTGACGCATATTCGGTGACCTCGTCGATGCCCGCCAAGGTCGTCAGAATGACGGCCGGCGACGAAACGCGCAATGCTGAAGAAACTCGTTCATCGCGAATACCGAACTGCGGCACGGGTAACGGAACTGCAATGAGACCTGCCTGTATTACGCCGAAGAAAGCAACGACGTAGTCAAGTCCCTGCGGGGCCAGTATCGCCACCCGGTCACCATTCGATGCGTGCACCACGAGCTCTGACGCCAGGGCAATCGCTCGCCGGTGGACCTCCGACCATGTGAGGCTTTGGGCAAAGCCTGCCGGATCCGCCTCATAGTCGATGAATGTGTAGGCCGTGCGATTGGGCTGCTGGCTGGCTACCTTCTGCAGCAGTGCGGTAAGCGACGATTCCGTGATCGCGAACCGTGGTGCGATCCGAATCGCCGGTTCGCCCGCCTGCCCCTGCATACCCGACGCCGCGCGCGTCGCTTCCCCGACTCCGGCGTGAAGCGACTCAGTCCTCCCGTCCATCACCGCCCCCTCGTCGCGGGTCACTGGAAAGAAGACTAGCGCCGGGTCAGGGCCGCGTCGGCGAAATCAGCGGAATATCAGACGGTGTATTCACCGGACCTGTCGTAATTTGCTGTCGTGTGACTGTTTTCCAGGAAACTGGCCGGCCCGCCATAAAGAAGTGAAAAAATTATCCTCAGGGTAATTTACTAGCCGCTTACAAGTGTCGGTCTTGACCACCTGGCGCCTGAGCATGGGGTCCCGGCCTAGGGGGTACCCGGCGTGCACTGTGCCGCCTAACCCCAAGGAACCAACCGTGAGTCAGACGAGCATTGCCGAGTTCGGAGAATCAAACAGCCCCATCGAGGACCAGCTGGAGGATGCCTTCACAAGGATGGTCCACGAGGGCACGCAGCGCCTACAACGCAGCTGGCATGGTGTTCTGGTCACCGGCTTCTTCGGTGGTACCGAGGTCGCGATGGGGATTCTGGCCTACTTGTCGGTGCTGCACGACACCCACAATGTTCTGGTCGCCGGGTTGGCGTTCTCGATCGGATTCCTCGCTCTGTTGCTCGGCCGTAGCGAACTCTTCACCGAGGGCTTCCTGGTGCCGGTGGCCAGCGTGGCCGCCAAGCGCGCCAGCGTGCGACAGCTCGCGAAACTGTGGGGAGGAACCCTGGTCGCCAATCTCGTGGGCGGCTGGCTGATCATGTGGCTGATCATGACCGGGTTTCCGAAACTGCACGCTCAGGCGGTGGAGACGGCGGGACGGTTCGCGACCGCGCCGTTGTCGGCCCAGAGCATGGCGCTGGCGGTGCTAGCCGGCATGGTGATCACCTTGATGACCCGGATGCAGCACGGCACCGACTCGGTGCTGGCGAAGATCTCCGCCGCAGTGGCTGCGGCGTTCCTGCTCGCCGGGCTGCAGCTGTTCCACTCGATTCTCGACTCGCTGCTGATCTTCGGCGCACTGGTCACCGGCGACTCACCCTTCGGCTACGCCGACTGGCTGTACTGGTTCGCCTACACCGTCGTCGGTAACGTCATCGGGGGGCTGGTCCTGGTGTCGCTGCTGCGGATGCTGCGAAGCAAGGACCGGCTGGCATTGGAACGCCGCCGCGCAGAAGCGGCCGGTACCGGCGATAGCAACCCAGCGCGAAAGGCGTCTTGACGCCAGCATTTCTCCGCCAGCGCGGTCGTGACGGTCGCCGCCGCCGGCGGCGACGGGATTTAAAGCCGAAATCAGCCCGCTCGACCACATCTCGTCGACGATCGCGCGAGTGAGCGTCCGCGCCCGCTCGGATTCGCCGGCTCGCGCCCGCACCAGCGCCCGCATTCCCCGGGCCAGCGCGACGACCCGATCCACTGTCGACGGCATGGGCGAATCCGCGACATCCCCCGGTCAGCTCTGAACCGACAGGATCGGCTGCCCTGTCGTGGAGACAATGAAATCTTCGAGAATATCCGCCACCGCCGTTGGGGCCTCGACATGCGGAAAGTGTCCGACACCGTCGAGCACCTCGAGGCGACACCCAGTCAACGCGTCGCGCGCGGCGTAGGCGTGCGAGACCGGGATGATCCGGTCGTGATCTCCCCAGATCAGCAGCGTCGGGATATCGCCGGTCAGGTGCAGCTTGTTCAGGGCGCTGACAGCTTGACCTCGATAGTCCACCACCGAGCGCAACGTCCGGAAGAACGCGTGGCGGGATTCGGCGTCAGCCAGCGAGCAGTAGGCCTGCCACATCTGACCGGCGCGGGGCGCCTGGATACCGGCCGAGGACAGCCAGGAAGCCACTTTGTTGCCGAGGTTGCGCACCGGCTGCGGTGTGACGACCGGCATGATGAGCTCGGCACCGGGGGCCGACAGAATCCGCAGCACGGGACTGAGGTCAGGACCCAGGCCACCGCTGCCGATGAGGACCAGCCGCTCGCAGTAATTGCGGTGTTGGTAGCCGAACTGCATGGCGATGCCGCCGCCGAGGGACTGCCCGATCACCGTCACGCGCTGCAACCCGAGTTCGTCGAGGAAGTCACGCAACCACACCGCGAAGGCTCCCAGCGAGTAATCCCCCCGCGGTTTCGCCGACATGCCGTGGCCCAGCAGGTCGGGCGCGATGACTCGGTAGTTCGCGGACAACCGTGGAATGATCGCCTCCCACGTGGCCGAACTACCGGCCATCCCGTGAATCAGCAGCAAGGCCGGGCCCTTGCCCGCGTCCCGGTAGGCGATTCGGTCTCCGTGCAGCTCGAGATAGGTCAACTCGCTCATGCCAGTAACCTACGCTCCCGTAGGTTACTGATGAAATTTACGTGGCCGGTCTCACTCCTCACCCGATACGGCCTGCAACACCACAGTGGCGCGCCCGTCGACGGTCACGGTCGCCGCCGCGCCCAGCTCCTCGTCGGCGCCGGCACTCCCGGCGCCGGTGTTCACTGCAGTGTTTATCAAGACGGTCCAGCCCTTGCCGAATTCTGCTGGCGGGGTGGTGAATTCGAGCGGCTCGTGGTGGGCGTTGAAGAACAACAAGAAGGAGTCGTCGACAACGGCCTGCCCGCGGGCGTCGCGGTCGGGAATGCCATGGCCGTTGAGGAAGACGGCGACGGACTTCGCAAAGCCTGCGCCCCAGTCGTCGCCGGTCATCTCGTCACCGTCGGGGGTGAACCATGCGATGTCGGGCAAGCCGGCCTCGCCGCGGCGACCCACCGGCTTACCGCTGAAGAAGCGCCGTCGCCGAAAGACGGGATGGTTCGCGCGCAGCTCCGACACGGTGCGAGTGAATTCCAGCAACTCGGCGTCGGCCTTGGCCCAGTCGATCCAGGTGATCTCGTTGTCCTGGCAGAAGCCGTTGTTGTTGCCGCCTTGCGTGCGGCCCAGTTCGTCGCCGTGGCAGATCATCGGCACGCCCTGCGACAACAGCAACGTGGCGATGAAGTTGCGCTGCTGGCGGGCGCGCAGCTCGTTGACGCCGGCGTCGTCGGTCTCGCCTTCGGCTCCGCAGTTCCACGACCGGTTGTGGCTTTCGCCGTCGTTGTTGTCTTCGCCGTTGGCCTCGTTGTGCTTTTCGTTGTAGGACACCAAGTCAAGCAGCGTGAACCCGTCGTGAGCGGTGACGAAGTTGATCGAGGCCACCGGCCGACGCCCGGTGTGCTCGTAAAGATCGGCCGATCCGGTCAACCGGTAGGCGAACTCGTCGAGCGTGGCCGGCTCGCCTCGCCAGAAATCGCGGACGGTGTCGCGGTACTTGCCGTTCCACTCCGTCCACTGCGGCGGGAAATTGCCCACCTGGTAGCCACCAGGGCCGACATCCCACGGTTCGGCAATCAGCTTGACCTGGCTGACCACCGGATCTTGCTGCACGAGTTCGAAGAACGCCGCCAGCCGGTCGACGTCGTAGAACTCGCGGGCCAGCGTGGAGGCCAGGTCGAAACGGAAGCCGTCGACGTGCATCTCGGTAACCCAGTAGCGCAGCGAATCCATGATGAGCTGCAGCGCGTGCGGGTGGCCGACGTTGAGGCTGTTGCCGGTGCCGGTGTAGTCCATGTAGTAGCGCTTGTCGTCGTCGACCAGCCGGTAGTAGGCGCCGTTGTCGATACCGCGCATCGACAACGTCGGGCCCATGTGGTTGCCCTCGGCGGTGTGGTTGTAGACGACGTCGAGAATCACCTCGATGCCGGCCTCGTGCAGGGTGCGCACCATGGCCTTGAACTCCTGCACCTGGCCGCCGGCGGTGTTGGAGCTGGAGTATTTCGAATCAGGCGCCAAGAAACCGATGCTGTTGTAGCCCCAGTAGTTCGACAGGCCTTTGTCGACCAGGGTGGAGTCGTTGGCGAAGTGGTGCACCGGCATCAGCTCGATCGCGTTGACACCGAGGCTCTTCAGGTGGTCGACGATCACCGGGTGCCCCACCGCGGCGTAGGTGCCGCGAATCTGTTCGGGGATGTCCGGGTGGGTCTGAGTCAGGCCTTTGACGTGCGCCTCGTAGATGACCGTGTCGGCGTATTCGTGGTCAGGCGGGCGGTCGTTTCCCCAGTCGAAGTAGGGGTTGATCACCACCGACTTGGGCATGTTGGCGGCGGAGTCCTCGTCATTGCGGCTGTCCGGGTCGCCGAAGTTGTAGCTGAACAGCGACTGATCCCACCCGAAGGTGCCGTCGATGGCCTTCGAATAGGGGTCGACCAGCAACTTGTTCGGGTTGCACCGCAACCCGGCGCCCGGGTCGTAGGGACCGTGCACCCGATAGCCGTAATGGTGTCCCGGTTCGATACTGGGTATGTACGCGTGCCAGACGTAGTAGTCGACCTCGGGCAGCGGAATCCGCGTTTCGGTGCCGTCGTCGTCAAAGAGGCACAACTCGACCCGCTCGGCGATCTCGCTGAACACCGCGAAATTGGTGCCCGCGCCGTCGTATGTCGCACCCAGCGGGTAGGCCCGTCCCCTCCACACTTCACCGGTGGGTGTGGGAGCGAGGGCTTCTGCGCTGGTCATGGCGCCATTGTTACCCGAGCGGTGCAGCCGCCAAACAGCCCGGCGGTGTGGGATGCGGCTCACCTCGTGTGGTATCGGGGCGGTATCGGGTCGCCGCGCAGCAGGCGGCCTGTCGGTTTGCCGACGCCCAAACCGTCGCGCACACTCAGACCATCCCGCATAGGAGGCACCATGCCGGCGCTGAGCCTGCCCCAGCAGATGCTGCGGCGCCGACCGCTGAGCGGTGCGCCGGTCGCGGACGGCTTCACGGTTGGCTTGCAACGCAGTCTGGGCACTTTCCAACTGACCATGTTCGGTGTCGGCGCGACGGTCGGCGCGGGCATCTTCTTCGTGCTGTCGCAGTCGGTGCCGCAAGCCGGCCCGGCCGTGGTCATCTCCTTCATGATCGCCGGGATCGCGGCGGGGCTGGCCGCGCTGTGTTATGCCGAGTTGGCGTCGGCGATACCGGTCGCCGGTTCGGCCTATTCGTATGCCTACGCGACCCTCGGTGAACTTCCGGCGATGGGAGTGGCGGCGTGCCTGCTGCTCGAGTATGGCGTCTCGACCGCCGCGGTGGCGGTCGGCTGGAGTCAGTATTTGAGCAAGGTGTTCAGTAACGTCTTCGGATTTCGCTTGCCGCACATGGTTTCGGCTGCGCCGTGGGAGCCCGGCGGCGGCGTGGTCAACCTGCCGGCCGTCGTGTTGGTGGGCCTCTGTGCGGTCATGTTGATTCGCGGCGCCAGCGAATCCGCCAAAGTGAACGCGGTGATGGTGTTGATCAAACTCGGCGTGTTACTGCTGTTTTCGATCGTCGCGTTCACCGCGTTCAGCGCTCAGCGCTTCGCCGACTTCACACCGTTCGGCTTTTCCGGCGTCGGATTGGCCGCGGGCACGATCTTTTTCTCCTACATCGGGCTTGACGCGGTATCGACCGCCGGTGACGAAGTCAAAGACCCGCAACGCACGATGCCGCGAGCCATCATCGCCGCACTGGTAATCGTGGCGAGCGTCTATGTGCTTGTCGCCGTAGCCGCATTGGGCAGCCAGCCGTGGCGGGACTTCCACGACCAGGAAGCCGGGCTGGCCGTGATCCTGGACCACATCACCGGGAACGTCGTGGCCAGCACAGTGCTGGCCGGGGGCGCAGTGATATCGATCTTCTCGGTGACTTTGGTGACGATGTACGGTCAAACCCGCATCCTGTTCGCGATGGGCCGCGACGGGCTGCTGCCGAAAGCTTTCGCCAAGGTCAATCCGCGCACGCTGACTCCGGTCGGCAACACGGTGGTCGTCGCCCTCGTCGTGGCACTACTGGCCGGCCTGGTGCCGCTGGATCACCTTGCCGAGGTCGTGTCCATCGGCACCTTGACCGCCTTCATCGTGGTGTCGGTGGGGGTGATCGTCCTGCGGATCCAGGAGCCGGATCTACCGCGCGGTTTCCGGGTGCCCGGCTATCCGGTCACCCCGATCCTGTCGGTGGCGGCCTGCGCCGGCATCCTCTACAGCCTGCACTGGTACACCTGGATCGCCTTCAGCGGCTGGGTGGCGGTGGCGTTGCTCTTCTATCTGGTGTGGGGCCGTCACCACAGCGCGCTCAACAGCAGCCGCGACAACACTGCCGTTCCGGCAAGCCGCGACGGGTGACCAACCGGCGACAATGGTGCAGCGCGAGCGCAGCCACCGCATGGGGCGTCGCAGGCTTGGTGTATCTGACCTCAGAAGCCGTTGCGTCGACTCGGTATCGGACGCCGTACAGCTACTCGCACACCTTCGTCAGCGATCTCGGCGTCCCTTCGGAGTCTTCGCTGGCCTTCCTGATGAACACCGCGTTTTGTCTGCAGGGCACCCTGTTCCTCGTCGGAGCCGTCTTCATAGTTTGCGCTTCCGGGACTCACCGGGCTGAAATTTTCCTGCCACTGGCCGCCGCGAACGCGGTCGGCAACCTCATGGTGGCCGCCGTGCACAGCGGACCCGCCGCTCACGCCGACGGAACGATTTGGGTGCACGAGACCGGCGCCGTGCTCGCGATCGTCGGCGGCAACGCCGCAATCCTGGTGGCCTCTTCGATAGTTCCACGCGCCGGCGAGCCGCCGTGGTATCGCGACGTCCTGGTCACACTGAGCGCGTTTGGACTGGTCAGTTTTTCGTTGCTGGTGATTGAGATGCGGGTCGCCGCCATCCACGTCCTGCCGCCCGCCGTGTGGGAACGAGCAAGCGTCTACTCGATCACCACGGGGCAGTTGGTCACCGCCGCATATCTGCTCACGCGCAGGCGCTGACCCGATACCGACGGTGTTCCAGCCGTCACCGCCGGGTGGTGCTGCGCCGTTACAGCGCAGGCTTTATTCTTACTTAACCTGCTCGGCGGCGTTTCTCGCACTGCGATGCGGCGCCGTACGCGTAGCCTCCCTTAACGGAAAACGGCCCAGCAGCGAGACCGATCGCGATACCAGCTCTCGAGGACACTCCATGACGCATACATCAGACGCAACGCAGAGTTCGACCCCGCAGGCTCAGTCCAAGTGGTTGTCCAAGTCAGCGGCGAAGACCCGCGGATCTGACGCCGGCGAGGTGCAGTTTCACTACGACATTTCCAACGAGTTCTTCAAGCTGTGGCAGGACCCGACACAGACCTACAGCTGCGCCTACTTCGAGCGCGACGACATGTCGCTCGAAGAAGCCCAGATGGCCAAGGTGGACCTGGCACTGGGCAAGCTGGGCTTGCAGCCCGGCATGACTCTGCTCGACATCGGCTGCGGGTGGGGCTCGACGATCATGCGAGCGGTCAACAAATACGACGTCAACGTCATCGGCCTGACCCTGTCGGAGAATCAGAAGCAGCACATCGAGGACTACTGGTTCGCCAACTCGAAGAGCCCTCGCCGCATGGAAGTGCGGTTACAGCCCTGGGAGGAGTTCGAAGGGCAAGTCGACCGGGTTGTCTCGATCGGCGCCTTCGAGCACTTCGGCTTCAGCAAGTACGACGACTACTTCAAGAAGACGTTCAACTGGATGCCCGACGACGGCGTCATGCTGCTGCACACCATCATCATTCCGAGCGACGAAGAGATCCGGGCCAAGAAGCTGCCGCTGACCATGTCGCGGGTGCGGTTCATCAAATTCATCATGGACGAGATCTATCCGGGCGGCCGGCTCCCGCTGGCCGCGCAGGTCGAGCAGCACGCGGTGCAGGCCGGCTACATCGTGACCCGCAAGCAGCGCCTGCAACCGCACTACGCTCGGACGCTGGACACCTGGGCGGCCAACCTCGAGTCGAAGAAGGACGAAGCCATCGCGATCACTTCCGAAGAGATCTACGAGCGCTTCCTGAAGTACCTGACCGGCTGCGCAGACCTGTTCCGGCAGGGCTACACCGACGTCTGCCAGTTCACCTGCGAGAAGGCGGCCAGTTAGGCAAGTGTCGACGCTGCATACACAAGGGGATTCGCAGATGGCAGAAAACGACACGGGCGCGACGACGATGCGGCCGGCGTTCGAGGACGTGCAGGCCCACTACGACACGTCGAATGAGTTCTTCGGACTGTTCCAGGACCCGTCACGGACCTACAGTTGCGCCTTCTTCGAGCGACCGGACATGACGCTCGAAGAAGCGCAACAGGCAAAGATCGACCTCGCCCTCGGGAAGCTGGATTTACACCCCGGGATGACGCTGCTCGACGTCGGTTGCGGCTGGGGCTCGGCGATGAAGCGGGCCGTCCAGAAGTACGACGTGAACGTCATCGGCTTGACCCTGAGCAGGAACCAGTGCGCCCTCGGCCAGGATATCCTCGACCGGGTCGACACCGATCGTTCCCGGCAGATCCTGCTGTACGGATGGGAGGAGTACGACGGAGCCGTCGACCGCATCGTCAGCATCGAGGCGTTCGAAGCCTTCCCGAAAGAGCGGTACGCGGCTTTTTTCGAGCTGTGCCACCGCATAACGCCCAGCGATGGGCGGATGGTGCTGCAGACCATCATGGGCCACCCGCTGAAACGCTGGCCGGAAATGGGCATTCCCATCACCATGACCGACCTGAGGTTCATGCGGTTCGTCGCTAAGGAGATTTTCCCGGGCGGCTCGGTCCCTTGCGACGAGGATGTCATCGAGTTCTCCACCAAAGCTGGGTTTTCGGTGGCCGAACGGCAAGACCTCACCGCGAATTATGTCCGGACACTCGACATCTGGGCGTCCAGACTGCAGGCCGCTCGCGACCAGGCGATCGCCGTGACGTCCCCCGAGGTCTACGAGCGCTATATGAAATACCTGACAGGCTGCTCGGACTTCTTCCAGCGCAACATCTCCGAGGTCGCGCAGTTCACCCTCGTCAAGGGTTGATTCGCCCCGAACCGGCGGGCTGCTCGTCGATGGCGCCGCGGCCCAAGTTACGGAAGTCTGCGGCGGGTTTCTTGAAACCCAGCATGAACGGTAGCGTGCTGAACTCGAGCCTCACCTTGATACCGAGCCGTCCAGAGGTGCTGCGCTCCGGCACATTCGGTACCCCCACAGCGCTGGCCAGGTCGAGATAATGAGTGGACGTTTCGTCCGATGCCCTCGAAGTCGTGGACGAGCGGCTTGCACAACCGCCGCATCGAGTCGTCGAGGCACTGGGCGACCGGGTCGGTCATCAGCACGTACTCCAGCACCGGAACCTGATTCTTCAGCATGCGGTGCAGCAGGATGACGTCGACGCCGGCGAGTTCGGTGTGACGCTTCACTTTCTGCTCCGCCACCTCTCCCTCGTGGGCGACGAATTTGAGCGTCAGGTTGTCCAGCTGCGCGCAGCTGTCACAGCCGCAGATGGCATCCTTCCTAATCCTTTCCCGCCGCGCCAGAAACGATTGGCGCATCTTCGATAGCCGTTCGCACACAAGCACTTTGGCGTCACCATTCGGAGCCCAGAAGAATGCCGCGTCGCCCTCCAGCTTGGCAAGCTTCAAACCTTTGCCGGCGTCGATGACCGACTCCAGCAGTGCCCCGACCGTCAGCTGCGCATGCGCCAGATGCATCCGGTTCCAGTTCATGTAGCGCGTATAGCCGCCGATATCGGCGATGAGAAGGACCGCGCGCCGGATAGCCATGACTTAAGCAGTGTAGTGACCGGCACCGGCCGGGCAATACCATCGCTGGTGTGCCCCTGCAGAAAGAGGCGGATGCTCGCGCCCGGGTGCTGATCACTGCCGCAGAGCTCAACGGTCACATCCAATCCGGCCGGCCGCTGACCATCCTGGATGTGCGCTGGAAGCTCGACGAACCCGACGGTTACCCGGCTTACCTACAGGGCCATCTGCCGGGTGCGGTGTATGTGTCACTCGAGGACGAGCTGAGCGATCACACGATCGCCGGCCGGGGCCGGCATCCGCTGCCGTCGGGCCACAGCGTCGAGGCCGCCGCGCGTCGATGGGGCGTCTGGCAGAACCAGTTGGTCGTGGTGTACGACGATTGGAACCGCGCAGGGTCGTCGCGGGCGTGGTGGGTCCTCACCGCCGCCGGGCTTCCAGAGGTACGCATTCTGGACGGCGGGCTGTCCGCCTGGCGGGCGGCGGGGGGCCGATTGGATACCGCTCGGGTCACGGTGCAACCCGGCGATGTTGTTGTGCCGCTTGACGACCTGTACGCCGGCAGCCGGCCCACCGTGACGGCGCAGCAAGTCATCGCCGGTGGTGTAACACTATTCGATGCGCGTTCGCCGGAACGCTATCGCGGCGATTTGGAGCCGGTCGACCCGCTCGGCGGTCACATCCCCGGGGCCCAGAACCTGCCCAGCGGTGCGGTATTGACACGCGACGGGACGTTTTCCGACCGCAGCGCGCTCACCGGGCTGGTGTTCGACAAGCATCTCGACATCGGCGGGGAAATCGGTGTCTACTGCGGCTCGGGTGTCACCGCGACCGTCACGATCGCTGCGCTCGCCACCGCCGGCATCGAAGCCGCGCTGTTTCCCGGGTCATGGTCGGAGTGGATCTCCGACCCGACCCGCGCCGTGGCGACTGGTCGGTGAGCCGACGCGGCCGTGACGACGTTGACGCGTGCTCCTACACCGTGCGGGCCAACCGGTCGGCGAGCAGTTCGGCAAACCGTGCCGGATCCTCCAGCGTGCCGCCTTCGGCAAGAAGCGCTGTGCCGTACAGCAGTTCGGCGGTCTCCGCGACCGACGGGTCGTCGCCGCGGTCGTTGTGCGCTTGCCGCAGCCCGGTGACGAGCGGGTGCTTTGGGTTGAGTTCGAGGATCCGCTTACCCACAGGAATCTCCTGGCCGGAAGCCTTGTAGAGGCGTGCGAGCGCTGGTGTGAAGCCGAACGCGTCGGTGATCAGGCAGGCCGGGGACTCGGTCAGCCGGGTAGATAGCCGCACTTCTTTGACGTGCTCACTCAACGTCTCCTTCAGCCAGGTCAGAAGGCCGGCGAAATCCTTCTCCTGCTCCTCCCGCTCGGCCTCGTGCGCCGTCTTTTCCTCGTCCGAGTCGAGGTCTACCTCACCCTTGGCGACCGACTGCAACGGTTTGCCATCGAACTCGGTCACGGTTCCCACCCAGACCTCGTCGACCGGATCGGTGAGCAGAAGCACTTCGTAACCCTTCGCTTTGAACGCCTCGAGGTGCGGCGACTTCAGAATTTGCTGACGGGTCTCCCCGGTGGCGTAGAAGATTTGCTGCTGACCGTCTTTCATCCGCTCGACATACTCGGCAAGGGTGGTGGGCTCCTCGTCGCTGTGCGTCGAGGCGAATGACGAAATGCGCAGCAGCGTGTCCTGGTTGTCGAAGTCCGACAGTAGGCCCTCTTTGAGCACTCGGCCGAACTGTGTCCAGAAGGTGCGGTAGTCGTCGGGCCGGTCGGACTGCAGGTCTTTGATGGTGGTGAGGACCTTTTTGGTCAGCCGGCGACGGATGGCCTTGATCTGCCGATCCTGCTGCAGTATTTCACGGGACACGTTGAGCGACATGTCCTGCGCGTCGACGACACCCTTGACGAAGCGCAGGTATTCCGGCATGAGCTGATCGCAATCGCCCATGATGAACACCCGTTTGACATACAGCTGTATCCCTTGCTGGGCGTCGCGGTTGAACAAGTCGAACGGTGCGTGCGACGGGATGAACAGCAAGGCTTGGTACTCGAAGGTGCCTTCGGCCTTCATCGCGATGACCTCGAGCGGGTCGTCCCAGGCATGCGCGACGTGCTTATAAAACTCCTTGTATTCCTCTTCGGAGACTTCGTCTTTGGGCCTGGCCCAGAGCGCCTTCATGGAGTTCAGCGTCTCGGTCTCAATGGTGACGACCTCGTCGCCGCCTTCCTCTTCCGCCGGCGTCCGCCGCTCCACTTCCATCCGGATGGGCCAGGCGATGAAGTCGGAGTATTTCTTGACCAGGCTGCGGATCTTCCACTCCGAGGTGTAGTCGTGTAGCTCGTCCTCGGCGTCTTCCGGCTTCAAATGCAGGGTGACCGAGGTGCCCTGCGGGGCGTCATCGACGGACTCGATCGTGTAGGTGCCCTCACCGCCGGATTCCCACCTGGTGGCCTCGCTCTCGCCGGCCTTGCGGGTCAACAGCTCGACCTTGTCGGCGACCATGAAGCTCGAGTAGAAGCCGATGCCGAACTGGCCGATGAGTTCCTCAGATGCCGCGGCGTTCTTGGCCTCCCGCAACTGCTGCCGCAGCTCGGCGGTGCCCGACTTGGCCAGCGTGCCGATCAGGTCGATGACCTCCGCGCGGGTCATCCCGATGCCGTTGTCGCGGAGAGTCAAGGTGCGCGCTTCGGTGTCGGCCTCGATCTCGATGTGCAGGTCGGAGGTGTCGACGTTCAGCTCCTTGTTGCGGAACGCTTCGAGCCGCAGCTTGTCCAGCGCGTCGGAAGCGTTCGATATCAACTCCCGCAAAAACGAATCCTTGTTCGAGTAGACCGAGTGGACCATCAGATCCAGCAGTTGGCGAGCCTCTGCTTGAAACTCCAACTGCTCAACACGCGCGTTCATGAGACTCCGTTCGACGACACCGTGCCGAATTTAGCGAGACGCGATTCATCTGTGAGTCGGGGGGTCTGCGAATAACCGCCCTTCGCTGTTGTGGGATCACGGCGGACGACTGGGATAAGGCCGTCGTACTCGGCTTGGTTACCCCACCTTGGGACACGTCTAGTGGCGACCAAGAGGTTCCTGCTGCGCTAGCTCGAAAGCCGTGGGCGCAGGGACCTGGGTCCGAGCACCGCAGGCCAGAAGCGAAGCCGTGTTTATTACGAAGGGCCGAGCCCGGAGGTTTAAATTTCTTTTACGTGCTAGAATAATTGTGGATGTTTTTGGTACATCCAGTCTGAATGAGAGAAGTTAAATGACACAGGGAACTGTGAAATGGTTCAACGGCGACAAGGGTTTTGGTTTTATCGCTCCTGACGGCGGCACTGAGGATGTGTTCGTCCACTATTCCGAAATCCGCGCCAGCGGCTTTCGGACGCTTCAGGAAGACCAGCGCGTTGAATTCGACATCGAGCAAGGCAGCAAAGGTCCCCAAGCGGTCGGGGTGACCGCGGTTTAGATGACGACACGTAACAATGGGCTGGTGCGTTCTCGCACCAGCCCATTGGCGTGTCAGCTGTCGGAAGACCCAACGTGCGACTGCTTCCTCGCTTGGCTTTCGGCGGCTTGCCCGTCCGGTGTCCGATCTATCCATGAAGCACTTTCGGCCTGCGCGGCACGCACCACGCGCTCGGCGGTGTGAAACACCGCACCGAGTTGCTGGGTCTCCGCAATGGGCATTCCGGCGGCTCGGCGCAACACCATCAACCCTAAAGCCGACGGTGTCAAGTGTGGCACGACCAGGAGCTTTGTCCGCGCTTGGCGGCCAGAAATCAGCATCAGACGCTGATGACTGACCCGCCACCCCGGCATCGACATGGCGTATGAAGTCATTAAGCTCAGGTCGGGCGCTCGCTCAGCCGTGGACCAGTTGATGCGGATATCGAGAATTTCGCCGAGCGGTCCATGTAAGGCTTCGACAAGCTCCGGCAGCTCAACTGCCACCGAGGCGGCGTGCGGCCACCACGCCCCGTCGATGTCAGCGCCCAGTGAGGTCGCGAGGGTCATCCGCACCGGACATGCCGAACGTCGCGACCCACTAATGCCGTTCACGGCGACGGCATCGTCACGAAGGATCTGCCTGGGGCCGGTCTGAAAAACTAGGGTGCTCTGCTGGTTCTGCACCGGTGTCGCATGAGCGAACAATCTCCGGCGCGTCGGGATGAGAAAACAAAGTCGAATAGTCCATAAAGCTATTTCCTTTTAGGGTAGGGCCGACCGAACGAGCGCATTATGCCGTGCTCAGCCGATCGGCGGATAAATTCATGAGACCACGCAAAAAGGTCACCGCTGGACCAATACGTCTCCATCCAACTGTACACCAGTGGCTAACCGAAAGCGGACAGCGACGTTGCGACGACCGTTCGCTATCGAGTGGGGACTCTATGCCGCAACCGCCAGCAGCCGTCCGCGGCACCGCGGTCGCGGGATTCCGACGAACCGCGGCCTCGACAGCAGCCGTTGGTTCTTCGGCAATTGTCTTCCGACTCATCCTGAGCCGCAATGTTCGGCACTTCTCCCGTTCGGCCCACGTCAGGAACGCTTGGGAAAGCCGGTCCCTGCGTTCATTACGTCAGGCTCAAATTCTGGACCCAGGGAGTAGACTGGCAAGGGTCGGCGGTACTTCGCACATGGCCGCTTTGAGGTTGTGTCGTCGCCGATTCGAATGAAATTTGGCCGGCTCGCGGCCAAGACAGGAGCGTCGCCATGACGCTAGAACAAACCCAACCTCAAGCCGGTCGACACGTCACACCGCCGGATTACACGCCACGGTTGCGCTTGAAGCCGAAGGCGCCCTCAACCGGGTATGTCGATGGGGCTTGGTGGCCGCACAGTGACGACCTCACCAAGGAGCTTCCGGACTTACTTGCGGTGCTGTCGGTTCGGCTCGGCGCCATCGACCGCGTGCTTTACAACCTCAGCGAGTGGGCAAAACTACCGGCTAAACTCGCGACCGGCGGACGCAAGGTACGACTCGATGGATACCGACTTCAACCGATAAACACCCTCGAAGTCCTGGCAGTCAACCGCAGCAAGATCTTGCTGCTGGTAGTCCCGCCCCACACCGATCCGGGCCACGCCCATACCACCATGATGGCCGCGGCCGCCCCGGATAACGACTCGACCGTTGACCATCTACTCAACATGGTCAACGCGTAGATTACACGGCCCACACACGAACGGCCGGCTTGAAAGAGCGATGCTGCCCGCCGCCAAATCGTGGAGTGTTCGCGGGTTGGCGCGTAGGCGGTGCTCATCCACTACGGCATTGGCGACGCGGTGGAACCGCGGCGCCAATGCCGCACCGCTGCAATCGCTGTTTTGAGTCCGCGACGGTGCCCCGACGCCAGGTCGGTCCCCGCGAAACCGGGCGCCAACTCACTGAACATCTTCTCGCTGTGGGTCTCTGGAGCGTCGTCGGCGGTATCGCGCAGGTAGCGGTCGGGCAGCGACAGTTTGGCAATGGTGCGCCACGCCTTGCCGTACTGCAGAAGGAATGAACCCGTGGTGTATGGGAGGTCGTACTTGTCGCAGACCTGGCGCACCCGAACCGAGATCCCGTGCAACCGGTTGCTGGGAAGATCGGGATAAAGGTGATGCTCGATCTGGTGGCATAGGTTGCCGCTCATGAACCGCAGCACCGGCCCGGCGTCGAAATTGGCGCTACCCAGCATCTGGCGCAAATACCACTGACCCCGGGTTTCGCCGATCATGTCGGTCTTTGTGAATTTCTCAGCGCCATCGGGGAAATGCCCACAGAAGATCACTGCGTCAGCCCAGATGTTACGGATTATGTTGGCGACCACGTCGGCCTTCAGCGTCGACTTATAACTCGCCGCCGGCGACAACGAGGTTAACATCGGAAACGCGACGTAGTCCTTGAACAGCTGCCTTCCGGCCTTTGCAGAGAATTCGCGGATCTGCAAGACGGTGGTTTTGCGTTCGGAGCCGCCCTTGAGGATCCTGCCAAACTCTATGGGCTGCAGGCCGATTCCCCATTCAAATCCGAGCGCGAGGATGGCGTTGAATAGCAAATTGGCAACGTTGTAGTGCTCCCAGGGCTGGTCACGAGTAACTCTCAGGACGGTGTAGCCCACGTCATCGTCCATGCCGAGGATGTTGGTGTACTTGTGGTGCTGATAGTTGTGGGTGAAGCGCCAGTGTTTTGAGGCCCCACTCATGTCCCACTCCCATGTCGAGGAGTGGATCTCAGGATCGTTCATCCAATTCCACTGGCCGTGCATGACGTTGTGACCGATCTCCATGTTCTCGATGATCTTGGCCAGGCCGAGGGTCACTGTTCCCGCCCACCATGCCGAGCGTTTCGAGCTCCCGGCCAGCATGAGCCGGCCGGCGACCTCAAGGGCACGTTGTGCGGCGATGGTGCGGTGGATGTAGCGCGCGTCGCGCTCACCGAGGGAGTCCTCGATGTTTAGCCGGATGGTGTCTAGCTCAACGGCCAGGTTCTCGATGTCGGTGTCGCTCAAGTGGGCGAAGACCGGAACGTCAGTAATCGCCATTGTTTCCTCCATTCCTTCCGGCTTTCAAATTTCTTCGGTAAAGAACAACGGGAACAACGACATTCACATGCGGCGACTCTCGCAGGCGCCTTTGTCGACCAGCGAGGCCGCGCAGTGGGGGCCGGCCAGAACTGCCGCAATCGCCGAGCTTAAATTGCTGCGCTAAGAGCCAGTTCGGCTCCGCAAGTTGGTTAGGCTTGCCGCTTTAGTAGTAGTGGCGGCGGCCGCCAACGGCGTGTCCCATCCGTCCCACCACCATCAGTATCAAGCCGATGACCAGCAGGACGACCCCGATGACCAAGACGAGATGGGCGTAGGCGAAGGTAGGGACGAGAGCGGGAAGGACTAGTCCGAGGACGATAAGGACGATTCCGAGGATGATCATGAGGTTACCTAGTTTCGATGGGATTTCCAGAGATACTTGAATGTTGGGAGTCAGTGTTTGAAGGCGTCTTTTAGTTTCGCTCCTGCCTGCTTGGTGTTTCCTTTGGCCTGATCAACGCGCCCCTCGGTGCGCAGGCGAGTATTCCCGATGGCGCGACCGAAGAACTTCTTGGCGGTCCCCTTGGTGGCTTCCGTCTTGTGCGCGATTTTCTTACCGACGCTCATTTTCGGCTCCTTCGTTTGCGGTGGTTACAGACCGCGCCTGCGGGCTGACAGTTTCGACCGGGTTTGAGTAGCCATCGGGTCCGCCGAAGTGCCCGTTGCTAATCGGTTGCCGATCTCGCGCAAAACCGCCGAACAGTCGACCCCTGGGCCCGCGGTTCGTCGCCCCGTTCGGGTTTGCGATCGAACTGGCGGCCGCGCCGCCGGGCTGCTGGTGTTCGAGCAGTCGGTCTCGGTCTTGGTTCAGAAACGCGTTTTCGCGTTGGGAGCTTTGGAGGTCGCGGCGCGCGTTACGTCCGCGGCGCGCAGTGCGGCGGGCACCGGCCAGCAGCACGCTCAGTCCCAGCAGCCCAACCGCCCCGACCACGATCCCGAACAGGAACAAGGTCCCGGTCGACCCGGTGACGTGATAGCCCAATACCGAAAAGTTCTCGGTCAACGGGTGCGCGGTGCCCGCGTTGGCCAGCACACCCACCAATCCGACGATCACCGCGATAACCAGTACGACCAATCCGACGATGACAAGCATGTCGATGCCTTCCGTTGATTCTTGTTAGAACTCCAGTACACGCCGCACAAGGGCCCGTGTCAACAATGTTGACCGACAGCAATGGCATACGTTGTGGCCGTGCAGCGAACAACGTGTAAAGAGTTCTAGTCGACCTGCGAGAACTCCCTGATGAATGGGTGTCTACGACTATGGCAACGTCGTTGGTCTACAGTATTGGCATACGTGTAGCATGAGTCGAAAGCACAAGTACTGCTCCAGAAAGAAAGTGGTGCTGCTATGAAGAAACGGCCGAGCGCCAGACCCGGCGCGAACGCTGCCGATGATGACGCGTCGCTGCGAGCCGGCGGCGAAAACAACGGGCAGATCAGCCGCTCGCTGATCTTGCAGACCGCACTGGGGATCATCGATCGTGACGGCGTGGACGGGTTGTCGATGCGCCGGCTCAGTGACGCGGTCGGCCGGGATCCGACGGTGCTTTACCGGCACCTACCCAACAAGGCCGCGGTGCTCGACGGCGTCGCTGAGATCGTGCTCGCCCAACTATCGGTCGACACCGCCGACCCGGACTGGGCTGCCCAATTGCGCAGCGTTGCCCATGATTTTCGCCGGCTGACCATCACACACCCCAATGTGGTGCCGTTGTTGGTCACTCGGCCCCTGGCCACCCCGCTCGGGCTACGACCGCCCGGAATGCTGCGCCCGCTGGAAGACGTCCTGACGCTGCTCATGGGCGCCGGGTTCAGCGGAGTCGACGCGCTCCATATCTATCGGCTGTTGTTCGGCTTTTTGCATGGCCACGTCCTCAACGAGCTCCAGGAGGTCGTCGAACGACCCGAGGAAACCGACGATGTGCTGCGCCTCGGCCTGCACCGGCTGCCGATCACCGATTTTCCCCAAGTGCGTGCGCTGGCAACGGCCCTGGCCTCCTACGACGGCGCCGCTGAACTCGACCGCGGCCTCGATCTCCTGCTTACCGGCCTAACCGCAAAACGGACCCATGACGGGGCGCCCCGATTCACATAAGACGACGCCTACCTATTTGCCGTCGGCGCGGCGCCGAGATATCTACCGCTGTCAACGCTGTTGGTGGACATCTGTTGCCAACGGTGTAGGGTAAAGCGGAGCGCCGTTGGAGTGACGAGACAGCGGCTTCGTAGTTGCCGTGTAAGTCAAGGGTTTTGGTTGGCGATTGGACAGCGGTGCGGCGAAAACTTACCCGTCAATCACGCATGAGCTAAAGCTTTGGTTAGCAATTGGAGGATGATGATGAACAGGTTGACCGGTCTGGACGGGGTCACGCTGCACGGCGAAACGTCGGTGATGCCCACCCACGTGATGGCGGTGATGTTTTGCGACCCGACAGCACGAGGCGAGTTGGCCGCCCGGGCAATTTTAAGGCTGGTCGCTGAGCGCACGGCGGCGATGCCGGGTTTCCAGCAGCGTCTGCTCACCAAACCCTTCGGCTTGGGGCAGCCGGTGTGGATCGAGGACTCCAATTTCAATGTCGACGACCATTTGCATTGTGTGCGGCTGGCTAAGCCCGGCACCATGCGGGAGCTGACCGCACTGGTCGGCGAGCTGCACACGCAACACCTTCGCCGCGATCGCCCCCTGTGGGAAGCCTGGGTCGTGCAGGGTCTCGCCGACGGACGACTGGTGGTAGTGATCAAGTTCTCGCACGCCATGGCGGACGGTGTGGGAGCGGTGACCTCGATGCTGCCCCGACTGATGACCACCGATCCAGACGCGGAATTCGCGGCGATGGCGCAGCGCGGCCCTCCCAGGATGCCCGTTGCGGTGGCGATGGCGCTGGACATCATCGACGAGATCGCCGCCAACACCGCCGTCGGCGTTCGGATCGCTGTGAGGCTGGCCCCCGGCGCCGTGAAGTCAGTGGTGGGAATCGCGCTGCGACCGGTCCGCCAACTCTTCGCGAACGGCGGCAAGCATCGACCGGATGCGCCGCGAGATGTTGACGAGAGTTCGCCACGGACGGTGCTGAATGCCCCGATCACAGCGCGTCGCAGCGTCGCGTTCGCGGCCGTGGCGATGGACGATCTGCGCGCCATCACCGATGCGTTCGGTGTCACCGTCAACGATGTGTTCCTCACCGCAGCAACCTCGGCAATCCGCCGATGGCTGCAAGCACACGAAACGGTGCCCGAGCAGCCCCTGCGCACCCTGATGCCAATCTCGACCCGCAACGCCGGTGACGACACCTCTAACAGCTGGTCGCCGGCCGTCGTCAAACTGCCGGTAAATTTGGCCGAGCCAGCGGAGCAGCTGGCCAGCATTCGCGCCGCGACCTCGCGGATCAAGAACCGACGAAGCGCAGCGCCGCCCGTCAACCTCGCCGACGTCATCGATCTCGTCCCCCCGGTGATCATCGGCCAAGTGGCGAGTCTGTACACCGGCCTGAAACTATCGCGATTCCACCCGCCCGTGGCTCATGTGATTACCTCCAATGTTCCGGGCCCACCTGAAGAGATCTACTGCGGCGGCTCACGGGTCCTCGGCATCCATGCCCTGGCACCGTTGTTTGAGGGCGCCAACCTTAACATCACCGCCGTGTCCTACGGAGACACCCTTGCCGTGGGTGTCGTCGCTTGCCCCGACAACATCGAGGACGTCGCATCCCTCGGGCGGGGCATCGAAGATGTGGTGGGCGAGTTGAGAAAGGCTGCCGAGCAAAAGACCGGCCAGGGCGCAGATTTGGTCCGCACCACACGCGCACTCGTCCCCGCGAGAAGTCCACTGCGGACACGCAAAGCTCCCGCAAATCCGCGCGCTACCGCGAAGAAGTCCGCTCCCGTCAAGAAGCGGCCAGCCTAACGTTCGGCGCCAAGCTGCCTTAGGTGACTGACCAGCCAAATGACTCGGGCGGTTCCTCATGCCACATGCTCGCCGTTTTGCGGATGCGTTCGGCGACAGCGTCAATGGACGTTCGGGCGCTGACGCCAGCATCACTGTCGGCCTGCGGGATTGGGAAAATAAATCGGCCGTTCTTTCCCCATTGCCATACCGCAGAGAAGTCTTCGCGGCTGAGGGACCGAAAGATGACTTCAGTTCGTGCGTCGTTCAGCACGACTTCGAGCCACGTGGCGTATTCGACGCAGTCATCGGTCAGGCGCGGCTCATTGTTGACGTGGACCTCCGCCGCATCACCGAACCTCTTGCGGAGTGCCTCTGCCAGCGGCTGCATCAATTCTCGTTCAAATTGGTCTGCGTTGTCCTTCTTCATTCCCTTCCCTTCCTTCGGGAATTGGCCCGGGGCTGCGCCGATGACAAATGGCTGCACCGTTGCCGGCGTCAGCGGTGCCCAGCGCCTCCATCGCCATCCCCCGGGCCCTGGGGTGGCCCAAGGCGCACATAGTGGGGGCGGGTGCGACGACTAGCTGCTTAATATTCATAGTGCCCTCCTTTCTGTCATAGAGCGGCCAAATCCCGGATTGGACAACGAAACGTCCCCGCCGTGACGGGTCTAGCGCGGCTTCCCAGGCCCCCGAACTGGCACGACATGCCGTCGAAGTAATTTGGTTGGCGGATTGGATTAATCGCACAGTTCTGGATCGAGATGAATTGTAACTACGCGAGGGACCGCCGGGCACCGACGACCACGGCGACGCGACCAGCGACAAGCTGGTGATGGTGGGCGGTGGGACGCGGCGGTAGCCGCGGCCGGCTGGCGACCTGAATGGCGCTCACCGAAGTCACCATGTCGCCGGGTGGCAGCACCTCGATGCCGGTGGGCCAAATCGCTTCTGTACAAATTACTTCTGCCTATACCGAGATGTGCTGTTACGGCGAAACCTCTGATCGGCCGGCGGTGAACCGAAGGTACTCGCCAGTCGTGTTCACTAGCAGGAGGGCACGAGAATGGATGCCCGGCGAACCCGGCGCCGATTGTATGCGTTGACAACAATGCCGGACAGGGCGTGCGTTGGCGGCATCTGCTTTCCACATTCGAAAGGCAGTGTCATCGCATGAACAGCAGACATCAAGCCACCCCCACCGTAGCGGAGATGCTCGGCAGCTTGCCCGTTGCTGTCGATCCCTTCGCGTTGTCGCTCAACGAGAATCCATTCCCGCCGCTGCCGGCGGTGCGGTCGGCGCTGATCGAGTCGATCGACGCGGCGAACCGCTATCCGGAGTTTCTGCCCGAGCGCCTGCGCAGCCTGATCGCCGGCCGAATCGGGGTGCGTGACGAGCAGGTTGTGCTGGGCGCGGGCGCCACCGGCGTGGCGCTGCAGGTGCTGCACGCGGTCACCGAGCCCGGCGATCGGATCGTGCTCACAGAGCCCACTTTTGACGGCTATCCAATCCTCGCGCAGATAGCCAAACTGATCTCGGTGACGGTGCCGCTCGACGCGCACGGCCACCACGACCTGAATGCGATGGCTGACGCCGCGTCCGACGCCAAGGTGGTCGTCCTGTGCCGGCCCCACAATCCGACCGGAACCTTGGAATCGGTCACCGAGGTGGAGCGGTTCCTGCAATTGGTGCCGCCCGACACCGTGGTGCTGCTGGATGAGGCGTATGTCGAGTTCGTCGGCCCTGAGCACCGGCTCGATGCGGCCGCTTTGGTTCGGCGGTTTCCAAACGTCGTGGTGCTGCGTACCTTCTCCAAGGCCTACGGCCTGGCCGGACTGCGGATCGGATACGGGTTCGGGTCACCCGAGCTAGCCAAGACGCTGAGGAAGATGCAGCTGCCGTTCGGGATGGGCATCACCAGCGCGGTCGCGGTCGCCGCCTGTTATGACGCAGAAGCTCAACTGCGGCAACGCGTCCGGTTCATCATCGGTGAGCGCCGCTATCTGCAACGGCGGCTGCGGGCGATGGGCATCTACTGCACCGACGGGCACGCCAACTTCGTCTACCTCCCCGCGCAGCGGCAGGTCTGGCGGAAGGTGTTCGATGACGCGGGTCTCCACGTCCGCCACTACGCAAACGGGGCGACCCGGATCACCGTGGGGAGCCGTGCGTCCACCCGGGCGGTGCTGGCCGCGGTGGCGAAATCAATGGCAGGCACACAATATGACCGACCGCAGCGCCAAGCGGCGTCACGGCGGCCGATGGTTGGTGTCTTCATCCTTCAGTCAGCGATCACGACCCGCGGTGGGCCAGGGACGGGATGAACCACAGCTGACGCCGGTTGGGTGATTGTGCGCTCGTGGCCAAAGCGGGCAGCGCCGGGTGGATACAGTGGGCGCGGCCGTGAGTCCTGAGTTGTCCCTTGGCGATAAGAGTAATTCAAGGCTCACGCTCACAGGCATACACCATGTGAGTGTGCCGACCACCGACCCGCTGGCCGGCAGCGACTGTTATGACCGGGTACTGGGTTTCGCCGCGGTCTTGATCGAGGAACGGGAAAACGAAGTAGTGGCCGTCCTGTTGCAACATCCCTTGCGGTGCCCGGCTGCTGTTGAGGCGCACCGCCGCGCCAGTCGTCGCATTGGACGGATACCCGCGGTTCAGCCTAACCATCGCAAGCTATGCCGACCTGCAGCGCTGGGTTGACCACCTCAGCGCATTCGACGTCGAACACAAACGGCGTACACGGGCACATCCGGGCTGGGCGGTGACCCTTACCGGCCCCGACCTGGTCCGTATCCAGCTGCAGACCGACGAAGGACCCAGCGGCGAAGGCAATTAGCCGCGTCCCGGTCACGCCGTCATCGTCGTCAGCTCTCCACAAGTCAGATCCGCGGCATTGCAAGAACGCAACACCTACTGGAGCAGATAGCCCTTATCACTGACAATCGTCGACCTTCTTCAATTCCGCTGCATGCGCGCCCGCCGCCGCAGCGGCGCCAGGATGCCTGATCGATTTACTCCTGAGTTGACGATTATTCATCGGTTCGCGCGCCGACTTCTGATGCTCGATCTGACGGATCAGCTCACGCTTCGCTTCGCCCAGAGCCCGGGTCAGGTCTGGATCGTCGGCAACCGCCAGCACCTGTGGACGACCGGGCAGCGTCGTACGTAACGTGACGCGCTGTTCTTTGCCGCCGCGGTTTTGTACCGAGACTTCCACGTCCACATCAACTGGATCCCACCGTCCCAGGCGCGCCCCGAGCCCCGACAACGTCGCGAGTACGTGCGACCGCTCCTGTTCTTTGAAGCCTGCACCCATGTGTAAGGTGTGCTCGGCGAAGACGTCTCGCCGCTGGTTCTCGCTTGCGCTCACAGTGACCTCGTCTCTAGGTTCTCAACCCAACGGTTGACTCTCTTCAATCAGTTGAGCTGTGGCACAACATGGTCCGTGCTGACAAGGCCCGGCGTTGCCGGCGCGCGCGCCGGCCAACGATACGCTCAGCCATACCGGCGTCATCGCCCCGACCACTCCCCTCGACAGGAACTACATGGCCGCCGAACCGCTACCCACTACGGGGAAGCCTGTCGTGGGTGCCGCGTGCAGTGCTCAGCTTGGCGAGCACGACCGTCGAGGCGACAAGCGCGACAATCAATCCAACGATGACAATCATGTCGATGCCTTCTGATTCGGGTGTTATCCCCAGTACACGCCGTATCTCGAGGTTTGTCAACGTTGTAGACCTACACCGTAACCTGCGGTGTTGGCGGCCAACCAGAGGTGTCGTGCAGGCGCGGTTGGAAGTCTTGCCGTTGACCAGCTCTCCGATCACCGAGCGCTGGAGGGGGTAACGGATGTGGCTCAGGTCGCGTTGTGTCGGGCGCGGGCGCGGCGCACGGCGTCGTCGACAAGGTGTTGGGCCACCTCGGCCAGCTTGCGATGTTCGGATTGGCTCATCGCGCGCAGCTGAGCGAACGCCTCTTCCGCGCTGCGCCCGGTACGTCCGCGGATCAGGCCGATCGCTTGATCGATCACCGGGCGGGTAGACAGGGCCGTCTGCAACTGAGCAGTCAAAGCAAGCGTGTCCGCGAGAATCTGCGCGTTGTGCACAGCAACAGCCGCTGGTTTAGCGAACAACTCCCCGAATTCGGCGGCGTGCTCATCGAAAACGTTTTTGCCATAGGCATATACGTTGATCGCCCCGACCACCTGATCAGGCAGCAGCAGCGGCAGCGACAGCGCGCTGTGCACCCCCAATCTGCCCACCCGCGGACCGAACCGCGGCCACATCTTCTCCCCACCTAACGAACCGGAGCGCACCGTGCGACGTTCCAGCGCCGCAGTAATGCAAGGTCCCTCGTTGAGGGTCCCGTACTGGATTTCGTCAATCTCGGCAACAAATGGCGCGCTTGCCGCCAACGCCGCGACCATATTGTCCACCCGATCGACATGCAGCAACGTCACCCCAGCACCGTCGGCGCCCGGTATTGCGTGCACCGCGAACACCGCCACTTCCGCCAGCAACTCAGGCAACCCAAGATGATCGGTGACCAGACCCGCGAGGGCGCCGATCCCCGCCCGCAAGTCGGCGTTATCGGCACTGAACTGCTCCGATGTCTGGGACGCTAGCTGCGGGCTATCGGCGTCCTCGGCGACTTCCGCCATGGGCGGTACCTGCTTCGTGATCTTGCCGGGGCCGGGCATTACCGGCGACCAGCCATGTACCCGGGACGCACCCGCCACGAGATGACCCCATCCTAGGGCGATTTGGGTGGCCGGTTCCAAACTTCGGCCCTGAGAGACTGCACACTAGTGCGGGGACCCTTCCAGCCGGTGTAGCGTCATGGTGGCTGAGAATTTCAGCTGGTCCGGGATGAGTCTAGCCGTCCGCTGCTGAACCCAAGGAGCGTTAGCTCCGAGCCTGACACGCCGGTGATTATCTGCGCGGCTGGATCACCATGACCGATGTAGTTTTCCACCTTTCCGCTCTGGCGGACGAGGCCATTTTCTCCACGCCGCAGCAGCGTCACTTCACGCGATGGGACACTTGCTGTCCCACGTCGACGGTGACCATCGTCAGCGCCCGCGGCGACATCGACGGGACGAACGCAAGCACCCTGGCCGAGTACGCACTCACGAATACCGTGCGTTGTCGCGTGCTCATCCTCGATTTGTCCTACCTCGATTTCTTTGGCACCGACGGTTTCTCGGCGCTGCTGAGAGTATCCGTGCGCTGTGCGCGCGCTGGAACGAGCTGGAAGTTGGTACCTGGTGCTGCGGTATCCCGACTGCTACGAATCTGCGACCCGGACGGCTCGCTGCCCACCGTCGATAGCGTCGATGCGGCACTGGCTAGCCTCCAAGACCAACCAACCTCACCGTCCGGTACGAACGACCCCGAAAACCAAGCGGAATTCGGATGAGTGCTCAGCTACGCCAACGCTGTTGTTCTACACCGTCCGCCTACGGTGTAACGTCAGGGATATCTGGTGCAGCGTCCTCCACCTGTCGAGTTCTTCGGGTCGGCTGAACGCGGCTACCAGATCGAGATGTCGACGCGAACTCGCGTCGGCGAAGGAGGACCAATGAACGTTTTCGGTTTTGTCATCGCGTTGGTCGTGCTGGCAGTGATCGTCCTGGCACTGTCGATTCGGGTGGTGACCCAGTATGAGAAGGGTGTGCTGTTCCGGTTGGGACGAGTGGTCGGGGTGAAGGAACCGGGCCTGGCGGTGATCATCCCGGCGATCGATCGGCTGGTCAGGGTGTCACTGCGTATTGTGACGATGCCGATCCAGTCGCAGGGCATTATCACCCGCGACAACGTGAGCGTCGACATTTCTGCGGTTGCCTATTTCCGGGTCGTGGATGCGGTGAAATCGGTGGTTGCTATCGAGAATGTCAACGCCGCGATCAATCAGATCGCACAGACCACGTTGCGGAAGGTCGTCGGTCAGCACACCCTCGACGAAGCGCTTGCTGAGACCGATGTCATCAACGCCAACATCCGGGAGATCCTGGATGTGGCTACGTTGGAGTGGGGTGTCGAGGTCACCTTGGTCGAACTCAAGGACATCCAGCTTCCTGAGAGTATGAAACGCGCGATGGCACGCCAGGCCGAGGCCGAACGGGAGAAGCGCGCGAAAATCATTGCCGCCGAGGGTGAGTCGATGGCGGCCGCGGCGCTCGGGCAGGCGTCGGACACGATGATGGCACATCCGCTGGCGCTACAGTTGCGTAATCTGCAGACGCTGGTCGAACTCGGCGTGGATAAGAACACCACCGTGGTGTTCCCGGCGCCGTTGATGAGCGCGATCGGCGAACTCGGCAATTTCCTCGCCCGCGAAACCACCGCAGCGACGGCGCTGACCCCGACGGCCGCATCTCAACCCGGGTCCGTGCCGATTGCCAACGGGTCCCCCGAGGTCGCCAGCACGTCGAATTGACGCACAGCCCTACCCGCCGGGGGGCGCTGGTCTTGGGCCGGCTGAACTGGCACAGGGGTGGTCCTCAGCGGTGTCACCAACCGCGAGCGAGGCTCGCGGTTGGTGACGGTAAGTGGTGCGTCGACTGAACATGAATGGATCTCTAGGTGCCACACAAGCTCAGCGCGTCGCCGTCGATCTTTCCCGCCTACACCGGGCGGCTGTCCACCACGCCGGTGCCCGCGCTGAGGCTGCCCGATGAAGAGATGGAGCCCGCCGCCGCGTACCGGTTCATCCACGACGAGTTGATGCTGGACGGCAGTTCACGACTGAACCTGGCCACCTTCGCCACCACCTGGATGGACCCCGAGGCCGACCGGCTCATGGCCGAGACGTACGACAAGAACATGATCGATAAGGACGAGTACCCGGCCACCGCCAGGATTGAGTCGCGGTGCGTGTCCATGGTGGCCGACCTGTTCCACGCCGAGGGACTGTGCGACGACGACCCGGCCACCGCCACCGGGGTCTCCACCATCGGGTCCAGCGAGGCGGTGATGCTCGCCGGGCTGGCCCTGAAGTGGCGGTGGCGCCAGCGTGTCGGTGACAACCCCAAGACCGGGTGGAAAACCCGCACTCCGAACCTGGTGATGGGCTCCAACGTGCAAGTGGTCTGGGAGAAGTTCTGCTGCTACTTCGACGTCGAGCCCAAATACCTGCCGATGGCCAAGGGTCGCTACGTGATCACCCCCGAACAGGTTCTGGACGCCGTTGACGAGGACACCATCGGAGTGGTCGCGATCCTAGGCAACACCTTCACCGGCGAAATCGAACCCGTCGCGCAAATCTGCGCGGTGCTGGACAAGCTCGCCGCCGATGGCGGCGCGGACGTCGGGGTGCACATCGACGCGGCCATCGGCGGATTCGTGGTGCCTTTCCTGCAGCCGGACCTGGTGTGGGATTTCCGGCTACCGCGGGTGGTGTCGATCAATGTCAGCGGCCACAAATACGGCCTCACCTACCCGGGTCTCGGCTTCGTGATCTGGCGTAACCGCCAACACCTGCCCGAGGACCTGGTGTTCCGGGTCAACTACCTCGGTGGTGACATGCCGACATTCACACTGAACTTCTCCCGTCCGGGCAGCCAGGTCATCGGCCAGTACTACAACTTCCTGCGGTTGGGCCGCGCCGGCTACACCGAGGTGATGGGGTGCCTATCGTCGACGGCGCGCTGGCTGGCCGACGAGTTGCGCATGGGCAAGCACTTCGAGGTGATCTCCGACGGCTCGACCATCCCGGTGATCTCCATACGGCTGGCCGGCGATTTCGGCTACACCGAGTTCGACGTCTCCCACGCGCTGCGGTCCTACGGCTGGCAGGTACCTGCCTACACGATGCCCGCCGATGCGACCGACGTCACGGTGCTGCGCGTCGTGGTGCGCGAAGGGTTCTCCGCCGACCTGGCCCGGTCTTTGCGTGACGACATGGTGTCGGCGCTGGCTAGTCTGGACGACCTCAAGCCCGGCGGCCACTTCAACCACGAGCGGCCCTTCGCATATTAAGCGGCAAGCACGCGCTCGGAGGCCTGACCCCAGCCGCCACCGGATCGGCACTGTGGCTCGGATCGGCTGCCGTTCTGGGACTTTCGATTTGGATGCTAGCGCCTCATCGTGTTCATCGCTCGGCGGTCGTTTTCGCGTAGATATTCGAGCCGCTTCACGCGTCGCTCAATCGCCGCCACGTCTCGTTCAATCTTACTGAGGCGCTCGATGAGCTGACGGAGGACCGATTCATCCATTTACTTGCGGCTCCTTCGGTCGATGTGTAACGGGCCGCCCTACATCTATCGGGACCTCAGATGACGGCGCTCACCGCAAATGTTCAAGGTCCAGTTATTCGAAAGTGCCCACCAGTGAGGCGGTTCTACTGTAGCGGCTGCCGGGCCGTGTTGCGGCGCGTTGGTTCTGGCTGCGCTCAAGGGTTCTGGCTGCGCTCAAGCTGGAGTCCCCCATCGACGCAGCACCGCTTGACCATTGTCAACGGCAGGTCGATTGCCGTTGCTATGGAGCGGCTCTCGACGGTTTGATCGACCTCAAGTAATGACATCGACCTCAAGTAACGACTTGGTGGGGCTGCATGCATATCAGCCTTCTTGAGTTAGGTTGCCCGACAGAGCCTTTGCGCACAGAACGGTGGCGCTGCTTTCCGGGCATCGGTCGATGATTCTTTCGGCTTTGCCGACGGACCGCTCGGTTAAGTTGGCTCCAAGACAGTCACCCGACGCTGATGTTGCCGTCAGCTATGACGGATCAACGACACTGCGAGCCGCCTCGGCCGAGGAATGGTCACGGTATCGCCGTGACGAGCGATCAACCCGGGGTGCTAGCCGTTTCAAATTCTTCTGCGCGAGAAGACAAGCCTGCATCTTCCGAAACGAAGGAGCCGGCTGAGCATGTCACAACAGTGGCACCTGTACGCGTGCGCCAACGTCAGGTGCCCGACGGGTCCTGCCGAGGAGAATTATCGGTGGACGAACGTTTCAGCGCACCTTCTCCGGAATGGAATCCAGCGCACGCAGTACCTCTACCGCGAGTTTGCCTGCACCCTCTTGGTCAAGCGCTGAGTAGGTCGTCAACGTGTCCTGCACGAGTTTCACGCGATTCTCATATGGCGAGCGGATTGCTGTTCCGCGAGCCGCTGGGAATGGTTGAGCCGAGGTCGCCGTCATGATGAGGCTCCTGACTGCCCGGCACAGCCGGGCGGCGAATGTAGCGAGAACAGCAACCGAACCAGGTGGCCTATTACCTCGATACACATATCAGCCTACGCGGCTTTCCTAAGATCGAACGCTGGTAACGAAAACCTTAAGATGCCGGCGATCACATGCTGATCGATTCCGTCGATTCCTAGATTTGCGTACCGAGCCAGCGAAGAGGGTGGCCAAGCCACTGTCACCGTCGAAACCGAGACCCTCAACTCGATGAAGGCGCTGTGGGCCAGGTCCTAAAAGACAAGGGTCAAGTCCGGCCGTCGCAGCCTGGGCAATTAGCCGGGCGTCCGTTTCCCGCCGCAACACCAAGCCGGCGAATATATCTCATCCGGCATGGTCAACGATGCGGCTAACTGCGTCGCCGGAAAGTTGCAGTAGTTTCTCACGCTTCCTTTACTTTGCGAACGCGCGCACGATGGAGGGGTCCGCGGTCTCACCAGGACGAGAAGGGAGCGGGCGATGAAGGCGAAGGTGGGTGACTACCTCGTGGTGAAGGGCGCAACCACGGAACGGCATGATCAACATGCTGAGATCATCGAGGTGCGCTCTCAAGACGGCTCTCCGCCATTCGTGGTGCGCTGGCTGGCGACCGGCCACGAGGCGACCGTGTACCCGGGTTCTGACGCGGTGGTCGTGACCGCCGCCGAGCATACGGAGGCCGCGCGACGCGCGGCTGCGCGCGCCGGCCACGCGGCGACATAGCTGCACGGTGGTTCCGTGACATTTATTGGTTCAGCGCCTAATTCGACGAGAACAATAATTCCGGGCCGCCATGGAGCACCGCTCAGTTCTGAGGAGTGCATGAAGATCGCACTCTTAGGACTGGGCATCGCCGCGCTGGCGTTCGCGCCACCGGCTGCCGCCGACGTACCGGGGATCGCCCCGTTCACCGGTTCCTGGCACGCCCACGCGTCTGAACTCACGGTAAGTAGCGACGGGTCCGGCCGGTTGACGTACGCCGACATATCCGCCTGCCCAAGCGCCTGCAACGGGCACGACGACTATGCCGACGCACCAACGGACACCGTGGACTTCATGCTGACATCAGTCTCGGGTGACACCGCCACCGGAAGCGTCAACGCTGCTTCGAATCCGAGCAATGACGCCGTGGGCGAGCCGGTGACGATCAAGCTCGTCACCGGCATCGGTTACCCCTACACCGGGGCACCGGCTTCTGTTTCAGGCACCAACGGTGTGGCCCTTCAGGTAAGCATGGGGAAGATGCAGGATTGGAATTACTGCAACGACACCACCCACAACTACTGCGGCGGCTAGATATTGCATTCCTCGTCGGGGAAACAAACACCCAAGCCCCTCGACCGGAGAACACGACGCGGGCTCAGCTGTCATAGCTGCAACGCCGGGTCTGCCTCGACGCAGTCAACTCACCAAGGCGGTGGGAGGCCGGCGCGGATTCTCCCAATCTCAGCACGGGCGAAACGCACCCGGTCGGTGTCCGCACCACGCGCAGCGGCCAGCGCGCCGCCGAGGTCATATGCGGCATTGAGGACGTAGCGGGCGCGTTTGCGGTCGCGACGGTTGCGGGCGCCCTTGCGGTACGCCTTACGAGTTTTGCGGTTACCGGCCATCGCGTCGAGTTCCGCCGCGGTGATGACCCCTCGGGCCTGCTCCGGCACCATCACGTCGCGCAAGAAGTCCCGTTCGCGCTTAACGGTCAACCGGTAAACCCGCGCGGCGATGAGGAGCGCGGTGACGATAATCGCGATGAGCAGGCCCAATAGCGCCAACGGGCTTACGCCACCGACTGCCGTCGCGGTGTCCCAGGCCCCATGCAGCAGCATCGCTGTCGTAACCAGCAGCAGCCCACGGCCGATTCGGTGCGGTTCCGCGGGCCGGCCGAGCAAATAGATCAGACCGGCACCGAAGATGGCGCTGTAGACGATGTGCGCGCCCACTCCGCTGACCATTCGAACCACGATCGTCGACATTGAAGCTCCGACCTGATTAGCGCCGAATTGCGAGCCGGCCGAGGTCATCGCGTAAGCGATGTCTTCCAGTATCTGAAACCCCAGACCGATGAACGCACCTAGAATGAAACCGTCGAACGCGGTCCGAACCTGCCGCGGCGCCAGAGCGATCAGCAAGAGCAAGCCGATGCCTTTCGCCGGTTCCTCGGTGAACGGCGCCGCCAATCCCGCACCCCAGTCCAGTGCCCACGCCTGGCCGAAGGCTTTCGCGTACAGGGCGAGGATCGCGTCGTTGGCGACTCCGGCCATGGTCGAGGTGGCAGCAAAGGCGCCCCACAGGAACGCAACCACCATCAGCTTGGCCGGCAGTTTGGCGTACCGGTCGATATGCACGGTGAACCACCAGAAGAGCGCCGTGTAGATCGCGAAGAACGTCACCGCCAGCCCGATCGCCTGGGCATAGGCGTTGTATTCGCGGGCGAGCTTGGAGCTGAAAGCGAACGCTCCCATGACCACGAGCAGCAGATATGCCCAGAATGCGAAGTTGCGTGGCTGGTAAAACCTGAACCGCCTGCCCCAACCGGACAGTTCCAGCGCAACGGCGCGGATCTGATGCGGGTCGACGACCGGCGCTGTCACTGCTGATCACGCCCCCGGCTGATACTGCGGATCATGTCACGAACGACTGCTGTAACCTTCACGCCGCTATCGGCCCGTCCGGTCGCCTCGGCCTCAACGCCTCGTCCACCGAACACGAAAGCGGCGATGACGCCGCCTTTCTGCGGTCCGGTGATCGACGCCGTCGCGCCCTGCTTGCCCTGATCGGTGGTGACGGTGTCGTGCTGGCCGGTGACATGCAGTCCACGACCGCGGTTCAGCGCATCCGAGGTTTTCTCGATCTGGTCGAGCAATGCGTTCGCATCGCCGTCGAAGGGCGCCGTGCGGACGGTGAACGTCACGTCGCTGTTCACGACGGTCGCGTGGTCGGGATACTCGCCCGACAGTGGACCGTGACCGGCGCGAACACCGGACGTTATCCCCCAGCCGGCCACGGGAACGAAGGTGACGTCGCCTTGCAGTTCGAGAACGTCACCGGCGTTGACGATATCGCGGTAGGGAACCGCGGCGTTGACGAGCGGCAGCACCACCGACATCAGGATGGCCAGCGCCAGGACCGTCACGGTGGGCGCTAGCGTGCGCCGATCCAGGCCCAGCAGTCGCTTGTCGGCGGGCACCCAGCCGTCGTCGGGTTCGAAGCTTGGCGTCCAGGCCGCCGGGGCGTCATCGCGGTCGGCTTCCGACATGTGTTGGGCAACCCTTCTGCTGTTACAGCGGAATACCTGGGGCGACAGTGGCGCCACGCTGTAAGAGGATATAGCGATGCGACGGCTAGTAATGCTTGCGAGCTTTGTTGCGGTTATCGGCCCGGCCGGGCCGGCGCAGGCCGACCCGAGCGGCACCGATTCCGGCTCTGACGCGAGCTTCCTGACCGCGCTGGATCAGGCCGGCATCACGTATCGCTCCACCGCCGGTGCCATCGCAGTCGCCAGAAATGCGTGCGGACTGATGGCCCAGGGTCGACCGGAAAGCGACGTCGTTAACGACGTGACACAGGAGAATCCGGGCTTCACCCCCTCCGGAGCCGCCCAGTTCACGGCGATCGCGGTGAATACCTACTGCCCGCAACGGCCGCCCCCGCCCGAAAAGCAACCGTCACCACCGCCGTCGTCGTGGTTCTTCGACTTGCCGCCGCTACCGGCTGCTGCGCCCTAGGTCGAAGCATTAGGGCGTTCTGTTCGCGACCTGCCGACTACGCTGACCGACAGGTATTCGGTGTTTGCGCGGGGGGAGATCGCGATCAAGTCACGGAGCGCGCCCTCCGCTGTCCGTCAGCTGCCGAACCACCGCGCACCTTCCGACCGAAAACCGGTCGACGCCGGCTTTGACGCGTTTGTCTCCTACAGCGGGGCGGAAGACCGGGTGATCGCTTCTGCGCTGCAGAACCGCATCGAGAAGGTCGCCAAGAAGTGGTACCGCCCGCCGCTGGTGCGGGTCTTTTTCGACAAGACCAGCATCGCTGCGGGAACCAAGTTGTGGGATCGCATCGAGTATGGCTTGTCGCGTGCCTCGTGGCTGATCCTGCTCGCCTCACCGCAGTCCGCACATTCGACGTGGGTACGCAGGGAAGTTGAATGGTGGATAGCCAACCGCTCACTCGACACGATCTTCATCATTCATACCGCCGGAGATCTGAGCTGGGACGCCGAAAGCGGCCGCTTCTCGGCAGATTCGACCGCTATCGCACCGTTTCTTCAGAGCAAATTCGACCGAGAGCCGGTGTGGGCGGCCGTCAACCGAGCGGATCCGGGGTCGAGCCTCGAGTACGCCGCGCTGAGCGTTACGTCGAAAGTTCGCGAAATTGATTTCCACGAGCTCTCGTCGCAGGCGTTTCGCGAGCATCGACGCACGATGCGATGGGCTCGCGGCGCGATCGGGAGCTTGTCAGTACTGCTGATCGCAGCCGTCGTGCTCTCGGTGTTGGCATGGGATGCACGCGACGAGGCGCTTGACAACTTCCGCCGCGCCAAGGGAACCCGGCTCATCGCCGAGGCCGAGGCGATGCTGGCCGACACGCTGGCAGGCACCGACGATCGCGCATTCCAAGAGCTTTTGGCCGGCCGTTACCTGAATCCGCAATCTGAAGAAGACGGCGTGCTCTATTCGACGGTGGCAACAAAGGGAAGTACCGACAAGATCATCAAGCTCGACAAACCCGTCTACAGCATTGCGGTCAGCCCCGCGGGCGGCGTTATGGCCAGCGGCAGCGGTGACGGCCAGATCCGGATCTGGGACTTGCGTACCCATCAGATGACCATGCCGCCGTTGCGCGCCCACTCGCAGTCGATATGGGGTCTCGCGTTCAGTCGCGATGGCAACCTCTTGGTCAGCGGTAGTGACGATCATTCCATTCGGTTGTGGAATGCGCATACGGGGCAACCGCTCAGCGACAATCTTTTCGGCCACCAGCGAGCGGTGCGCAGCGTGGCAGTAAGCCGGGATGGAACGCGAATCGCGTCGGCGAGTTTCGATGGCACCGTTGGGATCTGGAATGTTGCGACGCGGCAGCGGGTTGCCCAGCTGAAGGGACACACCAGCGATGTGTACTCGGTCGCGTTCAGCCCCGACGGAACGCAGATCGCGACGGGCAGCGATGACAAGACGGTGAGGGTTTGGGACGCAAAGACATTCAAGCCGATCGGTGACCCGATCAACGTCCAGACCATGCGAGTGCGCAGTGTCGCCTACAGCCCCGACGGCTCAAAGCTTGCGGCCGGCATCCGGGATGACACCGTAATCGTGTGGGATGCGCGCACGCGGGTGAAACTTCTGGGACCGCTCACTGGCCACAATGGGTCGGTGTACGACGTGATCTTCAGTTCCGATGGTCAGAAGCTGGTTTCGAGCAGCCGTGACAACACACTGCGGGTCTGGAACGCCAACACTGGCCAATCGATCGGCGACCCGATCACCGGTCACGACGGGATAGTCAACGCGGTCGCCTTCGACGGTCGACGGCTCATCTCGTGCAGCAATGACGGCACTATCAGGTTCTGGAACCTCGACGAAAGCGAGCCGCTGACCGAACACACCGCTCCTATCCGGGGCCTCGCGGTGAGTTCGGACGGTCAACGGATAGCCACCGCCAGCAATGACCACACCGTACGACTATGGGACGCCAGAGACGATAGAGAGCTGCACAAGTTGGTCGGCCATACCGACGCAGTGCGCAGCGTAGCGTTCAGCCCCGACGGCCGCCGCCTGGTCAGCGGCGGCGATGACAAGACAATCCGGTTGTGGGACACCGAGACCGGGCAGCCTATCGGCGCCCCGATGGTCCTTGACCAGGGCAAGGTCTACGCGGTCGCCTACAGCCCGGACGGGCACACCCTCGTCTCCGGGAGCGACGACCAGACCGTGCGGCTATGGGACGCCGACACCGGCCGGCCTATCGGCAACCCTTTGACAGCGGGTCAAGGCCGCGTTTACTCGGTGGCGTTCAGCCCGGACGGACACGCGCTCGCCTCCGGTGGTGACGACACTATGGTGCGGTTGTGGAACGTCCAAACGAGACAGCTGATCGCGACGCTCTCCGGTCATCAAGACCCGGTGTGGACTGTTTCATTCAGCCCGGACGGGCGCATCGTGGCCTCTGGTAGCGCCGACAACACCGTCCGGTTCTGGGATGTGCAAAGACAGATCCAAGTCGGTGATCCGCTCCCGGAGCGGGACGTGGTGTGGAGTCTGGCTTTCAATCCCCTAGGTCACCAGCTGGTCACCGGCAGCGGCGGTAACACGCTGCAGCTGTGGGATATCGACAACCATAAGCCCATCGGCAATCCGCTCGCCGGCCATACCGGAGCGGTCAACAGCGTTTCGTTCACCACCGACGGCCGCAGAATCTATTCGGGCAGCGACGACTTCACTGTGCGGCGGTGGGTCACGTCGGCAGCCCCGCAAGACCTGTGCGACAAGCTGACCGCCAACATGTCGCGACAGCAGTGGCGCGAGTGGGTGTCGTCATCGTCGACGATCCCCTATCAGGAACTGTGCCCGGGATTGCCGGACTCGCCACCACCCTGATGTCGAGCAGGCGGCCACCGCTACTGTTTGGCTACTTTGGCGGCGATCTGATGAGCGATGTTGATCGCGGTGCCGGCCGCGTTGCCGTGGCTGCATGTCGAAATGTCGATGGCGACGTTGTTGCTCACGGTCAGCGCCCGTTCGCACAGTTCCCCACTGCCGCCCTGTTCGGTGACGTTGTTGCTCAACGTGCCGCCGGTGTTGGAGATCGGCCCGACGGTCCATTGCTGGCTGGTTTTGCCTGGAGGGGTCCGGGTGAACTCACGGTTTTGGCAGGCGGGCCAGCGCTGCGCGGTGGCGGTATAGAAGGCGGCCGCTTTGTCCGCCGAGGGAAACAACACAACGACTTGATCGGCGTAATGAACAGGGTGGGAAACGCGTTCGCGAAGTGACTGCTCGCGCATGGCAGTCCAGCCGCTGTCGGCGTAACTGTCGGCGTCTGCATCAATGGCAGTGATTCGGCAGGCCTTGTCCGGCACTGTCTTGCTGTCGTCGACGAAAGTGGTGTACGTCCCGGCCACGCTCATGTCGGTGGCGCCCATAGCGGTGTTGATCTCCTGCGGGCTGAGCCAAAGCCCCTGCAGCGCTGCCTCAGCAACCGGAGGCTTGGGGGACGACGTGGCAGTTGGCGCCGGGGCACTCTTGCTGCTGCTGCACGCGGCGGCCAGCATGACGACGCCGATACCGGCACCCACCAGCGCGGCCGTTGGCTGACGCATAGGTTGGACTCCTTCCGTTCACTCCAGCGGTAAGCCCACCAGCGCTTCCTGGCACCCGACGGACAGGCGGTCTGGTGCTCCGATTGGTGACCGTACTGCGAGCTCCGATGCGCGGTAGGCGAAGGCGAGTGAGTTTCCCGATTGATGGCCAGTTGTTCCCTCGCTGGTTACGAGCGGCGCTGCAGTGATGCAAACAATTGCGCCCCGCAGAGCGTTTGGTGGCCAGCAAGCTGTCCCGCTTAGGCCTATGACCACGTTCTCACCTCGGCGCGGATTGGGCAGCCGAGACTTGTCGTACCTGGCTGCGATGATGTGGGTATGTCTTCGATCGCATCGGCTCCGGTGGCGGTGAGCCCTGACCGAGCGTCTTGAGGTGTTGTTTGAGGAGTTGGCGGAGTTGGCTGGTCAGCGCAACGCGATTGATGGGCGCATCGTGGAGATTGTTGCCGAGTTGGATCGCGACGAGCTGTGCGGGGCCACCGGCGCCCGGTCGGTGGCGGCGTTGGTGGCGTGGAAGCTGGGCTCCTCATCGGCGACCGCTCACACGATCACCACTGTGGCGCGCCGTGTGGAGGAGTTTCCGCGCTGCGCGCAGGGCCTGCGGGAGGGTCGGCTGTCGCTGGATCAGGTCGGGGTCATCGCGGCACGCGCGGGTGCGGGATCTGATGGGCATTACGCCCAGTTGGCGCGGGTCGCCACGGTCAACCAGCTGCGCACCGCAGTCAAGCTGGAACCGCGACCCCAACCCGACTCTCGGGCGCAACCACAAGCCTCGATCACCAAGACTTCCAGCGAGGAGTTCAGTTGTTGGCGGATCACACTTCCGCACCCAGAGGCGGCGAAGTTCGACGCGGCGCTGGCGTCGCATCGGGAGGCGCTGATCGCCGAATGGAAACACGATCGCGGCCAGGGTGAGCGGGCCTTCGATAGCGCGCCGCCGTTGCCGGGCACCCTGGAGGCGTTTCTGCGCCTGGTCGAAACCGGCTGGGATGCCGAGGTGGCCCGCCGCCCCCACGGGCAGCACACCACGGTGGTGGTGCATGTCGACGTCGAGCAGCGCGCCGCGGCGCTGCATCTGGGTCCGCTGCTCACCGAGGCCGAACGCCGCTACCTGACCTGTGATGCCACCTATGAGGTCTGGTTCGAACGCGACGGCCAGGTCATCGGCGCCGGCCGATCCACCCGCCAGATCAACCGGCGGCTTCGCCGCGCGCTTGAGCACCGCCAGCCCACCTGCGCGGTTCCCGGCTGCGGAGCCACCCGCGGTCTGCACGCACATCACCTTCGGCACTGGGAAGACGGCGGCCCCACCGAGTTGGCCAACCTGGTGCTGGTGTGCCCATATCACCACCGGCTACACCACCGCGGTGTCATCACCCTCACCGGACCCGCCGCCGATCTGACCGTCCTCGACAGCGCCGGGCGACCGCTTAGCCCAGGATCGCTCGCGCGCCCGCCCCGGCGTCCCCCGCCCGCCGTGCCGCCGTGCCCCGGGCCCACCGGCGAGCGCGCCGACTGGTGGTGGTACGAACCCTTTCAACCGCAACCACCACCAACCAACAACTAGCTTGGTTAACAGCATCGGATAGAGGCTGCAATCGGTTGTGGGATAGCACCTCTCGCTTGCGCTATTTGCCGCTACCGGATCTTGATAGTCAAGGCCGACACCCAGGCGTACACCGCCGCCGACCCGATACCCAGGGCCCCCACCGAAACCCCGCTGACGTGCGCACCAACCCCGGATTCGGTTGCCGCGCTGGCAGAGATCGCGGGCGACGCCGAGATCGTATTCAACAATGCCGGCGTGCTCTTATCGGAGCCGTTGCTCACCGGACGCTTCGAGCATGTCACCGAGACGTTCGACGTCAACGTGCTCGGGCCGCTGCGGGTGCCGCGCGCATTCGCGCCGATCCTTGCCGCCAACGGTGGCGGCGCCGTCGTCAACATGCATTCGGTGCTGTCCTGGCTCGGCGGCGCCGGCGCCTATGGTGCCTCCAAGGCGACGATGTGGTCAGTGACGAACTCGCTTCGTGCCGAACTGACGCGACAGAATACCCAAGTCGTCGGTGTGCACGCGGGTTTCATCGACACCGACATGGTTTCAACAATCGCGGCGGCGAAGACGACGCCCGCCGAGGTGGCCAAGCGCATCGTCACCGGGCTGGAAGACGGTGCTGACGAGATACTCACTGACGACATCAGCGTTGACGTCAAAGCTGCATTGTCCGGTCCGGTCGAGCGCCTGACGTTCGCATTGCCTCAGTGAGCAGGACAACCAGGGGTTCTGACTGTTATGCCGCTATGGATGATTCATCACACGTCGGGAATATTCACCGAAGACGATAAACACCAACTCGCAGCGCGAATCGCCGATCACTACGAACGGGTGGGGTTGCCTCGCTTCTACGCCATCACTATCTTCAACGAAACGTCGCCGGAGAACTTCTATGTAGGCGGTGAAACCTGCCCGGCCGGAGTCGCGTTGTGATCGACCACATCGGCCGCCGAAGCGCCGATAAAAAAGTCGAGAACGAATCACCCGCTGGATCAAGGGCATACTGCACCCGTTCGTGGAACAGCATGACGGATTGCACGGGGAGTTTCATGCCGATGAGACCAGCGAAGATCTCTGGATGATCAACGGGCTGGTCCCTCCCCCGGGCGGCTCGGAGGCGGAAAAGGCCTGGGCGAAAGCCAACGTCGCGTCAGCCTACTGATATGGCAGCTTCTACGCTGGACCGCGTCTGCGCAGTGTCTCCAGCCGGTCGGCAAGCACGACCACCGATGCTGCACATCGATTCGGCTCTAGATAGAGTGGCGTTCTCAGATTCTCCCCGCCGCTGCCCTGCCAAGGAGACGACCATGTCCGATCTCGATGACATCACTGCCGCTGACAGCGCCCGCCGCGACGCGCTGGCCACCGCAGTCTCGGCCATTCAGACGTTGCAGCAGGCACAGGGTGGCGTGCCCGACTCCAATGACTCCACCGTTCAAGCCTTCCAGCGCCAACTCTTCACGCCGCTGGACAGTAATTTTTGGTTCATGGTGCAGCAGGCGTTGCAAGCCATACAGGCCAACCAGGCCCACAGCGGATTGGCGCCGCTGATTCCCGACCGCACCGTTACCGACGACTTCGCCCACGTTGATCGATCGCTCGACCCCGCGAAGGGCATCAGTTTCGGTGCGCCGTTCTTCGACGACGCCGACGGCACCTGTCGACGCGAAGTCATCACGCACGAGTTTTTCCACTACGTCGTTGGCGCGCAACACTTTTACGGCACCACCGACCCGCAGGAGGCGCTGCAGTGCCCCCACCATCTCGCCGAGCTCGTGTTTAACATCGCCACCGGCGAGGTCGGTGGATGCGACGATGGCGCCGCGTGCTTCTGAAGCCGACCCGTTGCGCTTAGCCAGCTTGTGGCGCTACCCGGTCAAGTCGATGCTCGGCGAAGTCGTGCCCACCATGTTCGTCGACCAAAACGGAGCGGACGGTGACCGGCGGCTGGCGCTTGTCGACGCGGTTACCGGGCGGGTGGCCAGCGCCAAGCAGCCGCGGTTATGGCGCGAGCTTCTGCACTTCAGTGCCCATTTGGATGCCGGGAAGGTTCGCATCGAGGCACCCGACGGGACCAGCTTTCGCGCCGACGAGCCGGATGTCGATGAAGTGATCTCCCGGCTGTTGAGGCGCCCGGTGCAACTGATCAGCCGGCGTCCGCACGGCGCCACGCTCGAACGGCCAGACCCGGAGCAGGTGTTGGAGCTTGGTTTAGACGCCGAGATCAATTCTCAGCTGATCGAAGTTTCCCAAGCAACGCCCGGCGAGTCGTTCACCGATCTTGCCCCGCTGCACGCCATTACAACGGCCACCGTGGAGCAGGTTGGCACCGAGGCGTTGCGGTACCGGCCGAATCTGCTGATCGCGACACCGCCCGGTTATCCGCCCTATGCCGAGAACGCCTGGGTCGGCAAGGTATTAGCCGTCGGTCAAGCACGGCTGGGAGTCCTGAAGCCGACGTCACGATGCGCGGTTCCCACACTCGAACATGGTGAACTGCCGCGAGCGCCGCACGCACTTCGCACATTGGTGGCCGAAAACCGGTTAGCAGCAGGGAACTCCGCGATGGTTCCTTGTGCCGGCGTGTACCTGGAGGTGCTGGATCCGGGCACTATCCATGCCGGTGATCCGGTCACTTTGGACTGAACTCTCACGCGCCGTCGGCTTCGGTGGCTCCCGCTGGTGGAAGCATGCCGGGTTCGGTGACGGCTTCACGATGAGACGCCACCGTCTGGGCGATCTGAGCCATCGCAAGCACTCTGCTGCGCACTGCATACCACCCCAAGATCAGCGCGGGGACGATGATGATGAGCGTTGCGACCGTCCAGGTGCCGATCGGATAGTTCAAACCGATAAGCACGAGTACCGCCGTCAGGAACAGCAACGTCAGATAGCCGCTATAGGGCGCGCCCCACAGCCGAAACGACGGTCGCTGCACGACTCCCTTCTTCGACCAGCGGAACAACTGAATTTGACAGACAACGATGGTGCCCCAGCACGTAATGATGCCCAGAGAGGTCATGTTCAGGACTATCTCGAACGCCTGGCTGGGCACTACGCCATTGAGCAAAACGCCGAACAATCCGATCACCGTCGTGAGGCAGATGCCACCGTACGGGATTCCCCGCCTCGACATTCTCGCCGTAACCCTGGGCGCGCTGCCGCTCAATGCCATCGACCGCATGATCCGGCCCGTTGAGTACAGACCTGCGTTGAGGCTGGAGAATGCGGCGGTCAGCACGACGACGTTCATAATCGTGCCTGCGCCGCGCAGCCCGATCTTGGAGAAAAAAGTGACGAATGGGCTTTCACCCGCCTTGTAGGCGGTGTAGGGAAGCAGTAAACCCAGCAGCAACACCGCGCCGACATAGAACACCGCGACCCGGACCATCACCAGACTGACCGATCGTGGGATGACCTTCTCCGCATTCGCGGTCTCACCGGCTGCTGTGCCAACGAGTTCGATTGCCGCATAGGCGAATATCACTCCCGACGTAACTGTCACCACGGGAAGCGCACCCATCGGAAAGAGCCCACCGCTGTGCAACATCACCCCGAAGCCAGGAGCCTGGTCCTGAATTCGGACACGCCCGACGATGAAGACTGTCCCCACCACTAAAAAGGCCATTAGGGCAAACACTTTGACAAGCGCAGCCCAAAATTCGAGCTCGCCGAACAGACTCACCGTAATGAGGTTCATAGCGAGCACAAACGACAGGGCGACCAACGCGATCAGCCATTGCGGAACGCTTTTGAACGTCGACCAATATTTGAAGTAGGTCGCGATTGCCGTGGAGTCGGCGATTGCGGTCAGCGACCAACCGACGAAATACACCCATCCCACGACGAAGGCCGCCTTCTCGCCGAGGAATTGGCGTGCATAGGACACGAAAGACCCTGACGAACGGCGGTATAAGACGAGTTCGCCCAGGGCGCGCATAATGACGAAAACAAAAATCCCGCAGAAGGCATAGACCAGGAACAATGCGGGACCGGCACTGGCAAGTCGGCCACCCGCGCCGAGGAACAGGCCGCTGCCGATTGCCCCACCCATGGCGATCATTTCAAGTTGGCGCCGCTTAAGACCTTGGCGATAACCCTCCTGCTCCCGGGCGAACGAAGACGTGTCGTACTGCGACGGGGGTGGTGTTGTGGCCATCGAGGCGTCCTCGTTGCGTTCGACTTGGGACCGGTCGAAAAGGTCAGCATAGAAAACGCGGGCAGATGCCTACCCGTCTTGCGCTGAAAATTTTCTCTGCTGCGCACCGAGCGCGTCCCGCACCCGTCCCTGCGCCCGGTCGAGCCGGACGGCGGCCTCGGCCGCGTCGACGCCCGCGAGCAGCGCGAGGATCGCGATCTTGGCATGACCGCCCGCGGCGGCCAGTGCGGCGGCCGCGGCCGGCTCGTCGACGCCGGCCGCGTCGCGCACGATCCGCACCGCGCGGCGGCGCACCTTCGTGTTGGTCGCGCGCACGTCGACCATCCGCGGTCCGTAGGCCTTCCCGAGCGCGATCATCACGCTCGTCGAGAGAGCATTCAGCACGACTTTCTGAGTCGTCGCGGCGGTCAGCCTCGTGGAGCCGGCCAGCACCTCGGGTCCGGTCAGCAGCTCGATCACCACGTCGGCAGACGCCTCGCTGCCTGGGTTGTTGACGATGGCCACGGTCAATGCGCCCGTCGCGCGCGCGTGCTCAAGCGCCCCGAGCACGTACGGGGTGCGGCCCGACGCCGTGATCCCGACGAGCGCATCGCCGGCGGTCAGGTCGGTGAAGTCACCCGGCTCGAACCTGTCTTCGGCGTCCTCGATCGCCTCGGTCAGTGCCGCCGGCCCGCCGGCGATCACACCGCGCACGAGGTCGGTGCCGAAGGTCGGCCCGCACTCCGCCGCGTCGAGCACACCAAGCCGGCCGGGCGTTCCGGCACCGGCATAGATCAGGCGGCCGCCGCGCTGCAGCCGCGCGACGATCGCCTCGGCCGCCGCTGTGATCTGCGGGACCGCCGCCACCACCGCGCCATGCGCTTCGCCTTCGGCGGCGACGAGGATCGCGACGATCTCGCCGATCGGCCGGGTGTCAAGGTCGTTGAGGTCTGGGCGCACAGCTTCGGTGGCGAGCGCGTCGAGTCCGCGCGGGGCGCCACCGGCCGATTGCATGCGCATCACGTGCGGCTCATGGATCGTCCCAAGCCGCAGCGCGCCGTCAAGGGCGTCACCGGCGGCTGGGACGAGGTCGAGCTGCCCGCGCAGCGCCTCGAACCTCGCCAGGCCGCCCACCATCGCCACCGGGCCATTCCCGACGGCGCGGGCGGTCGCGGCGAGCGCCCGGGCAGCGGCGCCGACGATCGCCAGCGCGGCGGAGTCGTGTGCTTCGGCAAAGACGTCGGGCGCGAACGACGCGAGGGCCGAGGCACTGGTGAGCCGCGCGGGCCAAGTCTCGGGCGCGCCGAACCGGACGCGGGCGGCGTCGAGCAGCGTGGTCGACGGCCCACGGCCGTCGTAAGAGCGCAGCGCCGCGCGCAACCCGGCGGCGCCGATCCACGCACCGCCGCCCTCGTCTCCCAGCCGCGGACCCCAGCCGTCGGCGGCCCGCAGCGCACCGTCCGCGCCGATCGCAAGCGCCACGACGCCGGTGCCGACGATCAGCACGACGCCCGGCTTCCCGTCCAAGGCGCCTGCGTGCGCGAGCACGACATCGCTGGTCACCACGACGCGCTTCGCCCGAAGCGAGCCCAGCAACGCATTGCCGAGCGCGCGCGCCGCGTCCGGCGCCGCCTGCGCCCCCGCGGCGCCCACGATCACTTCGTCGACCGCGCCCAGCTCACGCGCGACGGAAAGGATCGCCGACTGCGCGGCCCGTACGCCGCCGGGCTCCGCGAGCCCCGGCGCGCCCGCCCCCTCGACCCGCCGGCCACCTGCCGCGGCCCGGCAGGACGTCTTGCCGAGGTCGACGGCGAGGATCACCGCCCGATTTTTTCATGAGTGGCCGCAAGTCGCGTTCATCACCACGGTGGACCGTTGCCGTTTACGGTGAGGTGATGCGACGACGACTCGCGCTGATCACCGCCGTTCTGGTCAGCGCGTTCGCAGTAACGCTTGCTCGACCGGCGAACGGGTCGACCTCGGCGGCGACACCCGGGGCAACATCATCGCGGCTATCGCCGGTGAGCCTGATCAACTCGACCCGCAGAAGACCAGCGCGTACTTCTCGTTCGAGGTCCTGGAAAACGTTTACGACACGCTGGTGGAGCCCGACGAGAACCTCGACGTGCTGGTGATGCGGGCGGTATGGCCGTATCGGCCCGCCGCAGAGCTTTTCGCCGCGCCCAAGCAGGAATACACCCGCGCCCTGCTGGGGGTCCACGCCGCCAAGCCGGCCGGATCGAAAGCGGGCCCGATCAACGCCGAGCTAGACTCGCAGCTTTCCGAGGACGGGACGTCAGGAGTGCGGATAAACGGAGTCGGCCGTAAGCGTTCCGATGAACACCGCGGCGATGATGATGGCCAACCCCAGCGTGGGCCAGACCCACATACGCCGGCCCCGTCTGAACGCGACAATCACGCCCACGACCGCAACTATCGCCGCGACCGCTATACCACCCCAGGTGATCAGATAGGCCCACCCGATCAGTGCCTCGTTGCACTGCACGTCGCACGCATCGGCCGCCATCGCGAAGAACAACGACCAGAACAGCGATGCCGCCCCCGCAGCAACGGCGATGAAGAAGACCAGTGCTGTCGCCACCGCGTCGCCGGTGGAATGCCGTGGAGTCGGCGCCGTCGGAGCGTTGGCCGGGCCATACGGACAGGGTGACGCGACCCACGGCTGCTTGGGTGCGGACATTCCCTCACTATGCCGCAGTTCGGCGGGCTCGAATGCCCTGAATGCCCGGCGTCTCACAGCAAGGCCGCCGAATCATCGCTTGGATCGGGTTCCCCGTCGTCGCGTGCGGTGTCCTCCTAGCACGTCGGCGTTCGCCAGGTTTTGTGCCTCTGCGGCCAGCATCGATGCCCGCTTGGCATAGGCGATTGCTTCGAGCTCATTGCTCGCTTCCTTGCCGTGCGCCGCTGCTAAATGCCGTTTCGCCTCTTCCAGCCGAGCCCGGGCGTCGGCGCCGATGTGCTGGCGATGCTTGGCGACGTAGTCGGATATCTGGCGCAGTCGGGCGTCCGCGGTAGACAACGCCTGCTTCAACGACTGATCGCGCCCGTCACTGCTGACCTGGCCATTGCCAGCTTCGACCGGCCGCGCGGCGCGCCGGCGGCGCACGCCAAAGAGCATGAGTAACACCACGACCAGAACCAGGACAACGAACACGCCGATTGCGATGAGCAGCCAGCTCGGTGTCGACGAGCTGGTCGGTTTGTTCAACCCGTCTGCCGCGGCAAGCGCAGCACCGCTCCAGTCTTTGGCGCCCACCGCCGGTTCAATGTGCTTGCTGCGCAGGGTGTTCAACTCGTCTGCTGGCAGACTCGGCACGGTGAAGGTGTACGACTTGGTGTTCGTGGCCACTGCCAGCAGCGCGTCGTGATCGCCCATCCGGCTGGCGCTGCGGGTTCGGTCGGCCCAATTGTCGGGTTTGAACCTGGAGAAGTTGTCGACGTAAACCACCCACAGCTGAAGGTGCCGGTCGTGATAGAGCCGGTCCATTGCCGAGTTGACGGCTGTCCGACCGGAATCCGTCAACGCCGCCGTGTTGTCAGTGAGGTGGTCGGTGAGCTTCGATGGCGGTTGCGCACCCGCGGGGGTGGCCGGCAGTAACCCCGCTGCGAGGATCGTCAGGACTGCACCGAACAGGCGAGCCATGCGCATACGGGTAATCTAACCCGCCGCCGGCCGCGATCCAGGGTTGTGCACAAAGGGGCCATGAAACCGATCCGTTGGGCCGGGAGCCGATCCTGCTGGCATAACCGGCCGCTATGACCGTCACCCTCATGCGGTACGTGAAGCCCATCGGCGATTATTCATTGTTCTCGTTCAAAAAGATCATGAACAACTACTGGTACCCCTGCGTCACCCGCAATTGGGATGAGGACGACGTCGTCTGAATTGGGGCTATGAGGAGGATCCGCAGATGGGTCTGCCGCTGGAGCCCTCGGACAAGCCCCACCGGCATTGCATCCAGCTCTACCACCGCACCGCGACTCAGGCGGACCTGAGCGGCAAAAAGGTGCTGGAGGTCAGCCGCGGTCACGGCGGCGGAGCCGCGTATCTGGTCCGCACGTTGCGCCCGGCCGCATACACGGGGCCTGGACTTCAAGCCCGACGGCATCGCTTTCGCCCGTGAAAGGCACAACCTACCGGGGTTGGAATTCGTCCATGGAGACGCCGAAAACCTGCCCTTTCCCGACGAGTCCTTCGACGCCGTCGTCAACGTCGAGGCCTCCCATGCCAATCCACACTTCGACCGGTTCCTCCCCGAAATGACGCGGGTCCTGCGCCCAGGTGGGCATTTCCTGTACGCCGATTTCCGAGGGCATCTCGAATATGCCGATTGGGAGTCGGCACTGGCCGCATGCCGATGCGGATGGCGTCGGAGCGGGAAATCAACGCGGAGGTTCTCCGCGGCCTGGACGACAACTCGGCTCGATACCAGGACCTGGTCGGTCGCCATGTGCCAAAGGTCCTACAGCCCTTCGGGCGCTTCTTCACCGGTATGCCCGGCACGATCATGTACCGCTAACTGCAAGACGGGAAGCTCTCGTACCGGATGTATCACTTCGTCAAAGACTGAGGCGGGAGCGGCATTCCGCTCACGCATTCAGACGATTCCCCAGCGCCGCAACCGCTTCGGCCAGGGGGTCACTTCGCCATAACGGCGTGGCGACCGCTGGCTTCCTAGGCGGGGGTCTGCGATGCGTCGTTCTCAGCAGAGTCGGCTTGCTGAGCGGCTTGGGCTGCCTCGCTGGCGGCCCGCGCAGCCGGCGACTGGGCCAGGTAGTCCATCGCCAGCTGTGTGGAGCATTCGGTGCTGGGATGATGGCTGGGACGCAGATAGCGCAGCGTGCAGGTTACGAGCATTCTCCACGGCCCGGGCACCTTGTCCTCGCGGGCAGCCCGGAGCCAGTCCCTCAAACGCGGTTTGGCGGTGGTAGTTGGGTCATGCGCCATCAAGAAACGCACGCCAGCGCGCCACGCCACCAAGAACAGCGGCGCGGTGAACAGCATCGACAGCGCGCGCAGCAGGTAGTTCCCGCACACATGCTGGTAGACGTCGAACACCAGCGAGCGGTGCTCGACCTCCTCGGCTCCGTGCCAGCGCAGCAGATCGAGCATCACCGGGTCGCTTCCTGCAGATTCCAAGCCCTGGCTTTGAATCAGATATTGGCCCAGCACCGCGGTGAAGTGCTCCATCGCGGCCACGTCGGCCAGGCGCCGGTAGAGCCACCAGTGCTGCAAACGCAGCGGCCAGCCCGGGTGCTGCTTTTGACCCCCCAACGCCAACTTCTTCAACTTCTCGATGTAGGGCTTGGTGTCGATGCCCTGCTCGGCCAGATGTTCGAGGACAACTTGGTGCGCCCAGGCGTGCCAGGCTTCCTGCTGCACGAACGGTTTGATCGCCGCCCTCAGCTCCGGGTCGTCGACCAATGGCGCCGCCTCGTTGACGGCCTTGATGAACTGCCGCTCCCCTTCGGGCAGCAACAGGTGCAGCACATTCCACGAGTGGGTGGCGAACGGATCACCGGGAACCCAGTGCAGCGGCGTGTTCGACCAGTCAAAGCGGACTTTGCGCCGATATGTCGGGTAGCCGTCGTGGTGCACTTCGAGTTCTTCGACTTCGGTCATCGGCTTATCCTCCCAAATCCGATAGACGTACGGGTCGCTGGCCCAACCAGGATCCGGGGCGCTCCCACCAGAAACAAGACTTCGACGACGGCTTGCCCGTTGCCTGCGAGCCGAACGAGTCCATTGCGACGATACACAGCTGCCCGGTCAGGCGACCGTGCTTGCTCGCAATTCTCGGATCCCCACAATGGGCCCCTCTTGGCTGATGGCCAGCAGTGCTCAGCGTCCGGTGGCATTACATCACGGCCGCGCTCGCCGCGTCACATCCCCAACGCACTACCAAGGATGGTGGCAGCGGACGCCGCTCAGCGAGGTGTTCGCGACACTTGGTGATCGGCGAAGGGCCCGGCCAGCAGCTCAGCGCTCCTGGTAGCTCCAACTACACAGTCTTGCTGCAATCTCGTGGAGATCAAATATCGCACCGCTGGCCGCCCCGATCACAATTCGAAGCGCTCGTCCTCGGAGCACTGATCCATTGAGCGTTTATGGCCAGGAAAGTCCGGCAGGCTGTCCACGCAAGTCGCTTGTTGCCGTCCAACGGCGCTGGTCAGCGAATTCAGTTGATGTGTTTGTCGAACCACTCGATCGGGATCTCGGGATGCAGACCGAAGAAGTTGTAGCCATCGAAGCGCCGATCGGTGCCCTCGATCCAATACAGGCTTTTTTCGGCAACTGGAATGGCGTCGTAGATGTCTTGCACGTCTTGAGGTCGTGTCTCTTCGTCGTGCACCTGGGCGACCAGTGTGGGCACCGTTACGGCCTTGGCATGCTCCAGCGGTGACTGCTCAGCCAGATGGAAGCCGGTTCGCTCGTGCACGGCCTGATCGAACTTCTTGTAGCCGTCTTCCATGCCGATGCCTTTGACGAACTCCTCGACGATGTAGCGGCCGGAAACCGGCTGAAGCATCACCATCGCTTGCACCTCGGAGAACTCTTCGGGGTGCTTGGACCAAGCGACGGCGGTCGAGTCCGCGCCAAGGCAGACCGACAGCAAAAGGCATCCTTTCGTCGTTGAAAATCCGTCTTCGCACGACGCTAGGTCGTGTCGTCCCTGCTGGGGAGTTGCCCTTTGAAGAACCGTCGAAACGGCTTGATACCTCTGCTCAGCCAACGCAGGCGGCACCGATGACGGCGTAGAGGACGTGTCCGAGAACGTGCAAGTTATTCCGAGGACGATCGTTACGACTACATTCCGGTGAGGTATTCGATGTCGACTGCTTTTCAGTCGCACTACTGGCCCGGCGGGTGCCCGGCGAAGTGCCGCTCCCAGGCGGCGTCACCCAGCTGTGAGTAACACGGGCCGATGACATTGGTGTGCACTCCAGGCGGCGCAGGCGTCCGCATCACGACGTTGCGGACCGCAATGTGACCTCCATCGTCTCGGCACAATCCTCGATCAGCCTAGCCACCCGGTGAACTGCAAAATCTCGGTGAATGGCGCGAACCCGCCGAAACGCCGCACCGGTCTTAAGGTTGCGTTCGTGGTCGAAGACAGGCCCTGGGTGAAGTCGGTATCGCGCACGGCGGCGGCTAGCTGCGGGGACAAGTCGCGTCTGGCGCTGAGATCCCGTACGGCCCAAGCGGTTTCGGCGGCTCGCTGGATGGTGTCGCACACCTGAGTGAGCCATGGCCGCCATTCGCCGCCGGAGTAGTTAGGTAACGTCTGTTCGAGCTGTTGAGCGCCGGTCTGCACCGCCATGGCGATCAACTCGTCGCAGGATCCTAAGTAACGGAACATCTTGGGCGACAGCCGCGTTAATTCGCCTTCCGCTTGGGAAATTCATGTATTGCTCGCAGCTCGGCTTGCTTCGCCTGGGCGGTTGGCTCGGGTAGCGAATTTGACGCGCCGCGATCGACCTCGGGTATGTATCGCCGTACACGTCGAGCGTTAACGACTGGCCGCAGACGGCCTGATCACCGGTTGGCACGATGCAGGCGCCTCCCACCTGCTGTTGCTGGAGGCAGTCGCCGGCCCTGACCTGGTCAGCGCGGCGTACCGGGAACCGATCGAGCATAGATACCTCTGGCACGAGTTTGGGGGACAGCGCGCTCCTACTGCCGGGACGCAGAAATCATTAGTTGCGCTTGACTGTTAACCACGTATTGCTCAAGCGTGCACTAGATTTCAGCAAATCGCTAATACCCTCCAGCTGATACCCGCTACCCATTGCCCTGCTCTGCCAGTGGGAGGACGATGAAGGAGTCCGGCGGCGCCGTCGAGACGCTGCCCCACACAAATCGGAGGCAGATCATGTACGCACGAAGCACCACCATCCAGGCGCAGCCCTCGTCCATTGGCGCCGGTATCGCACATATGCGCGATACCGTGATGCCCGCACTCGAGGACATCGACGGGTGCGTCGGCTTGTCACTACTGGTCGACCGAACGTCCGGCCGCTGCATTGCCACCTCCGCCTGGGAGTCGAAGGAGGCTATGCAAGCGAGCGCGGAGTCGATTCGGCCGGTTCGTGACGAAGCCGCGGAGCTCTTTGGCGGTAGCACACAGTTCGAGGAATGGGAGATCGCTGCCTTGCACCGCGACCACGGTTCACGGGAGGGTGCCTGTGTCCGAGCGACCTGGGTCAAGGTCGGCCCGGATCAGATGGACCAGGGCATCGATTTCTACAAAAGGACGATCCTGCCCGCACTCGAGGAGCTGGAGGGATTTTGCAGCGCCAGTCTGCTGGTGGACCGAGCGTCCGGTCGGGGCGTGGCCTCGGCGACCTTCGACAGCGTCGAAGCGATCGCGCGGAACAAGGACCAGTTGGACAGGATCAGAGCTACGGGTAGCCAAGAAGCACGCGCAGAAGTGCTCGACGAGTGCGACTTCGAGTTGGCGGTCGCACACCTGCGTGTGCCTGAGCTGGTATGACCGGCACCCGGTGCCGCGACCATCGCAGGCAGCTCCGGTATCTCGCCGACGAGGTGGCCGCCTCGGTCCAGCGGCTGCCTCAAGAAAACCCGAACCCTAAACGAGGGTTCGGGCTACGGGTATGCCTTGAGACCATCACATAGTGGCAGGTCCAGGATTTCACGCCGACTCCCGCACGAGCTGATGTGAATTCGATCCTCACGTCTTACGAAGCGGCCGATCAACCAGCACCCGCTGTCCGCCTCGCCACTGAACGACACGAATCTGATGGCCGGTTTGCACGCCGGTGACCGGGTCGACACGAAACCGACCGAACAGGGTGGTGGTATCGAGTTGTTGTGACGCGGCCAGCACCGGCAAGGATTCAACGGTGCCGGCTTCCTTCACGCAGCGCTGCCAAATGACACCCGCGGCGAAGGCCGCAGCAGCCGGATAGGGCGGCTCGGAACCGTTCGCGTCCCGGTACCACCGGCTGAACCACTCGCTGTTGGGTCCGTCCGCGGGATCATCTGTCCCGTCGTCGAACCACTGGCAAGGTCCGTACAGGCCCTCAACGCGCTGGCCGATGGCGTGCCGCAGCTCCTCCACTCCAGCGGCGACCAACCCCACTGCACGCCAACGGCGTTCGCTGGCCCACTCTGCAATGGCGACGTCATCGTCGAAGGAACCGGCCGATAACAGCACATCGCCCCCCGGGACTTGCGCCAGCACGTCTCTCGCCCCCCCTGGCCGAAAAGCGACCGACCGTGGTAAGAGACCGAGTCGCCGCGCCGCCACCACCGCCCCTGCGGCCACCTCACGGCCGAACACCGTATCCACGTGTATAAGCACAACCTCCGAGCCCTCACTAAGACCCTCGGCGACAAGGATTTCGAGCACCGCAGCCAAATAGCGGTAAGCGGGCGACCCCCCATTGACGACACGCGGATACGCCGGTCGCGCCAGCTGGGCGGTGGCGCCACCGTGGTTCCAGACAACCCCTGTGCTGGCGGCCGCGGCCGCCAGCGCCGGCCCCGAACCGTAGGGGCCGAAGACCACGTCGGGCCGGCTCGACTCAGCGGTCCGTATCGCGGACGCCGCAGACGGGTAAGCGTCTACGACCTCCAGACTTACTCCGGAATGGTCGGCCCAGAGAGCAAGGGCGCTCGCCCCTGCTTTCCCGAATCTGGCCAGCGGCCCCGACAGTGGGGTAACCAAGACTGCGCGAGCTGCCACGCGCACAATTTAAACCCGTGTGGCGAAACCGAGCGGAGCTTCGCGCGGCTACCGCGTCGGAATTCAGCCACGGGCGCGCGGCCGCCGACCTACAAGCGCGGACTTCGTCACCCGGAAGCTGCAGTAGTTACTCACGCTTCCATTAAGCGACGAACGCGCGCACGATGGAGGGGTCCGCGGTCTCAACAAGACGATAAGGGGGCGGGCGATGAAGGCGAATGTCGGCGACTACCTCGTGGTAAAGGGCACAACTACGGAACGGCATGATCAGCATGCTGAGATCATCGAGGTGCGCTCACAAGACGGCTCTCCGCCATACGTGGTGCGTTGGCTCGTGACCGGACACGAGGCGACGGTGTACCCCGGGTCTGACGCGGTGGTCGTCACCGCCGCCGAGCACACGAAGGCCGCACGGCGCGCTGCTGCGCGGGCCGGCCACGCCGCAACAACCCGCACAGCGGTTACGTGACATTTGTTGGGCCAACAGGTTTCGGCCGCGCATCGCGCACGACGGTGCCTTCGGTGCGCACTTAGTGACAAGATTTGCGCGCAGAAGGATTTCGGACAGTCGTCGAGCACCGCTCAGGCCAACAGTTAGACACCGAAGAACCGCCTGAAGACAGGCTTCAACGAAGACTTCCTCGCCATAGGGCTGACGCCTGAGCGGGCCCGCCGGGCGCCGCGACGGCACACGCAGCTCGGTGATCTCGCCCCGTTGATCTCACCTGGTACCGCGCGAACCTTCACACGAAATCACGACAGCGGCGGATCCGACAATGGTCTGATCCAGGTCTGATCCATGGTTGGCCTCAGCCGTTTCGAACGCTACCCGTTTCAGTCGGAATACCGACCCGCGATGCGTGTGTCGACTTCCAACCGCTGGCGTCGTCGGCGATCTGCGGCAGGTCCAGCTTGGACATCTCGGTCTTCGAAGCCGCAGCCGAGGCGAAGGGCATAGCGGCTTCGTCGTCCCGGTTCCGGATGCGTGCGGTGTTGCTCATTCCAAATCACCCTTGGTGGTGACGATGCGCCAGCCTTCAGTCCTGGCTTCCCGTGAAGGGCGAACAGTGAAGCCGCCCAAGGCGGCGAAAGCAAAGGTGGCCGGTGTGCCGCCGGACAAGCTGGCCGAGTTCACCACGGCTATACCTATTGGCAGGCTCGCCGCACCCGACGAGGTAGCGCCGACGGTCGGCTTCGTTGCCAGTGCAGCGGCAGGCTAGATCGCCAGTACCATGCCGCCGGTCGTCGGCAGCATACCGATGTCGCCGGTTCGCCTGCACAGCAGGGTGGGGCCAACATTCGTGAGGCGGATTCCAGTGAACGTCGCAACGGAACGGCTTGCACACTAGTCACAGTGAGTAGTCTGCCGGAGACTGATGTGGCCCGAGTGCAGCGGTGGTGCCGAGGCCGGGTGCCCGAGCGTATCCGTGACGAGGTTCGGGTTGAGGTCGACATCGCTGATCGGCATGTGACGATCGTGGAGTGCCGGCCGCCGTGGCGGGCGGATGTGGGTGCGGAGTGGACCCGGTTTCCGATTGCCCGGCTGCGCTATGTGAAGAGCACCGGGAGGTGGTCGTTGTATTGGCGGGACCGCAACCTACGGTTCCATGCCTACGATCTGGCTGCGCCTACGCCAAGTGTCGAAGACCTGCTCGCTGAGCTGGATCGCGATCCCACAGCGATCTTTTGGGGCTGACGCCTTGTGCTCATGCCGTCCTGAGGGCCACGTCGCTGATCAGGTCGGCTGGTCGGGTCCAGCCTAGAGTCTTGCGGGGTCGGTCGTTGAGTCTCGTCGGCAACTCGCTGCAGTTCTTCTGGCGAAATGATGCTCAGGTCAGTGCCTTTGGGGAAGTAATCGCGCAGCAAGCCATTCGTGTTCTCATTGCTGCCCCGCTGCCACGGGGAGTGCGCATCGCAGAAGTACACCCGAGTGCCGGTGCGGGCAGTGATGTGGTGATGCAGAGCAAGCTCTTTGCCCTGATCCCAGGTCAGCGTCAGCGTCCGTCGAAGGTCGGGCGCAAGAGCACCCAGTGCGCCGGTGATGCCGTTGAGCATCACCGCGGCGGTCGGGCGTCCAGCGGGCACGTGGATCAGGATCACGAAACGGGTCGTGCGTTCAACGAGAGTGCCTATCGCCGAACGATTTCCGACACCCATGATGCAGTCACCTTCCCAGTGCCCGACCTGCACTCGGTCGTCAACCTCGACGGGTCGATCCGCGATCATCGTCATGTTGGTGAGCCGACCCCGTCGCTCCAGGCCCTGGACGCGGCGTCGGCGCCGCCGGCGTCTCCGCTTGGCCGGGCGGGTCACATCGGTCCTGGGGTCGTAGATCGCCTGATAGATCGACTCCGTACACAAGTGGCGTTCGGGCTGCTCAGAAAACCGAACCCGAAGCTCGCGGGCAACTTGTTCGGGACTCCACCGCTTGTCCAACAACTCGCTGACGACACCATGAAGCTGCTCGTCAAGCACCAACCGTCGCGGACACAACGCCCGAGATCGCCGCACAGCGCTCAGCCGCTGCGCCGTAGCGGGCAGGTAGCGGCCACGATCATCGGTGTTGCGACGAAGCTCCCGCGACACCGTGGACGCTGACCTGCCCAGCTCGTCGGCGATGCCGCGACACGCCACACCCCACACAGGCGAGATCACCGACGTCGTGCGCTCGGTCAGCGACAGGTAGCGAGGATGCGACGCCGTGGGCGCTGTGAGTCTCACCGGCGGATACTGCACCGCCTCGCCCGCGGTATTGAGGATTGTGCGCCCATAGCGCCAGCGTGTCCCCGTCCTGCGGTTGATCCCCACGATCCAGCACGCCTCGGAGTTACTTACCCCCTGCGCGATCACCCGAGCGAACCACTCCTGCTTCTCCACCAACATCACGCCGCGCCGGCTCTTGCTTACAGCTCCCACCGCAACCTCCGACACCTAGGTGGGGCCAGAATTCGCGACGACAACAGGCCACATCGGGGCCAAATCAGGTGATCACACTCGAGAGTGTCAAGGATCAACCGAAACCGCTGTAAAGGATCATCCGAAACACTGTCAGGCATCACCCGGAACCGACATGTCAAGCATCAGCCGAGTTAATACACCTCTGACGTGGGGCGGGCGGGACTCGAACCCGCGACCAACGGATTACCAATCCTTGAATCTCAGCAGGCCCTGTCGTTGGCTGTTTTCATTGTGAGACAACCGGATTGGCCATTTCAAACCTCCGATAGGAACCGGGCAACTCCGGTCGGTTCCGGGTCATTGGCGGTGAATAAAATGGTGACCGCAGCACCGCCCGCCTGGAACGATCCACCACGGCACCGCCGCCGGTCACCACCGTGCGCCCGACCAGGCCGACGAGTCGCCGCCAATCTTGATGCTGTCTGCTCCCGGTAAATCGCGCGAGCACTGCTTCGGGGGTGGCGCAGCTCGGCGACATGTCCGACGAGGAGCGCCGCGAGTGGTTCATCAACAACGACAACTTCTTCATCGAGTAGCAGACGGCGCCAACCGCTTTGCCAGATACGGCGCCGTGCGGCTGTGTTTCGCACGTGCCACCTTCTTAGGCGGGCCCGCCGCAACGACCCGACCGCCGTCGCTGCCGGCTCCCGGTCCCAGGTCAATCACCCAGTCCGCACCCGCGACCATCCGCATGTCGTGTTCGGCCACCACCACGGTATTGCCCGCGTCGACCAGGCGGTGCAGTTGACGATCGAGCAGATCCACATCGGCGGGGTGAAGCCCGGTGGTCGGCTCGTCGAGGACGTAGAGGGTATGCCCTCGCCGGGGTCTCTGCAGTTCGGAGGCGAGCTTGATCCGCTGCGCCTCGCCACCTGACAGCTCGGTCGCGGGCTGTCCGAGACGGAGATATCCCAGTCCGACCTCTCGCAGCGTGGTCAGGCTCCGCGCTGCGTTGGCGACGTCGGCAAGAAACTCCGAGGCCTCATCGACGGTCATCGCGAGCACGTCGGCGATCGTACGGTCGCGATAGCGCACCTCGAGTGTCTCGTCGGAGTACCGCGCTCCTTGACACGCCGGGCATGTGGCGTATGTGCCCGGCAGGAACAACAATTCGACCGACACGAACCCCTCCCCCTGACAGGTGGGGCAGCGACCTTCGGCCACGTTGAACGAAAACCTGCCCGCTGTCCAACCGCGGCGACGCGCCTTCGAGGTCGCGGCGAATTCGCGGCGCACGGCGTCGAACAAGCCGGTGTAGGTCGCCAGCGTCGAGCGCGGCGTGCGTCCGATCGGGCGCTGGTCGACCGATACCAGCCGGTTGATCTCCTCAACCCCCGCTGCCGTCACACCGACGCTCGCGTCGTGATCGAGATCGACGATCCCGGTGTCGGCTTCGTCGTCGTCGGCTTCGGCCGGCTCGGCAGCGCGTCCCGTGCCGAGATGGCTGTTCACGACATCGCCGAGGACCTTGACGACGAGCGTCGACTTGCCGGAACCGGACACTCCGGTGACGGCGGTGTACACACCAAGTGGCAGGTCCACGTCGAGGTCTCTCAAATTGTGGAAGCAGATCCCGCGCAGCCGCAGCCGCCCGGACTGCGTGCGGGGTTGACGAGACGGCGGCCTGGCCCCCTCGAAAAGGTACCTACGAGTGACCGACCCCTCGATGTCGGCGAGACCCGGCACCGGCCCGCTGTAGAGCACGCTCCCCGCCAAGCTCCCCCGCCCCGGGTCCAACGTCGACGATCCAATCGGCACGGCGTACCACGTCCATGTCGTGCTCGACCACGAATAACGAATTGCCCGCGCGCCGCAGGCGATCGAGCACGTCGAGTAGCGGTTCGGCGTCCGCGGGGTGCAGTCCAGCCGACGGCTCGTCGAGCACGTAGAGCACGCCGAACAAGCCGGCGCGCAGTTGAGTGGCCAGCCGCAACCGCTGCAGTTCGCCGGGTGACACCGTCGGAGTGCGGCGACTAAGCGTGAGATAGCCGAGGCCGAGATCGATGAGTACCTGCAGGCGTGCGACGAGATCGGCGGCGATCATCGTCGCCACTTCCGTCAGCTCACCGGATTTCGTTGACTCGTAAGCGGCGGCGGCATCGGTCCGAGAAGCCGTCGGGCGCAACGTATCAGCAAGGTCGGCCAACGGCATCGCAGCGTAGTCGGCGATGGTGCGCCCGGCGAATGTCACCTTCAACGCCTCCGGTCGCAGCCCGGAACCGTCGCATATTGGGCACTCGACGCTGTCGACGAATTGCAGTACGCGGCGACGCATCATCGCGCTATGGGAGTTGGCCAACGTGTGGCGGACGTGGCGTTCGGCGCTGGAGAACGTGCCGTTGTAGTAATAATCGGCCTGCACGGGGTGCTGGCTCGGATCGATTTCGACTGTTGGCTGCTCATCGGTGAACAGAATCCAATTGCGTTGACGCTTAGGAAGTTTCCGCCATGGCTTGTCGATGTCGTACCCCAGCGTGACGAGGATGTCGCGTAGGTTTTGGCCCTGCCACGCGCCCGGCCATGCGGCAACGGCGCCTTCGCGGATGGTCAGCGACGGGTCTGGTACCAGTGTCTCTTCGGTCACCCGATGGATTCGTCCCAGCCCGTGGCACTCGGGGCACGCCCCAACCGCGGTGTTCGGGGAGAACGCATCGGAGTCCAGTCGTTCCGTGGCCCCCCGCGGGTAGGTTCCGGCGCGGGAGAACAGCATCCTCAGCAGATTCGACAGGGTGGTGACGGTGCCGACCGTCGACCGCGACGTCGCCGAACCCCGGCGCTGCTGCAATGCGACGGCGGGCGGTAGCCCGGTGATGTCATCTACCTTCGGCGCGCCGGTTGGCAATAGCAGGCGACGGGCGTACGGAGCGACCGATTCGAAGTAGCGGCGCTGGGCCTCGGCATAGATGGTCCCGAAGGCCAACGACGATTTGCCGGATCCGGAGATCCCGGTGAACGCGACCAGCGCGTCACGCGGCGCTACGACGTCGACACCCCGCAGATTGTGGACCCGCGTCCCGTAAACGCGCACACAAGGGTCGATGTCGTCCGTGCTTCTGTAGGACATTTCTGTCATCGTGCTCGACGAGTACCCGTGCTGCGGCCGCGCAAGCATGATGTTTGCTGCTCGACCACCGGGTCCGACGCCTCAATCGTTGCCGTGTTCGCCTCTCCGCGCTTATTTGCACGATCCGACGCTGGCAGCGCACCCACGGGTGGCGATGGATCTAAGCCTCATCCGTCCAGTGCGCTCCACGGAGTCAGCAGCTACATCGTTGCCGAGCAGATCCGTGTCTCCTGTTCACCCGGAACCGATCTCAAGCAACCAGAGCCACCGCGAGTGCAGTTCAGCTTCCGCGCTTCTGATGGCTCCGAGGTGACGATCGATGCGATCGACGGCCTGATCTTTTACGTCGAAGAGATCGTCAAACGCTTTCCACGATCACAACTCCCGTCCTCACTACGTTATCTGCCGCCATTTGACCCCCAGTGAGCCGAACATTGTGAACTAGTGTGCTACTGCATCCAGCACGTTCCGCTCAGCACCGCGCCGCGTCCGCCCCGGTGAAGCCGTGTCAACCGTGTCACTGCCCGTCTTGGGACACCGGTGGCCATTGCCGAACGAGTGTTGGCACCCCGAGCGCGGGTCCAGTGACCCCGTTGAGCCCAGGAAATAGATGAGCAACTCAACGGTCTGGCGACCTAGGGCTGAGACTCACATGGAGGCCCGGCGTCAGTTCAATTGTCGCATCGCTGGCGTTGCCGAACGCCATATGCCGCCGCCTTGACGGCCTCGTCGTCCTCCATGCCGATCCCAGATCACGTTGCTCGTTGCCACAGAGCTACGCCGATCGGAGCTACTCGGCCTGCGATGGTTGAACTATGACAGCGAGCACGAACGCTCGCGGTGACGGGAAGGTGGTCCGCGTCGCCGGCGAAGGCCTCAGCGCGTCAGCGAGACGAAGTCAGGCGCTAGCCGGCGCACCGTTCCCTGCCTCACTTTGCGTCGCGATGCTGGCCGCACGTCGTGAGCTGCCATACCGTGCGAGCAGAAGTGATTTTCCCGTCGCTGCGGGTCTCTTCGCGATCCAATAATTTCGGCAAAAAGTGGCGCGCCGTTCGGGAGGCCGGGTCCCGGAAGTTACTACCCATAGCTTCCGTAAGACAGTCGCCAGGCTGATCGACGACGACGGCCTTTCAGCCCCCATCGGGCCGATCACCTCAGCCACACCCACGTCTCGATGACCCGGGACCGGTACATGACGCGCCCGGACCACACCCAGGTGGCCGATCTGCTCGACCGCACCGTCGCCAAAGCGGTGCATAAATGGTGACTCGCCAAGAACGATCTTGAAAAATGGCCTCTGACGTGGAGCGCGCGTAGCTCGAACCCGCAACCGTCGGACTCGTGTGGCTCAACCGTTTTGAGTCGCACAGCCTTCTTAGGAGAACTGCCAGTTCCTATGACGCCCGTTCATACTGGCTGATTGAGCGATGAGCCAAATTGCGGCCACACACTTGTCGTCCTGGTCCCGGCTGGTACATCAAGGACCACTCGGCCCGCGATACACGTTGAACGACAATTCGTATGATCACAGCAGCCGACATGGCTCATTATCTCATATTTTCCCGCTTCACATTGACGATCCAACACGGTGGTCATACACTCTAGCTATATATGTCCGAATCGCCGCCGCCAGCTGGAGTTGAGACATCGATGAACGTGAACAGCACCGCTCCCAACGTCTTCGACGCTGGCCTCCCCACGTTCACTTACAGCCTCACCGCCACCCCGCACGACATCCTCGAGATGTCCGAAAGGCGCAATCGTGCGCGCCCATCGCCATCGGCCCCTCGGTCCGGAAATCCTGTCCTACGATATGGCCCGGACATATTGCGCGACAATAGATTCCGCCCGCCGCCCGGTATCACTTTGGCGCGCAGGCATCACGTCAGGTCCGTTGTACGACAAGATGATGAACAGCCTTCTGGCCTCGACGGCGCACCACATGTCCGGTTACGCAAACTGGTTTCCAAAGCGTTCACTCCGCGCGCGACATCACGTCTCCAAGACACCATCCGCGAGGTGGTGAACGGGCTGATCGATCGGGTGGTAGACGCCGGACGGTGTGACGTCGTGACCGATCTCGCGCGGCCTTACCCCACCCCAATCATGTGCGCGCTAATCGGTGCGCCTCGCGAAGACTGGCGGCTGTTCGCACAATGGACCGACGAGATCTTCAAGGCCTTCAATTTTCAGACCGATGCCACCTTCGATGAATCCGCGATCATGCGGTCGTGGGCGACTGGACGCCTACGTCGACGACATGGTCGCCGTCCGCCGAAACAATCTGACCGATGACCTGCTTTCTGAGCTCATTCGCGCCGAAAGTGACGGCGACCGGCTAAATCTCGACGAGCTCCGCATGCTGGTGGCCGGCTTCTTGATGGCGGGAACGGATACAACGCGAAACCAATTGGCCGCGTCGGTGCAGGTGCTTTGCGAGCATCCGGATCAGTGGGCGAAGCTGGGCAATCAACCCGAGCTTGCAATGCAGGCGGTCGAGGAGAGCATGCGCCACTCACCGGCGGTGTGTATCGCGCCGCGCGCAGCCACCGAGGATGCCGAGTTCGGCGGTTACATGTTCCCGGCAGGGACTTTCGTACTTGTGAATACCTTTGCAGCCAATCGTGATCCAGCGATTTACAACGATGCTGACCGCTTCGACATCACGCGCAAGGACTTGCCCGCAATTCTGACTTTCGGCGGTGGTGCGCATTACTGCCTAGGGGCCAACCTCGCACGCCGGGATTGGCGGAAGCACTCACAATCCTCACCCGACGTCTCAGTGCATCCCATCGCATCGGTTCGGCACCGTGGAAATCCCTGCTCGGTATGACCGGCCCCACAACACTCGAGATCGGTTCGAGACCGAAATGCTTGTGACAGCGGATGCGTAGTCGCGGCTGGGCGGGATCTACGCCCGCCTCGGATGAGGAGGCGATCGCCCGCATTCTGGATGCGGTAGACGAAGTGGTCGCCGAACACGGACCAGCGATACGCCTGGCCGACGTCGCCCGGAAACTCGGGGTCACTCGCCAGACGGTGTACCGCTACTTCCCCAATGCTGACGCGCTGCTCATCGCCAGCGCGATGCGTGCGGTCGACGGTTTCATCGACCAGGCTGTACAACGCGCCAGCGGACAGAACGACCCGGTCATTGCTGTCGTCGAATGCGTGTCGTTCGGAATCGAAAATCTCGTCGGCGATCCACAACTAGAAAGCCTACTGACGCGGCGACAGGAGGGCGAAGCCGTCATCTCGCTGACCTCCGACACTGCCATTGCATTCTGCTTGTCGGTTTTCCACCGCCTCGAAGTCGATTGGGAGCTCCACGGCTTCGACACCAACGCGCTCAGTGAGCTTGCCGAAATGACCCTGCGCACCGTGCAGTCCCTCCTGACCGATCCCGGGCAGCGGCAGCGCGACGGAATCGCACTACGTCGCTTTGTTGCGCGATGGCTCGGTCCAGCGATCCTCTATCCACGGATGACGTCGCTGTCGTCGTGAAGCTGTTGCGGGGAGTGCGCCGCAGGCGATATCCGCTGGGATTGGCGGGCCGGGCCCATCTTGTGTCCGGTGCCGTAATAATCACGACGGTCCTAGCGTCCGCGTTGATCGCCGCAACGATGTTCTGGGCACTTCCCACCGGCGCCGCCCTGAACGAACGACATGTGCTGTTACTCAATGTCGTTACCGCCTCCATCTACTCCGCGATCTCGATTCCCAGCGCGATCGTCTGGGGCTACCTCTGGCTACCATCCCCGCCAGTGCCGACGAGGCATCGAAGGGCGCACAATCATTACGCGCCGTCGCGGATGGCCGTGATTCACGGAACGGTCTGGCTGACAGCAACACTGGTCATGGTTGTGATCAACGTCAAAACACCCCCGCTGGCAACGACGGTGGGGGTCTCATTGCTCGTTGCTGCAACGGTGACCACCGCGATGTCCTACTGGATGTGCGAACGTGCCCTGAGGCCATCCGTCGCGGAATTGCTGACCAAGAACCCGCCGACGACACCGCGCGGGCCTGGGCTTCGACTGCGTGCCGTGAGCGCGTGGGTGGTGGGCACCGGCGTTCCCATTCTCTTTCTGATGCTGATTGCCGCCAGCGCCCTGGTCGTCGACTATCCCGGGGACCGCCTGGCGTGGGTTGTGCTCACATTCGGAACCGGTGCCATCGCCAGTGGGCTGACGGTCGCGGCGTTCACCGCGGCCGCCACCGCCGACCCCATCGACGAAGTCCGGCGCGGCATGCAGCATGTGAGCGCGGCGACTACGCGGTGTCCGTTCCGGTATTCGACGCCTCCGAGCTCGGGCTGCTGCAAGCAGGCTTCAACACCATGGCTGTCGGACTTCGCGAACGCGAGCAACTCCGCGACTTCTTCGCTCGTCACGTCGGAAAGGACGTGGCGCGGATGGCACTGCAAAAAGCCCCAGTAACGACTCGCAGAACGACATGGTGGCAGGCACTATAGGTGGCGTTGCTGTTCGTCGACCTCGTCGTTCGTCTAGCTGGCCGCCGATCGTCCCCCACCGAGTCGTCGCAATCCTCAACAATTCTTCGCAACGTCGTTGAGTGTGAGCGCAACAGTGGATGGTAAACAAGTTCGAGCACGCGCACTAGCCGTCTTCGCGCCCATGCGCTACCACAGCGCTAGCCGCGTCCTTTGTACCGCCCAAGCTCCCCCAAATGCGTCTTCACTCCCAAATACTGCCGCATAGCGTGTCGCCGCCAAGCTGTCGCCGCTATATCGCACCGCCAGCGATACGAGTACACGTGATCGCTATGTGTAAACAAGCCCACGCCTTAGCGATCCAAGGAGTGCGTGGCGTCGTTGCTTCCGCCAACGCTCACCCACCCAAGCCACCTCGCTGGCAGTCATAGAATCCCGTACCCTGCGCCTCAACACCAACCACATCGCGATTCCGCGCTGATGAGCAGTGCGTCCCGATCACGCGATCTCAGCCTGCGTAAAACGCCATCCTAACACCAGCATCCAACCACGCCTACGTCAATCAGAGTCTGAGCAGACGCAAGACGAGTGATCTTGAAAAATAGGCTATGAGTGGGGCGGGCGGGGCTCGAACCCGCGACCAACGGATTATGAGTCCGCGGCTCTAACCAACTGAGCTACCGCCCCCGCTCCGAATGGCTTCGGATAGGTGTTCCGCCGAGCAGATCTATCTCAATACCGTACTGGTACCGCAATACTGTCGGTGGCCGTGCCCAAACACCTCAGCGCCCCGGACACGTGACGCCCATCAGTCCCGGCCCGCGGATCCCTCGCCGGTTAGTTGACGCTCGGCACCCAATTGCCATGAAATCCGGCAGGCACTCGATGCGGCAGCTTGACGCTCGCGACCTCCTCAAGAGTTTGCGCGTCGAGAATCGCCAACTCGCTGCGATCGGTGCTCCGGTCATCGATGTAACCCATCAGCACGCCGTCGTCTTCGGCGGCATGGGGCGACGACGGCTGAAACACAAACTCTCCCAACATCTTTTCCGCGCCTAAGGAGCGCGACTCGGTGTTGCCGGAAAAAAGGTCATGCTTGAGCAAGGCATCGCCGCCCTCAATGCCCGGCAGCACCGTCGGCGCGTAGCCGTAGCGATGCCGTCTGCCGACCAGGCGCCCGTCGATCCGCGGAAACTCCTGCGAGCGATCGTCGAAGCGCGACTCGCGCACCTTCCCGTCGGCGAGATCGACCGTCCAACGGCCCAGGGTGGATGTCCCTCGTTCGGACCCGTGCGGTCACGGTCGAACATCCTGGGATTTCGCACCCGTCGAGCACGATCGTGTTGCTTCCTGATAGGCATTCATCGGATGGAACACGTAGCACGGCTCGACATCGAACCAGCGAACGTCCGCGTCGCCGCCCTCGCGAGGCATCACGCCGACGCGGACGGGATAGTTCGCATTCCACGAATACGGTGCCCGCCGGTCAGCACCCTTCAGAGGGTGGATGCGCGCGGCGATGGGATCGGGGATCGGAACCCGGCCGATCAACGCCGAGAGCATCAGCCGAGCCGGCAGGCGCAATCGACGTGGCACACTCATCGCCGCTGCCCGCGGGCAGTCGAACGTGACCGGCAGGTCGTAGAACACGACGTAACGTTCGGTCAGGGAGAAGTCGTGCATCATCGGACTGCCGCCCACCGTGATATCGACGGTGCGCCGCGCCCTTCCATCGACACCGATCACCGAGTACTGCACCTTGTTTCCGCGATAGGCGCTGTAGGAAACGGCGTGCAGTTCACCTGTTTTCGGATCGCGCTTCGGGTGCGCGGTGTACCCACCGGTCAGTGTCCCGTCGAAGTCGCACACCCCGACCGTGTCCAAATCGTCGGTCAATTCATAGTTGCAATGCCGGGCCGGTCACCGCCACCGCGACGGGCAGCGGCGGCAGGGACAACGTCTGTCCGCACACTTGTCGCACCAAGGCCGTCAACCGGCCGTCACTGGGCGACAAAGCTACCAGCCGCGCCAGCTCATCGAGCATCTCTGCATTATTGCCCGTGGCTCAGCGTTTTCGCGACACACCATTCGCCCATGCCGATCCGCAGGGATGCCACCGTCGTCGCCGCAACGCTGAAACGCTCCCCGTGAAACGCTGTGGGATCCAGCTGACGACCCCCGACGGCACGGAGTTGGCGCACGCTCGCCAGAAGGGCGGCGCCGCTGTGTTGATGGGATTTGAAAACGGCGGCAAAAGCTCCCACACACTGTCGAGGGCCGACGGCGAAGAGGTCACCATCGAGGTGGCAGCCACCACCGTAACACGAACTCCGACAACGTGATCGGGCAGATCGTCCCGGCCGACGGCGCGGCGCTTTGTGAAACGGCCGCCGGGCACTGTACTGGCCGTCGTACGCCCGCACACCGGCTCCAAGCTGACAGCGCCTGGCATCATCGCCGTGCTATTGTGCTGCTTGAACTTTCCGCGCACGTGAACTCGGCCTTGGGTGACGTGCTGGCCGCCGCCTGCGTCGACTTCGCCGTACTGCCGCGCGGTTACCTCGCCCAACGCTTCAGAGGGCCTGGCTCACCGACGACATGTGAAAGTCCGGTATTCGCAGCGACGGCATCGCCGCGCGGGTCGCCCAATCACCCCACTCCCTCGGCAGCGTCACCTCGCTGACACCGGCCTCGGTCGCCCGCCGCAGCAGATCCAGCGGGCTCTCGTTGAACCGGAAGTTGTTGACAGCGGCCGTCACTTCACCGTCCTCGACCAGGTAGACCCCGTCGCGAGTAAGGCCGGTCAGCAACAGCGTGGTCGGATCGACCTCGCGCAAATACCACAGTGTGGTCAGCAGCAGCCCGCGCTCGGTGCCGGCAACCATCTCGTCCAATGTCACACTGCCGCCGGTCATCACGAGATTGTCGGCCGCCGCCGCAGCGGGGGCGTCGAACTCGGCAGCGGCGGCCCTCGGATAAACGAGTGCGTTGAGGACGCCGTCACGAATCCAGTCCACCTGACCGATGTCCATCCCGTTGTCGAACACCGACAGGGTTTCCGAAGAGCTGGCGGTCGCCACGAACGGCGTACACGCCAGCCCGGTCGCGTACGGGTCGGAGGACAAGGTCAAAAGCAGGTCGGTCAGCCGCTCCCCCACCCGGGTTCCACCGCCGGGCGCTGACAGCGCCGTCCGACCCTCCTGCGCGCCCCGGCCGCTCATCGTCCACGCCAGGTAGATCATCATGTCGGCCACCGTCGACGGCGGCATGATCGTCTCGTACCGCCCAACCGGCAACTCGACCGTCCGCTGGGCCCAACCCAGCCGCTTGGATAGCTGATCTAGCATCAGATCAGTTGGCACGCCGACGAAATCCGGCGTGCCCACACCTGCCCACGCGCTGGCGCCATCCCGCTTGGCGTTGATCTCCACCGTGCCCGTTGGCTGGGTATGGCGTCGGCGCAGCCCCGTCGACGATCCCAAGAACGTCGTCTCCAACCGGTGATGTGCATACCCGTACAACTGGTCGCCGCCACCGAAACCGCGACTCAAGGAGCGCGCCACGTCAGCGAACACTTCAGTCCCCGTCATCGGCACCGGCGCATCCCAGTCGTCGGGCACGCCGCTACCGGTCAGCAGCGGCACCGCATCCCGGGCCTGCGGGGCAGACCGCGCCCGATCCGCTGCCGCTCCCGCCAGTCCCGCAATCAGATTCGGGTCCACCTCCGCCGTACGCACGCACGCGACGCTGGCGCTCTCGCCCTGCCACACAATGGATATCACCGCGGTGCTGCGGCTCACGGACACGCCGTTGGTGGTCATCGAGTTGTTCGCCCAACGCAGCGACGCGTCGGCCCGGTCGGTGATCAGCACGATAGTTTCGTCGGCCGGCCCCGACCGTGCCGCTTCCAGCGCGATCTCGACAGCCAACTGAGCGCTGATCACCGGCCCGCCTCGGCACGGGTGTTGAGTACGTTGACACCCCGGAACAACGCCGACGGGCAACCATGGCTGACCGCAGCCACCTGGCCGGGTTGCGCCTTGCCGCAATTGAATGCCCCGCCCAGCACCCACGTCGACGGACCGCCGACGGCTTCCATCGAATTCCAGAAATCGGTCGTGGTTGCCTGATACGCGACGTCGCGCAGCTGACCGTCCAGCCGGCCGTTGCTGATGCGGAAGAATCGCTGGCCGGTGAATTGAAAGTTGTACCGCTGCATGTCGATTGACCAGGATTTGTCGCCGACGATATAGATACCCTGGTCGACGCGACTGATCAGGTCATCGGTGGCCAAACCTTCGGGACCGGGTTGTAGCGAAACGTTGGCCATTCGCTGGACCGGCACATGATGCGGTGAATCGGCATACGAGCAGCCGTTCGAGCGCGGGTTCCCGAGCCGCGGCGCGAACACCCGGTCGAGCTGGTAGCCGACAAACACCCCATCACGTACCAGATCCCAGCTCTGCGCGGCCACCCCCTCGTCGTCGTAACCCACACTTGCCAAACCGAATTCGACCGTGCGGTCAGCGGTCACGTTCATCGCCGGCGAACCGTAGCGCAACATACCGAGCTTGTCCGGGGTGGCGAACGAAGTACCGGCATAAGCGGACTCGTAACCGATCGCGCGATCGTATTCGGTGGCGTGTCCGATGGATTCGTGGATGGTCAACCACAGGTTCGACGGGTCGATCACCAGATCCGTCGGGCCCGCGGTCACGCTGGGTGCTTTCACCTTTTCCGCCAGCAGTGACGGTAGCTGCGCGAGCTCATCCGGCCACTTCCACACGTCGTCGTCGACCACCGCCTCCCAGCCCCGGCCCATCGGCGGGGCCAGCGTGCGCATCGAGTCGAACCCGCCCGCCGTGGAGTCGACGGTCACCGCCTCCAGGCGCGGCAGCAGCCGCACCCGTTGCTGGGTTATCGAGGACCCGTAGGTGTCGGCATAGAAGGTCTGCTCCTTGACCGCGACCAGCGTGGCCGACACATGATCCACCCCGTCGGAGGCGAGCAGCCGGCCGGAGTACTCCTCCAGCACGGCGATCTTGTCGGCGCTGGATACGCTGAACGGGTCGATGCGATAGCTCGACACCCACGAGGCGTCCGCGTACACCGGCTCGGGGGCTAATTCGACGCGCTCGGTGTTCAACGCTGCCAGTGTCGTAGCCACCCGCACCGCCCGTCGTGCGGTGTCGGCTGCAACGTTGGTGGCGAGCTCGGCGTTGGAGGCGAAGCCCCAGGTTCCGTCGACGATCACCCGAACCGCCAGCCCGAGCTCACGGTTGATGACGGAGGTCTCCAACGAGCCGTCACGCAGGTGGATGATCTCGGTGGTGACGCGGTGAATCCGCAGGTCGACGTGCGAGGCACCGGCGGCACTCGCCGCCGACAGCGCGGCATCGGCCAATTCGCGACGGGGCAGGTTGAGGAATTCCGGATCGATGGTCCGGTTCGGTGTCACCACTACACCGTAGCCAAGCGGCTTTAATACACCCATGGCCGGCAAGTCAGCCCGATCCACCGCGCTGGGGTATGCGCTGCTCGCACCGAGCCTCTTCGGGGTGGTGACTTTCCTACTGCTGCCGATCCTCGTCGTGCTGTGGTTGAGCCTGCACAAGTGGGACCTGCTCGGTCCGATCGAGTTTGTCGGACTGAAGAATTGGCGCTCGGTACTAACCGATTCGACATTCGGCAACTCGCTGCTGGTCACCCTTGTTTTCGTGGCGATCGTCGTCCCGCTGCAAACGGTCCTAGGCCTGATTGTGGGCGCGTTGCTGGCGCGTGAGCTGCCGGGCAGCGGCGCGTTCCGCACACTGTACGTGCTGCCGTGGATCTGTGCCCCGCTGGCGATCGCGGTGTTGTGGCGCTGGATCCTGGCGCCGACCGACGGCGCGGTCAGCACAGTGCTGGGCCATCAGGTCGACTGGCTCACTGACCCGGGTTTGGCGTTGCCGGTGGTGTCGGCGGTCGTCGTGTGGACCAACGTCGGTTATGTCGCGTTGTTCTTCCTTGCGGGCATTCTGGCGATTCCAGCCGACCTGCACGCAGCCGCGCGCACCGACGGGGCGAGCGCGTGGCAGCGGTTCCGGCGCATCACCTTGCCGATGCTGCGGCCCACAATGTTCTTCGTGCTGGTCACCGGAATTATCAGCGCCGCTCAGGTTTTCGACACCGTGTACGCCCTCACCGGTGGCGGGCCGTCCGGGCGGACCGATCTGGTCGCGCATCGTATCTACGCCGAAGCGTTCGGGTCGGCGGCGATCGGCCGAGCCGCGGCGATGGCCGTCGTGCTGTTCGTTGTCCTGGTCAGTGGCACGCTCGTCCAGCATCTGTACTTCCGGCGGCGCATCAGCTATGACCTCACTTAAGGCGGTGCCCGTCTACGCCGGGCTGGTGATCGGTGCTGTCGTGACCCTGGTGCCGTTCGCCCTGGGGTTGCTGACGTCGTTCACCTCGGCTCGTCAGTTCGCTTCCGGCACTCCGCTGGCCTTGCCGCGGCCGGTGACCTTGAGCAACTACGCGGGGTTGTCCGGTGCGGGTTTCGGCCGGGCAGTGGCGGTCACCGCACTGATGACCGCAGTGATCCTGCTTGGGCAGTTGACCTTTTCGGTACTCGCCGGGTACGCGTTCGCGCGCTTACAGTTCCCCGGACGCGACGCGTTGTTCTGGGTCTACATTGCCACGTTGATGGTGCCGGGCACCGTCACCGTGGTGCCGCTATATCTGATGATGTCGCAGCTGGGTCTGCGTAACACCTTCTGGGCGCTGGTATTGCCGTTCGTGTTCGGCTCACCGTATGCAATCTTTCTGCTGCGCCAGCATTTCCGCACCATTCCCGACGATCTGTTGAACGCCGCCCGGCTCGACGGTGCCAATACGCTGGATGTGATCGTGCACGTAGTGGTGCCGTCGAGTCGGCCTGTATTGGTGACGCTGATGATGATCACCGTGGTATCGCAGTGGAACAACTTCATGTGGCCGTTGGTGATCACCAGTGGCGCCAAGTGGCACGTCCTCACGGTGGCGACGGCTGCGCTGCAGTCGCGGTATTCGTCGAACTGGACGCTGGTGATGGCTGCGACGACGGTCGCGACCGTCCCGTTGGTGGCGTTGTTCGTGGTGTTTCAGCGCCATATCGTCGCCTCGATTGTGGTGACGGGGCTGAAATGACTGGTGGACGTCGCAAGATAGCAGCCGGGGCTGTGGTTTTCGTCGAATCACGACCACCACTGCTATCGCGGCGTGTTAGGTGCCACCAGTGACCAAGCCGCGGTTCTCCACCCTGGTCGCTTTGGCGTTGGTGTGCGTCGCTGCGCTGTTATTGGCCACGGCGCTGATACTGGACCGGTCAGCCGAACCCCGCGGCGGCAAAACCGTCGTCACGGTTCGGCTTTGGGATGAGCAAGTCGCCTCGGCGTACCGTGAGTCGTTCGCGATGTTCATGCGCACGCATCCGGGCATCGACGTCCGCACCGACGTGGTGTCGTATTCGACTTACTTCGACACGCTGCGCACCGATGTTGCCGGCGGCAGCGCCGACGACATCTTCTGGCTGTCCAATGGATATCTTGCGGGCTACGCCGACACCGGTCGGCTGATGAAGGTCACTGCCGACGCGTCGGATTGGGTTCCGTCGGTCGTCGACCTGTTCACCCGCGACGGTGTCCTCTGGGGCGTGCCGCAACTGACCGACGGCGGCACCGCGGTGTACTACAACGCTGACCTTCTGGCGGCGGCCGGCATTGATCCGGCCGAGCTGAGCCGGCTGCGGTGGAGCCCGGACGGCGACGACACCTTGCGTCCGCTGCTGGCCCGGCTCACCGTCGACGCTGAAGGACGCTCAGCCGCCACACCGGGATTCGACCCGCGACGGGTCCGGCAGTGGGGCTACAACGCCGCCAACGACCCGCAAGGAATCTATCTGAATTACATCGGCTCGGCGGGCGGGGTATTCCAGCGCGGTGATCAGTTCGCGTTCGACAATCCCGGTGCTGTCACGGCTTTCACGTATCTGGTGGCGCTGATCAACGATGACCACGTCGCGCCGCCGGCCTCGGACACCAACTCTATCGGCGGCTTTTCGCTCAACCAGTTCCTCGCCGGCAAGATGGCGCTGTTCCAGGCCGGCACCTACAACCTCGCGGCGGTCGCCGACGGGGCGCGTTTCCGGTGGGGCGTCGGCTTACTGCCCGCCGGCCCGTCCGGACGGGTGAGTGTCACGAATGGGATTGCCGCGGTGGGTAATTCCGCATCCCGGCATCCGGATGCGGTGCGCCAGGTGCTGGCCTGGATGGGCAGCAGGCAGGGCAACGAGTACGTGGGCCGCCGCGGCAGTGCCATCCCGACGGTGCGGTCAGCCCAACGCGTCTACTTCGACTATTGGTCTGCCAAGGGCGTCGACGTCAGCGCGTTCTTCACCGTGCTTGCCGGGCCGCGCATCGCCGCACCGGGCGGCACCGGCTTTCCGGCCGGCGACCAGGCGATCAAACCGTACTTCGACGCGATGTTTCTCGGCCGCAGCGATGTTAAAGAGACCTTGAGGCGAGCGCAGGCGGCTGCGAACGCCGCTGCCGGGCGGTAGCTGCTCGGCAAACAATCGCTGAGAGGTGGGCACAACGCCACCCGCCTCCGGTGGTGACAGAAGTGACAAGAGGGCCGCCGTCAGACGCCCCACTTCACCTCGGCTGCCAGGGCGGCCGCGCAGACCGCGAATGCGACGCACAAAGCCACCCAGTCAGCGCGTTTGGGCCGCGACGGGGCCGCCGAAAACTGACCGGTCCCACCGCGGGCGGTGATCGCGTCACCCATCTCGTCGGCGCGGCGCAGCGTCACAGTAATGGCGGTCGCCATCAAATCGATCAGCTCCAACGCCCAGCGCCGGCGACGGGCCCGGCGTCCCCGGGGTATCTGCCTGGGGCGCAGCCGCCGGGACGCGTAGAGCACGCGGAATTCGTCGATCAGCATCGGGAACGCACGCAGGGCCAGCGCCAAAGCGACCGCCCATTCGTCGATCGGGATGCGCACTGCTCGCAGCGGGCGCCCCAAGGTCGCTACCGCGGGCGCGATTTCGGCGACGTTGGTGGTCCAGGACACCATCGCACCGAGCCCGAGCAGAACAATCGACAGCGCGGTGACCCGCAGGAAGTTCAACAATCCGCCAAGTCCCAGCGAAACGGAGGCCATGTGGACCGTCGGTTCACCGCCGCCCATGGCCGCTGAAATACCGCCAATAGCGAGGACGATCCACAGCCACTTCGGTATCGACGGCAATGCGCCGCGCGGGATGTGCGCGAGCCGGGCCGCCGTCAGCACGAGCCCGCCGACCAGCCCGATCGCCACCCATCCCGGATAGAAAGTAAGCAGCACTGAGATAATCAACACGACAAGCAACTTGGTGCCGGCCCACAAACGGTGAATGGGCGAGCTTCCGGGGACCGGGCGCAGCAGCACCGCGGGACGAGACGGGCGGCGAACTGGCTGCCCCACGGTCGATGTCGCGGTCATGACCTGCCACCCGCCGCGGCCGGGGCCGCTTCCAGCACACCGTCGTGCAGATGCACGGTCCGTGGACACAACGATTCGAGGCCGGTGAAGTCGTGCGAAATGACGACGACCGTCAAATCCTGCTCTCGGCGCAGATCCTCGAGCAGCCGCAGCAGACCGCGCTGGCTCGCCGCGTCCAAACCGGCCAACGGCTCGTCGAGGACCAGCGCCCTGGGCGATCGTGCCAGCAGCCCGGCTAGTACCAGCCGGCGCATCTGCCCGCCGCTGAGCTGGTCGATGCGTCGCTTGGCCAGCGATGCGTCAAGCCCTACAACGGCGAGCGCAGTGGCCACGCGGCCCTGATCATCTGGTGAGAAACCGGCCGCCGAAGCCACTTCCAGATCGACGCGGCTGCGCATCAGCTGCAAACGTGCGGCTTGGAAAGACAACGCCACCGCACCGACTTGCTCATAGGTGGGACGTCCATCCAACAGGCAGGTGCCGGCTGTCGGCATTGTCAGCCCGGCCATGATCCAGGCCAGCGTCGACTTCCCCGAACCGTTGCCGCCGTGAATCAACAGCCCGTCGCCCTGGTGCACCACGAAGCTGACATCGCGCAGCGCAGTTTTCGACCATGGCGTGCCGACGCCGTAGTCGTGGCCTACACCGACGAGTTCGAGCACCGCTGCATGTTCTTCGTCACCGGCCATGATGTCGGGTGCGGGCGCCGCCGTGGTCTCCACCATTTCGGTGTTGTCCGGTGAGTCGCTGAGGTTGATTGTTCGGTCGGCTGACTGGGCCTCGTCGCTGTAGTGGGTGATGTGGATCAGCGCGGTGCGGTGCCGTTTAGGCAAGCCGGACATCACGCCCAGCAGCGCATCCCGGCCCTGCTGATCGACCATGCTGGTGACCTCGTCGGCGATGAGCATCGCGGGCTCGCGGGCCAGCGCCGCCGCCATGGCCAGTCTTTGCAGTTCCCCCCCGGACAGGCTTCCGGTCTCGCGTTCACCGAGACCGCCCAGCCCCACTTCGTCGAGCAACCGGTTGACGTCGGTAGTCGTGCCGGGCGGCAAACCCCACACCACGTCGTCGGCCACCCGGGTGCCCAGCACCTGGCTTTCCGGGTGTTGCATGATGACCGCGGTCCCGCCGATGCGGCCTAGTCCCACCGCGCCGGGACGTTCGACGGTGCCCGACGTCGGTTCCCGGCCGGCCAAAATCAACATCAACGTCGTCTTGCCCGAACCGTTGGCGCCGGTGATCGCCAGGTGCTCGCCGACCTGCACGTCGAGGTTGACCGCAGGCAGGGCGTCCTGACTGGTCTGGGGGTAGCGAAAGCGGACGCGGTTAAGTCGCACAGGCACCGGCTCGACCGGCCCGCTGTCGATTGGTGCATCCAGCTTGTGCACGTCGGGGATGCCGCGCATCCGCTCGAGCACACGTGACAGCGCCCACCAGCCCACCAGCCCAACGAACAGAACCGACAGAACGGAGTTGCCCAGGACGAGCCATGGCCAGTAGTGCAGCGCAATGGCGAAGTAGTGCTTGATGAAGTCGGCGAGCGCTTCGAGCCTAATCCACGCCAGAAACTCGGCGACGCCGTTGACGTTGGCGGTGATCGCGGCGAACAGCAGGTTGCGCAACCGGACCAGCACCGCCAGCGCAACTACCATCCCGGCACCGAAAACGGCGCCGGCGACCAGCGACGTGACGATGACTGTAGGTGTGCCGCGACGTCTGCGTTTGACAATTCCGGTCAGCCCGCCGACATAGGCGCTGTTGACCACAGTCATCAGGCCGCCAAGCCCGGCGATGAGGAAAGCGATCAACCCGGCGGCGACTGTCGCGGCGATCAACACCCGGAAGCGGTAGCGATAGGACAACAGCCCCATCGGTACCGTTCCCAGCAACGCCAAGGCACCCGCGAACGGCACGATGACTGCGATGATCCCCAGAGCCGCGCACAGCGCCGCCATGACCGACGCTTGCGCCAATTCGACGGGTCGCAATGACCGGCTCCCTCTTTTTCTCGAGGTTGCCGGGCGGATCGCCGTCATTTCAGTAATTCTGCCAGTCGTTGGCCCGAGAGCGCGGACGCACCGCCACGGGACCCGGACGATATCGCATGAGATTCAGCGCAATTGATCTAGTTAGCAAATCTATGGAATGATAGCGGTATGACTGTATCGGCCGGACCGCGGCTGGGCGAAGATTTGCTCAGTGTGGTTGCCCGGCTCAATCGGATGGCCACTCAGCGCATCCAGATGCCCCTGCCGGCGGCGCAAGCCCGGCTGCTGGCCACGATCGAGAACTACGGGGAAGCGCGCATCTGTGACCTTGCCGCCGTGGACCACTGCTCCCAGCCGACGATGACGACCCAGGTCCGGCGGCTGGAGGAAGCCGGCCTGGTCACCCGCACCGTCGACCCCGGGGATGGCCGGGCGGTCCGCATTCGCATCACACCGCAGGGAACTCGCACACTGTCCCAGGTCCGCGCCGATCGGGCCGCGGCGATCGAGCCACAGCTGGCCCGGCTGCGGGTCGCCGACCGCCAGGTTCTGTCCGATGCCGTGACGGTGTTGCGCCGGCTTCTCGACGAGTCCACCCCGGCACCGCGCTCCGGGATATCTCGATAGCAGGAATAATCGGGGCGGCAGGGTACGAAGGCGACGAAAGGCGCAGGCATGCAGACGTCGGCGGTCGCTGCTCCGTTGACGGTTTGGGCGGGATCGGCGCGTTACACGTTTTCTCCTGGGCGTGACGTCACCGTGGGCCGAGACGACCGCGCCGACATTCCGCTGGACAACCCACAGGACAACCAGTGGACCTCGCGCATTCATTTGCTGCTGCGGTTCGACGGCAGTCGCTGGCTTGCTATCGACACCAGCCGCAACGGCATCTACGTCGACAACGAGCGGGTCTCCACGGTCACCATTCGCGACGGGCAGACCATCACCCTGGCCGATCCTCGCCGGGGCCCACGACTGCTTTTCCGGATCGGCACCGGCCAAGCGGCGGGTCGACCGCCCGGCCAGCCGAGCTGGCGCAAACCGCGCCGCCCGCAAGCACAGTCGAGCAGAACGCCGGCACCGCCGAGCAGACCGCGGCAGATCCCGTCGCAGCTGCCGACCCGGCCGATGCGCGCCCCGGCACCGGCGCCCAGCCCACCCGAACCCGTCTCACAGCTGCCCACCGAACCCATCCCGATCCCGCCGGTGGAGGCGCTTGCCCAGCCGGCGTCACCGCCCCCGGTGTCACCGCCCAAGGCGTCACCACCTGCCCAGCCGGCGCCACCGCCCCCGGCCGCAAGGGTGGCGAGGGACGGTCGCGGGCTGCAGGTACATGGCGCGGTGTCGTTCACCGCTGCCCCTGGCACACTGACGGCGGTGATCGGCCCGGCCGGCTCGGGCAAGACTTCGCTCATCGACGCACTGAGTGGCGTACGACAGCCCAGCTCGGGCGCAATCACTTTCGACGGCCATGACGTCAGCTCCCTAGCTATGCACCGGCTCATCGGGGTGGTGCCGCACCACGACGGTGTGCATCGCCAGCTCACCGTCGAGCAAGCCGTGCGCTACGTCGCCGAACTGCGGCTGCCGCCAGACACTTCTACCGACGAACGCCGTCGCATCGTGCACGAGGTGCTGGCCGAGTTGGAATTGAGCGCCCAGCGCACCGTCCAGATCGCCAACCTGTCCGAGGACAAACGTAAACGGGCGTCGATAGCCGCCGAACTGGTCACCCGGCCGTCGCTGCTGGTTCTCGACGAGCCGACCGCCGGACTCAATCCGACTGAGGAGCGCCATCTGATGGCGACGCTGCGCAGGCTCGCCGACGACGGCCGCGTCGTCGTCATTGCGACCACAAACCCCACATCGGCGGAGATGTGTGACCACGTGGTGCACCTGACCGCGGACGGCACGGCTGCCTTCACCGGGTCGCCGGCGCGACAGCCGGTGCCTGCTGAGCAAGTGCCCCGGCTCGGACTGTGGCGCCAGATCACCATCGCGATACGGCGACAAGCCTGGATTGTCGTCGGCAACCAGCGCTACTTCATCTTCCTGACGATCCTGCCGATCTTCTTCGGGGCGCTGGCGCTGACCGTGCCCGGGCACACCGGTTTCGGCAAGGCCGACCTGTTCGGTGACAGCCCCGATGAGGCGGTCGAGCTACTGGTGGTGCTCATCATGGGCGCGGTCGTCATGGGTACCGCTTTGACAATTCGCGATCAGTTGGGCGAACGCGGCATCTATGCGCGCGAACGCTTTTTAGGTTTGGCACCGTCGGCCTATCTGGTCGCCAAAGTCGTCGTCTATGGCCTGATCGCGTGCATCCAAACCGCGATCACCACCACTGCGGCGGTCGTCGGCCAAGGCGCACCCACCACACCGGGGATGGTGTTCGGCGACTCGGTCATCGAGCTGTATGTCAGCGTGGCCGCCACGGCGATCGTCTCGGCGATCATCGCCCTGGCGTGCGCGTCCCTGGCCAAGCATCGAGATCAGCTGCTGCCGATCGTGGTGCTGGTGATCTTGCTGTCGCTGGTGTTCTGTGGTGGAACCTTCCCGCCCGCAGCCAGGTACGGCTTCGACGTGGTGTCCTGGTTCATCCCGGCCCGCTGGGGGTTTGCCGCCGCTGCGTCCAGCGTCGATCTCAGCGAGATCGACCTGTTGGCCACCCAAGACACGCTATGGATGCACTCACCCGACTGCTGGGCGCTCGATATAGCGATGCTGACCGCGTTCGCAGTGGCGGGTCTCGCCTTGCTGCGCTGGCGACTGCGGCTGCGCGCGTCCGGCTGAAGCGTCCGAAGGTACCCACGCGGCGCGACGGCAGGCTACCGTCGGGTATGACCTCTACTGCAGAACATCTGCGCAAGACGTTGGACGGGCGTTGGCGCGATGCGAAAGACAAGATGCGGATGACGCTGTCGGGGGAAGTCTTTCGGCCGCATTACACACCTAACACCGTGATCGCCCGCACCAAGGTCGCCGAACAGCTGCGGATCATGGCCGACAACGGCGCCGCCGACGACGCCTTCAAGAAAGAACATGGCGGCACCGGCGACCTCGGTGCGGCGATCACCCACATCGAGATGCTGGCGATGTCGGACTTGTCGCTGATGGTCAAGGCCGGCGTGCAATGGGGTTTGTTCGGCGGCGCCGTGGAGAATCTGGGCACCGAGCGCCATCACCAGGCCTACGTCAAGAAGATCATCAACCTCGAGCTGCGGGGTTGTTTCGCGATGACGGAGACCGGGCACGGCAGCGATGTGCAGTCGTTGGAGACGACCGCGAACTACGACGCCGCCACCGAGGAGTTCGTCATCAACTCCGCCACTCCCACGGCACGCAAGGACTACATCGGCGGCGCGGCTGAAACCGCCACCGTCGCGGCCGTTTTCGCACAGCTCATCACTGCCGAGGACGGCAACGAGGTCAACCACGGCGTGCACTGTTTCGTGGTGCCGATCCGCGACGCCGACGGCAACGACTGCCCCGGGGTGACGACGTCGGACAACCTGTACAAGGGCGGGCTTCCCGGCGTCGACAACGGCCGCATCTTTTTCGACAACGTCCGTGTGCCGCGGGAGAACCTGCTCAACCGGTACGGCGACGTCGCGCCCGACGGCACCTACAGCTCACCGATCGACAATCCCAATCGCCGGTTCTTCACCATGCTGGACACGCTGGTTCGGGGCCGCATCACCGTCGGTGGGAGCGCGGGCGCCGCCGCGCGCGTCGCGCTGGACATCGCCACCCGGTATGCGTTGCAGCGCAGGCAATTCAGCGCACCTGACGAGGAGCGCGAGGTGGTCATCATGGATTACCTGGTGCACCAGCGGCGCCTGCTGCCGTTGATCGCGAGGTCGTACGCGCTGCAGTTCGCCCAGAACGAGCTGGTCGGCAGGTGCCACGACGTGCAGACCGCGGACGCACCGGATCTCGAGGAGCAGCGTGAACTGGGGTCGCGCGCCGCCGGGCTGAAGGCTGCCAACACCTGGCACGGCAGCCGGGCGATTCAAGACTGCCGCGAGGCGTGCGGCGGCGCGGGCTACATGGCCGAGAATCGGCTGATCGCATTGCGCCAGGACATCGACGTGTTCACCACCTTCGAGGGAGATAACCACGTCCTGATGCAATTGGTGGCCAAGGAGCTGCTGACCGCCTATGCCGACGACATCCGCAGCATGAGTCCCGTCGACTGGGTACGCTTCGCGGCCAACACCGTCGGAACCCGTGTACTGAAACGCACTGCGGCCGAGACGATCATCCAAACCATCGTCGACGCTCGGCAGGACAACGAAGAAGAGGGCAGCCTGTTCAACCGCGGCACTCAGATGCAGATGTTCGAAGACCGCGAGGAATACCTGCTATCGACGGTCGCCCGCCGGCTGCAATCCCGGACCAACGAGATGTCGGCGTTCGACGCGTTCAACAGCGTGCAGGATCACGTGCTGCACGCCGCTTACGCCCACATCGACCGGGTGGTGCTGGAGGGATTCATCGCCGGCATCGAGTCGTGTAGGGACGAAGAAGCCCGTGAGCTTCTCGGGCTGGTGTGCGACTTGTACGCGCTGACGGTGATCGAAGACGACAAGGCCTGGTACATCGAGCATCGGTTCCTGTCCACCGACCGGGCCAAGGCCGTCACCAGCGGCATCAACGAACGCTGCCGGGTGCTGCGACCCCACGCCGAGACACTGGTCGACGGCTTCGGCATCCCCGAGGAGCTTCGTTACGCCGAGATGCTGCATCCGGAGAATCTGCCCGTATAGTCCCGCGAGCTCTGGTGTGGCGTTGCTAGCCTGACTTGCGGCATTGTGGTAACCGAGCAAGGGAGTGGCAAATGGCGTGGTTCCTGGCTTTGCAAGGACCGCCCAACCGGGTCGGCCAGTCGCTGACCTACGAACTGCAGGACTCGGCGAACATCCACCAGATCGCGCAAGAGATGAGCAGTTCCGCGACGATCGACCGCGCCGTTCCGATTCCTGCTTTCTTCGGCAACCGCCGCGAGGTCACGCTGTACGTTCGGCCCGCCGCCTGGGGCGCGTGGGCCTTTTATGAACTGACCGAGAAGGAGCGGCGCGAACTGGCGGCCGCCAGCGCCAACGCCATCGCCCAGGCCGCCAAACAGAAGCAGTCGAACAACAATCCGCAGCCGCAGGGCCCGTCGGTGATCCCCCGGCTGAACACCTAGCTGGCTTTGCTCCCCCGGAAGGACTCGAACCTTCAACCCTTCGGTTAACAGCCGAATGCTCTGCCAGTTGAGCTACAGGGGACTGCGGAGATCCCGCTCTCGGATCGAGGGATGACTCTAGCGTATTGCCGCATCGACAGGCGATCGCGGCTGCCACCGCGCGCAGGCCCGGGCGGGTGAGGCAGGATGGAACAGTCGCACCGCGTGGGGAGGAATTGTCGTGATCCGGTATGTCGTCGTGCTGGGGCTCGGATATGTGCTGGGCGCGAAAGCCGGGCGCCGGCGCTACGAGCAGATCGTGGGCACCTACCGTGCCATCACCGGCAGTCCGGCCACCAGATCGCTGATCGAGGCGGGTCGGCGCAAGATCGCGCAGCGGGTTTCACCGGATGCCAGGATGGTGACGTTAGCCGAGATCGACGATTCGACCAGCGTCATAGAGCCGCAGCAGCGGGGCAACTTCAAGCGGTGAGATCGTCACCGCAGGCCTGCTCCAACAGGCTGCGCCGATAAGCTTCCATGGCGACCAGATCGCCGAACAGCGCGTGGTACTCGTCGGCCGATTCGACCGGTGACATCCGCTGCAGCTTCGACTTGACCTCGGCGATCTGCCGGCCCACCCAGACCTCCTGCAACCGTGCCAGCACTCCGGTGATGTAGCGGGGCAGCTTGTCGTCGTCATCGTCGACCCGAATCGCCTCGACGCTCAGTTCGCTGATCAGCCCCGCGGTCGCCGGTGACGGAGCCTGGCGGCGCACCGCTTCGAGCCACTGCCCTCCGGTGATACCGCCGCCGGTGCCGCCCGCCGAACCGATCGCCGCGCGCACGGCGGCGTAGCCGGGATGGGTGAAACTTTCGACGGTCAGCGCGTCGAACACCGGACCGGCCAGCGCCGGATACTGCAGCGCGGACTTGAGCGCCTCACGCTGCGGCCTCAGGGTCGGATCGCGCGGATCGGGGCGAAACGCCGCGCTGGCCACCGGGGCGGTGTCGGCGGGCGCTGCCGCGGCGCGCCGTGGCTTGGCGCGGCTATGGTTTCTGCCGGATCTCGCCTCGTCGCGCACCCGGCCGATGACTTGCGCGACGTCGGGCCAGCCAACCCAGCCGGCCAGCTGTCGCGCGTACTCGTCGCGCAGCGTCGAGTCTTTGATCTGGGCGACCATCGGCGCACAGCGCCGCAGCGCGGCCACCCTGCCCTCCGCGCTGTCCAAGTCGATTTCGGCCAGCGCGCTGCGGATCACGAACTCGAACAATGGTGTTCGCCGGGCGACCAGGTCGCGCAGCGCGCCGTCGCCGGACGCCAACCGTAAGTCACAAGGATCCATGCCGTCGGCGGCGACGGCGACGAAGGACTGGCCCGCCAGCTGCTGCTCACCGCCGAACGCCTTGAGCGCGGCGGCCCGGCCGGCTTCGTCACCGTCGAACACGTAAATCAGCTCACCGCGAAAGAAGCTGTCGTCCATCATCAGTCGGCGCAGCATGGACAGGTGCTCGTCGCCGAATGCGGTGCCGCAGGAGGCCACCGCCGTGGTGACCCCGGCCAAGTGCATCGCCATCACGTCGGTGTAGCCCTCGACGACCACGGCCTGGTGCCCCTTCGCGATGTCGCGTTTGGCCAGGTCGATGCCGAACAACGCCGCCGATTTCTTGTACAGCAACGTCTCGGGAGTGTTGACGTACTTGGCTTCCATCGGGTCGTCGTCGAACAGTCGCCGCGCCCCGAAACCGATCACCTCGCCGGCCGAGGTGCGGATCGGCCACAGTAGCCGGCGGTGAAATCGGTCGATTGGGCCGCGCCGGCCCTGCCGGGACAGACCTGCCGCTTCCAACTCCTTGAAATCAAAACCCTTGCGCTGCAGATGTTTTGTCAGTGAGTCCCAGCCGGACGGCGCGAACCCGCAGCCGAAATGCCGGGCAGCGTCGGCGTCGAAGTTGCGGTCGGACAGGTATCGGCGAGCCGGGGCGGCTTCGGCGGATTCCAGCGTGTCGGCGTAGAACGCCGACGCCGCGGCGTTCGCGGCGACCAGCCGGCTGCGGGTGCCGCGGTCGCGCTGCACGCTGGTCGCGGCACCGGTGTAGTTGATCGTGTGCCCGATGCGATCGGCCAGCAGTTCGACGGCCTCGACGAAACTGACGCGTTCGATCTTCTGCAGGAAGGCATACACGTCGCCGCCCTCGCCGCAGCCGAAGCAGTGGAAGTGGCCGTGGTTGGGCCGGACATGGAACGACGGTGTCTTCTCGTCGTGGAAGGGACACAAACCCTTCTGCGAATCGGCTCCGGCGCGGCGCAGTTGCACGTAGTCACCGACGACATCCTCGATGCGGACTCGTTCACGGATGGCGGCGATATCGCGATCCGAGATACGGCCGGCCATCGGCCTAGTGTAAGTGGTTCGACCACCAGGCACCGATCGATGCCGCATCGAAATGTGTGAGCAGCGGCCAAAGAGCCCGTCTCACAAATCAATTGCGCGCGACCAAAGGTCGCAACCTCGGTCAGATACCGAAAGAGCCGAGCAGCTGGTCGAGAAACAGATCAACCTGCACGGGAAACAATTGATCAAGCGGGGCAGCGCCCGCCCCGAACAAGTCTGCGAACGGATCCGCATCGACATCCATGGCAGAGCCGCCCGCCGTGACCGTCATCGACCCCGAGAGTTCCCCGACGTCTGTGATAAAGCCAAATGTGAGCGCTGCCGGCGGTGATCGCAAATTCGGGCAGGCCCGCATACTTTCGCTTAGGGTAGCCTTCGCTTTTTGAATACGTTTGACCTTCCGATATCGGGAAAGGTAGGCTTACTTTAGTTAGAGAACCCTGCCCTCAATTAGCGTCACCTTCGTTGTGCAGCGCTCTGAACAGCGGTAATGTGCTGAGCATGACTGATCACAACACGCCGGAGACGAAATTCCACGCCCTGTTGCAAGAGCAGATCCGCAACGAATTCACCGTCACGCAGCAATACACCGCGATCGCAGCTTATTTCGATAACGACGATTTACCGCAACTCGCCAAATTCTTTTACCGGCAAGCCGGCGAGGAACGCGAGCATGCAATGAAATTGGTCCGGTACTTCATTGACCGCGACTTTCGGGTCGAGATTCCCGGAGCTGACGACGTGCGCAACCAGTTCGACACCCCGCGGCACGCGATCGCCTTCGCCCTCGATTCCGAGCGCACGGTCACCCGGCAAGTCAGCACGCTTGCGGCCACGGCTCGCGACGAAGGCGACTACCTCGGTGAGCAGTTCATGTGGTGGTTTCTCAACGAGCAGATCGAGGAGGAGGCGGTGATGACCACGCTGCTGCGAGTCGCCGAACGCGCCGCAGGCAATCTGTTCGACCTTGAGGACTTCGTCGCCCGGGAACTCAACTGATCCGGTGGTTGGGTCACCTGCTCAGTCGCTGACCCAGGTCACCGCGCCCGCCGCGACGCGCTCCAAGCGGCCCTCGGTGTAGGACGCGATCTGGTCGACGATCACCCGCAGCTTGGCGCCGTCGGTGCCGGCGGTGTCGAACGCCGCCGCGTTGATCGGGTCGAGGGTTCGCGGTGCGCCGGCGAGCAGCCACTGCGCCACCTGGTGGATGCGTTCGCGCTGGCGGACCTGTAGTTGCTGGTGTCGCGGGTCGGACATGATGAATTGCAGCGCCAGGATTTTCAGCACCGCCACTTCAGCGCGGACCAGGTCGGGCACCTGCAAGTCGGCCCGATAGCGGGCCAACGGGCCCGGCCCGGCGGCTGCGCGGGTGGCCGCGATCGCCGCCGAAGCAAACCGGCCCACCAGCTCACTGGTCAGTCGTTTGAGCGCGACCGAAGCCGACAGCGTCGCGTCGTACTTGCCGACGGTGACGACCACCGGCATCGTCGACAGGCGCCGGGCGGCACCGGCCAGGTCGTCGGCGTGCAGACGGGGAAACGCTCTCGCTCCCAGCTCGGCCAGCGCGGCGGCCGCGTCGTCGTCGGCCAGCACACGCAAGTCGATGCGGCCGGAGACAACGCCATCCTCGACGTCGTGCACCGAGTATGCGACATCGTCGGCCCAATCCATCGCCTGCGCTTCCAGGCATGGCCGGTCCGCGGGCGCACGAGCGCGCAGCCAGTCGGCGGCGTCACGGTCGTCGTCGTAGAAACCGAACTTCAGCTCGCCGCCGCGACGCGGCCACGGATACTTGGTGACCGCGTCCAGCGCTGCCCGGGTCAGGTTCAGGCCCACGCTACGGCCCTGTGCGTCAAGGACTTTGGGCTCCAGGGTGGTCAGGATGCGAAAGTTCTGCGCATTGCCCTCGAACCCGCCGTGCGCCGAGGCGACCTCGTCGAGCGCCTGCTCACCGTTGTGCCCGTAGGGCGGATGGCCGATATCGTGCGCCAATCCGGCCAGGTCGACCAGGTCCGGATCGCAGCCCAACCCGATCGCCATCCCCCGGCCGATCTGCGCTACTTCCAGCGAGTGCGTGAGGCGGGTGCGGGGAGTGTCGCTCTCTCGTGGTCCGACGACCTGCGTCTTGTCGGCCAGCCGGCGCAACGCCGCGCTATGCAGCACCCTTGCGCGGTCGCGCGCGAAATCGGTGCGGTGCTGGCCTTGAGTGCCCGGCAGGCCCGCCGTCTTCGGCGCTTCGGGAACCTGGCGTTGGCGATCGAAATCGTCGTAGGGATCGGGCTGGTTCATTGCGCCTCAGTCTGCCAGGACGACGCGGCGGACCCGCATCGTCGCCGGACGACGGGGCTAGATTGGCGAGCATGCGCATATCCCGCCTGGTGGGCCTGACCTTGGCAATCCTGACCGCAGGACTGCTGCTGGCGCCGACCGCGACCGCGCAACCCCCGTTCCGGCTGCCGGGATATGTCACCGACAACGCCGGCGCGCTGACCGGACCGAACCGGGCCGCGGTCCAGTCAGCCGTCGACAAGCTCTACACCGACCGGCACATCCGGCTGTGGGTGGTCTACGTCGACACGTTCTCCGGGCAAGGCGCCACCAGCTGGGCACGAAACACCCGACAGGCCAGCGACCTCGGCGATTCCGACGCGCTGCTCGCGGTGGCCACCACCGACCGCTCCTATGCCTTCCTGGTGCCCGACACGATCAAGAGCATCGATTCCAGCCAGGTCGACGCCTTGCGCGTCAACAACATCGAACCCGCGCTGCACCGCAGCGACTGGGGCGGTGCGGCGATCCAGGCCGCCGACGGGCTCAACCGGTCACCGGGCTCCGTCAGCTGGGCGCCGCTGCTGGGTGGGCTAATGGCCGTGGCGGTCGCGCTGGCGATTCTGTTGTTGTTCGTGCGTCACCGGCGCCGGCGACGTCGCGCCGCCGAGTTGGACGCCGCGCGACGAGTCGACCCCACCGACCCGGACGCGCTGGCCGGTGTGCCGTTGGATGCGCTCGACGACTTGTCGCGGTCAAAGGTGGTCGAAGTCGACAACGCGGTGCGCACCAGTGCCAATGAGCTGGCGCTGGCGGTCGAGGAGTTCGGCGCCAAGCAGACCGAACCGTTCAGTAGGGCGGTCGACAATGCCAAAGCGGCGCTGACGCAGGCGTTCAACGTGCGCCAGCAGCTCGACGACGCGATCCCGGAGACACCGGCGCAACGGCGGGAGCTGCTGACCCGGGTGATCGTGTCGGCGGCGCGGGCGGATCGCGAGCTGGAGTCGCAAACCGAAGCGTTCGAGCGGTTGCGGGATCTGGTGATCAATGCACCGTCGCGGCTGGATGGCCTGACCCAACAGGTGGTCGAGCTGACCGCCCGCGTCGCGCCGGCCGAAAAGCGGCTGGCCCAGCTGACCACGGAATTTGACCCTGCGGCACTGACTTCGGTGTCCGGCAACGTCGCGACCGCCAAAGAGCGGCTGGCCTTCGCCGACCAGAACGTCACCCGCGGCCGCGATCTGGCGGCCCGTGCGGTCAGCGGGCAGCAGACCGCCTTGGTGGACGCGGTCCGCGCCGCCGAAGCTGCCCTGGGACAGGCCCGTGCGCTGCTCGACGCCGTCGACACCGCGTCCGACGACATCCGCCACGCCGCGACCGAGTTGCCGTCGGCCATCGCCCACCTCCGGGACGGCATCGCGCAGGCCGAAACGCAGCTGCACAAGGCCAGCGGCTCGCACACCCGGGAGCTGGCCGCCGCCCGGGACGCGGCGGTCAAGGCCGTCGACGCCGCTGATTCCGGCGGCTCCACCGATCCGCTCGGGGCGTTCACCCGATTGGCCGCCGCCAATGCTGAGCTCGACCGGCTGCTCGGCACCCTCGCCGAGGAACAGGCCAATGCCGAGCGACTCAATCGCACGCTGGACCAGGCGTTGTTCACCGCACAGTCGCGGGTGCGGGCGGTCTCTGACTACATCGACACCCGGCGCGGCAGCGTCGGCCCTGAGGCGCGCACCCGGCTTGCCGAAGCCAGCCGGCATCTGCAGGCAGCGCAGCACAAGCGGTCCACGAACGTGACCGAAGCGATCGCCCATGCGAACGGCGCGGCCACCCTGGCCGCGCAGGCGCAGTCGTTGGCCAACGCCGACGTCGATTCGGCTCAGCGAGCCTATGCCGGACGCTACGGCGGCGGGAGCAACATGGGCGCGATGATGGGCGGACTCATCATCGGCGATCTGCTCGGCGGAGCGCTCGGCGGCGGCTGGGGCGGAGGCGGTGGTTGGAGCGCCACGTCATTCGGCGGTTCGTCGGGCGGCTTCGACGGCGGCTTCATGGGCGGCGGCGGGCGGTTTTGACGACGTTGGGTAGATTGCGTGAGTGCTTCACAAGCCGTTGGTGGGCGTCATGTGCGTCGCGGCGCTGGCCGCCTGCGGGAATCAGCCGAGTCGTCCCGTCGACGTTACGAAGGTATTCGCGGTCAAGTCGACTTTTGGCCCGGAGTACCGGACTTCCTCGAAGGGCCCGTCCGACATCACGCCCCAGATGTTGAGCGAGCAGCAGCTTCCTCCAGATGTCACCTTCGATCCGCCGGACTGCGAGAAGTTAGCCACCGTGCAGTGGTTGCCGGCCGGGACACAAGGCAAGATGGCCGTGGTCGTCGCTCAAGGTAAAGGCAACGGGCTAATCGCTAAAGCCGTCAGCGCCAATACGAAGGTGCCGTACGACACTTCGCTGACCCAGAAGTGCAAGCACGTTGGATTCACCGCGGGCAGCGCAACCGGCACCATCGATGTGGTCGATGCACCCCAGATCAGCGGCGCGCAGACACTAGGAGAACACCGGCAGGTACAGGTCACCGCGCGCGGCAAGGAACGCGACAGCGAAGTGTTCACCTATTCGGCGTACTTCGGCAATTCGGTGGTGACCGTCGAGGCCAGCCCCGTGCGTACAGCCAAGCAGCAGCAGCCGAGTCCGGTCGACACCGAACGAGCGGAGCAGTTGCTGACCGACGCAGTCTCGGCGCTGCGCGGCTGAGCCGCCGAGGGGCGTTCAACAGCTCTTGAGCCGCACCGCCAGATAGTCGGCCACCGCGTTGATCGCGACCCGGTCCTGCGTCATGGCGTCGCGTTCGCGGACGGTGACGGCGTGGTCATCGAGTGAATCGAAATCCACTGTCACGCAATAGGGTGTGCCAATCTCGTCCTGGCGACGATAACGGCGCCCGATCGCGCCGGCGTCGTCGAATTCGACGTTCCAGTACTTCCGCAGCTCGGCGGCCAGATCGCGAGCGTTCGGGCTCAGGTCGGCGTGCCGGGACAGCGGCAGCACAGCGGCCTTGACCGGCGCCAGCCGGGGATCAAGCCGCAGCACCGTGCGTTTGTCCATGCCGCCTTTGGCGTTGGGCGCCTCGTCTTCGCTGTAGGCGTCGATCAGAAATGCCATGAACGAGCGGGTTAGGCCGGCTGCCGGTTCGATCACATACGGCACGTAGCGGGTGTCACTGACCTGGTCGTAGAACGACAGGTCGACACCGGAATGCTTGGAGTGCGTTGACAAGTCGAAGTCGGTGCGGTTGGCCACCCCCTCGAGCTCGCCCCACGGGTTGCCGGCGAAGCCGAACTTGTACTCGATGTCGACCGTGCGGTCGGAATAATGGGACAGCTTGTCCTTGGGATGCTCGTAGAGCCGTAGGTGCTCGCGATCGATACCCAGGTCGACGTACCACTGCAGCCGGGTGTCGATCCAGTACTGGTGCCACTCGGCAGCGGTCGACGGCTCGACGAAAAACTCCATTTCCATCTGCTCGAACTCGCGGGTGCGGAAGATGAAGTTGCCCGGCGTGATCTCGTTGCGGAAGCTTTTGCCGATCTGGCCGATGCCGAACGGGGGTTTGCGGCGCGCGGTGGTGACGACGTTGGCGAAGTTGACGAAGATGCCTTGCGCGGTCTCGGGCCGCAGGTAGTGCAGCCCTTCCTCGGTCTCGATTGGCCCCAGGTAGGTCTTGAGCATCATGTTGAACTCGCGGGGCTCGGTCCACTGGCCGGGTTCACCGGTTTCCGGGTCGCGGATGTCGGCCAACCCATTGGGTGGCGGATGTCCGTGCTTCAGCTCGTAGGCCTCGATGAGGTGATCGGCGCGGTAGCGCTTGTGCGTGATCAGCGACTCGACGAGCGGGTCATGAAACACCTCGACATGCCCAGAGGCGACCCAGACGTCGCGCGGCAAGATGATGGAGGAATCCAGTCCGACCACGTCGTCGCGGCCGGTGACCACTGACCGCCACCACTGCCGTTTGACGTTTTCCTTGAGCTCCACGCCGAGCGGCCCGTAATCCCACGCCGACTTGGTGCCGCCGTAGATCTCACCGGCAGGGTAGACCAGGCCGCGCCGTTTGGCGAGGTTGACGACGGTGTCGATGACGGACGTCACGAGCCGGTGTACTCCTGTCTGTCTGGGCAGGGGTTTGTTGCGCACGTCATCGTAGCGACCGGCGCGACGGTCTTTGACATGCATCATCATGCATGTGACAGTGGAGGCGATATGTCTTCCACCACTGCGGCCGACGGCGAGCTCGGCTCGGAGCTGGCCGCCACCCATGATCACGGAGCTGCCGCCGCGCTACCCCCACCGCCGCGCGAGATTCTCGACGCCGCCGGGGAGCTGCTGCGGGCATTGGCCGCGCCGGTGAGAATTGCCATCGTGTTGCAGCTGCGCGAATCTCAGCGCTGCGTGCACGAATTGGTCGACGCGCTGGGCGTGCCGCAGCCGCTGGTCAGCCAGCACCTGAAGATCCTCAAGGCGGCGGGCGTGGTCGCCGGCGAACGGTCGGGCCGCGAAGTGCTCTATAGGCTGGCCGATCATCACCTCTCGCATATCGTCATCGACGCGGTGGCCCATGCGGCCGAGGGAAAGCCGTGACCACAGCTGCTCGGTCGACCCGGCAGCGGGCCGCGATCTCGACGCTGCTGGAAACCCTCGACGATTTCCGATCGGCGCAGGAACTGCACGACGAACTGCGCCGCCGTGGCGAGAACATCGGCCTGGCCACCGTCTACCGGACGCTGCAGTCGATGTCGGCGGCTGGCATGGTCGACACTTTGCGCACCGACACCGGCGAAGCGGTATACCGGCAGTGTTCCGGTCATCACCACCACCATCTCGTGTGCCGCGGCTGCGGGTGCACCGTGGAGGTCGGCGACCGCGAGGTGGAGACCTGGGCCGCGCAAGTAGCGGCCGAACACGGGTTCTCCGATGTCAGTCACACCATCGAGATTTTCGGTACCTGCTCTGACTGCGGCTGACGTCAACCGATCAGAACGCGCCGGATGTCGGCACCCTTGTCGAGCACCATCAGGATCAGCGTTCGCAGTGCGTCGTCGGTGAGGCCGGCGCCGGGAAAGTTGTAGCGCAGCATCACATCTCCGGTTTTACCGGAGTCGCGCTTGGACCCCTTCTCGCTGAACTTCTCCACTACGGCCACGGCCCCGAGCATGGTGTTCAGCGCCTGTTCGGCCACCCGGTCGCGGACCTTCTTGTTGAGCGGCAGGTCCCACGCCAACATCTGCGTGAGCGACACCAGGTCGAGATCCTCGACGATGGTGACCACTCGTAACGACGCGAACGTGCCGTCATGGCGAATCGTCAGCGCGCCGTCGGGTTCCTCCTCGACGGGCAGCACTTCGCCGAGCACCTCTGCCAGCCGCTGCTGCAGGGAAGGCATCAGCGTGGCTCCGTCTGCGTTCTCGTGCCGTCACATCTGTCACAGCAGCCTCGGCTCCGACCAGACACCCGATGTGCCCACCTCTGAGCGACTAATTCACCGTGCGGGCGGCGGATAGGCGGGTGAACCGGACGCACGGCCAAATTGTCGCTCAGAGCTGGGCACAATGGACATCCCTTCCTCCATGTGACAGATGTGAACGGCGTGATGTTTCCGACCGACATCAGGCGCTCCCGAACCGTCGGTGCCGCGACGCGTATTCCTCGCAGGCGGCCCACAGGTCACGGCGGTCGTAGTCGGGCCACAACTTGTCGGAGAAGATGTACTCGGCATAAGCGGCCTGCCACAGCATGAAATTGCTGGACCGCTTCTCCCCTGACGTCCGCAGCAACAGGTCCACGTCGGGTATGTCGGGCCGTTGCATGTGACGCACGACGGTCGCCTCGGTGATCCGGTCCGGGTTGAGCCGGCCCGCCGCGGCTAGACGTGCGATTTCCCTTGTGGCCTCAGTGATTTCGGTACGGCCGCCGTAGTTGACGCAGTAGTTGACGGTAATGACGTCGTTGTCACCGGTCATGTCCTCAGCGATTTCGAGTTCCCTGATGACGCTGCGCCACAGCCGCGGGCGCGATCCCACCCACCGGATCCGCACCCCCATGTCGTTCAGGTTCTCGCGGCGGCGCCGCACCACATCACGGTTGAAACCCATCAAGAAGCGTACTTCTTCGGGCGAACGCTTCCAGTTCTCTGTGGAAAAGGCGTACAGGCTCAGCCACTTGATGCCGAGTTCGATTGCACCGCAGGTGATGTCAATTACCACCGCCTCACCCATCTTGTGGCCTTCGATGCGGGCAAGCCCACGCTGGGTGGCCCACCGGCCGTTGCCGTCCATCACGATGGCGACGTGAGCGGGCAGCTGGGCAGCCGGGATCCTGGGCGCTGCCGCCTTTGAAGTGTGTTGCGGCGGCCGGCGTGGGCCGCCGTCGAGCGCGGGCGGCAACTCGGGAAACACCACCGGCCAGGTCGATTTGTCGGGGAAAGTCGGGTAATCGCCCGGCGCCGGGTCGAGTTGGGCGAAACCGGCCTCCGGTCGCTTACGCTCAGCCCTGCGCATAGCCATGGTCGACCTGGGCCATCCGCTCGACCAGCGGCAACGTTCGCAGCTGCCGCTCCAGATGCCATTGCAGATGAGCGGCCACCAATCCGCTGGCGTGACTGCGGTGCGATTGCGGCGCGGCCTCGGCGGCTTCCCAGTCGCCGTCGTGCAGGGCAGACATCAGATCCAGCACACCCAACGGCGGCGTGGTCGAACCGGCGGGGCGGCAATGCCCACACACACTGCCTCCGGCAGCGATGTGAAACGCCCGATGCGGGCCGGGTACCGCGCACCGGGCGCACTCGGTCAATGCCGGCGCCCATCCGGCGATCCCCATGGCGCGCAGCAGATAGGCAGCGAGCACCAGCTCACGGGACCGTCGGCCGTCAGCCACCGCCCGCAACGCGCCCACCGTGAGCCGGTGCAGCGCCGGGGCCGGCGCCCGCTCCTCACCGGCGAGGCGCTCAGCGGTTTCCAGCACCGCGCAGGCGCTGGTGTACCGGCCGTAGTCGCTGACGATGTCAGTGGTGAACGCGTCGATTGAGACGACCTGGGTGACGATGTCCAGGTTGCGGCCGGGATGCAGTTGCACGTCAATATGAGAGAACGGCTCCAGCCGCGCACCGAACTTGCTGCGAGTGCGGCGCACACCCTTGGCCACCGCACGGACCAATCCGTGATCGCAGGTCAGCAGCGTGACGATCCGATCGGCTTCGCCGAGCTTGTGCTGGCGCAGCACCACCGCCCGATCCCGATACAACCGCATCGCACCAGTCTGGCATCGCAATGCGACTTCACTGGTACCCGCGCCGCCCCCCGCCAACTATCCCCACTGTGGTTTGGGGTCGGGTGGGTCTGCCCTCGACGACACATGCACGCGTGCACTCCCGGTTTCGCGATAGATCCGCCAGCACTCCCCCTGACGGTTTGACAAAGCTACGGCGGGGTATGTCGATAGACGATCACGACCACTGTGGCCATGATCAAGTGTTGCCGGGGTGTAGCGATGGATTTCGGAACAGTACCGCCGGAGATCAATTCCGGGCGTATGTATAGCGGGCCTGGATCGGGTTCGATGCTTTCTGCCGCGACGGCCTGGGATGAGTTGGCCGCCGAGTTGTACTCGGCGGCGGCGGCTTACGCCTCGGTGATTTCGGGCGTGACGTCTCAGTGGCAGGGTCCGTCGTCGGCCACGATGGCCGCCGCGGTCGCGCCGTACGTGACATGGATCAGGGCCACCGCGGCCCAGGCCGAGCAGACCGCCACCCAGGCCAGGGCGGCGGTGGCCGCATACGAAACCGCTTTCGTGGCAACGGTGCCTCCGCCGGCGGTCGCGGCCAACCGAGGTCTGCTGATGTCGCTGATCGCCACCAATATTCTCGGCCAGAACACCGCGGCGATCGCGGCTACTGAAGCGCAATATGGCGAGATGTGGGCCCAGGACGCCGCCGCGATGTACGGCTATGCCGGCGCCTCGGCGACCGCCGCTCAGTTGAAACCGTTCGGCGAGCCGCCGCAGACCACCAATGCGGGCGGGACGGCCGCCCAGGCTACTGCGGTTCCGCAACCCGCCGCCACCCAGGCCCCGACCTCCACGCTGGCCCAGGCACTGCAAAGCATGGCGGTACCTGCCGCGGCGGCGCCTGCTCAGGCGGTCGATCCGCCGTTCACCCCCGCAGAGGTACTTGAAACGCTGACGACAAGCTTCCTCAACGCCACCATCGGGCCATACGATCCGTCGAAGGTCTTCAGCCCCTTTGGGTCCTTTTACGACTTGGGCGTCCAGAGCTTCCTCGCTCCGTTCAACAACTACAAGATGCAAGTGGCGTACGGCCAGGCACTCAGCAGGGCAGCAGCCGCGGCCGCCGTCCCGTCGACGGCCGGCGCCGTCGTCCCGGGCATATCTGCGGTGGGCTCGACAGGAGGAGCGGTTTCGGCGGGCATGGGCGACGCCGGCGTGGTCGGCAGCTTGTCGGTGCCGCACGGTTGGGCCAGTGCGACCCCGGCGATCCGGCCGGTCACCATCGTGTTGCCGCAAGCCGGCCCTACCGCCGCCGCTGCGGCGCTCGCGGCGGACGGCCAGGGCAGCCTGTTCGGCAATATGGCTCTGTCGAGTCTGGCGGGACGGGCCATGGCCGGAACCGGCGGTACCGTCGCCCGCTCGATCGGCGCAAGCGCCGGCGCCATCCAAGGCGCGGCCACCACCGCCACCATCATCGTGATCCCCGAGGACTAACCACCTACCCAGAGGAAAGGAAGGACAGATGTCTTTCGTGACTACACAGCCGGAACAGTTGGCTGTGGCTGCCGGTGATTTGGCGGGCATCGGCTCGCAGATCAACGCGCAGACCGCGGCGACGGCGGGCCCGACAACCGGGGTGCTGCCCGCAGCGGCGGATGAGGTCTCGGCGCTGACCGCGGCGCAGTTCGCCGCGCACGCTCAGGCTTACCAGGCAGTGAGCTCTCAGGCGGCCGCGATCCATGAGATGTTTGTGAACACTCTGGGAACCAGCGCCGGTTCCTATGCGGCCACCGAGGCCGCCAACGCCGCGGCTGCACGTTAGTACTGGGCCACAATGGATTTCGGGGCGTTGCCGCCGGAGATCAATTCCGGTCGCATGTATGCCGGCCCGGGGGCGGACTCTATGGTGGCCGCCGCCGCGGCCTGGAACGGGCTGGCCGCCCAGCTGCGGTCGACGGCGGCCTCCTACTCCTCAGCGATCTCCGGGTTGACCGCGGCCTGGAAAGGCCCGTCGTCGGCGTCGATGGCGGCCGCGGCAGCCCCGTACGCGGCCTGGCTCAACACCACCGCGGCGCAGGCCGAGCAAACTGCCACTCAGGCCGGTGCGGCCGCGACCGCCTACGAGACGGCGTTCGCAGCCACGGTGCCCCCGCCGGTGATCGCAACCAACCGCGCTCAGCTCGCGTCGCTGGTGGCGACCAATATTCTTGGGCAAAACCTGCCCATGATCGCGGCCACCGAGGCGCAGTACGCCGATATGTGGGCCCAAGACGCCGCCGCGATGTACGGATACGCGGCCCAGTCGGCCACTGCCACGCAGGTGGCGCCATTCACCCCGCCACCCCAGATCGCCAACCCCGGAGGAGCGACGGCCCAATCCGCAACGGTTGCGCCGGCGGTCGGCACAGCTACGCAATCGGTCGCGGCACAGTCGATGGCCGCGGTGCCCGCGGCGCTGCAAAGCCTCGCAGCGCCCACCGCCGCACCGGCCCAGGCGTCGCTTCCCTCCTACTTGTCCATTCTGCTCAGGGACGTGATCAATCCCTTCGGTTCGCTGTCCCCCTTCGAAAAGGGTCTCGAGCTCTTCGAACTTCCGGGCACCTCGTCCCTGCCGGCAAGAGTTGCGTTAACCAGCAGCACCTTGGGTTACTCGCTGGCGGCGACCGGCTTTTCCGACGGCGAGCTCCCCGCCCCGCTTGTGCCCGGCGTGCTGTACCCGCCCATAGCAGGCCCCGCTGCTGCCGCATCGGCGGCCGGGCCTGCGGCGGCCCCTGTGGCCGGGGCGCTGTCGGCCGGCCTGGGGGAGGCGGGTTCGGTCGGGGCTTTGTCGGTGCCGCCGACCTGGGCTGCCGAGACACCGGCGATCAGGCTGGCCGCCTCCGTATTACAGGGAACCGGCTCAGCTGCGGCTCCGCTGGTCGCAGCAGACACCGCAGGCGGGTTGTTCGGTCAGCTGGGATTGGCGAGCGCGGCCGGTGGCGCCCTGGGCGCCGCGGTTCCGCGCGCGGCGCGCACAACCAACGCGCAAACGGAAGGCTCCCGTTCGGGCGATCACAACGACGTCCCGGCGGACGGCAAGAACGACAAAAAGCAGGACAAACTCAAGCGCGTCCTCGCGGAGCTGTCGCAGAAACCGGAATCGGTGCAGCACTGGCACACCGACAAGGCGCACCTCGACGGTCTTCTGGAGCAGCTGTCGGCGAAACCGGGCGTGCACGCGGTACACGTCTCGTCACGCGGCAAGCCCAACGCCACACCACCCCGACCACGCTGGGGGTGATCGCAGTTGGGGCGTACCTCACCGTATGAGTCGGCATCGCTGTGTGGACCAGTGCGAGCAATCGACGTAGGTTCCCGACGTGCGATGCATGCGCGGATAGTAGCGGTTGGGAGGATTACCGGCTCGTCGGAACGACGATCGTCCGCTGCAAACCGATAGCTCGTCAACCATCCATGTGCGACTTATCAGCTCATGAAAACCATTGTGGCGCAACCTTGGCGCGCGCGTTGGGTCCGCGCCTGACCGGCGACCCGTGGTGTCGCCATATGCAGGTTTGTTCTTATCCGGTAACGGAAACTCAGAGCCCACGTTGAAGGGAGTGGTCGATGCCTGAGGTAGAAGTACGGCACGATGGTCATCCGGCGTTTCGCCGCCAGGTTCGTTTTGACTGGTCGGATTTGCCGTTGCACTGGGTCCCCGATGATCCGTTCGCCACGCACATGATGAATGTGCTGCATTTGTTGTTGCCCGAGGGCGAGCGGCACTTCATCAAGGCGGTGCTGGAGGCGTCGTCGCTGGTCGACGATCCGGAATTGGAGGCGGCGGTCAAGCCGTTTATCCAGCAGGAGTCCTGGCATGCCTGGGCGCATCAGGTGGTGTTGAACCACCTGGCCGAGCAGGGCATCGACACCGAGCCCTATACCGAGCGGTTGGGCAAGTGGTTGTCCAGATCGCTCGGTGATCCGCCGAAGTGGTGGCCGGCGAGCTGGAAGCGGTGGTGGCTGTATCGGCGGTTGGCCGATGTGGCCGCACTGGAGCATTTCACCGCGGTGTTAGGGCAGTGGGTGCTGCAGAACCGAGGTCTTGACTACGCGGGCACCAACCCGGTGATGCTGGATTTGCTGCGCTGGCATGGTGCTGAAGAAATCGAGCACCGTTCGCTGGTCTTCGACGTGTATCAGCACGTGTGCGGCAGCTACCCGCTGCGCGCGGTATCGATGCTGACCACCGCGCCGCTGTTTGTGGGCTGGTGGCTCTACGGCGTGGTGTTTTTGATGACCCAAGATCCGACGATCACCGCCAAACCGCGGTGGCGGGACTGGTTGCGGGCGGCCCGCGAATACAAGGTGCCGGGCCCGTGGAAGTTGCTGGTCACCGTGCCTGTGCGTTATCTGCGCCCGGGCCATCATCCCAGTCATGAGGCGTCGACGCAGATGGCGATGGACTACCTGGAGTACTCGCCGGCGGCCCGCGAGGTCCGCGAGCGCGCCAAGGCGCAATGGAAAGAGATGAACCGATGAAGGTTGTGGTGGACTACGACACCTGCGACGGCAACGGGGTGTGTATGAGCATCTGCCCCGAGGTGTTCGAAGTCAAAGACGACGGCTATCTCTACGTGCTCCAAGATGAGCCCGGCGAAGAGCTGCACGAGAAGGTCAAGGGCGCAGAAAGCTCATGTCCGACTCAAGCGATCACCGTGCAGGACTGACGCCGTGACAGAACTCAAGCAGATCCTTATCGTCGGTGCCGGCGTGGCCGGCACCCGGGCGGCCGAAACGCTGCGCAAAGCCGGCTACGACGGTGCGCTGACCATTGTCGGTGCTGAACGCCACGCCCCGTATCACCGTCCGCCGCTGTCGAAGAAATTGCTCACCGGCGCCGTGCAGCGCGCCGGTGTGGACCTGGCCCCCCAGCTCGACGTCGACGCCCGGGTACTGCGTGCGGCCACAGCGCACCGGCTGGACCTGCGACATTGCACCGTCGAGGTCCGCGACGGTGACCACGAGCAAGCGCTGGGCTTCGACGGACTGGTCATCGCCACCGGGGCCGCTGCGCGCCGCTGGCCCGGCGGACCCGTGCCCGACGGGGTGTTCGTGCTGCGCACCGTCGATGACTGCCTGGCCATCCGCCAACGCCTGGAGGCCAGCCGTCGAGTCGTGGTGATCGGCGGCGGCTTCATCGGCGCGGAAGTCGCCGCAACCTGCCGCGCCCGCGGCCTAAAAGTAGTGCTCATCGAAAAATCCGCCGGGCCGCTACTGTCGGCGCTCGGCGAAGAAATGGCGCAGCGATACGCCGAGCTACACCGCGACCACGGGGTGGATCTACGACTGGACACCAGCGTCGAGGCGTTCCTCGGAGAAGGCCACATCAACGGTGTTCGACTCAGCGACGGCTCGCAGGTCGACGCTGACCTGGCCGTCATCGGCCTGGGGGTGACCCCCGACACCGGCTGGTTGGAAGACTCCGGTCTGCACCTCGACAACGGTGTGGTGTGCGACGCCACCTGCGCCGCGGAAGGCGCCATCAATATCGTCGCCGCCGGCGACATCGCCCGCTGGTGGCACCCGCTCTACGGCAAGCACCTGCGTATCGAGCACTGGGACCACGCCGAACGTCAAGGTGCGGCAGCCGCGCGCACCCTGCTGGCCGGGCCCGGCCACGCCCAGGACTACAACGAGGTCCCCTACTTCTGGTCCGACCAGTACGACGTCAAACTCCAACTTCTCGGCATCCCCACCGACTACGACACCTGGGAAATCATTGAGGGCGATCCCGACGGCTGGTCCTTCACCGCCGCCTACGGACGAGACGGACATACCATCGCCGTCGTCTCCACCGTCCCCGGCCGAGTCGACACCTACCGCACCGCCATCGCCGAACGCGCCACCTTCCCACCCCAGTGATCGGCAGCGGTTCGGCTCACCGGGCCATAATGTTCGGTACCGATGACGCATCCCTCACATTCCCGCTTGCCCACCTTGGCCGACCAGCTCTACCAGCTGGCCAACGGCGAGGTGACGTCTGACGAGCTGGTGCGCCGCTCGCTACATGCGATCGACCTCAGCCAGTCCACACTCAACGCTTTCCGGGTGGTGCTCACCGAATCTGCGCTGGCCGATGCCGCCGAAGCCGACCGGCGGCGCGCCGCAGGCGACGACGCGCCACTGCTCGGTGTCCCGATCGCGGTCAAGGACGACGTCGACGTCGCGCACGCGCCAACGGCTTTCGGCACTTCGGGACTTGTCCGCCCGGCATCGGCGGACGCCGAGGTGGTGCGCCGGCTCAAGGCAGCCGGTGCGGTCATCGTCGGCAAGACCAACACTTGTGAGCTCGGCCAGTGGCCGTTCACCAGCGGACCCGCATTCGGGCACACCCGCAACCCGTGGTCGCGCAAACACACCCCGGGCGGATCGTCCGGCGGCAGCGCCGCCGCGGTGGCCGCCGGCCTGGTCGCCGCGGCGATCGGCTCCGACGGGGCCGGCAGCGTCCGCATTCCCGCGGCATGGACCCACCTGGTGGGCATCAAGCCGCAGCGGGGTCGCATCTCGACCTGGCCGTTGCCGGAGGCGTTCAACGGCATCACGGTCAACGGCGTGCTGGCCCGCACCGTCGAGGACGCGGCGCTGCTGCTGGACGCCGTATCCGGCAATGTCGACGGCGACTTGCATCAGCCCCCGCCGTTGGCGGTGTCAGAATGCGTCGGGACCGCGCCGGGGCCGTTGAAGATCGCACTGTCGACGCGTTTCCCGTTCACCGGTTTTCCGGCCAAGCTGCATCCAGAAATCAGGGCCGCGCTGCGATCGGTGGCCGATCAGCTCGAATTGCTCGGCCACACGGTCGAGGCGGGCAACCCGGATTATGGGCTGCGGATGTCGTTGAACTTCTTGTCCCGGTCCACCTCCGGCCTGCTGGAATGGGCCGACCGGTTCGGTGAGGACGTCGAGTTGGACGCCCGGACCTTATCGAACATGCGGCTGGGCCGGCTGATGTCGGGTTGGGCGTTGCGGAGGGCTCGCGCGGGGGAAGCGCGTGACCAGCGCCGGGTCGGCGCGATCTTCAACATCGTCGACGTGGTGCTGGCTCCGACCACGGCGCAGCCACCGCCTCCCGTGCACGCCTTCGACAAGCTGGGCGGTCTGGCCACCGACCGCGTCATGATCGCGGCGTGCCCGGTGACCTGGCCGTGGAATCTGCTTGGGTGGCCGTCGATCAATATTCCGGCGGGCTTCACGTCCGAAGGCTTGCCGATCGGTGTGCAGCTGATGGGGCCGGCCAACAGCGAGGGCATGCTGGTTTCGCTGGCCGCCGAGCTGGAGGCGGTGCTGGGCTGGACAGCCAGGCAGCCGTTGGCGTGGTGGAACACCGGCACCGACAAGCCACCAGTATCGAGCGGGCCGCAACCGGCCCACTGAGGTCAGAAGCCAAGCCGACCAAGCTGTTTGGGGTCGCGTTGCCAGTTCTTGGCGACTTTCACGCGCAAGTCGAGATATACCTTGGTGCCGAGCAGTTTCTCGATCTGACCGCGCGCGGCGGTGCCGACCTCACGCAGCCGCGCGCCGCCCTTGCCGATCACGATGCCTTTCTGGCTGTCGCGCTCGACGTAGAGCAGGGCATGCACGTCGATCAGGTCGTCGCGGCCGTCTCGCGGACTGACCTCGTCGATTACCACCGCCAGCGAATGCGGCAACTCGTCGCGGACTCCCTCCAGAGCCGCTTCGCGGATGAATTCCGCCATCAGAACCTCTTCGGGTTCGTCGGTCAGCTCACCGTCGGGGTAATACGCCGGACCGGGCGGTAGGGCCGCGGCCAGCACGGCGACCAGGACGTCGATCTGTTCACCGGTAACGGCGGATACCGGGACGATTTCGGCTTGCCGGCCCTCCGGTATTCCGACGAGATCGCCGGCCGCGGCGAGTTGAGCGGCGAGCCGCTCCTTGGCCACCGTGTCGATCTTGGTGACGACGGCCACCAGTGTCGTCTTCGGCGCGATCGAACGGATCTGGTCGACGATCCACCTGTCCCCTGGGCCGATGGTTTCGTCGGCGGGAATGCACAGCCCGATCACGTCGACCTCGGCGTAGGTGCCGCGGACCAGATCGTTGAGGCGTTTGCCCAGCAGGGTGCGCGGGCGGTGCAAGCCCGGTGTGTCGACCAGGATGAGCTGAAGGTCTTGCCGGTGCACGATGCCGCGGATGGTGTGCCGGGTGGTTTGGGGCCGCGTCGAGGTGATCGCGACTTTGGCGCCGACCAGCGCGTTGGTCAGCGTGGACTTTCCGGTGTTGGGGCGCCCGACGAAGCAGACGAATCCGGAACGGAACTCGGTCATCTGCGGATGATCACTGCCGTCGCCGACAGTTCGCGAACCGCCGCGACACCGGCGTCGTCCGCGGCGCCGGCGACCAGCACCGCAGCCTCGAGTTCCGTTGCGCCGCTGGACACCGCCGCTGCCACCGCGACCTGCAACGCCGTCAACTGCAGCGACGACAGGTTCACCGGCGCGCCGACGTAGGTGCGGCCGTCGCCGTCACGCACCGCGGCGCCGCTACCCGCCTCGGCGCGAGCCATCGTCCCCCGAGCCAGTAACAGCAGTTTGGCATCCTCGGCGTCCAGCTCAGCCGTCATGGCCCACCGGCCGACCGTTGGTCTCAGCAGGACTCAACAGCACGGTGCCGATCCGCAACCGGCCCCGCTGATCCGGGCCACCCTCCGCATGCAAGCGCAGCCCGTGCGAGACGACCTCGGCGCCCGGCAGCGGGACGCGGCCCAGTTCCAGCGCCAACAAGCCGCCCACGGTATCCACGTCGAGGTGGTCGTCGAATTCCACCCCGTACAGTTCGCCGACGTCCTCGATGGGCAGTCGAGCCGACACCCGAAAGCGATTGTCACCCAGGTCTTCTACCGGAGCCGTCTCCGCGTCGTCGTACTCGTCGGCGATCTCACCGACAATCTCTTCCAGCACATCCTCGATCGTCACCAGTCCGGCAATCGCGCCGTATTCGTCGACCAGCAGCGCCATATGGTTACGGTCGCGCTGCATCTCCCGCAGCAACGCGTCCAGCGGTTTGGAGTCCGGCACGAAAACCGCCGGACGCATCAGCTGTGCCACGGTGGTGTCCTGGCCACCATTGGTCGAGTAGTAGGTCTGCTGCACAAGATCTTTCAGATAGACCACGCCGACGATGTCGTCGACGTTCTCGCCGATCACCGGAATGCGCGAATACCCGCTGCGCACTGCCAGCGTGGTGGCCTGGCCGGCTGACTTATCGCTCTCGATCCAGACCATCTCGGTACGCGGCACCATGACTTCGCGGGCCGGCGTGTCGCCGAGTTCGAACACCGACTGGATCATTCGCCGTTCGTCGGCGGCGACGACACCGCGCTGCTGAGCCAGGTCGACGACTTCGCGCAACTCGATCTCCGACGCGAACGGACCGTTGCGAAAGCCCCGGCCCGGCGTCAGAGCGTTACCCAAGATCACCAGCAACCGGCTGATCGGCATCAACAGCCACGACAGCGCCTGCAGCGGCAACGCAGAGGTCAGGGCAATGGAATATGCGTTCTGGCGGCCCAGGGTTCGCGGACCGACGCCGATCACGATGAAGCTGGTGACCACCATGATCGCGGCGGCGACGAACACAGCCCAGTTCCGGCTCAGCGCATGGCGAAAATGAACCACCAGCAGCGCGGTCGCGGTGATCTCGCAGACGATGCGCAGCAAGACCACCAAATTGATGTAGCTGGGCCGGTCTGCCAACACCTTGGCCAGCCGCCCCGCGCCGGGCCGCTGATCGCGCACCAGTTCATGGATCCGGGCGACCGACACCGTGCTGATCGCCGCGTCGATCGCCGCGAAGAGCCCGCCCAGACCGATCAGCGCGATCGCGCCCAACAGCGGTGCGGTTCCGGTCACGGCTGGTCGAAAAACCTTGACTTGTCCAGCAACCGGCGATCCTTTTCGTATTGGCGATCTTGCCGATAGGCCTCGACCTGGTCGGCGACCCACTCCTCCAGCAGCTCATGTTGAAGCGCGAACATCTCCGTTTCCTCATCCGGCTCGGCATGGTCGTAACCCAGCAGGTGCAACACTCCGTGAATGGTCAACAGCGCCAGCTCGTGGCCGAGCGAATGACCGGCTGCGTCGGCTTGCTCGGCGGCGAACTCCGGGCACAGCACAATGTCGCCCAGCAGCGCCGGGCCGGGCTCGGGAGCGTCGGGCCGGCCGCCTGGCTCGAGCTCATCCATCGGGAAGCTCATGACGTCAGTCGGCCCGGGCAGGTCCATCCAGCGCATGTGCAGGTCGGCCATCGCCGCAGTGTCCAGCAACACCATCGACAGTTCGGCCGCGGGGTTGACTTCCATTCTGGCCAGGGTGAACCGTGCGACGCTGACCAACTCCGCCTCGGACACGTCAAGGCCGGATTCGTTGGAAACCTCAATACTCACGATTCTCAGTGCTTTTCGCCGGTGTCCATGTCAGCGGCGGTGGCGGACACCCGAGGCCCGCCGCGCGGCCCGGTTCATGGTCAGCCCCGACTCCTCGAATTTGGCGTAGGCATCCACGATTTCGGATACCAGTCGATGACGTACCACGTCGACGCTGGTGAGCTCGGCGATGTGGATGTCGTCGATGCCGTCGAGGATGTCTACCGCGGCGCGTAGGCCCGACCGGGCGCCGCCGGGCAGATCGATCTGCGTGATATCGCCGGTGACAACGACTTTGGAGCCGAAGCCCAATCGGGTGAGGAACATCTTCATCTGCTCGGGGGTGGTGTTCTGCGCCTCGTCCAGCACGATGAAGGCGTCATTCAAGGTCCTACCACGCATGTACCCCAGCGGCGCAACCTCGATGACGCCGGACGCCATCAGCTTCGGAATCAGCTCGGAATCCATCATGTCGTAGAGCGCATCGTACAGCGGCCGCAGATACGGGTCGATCTTCTCACTCAGTGTGCCGGGCAAAAAGCCAAGGCGTTCACCGGCTTCCACCGCGGGCCGGGTCAAGATGATGCGGGTGACCTGCTTGGTCTGCAGGGCGTTGACCGCTTTGGCCATCGCCAGATACGTTTTGCCGGTGCCGGCCGGACCGATCCCGAACACGATGGTGTTGACGTCGATCGCGTCGACGTAGCGCTTCTGGTTGAGCGTTTTAGGCCGAATTGTCTTGCCCCGGCGCGACAAGATGTCGAGGGTGAGGACCTCGGCCGGCGATTCGTTACCGCTTCCCACCAGCATGGCCACGCTGTGGCGCACCACCTCCGGCGTCAGCGGTTGGCCCCCGGCCACGATCGCGACCAGCTCGGAGATCACTCGTTCGGCGAGCGCGACATCGGCGGGTTCCCCGGTCAGGGTGACGGCGTTACCGCGCACATGCAGATCGGCGGCCAGCATGCGTTCGAGTGCGCGCAGGTTTTCGTCGGCGGAACCCAACAGGCCCACGACGAGGTCGGGCGGAACATCGATGCTGCTGCGAACTCCAGAAGCAGATGGATCAGCGCTTGTCTCGCGGGGCGTCACGTGGTTTCTCGGGCCTGCTTTCTGGTGATCGGGTGACGACACGTGGTGCCCCAGTCTACCGCCGGGCAGAACCATCGGTCTGGATGCGCCGCAAATACCCGAGCCGCGTTAGCTGTGCAGCAGCGAATTCGCCGGCAATTCTTTATCGAGCACTTTGTGGGCCTGCACTGCTCCGGTGATCGGAAGCCCCTTCTCGTCGAGCAGACCGATTTGGGTCAGCAGCGACGCCTGGTCCCAGTAGATCCGCTCATAGGCCACCTTGCCCTTCGCCAGTCCCATCACCACCACGACCGGCAGTAGTACCGGCCGCCCGGTCGGCGCCACGTTCGGCAAGAACGCCGGCATAGGGATGTCGTGGGTAAATGACATGACCATCTCATCGACGACTCGATCGGAGCCCACCGTGCGGCAGACCGGGATGATCGCGGTGTCGTCCGGCCAATGCCCAATGAAATAGTTGGCGTAAAAGTCCTTGAGGGCCTCGCCGCCGACGCCGCCCATCATCGTCGGGACGTGGTTGACATTCGGCTCGGCGACCATTGTCGCCATCGTCGCGGTCACGTCTTTCGCCACGAATTCATTGCCGACGTGCTCGTCGAATATAGCGCTCAGGTCGTAGGTAATCTCGTTCATGAGGTTTCAGTCTCGGCGTAAGCAGCCGACCTTTCCAGTCCCACCTAGTCCCACCTAGTCCCACCGGGGCGTCAGCACACCCAACGCGCCCAGCGCGACTGCTGCCGCGGTCGACGTGCGCAACACCGTGGGACCCAGCCGCACCGCCACGGCGCCGGCTTCGGTCAGCCCAGCGAGCTCTTCGGAGGTAATACCGCCTTCCGGGCCGACGATCAGCAGCAACGACTCGGCGTGCCGCAGGTCGAGGTCCGCCAGCACCCCGGTCGCCGACGCCTGTAACGCCAGCGCCATGGCCTCGCAATTCACCGCGTCGCGAATCCGCTCGACCAGTGCTGCGGTGGACACCACAGCTTCGACCGACGGGATATGCGCCCGCCCGGACTGCCCGGCCGCCGAGCGGGCGACCGCCCGCCAGCGACGCAGACCCTTCTCGGCGCGAGCCCCGTCCCAGCGGGCCACGCAGCGGGCCGCCTGCCAGGCCACGAAAGCATCTGCGCCGGCCTCGGTGGCCAGCTCGACAGCCAGCTCGGAGCGTTCCGCTTTCGGCAGCGCCTGCACCACCGTGACCGACGGCCGGGTGGGCGCCACACTCCAACGGCTCAGTACCCGGGCCTGCAACCCGGCCCGGCCGGCCTCTCTCGACAACACAGCGGGCCAGTCCCCCGGCGCCGTCGCCGAGTAGCACCTGTTCGCCGGGCCGGATCCGTCGCACCGTGGCGGCATGGAAACCCTCGTCGCCGCAGACCGCGGTCAAGGCGCCAGTGTCAGGCAGCGCGTCGACGTAAAAAAGACCAGGCACGCAGCCGCTCAGCGACCGGTGAAGGTCTCGCGCAGCCTACTGAACAGCCCGCTGCCCGAGCCGCTGTGTGTCGACCGGACTTCGGCCACGTCGCGGCTGCGGCGGGCTTTCAGCTGCCGCAGCAGTTCGGCGTCATGATGATCCAGCCGAGTCGGCACGACCACGTCGGCGTGCACGTGCAGATCGCCGCGCACACCGGAGCGCAAATGCGGCATTCCGTGCCCACGCAGCGTGATCACCGACCCTGGTTGGGTGCCGGCTGGGACGGTGATCTCGGTGAGGCCGTCCAGGATCGCCTCGACGGCAACCGTTGAGCCCAGCGCCGCGTCGAACATCGGCACCGAGATCGTGCAGTGCAAGTCGTCGCCGTCGCGGACGAAGATGTCGTGGGCTTGTTCGTGAACCTCGACATACAGGTCGCCGGCCGGTCCGCCGCCGGGCCCGACTTCGCCCTGGGCCGCCAGCCGGACCCGCATCCCGTCGGCGACACCGGCCGGGATCTTGACGCTGATCTCGCGGCGAGCCCGGACCCGCCCGTCGCCGCCGCACTGGTAGCACGGGTCGGGGATCACCTCGCCGACCCCACGGCAGGTGGGACACGGCCTAGCCGTCACCACCTGCCCGAGCAGCGACCGCTGCACGCTTTGCACTTCTCCCCGCCCGCCACAGGTGTCGCAGCGCACCGGCGACGAGTTGCCGTTGGTGCCCCGGCCCTGGCACCGGTCGCACAGTATCGCGGTGTCGACGGTCACCTGCTTGGTCACACCCGTCGCGCATTCCTCGAGGTCCAGCCGCATCCGCAGCAGCGAATCCGACCCGGGCCGGACCCGTCCGACCGGGCCGCGGGAGGCTGACCCCCCGCCGAAACCGCCGCCGAAGAAAGCCTCGAACACGTCACCCAGCCCGCCGAATCCGGGGAAGCCGTTGGCCGACGCGGCGGCGCTCTCCAGCGGGTCGCCGCCCATGTCGACGATGCGACGCTTCTCCGGATCGCTGAGCACCTCGTAGGCGGCGCTGATGTCCTTGAACTTCGCTTGGGCAGCTTCGTCCGGGTTGACGTCCGGATGCAGCTCGCGCGCCAGCTTTCGATAGGCGCGTTTGATCTCGGAATCGCTCGCGTTCTTGCTCACGCCGAGCAGACCGTAATAGTCGCGTGCCACGCGCCTGACCTTTCTTACGCCGCTCGCGCGGCTGTCCACAAATCGTGCGCCATCATCGGGCCCCCAGCACTTCGCCGATGTATAAGGCAACCGCTGCGACACTAGCGATAGTTCCCGGATAATCCATTCGGGTGGGTCCGAGTACCCCCATGCCGCCATAGACGGTGTCGGGCGTGCCGTAGGCGGTGGTCACCATCGACGTGCCGACCATCTGCTCGGCCTCGGTCTCGTGACCGATGCGCACCGTCACCTTGCCCGCTTCCTGCTGTGCCGCCAGCAGGCGCAGCACCACAACCTGCTCTTCGAGCGCCTCGAGAATGGATCGCAGCGAGCCACCGAAGTCCGCGGTGTTGCGGGTGAGGTTGGCCGTGCCGCCCATCAACAGCCGTTCTTCGGTATGGTCGACCAGCGATTCCAGCAGCACCGTCGCCGATCGGCCGACGGCGTCGTTGAGGCTGTTGGGCGGCCCGCCGCGATACTCCAACTGGCTCGCCAGGTCGGCCACCGCGACCGACGCCGCCGCCAGCCTCTTGCCTTCCAACGCCTGGCCCAGCATCTCGCGCAGTTGGGAGAGCTGATGGTCGTCGATCACATCGCCGAGCTCGACGATGCGCTGGTCGACCCGGCCGGAGTCGGTGATCACCACCATCAGCAGCCGGGCGGGTGTCAGTGCGATCACTTCCAGGTGGCGCACCATCGATGTCGACAGCGTTGGATACTGCACCACCGCGACTTGGCGGGTGAGCTGGGCGAGCAGCCGTACCGCGCGGCGCAGCACGTCGTCGAGGTCTACCCCGGACTCCAGGAAGTGCTGGATCGCGCGGCGCTCGGCGTTGGAGAGCGGTTTGACGTCGTCGAGCCGGTCGACGAATTCCCGGTAGCCCTTCTCGGTCGGCACCCGCCCGGAGCTGGTGTGCGGCTGGGTTATGTAGCCTTCGGCTTCCAGCACCGCCATGTCGTTGCGGACGGTGGCCGACGAGACACCCAGGTTGTGGCGCTCCACCAGGGACTTCGATCCGATCGGTTCCTGGGTGGCGACGAAGTCGGCGACAATGGCGCGCAGCACCTCAAAGCGGCGCTCATCGGCGCTTCCCATCAAACCGACACCTCCTCGAAGACCGCGACGACCCCGCCTATTTTACGTAGCGGCGCGGTGTCCGAGATGGTCACAGTGGCGCGGCGCCTGGTGTCGAGTTAGGTGACACCACAAGATAGGGAGAACCGCCATGCCACGACTTGCCGGCGTATCGGACCGCGACACGGGTTTGACCACGAAGATCGCCTTCTTCTTCACCAAACGCAAGCTGCGCCAGCTGGCCGGTCGCGAGACCGCCGGGATGCTCGCGCCGCTGCGGATGTATGCCCACATCCCGAAACTGCTCAGCGCATACGGCCGCCTCGAGCAGGCACAGTCGGCGCTGCAGATGCTGAGCCCCCGCCACCACGCCCTGGCCGAACTGAAGGCAGCGAGCATGGTGCGCTGCGCATACTGCATCGACCTCGGGTCACAGATCGCCCGCCGGTGGGGCCTTACCGACGAGGAGCTGCTCGCGCTCGCCGACTACCACAACGCCGACTGCTTCTCCGGGCTGGACAAGCTGATCCTGGAGTACGCCGCCGGCATCAGCAGCACCCCGGTCACGGTCAGCGACGAGCTGGTCGACGAACTGCGGGCCCATTTCGACGAGGCGCAACTGGTCGCGCTGACCCACGTCATCACGCTGGAAAATCTTCGCGGGCGCTTCAACCTTGCACTCGGCATCGGGGCGTCCGGCTTCTCCGACGGCCAGGTGTGCGCCTTGCCGGACACCGGTGAAAGGTGACCGAGACGTCGTGCGCGACGCACGCGTCACCGCGATCGACGTAGCTCGCCGACCCGGCACGCCTGGCCCGTCTCGACCTGAGCGCTGTGGGCGGCTAGATCGACCCGCGGTGCATCAATGGGTGGCCGTGGCCGCCTGTATCAGCGCGATCGCGGAGTCGTGCTGCAGGATCCAGTTGCCACCTTCGTTGACGAACGCGAGGTTCTTCGTGAGCGGCCCCGCAGTTTTGGGACCCGTGATGGCGACGTCGGCAGTAGCCGCATTGGGACCAGCCGACTGGATATTCGTCACGTTGAACTGCTCGGGGAAGTTCCCATCGCGGTAAGCCTGTCTGAGATCATGGTCGGCCACATGGCCCTCGTCGGGACTGATGCCGCCTTGGACCAGGTTTTGCTTGGTGGTGTACGACACGCCAGGGTCGGTGGCTTGGTTGCACAGGGTGGACAACTGGTCCGGGGTCGGCAGGTCCGCCGGTGCCGGTGGCGGGTCAAGCGGCAGCGGCGCACTGAAAGCAACCGGCTGCACCCGATAGTCGGCCGGGGTACTCAAGCCGCCGCCGATCGCGACCACCGTAATGGCCAGCGAGGCCGCACCCGTGGCGATGAGTTTCACGGTCATGGTTGTCCTTTCGACTTGGATGCAACGTCGGTGTCATCCTGCGGGCCACATGGTATGCAGGTTCGCACCGCTGTTGCAGCAAAGTCGACCAGATCGCTGTCAAACGGACCGCGCGGCGCTCAGTTTCCGGACGCCGCCTGGACCAGCGTCATCGCCGAGTCGCGCGAGAGCACCCAGTTCCCTTGATTGACGAATGTCAGGTTCTGGGTGACGGGCGGCTGCAGCTTCGGACCAGAGATCGCCACAGCGGCGCTGGCTGTGTTCGGCCCGCTCGGCTGGATGTTCGACACGTTGAACGCCAGCGGCAGCTCGCCCTTCTTCTCGGCCTTCTTGATCTCGTGGTCGGCCATCGACGCTTGGCCGGAGCTGATGCCGCCTTCGACCAGGCCGGACTTGTTTGCAAACGGAACGCCGGGATCGGCCAGGCTGTTGAGAACGGTGGTCAGCTGGTCAGGCGTGGGCAGGTTGGTGGCCGGGTCCAGCGGCAGCGGTGCGCTGAACACCACCGGCCTGACCGCCGTGGTCGACGATGCAGCGCCGGCCGCGACACCGGCGGCGGCACCGATCGCGGCCAGCGCGGCCACGCTCACGGCCACAGATTTGATTGTCATATCTGAGTCCCCCTCTGATTAGGACGACGCCCGGCGCGCCGAATACCAGTTGCTAGTGTTGCCGATGTTACTGATGCGGCGCATTAGTATCAGCTGTGCGTTGGCTATGAGCCGCGTGGCCGGTCGTGGACAGCCCGCAGACTCTTCGGCCGCATGCCGGTCCAGTGTTGTTGTACGTAGTCCAGGCAGCCGCGCGGCTGTTCTCGCCGAGGACGAGGTGGCAACCGACCGGAATGTCGGCGAAGGTCGACCCGCCTCGACGATCCGCCCGAAATTGTCGACCACACCCAGGGCCGCCCGCTGAGCGATGACGACGAGCTTCGGGTAGTCGACGACGCCGATCACCCGGTGGCGGCCGAAACGGCCGGCGAATTGCTGGTGCGCGGGCCCTACACCCTCAACGGCTATTTTCGCGCCGAGGCCGACAACGCCCGCAGCTTCGACCGCGACGGCTTCTACCGCACCGGCGACGTCGTCCGGCGCTTGGCCAACGGCTACCTTCAGGTCACCGGCCGGCTCAAAGATGTGATCCATCGGGGCGGCGAAACCGTGGCCGCCGCCGACCTCGAAGAGCATCTGCTGGCCCATCCGTCGATCTGGTCGGTCGCCGCAGTCGCCGTGCCTGATTCATTCCTCGGCGAAAAAAGTTTGCGCGGCAGTTGTTTTCATTAGCGAGCCGATGTCGTTGGCCGAGTTGAACCGGTATCTCGACACCCGTGGCGTCGCCGCGCACGTGCGTGCCGACGTGCTGGTGCCAATGCCGGTGTTACCGATGACCGCAGTCGGCAAAGTCGACAAGAAGGCGATCGCCACGGCGGTTGGGTCCCGGGTGTCGCCGCAGTGATCGCTTCCGGCGAATGTCCGATGTGGCCGCCTCGCCGCGATTACGTTAGGTAATCACGGCAAGGGCGGCACAGAGCCACACGGCGACCAACCTCTGCCGGCCGCCGGAAAAGTTGCCATTGACTAATGTCACCAGTCGTTGTTGACTTAGCCGCTATGACGGACGGCGCAATGGTGCGCGGCTCCCTGCGTTCGCGCAGCGCTGCGGCGCTCAGTGCGGTCACGCTGCGACGGCTCAGCGCAGTGCTGCCACCCGAACGGGCTTGGGCGCTGTGGCTGTCGCGCCAGATCGTGGCCGGCGTCATGGACACCTTCGGCCCTCCGCTAGCGGGCGCCCATATCGAGGCGGTCGACGTCCGAGGGCCCGACGGACGCCGTGTCGTCGGTGAGTGGGTACGGGCGCCGGGGACCGAGTCGGCAACGCAGGCAATCTATTTCCTGCACGGCAGCGGATATGTGATGTGTTCGCCGCGAACTCACCGACGGTTGACGGCATGGCTGTCGCGGCTGACCGGACTGCCGGTGTTTTGCGTCGACTACCGGCTGGCGCCGCGATACCGCTTCCCCACCGCAGCCGAGGACGTGCGCGCGGCGTGGGACTGGCTGACCCGCGACCGCTGCCCCGAAGATATTGCCATCGCTGGCGATTCGGCCGGCGGGCATCTGGGTGTCGATCTGCTGCTGCAGGGCGGGGTAGCGAAACCGGCCGCGCTGGTGTTGTTCTCCCCGCTGATCGACCTGACGTTCACGCTGGCCGCGGCCACCGAACGGAAACGCCGCGACCCGACGATCAAGGCGGTCAACGCCATCCGCCTGCTTGCCCTCTACAGCAGCGGCATCGATCCCGCCCACCCCCGACTGACGCTGGATGTCGCAGGCGGTCAACTGCTTCCACCGACGCTGATCCAAGCCGGTGGAGCCGAAATGCTGTCCGGGGACGCGCGACGCCTCGCCGCAGACATCCGGGCCGCAGGCGGCAGTTGCGACCTGCAGATCTGGCCGGATCAAGTGCATGTCTTCCAGGCGCTGCCGCGGCTCTCGCCCGAGGCCGCCGAAGCGATGACCTACGCCGCGCGGTTCATCACCACGGCGCTGGCAGCCGACGCGGGTGAAAGGGCGGGATGACGTGCTCGGACTAGGAAGCAGACCGAAGGCAAGCCACCAGGCGGCCGCTGTGGTGACCGGCGCGGGCAGCGGCATCGGAGCGGCGTTCGCCCTCGAACTCGTCCGCCGGGGCGGCATGGTGGTATGCAGCGACATCGACGACCTCGCCGCGCAGCAGACCGTCGACACGATCACCGGTCGCGGCGGCCGAGCGGTTGCCGTGCACTGCGACGTATCGAAGATCGACGACGTCCGTGCGCTGGCCGACGAGTCGCAATCATGGCTCTGCGGACCGCCCACCCTGGTGATCAACAACGCCGGCGTGGGCACGGCCGGAGCACCCATCGGTGAAGCGTCAGTAGACGATTGGCACTGGACGCTGGGCATCAACCTGTGGGGCGCCATTCATGGCTGCCACGTGTTCACCCCGATCCTGCGGGCGGCGCAGCCATCGCGACAACGAAGGGGCATCATCAACGTCGCCTCGGCCGCCGCCTTCGGCGCCATGCCGAACATGGGCCCGTACAACGTGAGTAAGGCCGGGGTGGTCTCCCTGTCGGAAACGCTGGCCGCCGAATTGTCCGGCACCGCGATCACCGTCACCGCGCTGTGCCCCACCTTCGTCAAAACAAAGATCGTCGAATCCGGCCGCATCAGCGGCAAGCAGGCCGACCTGGGCGTGAAGCTCATGCGCTGGATCGGTGTCTCGGCCGACAAAGTCGCACGAACCTGCCTGGACGCCCACGACCGTGGCGACCTGTACTGCATGCCGCAACTCGAGGCCAAGATCGGCTGGAATGTCAAACGCTTGACGCCCGGGACCTACACCCGCGCAGCGGGACTGATGTCCCGGGCCGTCATCCGTTGAATCAAAGGAGGACAACTCATGGCCATTGACATGGAAGCCATGCTGGCCAAGATCAAGGACCGGCAGTGGGCGCTGGCCGACATCGACTGGGACGCGCCCGGCGCCGAGACGATCACACCCGAATTCCGGCCTCAGCTCAAAGCATTCATGGCCGACCTGTGCTGGATCGAGAACATCGGTGCGCGCGGCTTCGCGGCGTTGGCCAAGAAAGCCCCGAACCCGACGGTGGCGCAGATCTACCGTTACTTTCACGCCGAGGAACAGCGCCACGCCAACGCCGAACTGGCGCTGATGAAGCGCTGGAACATGCTCGACGAGGGCGAAATGCCCGAGCCCAACGTCAACATCCGGCTGGCCATGCAGTGGCTCGACGCTTACGCCGACGGCATGTCGCTGTCTATCTTGGGCACCGTCATACCGATGCTGGAGGTGGCACTGGACGGCGCCCTGCTGAAGTTTCTGCTCGACACCGTCGAAGACCCGGTGTGCCACCAGGTGTTCGAGAAGATCAACAACGACGAATCCCGCCATCTCGCAGTCGACTTCGAGGTGCTCAACATGATCGGCCACGCGAAGACCCGCAAGTTGGCCATCGAGTTCGTCGGCACAGTCGCCTCCCCCGGCCTGATCCTTGGTGCGCTGATGTATCTGCCGCTGCTCAACCGGGTCCGCAACGAACTCGCCGACATGGGCATGGAACCCGAACGGCTCTACACCGCGGTCAAGCGGTTCAAGCAGCTTGGCGACCGAGGTGAGTACAGCCGGCGGGTACCGACGTACCGCGTGCTGAAGCAGCATGCCGCGATGGTGGTCAATCCGCGCCATCCGTACCATCTGCTGGCCAATTCCATGGTGTGGCTGTCGGATCGATATCCCAGACCGCTGCTGAAGCCGGTGCCCAGCTGGTTCAGAGAACTCACCCACGAACCCGCGGCATGACGAGCCCGCACCCGCACCCCTACGCGACGCTGATCGTCGGAGCCGGATTCACCGGCCTGGGCGCGGCGATCAAACTCCTGCAAGCCGGTGTCGACGACGTGGTGATCCTGGAACGCGGTGATCGGGTCGGCGGGACGTGGCGCGACACCACCTACCCGGGCGCCAGCTGCGACATCCCGTCGTTGCTGTACTCGTTCTCGTTCGTCGAAAACCCGGGCTGGTCGCGGACGTACTCGCCGGCCGCCGAGATCTGCCGTCATCTCGAAGACATCGCCACCCGGTTCGACCTGCGCCGTCACATCCGCTTTGGGCAGGACGTCAACGCGTTGTCCTTCGACGAGCACACCGGGGTATGGACGGCAAACACAAGTTCCGGCGACAGCGTTCGAGCACGAACGGTGGTGTTGGCGGCCGGCCCGCTGTCCGACGCCAGCTTCCCCGAGATCCGCGGCCTCGACAGCTACCGGGGAACCAAGATCCACAGCGCGCGCTGGGATCACGACTACGACTTCGCCGGCAAGCGGGTCGGCGTGATCGGCACCGGAGCCAGCGCCGTACAGATCGTGCCCGAACTGGTCAAGCGAGCGGGCTTCGTCAAGGTGTTCCAACGCACGCCGGGTTGGGTGCTGCCCCGCCTGGATGCCGCGACGCCGCCGGCCGTCCAGACGGTGTTCGCCAAAGTGCCCGGCGCGCAGCGGCTTGCCCGCCAAGCACTGTTCTGGGGCCACGAAGCCAGCGCCACCGCGCTGGTGTGGGACACACCGCTGACCGCCCTGGTGGCCCGATTGGGCCGGGCGCATCTGCGGTTGACGGTCAAAGATCCGTGGTTGCGCCGCCAGCTGACTCCGGATTTCGTTCCCGGTTGCAAACGCATGCTGGTGTCCAGCGACTACTACCCGGCTCTGCAGCGCGACAACTGCAAGCTCATCGACTGGCCGATCGCGACGCTGAGTCCGGTCGGCATCCGCACCAGCGACGGCATCGAACACCATCTGGACTGCCTCGTGTTCGCGACCGGATACGACGTCCACCTGACCGGCCCGCCCTTCCCGGTCACCGGTCTGGGCGACCGCTCGCTGGCCGACGAATGGCGCGACGGTGCCCAGGCCTATAAAAGCGCCAGCGTGCAGGGCTTTCCCAACCTGTTCATCATGACCGGACCCAACTCGGGACCCGGCCACAATTCGCTGCTGGTCTACATCGAGGGGCAGCTGGACTACGCGGTGCGGGGCATCACGACCATCCTGGACAACGACCTGTGCTGGCTCGACGTGCGCGACGACGTTCAGCGCCGGCACAACGAGCGGATCCAGCAGCGGCTGACCAAGACGACGTGGATGTCCGGTTGCCGCAGTTGGTACCTCACCAAGGACGGGTTCAACGCCTCGATGTATCCCGGGTTCGCCACCCAGTACCTTCGTCAGATGAGGAATTTCCGGCTGGCGGACTACCGCGTGGTCGCGCGGGATTCCGGGGCGCGCGTCGCAGTGCCGGGCTGATGGCACCTGAACGAACGCCGCGCCCCGAGACCGGCACGATCAGCGGTGTGCTGGCGAATCTGCGGCGCGTACCAACCAGGGTGGGCCGCCAGTCGCGTGAGGTGATCGAGAGTGCGGTGTCCCAACTTTTCGACGCCGCGGTGCGTCACCCGCACGCCGCACCTGGTTGCGGGGAGTACCGCATTGAAGACCTGGCCCGGCTGGCCGGGACCACCACCCGCAACATCCGGGTCTACCGGGACCGAGGTCTGCTGCCCCCACCGCTGCGCGTCGGCCGTATCGCGCTGTTCAACGACACCCATCTGACCCGGCTTCGGCTGATCACCTCGATGCTGGACCGCGGTTACACCATTGCCCACGTCCGGGAAATGCTCAGCGCTTGGGAGGAAGGTAAGGACCTCGGTGACGTTCTGGGCCTGGAGAGCGCCCTCGTGGGTACCTGGACCACCGAGAAGGCGCAGACCATGCCGCTCGTCGACGCTCAGCGGCTCGTCGGTGACCGCCGCGCGTTTCGCCGGCTGGTGCAGCTGCAGCTGATCCGCGTCGACGGGCCGACGGCCACCGTCACCCGGCCCAAACTGATCGAAGCCTTCACCGAGATTCGCAGCTACGGCGTGGGGCTGGACAAGCTGATCGACTTACACGAGCAGATCGTCCCGCTCGTCGACCAGATCAGCGAAATGCTGGTGCGAGCCGGAGCCGAACACGTCGCCGAGCGGATGAAGCCCGGCCAGCCGCTGCCCGCCGACACCGAGATCGCCGAGCTGATCACCATGCTGGTCCGGTTCCGCACCCAGGCCGTCGCGTCGGTCACGGCCACCCTGGCGTGCTCGATCGAATCGACGATCGAGTCGCTGGTCAGCCGCATCCTGGCTGACTACATGGCCCACTCGCCCGAAGCACAGGCTCGCTGAGGGTCATTGTCGCACAACCAGATACGGAGCCAGCGTGGCCAGCTCTCGCAGGTCTCCTCGAACTCCCGCTCCGGCTGCGACGCCGCCACGACGCCGGCCCCGGCGCGCAGCCAGGTTTGCCCGTTCTGCTCGTAGGCCGCCCGCAGCGTCAATGCGGCGTCCAACCCGCCGTCAGCTGAAAAGACTCCCACCGCACCGGAATACAAACCGCGCGGAGTCTCGTCGAGACGCAGGATAGCGTCGATGCCGGCGGACTTAGGAATGCCGGAGGCGGTGACCGCCGGGAACAGCGCTTCCAAGGCGTCCATGCGGTCTTTCGACGGGTGTAGCCGTGCGCTGACGGTCGATCCGAGGTGCTGCACACTGCCGCGTTCGCGCACGGTCATGAAGTCGGTGATGGCTGCACTGCCGCCGCGGGCGACCTCGTTGATCTCCCGGAACGCCCCCTGCACCGAGATAGCGTGCTCCGCAATCTCTTTGGGGTTTGACTGCAGCTCGTTGCAGGCACGCCGATCCCGGGCTGCACCCCGCCCCAGCGCGCGGGTGCCGGCCAGCGGTTCGGTCACCACCACACCGTTGCCGTGCACAGCCGCGACCAGCTCGGGGCTGTAGCCCACCGCGCGCACCCCGGCCACCCGCAGCAGGAAAGACCGTGCCGGGGTGTTGTGCCGTCGGCCCAGCCGATAGGTCGCGGGAAAGTCGAGCGCGAACGGCACGGCGACGCAGCGGGACAAAATCACCTTGTGGTAATGGCCGGCGGCGATCTCTTCCACAGCCTTCGCCACCCGGCTGCGGTAGCCGGAAGTGTCGGCGCCGACATCTACCGCGCCGCGACCGGCGTACCGGCCACACCGTCGCTCAGCAGCCGCAGCAGCGCCGCGTGGTGGCGTTCTTCGGCGTCGAACACCCGCACCGCGTCGTCGCGGATCACAATGCGGGTGCGCGGCAAGAACAGTCGCGCCAGCGGCGTCCGCGGCGCCAACCGGCCTTGCAGGCCGAACCGGTAGGTGCCGAACTCGAAGGCGAACCAACCGAACACCTGGTCGGTGTCGCGCAGCAGCCGGTCGATCGCATCGCTGAGGACCGGCCCAGGCCGTCCGACCAGGTTCGACGGTGCGTGACGCCGCCCCGAACGACGCGCAGCTCGTCGGTGTCGAGCTCGACCGTCGCCCGCACTCCGCACGCCAGCAGCCATTCCCCGTCGCGCTCGTAGAGCAGATAGTTCCTCACCATCGCGCTCAGGCAGGCCGGCGGCCAACTCGGCGGCCAGGGTGGCGGGGGCGACGCCGGCGGGCAGCGGGACGGACAGGGCGCCGGAGGCCGTTTCGACGCGCGCCTCGGTCACGAAGTAAATGTAGCCTAACCTATCTCGACGCGGCGGGCGGTGGGCGCCAACGCCGACGACAACCAATCGCCTCAATTTCCGTTCCGGTCCGACACCTATGGACTAGCTTAGGCAAAGCTAAGAAAATTCTCAGCTTCGCCTTAGTCTTTATTTCACCGGAAAGCAGGAGATGGCCACTTCACACGCCCGACGCAACCGTCGATCCGGCAGCAGTAAGACCCGTCGACGGGTGATCGGCGCTTCGTCGAGCATCGGAGCGTTCCTCGCCGCGGCGATGACTCCGCTGGCGCCGCCGGCCAGGGCCGATGTCATCGATGTGATCATTGACCCACTCATCAGCGCAGGGCAGCAGGCGTTGACGGGTCTGACCGATCTTGCTCCCGGCATCGATCCCGGCGGCGGGTGGGACCTCACCGGGATCGCTGCTGGTGACGGTGTCGGCGGGTTCGGCCTGAGTGCCGGCGCATCGGCGGAACCGTTGGCTGCGCTGGGTCCGGAACCCTCGGTGGCTGGTCTGTACGACACGTTGTTCTATCAGCCGGTCCACACCGTCGACCAAGCCTGGATCAACAGCGCGTTCGGCACCGCGGTGGACAACTCGCTCAACGATTTCTTCCGCGAAATCGGCGGTCAGGGCATCCTCATCGGTAACGGTGATCCCGGCACTGCGCTCGACCCCAACGGCGGTGCAGGCGGATTGGTGGTTCGGTGACGGTGGCGCCGGCTACGGCTACAACGACACCGATCCCGGCGCCGCCGGTCTCATCGGCGGCAACGGTGGCGAGGCCTTCTTCGGTAACGGCGGCGACGGCGGCTCCGGCGGCACCGGTGGCACGGGTGGTGGCGGCGGCGCTGGCGGCAATTCCGCGCTCGGCCTGGGCGGTCAGGGTGCCGACGGTGGCACCGCCGGCACCGGCGGCACAGCCGGCCTCGGCGGCGCAGGTGGCGAAGGCGGCGGGAGTTCCGGTACTACCGGAACTCCGGGCACGGGTGGTGCCGGTGGCGACGGCGGCGACGGCGGCACCGGTGCCACGGCGACCGCTTCGGCCGGCAACGGCGGCGCCGGCGGCGCCGGAGCGGCTGGCGTCGGGCCCGGCGGGTCGGGCGGACACGGCGGGGCCGGAGGCAACGGCGGCAACGGCGATTCGAGCGGCAACGGCGGCGCCGGCGGGCGCGGCGGTGACGGCGCTTCCGGCAGCGGCAATGACTGCGTCGGCCAAGGCTGCCAAGGCAACAGCACACCCGGCGGGTCCGGCGGGACCGGCGGGGCGGGCGGCAACGGCGGTTCCCACGGCAGCGGCGGCGCCGGGGGGGTTGGCGGAAACGGCGCCCTCGGCGCAAACGGCGCAAGAGGCAGTTTCGGCGGTTACTTCGGAGGCGACGGCGGACAGGGCGCCATCGGCGGCGGCGGCGGGCACGGCGGGGCCGGCGGGGCCGGCGGGGAGGGCGGCTCGATATCGGGTAACGGCGGGGCCGGCGGACACGGCGGCCCCGGCGGCGGCGGCGGCTCCGGTGGCGGCAGTGGCATTTTCTACGGCGCTGGCAGCGGCGGCACCGGTGGCACCGGCGGTCCTGGCGGCACCGGCGGCACCGGCGGCTACGGCGGCGATGCTCTGGGGTCAGGCAACGGCGGGGCGGGGGGTGCCGGCGGCGGTGCCGGCACCCCCGGCATCGGCGGCGACGGCGGCAAAGGCGGCACCGGCACCGTAGGGGGAACCGGCGGTGCCGGCGGCACCGGCGGCACCGGCGGGACCGGGGGCAGCGGAGGCAACGGCGGCCCCGGCGGGGGCAGCGACGGCTCCGGCGCCGGCGGCCATGGGGGCGCCGGCGCCAATGGCGCCACCGGCGGCAAGGGCGGCGCCGGCGGCTTCCCAGGCTTTCCCGATTCGAGCTCCGGGCCCCACGGGCCCGGCGGCACCGGTGGCCCAGGCGGCACTGGCGGCACCGGCCGCGAAGGCGGCTTCGGCACCCCCCCGGGCGCTCCCGGGGCCAACGGCGGCGACGGCGCTCAGGGTCCCCGCGGTTAGGCAACGTTTCCCATACGTTCACGCGCCGGTCCCGAAACGGCTTCTTGTCCGTCCCCGGACCGGCCGTAGCATCAGGCTGCGACCGGGTGAGCAGCGCGTATCAGAGAGGTGGAACCGTGTTCGTAATCAAGCTTCTCGACGGTGAAGAGGTCCAGGGCGGCGACCGCGACAAAATGTCGATCAACCAAGACACCGGCGTTCTGACCGTCACCCGCATCGACGGTTTCGAGGAATTCACGACGCATTACTCGCCGTCGGCGTGGGCATCGGTGACGCACCGCGTCAAGGAAGTCGGCTTCAACAAGCGGCCGGCATAACCCCGGCTATCCCATAAGGTTGCGCACCACCGCGTCGGCCAGCAGTCGGCCGCGGGCGGTGAGCACCAGCCGCTCACCCTCGGCGACCAGCAGCCCGTCGGTGACTGCGACGGCGGCGCGATCGCGTTCGGCCGGGCTGAGCAGAGCCAGCGGCAGCCCGCGGCGCAGCCGGATCTTCAGCAGCAGGTCCTCGGTGTGCGATTCGTCGGCGCCCAATTCTTCGAAACCGGCCACCGGCAACGCGGCGCCCGCCAGCAGCTGCGCATAGGTGTTCGGATGCTTGACATTCCACCAGCGCGTGTCGCCGACAAAGCTGTGCGCTCCCGGCCCGGCACCCCACCACTGACCGCCGTCCCAGTAGCCGAGGTTGTGCCGGCACTCACCACCGGGGCGGCTCCAGTTGGACACCTCGTACCAGTCCAGGCCGGCGGCGCGGAGCTGGTCGTCGAGTAGCTCGTAGCGGTGTGCAAGCACGTCGTCGTCCGGCGGAGCCAGCTCGCCGCGGCGGACCCGTCGCGCCAGCGCGGTGCCCTCTTCGACGACGAGAGCGTAGGCGGACACATGATCCACACCGGTTTCCACGGCCACCTCCACCGAGCGCAGCACGTCGTCGTCGGTTTCACCCGGAGTGCCGTAAATCAGGTCCAGACTGACATGCTCGAAACCCGCGGCCAGCGCTTCGCCGGCTGCGGCCGCCGCCCGGCCCGGGGAGTGCACCCGGTCCAAAGTCCCCAACACCCGCGGCGACACCGACTGCATGCCCAGCGACACCCGGGTGTAGCCGGCGCCGCGCAGCGCCTCGAAAATTTCAGGCCACGTCGACTCCGGGTTGGCCTCCGTGGTGACCTCGGCGTCGGCCGCGAGCCCGAAGTGCTGGCGCACCATCTCGAGCACAGTGCACAACCGGTCACTGCCCAGTAGCGACGGGGTACCGCCCCCGACAAAGACCGTGCCGGCCGTCGGCCCGCCGAGTCGAGCGGCGGCCAGCTCGAGCTCGGAGCCGAGCACCTGCAGCCACGCGTCGGGGTTGACGCCACCCAACTCGGCAGGCGTGTAGGTGTTGAAGTCGCAGTAGCCGCAGCGAGTCAGGCAGAACGGCACGTGGATGTACACCCCGAACGGTGCGCCCGGGCTCAGCGTCACGGCGGGCAGGTCGATGGGCTGCGCGGTCACATGCTCCATTGTCCAGCAGGATCCCGGCTTGGAGTTCATTGAGCATTTACCCGGGCCGCGGAGTTTTGCGCATCGTGACGAAAAGTATGCCCTGTTCGGGCCCGTTCGTGTCTGTGGCAGAATGGCCGGGTGACCGTCGCCCACCGCGCTTCCTTCCGCATTCCGTTGGTGGCGCGTCGGCATATCGATCTCAAGCGTGTCTGCAGCTGTCGCTGTCTGCCTTGATGTCGTAGATCGGCCCGCCCGTACCTCCAGCCGGCCACCGGATCTGCGCCGCCGGACAGCCACCGGTGATCTGCGCGGTCCGACGCCGACTCCTTGCAAGGGAGAAGCGCTCCAATGACCACAACCCGGCCCCCGAAGGGCCGTAACGAAGGCCAGTGGGCGTTGGGTGACCGGGAACCGCTCAACGCCAACGAGCAGTTCAAGCAAGACGACGCCCCGCTCAACGTGCGGGACCGCATCGAGAACGTCTATTCCCGCGCAGGCTTCGACAGCATCGAAAAAAGCGATCTCCGCGGCCGTTTTCGGTGGATGGGGCTCTACACCCAGCGCGCCGAGGGCTACGACGGAGCCTGGACCGGCGACGAGAACGCCGACGTCTTGGAGGCGCCGTATTTCATGATGCGGGTGCGCAGCGACGGCAAAGCCCTGTCGGCTGCGGCGATGCGCACTCTTGGCCAGATATCTACCGAGTTCGGCCGCGACACCGCCGACATCTCCGATCGGGAGAACCTGCAGATCCACTGGATTGAAATCGAGAAGGTCCCGGAGATCTGGCGGCGGCTGGACGCCGTCGGGCTGGATACCACCGAAGCGTGCGGCGACTGCCCGCGCGGCCTGCTGGGATCGCCGCTGGCCGGGGAATCGCTCACTGAGGTGCTGGACCCCTCGCCTGCGCTCGACGAGATCGTCCGGCGCTACATCGGCAATCCCGACTACGCCGACCTGCCCCGCAAGTACAAGACCGCGATCTCTGGTCTGCAGGACGTCGCGCACGAGGTCAACGACGTGTCGTTCATCGGCGTCGACCACCCCGACCACGGTCCGGGGCTGGACCTGTGGGTCGGCGGCGGGCTGTCCACCAATCCGATGCTGGCCCAGCGGGTGGGCGCCTGGGTGCCGCTCGACGAGGTAGCTGACGTGTGGGAAGCGGTGACCGCGCTGTTCCGCGACTACGGCTACCGGCGGCTGCGCGCGAAAGCCCGGCTGAAGTTTCTGGTCAAGGACTGGGGCATCGCGAAGTTCCGGGAAGTTCTCGAGCAGGAATACCTCAAACGGCCGCTGATCGACGGCCCGGCCCCCGAGCCGGTCAAGCATCCCGTCGACCACGTGGGGGTGCAAAGGCTGAAAAACGGCCGCAACGCTGTCGGGGTGGCCCCCATTGCCGGCCGGGTCTCCGGCACGATCTTTTCCGCGGTGGCCGACCTGATGGAGCGCGTCGGATCTGACCGCGCAAGGCTCACCGCCTACCAGAAGCTGGTCATCCTCGACGTGCCCGACGACAAGCTTGACGAGTTCACCGCCGGTCTGGACGCGCTGGGACTGCCCTCGCGGCCGTCACACTGGCGCAAAAACCTGATGGCCTGCTCGGGGATCGAATTCTGCAAGCTGTCATTCGCCGAAACCCGAGGCAGGGCACAGGTTTTGGTGCCGGAGCTGGAACGTCGGCTCGATGATCTCAACGCGGCGCTTGACGTGCCGATCACGGTCAACATCAACGGCTGTCCGAATTCGTGCGCCCGAATCCAGGTGGCCGACATCGGATTCAAAGGTCAAATGGTCGACGACGGGCACGGCGGGTCGGTCGAGGGTTTCCAGGTGCACCTGGGCGGCAGCCTGGGCGCCGACAGCGGCTTCGGGCGCAAACTGCGCCAGCACAAAGTGACCAGCGACGAGCTCGGTGACTATATCGACCGGGTGGTCCGCAACTTCGCCAAACACCGAGACCACGGTGAGCGCTTCGCGCAGTGGGCCATCCGCGCCGACGAGGCGGACCTGCGATGAGCCTGGGATACACCGAGAAGCAGCTGCGCGAACTGGCCGCGCGCGGCGCGGCGGAGCTGGACGGCGCCGACGCCACCGAGCTGTTGCGATGGACCGATTTGCACTTCGGCGGCATCCACGGCCCCCGAGGCGGCGCCACCTGTAACTACGTCGTGGCCTCCAGCATGCAGGATGCGGTGCTGATCGATATGGCCGCCAAAATACGGCCCGGCGTGCCGGTGCTGTTCTTGGACACCGGTTACCACTTCGTGGAGACCCTGGGAACACGTGACGCGGTCGAGGCGGTGTACGACGTCCGGGTGCTCAACGTGGCCCCCGAACACACGGTCACCGAGCAGGACAGGCTGCTGGGCAAGGACTTGTTCGCCCGCGAACCCGACGAATGCTGCCAGCTGCGCAAAGTGGCTCCGCTGAGCAAAGCCTTGCGCGGCTATGCCGCCTGGGTGACCGGACTGCGCCGAAGCGAGGCGCCGAGCCGGGCCAACGCCCCGCTGATCGGCTTCGACGAAGCCCGCAAACTGGTGAAGGTCAATCCACTGGCAACCTGGTCAGAAGAGGACATCGACGAATACATCGCCGAAAACGACGTGTTGGTCAATCCGCTTGTGGACGAAGGTTATTCGTCGATCGGCTGCGCGCCGTGCACCGCCAAGCCGGCCGACGGCGCCGATCCACGCAGCGGGCGCTGGCGCGGACTGAGCAAGATCGAATGCGGATTGCACGCCTCGTGACAACCACTCTGGTACTCACCGCGCACGGCAGCAGAGATCCCCGGTCCGCCGCCAATGCGAGGCAGACGGCGGCACTGGTCAAGCAGCTACGGCCGGAGCTCACGGTGCGGGTTGCGTTCTGCGAGCACAATCAGCCGGGCCTGGCCGAGGTGCTGGCGACCAGCCGGGGCCCGACCGTGGTCACGCCCCTGCTGCTGGCAGACGCCTACCACGCCCGCGTCGACATCCCCGCCCAGATCGCCGGCGGCGACGCGGGTCGCCGGGTTCAGCTGGCCGGCGTGCTCGGTGAAGACGATCGGCTGGTCGCGCTCCTGGGCCAACGACTGGCCGAGCGGGGGGTGTCCAGGCTGGACCGCGACCTCGGCGTGCTGGTGGTTGCCATCGGCTCGACGTCAGCCGCGGCCAAAGCCCGAACTGCAACAGTGGCGCCGAAGCTGGCGACGGGAACCCATTGGGCGGCTGTGACGACCGCGTTCGCCACCGGCACCGGACCGTCGCTCGCCGAGGAAGCGCTTTTGCTGCGGCGACGCGGTGCTCGCCGACTGGTGATCGCACCCTGGTTCCTGGCACCCGGACGACTGCCTGATCGGGTGAGCCGCGCCGCCAACGAGGCCGGTATCGCGGCGGCGCCGCCACTGGGCGCTCACCGTCTGGTGGCAGCAACGCTGCTCGACCGCTTCGACCACGCGCGTGCGGCCGAGCAGTTGGCGGCCTGACTTCTGCGAGATGGGCGGTAACGCTTGCATCGTCGAACGATCTCGGCGCTAGGATCGATCTCGCGCTAGGACCCGGCTAGGCCGACGTCAGCGTGCTCGGGTCCGGCTCAGCTCCTTCGGTTCCATTGGCGTCGCGGCCGATGGGCGGCACCCGGGTGGCGCGCACGTAGACGGTGTCGCCCTCCTGAAGGCCCAGTGCCTCGGCATCGCCTCGGGTGATCTGGGCGGTAAACGGTCCGCCGGTGGCGGCGTTTGTCAGCTCGACGCGCACCTCGAAGCCCAACATCACCACCCGGTCGATGGTGGCGCGGACCACCCCGGTGGCCTGGGCGGTCCCGTCCCCGGCGGCGATCTTCATGTCGGGGTTGCGCCCGACACGAATGTCGTGCGGACGGACCAGGGTGCCGTTGAGTGAGGACACCGCGCCGAGAAACGACATGACGAAGGCGTTGGCCGGTATGTCGTACACGTCGGTCGGTGATCCCACCTGCTCGATGCGGCCGTTCCTGAGCACCGCGATCCGGTCGGCGACGTCGAGTGCCTCGGCCTGGTCGTGAGTGACCAGCACCGTGGTGACATGCACCTCGTCGTGTAGGCGACGCAGCCAGGACCGCAGATCCTCGCGGACCATCGCGTCCAGCGCACCGAACGGCTCGTCAAGCAGCAGCACCTCCGGGTCGACGGCCAGCGCCCGCGCGAGTGCCATGCGCTGACGCTGACCACCGGAAAGCTGGTTGGGATAGCGGCGTTGAAAACCGGCCAGGCCCACCACTTCCAGCAGGTTGTCGACCTTCTTGTTGATCTCAGTTTTGGACCGGCGCCGAATCTTCAAGCCGAAAGCCACATTGTCGCGGACGCTCATGTGCTTGAACGCGGCATAGTGCTGAAACACGAACCCGATGCCCCGCCGCTGCGGCGGCACCCGGGTGACGTCACGGCCGTTGATGGTAATGGTGCCGGTGTCGGGTTGGTCCAGACCTGCGATGGCACGCAACAGCGTTGACTTGCCGGAGCCGCTGGGCCCCAACAGCGCCGTCAGCGACCCACCGGGCACCACGAAGTTCACATCGTCCAGGGCGACGAAGTCACCATAGCGTTTGCAGGCCTCCCGCACGACGATCGCGTTGTTCGTCGTCATCACCAGTTCTCCTTGCCGAATTGTGGTCACTTTGCCGTCCGCGCACGCCGCACGTCGAGTATTAACTGAAAGGTCAGGACGAACACCGCAACAACCATCAATAGCGTGGACAGCGCGTACGCGCCGTATTCGGCGCCGCGGTTGTAGCGGTCGGAGACCAGTAACGTCAGCGTTTGGGATCTGCCGGGAAGGTTGGACGACACCATGATGACCGCGCCGTATTCCCCGAGCGTACGGGCAATGGTCAGCACGATGCCGTAGGTCAGTCCCCAGCGGATAGAGGGTAAAATGACCCGCCAAAAGGTCTGCCACCAACCAGATCCCAGAGTCGCCGCCGCTTCTTCCTGCTCGGTTCCCAGCTCATGTAGCACCGGCTCGACCTCTCGTACCACGAACGGCAGGGTGACGAACACACTGGCGAGCACGATACCGGGCAGCCCGAAGATGATCTTGAACCCGAGGTCCTTTTCCACGAAGCCCAGCGCGCCGGCTGAGCCCCACAACACGATCAGGGCGACACCCACGATGACCGGAGAAACCGCGAACGGCAGGTCGATGACCGCCTGCAGGATGCCCTTACCCCGAAACTTGTTACGTGCCAGCACTATCGCCGTCGGAATACCGAAGATCACGTTGAGCGGCACCACAATAGCGACCACTGTCAGCGACAGATCCAGGGCTGAGATCGCGGCAGGTGTGCTGATCCACGCGTAGAACCGGCCGAAACCCGGTGCGAACGTCCGCCACAGGATCAGCGCTACCGGAACGATCACCAGCACGGTGACGTATGCGACCGCGAGGCAGCGCAGGAGGTAGCGGACCGGAGCCGACAGGGTCATATGGCGCCGCTCCTCCTCATCGCTTCGCTCTGCATCGTCGCCGGCGCGGTCATATGGCGCCGCTCTCCCCCGCAAGCGGGAGGTGCCCCCGCCTCATCGCTGCACTGTGAATCGTCGCCGGCGCGGTCACGCGGCCATCTCCTCACGTTTGGCCCGGCGGCCGCCCACGAGCCGCAGCACCAGCAGCACGAGAAACGAGATTGCCAGCAGCACAAGTGATATGGCGGCCGCCCCGGTACGGTCGTCGTTTTCGATCAAGGTGCGGATCCACTGCGAGGAGACCTCGGTCTTTCCCGGCACGGCGCCACCGATCAAGACCACCGAACCGAACTCCCCGATTGCTCGAGAAAAAGCCAGTCCGGCACCGGTCAACAACGCCGGTGCCAGTGCCGGCAGCACGATGGTGGTGAAGATCGTCGCATTCTTGGCACCCAGTGACGCGGCAGCCTCTTCGGCCTCGCGGTCGATCTCCAACAACACCGGCTGTACGGCTCGCACCACGAAGGGCAACGTCACGAACCCCAAAGCCACTCCGACACCCCACGGCGTGTGCTGCAGATGCAGACCTACCGGGCTGTGCGGCCCGTAGAGGGCCAGCATCACCAGGCTCGCGACGATGGTCGGCAGCGCGAACGGCAGGTCGATGACCGCATCGACGAGCCTTTTGCCCCAGAACGCGTCGCGCACCAGGACCCAGGCGATCAGTAAGCCGAAAGGCAGGTTGAGCAGTGTGACGCCAACCGAGATCGTCAACGTCACCCGAAGCGACTCCAGCGCGGCGTTGGACGTGACGGCCAACCAGAACGCCTGCCACCCGCCGCCGACGGCCTGCCAACAGATCGCCGCCAGCGGCAGCAGCACGATCACGGAAAGCCACACCATCGCCACCCCCATCCGAAGCGAGGTGCTGCCACGGTACCGATCGGCGCGACGCCGCAACCGGCCTTGCGCGGGAGTGTCGAGTTCGGACCGGACCGCCTCCGGGTCGGGCGTGACCGTCGTGGTCATCCGGTGGCCTTCATGTAAATCTTGGTGATGCTGCCGGCGGTCTTATCGAACAGCTGCGGATCGACCGTCTCCCAGCCGCCGAGGTCGGTGATCGTCCACAGTTTCACCGGCGTCGGGAATTGATCTCGCACCTCAGCGACAACGGCCGGGTCGACGGGCCGGAAACCCGCGTCGGCCCACAGCTTTTGGGCCTGGGCGGTGTACTGGAAATTCTTGAACGAGACCGCGTTGTCAAGATGTGGGCTGTCGGCCACCACCGCCAGCGGGTTGTCGATCTTGAAGGTCTGCGGCGGAATGACATGCTCGACCGGCTTACCTTGGCGTTCAGTGACAATCGCTTCGTTCTCGTAACTGATCAGCACGTCGCCGCTGCCCTGCACGAACACGTCGGTCGCCTCCCGGCCGGATCCGGGCCGCAACTTGACGTGCTGGCTGACCAACGTGTCGACGAAGTCGAGGCCCGCCTGGCTGTTGCGGCCGCCGTTGCTCTTCACGGCGTAAGGCGCCAGCAGATTCCACTTGGCCGATCCAGAACTGAGCGGGCTGGGTGTGATGACCTCGACGCCTGGTCGCACCAAGTCGTCCCAGTCCCGGATCTTCTTCGGATTCCCTTTGCGCACAACCAGACTCACTACCGAGCCGAAAGGGATGCCCTTGGTGACGTCGGTGTCCCAGTCCTTCGCGACCTTGCCCACCTTGACCAGTCGGGTGATGTCGGGTTCGACCGAGAAATTCACCAGGTCCGCTGGTTTGCCGTCGACGACGCCACGGGACTGGTCACCGGACGCACCGTAGGAGGTGACCACCTCGACACCCTTGCCCTCCGGAGATGCGGTAAACGCGGGAATCACCTTGCTCCATCCCGGTTCTGGAGCCGAATAGGCAACCAGCGTGATGCTCGCGTGCGCGCTGGACGCTGCGCCGCCCACCACATCGCTGGAGCCGCCGCCACACGCGGCCAGGACACCCGCGGCGGTGGCTACCGCGATGCCATGCCACCACCGCGGGGTGCGGTGCGGAGTGCCGCCGTCGTCGTCGAGCATTGCGACCTTTCGATGCGGGAATTTCAAGGATCTGGTTCCTGCGGATTGGCGATCGATGGGCACTCGACACGTCACACGAACAGTTCCGGCCTGGCCGCGCAGGAGCGGGAAGTCAGTGACAACAGTGCACGTCAGCAACGGCCCAGGTACCAACGGCAAGCAGTGCTACGACGTGGCACTCCCTGTCACCGGACGCTGGGCGCATGGCGCGAAGCCTAACAGAATCGACGGCTCGATCGCCTCATACACTCGCGCCGTCTCAGCGGGTCAACAGCCAGGTCAGAATCACCAGCGCGACGAGCGTGATCAGCACCAACGTCACCCGCGACCGGGGCAGCTGCGTCACTGCGGCGCCTTTGTCGACCCTGGCGACGATGCCGAGCCTGCTCGGACGCGACGCATCACCCGGATGCCCTGGCCGAGCAGGCTGTCCAGCCCGACGGCGACGCCCCAGGCCAGAACCAGCACCACCGGCATCACCACGATCGCCTGTAACACGAACGCCAGCCCCGACAACCACAACTCGACGCCGTCCCACCAACTCAGGATGCCGTCCATCGGGGTCACCTTATTCGCCGCGAGCCGCGCGATCCACCGCGTCGCGCAGCACCGGGCCGCCATGCCGGCCTGGACGTCAGGTCAAACCGCTGACTTTGTCCATCATGCGGTGGACGATGTTGACCGCGCTGTTGTCGGTCTGATCGCCGAAATAGTCGACCTCGACTTCGAGCAGGCAGTTGACCCTGACACCCAGGGCCCGAACATTCATCCGAGTCGTGGCGAGGTGGGTCTGCACGTTGGCGGACAGCACCGAGTTGGCGGCCCGCACATCGCTGATGGCGGCGGTCAAGAAAACCTCCCCGCGACTGGTGTACCAGGTGACATCGGCGCCGTCGCAACGTTGCCATTGAGACGAGGCATCGGCGAAAAGGGCGTCGGCGTTTGGGGCCGCGCGCAATGCGACCACCGCCTCGGTCACGCTTATCATCTTCGCGTCGTAACCACCGGCGTTCCACCAGGTCTCTCGTCCGACATCGGTGACGTCGGCGGATCCGTATGCGCTTTGCTGCAGCTCCTCCACCACTTGGCCGCACTCATGGGGCGAAAAATTGATGTCGAAAAGCAGGTCACGGCCACCGAAGCGGGGCGGTGAGTTGGGCTCGCTTTGAAACGATTGCCTCAGAGCCGTATAAAGCTCGGTGTCGTTGAGCAGGACCTGCCGGACCGCCTGGCCGCCCAGCGGGCGCGGACGAAGGCCCGGCGCCGGTCGGGGGGTGCCCTCGACATTGTTCACACAGCCGGTCGCGACGAGCAGTACCAGCACGGCCGTCACGCCCATCCGACGACAAGACGGCAACGGCAGACCTGCTTCTTTTGCTGGTGCATCACGGGCGAGCGCTGAAATCCGACTCTACAGCCGTTGACGCTGCCGTCAGCTCAGCTTGCTGACCTTGTCCATCATCAGCCGCGCGATGTCGATGGCCCGCGTTTCCGGGTCGGCTGAGCCGCCGGTTTGGGCCGGTCCGTCGTCGCTGAGAAGCGGAACCTTGACCTCGACGACGCAGTTCACCCGGACACCGATGGCACGTGCGATCGGCGTCGGCGCGGTCTGAACGGTGGCGGCCAGCACCGAATCGGTGACGCGCACGTCGGTGATCCGGTAGGACTGGGAGCGATAGTCAGCCGTCTTGCCGTCGCAGCGGTTCCACTGCTGGGCGAACGTGGCGAACAGCGCGTCGGCTTCCACGGCGGTGGGCACTGCGACGACGCCCTCGTCGACGGCGATGACCACCGCAGGATTGGTTTTCGCATCCAGCCAGCTCTCCCAGGCCACGTCTTGCACATCTGCGGATTGGTAGCTGGTCGACTGCAGCTCGGCGAGCACACCCAGGCACTCGTCGGGGCCGGGGGCGACGATGTGGAACAGCTTTTTCGAACCCCCGAGCCGCGGCGGCTGCAGCGCTTTGACCGACAGGTCAAGCACCTTGGCAAGTTCGGCGCGGTCTAGCAGAGCCTGCTCGATCGTGGACCCGATGACCGGACGCGGCGCCATGCCCGTGGCGGGACGCGGGGTGCCACCGACGGTGGTGGCGCAGCTGGTTGCGAGGACGGCGACCGCGCACGCGACCAGCAGAGCTCCGATACGTCGAATTCTGGTCACTTCTTCGCCCTCCGCACTGCGACGACTGGTTCCTTCTAACCGGTTCAGGCGCGTCCGGTCAAGTCGACACGCAGCGCGCAACACCGGCGCCTTAATGCCGTCACTTTTTGGCTTTCTCCCCGGCTTTGTCTTTTTGCAGGTCGGCCGAGAGCGCCGCCACAAACGCTTCCTGCGGCACGTCGACCCGGCCGATGGTCTTCATCCGCTTCTTGCCTTCCTTTTGCCGCTCCAGCAGCTTGCGCTTGCGCGTGATGTCACCGCCGTAACACTTGGACAGCACGTCTTTGCGGATGGCGCGGATGTTCTCGCGCGCAATGATCTTGGATCCGATTGCCGCCTGCACCGGAACTTCGAACTGCTGGCGGGGGATGAGTTCTTTCAGCCTGGTCGTCATTCTGTTGCCGTAGGCCGCGGCCGCGTCCTTGTGCACGATCGCGCTGAATGCGTCGACGGGCTCACCCTGCAGCAGGATGTCGACCTTGACCAGCGCCGCCTCCTGTTCGCCGGCCGCCTCATAGTCCAGGCTGGCGTAGCCGCGGGTGCGTGACTTCAAGGCGTCGAAGAAATCGAAGATGATCTCCCCCAGCGGCATCGTGTACCGCAGCTCGACCCGTTCCGGCGACAGGTAGTCCATCCCGCCGAGTTCGCCGCGCCTGCTCTGGCATAGGTCCATGATCGTGCCGATGAATTCGCTCGGGCTGATGACCGTGGTTTTCACCACGGGCTCGTACACGGTGGCGACCTTGCCCGACGGCCAGTCCGACGGGTTGGTCACCTGCACTTCGGTCCCGTCGTCGCGGAGCACCCGGTAGACGACGTTCGGCGAGGTCGAGATCAGGTCCAGGTCGAATTCGCGCTCCAGGCGCTCGCGGGTGATCTCCATGTGCAACAGGCCCAAAAAGCCGCAGCGGTACCCGAAACCCAGCGCGACCGACGTTTCCGGTTCATAGGTCAGCGCGGCGTCGTTGAGTTGCAGCCGATCCAGCGCGTCCCGCAGATTCGGGTAGTCCGAACCGTCCACGGGATACAAGCCCGAGTACACCATGGGTTTGGGTTCGCGGTATCCGGTCAGCGGGGTCGCTGCGCCGTGGCGGGCGGTCGTCACGGTGTCGCCGACTTTGGACTGGCGGACGTCTTTCACACCCGTGATCAGGTAGCCGACCTCACCGACGCCCAGCCCCGCGGCACCCTTGGGCTCGGGTGAGACGATTCCGACCTCCAGCAGCTCGTGGGTGGCGGCGGTGGACATCATCGCGATCTTCTCGCGCGGGACGATCCTGCCGTCGACCACCCGCACGTAAGTGACCACCCCGCGGTAGATGTCGTAGACGGAGTCGAAGATCATCGCGCGAGTGGGAGCGTCGGCGTCGCCGGTCGGCGCCGGTACCTGACGCACCACCTCGTCGAGCAGGCCAGCCACCCCTTCACCGGTTTTCCCGGACACCCGCAGCACGTCGTGGGGTTCGCAGCCGATGATGTGCGCAATTTCGCCGGCGTAGCGATCCGGGTCGGCCGCGGGCAGGTCGATTTTGTTGAGCACCGGGATGATCGTCAGGTCGCGATCGAGCGCGAGATACAGATTGGCCAGCGTCTGGGCTTCGATGCCCTGCGCGGCGTCGACCAGCAGCACGGCTCCTTCGCAGGCGGCCAGCGCCCGCGACACCTCGTAGGTGAAGTCGACGTGCCCGGGGGTGTCGATCAGGTGCAGGACGTAATCGGTCTGCCCCACCCGCCACGGCAGGCGCACGTTTTGCGCCTTGATCGTGATGCCGCGTTCCCGCTCGATGTCCATCCGGTCCAGGTACTGCGCGCGCATGGACCGTTCATCGACGACGCCGGTGAGCTGCAGCATCCGGTCAGCCAGCGTCGATTTACCGTGATCGATATGGGCGATGATGCAGAAATTCCGAATCTGCGCCGGCGCGGTGAACGTCTGGTCGGCGAAGCTGCTGATGGGGGTCTCCTGGCGCGGCGGGGCTACGGCGCTTCCAGCGTATCCAGGCACGGACGCGGCAGGGCAGTGCCCGGTCGGGGAGCCGGGTCACCGCCCAGTGAGACGGTCCGAGCGAAACGAACCCCCGGAATTGATCCTCCGAGGGTTCGTTCCGAGAGCGAACGTCTACTAGATGCTGAAGAACCCAAGCAGGTCGTTGTAGCCGTCGGTGAGGAAGTCGGTGACAGCGCTTGAGGCGGTGCCGCCGGCCAACGCCTCGGTGATCGAGGCTGAAGTTCCAAACAGGTCGTTGAGGTCGGCGCCGGAGATCAAGGCACCGTTGTTCAGCAGCGCATACAGCCCGGTGTTGTAGGCGTCGTCGAAGTTGATGAGCGCGCCATTGAACAAAGTGGCGGCACCCGGGTCGCCGGCGAGCCCGGCTTGGACGGGGTTTACGCCGTATAGCAAGTAGTCGAACGCGGTGGTGCCGCTATCCTGAACGGTTGGTACGTCCGCCGGCAGTATGAAGTCGAGCCCTTGGGCGCCCACCGAGTAGTCGCTGCTGGGGACACCCGCCAGTGCGGCATCGAATTGGAAAATGGAGTTCAGCGAGGCGACCTCGTTGTCGAAAGCGCTGGTCACGGGGTCCGCGGAGGCCAGTGGCGCCAGCCCGAGTGCCGCCCCGACTGCGAAGCCGCCGATCACGGCAATCTTGCGAATGCCCCTAGTCATTCCCTCTCGCGACTCGCCGGCGGCGGGTCATACCACCGGAGGTCCCCCAGCACGGCTGAAGAATACCTGAGCGCAGGGTAATGATTCGTTGTGGCGGCGTCAATGGGATCTAAGGAAACCGAAATAGTCGGTTGAGGTCTTGACGGTAGGTCGCTCCCTCAGTGCCTTACTGCGTCCGTGTTTCTGCCCGTCCTATGCTGGCGAGCATGGCTTCCCCCCGGAAGACACAGTGGAAGACGTTCCAGCGGTTCGCCAAGCAGCTGGTGTTCAACGAGGCACCGCGGTTCATCCGCCAGATGCAGGAGTCACCCACCGTGCAGCGCGGCTTGTCCGAGGGCATCCAGCGAGGCATCAAGTTCGGCATCGATGTCATCGCTGGCAGCGGGTCTGAACCGCCCGCCGCGATCACCCGGGGCCGGCCGGTGACCAGCGCCAGCTTCCCCACCGCACAGCGCGCCCGCAAGCTGGTCTACGCGCCGAACCTCGACGGCCGGGCCGATCCGGGTGAGATCGTCTGGACCTGGGTGGTTTACGAGGACGACCCGACCCGCGGCAAGGACCGGCCGGTGTTGGTGGTGGGTCGCGACCGTCGGACCCTGCTGGGGTTGCTGCTGTCGAGCCAGGAAAGACACTCCGCGGAGCCGAACTGGGTCGGCGTCGGCGTCGGCGCTTGGGACGCCGAAGGCCGAGCCAGCTGGGTTCGGCTGGACCGGGTGCTCGACGTGCCCGAGGAAAGCATCCGCCGCGAGGGCGCAGTCCTGGAGCGCGGCGTCTTCGACGTCGTCGCGGCTCGGCTGCGCGCTAATTACTCCTGGAGCTGAGCCCGTTCAGCCCCGTGTGATGTAGGACTGCAGCTGGGCGTGCTCGGCTTCCAGCTCATCGATTCGGTTTTTCACGACGTCACCGATACTGACGATGCCGATCAGCCTGTCGTTCTCCAGCACGGGCACATGCCGCACTCGGTTTTCGGTCATCAATGCGCTGATGGCGTCAATGCTGTCGGTTTTCGAGCAGGTGGCGATCACCGAGGTCATGATCTTCGACACCGGCTGATCGAGCACGCCGGACCCTTGGGCGTGCAGCTGGCGGACCACATCGCGCTCGGAGACGATGCCCTCCAGGCTGCCGTCGGCTCCGAGGACCACCATGGCCCCAATGTTGTTCTCGGCCAACCCGGCCAGCAGTTCGCTGACCGTGGCGTCGGGGTTGACTGTCGCGACCGCCCCACCCTTGTTCCGCAGTACATCGGCAATACGCATCGAAGCCCTCCCGCCGGGTTGTGAGGTGATTCACATCAGGCTACGGGTAAGCCGCGCGGCAAGAGGGTGATTCGCCGAAGGCTCACCTCATCGATTTTGCTGCTAGGCGGCGGGGGCTTGTGACATACCTGGGCCATGATCGAAATCACGCTGCTCGGCACCGGCAGCCCCATTCCCGATCCGAACCGCGCAGGACCGTCGACGCTGGTGCGCGCGGGCGGCCAGAAATTTCTGGTCGATTGCGGACGCGGTGTGCTGCAGCGGGCAGCGGCGATCGGCGTGGGCGCGAACGGCTTGTCGGCGCTGCTGCTGACGCACTTCCACAGCGACCACATCGCCGATCTCGGCGATGTGTTGGTCACCCGATGGGTGAGCACGTTCGGGCCGAATTTGGGTGCACTGCCGATCATCGGGCCGCCCGGCACCGACGAGGTGGTGGCGGCGACGCTGACGGCCTTTGCCGCCGACGCCGGTTACCGGATGGCCCACCACTCCGATCTGACCGCTCCGCCGGCGGTCGAGGTCCACGAAGCCGCCGAGGGTGTCGTGTGGGACCGCGACGGGGTGGTGATCCGGGTGGGGCCCACCGACCATCGGCCGGTAGCGCCGACGATCGGATTCCGAATCGAGTTCGGCGGCAGTTCGGTTGTGCTGGCCGGCGACACGGTGCCGTGCGACAGCCTCGACCGGCTGGCAGCGGGAGCGGATGCTCTGGTGCACACCGCAATTCGTAAAGAGATCATTTCGCAGTTCCCGCAGCAGCGGGTAAAGGACATCTGCGACTACCACTCGTCGGTGCAGGAGGCGGCCGGCACCGCGAAGCGCGCGGGCGTGGGCACCCTGGTCCTCACCCATTACGTGCCCGCGATCGCCCCCGGTCAAGAAGAACAATGGCGGTCGCTGGCCGCAGCGGAGTTCGGCGGACGCATCGAACTCGGTGACGATTTGCACCGAGTGGAGGTCGGGGCGTAAGCGTGCGATCGGTAACGACTTACCAACTGATCAAAGCGTCGTCAGCAGTTCGACGTCGCGTCCGTCGGCGAGTGCGACGACCGCGGCGTCGAATGTCACCAGGCGGACGCCGTGGCGGCGGGCAAGCGTCAGTAGATGTGCGTCGGTGACTTGACGATGACCGACGATCGCTGGCACGTCGTTGTCGACCAGCGACACGTCGTCGACGAGGAAACGGTGGCCTTCGGCGGCTCTCAAGGCGACGAGCACCTGCCGCGCGTCAACTATTCCGATAGGGCTGGGCAGCACTTTCGGATTCGTCGACACACGGACGAAACCACTCTCGGTGACCGGGCAGGTGCCCCATCCTGCCGACGAGTTCGCGGCGAACCATGCGCGCATACGACCGTGGTGCACGTGCGAATCCCAGGCAAGGGCAATCAGCGCGTTCACGTCGAGCAGCGCCACCGGGTCAATTCTCGTCGAGTGCGCGCCGGACCATCTCAGGGGTGATTGGCGCGGCGGCGCCCGGAACCCGGATCACAGGGAGGTCGTCACCAGCCTCGACGCGCGCCGGGGTAAGCCCGCGGCGCGCCAGCTCGGAGATCACCTTGCCGAGGGAGCGCCGCTCGGCCGCCGCGAGTTCGCGAGCCGCAACCACCACGTCCTCGTCGAGGTCCAAGGTCGTTCGCACTCAGGTGATGCTACCGCATCAACGCATCAATTCAGCGGTCCCTCTCACGGCGGCTAGGCCAGCCGGGTGATTTCGACGACCACGTCGAGGTCCGTTGCGCCTTCACCGGAGTAAATCCCTTTCAGCGGCGACACGTCGGCGTAGTCACGCCCGACGCCGACGCTGACGTAGTGCTCGTCGATTCCGGTGTCGTTGGCGGGGTCGTGATCCCACCACGCACCGGTCCAGGCCTGAATCCAGGAGTGACTTTCGCTGTCGACGGTCTCCCCTACTTCGGCATCGCGCTTGGGCAGCACATACCCCGATACGTATCGCGCTGGTATTCCCATGCCGCGCAACATCATCAGCGACAGGTGAGTGAAGTCCTGGCACACGCCTTTGCCCTCCCGCAACGCGTCGAGCCCGGATGAGTGCACGCCGGTGCTGCCCGGCAGGTAATTCAGTTCGGTGCGTACCCACTTCACCGCTGCGACGACCGCTTCGGCAGGCTGATTGTATTTGGCGATTCTCCTGCCCACGGCGGCGACGCGTCTGCTCGCCGGCGTGTACTGCGTGGCGGTGAGCACTTCGTAGAACTGGTCGACTACCGCCTCGGTCCGCATTTCGGCCCACGTCAATTCGACGGTCACCGGCTCGGGCTGCTCGGTTTCGACGACCGAAGAGGAGCTCACCGTCAGCTCGGTGTGCGGTGCGTGCAGGTCGAACGCGGTCACCGCGGTGCCCCAGTAGTCGACGTAGCGGTACGAGCGGGTGGCCGGCACCGTCTCGACACGGTTGAGGATGACGTTCTGGCGAGAGTCCGAACGCGGGGTCAGCCGGGCTTCGTTGTACGAGGCCGTCACCGGCGACTGGTAGGCGTATCCGGTGTCGTGCACCACCCGCAACCGCCACATCAGTTCTTGCCCTGGAGGCCGGCCGGCGAACTGTGCTGGCTGGCATCCGACCATGCCACCCACGGGGTGGCGCAGAAGTACTGCAACGACAGCGCTTCTCCGATGTCACCGCAGGTCTTCTGCAAGCTGGCCAGCCGACTCTCCAGTGATTCGAGCAGCAGGCCCGGGTCCACGAATTCGAGTTCACTGCGGGCCCGGCCGAGCAACCGCTGCGCTTCCGCGGTGGCTCCCACCCGGCTGTGCGGATGACGCAGCAGCTCACCGAGATTGTGTTCGGCCAACTTGAGCGAATGAAAGATCGACCGCGGGAACAGCCGGTCCAACAACATGAATTCGACCACGCGGTTGGCGTCCAGAACGCCGCGGTAGGTGCGCAGGTAGGTGCTGTGGGCACCGGCCGAACGCAGTACGGTCACCCACGCGGGTGAAGATGCGCTGTCTCCCACCCGGGACAGCAGCAGCCGCACCGTCATGTCGACGCGTTCGATAGCGCGGCCCAGCATCATGAACCGGTAGCCGTCGTCGCGCGACAGCGTTGAGTCGGCTAGCCCCGCGAACATCGCGGCACGGCCCTCGATGTAGGCCAGAAACCCATGCGGTCCAAAGCGTTTCGCGGCCCGCTCGCGTTCGGCCAGCGCATTGTAGGTGGCGTTGAGGCATTCCCAGGTCTCGCTGGATGTCACCTCGCGCGCCGATCGGGCGTTTTCCCGTGCGGCGGTGATCGCCTCGACGATCGAGCAGCCGCCCCGGGTATCGCGGCTGAACGCGACCAAGTCGGTCAGCGACCACACGTCCAGGTCGGTGTCCGGCGCCTCGATGCCCAGCACCCGCAGCAACACCCGTGAGCTGTGGTCAGGGTCGACGCTCGAGTCTTCGAGCAATTGGTGCACGGTGACGTCGAGAATGCGCGCGGTGTCGTCGGCGCGCTCGACGTAGCGACCGATCCAATACAGCGCCTCGGCGTTGCGGGCCAGCATCAGTTCACCACCGCCTGCTGCTGCTGCTGTTGCTGTTGGTCATGCGGCGGCCGCAGCGGTTCGGGGCGCGATGGCGAGGAACCGTCGGGCTTTGGGTCGCCCGCGGACAGTGTCGGGGGCGGCGACCGGACGATCTGCGTGGCACGGACATCGCGATAGGCCACCGTGGTGCGCGACGCCAGCACCCAAGTGTCCTTGGAGCCGCCGCCCTGGCTGGAGTTGACCACCCGTGACCCTTCCACCAGCGCCACCCGGGTCAGCCCGCCTGGCAACACAAATACCTCGTCACCATCGTTGACCGCGAACGGCCGCAGATCGACATACCGCGGCGCGAGGTTGTCCCCGACTTTGGTCGGCACCGTCGACAGCTCCATCATCGGTTGGGCGATCCAGCTGCGAGGATCGTCGCGGACCTTCTTGCCGATGGTGGCCAATTCCTTATCGGAGGCTTCCGGCCCGAACACGATGCCATAGCCCCCGGAACCCTCGACGGGTTTGATGACCAGCTCAGCGATGCGGTCCAGGACCTCCTCGCGTTCGTCATCGAGCCAGCACCGCAACGTCGTCACGTTGGCCAGCAGCGCTTTCTCGCCCAGGTAATACTGGATGATCGTCGGCACATAGGCGTAGACGAGCTTGTCATCCCCGACGCCGTTGCCGACGGCACTGGAAATCACGACATTGCCGGCGCGGGCCGCATTCAGCAGGCCGGCCACGCCGAGCACCGAATCGGGCCGGAACTGCATCGGGTCCAAGAAGGTGTCGTCGATGCGCCGGTAGATCACGTCGACTTGGCGGTCGCCTTCGGTGGTGCGCATGTAGACCTGGTTGTCGCGGCAGAACAGGTCGCGACCTTCGACGAGCTCCACGCCCATCTGGCGGGCCAGCAGCGAATGCTCGAAGTACGCGGAGTTGGCGACGCCCGGAGTCAGCACGACGACGGTCGGGTCCGCCTCGTTGGTGGCCGCTGATTTCCGCAACGCCCGCAGCAAATGGGCGGAGTAGTCGTCGACCGGACGCACCCGGTGGGTGGCGAACAGGTTCGGAAAGACCCGGGCCATGGTGCGCCGGTTTTCCATCACGTACGACACACCCGACGGCGAGCGCAGATTGTCCTCGAGAACGCGGAAGGTGCCGCGTTCGTCGCGAATCAGGTCGATGCCCGAGACATGGATCCGCACGCCGTTGGGTGGGACGATCCCGGCGGCCTGGCGGTGAAAATGTTCGCAGGAGGTGACCAGGCGTCGCGGTATCACCCCGTCTTGCAGGATCTCCTGCTCGCCGTAGACGTCGTCGAGGAACATCTCGAGAGCTTTGACCCGCTGGGTGATGCCGCGTGCCAGCCGGGTCCACTCGGCGGCTGAGATGACCCTGGGAACCAAGTCGAGGGGAAACGGCCGCTCTTGCCCGGACAGCGAGAAGGTGATGCCTTGGTCGGTGAAGGCGCGGCCTAGGGCCTCGGCGCGCGCTTCGAGTTCGGAGGCATCGGACGGCGCGAGTTCGCGGTAGATGCCCTTATACGGTCCACGCACGTTGCCCTGCGCGTCGAACATCTCGTCGAAGGCCTCCGCGTAGGGGCCCGGGGCGTTGTAGCCGTCGAAGATGCGCTCGAAGTGCGCGGGCGGCCGTGGTTCGCTGCGCGACTGCCGCCTGGTCTCGGCGGGCAGGGTTCGAACGGGCACTGTCACATGCTGCACTACGGGCGCCGTTTCCGCAGGACCGTGGCGCGGGTTTCGGCGGATCACGGGTTTTGGGGGAAAGCTCGGCGGGCTGATAGCCTAGGCACTCGCTGCCCTATTGGGCATTTGGGTAACCGCGAACCCAGCAAAACCCGGCTGACAGAGTTACGAAGGATATCGACGCGTGGCCAACATCAAGTCGCAGGAGAAGCGCAACCGGACCAATGAGCGCGCCAGACTGCGTAACAAGTCGGTGAAGTCGTCGCTTCGCACGGCGATCCGGGCGTTCCGGGAAGCCGCTCAGGCCGGTGAGAAGGAGCAGGCTGCGGCGTTGCTGGCGGCCACCAGCCGCAAGCTGGACCAGGCCGCCACCAAGGGAGTGATCCACAAGAATCAGGCGGCCAACAAGAAGTCGGCGCTGGCGCGGGCCTACAACCAGCTCTGATCCAGCCCGGGTGTGGTTAGTTCCCCGACGCTAGCTCCGCAACCCTGCGCACCGCCGCCTCCAGCGCGTAGTCAGCGTCCGCGGCCGCACCCTTGACGTCGGCGTTCAGCGTCGCCACCAGTTTCATCGCGGTAGCCACCGTGTCTCGTGACCACCGCCGGGCCTGCCGCTGCGCCTTCTGCACCCGCCACGGCGGCATACCGAGTTCGGCCGCCAGCCGGTAGGGATCACCGGAAGCCGGACCCACCCGGGCGATAGTGTGCATCGACTCGGCCAGCGCATCGGCCAACACCACGTACGGCTCGCCGCGCATCATCGCCCACCGCAATGCCTCGGCGGCGCCTGCCACGTCACCGGTGACAGCTTTGTCGGCGACGTCGAAGCCCTTCACTTCGGCCTTGCCGCTGTGGTAGCGGCGCACGGCCGCCGCGTCGACGCTGCCACCGGTGTCGGCAACCAATTGTGAACACGCCGACGCGAGCTCGCGCAGGTCGGAACCGACCGCGTCGAGCAAGGCGGTCACCGTCTCGTCGTCCACCTTGACCCGCAGCGACCGGAACTCGGTGCGAACGAAGTCGAGGCGTTCGCTGGCTCTGATGATCCGCGCGCACGGATGCACCTCGGCGTCCAGCGCTCGCAGCGCAGTGGCCAGTGCTTTGGCGCGCCCGCCCCCGGAGTGCACCACCACCAGCACGGTGCCCGGCGGGATGTCCGCGGCGGCCGCGGCGATCAAATCCGCAGCATCCTTGCCCGCCTCACCGGCGGCGTGCAGCACGATCAGCCGCTCGTCGCAGAACAGCGACGGGCTCAGCAGCTCGGCCAGCTCATGGGTACCGACATCGCCGGCGCGCACCCGGGTCACCGGAACGTCGAGACCGGCGGCGCGATCGCGCATCGTGCGCAGCACCGCCCCCACCGCGCGCTCGACCAAGAGCTCTTCGTCTCCGAGCACCAGATGCAGTGGTGCCGCCGGGTCGGTCACCGGACGATCGTGTCACGCAGCCCCGACAGCGTCGGCTGCCGCCCCGACCGCCAGGCCGGATATCGACCAGGCCAGCAAACCGACCGTCGCGCCTGCCGCCGCGAGGCGAAACCACCGCCACCGCCACAGCACCACCACCAGCACGGCGGTTGCACCGACCAGTAGAACCCCGGGCAGTCCCGATGGAACCGGCACGGTCGACGCAGGAACACCGGCCGCCCAGTGCGCGACGTTCAGCACCCACCACAGCTCGGGACCGCTGAAGCGAATCACCAGGTGCGCCATAGCCGGCCAGCACATCGACATCGCGGCGGACACCGTGCCGAGCACGGTGATCGGGGCGATCACCGCCGCCACCGCCAGGTTGGCCGCCGCGGCAACCAGGCTGAGCCGGCCGGATATGCCGGCGATCAGCGGAGCAGTCACCAACTGGGCGGCCCACGCGATGGCGACCGCATCGGCCAGCGGCCGCGGCCAGCCTCGTGACGCCAGTCGCCGGGACCAGACTGGCGCGATCACGACCAGCGCGGCGGTAGCCACCACCGACAGCACGAAGCCCACGTCGACGGCCAGTTGCGGTGCGGCGATCAGCAACAACAACACCGCGGCGGACAACGCCGGGAGTGCCTGGCGGCGGCGGGAAGTCAGGATGGCCAGCAGCGTGATCGCACCCATGACCGCCGCACGCAACACACTGGCGGTGGGTTGCACAACGATGACGAAAGCCACCAAGGCCATGGCGGCGAGCCCCACGGCCGGGCGCGGCCCGATCAGCCGCGCGGTGAACAACACTGCCCCGCAGACGATTGTGACGTTCGCGCCGGAGACCGCCGTCAGATGTGTCAGGCCCGCGGCCCGGAACTCACGGTTCGTCCCGGTGGTGACCGCGGCGGTGTCACCGAGTACCAGCGCCGGCAGCATCGCGGCCTGGGGAGCAGGCAGCACCTCGCGGGCGGCGGCAGCGAACCGGGCGCGAACTGCCGCCGCAGCCCGGTAAACGAGCCCCGCCCGGCCCACCGTTGGAGCACCTCTGGCGTTGAGCGCGGCGATCGTCAGGTCGCGGCGCATAGGTCGAGTGATGCGCGCGTCGAACTCGACCGGCTGGCCCACCATCAATTCGCCGAAGTCGCGCACCGGCGCGAACACCACCACCCGGCCTGACATCTCGTCGGGCCCAAGGCGCTGCAGGGTGGCACGAAACATCAATCGGCTGCTGCTCACCGACAGCGCGCTTTCGCTAGGCGTGACGGTTACCGAAAGGGCACGTCCGTACGCCGCGGTGATCGGGTGATGCCGAACAGCGTTGACGCGCAACGCGATCGCGAAGCCGTAGCCGGCACCGACCACCATGATTCCCATCAGCGCGACACTGATTGCACGCAGCCGTGCACCGCGGTCCGTTCGAGCGTGCAGCTGCCACCACAGCACAGCCGAAGTGGCGGCCAGGCCACTGCACAGCCAGCCCAGCATCGCGCCGAGCTGCCACACCATCCCAGCCGCGGTGACCACCCACGCGGTCAGCGCAGCCGGCACCAGCCGCACGTCCAGCCGCGCCGGCGCCGGCTCGGCAGCAGGGGGATGCATCGATATCAGACATGTACCAGCGCACGCAGCTTCTCGAGCCGTGCCGGACCGATGCCGTCCACCTCGGCGAGCTGATCGACGCTGTCGAATTTGCCGTGGGCGTCCCGCCATTTCACGATCGCGGCCGCGGTGACGGGCCCGACTCCGGGCAACGCGTCCAATTCCTGCACCGTTGCGGTGTTCAGGTCGACCAGCTCGGCGGGCTTGGTCGCGGTCGACCCCGCTGTCTGGCCCGGGGACGCCGAGGTGCGGGAGGTTGCCGAGCCCGAGCTCACCGAGCTGCCCAGCGCCGTTGGCTGCCCCGCGCGCGGCGCCACCCCGACGAGAATCTGCTCGCCGTCGTTGACCGGGCGGGCCATGTTCAGCCCGATGGTGTCCGCCCCGTCGACCGTGCCGCCGGCGGACTTCAGCGCGTCGGCGATCCGCGCGCCGGGCGCCAAAGTCACCAGCCCCGGTGTGTGCACCAGACCCACAACGCTGACCACGAGCGGACTGTCCGGCTTGGCCGGTGGGCTTGCCGTCGGAGCACGGGTAGCCGAAGATGCCATCTGTACCGGCGGCAGCTTGGCCGACGACACCGCCGCTGGCTGCCCACGCATCAGGGTGAACACAGTGACCAGCACCGCGAGCGCCGCGATCACCGCCAGCGCCAGGGCGCCGGCGCGAGCCGGATCGGCCCGCACTCTGGCCAGCCAACCGGGACTGGTTGAGCTGTCCGGAATCCAGCGCGGCAGCAGCGAATTGGGGTCGGTGTCCTCGCCGGTGTCATCGGCGGCGTCGGGGTCTGCGCGTGAGTCGGCGGCGGGCGCAGCACCCAGTCGTCGATGCAGTCGCTCCCCGGGCAGTTCTGTTCGCATGCGCCGACGGTAAGCGCCGCGGGCGCCGAACCGGCGGTCCGCGACGGCGCCCGGCCACCAGCTGTGGACCAATCGGCCACTGTGCAAACAGCTCCGCGCCGCACGGAAGGTTTGACGTTCGGCCAGCAGGGTAGCCGGGCGGGCATGGGATTGGCTTTGATCACTGGCGCTTCCAGTGGCATCGGCTTGGAGCTGGCCAAGCTGTTCGCTCTCGACGGCTACGACCTGGTGGTCGCGGCCGACGACGACGGCATCCACTCGGCGGCTGCCGAGCTGTCCGAATCAGGGGTCAGTGTTCGCCCGGTACAGGTCGACCTACGCAAGCCGAAAAGCGTCGAGAAGCTCTATCAGCAGGCCGCCGCCGCCGGACAGGTCGACGCCGCCGCGCTCAATGCCGGTGTCGGACAGGGCGGAAGCTTCCTGGAGAGCAGTCTGGGCGACAACCTGGAAATCATCGATTTGAACGTCAGGTCGACCGTCCACCTGGCCAAGCTGATTCTGGCTGACATGGTGCGCCGCGACACCGGCAAGCTGCTGTTCACCTCGTCGATCGCTGCGACGATGCCGGGCCCGTACCAGTCGGTGTATCACGCCTCCAAGTCGTTCATCCAGTCGTTCGCCGAGGCGCTGCAGAACGAGCTGCGCGATACCGATGTCACGGTGACAGCATTGATGCCCGGCCCGACCGACACCAACTTCTTCCGTCGCGCCGAGTTGGTGAACACCCGAATCGGGCGGATGCCCAAGGACGATCCGGCCAAGGTGGCCGGCCAGGGTTACCAGGCGCTGATGCGCGGACGGCGCAAAGTCGTCGCCGAATCGGTGACGACCAAAGTCATGGGCGCTGCCAACAAGTTCCTGCCGGACGCGGTCAAAGCCGCAACAGCCCGGTTGATCAACGTACCCAACGGTCATGGCTGACAGCGATCACCGGATGGACGTCGAGGCAAAGCCGAAGCCCGACGCCTCGATGGGCGAGTTGCTGGGCCAGCTTTCGGCGCAGGTCTCCAGACTTGTCCGAGACGAGATGCGGTTGGCGCAGAAAGAGTTTCAGCAGTCGGCCAAGCACGCCGGCGCAGGAGCCGGACTGTTCAGTGCGGCCGGACTGCTTGCGTTTTTCGGCCTGGCCAGTCTGATCGCCGCGGCCGTCGCCGCGCTGGCGCTGGTGATGCCGACATGGGCGGCTGCCGTCATCGTCGGCGCGGCACTGCTGCTGGTAGCCGGTGTGGCGGCGTTGCTGAGCAAGAAGCAGGCCGACGAGGTCACTCCGGCGGTGCCGCAGACGGTGGCCAGCATCAAACGAGATGTGCGAGAAGTGAAGGACGCGCGCCGTGGCCGGAGTTAACGGTCCCTCCCCTGAGCCCGAGCCCGGATCAGCGGCAGACATCGGCGACATCCGAGCCGATATCGAGCGGACCCGAGGGGAACTGGGCGACACCGTCGAAGCGCTTTCAGCCAAGCTGGACGTCGCCGACCGGGCACGTGCCGCCGCCAAGCCGTCGCTGGCGGTGGTGGCATCCATTGCCGGCGTCACGGTGGTCACCCTGATCTGGTGGCGCAGACGATCTCACCGGCGCCGCTGAGCAACCCGGTTGCCGTTCGCCGCCGTCGGCAGCCTAACGTGCAGAGCAGTACCGTCATCAGGCCGCGCCGGCGGTCATTGAAGTGAAGGAGGCCGCGATGCAACTGGCGCTCACCGCGGAAGAAGCGGAATTCCGGGACGAACTTCGGAGCTTCTACACCACGAAGATCCCTGCGGAGATCCGCGAACGCACCCGGCAGGGCCTGTTCACCCGCGAGGACTTGTTGACCAGTCACAAGACTCTCAACGATCACGGCCTGGCGGTGCCGAACTGGCCAGTCGAGTGGGGCGGTAAGGACTGGACGCCTGCGCAGCAGCAGATATGGCAAGACGAGATGCAATTGGCGTCGGTACCCGAACCGTTGAACTTCAACACCAAAATGGTCGGCCCGGTGATCGCCGAGTTTGGATCCGAAGAAACAAAAAAGCGGTTTCTGCCGCCGACGGCCAGCATCGACATTTGGTGGTGCCAGGGTTTTTCCGAGCCTGAAGCCGGCTCGGACTTGGCGTCACTGCGCACCACTGCCCACCGTGACGGCGATAGCTACGTCGTCAACGGACAGAAAACGTGGACGACCTTGGGCCAGTATGCGGACTGGATCTTTTGCTTGGTGCGCACCGACCCGCAGGCGCCCAAAAGACAGGCCGGCATCTCGTTTCTGCTGATCGATCTAGACACCCCCGGCATAACAATGCGACCCATCAAGTTGATCGACGGCAGTCAAGAAGTCAACGAGGTGTTTTTCGAAGACGTCCGGGTGCCCGCGGATCAGCTTGTCGGTGAAGAGAACCAGGGCTGGACGTACGCGAAGTTCCTGCTGGGCAACGAACGAACCGGCATCGCCGGCTTGGGCCGGACCAAAGTCCGTCTCGCCGAGGTGAAGCAACACGCCACCGACACCGGCGTCCTCAAGGACCCGTTGTTCGCAGCGCGGCTGGCCGAGATCGAAAACGAAACGCTCGCATTGGAACTCACCCAGATGCGCGTTGCGTCGGGGTCGGCGGCGGGCAAACCTAATCCGGCCTCGTCGGTGCTCAAGCTGCGCGGAAGCCAGTTGCAGCAGGCGGCCACCGAGCTGCTCGTCGAGGTGGCCGGCGCCGACGCGCTGCCGTTCGCGGCGGGCGACGACATCGCCTCACCCGGGTGGGCGCAGCGCAGCGCGCCGCATTATTTGAATTACCGCAAGACATCGATCTACGGCGGCAGCAATGAGGTGCAGCGCACCATCATCGCGTCCACCATTCTCGGCTTGTGAAGCAGACAGGAGCGTAGCCAGTCATGGACTTTCAGCTGAGCGAGGAGCAGACGCTGCTGCGCGACACCACCCGGGATCTACTGGCGCGCAGCTACGACCCGGAGAGTCGCAACAAGGTCATCGACAGCGAGCTGGGCTGGAGCCGCGAGGTGTGGGGCCAGCTCGCTGACACCGGGATACTCGGGCTCGGCTTCGATCCCGATGAGGCGGGCCAGATCGAAATCATGGTGGTGATGACCGAAGTCGGGCGGCGCCTGGCGCCAGAGCCCGTCGTGCACGCCGCGCTGGGACCCGGCGCGCTCATCGCCGAGTTCGGCAGCGACGAGCAGAAGCATCTGCTCGATGAGGTCGCCGCCGGCCAGCACCTGCTGGCCTTCGCCCATTTCGAACCGGGAGCGGGTTCGGCTGCGGATGAGGTAACGACCCGCGCGGTCAGCGACGGTGACGCGTGGACACTGAACGGCCACAAGAATCCCGTCATTGCCGGCGATAGTGCCGACACGCTGGTAGTCAGCGCGGCTCTACCCGAAGGCGGGACCGGGTTGTTTCTGGTGGAGGCCGGTGCGGTCACCCGGCATCCATACCGCACGTTTGACGGTCAAAGAGGAGCCCAGATTGACTTGAACGACGCGCCGGCGCAACCGCTAGGTGATCACCCCGCCGACGCATCGTCGGCGGTCAGCGGCGCGATCATCCGGCTGCAGTCGGCGCTGGGCGCGGAAGCGGTTGGCGCGATGGAAGAAGCGCTGCGGCTGACCACCGATTACCTGAAGTCGCGCAAACAGTTCGGGGTGACGCTGAATAAGTTCCAGACGTTGACTCAGCGAGCCGCCGACATGTACGTCTCCCTCGAACTAGCCCGCAGCATGAACTTCTACGCCGCGATTTCCATCGCCGACGGCAACCTCGACCCGCTCATCGCGGCCCGGGCCAAGCTGCAGATCAGCCGCTCCGGACGGCACATCGCTCAGGAAGCGATTCAGTTGCACGGGGGCATCGGTATGACCGCGGAGTATCCGGTCGGCCACTACGCCGCCCGGCTCACCGCTTTCGAGCACACCTTCGGCTCGTCGCGAGACCAGCTCCATACTCTCGTCGAAAACATCGGCGACTACGGCGTCGTTTCGTTGTAGGCAGGGACGAATCGGGTTGCCGAACTGTCCGGTCAGGTTGTCCTTTCGTGCTCAGGGGCGCACTGCATTTCGAGGTTTTGCCGTTGACAGCAATACCGAGTGTGGTGACGGCAATCGCCGCCGTTGCGATCTCCGCAGGATGTGCCCGAGTTCCAGCGCCGTTGAGCGACGGCCCCATCTCGACGACTTACTCGGTAGCGCCTTCGCCTATTGCGCTGACGCCCAACGACCGCGGATACGTCCGTGTCGAGACGGAGTCGAAATCGACCAATTGTTCAGTCACGACTGAGCTGGTCGCCTGCCAGACGTCCTCGGACAACTGGCGCGCCGCGAGCGGACAGCGGTACCACACCGTCAGCGTCAACGCAGACGGTAGCTTTCATTGGGTCCAGGCGGATCTTGGTGAAATGCAGGGTCGCGTCCGCCTTGACTACCAGACCTACAGCGCGCAGGGCTGGAAGATCGACGCCGGCCCCGTCGAGACAAAATTCACCAACGACCGCAGCGGTCACGGCATGTCCGTCAACGATCAACGCGTGACGGCGTTTTGAACTTCCCCCCGAGCGTCACGCCAGTGTGGCGATCGCCGCCGAGCGTCACGAAAGCGTGACCGTCGCGGCCGGGCGCCGGTCTGTATGTTCTGCTGAACGGTCGGGGAACTTCGTCGACGGCAACAAACTCTGAGGAGATACCAGATGAGCCCAAGCGTCGACCGTCCGCTTCGCGTCGTTCAGTGGACCACCGGCAACATCGGGCGGCGGTCGCTGCACGCCATCATCGGTCGGCCCGACATGGAACTGGTCGGCGTGTACACCCACGGGCACGACAAGGTGGGCGTCGACGCCGCCGAATTGTGCGGTTGGCCCAAACCGATCGGGGTCATGGCCACCAACGATATCGACGCGCTGCTGGCGCTTGGTCCGGACGCCTGCTGCTACAACCCGTTGTGGCCCAACATCGACCACTTGGTGCGCCTGCTTGAGTCCGGCGTCAACGTGTGCTCCAGCGCGGCCTGGATCACCGGCGGCAAGCAGACACCGCAGGACCGCCATCGCATAGCCGAAGCGTGCGCCCGCGGCGGCTCGTCGATCTTCGGGAGCGGTGCGCATCCGGGCATGACCAATCTGGTCGGCATGGCGCTCAGCGGTTCCTGCGAACGCGTCGACGAGATCCGTATCACCGAATCGGTCGACTGCTCGACCTACGAGTCGGCGGCAACCCAGACCGCCATGGGATTCTCGCAAGACCCGGACACCCCGGGCCTGGCCGACAGTGTGCGCCGGGAAAGCGAGGTCTTCGCCGAATCCGCGGCGATGATGGCCGACGCCATCGGCGCGAAGCTGGACCGGATGAGCTTCGACGTGACGTTCACCGCGGCGACCGCCGACACCGACCTGGGCTTCATGAAAATCCCGGCGGGCACCGTTGGCGGTGTCTACGGTTACCACCGTGGCTGGGCCGGCGACAGAAACGTCGTCAGCGTCGGCTTCAACTGGACCATGGGCGATCACGTCGTGCCGCCCAAGCCGCTCGAACACGGCCACGTCATCCAAGTGTTCGGCCTGCCCAACATGCGCACGGTCATCCACTGCCTGCCGCCAACAGACTGGACCGAGCCGGGCTTCATGGGCTTGGGCATGATCTACACCGCGATGCCGGTCACCAACGCGGTTCCCGCCGTGGTCGCCGCTCCGCCCGGCATCATCACCCTGGCTGACCTGCCGCCGATCACCGGGCGGGTATGACGCCGAACCGCTCGGCTGGTCGATCGACCGCACGGAACGACCCCGACCCGTAAGGTTTACGATGCTTAGCTGTGCAAACGTTCGTTGACACCGGCGTGTCGGCGGCAGCCACCGAGGAGGCCGGGTGAGGGCAGTACTTGCCAACGCGGCCAAACGAGCCTGGATCCCACTGGTGTTGGTAGTGGTGTTCGGCGTCTCGGGATTGGTCGTCACGCGCCTGCACAAGATCTTCGGCTCAGAAGACCTCAACGCCAACGCCGGAGCCGGGATCAAGATCGTTCAGTTCAATCCGAAGGTCGTCAAGTACGAAATCCTCGGCCCGCCCGGAAGCACCGCAAACATCAACTACTGGGACGCCGAGGCCAACACGCATCAGGTCAACGGTGCCTCACTGCCGTGGTCGTTCACGCTTTCCACGACGCTTCCCTCGGTCAGCGCCAACATCATGGCGCAGACCGATGCTGATCACATCGCTTGTCGCATCACCGTCGACGATGTGCTGCGCGAGCACCAGAGCGCTGACGGCCGCAACGCTCAGACCTTCTGCCTGGTGAAGTCCGCATGACCCACTCGAGCACCGAGCAGACCAAGCCCGCCCGCCCGCACCGACCGTTAATCCCGCACGTCATCCGGTTGTTGGCGGTGCCGATCATTCTGGGCTGGGTCGCACTGACGGTCGTGGTGAATGTCGCCGTTCCGACGCTGGAAGTCGTCGGCGAGGCACATTCAGCGCCGATGGCCCCGCTGGATGCACCGTCGATGAAGGCGATGATGCGGCTCGGCCACAATTTCATGGAATTCAATTCCAACAGCACGGTGATGGTCGTGCTGGAAAGCCAACAGCCGCTCGGCGACGCCGCGCACCGCTACTACGACGACATCGTGCGCAAACTGCGCCAAGACACCAAACACGTCCAACACATCCAGGACTTCTGGGGCGACAGGTTCACCGCGGCGGGCGCCCAGAGTGCTGACGCCAAAGGCGCCTACGTCCAGGTCAATATCGCCGGCAATCAGGGCACCACCGAGGCCAATGAGTCCGTCGAAGCTGTCCGCGACGTCGTCGACAAAGAACTCGCGCCGCCCGGGGTCAAAGGTTATGTCACCGGTCCGGCGGCGCTGTCCGACGACATGCATGCGATCGGCAATGCGAGCCTGGCCGAAATCACACTGTTCACTCTCGCCGCAATCGCGCTCATGCTGCTGCTGGTCTATCGCTCGATCGTCACCACGTTGATTCAGCTGTTCATGACCTTCGTCGCCCTGGCATGTGCGCGGGGCATCGTCGCGGTGCTCGGGTACAACAACGCGTTCGGACTTACCACCTTCGCCGCGAACATCTTGACGATGCTCGCGATCGCCGCCGGAACCGACTACGGAATCTTCCTGCTCGGCCGGTACCAGGAAGCTCGCCGAGCCGGCGAAGACCGGGAAACCGCCTACTACACGACCTTTCGCGGAGTTGCCCCGGTCGTGCTGGGCTCGGGTCTGACGATCGCCGGCGCGACTTACTGTCTCAGCTTCACCCGGCTGCCCTGGTTCAACACCATGGGAGCACCGGTCGCCATCGGCATGCTGGTCGTGGTGGCAGCCGGGCTGACACTGGGTCCCGCAGTCGTTTTCGTCGGCAGCCGTTTCGGCCTCTTCGAAAAGAAGAGCCAGGCGCGCGGAAGGTTGTGGCGACGGGTCGGGACCGCGGTTGTGCGCTGGCCGGCACCGATATTCGCGGTGAGCACGGCGGTTGTGCTGGTCGGCATGGTCGCGCTGCCGGGGTACACGACCAGCTACAACGACCGCCACTACCTGCCCGAATCAGCGCCGTCGAACATCGGGTACGCCGCGGCCGATCGGCACTTCTCCGAAGCCCGGATGAACCCGGACATGCTGATGGTCGAAGCCGACCACGACATGCGCAATCCCGCCGACATGCTGGTGTTGGACAAGGTCGCCAAGAACGAGATCCGCACCGTGGGGATCGCGATGGTTCAGGACATCACCCGGCCGTTGGGCATTCCGATCCAGCACAGCTCGATCCCGTTCCAAAACAGCATTCAGAGCCAAACCACAATCCAGAACATGGATTTCCTCAAAGACAGAATGAAAGACATTCTGAAAATGGCCGACGCGATGCAGTTCATGATCGAAACCATGCAGCGCATGTACAAGACTACTCAGGAACTTGCCGCTGCCGCTGATGACAGCGCCAAGACCACCGCGGAAACATCGGAGATCACCGATAGTCTGCGAGATCATCTGGCCGATTTCGACGACTTCTGGCGACCGATACGCAGCTACTTCTACTGGGAGAAGCACTGTTTCGACATCCCAATCTGCTGGTCGTTCCGGTCGTTGTACGACGCGCTGGACGGAATCGACCAACTGGCGGAGAAATTCCACACGTTGACGGCCGATATCGGTCACACCGCTACGGCTACGCATCAGATGATGGTGCTGATCCCGCCGATGATCGAGACGATGAAAACGACCAAGGGCCTCACGCTCACCATGCATGCCACCTTCTCGGCGATGATCAATCAGATGGAGGCGATGAGCGATACCTCAATCGTCATGGGGCAGTCTTTCGACGCCTCGCAGAACGACGATTTCTTCTATCTGCCACCCGAGGCTTTCACCAACCCGGAGTTCATCCGCGGTGTGAAGATGTTCTTTTCGCCCGACGGCAAATCGGTGCGTTTCTTCATCACCCACCAGGGCGATCCGATGACGCCGGAAGGCATCGCCCGGGTGTCCGCGGAACGAACGGCCGCACAAGAGGGGCTCAAGCAATCCTCGCTGTCCGACGCCAAGGTCTATCTCGGCGGAACCGCCGCCACGTTCCGCGACATGGCCGACGGGGAGAAGTATGACTTGATGATCGCCGTGGTGTCGGCGCTCACGTTGATCTTCATGATCATGCTGCTGCTGACCCGAAGTGTGGTCGCCGCTCTGGTGATCGTGGGTACTGCGGCCAGCTCGATCGCAGCGTCGTTCGGGCTGTCGGTGTTGATCTGGCAGGACCTGTTCGGCATCAAGATCCACTGGATCGTGATGGCGTTGTCGGTCATCATCTTGTTGGCCGTCGGGTCGGACTACAACCTGCTGCTGGTGTCCCGGTTCAAGGAGGAGATCCATGCCGGGCTGAAGACCGGGTATATCCGGTCAATGGCCGGCACCGGTGCGGTGGTGACGTCTGCTGGTCTGGTGTTCGCATTCACCATGGCCGCGATGCTGGGCAGCGAGCTCACGGTGCTGGGCCAGTTCGGGTCCACCGTCTGTATCGGGCTGCTGCTCGACACCCTGGTGGTGCGGACACTGTTCATGCCGTCGCTGGCCACCATGCTGGGCCGCTGGTTCTGGTGGCCACTAGTGATCCATCCACGCGGCGACAACGGCAAGCCGAAACCTTCTCGGCTCAGCGAGGACACCGCACCCTTGGCGGTGGCGGCAAACCCCTGAGCTGACGCGGGCTTAGGCGTCCTCGGGCACGTCGACACACACCGCCAGCGCGCCTGGGCCGACATGCAGGCCGAGCGCCGGACCCAACTCCGTCACGATCGCCGGCTGGCAGGCCGGCAGCCGGTCAGCCAGCGCCGCCGCGAGGTCGGCCGCGCCCGCCGGATTGGCGACATGATGCACCGCGATCGCCGCAGGATGGTCACCGACCGCCTCGCCGACTCGGTCCATCATCGCCTCGGCTGCCTTGCTGGCGGTTCGAACACGTTGCGCTAGAACAAGTTCGCCGTCGTCGATACGCAGCAACGGCTTGAGCGCCAGCGCGGTGCCCAGCCATGCCGCCGCCCCGCCCATGCGTCCGCTGCGGCGCAGATTGTCCAGCCGATGCACGACGACGAAGGCGTGACCGCGCCGCACCGCGTCGGTGGCCGCCTGCGCAACGGCGTCGAGACCGGCGCCGTCGGCTGCTGCGCGGGCGGCGGCCAGGCTGACGAATCCGGTTCCCATGGCGGTCGATCTCGAGTCGATCACTCGCACGGCGTCACCGATTTCAGCGGCGGTTGCCTCGGCAGCGCTGACCGTGCCGGACATCGCCGCCGAGATGTGCACGGCCACAACGCCGTCACCACCGCTGTCGACCAGCGCCTGCTGGTAGGCGTCACCCAGTTCGGCCGGGGTAACCGCGGCTGTCGTGACTCCGCCGCGCTCATAGATATCGTCGGGAACCGGATCGACGTCCTCCCGCAGATCGGAGTCGCCGAGCAGAATGTGTAACGGAACCTGTCGAATGCCCCAGCGCTCGCGCAGTTCCGCCGGTAAGCGCGCCGATGAATCGGTGACGACGACGACCGGCATGATTCAGCCGCCCGGATTCTCGTCGACGCGGGTCTGATTGCGCGGCTCCTCCTCATCGCGCTGCGCGCTCTGCATCGTCGCCACGCGGGCCTCCGCCAGCGCCTTGAGCATCAGTTCGGCGACCGCCTGGTGCGCCTCGAAATTCCAGTGGATCCCGTCCGGGTTGCCCCGGCCGCTGAGAATGTGTTCGGCTACCGCGGCTTTGAGATCGACTACCGGCACATCGTGCTGCTGAGCCCACTGGGTGATCGCGGCGGCTGTTGCTGAGCGACCATGGTGCGCCCGGCCGTAGGTCTGGGCAATATGTACCGACGGCAGCGACGCCACGATTGGGATGCCCGGCCGGTTGAAATCTATTGCGTTTCGGGTTGTTTCCAGATATTCAACGCTAAGCTGCGGCGGCAGCGCGGCCCGGGCCAGTGGCGAAAGCCGCGGCTGTGCCCAGCCGTAGCCGTCGCGAACCCAGCGTCGCAGCCAGGGCGGCCGCACGTAGCGGATGAGTTCGCGAAACGCCGTCGGTAGCGGTGACGGCAGCGAATCCATCCCGCCGGTGGCGAAGATGACTGCGCCCGCTCGAGGCAGCGCCGCCCACGCCCGCGGGTCCTGGGTGGCCGCCCACCAGACGTCTCGGCAGGTCCAGCCGATTCGGCCGATCAGTTCTAAGTCCCAATCAAGTTGCGCGGCAACGATGGTGGGCCAGATGCGGGGATCATCGGCAGGCAGGCCACCGGTGGGCCCGTAGTAGGCCAGCGAGTCGGCGAAGACCAGCAGCACCGGCCGCGGGCCAGAGTCAGGCGACATCGCCCGCGACCTGCGCCGAGGCGTTCCATACATCGAGGCGCCAGCGTATGCCGTTTACGCTGGCATCCTCGGTCGAATAGCCGCTGAGCTGCGTCCAGCTGGCGTTGCCCATACCGCCCAGCACTGGCCAGTTGGCGACGGGCAGCCGCAGCAGTGCAGCTGTCAGCGCGGCGATCAAACCGCCGTGGGTGACAAGCACCACCGGCCGGGCGTCGGCGGCGCCCCATTCCTGTTGCCCGGCCACCAGCTCACCTATCACGGGCAGGGCGCGGCCGGCCACGTCGACTCGGCTCTCCCCGCCGTGCGGTGCCCACTCTGCGTCATCGCGCCAGGCCAGCCGGGCACCAGGCGCGGCAGCGTCGATCTGGGTATGCGTCATGCCCTGCCAATCGCCAAGATGTGTCTCGCGCAACCGGTTCTCCACCTGGACCCGCAACCCCGTACGCTCCCCCAGCGCGACGGCGGTGTCGTAGGCCCGCCGCAGATCCGAGGACACGAGCAGCAGCGGCTGGCGTTTGCTCAGCACTTCGGCAACGGCTGTTGCCTGGGTCCGGCCCAGCTCGGTCAGCTCGGTGTCCAGCTGCCCTTGCATGCGGCTGCTGGCGTTGAATTGCGTCTGGCCATGCCGCACCATCACCAAGTGGCGCGTCCTCATGGCGCGCTCGCGGAGTCCGGTGACAAGTCCACCGCCACCACCGGGCAATCCCGCCACAACCGGTCCAGCGCGTAGAAGTTTCGTTCGTCCTGATGCTGGATGTGTACGACGATGTCGACGTAATCGAGCAGAGTCCAGCGCCCTTCCCGGGCACCTTCGCGGCGGGCCGGTTTGTAGCCCGCGCGGCGCATTTTTTTCTCGACCTCGTCGACGATCGCGTTCACCTGCCGCTCATTGGAGGCCGAGGCGATGACGAAACAGTCGGTGATGACGAGTTGACCGGAGACGTCGATGACGACGATGTCGTCGGCAAGTTTGGCTGCGGCCGCGCAGGCCGCCACCGTGGCCATTTCGACGGCTTCTGGGCCGGCGGTCATGGCCGGTCCTCCGCGGGTTTCACGTACAGCCGACGCTTGCTCACGTACTGGACGACGCCGTCGGGCATCAGGTACCACAACGGCCGGGATTCTTCGGCGCGCCGGCGGCAGTCGGTGGACGAAATGGCCAGTGCCGGAATCTCGACCAGCGTCAGCGCATCGGTGGGCAGCCCGTCGACCACGTCGGCGATGTGTTCGCGGACGAGCTCGTAGCCCGGCCGGCTCACCCCGACGAACCGCGCCATCTCGAACAGCTGCGGCCAGTCTTGCCACGACAAAATCGAGGTCAACGCGTCGGCGCCGGTGATGAAGTACAGCTCGGCGTCCGGATTGAACGCGCGCAGATCCTGCAAGGTGTCCTTGGTATAGGTGGGTGTTCCACGGTCAACGTCGACGCGACTCACCGAGAAGCGCGGATTGGACGCCGTGGCGATCACCGTCATCAGGTAGCGGTCCTCCGCGGCGGTGACGTCGCGGTCTTTTTGCCACGGCTGACCGGTCGGGACGAAAACCACTTCGTCAAGGTCAAACAGATCGGCAACTTCGCTGGCCGCGACCAGATGGCCGTTGTGGATCGGGTCGAACGTCCCACCCATCACTCCCAGTCGACGCAGCTTTGGCACGGTTTGCCAGCTTACTTGAGCGGCCTTTTCGGGGCGCCGCCGTCGCATGTGTCACAGCAGCCTCTGAGTCGGACGACTACCGATGTGCCCACCTCTGAGCGATTGTTGGCCGCGCTGGCCCGCTGGGTCGGGGAAGACCCCGCAGTTGTCGCTCAAAGGCGGGCACAAGGGATGTCGGTCGGCGAAGAGGCGGGTGCGGCTCCTGTGACGACGTCACACCGGCAGCAGCTGGTCGATCACCACGGCGAGTTGCCTGGCTGACCGGCATTCATGCATGGCGATCACCTCCTGATAGCGCGGCACCGCCGAGTCTCCGCTGCCCCATAGATGCTTGGGCTCGGGGTTGAGCCAGTGCGCATGCCGGCTCGCCGTCACCATGTGTGCCAGCACGTCGGTGGCCGGATCACGGTAGTTGGTGCGGCCATCCCCGAGCACCAGCAGCGAACTGCGCGGCGACAACACGTCGGGGTGCGCCGTCAGGAACGAGCTGAACGCGTTGCCATAGTCGCTATGGCCGTCGCGGGTGTAGACCCCGGCCTCTCGGGTGATTCGCTGGATCGCCACGGCCAGATCCGCATCGGGGCCGAACAAGTGCGTCACCTCATCGGTAGTGTCGATGAAGGCGAACACCCGAACGCGGGAGAACTGCTGCCGCAGGGCGTGCACGAGCAGCAAAGTGAAGTGGCTGAACCCGGCGACCGAGCCGGAGACGTCGCACAGCACCACCAGCTCGGGACGGGCCGGACGCGGCTTGCGCAGCACCACGTCGATCGGGACTCCGCCGGTCGACATCGACTTGCGCAGCGTCTTGCGCAGGTCGATCGAACCGGCGCGGGCGCGCCGGCGCCGAGCCGCCAGCCGGGTGGCCAGGGTGCGGGCCAGCGGGGCAACCACCCGGCGCATTTGACGCAGCTGATCACCGGAGGCGCGCAGAAACTCAACATTTTCCGAAAGCTGCGGAATGCCGTACATCTGTACGTGCTCGCGGCCCAGCTGCTCGGCGGTGCGCCGCTTGGTTTCCGCGTCGACCATCCGGCGTAGCTGCGAGATCTTCTGTGCGGCAATTGCTTTGGCGATCTGCTCTTGAGTAGGCGTCGGCTCGTCGCCGTAGGGCGCGAGCAGGCCGGCCAGCAGCCGGCCCTCCAGCTGGTCCAGCGCCATCGCCTTGAGCGCCTGATACGACGAGTACGAGGGCCCCCGGCTGGAACTATATCTGCCATAGCTTTGCACGATCCGGGCAATCATCGAGACCAGCCGTTCGTCCAGATCGGCAAGATCGCGGTTCTCGGTCAGCAGGTCCAGCAGCATCTGCCGCATCGCCTCGACGTCGTCGGCGGGTAGCTGCATGTGAGGATCGGTGTCAGATTCCTCGGTGACTACCGCCCGCGCACCCAATGCGACCGGCCACCACAGGTCGAACAGCGCGTCGTAGGTGTCGCGGTGGTCGGGCTGACGAAGCACCGCACATGCGATGCCCTCGCGCAGCACCTCCCGATCGCCGAGACCCAGGGTCGCCATCACCCGGCCGGCGTCCACCGTCTCCGATGGGCCGACCGAAATACCTTGCCCGCGAAGCGCTTCGACGAACCCCACCAGATGGCCCGGCAAGCCGTGCGGAGCCAACGGCTGGCTGGGGCGGGTGCGGCGAACGGCCATCAGTTCAGCCGAAGCTCGCCGCGGGCGCGTTGCTGATCGGATTGATGCTTGAGTACGGCGCCCAGCGTCGCCGCGATGGTCGCATCGTCGATGGTGTCCAAACCCAGTGCCAGCAGTGTGCGTCCCCAGTCGATGGTCTCAGCGACCGACGGCAGCTTCTTGAGCTGCATACCACGCAGCACACCGATGACGCGGACAAGCTCCTCGGCCAAATGCTCGGGCAAGTCGGGCACGCGGGACAACAGGATGCGCCGTTCCAGGTCGGGGCTGGGAAAGTCGATGTGCAAGAACAGGCAGCGACGTTTGAGCGCCTCCGACAGTTCGCGCGTGGCGTTGGAGGTCAGCACCACGAACGGCGCGCGGGTGGCGGTGATGGTGCCGAGTTCGGGCACGGTCACCGCGAAGTCGGACAAGACTTCCAGCAGCAGCCCTTCGATCTCGATGTCGGCCTTGTCGGTCTCGTCGACCAGCAGCACGGTCGGTTCGGTACGGCGGATGGCGGTCAGCAGCGGACGAGACAGCAGGAATTCCTCACTGAACACGTCGGTCTTGGTCTGATCCCAGTCACCGGAGCCGGCTTGGATCCGCAGGATCTGCTTGGCGTGATTCCACTCGTAGAGCGCGCGGGCCTCATCGACACCCTCGTAGCACTGCAGGCGCACCAATTCAGATCCGGTGGCCTGCGCGACAGCGCGCGCCAGTTCGGTCTTGCCGACGCCGGCGGGGCCTTCGACCAGCAACGGCTTGCCGAGCCGGTCGGCGAGAAACACCGCTGTTGCGGTGGCAGTGTCGGGCAGATACCCCGTGTCGGCCAGCCGCCGGGCGACGTCGTCGATGTCGGCGAACAGCGGCCGAGGCCGCGCAGGCACGGTCACAGACATACTCCTAACGGATCGTGGTCATGTTGGACGGGTCTGGCCGTCCCCCCAGACGATCCACTTGGTCGACGTCAATTCGGAAAGGCCCATCGGGCCCCGGGCATGCAGCTTCTGGGTCGAGATGCCGATCTCGGCGCCGAAGCCGAACTGCTCACCGTCGGTAAACGACGTCGACGCGTTCACCATCACCGCTGCCGCGTCGACACCGTCGGTGAACCGTTGCGCGGCAGCCATATTCGTGGTGACGATGGCTTCGGTGTGCCCGGTGCCGTACTCGTTGATGTGCGCGATGGCCGCGTCGACGCCGTCGACCACCGCCACCGCGATATCCATCGACAGAAATTCGCGGCGCAGCTCATCCTCGCCGGGTTCCAGATGCACCGTCACTCCGGCGTCGTGCAGAGCGTCCAACAGCCTGGGCATCGCCCGCCCTGCGATGGAAGTATCGACCAGCAGCGTCTCGGCGGCGTTGCACACGCTGGGCCGGCGGGTCTTGGAGTTGAGCAAGATCTGTTCAGCCATCTCGAGGTCGGCGCCATCGTGGACGTAGACGTGGCAGTTGCCGACCCCGGTCTCGATGGTGGGCACCTGGGCATCGCGAACCACCGCGTCGATCAGGCCCGCTCCGCCACGCGGGATCACCACATCGACCAGTCCGCGCGCCTGGATCAGATGAGTGACGGTGGCGCGGTCCTCGGCCGCGAGCAGTTGGACTGCGTCGGCGGGCAAATCCTCGTCCCGTAGCGCCGCGCGCAGCACGTCGACCAACGCCTGGTTCGACTTCGCCGCCGACGAACTTCCTCGCAGGAGGGCGGCGTTGCCAGATTTGAGCGCCAGCCCGAACGCATCGACCGTGACGTTAGGCCGGCCCTCGTAGACCATGCCGATGACCCCGAGCGGCACCCGCTGCTGGCGCAGGTGCAATCCGTTGGGCAGGGTGTAGCCGCGCAGCACCTCCCCGACCGGATCGGGCAGACCGGCGACCTGCCGCAGACCGGCGGCGATTCCCCCGATACGCGGCGTAGTCAGGGCCAGCCGATCGAGCATCGCGGCCGGGGTGCCGGCAGCGCGCGCGACAGCCAAGTCATCGGCGTTGGCGGCCAGGATCTGTTCGGCGTGGGCCACCACCGCGTCGGCGGCGACCTGCAGGGCGTAGTCCTTGGCCGCGGTCGGCAGCGCTGCCAGCACGCGGGCGGCGACCCGAGCGCGACGGGCGGCATCGTGCACCTGCTGGCGCAGATCAAAAAGCGGCGGCGCTTGCACACTCATCACGTCAGGGTATCGGGCGTGCCTCGGCCGGGTGACTACGCCCATGTTGTCGCCCGCTCAGCGCAGCGGCAGTGCCGAGTCAGCCGGCCGCCGCCCGAGGGCCTGACGAACTTTGGTTTGTCGTTCGTCGATCACGCGACCGAGGTCGTTCAGCAGCAGCGGCTTGCTCATCACCAGGTGTTCGACGTGCGAGCGGTCGAATTCGATTGCGGTGACCTCTTCAAGTGCGTACGCGCCGGACATATTCGGTTGCCGGGTCAAAGTCGTGAGGCCGAGGAATGCACCGACGGTCAGCGTGGACACGGGAATCAGCTCGCCGTCGTCTCGCACCGCCGTCAGCCGCACGCTGCCCACGACCAGAAACATCAGCCGGGTCGGCACTTCACCGGGATACTGAACGACCTCGTCCGTACCGTAACGGACCAGCTTCGCGTAAGGCAGCAGAGACTGCTGGTCGATCAGGCTCAGCCGCAACGCCGGCGCCACCACGGTGCGCAGCGCTTGCTCGATGCGTTCGGTCGTCGGGAAATCATCATGGGCCCCGTCGAGGTGAAGTCCTTCCCGCCGCGCGGCATACCAGATCCATCGTAGGAAGGTGCCCTGCGCTGGGCCGTCGTCGCCGGGCGACTCGAGGCCGACGATAGTGCGGTATTCACCGGCACCGAGGGTCACCGACCTGGGTGGGTAGCCGGCGTGCAGCTGCGGCAGCGCGCCGGCAATACGCGACAGCACCTCACATACCCGGTCAGGCGGATCGGCGACGGAGAACGTCGTCGTGATTGCGAGTTCATGCGCACCGGCCTGGCGGCTGTGGTTGGTGAACGAGGTGGTGGCCAGCACCGAGTTCGGCGTGATCTGCAGCCCATGACCGGTTTCCAGGTGGACTGCTCGCCAATTGGCCTCAACCACCCGCCCGTGCGCGGCGGCCGTCTCCAGCCAGTCACCAATCCGGAACGGCTGTTCGAGCAGCATGAAAAGGCCGGACACGATCTGGCCGACGGAGTTTTGCAACATCAGGCCGATGACGACCGACGTCACCCCCAGCGCGGTGAACAAGCCACCGATCCGAACACCCCAGATATACGAGAAGATGACCGCAAGGCCCGCGCCGATCAGCAGTAACCGGGCGACGTCAAGGAAGATGCCCGGAACCCGCTTGCGCCACGTTCCTTCCGGCGCGCCCTGAAAGAGGGTGGCGTTGAGTCCCGAGAGCAGCAACACCATCAGCATGAAGCCGAACAACGTCCCAAGCACCCGCACCGCGGTGTCTTGAGGTGAAGTTTGGGAAACCTCGATGAGCAGGATGAGCAACGCGCCCAGCGGCAGCAGATAGTGCCGCAGCAACGCAACCGGCCTCGCCAGGTGACTGCGCTTACGCACCAGAGCGTGGTGCCATTCGGTCAGCAGGATCAACCCGACCGGCAATCCCACCGCAACTCCGGCGGCCCAGTACAACGACGAGTCGAACATGGTCACGTCCGCTCCCACAACCGCCAGATCGGCTGTTCTTCTCCGCCAACCACAATCGTGCCCGCTGAGGTGAACTGACGGACATCGCGCATCACGTCGTAGACCTGTGACGTGACGTAGATACCGGCCTGCGGAGCACCGTCGTGCATCTGGTAGGCGACACTCACCGCCGCACCCCACATGTCGTAGACCATGCTGGACCGACCCACCAGCCCGCTGACCACCCGTCCGGTGGTGATGCCAGCCCGAAGCCGCAGCTGGTACCCGGTCTGGCTGATCATCCGGTCGATGATGCTCTGCATTTCCAGTGCGAAGTCGACTGTCCGGTGCACGTTGTCCAGCCGTGGCGTAGTCACACCGCAGCTGGCGAGGTATCCGTTGTGCAACGTGCGGACCCGCTCGACGCCCAACGCCTCGGCCGCCGAGTCGAACTGCTGCACCAATTCATCGACGATCGGCACGAATTCGTCGCCGGACAGATCACGCGAGAGCTCGTCGAAGCCGATGATGTCGGCGAACACGACACTGACATCCTGATGCTCCTGCGCGATGGTTTGCTCGCCTTGGCGATACCGTTGCAGCAGCGCTTCGGGCATCAGCGACAGCAACAGCCGGTCGTTCTCCTTGCGCTGCTCGTTGAGCAGAGCCTCCTTCACCTGCAGGTTGCGGCTCATCTCATTGAAAGCCGCGGTCAAATCACCGATTTCGTCTCTGGAGGTCACCGGGATGCTGACGTCGTAGTCGCCTCCGCTGATCCGTTGCGTGCCGCCTTCCAACCGACGGATCGGCCGCACGAAGAACTGGGCAATCATCATTGCGGCCACGCAGATGACGAAGATGATCGCCGTCGTCGCTACCAGAAGCGTTTTGGTGAATGCCGCGATCCGGGCCAGAGCTTCGGCGTTGTCGCGGGTCGCCAGAATCGACCAATGCAGGTCGGAATCCGGCAGGTCCAGTGGTGCGTAGGCCTCGAGTTCTCGGTTGTTCATGTAGTCGGTGGCAACGACCGCTCCGGTCTGACCCCGTTGCGCAGCGCGTAGACCGGTGGTCTCAACCGGCTGCACCAGCGTCGTGGTGCCCAGCGCGATCGCTTTCTTCACAACGTCGGCAGGGGTCCCGGAGTCGATCGCTTCGCGCTCGTAATCCTTCGGATCTTGGAGAAAAAGCCGGGAATCCGAGCGCATCAGATTGTCAGGACCGGCGAGGTACGTCTCAGTTGTCGTCCCCATCCCGGCGGGGATCCACTGTTTGTCGGCGGTCATGATGCGATTGATTTTCGAGCTCGGCAACGGCAGCGCCATCACCCCGGAAATCCTGCCGTCCGTGCCGACCGGTGACACCAGCCAGGCGGTGGGTGCGTCGAGCTGCGGCTGGTACGGCCGGAAATCGGTGATCCAGACGAAGTCAACAGAATTGGCGCCCAACGCCTTTTGATACGCGTCTCGAAGATTGGATTCGCGATACGGGCCGGTCAGGACGTTCGTGCCCAGGTCCGGTCCTTTCTGCTCGCTGTAAACGACGTTGCCGCGCAAGTCGATCAGCAACGCGTCGCGGTACTCGAAGTGTGTAACGATCGACCGGAAGTAGTCGTTGAAGCCGGCGTCGGCGGCCGACCATGCGCTGCCGTCGCCGGCATCGTCGCGCATCGACTCACCAGCAGCCGCACCCGGTGCGGTGTAGTAGGCCTGAAGATACTTCTGCGCATTCGAAGTCGGAAGCAGCGCATCGATATCCAGTTTGTCGCCCAGAGTGCGCACGCTGGGTCCGACCAATTTGTCGTTGTAGTAACTGACGATTGCCTGCTGCTGGGCCGGGTCGATTGCCGCGTTGCCCAATTGATCGAATCCGGCGGTGAATGCCGCCATCGCGTCGACCACGGTGTTGCCACGGCTGTAAACGATCAACGAATTGGTCAGATCGGAGAATAACGCCTCGACCGCCCGCTTCTGTGACTCACGCAGTTCGATCAGGCGGTCAATCGCAGCGGTCCGCAACGCAGTTCGGCCCGACTGGTACCCGATGACACCAATTACCGCCACCGACAGGATGCTGCACGCCAACAGCATCACGATGAGCTTCGACTGGATGCTCACCCGGGATAGCAGCCTCGGCCGCCACCTGCGTGGCATTGTCGTCAATTGCCCCGACGTCAATCGGCTTCCTTTCGCTGATCGGCGTAACAGGCCCGGATCAGGCAGCAGATTAGCGCGAATAACTCAGCCGGAAGGCGTTTGCCGGAAAGTGTTGCCGAAGCGCAATTTCAGGGCGCTGAACACCCTGTTGTGCCGGTGCGTGCCAGTGCATAACGTCGATGTCGTGACGAGACACGTCTGCGTGGTCGGCAGCGTGAACATGGATTCGGTGTTCGACGTCAACGCCTTGCCGCGGTCGGGCGAGACGGTGCTGGCCACCTCGGTTCGGTCCGGCCCCGGCGGCAAAGGCGCCAACCAGGCGGTGGCAGCAGCGCGGTCCGGCGCGCTGGTGCACTTCGTCGGGGCGGTCGGTGATGATGTTGCGGGCGCACAACTGCGTGAGCATCTCAGCGCCAACGGCGTCAACACCGATGGGCTGATCACGTTGCCGGGCCGCAGCGGAACCGCAGTGGTACTGGTGGACACCGCGGGGGAGAACACGATTGTCGTGGCGCCCGGCGCAAACGGTCATCTGGCGCTGGACTCAGCTTTGGTGCAGGCTTTGCTCGCTGAGTGCGACGTGCTGCTGCTGCAGCTGGAGATTCCGGTCACCACCGCAGTGGCCGCCGCCCGCGAGGCCCGTTCGGCGGGCGTGACGGTCATCCTCAACGCCTCGCCGGCGGGCGCGGATTCCATCCAACTGGGAATCCTGGCCGAGTTGACCGACGTGGTCGTCGTCAACGAGGCGGAAGCCGAGCGCTGGACCTGGCCGGCGCGGCAGCTGGTGATCACGCGCGGCGCCGCCGGCGCCAGTTACTCCGGCAACGGCGATTATCTGGCGGTCGCGGCGCCGGCAGTCGACGTGGTCGATACCTCCGGGGCCGGTGACGTGTTCGCCGGCGTGCTGGCGGGCGACTGGCCGGCCGGTCGCGACTACGCTCTGCGCCGGGCGTGCGCGGCCGGCGCTCTTGCGACACTGGTGCCCGGCGCCGGTGACTGCGCCCCGCTGAGCGAGGCCATTGACAGCGCGGTGGCCGCCGGCTGAGCTTGGTCACGTCGTCGCACTCAAGGAGGGTTTCGATGCCATCCCGAGCTGCGTCTCCACGGACGGCTGTGACGCCGGCCGCGCCTATTCCTCGGGTATTTCGCGTTCGATTTCGTCGAGCCAGGCCCGCGCGGACATGTCCGACGGTGCGCGCCAATCCCCGCGCGGCGAAAGCGAGCCGCCGTGCGACACTTTAGGTCCGTTGGGCAGCGCCGACCGCTTGAACTGACTGAACGAGTAGAACCGCTGCGCGAACACTTGCAGCCAAGACCGGATTTCATGCAGCGAGTACGACGGCCGCTTCTCATCGGGGAAGCCCGCCGGCCAGCTGCCGCGATCCGGATCACTCCAGGCGTGCCATGCAAGAAAGGCGATCTTCGACGGCCGAAATCCGAAGCGCAGCACGTGGAAAAGTGAAAAGTCCTGCAGGACGTACGGGCCCACTTTGGCTTCGCTGCTTTGCAGCTGTTCTTCCTCGCCGGTGGGAACCAGTTCCGGCGTGATCTCGGTGTCGACCACTGACCGCAGTGTGGCACAGACTTCATCGTCGAATTGGCCCGAGGAGATCACCCAGCGAATCAAGTGCTGGATCAGCGTTTTCGGCACGCCGCCGTTGACGTTGTAATGCGACATCTGGTCGCCGACACCGTATGTCGACCAGCCCAGCGCCAATTCGGATAAGTCACCCGTGCCGAGCACGATGCCGCCGCGCTGGTTGGCCAGCCGGAACAGGTAATCGGTGCGCAGGCCGGCTTGGACGTTCTCGAAGGTGACGTCGTAGACCTTTTCGCCACGCACGAAGGGGTGATTGATCGTGGCGAGCATCAGTTCGGCGGTGTCGCGGATGTCGATTTCTTCAAACGTGACGCCCAGCGCCCGCGAGAGCCTGACCGCGTTGCGTTTGGTGTGATCACCGGTGGCGAATCCTGGCAGCGTGTACGCCAATATGTCGCTGCGCGGCCGTCCCTCCCGGTCCATCGCTCTGGCCGCCACGATCAGGGCGTGTGTCGAGTCGAGTCCGCCAGAGATGCCGATGACGATCTTGGGATACTCCAGCGCCCGCAGCCGCTGCTCGAGCCCCGCGACCTGTATGTTGTAGGCCTCGTAGCAGTCCAGCTGCAGCCGATCGGGATCGGCCGGGACGAACGGGAACCGCTCGACCTCGCGCAGCAGACCGATGTCGCCGTCGGGCGGGTCCAGCCGAAACTGGATGCGTCGAAACGACTCCGTTGCCACCCGGTGGTGGCGTCGGTTGTCGTCGAAGGTACCCATCCGCAGCCGTTCGGACCGAAGTAATTCGACGTCGACGTCGGCGACGGATCTCCGCTCCCCTTTGGGGAAGCGCTCGGATCCGGCGAGCCGCTCCCCGTTCTCCCAGATCATCGTCTGGCCGTCCCAGGCCAGATCCGTCGTCGACTCTCCCTCCCCCGCCGCGGCATAGACGTAGGCGGCCAGGCATCGCGCCGAGGCCGACCTCGCCAGCAGGCAGCGGTCCTCCGCGCGGCCAATCGTGATCGGGCTGCCCGACAGATTGGCCAGCAGCGTCGCGCCTGCCAAAGCGGCTTCCGCGCTGGGCGGAACCGGCACGAACATGTCCTCACAAATCTCGACGTGCAGCACGAAACCGGGCAGATCAGCTGCGGCGAACAGCAAGTCCGGCCCGAACGGGTAGTCGGTGTCGCCGATGCGGATACTGCCACGCTCGTCGTCGCCGGGTGCGATCTGGCGATGCTCGTAGAACTCGCGGTAAGTCGGCAGATAGGACTTGGGCGCCACTCCGAGTACCGCACCGCGGTGGATGACGACGGCGCTGTTGTAGATCCGGTGGCGATAGCGCAGTGGTGCGCCGACCACCAGAACGGGCAGTAGATCGGTGGAGGCTGCGACGATCTCGATCAGGGCCTCCTCGACCGCGTCGAGCAGCACATCTTGCAGCAGGATGTCTTCGATGGAGTAGCCGGACAGCGTCAACTCGGGAAACACCGCCAGCGCGACACTGTCGTCGTGGCATTCACGGGCCAGCCGCAGCACCGACGCCGCGTTGGCGGCCGGGTCACCGATCGTCGTGCGGTGGGTGCAGGCCGCGACGCGTACAAAGCCGTGCCGGTAGGCGCTGTAGAAGTTCATCAGGTCACATTGTCGCCTGGCCGGTGTCAACACCTCGCCATCGGGTATCTCCTGGCCATGAGCGATACCGCGGTGCTGGTCGTGGACATGCTGAACGCCTACCAGCATGACGACGCCGAGCTGCTGATACCCAACGTCGAGAAGATCATCGAACCGATCACACACATCGTCCGAGGCGCCCGCGAACGGGACGACGTTGACTTGATCTATATCAACGACAACTACGGCGATTTCACCGCTGACTTCTCCGACATCGTCGATTCGGCATTGCATGGCAAACGCCCGGATCTGGTCGAGCCGCTGGTGCCGGCCAAAGGCTGCCGAATGATGCCCAAGGTGCGGCACAGTGTCTTCTACTCCACACCGTTGGAGTACCTGCTCGGCCGACTGAGCACCGAGCGGGTGATTTTGACCGGGCAGGTCACCGAGCAATGCATCCTGTACAGCGCGCTCGACGCCTTTGTGCGCCACTTCCAGGTGCTGATTCCGACCGATGCTGTCGCGCACATCGATTCCGATCTGGGTGCCGCGGCGCTGCGGATGATGGAAAAGAACATGGATGCGGAATTGCTCAGCGCCGGGGACTGCTTCGACCGGATCTGACCTGCGAGCTTCGCCTAGTCTCGAACAGGTGGAAGTTGCCGCGGTCGAAGCTCCTGAGTTGGTGGACGTGCTGGTTGGTGGCAGGCTCGCCGTGCTGACCGGCGCCGGTATCTCCACCGACTCGGGCATTCCCGACTACCGGGGTCCTGATTCGCCGCCGAGCAATCCGATGACGATTCGTCAGTTCACCGGCGATCCGGTCTTTCGCCAGCGGTACTGGGCCCGCAATCACGTCGGCTGGCGACATATGGCCAACACTCAGCCCAACGCCGGCCACCGCGCGCTCGTCGCGCTGGAGCGGGCCGGCCTAATCACCGGGATCATCACCCAGAACGTCGACCTGCTGCACACCAAGGCGGGCAGCCGCACGGTGATCAACCTGCACGGCAGCTACGCCCAGGTGGTGTGCCTGCGCTGCGGCTTCGCCCTGAGCCGGTCCGCGCTTGCCGACACGCTGGAGGCGCTTAATCCAGGCTTCATCGAGCGGTCGCGATCAGTCGGTGGACTGGCGGTGGCCCCCGACGCCGATGCCGTCGTCGCCGACACCGCATCCTTTCGCTACCTGGATTGCCCATCATGCGGCGGCATGTTCAAACCCAATATCGTGTACTTCGGTGAAAGCGTGCCCAAAAACATTGTCGCGCATGCATATTCATTGGTCGAGGAGGCCGAGGCACTGCTGGTGGCGGGGTCGTCGCTGACCGTGTTCTCCGGATACCGTTTCGTTCGCCACGCCGCCGCCCGCGGTATCCCCGTCGCGATCGTCAACCGCGGGCCCACCCGCGGCGACGACCTGGCGACGGTGAAGGTCGATGGCGGCTGCTCGGAACTGCTGACGCTGCTCGCGAACGAGTTATCCAGCGGCCCTAAGGCACTTTTCGAGTGGTGATCGGCCCGATCGACAGGTCGCGGCGGATGCTGTTGGCGAACGATCGCGGGGCCAGCACTGGACTGGGCGTGGCGCTGTGACGGGTGAACCCGTCGATCAGTTCGGCGAGCGACTCCAGCGCGTCGTGCTGCGGCGACCAGTCGAGCAGCGTCCGGGCCCGCTGGGTGTCGAGCAACGGCACAGTGAAGGCCAGATCCAGCCAGCCCGCATCGATCGGCTGGAGCCGCGCCCGCCAACTGGCCTGCACCAGCACCCGCAGAATCGGCGACGGGACGTGAATGGCTCTGGCGCTCAAGGCATGTGCAACGTCATCGCGACGTACCGGTGGCTCAGCGCTGAGATTGAACGGCCCGGCGGCACGGCGCTCGACCGCCCTGACGATGGCGTCGGACACATCGTCGGCGTGGATCACTGGAATCGTCAGCGACCGGTCCAGCGGTAGCACCGGCAGCAGCCGTATCCACGCCGAGTCGATGTAGGCGGGCAGCGTGTAGCGTCGTAGCCCCGACGCGGCGTCGCGTTGCATGACGAACCCCGGCCGCATCCGGGTGATCACCACGTCGCCGCCGTCGCGGCGCTCGTAGTCGTCGAGCATCGCCTCCACCGCGGATTTCGCCCGACTGTAGGGCGAGCTGGTGATACCGGCGGTCGACCACGACTCGTCGACACGCTGCCCGTAACGCCCCGCGGCGTAGGTGCCCACCGATGACATGTGCACCAGCTGGCCGACCCCGGCGGCTCGCGCGGCGGCGAGCACGGCCGCACTGCCATCGATGCCTACCGCATCCAGGTAACGCGTATTGCGGGTCGGCTGAAATCCCCAGGCCAGATGGACCACGCAGTCGGCGCCGGTGAACACTCGCTGCAAGCGGGTCGCAGCCTGATGTTCGGCCACGTCGACTTGATGCCAGGTCACCGGCTCATAGACACCGACAGGGGGCGGTCGGCGGCGGGCCACCCCATGGATCTCGTAGTCGTCACCGGCGGTGGCCAACCGCCTGAGCAACGCGCTCCCGATGTTGCCGCTGGCTCCGATGATGACAATTCGAGTCGGCATATCGAGTACCGATACCCGATTTCGTCAGGCCGGGAACATTAGGTTAGACCGCCACCAGGTCGTCCGCGTGGACCACCGGGCGGCGCAGCTCCGCGGGCAGCTCGGACGTCGAGCGGCCGATCATCGCGGTCAGCTCCGCGGCGTCGTAGGCGACCACACCGCGGGCGACCATCGCAGCGTCCGGGCCGCGCAGCTCGACCACGTCACCTCCGTAGAACCGCCCCGACAGCGCCGTGACACCTGCCGGCAGCAGCGAGCGCCGCTGCCGGAGCACCGCGCGCACGGCACCGTCATCCAGGGTCAACGAGCCCGCCGACTCCGCGGCGTAGCGCACCCAGAATCGGCGCGCCGACATCCGGTCAGGCCGGGCGGCAAAGAGTGTGCCCACTGAGGCGTCGGCCAATGCGGTGGCCGCGTCGGCGGCGGCGGCCAGCAGCACCGGGACACCGGCATCGGCAGCCAGCAGCGCCGACGACACCTTGGATGCCATTCCCCCGGTTCCCAACCGGCTGCCCTGGCCCGCGACCACACCGGCCAGATCGGCGGGGCCGGAAACTTCGGCAATGAAGTCGGCAGGTCCCTTGCGCGGGTCGCTGTTGTACAGCCCGTCGATGTCGGAGAGCAGCACCAAAGCATCAGCTCCCACCAGGTGGGCCACCAAAGCAGAGAGCCGGTCGTTGTCACCGAAGCGGATTTCGTTGGTGGCTACAGTGTCGTTCTCGTTGACGATCGCCACCGCGTGCAAAGCGCGCAGCCGGTCCAGGGTGCGCTGAGCGTTGGTGTGCTGCACCCGCATTGAGATGTCGTGCGCGGTAAGCAGCACCTGGGCGACGATGCGCTGATAACGAGCGAACGCCGCACTCCAGGCGTGGACCAGCGCGACCTGTCCCACGCTGGCGGCCGCCTGCTTGGTGGCCAGATCGGCCGGCCGCCGGCTCAGGCCGAGCGGCTCGATGCCGGCGGCGATGGCCCCGGACGACACGATCACGACGTCCGAGCCGGCCTTCATCCGGCCTTCGATCGCGTCGGCGAGCCCGGCCAGTCTATCGGCGTCGAACATCCCGGCCGGCGTTGTCAGCGCGGCCGTACCGACCTTGACGACGACCCTTCGCGCGGTCCGGATCGCCGCTCGCGCTTCGGGTTTCATCAGCTGTGCTCGCGCCGTCGGCGACGCGCCGCCTTGCGCTCGGCGGCGCCGACGCGCTCGGCGCGGTCCAGGCGCGCGTCGCTACCGCGACTCGACAGCGCAACATCAGCGCCGGCAGGTGTGTGCGGTTCCCAATCGAAGGTCACGTCGCCGATGGTGACCGCGCATCCCGGCTGGGCGCCCAACCGCAGCAGAACATCCTCGACGCCGAGGCGCGCCAACCGGTCGGCGAGGTAACCAACGGCTTCGTCGTTGTCGAAGTCGGTCTGGGCGATCCAGCGTTGGGGGCGGCCGCCGCGCACTATGAACCCGCCCTCGCCGTCAGGATCCACGGTAAAGCCGGAGTCGTCGACGGGTAGTGGACGGATCACCGGACGCCGCGGCGCCAGCAGCGGCCGCGCGGCCTGATACGAGGACACCATATCGGCCAGCGCGAACGTCAACGCCGGCACGCCTTCATGGCTGACCGTCGACACGGGAAACACCGGCCAACCACGTGCGGCGATGTCGTCGCGGACGAAGTCGGCGAGTTCACGGGCCGCCGGCACATCGATCTTGTTCAGCACCACCGCCCGGGGCCGATCGGCGAGGTCACTCAGATCCGAATCACCTTGCAGGGTCGGGCTATAGGCGGCGAGCTCGGCTTCCAGCGCCTCGATATCGGATACCGGGTCACGGCCCGGTTCGGCGGTAGCGCAGTCGACGATGTGCACCAGCACCGCGCACCGCTCGATGTGGCGCAGGAATTCCAGTCCCAACCCGCGGCCCTGCGACGCTCCGGGAATCAGGCCGGGCACATCGGCAACGGTGAAGCTGCGATCCCCCGCCGAAACCACGCCCAGGTTGGGCGTCAGTGTCGTGAACGGATAGGCGGCGATCTTTGGCTTGGCTGCTGAAATGACCGATACCAGCGAGGATTTCCCGGCCGACGGAAACCCGATCAGGCCCACATCGGCGACGGTCTTCAATTCGAGCGCGAGGTCACGGGTCTGGCCCTTCTCACCCAGCAGGGCGAACCCCGGCGCTTTACGGGCCCGTGAGGCCAGCGCCGCGTTGCCCAGACCGCCGCGCCCGCCGGCCGCGGCTTCGAACCGGCTGCCCGCGCCGACCAGGTCCGCGAGCAGCCGGCCGCCTTCGTCGAGCACCACGGTGCCGTCGGGCACCTTGACCTCCAGATCGGCACCGGCGGCGCCCTCCCGGTTGCTGCCTTTGCCTTGGGTGCCGGACGCGGCGACGATGTGGGGCCGGAAGTGGAAGTCGAGCAACGTGTGCACCTGCGGGTCGACCACCAAGACGACGCTGCCGCCGCGGCCGCCATTGCCGCCGTCGGGGCCACCGAGCGGCTTGAATTTCTCCCGACGGATCGAGGCGCAGCCGTTACCGCCGGAACCTGCCCGCACGTGAATGACGACGCGGTCGACAAACCGGGGCATCGGATTTCCTCTTACTCGTCGAGCCGGCAGCCAGGTCAAGGCGGCTGCCCGCTCGCGATGCTCAGCCGGTGGTGTCGCCGGCTGTGACGATGTTGACGGTCTTACGTCCGCGCTTGACGCCGAATTGGACGGCTCCGGCCGCCTTGGCGAACAACGTGTCGTCGCCGCCGCGGCCCACGTTGACCCCCGGGTGGAACTTGGTGCCGCGCTGACGGACCAGGATCTCGCCGGCCTTGACGAGTTGACCGCCGAACCGCTTAACGCCTAACCGCTGAGCGGCCGAGTCGCGGCCGTTGCGGGAGCTGGACGCACCCTTCTTATGTGCCATGTCGTCGCCTTCGCTATCCGATTCCGGTCACCCGCAGCACAGTCAGCCGCTGACGGTGACCCTGCCGCTTGTGGTATCCGGTCTTGTTCTTGAACTTGTGGATACGGATCTTGGGGCCTTTGATGTGCTCGAGCACCTCGCCGGTCACCGAGACCTGGGCCAGCTGCTGGCTGTCGGTGGTCACCGTCGACCCGTCCACCACCAGTGCAACCGGCAGGGATACCGTCGCGCCGGGCTCGGATTCCAGCTTCTCGACCTTCACCACGTCGCCTACGCCGACCTTGTACTGCTTGCCGCCGGTCTTGACGATCGCGTAGCTCGCCATCGGGGTCTTTACCTCTTCCTGTCGATGTCGTGTCGTTCTTCGCTCGCGCCGGTCAACGGGCGCTGCGCGGGGTTGGTCTGGGGCTTGCGCCGGCGAAGCTCGATTGCGGCCTGGCGACAACTGGTTAAGGGTACGTGACCAGCAACTACAGGGTCAAACCGGCTCGGGGGGAGCGCAGATAGTTGTGCCCTCTGAGCGACAACTCGCGACTTGACGGCTGTAGAAGCATCAACTTCCGCGGTGCGGAGCACGCAGAACGCCTCGGCAACCCGGATTGTCGCTCAGAGCTGGGCACGCGACATACCCAGCTCCTCCGTTACCAGCGTGACGGCTGGTACTACAGCTAAGTCAGTCCTCATGAATCGGTGGACCGGCTGGCCGGGCCGCGGCGCGGCGCCGACGGGAAGGCGGAAAACCCGACACAGCGCCGACCGGGGCGGCGTCAGAGACCTGCCGATCTGATTCGTCGTCCTCATCGGAGTCGTCGGCGACGTCGAGGTCGTCATCGTCGAGGTCGAGATCGTCGTCTTCGCTGAGGTCTTCGTCTTCGTCTTCGTCCTCGTCGAGGTCGTCCTCGTCGTCGGTCTCGTCGAAGTCCTCGTCGGCGATCTCACTCACTCCGGACGGCTCGATCTGCGTCCCGCGCACCAGTTCCTCATCGGACTCGTCGGGATCATCGTCGTCATGGCGACCGTTGGCTGCGGCCATCGCCTTGAACATCGGGTGCTCGCCGGGTGCATGCGCCGGCACCTTGGCGACTGGGGCTTCCTCGGACCGACTCTTCTTCGAACGCCGGCCGCGGCGGCCCGGCGCGTCGGATTTCCGTCCGCCGGCCGTCGAGTCGACCGGATCGGCGTGCAGAATGATGCCTCGCCCGGCGCACTGCGGGCACGACGTCGAAAAGGCCTCGACCAGCCCGGTCCCCAACCGCTTGCGAGTCAGCTGCACCAAACCCAGCGACGTCACTTCTGACACCTGATGACGGGTGCGGTCGCGGGCCAGCGCCTCGGTGAGCCGGCGCAGCACCAGGTCACGGTTGGACTCCAGCACCATGTCGATGAAGTCGATGACGACGATGCCACCGATGTCCCGTAGCCGCAGCTGGCGCACGAGCTCCTCAGCCGCCTCCAGGTTGTTTTTGGTGACCGTCTGCTCCAGGTTGCCGCCCGAACCGGTGAACTTGCCCGTGTTGACGTCGATAACCGTCATCGCCTCGGTCCGGTCGATGACCAGCGTGCCGCCCGAGGGTAGCCACACCTTGCGATCCATCGCTTTGGCCAGTTGCTCGTCGATCCGGTGCACCGCGAATACGTCCGGCCTGTTGTCCGCGGCTTCGTAGTTGTTCAGCTTCGAAGTCAACTCCGGGGCAACGGAGTTCACGTATTCGGTGATGGTGTTCCAGGCTTCGTCGCCCGAAACGATCAGTTGGGCGAAGTCTTCGTTGAACAGGTCACGGATCACCTTGACCAGGACGTCAGGTTCCTCGTAGAGCGCCACGGCGGCGCCGGCCGCCTTCTCCTTCGTTTCGACGGCGGTCGCCTCGATCTGACTCCACCGGTGCTGCAGCCGGTCGACGTCGGCGCGGATGTCCTCTTCCTTCACGCCTTCGGATGCGGTACGGATGATCACTCCGGCGTCGGCGGGCACCACCTCCCGCAGGATCTCCTTGAGGCGCTGACGCTCGGTGTCCGGCAGCTTGCGGCTGATTCCAGTCGACGACGCTCCCGGCACGTAGACCAGATAGCGGCCCGCCAGCGACACCTGAGTAGTAAGCCGGGCACCTTTGTGACCGACCGGGTCCTTGCTGACCTGCACCACGACATAGTCGCCGGGTTTGAGAGCCTGCTCGATCTTGCGGTTGGCCCCACCTAACCCCGCGGCTTCCCAGTTCACTTCGCCGGCGTAGAGCACACCGTTGCGGCCCCGGCCGATGTCGACGAACGCCGCCTCCATCGACGGCAGCACATTTTGCACTATGCCCAGATAGATGTTGCCCACCAGAGACGCAGAGGCAGCCGAAGTCACGAAGTGCTCGACGACGATGCCGTCCTCGAGTACTGCGATCTGGGTGTAGCGGGCACCCTGATGCGGCGGCTCCGCGCGGACCTTGTCGCGCACCACCATCACCCGCTCGACCGCCTCCCGGCGGGCCAGGAACTCGGCTTCGCTCAGCACCGGCGGCCGGCGTCGTCCGGCGTCGCGTCCGTCGCGGCGACGCTGGCGTTTGGCCTCCAGCCGCGTCGAGCCGTCGATGCCCTGGATCTCGCTGCTCGACGAGCCGCTGTCTTGTCCGTCGGATTTGTCGGCGCTACGCGGCGGCCGCTCGTGCACCACGGTATTGGGAGGGTCGTCGGGCGACGGTCCGTCTTCGCCGTCCTCGCCGCTAACTGCCTTACGCCGGCGCCGACGGCGACGGCGCCGGCTCGAAGCCTCCGCCGAACCGCTGTCGTCGTCGGCGGTGTCGGCGTCGTCGGAGTCGTCGTCGGTGTCATCAGCCTCGCCGGATGCGGTGTTGTCGGACCCGGGTTGCTCGCCGCGTCCGCGGCCGCGTCCGCGCCGGCCACGACGCCGTCGCTTATTAGCCGGACGCTCGGCCTGTTCGTCGTCGGTGTCACCGTCGTCGAAGCCGTCGGAGTCGTCCGCATCGTCGGATTCGTCAGATTCATCGGAGTCGTTGTCGTCGCCTTCCAGCGGTTGCGGCGCGACGAACAACGGCAGATACTCGGGCTTCTCGGACTCGTCGGAGCCCGGCTCGTCGGAGCCGGGCTGGTCGGAACCGGCCTGGTCGTCCGGTTCGGCGGCCAGCAGGTCGCGCACCTTCACCGCGTCCACGCGGTCCACGCTGGAATGAGCGCTACGTATTCGCCCGTCAAGATCTCGCAGCGCGTCGAGGACGCGCCTACTGCTGGTTCCCAATGCTCGCGCCAGCGAGTGGACCCTTAGCCGGTCCGGCAGCTCCTGCTGCGGTCTCGGATCTTTCGATAGCTCTGATGGTGGGGCACCGTCTACCACGTAGTCTCCTCAAGCCCCCGGGCGCGTCGTGTCGACGCGGCCACGCGAGGGCTTCACTATGCACCCGGGTCACTTCTCCCGGACTTGTCTTGGTCTCGCGCCGAGCGGCCCACGGAGAACCCACTCGGCGCCGGGTCGAATGACGGCTGGACAATCGGCGCCGCATCGAACTTGTGCGGTGGTCGCGCTTGTCGAAGTCTTCATTCGGGCGTCCGTCGGAGTTCCAAAGCCGGTACGGCGACGTTCACCCGCTGCCCAGTATCCCATACCGCTGGGACTGAACCGAACAACTGGCTAACCGCCAGAGAACCACAGCTTGATCTCGCGCTGAGCTGAGTCGGCCGAATCTGAGCCGTGCACCAGGTTGTACTGCGTCTCCAGCCCGAAGTCACCGCGAATGCTGCCCGGCGTGGCTTTGTCCACCGGGTCGGTCCCCCCGGCGATCTGCCGGATTGCCGCGACCGCTCGTGGCCCTTCGACGATGGCGGCCACCACCGCCCCGGAGGTGATGAACTCCAGCAGCGACGTGAAAAACGGCTTGCCTTCGTGCTCGGCGTAGTGCTCGCGCCCCAACTCTTCGCTGACACTCCGAAGCTCCAACGCGGCGATCGTCAAACCCTTGCGCTCGACGCGGCTGATGATCTCACCCACCAACCGGCGTTCCACCGCGTCCGGCTTGATCAAGAGAAGAGTGCGCTCAGTCTCCGACACGGCGCTCAGCGTACCGAACCACCTATCACTCCGGCGGCGGCTGCTGGCCGGGGAGCAGTCCACGCTGCTGCCGCCATCGGACCTCGGCGCGCATGTAGGCGATCAATGCCCACACCGCGGCGAACAGCAGGCCGATGAACCCGACACCCGGATACACCGCGAAACCGGCGATCGGCACCAATTGCACCCCCAGGTTCACCCAGATGGCCCACGACCGGCCCTGAAGTCCGGCGAGCACGAGCAAAATCACGGCCAGTCCGATCAGATACGTCAGCGACAACGCGGTCAGTCCACCGCCGACCGCGCCCACCACCGGCAGCGCCAGCAGCACCACAATCGCTTCCAGAATCAGCGTGCCGGCCATCACCCCGCGAAACCCCCGCCACGGGTCCGCTGGGTTAGTCTGCGGCTGTTCGGTCACTCGGGATCCCGGCCGAACAAGGTGCGCGCCGCCCCGGCGGTGACCACCGAGCCGGTGATGACGACGCCGGTGCCGGCGTGCGCTCCGCCTTCGGCGGCGTCGTCGACGAGCGCCGTCGCCACCTCGATAGCCTCCCGCAACGTCTGGGCGGTCATCACCCGCTCCGGCCCGAACCGTTCCTCGGCCAGCAGCGCCAGCGAGTCGACGTCCAGGGCCCGCGGCGACCCGTTGTGGGTGACCACGACCGCCGCCAGCACGGGTTCCAGCGCGGCCAGGATGCCGCCGGCGTCCTTGTCGGCCAGCACGCTGACCACCCCGACCAGGTAGCGGAAATCGAACTCGTCGGCCAGCGCCTGTGCCAGCGCGCCTGCCCCGGCCAAATTGTGCGCGGCATCGACGAACACCGTCGGCGCGCTGCGCAGCCGTTCCAGCCGGCCAGGGCTGGTGGCGGCGGCGAATCCGCTGCGCACCGCGTCGACGTCGAGCTGTCGCTGCGCGCCGGCGCCGAAAAATGCCTCGACCGCCGCGAGCGCAGTGACCGCGTTGTGCGCCTGGTGCTCACCGTGCAACGGCAGGTAGATGTCGGGATACACCCCGCCGAGGCCTTGCAGCTTCAGCATCTGCCCGCCGACCGCGACCTGCCGGCCCAGCACCGCAAATTCCGAATCTTCCCGAGCCACGGCGGCATCGGCCCGCACTGCTTGCGACAGCAACACTTCCATCGCCTGAGGTGTCTGACGCGCGATCACCGCGACGGTCTCCGGTGCGTCCGCGTCGGCTTTGATGATGATGCCGGCCTTTTCACCGGCAATCCCGGCGATGTCGTCGCCGAGATACTCGACGTGGTCGATGCTGACCGGAGTGACGACCGCGACCGGCGCATTGACGACATTGGTGGCGTCCCACCGGCCACCCAGACCTACCTCGACCACGGCAACGTCGACCGGCGCATCGGCGAACGCGGCGAACGCCATCGCGGTGAGCACCTCGAATTTGCTCATCGCCGGCCCACCGGCCGACTGGGACTGCTGGTCGACTATCTGCACGAACGGCTCGATCTCGGCGTAACTGGCCACGTACTGTGCGGGACTGATCGGGTGTCCGTCGATGGCTATCCGCTCGACCGCCGACTGCAGGTGCGGGCTGGTGGTGCGCCCGGTGCGCCGGTGCAGCGCGGTCAGCAGCGCGTCCACCATTCGCGCCACCGAGGTCTTGCCGTTGGTACCGGCAATGTGGATCGAAGGATATGCGCGTTGCGGCGAGCCGAGTACGTCCATCAGAGCGCTGATTCGGGTGAGACTGGGCTCGATGCGGGTCTCGGGCCAACGCTGATCGAGCAGATGCTCGACCTGCAGCAGCGACGCAACCTCGTCCGGAGTGGGAACGGCGGGTGCGTTCACATCGCGGCCAGCCGGCCGGTGATGCGGTCCACTTCGTCGCGGGCCACCTGTTGCCGGGTGCGGATGTTGTCGACGACCCTCGGCGGTGCGTTGGCCAGGAAGGCGTCGTTGTTGAGCTTGGCATTTGTGCCCGCCAGCTCTTTGCGGGCGGCGGCCAGATCTTTTTCCAGGCGCCGGCGTTCGGCGGCAACATCGATCACCCCTGAGGTGTCCAGTTCGACGACGACGGTGCTGCCGGGGTCCGCGTCGAGCCTGACCTCCACCGACGCCGAAGGGCTGAACTGAGGCCCGGGCTCGGTGAGCCACGCCAGCGAATGGAGGGCCGCGATGTGGGTGGCGTCGCGGCCGAGCGCTTCAAGCCCCGTCAGCCGGGCCTGCACCTTCTGCCGATCGCCCAGGCCCTGATCACTGCGGAACCGCCGGACCTCGGTCACCAGTTTCTGGATACTCCCAATTCGCCGTGCGTCAACGGGATACAGGCGGGCACCGGATGACTGAGGCCAATCGGCCAGCACCAGCGATTCTTGACCAGTCAGGGCCCGCCACAGCACCTCGGTGATGAACGGCATCACCGGGTGCAGCAGCCGCAGCAGCGTGTCGAGTACGGCGGCCAGCACCGCAGTGGTGTGCGACAAACCTTGGGCCAGCTGGGTCTTGGCGAGCTCGACATACCAGTCGCAGAATTCGTCCCAGGTAAAGTGGTAAAGGGCCTCGCAAGCCCGGCTGAACTCGTAGCCGTCGAGTGCCGAATCAGCCTCTGCACGAACTACTTCCAGCCGGCCGAGAATCCAGCGGTCGGCGTCGGTCAGATCGTCTTGCTCAGGCAGTGGCGCCGCCTTTGCACCGTTGAGCAACGCGAACCGGGTGGCGTTGAAAAGCTTGGTGCCGAAGTTTCGCGAGGCCCGCACATGGTCCTCACCGAGGCTGAGATCCCCACCGGGGCTGGCCCCGCGCGCCAATGTGAATCGCAGCGCGTCCGCGCCGTATTTATCCACCCAGTCCAGCGGGTCGATGCCATTGCCTCGGGTTTTGCTCATCTTGCGCCCGAACTCGTCGCGGATGAGCCCGTGCAAGAACACGTCGGTGAACGGCACCTGCGGTCCGCGATGCCCGTCGAGGGTGATCACGTCGTCGTCGCCGACGAAGGTACCGAACATCATCATCCTGGCTACCCAGAAGAAGAGGATGTCGTATCCGGTGACCAAAACACTTGTGGGATAGAACTTTTCCAACTCAGGTGTCCGCGCGGGCCAACCCATGGTGGAGAACGGCCACAGCGCCGACGAAAACCAGGTGTCGAGCACGTCGGGATCCTGCTCCCAGCCCGGTGGCGGGGTGTCGTCCGGACCGACACACACCTGCTCGCCGTCGGGGCCGTGCCAGATCGGGATGCGGTGGCCCCACCACAGCTGCCGTGAAATGCACCAGTCGTGCATGTCGTCGACCCAGCCAAACCAGCGCGGCTCCAGGCTGGCCGGGTGAATCAAGGTGTTTCCATTGCGGACCGCGTCCCCGGCAGCTTTGGCCAACGACTCCACTCTGACCCACCACTGCAGCGAAAGCCGTGGCTCGATCGGCTCGCCGGTGCGGTCGGAGTGCCCGACGCTGTGCAGATACGGCCGCTTCTCGGCTACGATACGACCCTGTGCTGCCAGCGCCTCTCGTACTGCAATTCGCGCTTGGAAGCGATCCATGCCGTCGAACTGCGTTGCAGTGCCGGCGATCCGGGCCTTGGCATCCATGATCGAGGGCATCGCCAACCGGTGCCGCAGCCCGATTTCAAAGTCGTTCGGATCGTGCGCGGGGGTGACTTTGACCGCGCCGGTGCCGAATTCAGGATCCACATGCTCGTCGGCGACAATGACCAGCCGACGGTCGACGAACGGGTGAGCCAGTTCACTCCCGACCAATTCACGGTAGCGCTCGTCGTCGGGGTGCACCGCGATCGCGGTGTCGCCGAGCATTGTCTCCAATCGGGTGGTGGCGACCACGATGTGCGGCTCGGAGTCGTCGAGTGAACCGTACCGAAACGAAACCAATTCACCTTCAACGTCTTCGTAGCGGACCTCGAGGTCGGAGATAGCAGTCTGAAGCACCGGCGACCAGTTGACCAGTCGCTCGGCTTGGTAGATCAGCCCCGCGTCGTAGAGCCGTTTGAAGATGGTCCGCACCGCCCTGGACAAACCCTCGTCCATGGTGAACCGGTCGCGGCTCCAGTCGACGCTGTCACCGAGCCGGCGCATCTGGCCGCCGATCGCCCCACCGGAGTTGTGCTTCCATTCCCACACCTGGGCAACGAACTGCTCGCGGCCGAGGTCCTCTTTGGTTGTGCCTTGGGCGGCGAGTTGCTTCTCCACCACGCTCTGAGTCGCGATGCCGGCGTGATCCATGCCCGGCAGCCATAACACCTCGTAGCCTTGCATGCGCTTACGGCGAGCCAGGGCGTCCATCAAGATGTGCTCTAGGGCGTGACCCATGTGCAGGTCGCCGGTCACGTTCGGTGGTGGCAGCACCATGGAAAACGCGCGCTTGGAGCTGGTCGGGTCAGCAATGAAGTAGCCGGCGTCCAGCCAGCCCTGGTAGATGGCGCTCTCGACTGCACCCGGTTCCCACGACTTGGGCAGGGGTTCGGCCCCTCGGCTGGCGGCGGGCTCTGGGCTGGCGGTCACCGCACAATTCTAGGAAGCCCGCCTGTCGCGCGCGAAAGCGCCCGATTGGCCTACGTCAGGGAACGGTCAGTACTTGGCCGGGTTGAATCAGGTCAGGGTTGGAGATGCCGCTGGCATCGGCGATCGTTTGGTATCTGGTGCCGTCACCGTAGAAACGCTCCGCGATCGCCCACAGCGTGTCGCCGGCCTCGACGGTGTAAGTGCGGGCCGCGGGTTCGGCAGCGGGCTCTGGTTCGCCCGGCGGTGCGGGTGCCGGCACCGACTCGTCGGGCGCGGTGGTCACCTCTGGCTCTGGAACTGACTGTTGGGCCGGCTCCGCAGCTGCAGATTCAGGCGCGGGGGGCGGTGGGGCATCGGTCTCGGTCTTGGTTGACCATGCCGCTCCGCCAGCGGCATACAGCACCAGGTTGCGGTCGTCCTGCAAGACCAGCCGGACGTCCTTCTTGCCCTTGGTGTTGGTGGCCCACACCGGTTTGTCGGCGGTGTACACGACGAAGTTGCCGTCACGCTGAACCTCCGCCCGCACCACGTCTTGGCCATTCGTCCCAGTAGCCCACAGGGCCTTCCCCCGCGACGCGAGTACTAAGTTGCCGTCGTCTTGCAACGTCAGCGTGTAGGCCCCATTGTTTGAAGTGAGCGACTCTCCCCTGACAAGCTTCTGTCCTTCGGTAAGTGTGTCTCCCACGGCATTTCCCTTCTCGTCGGTGCTGCACGGCTGGCTTTCCACCGGGCATCGCAGCGCAATTCCATTACTTTTTTCCGCCGAGCAGTCCGCCGAGGATGTCACCGGCTTTGCTGCCCAGTGCTTTCCCCAGAACCTTGCCCAACGAGTTATCGCCCCGACCGCCGGACATTTCGCGAAGGATGCTGCCCAATACCTCGTCGAGCGCGCCGCCGGATGTCTTGTCCTGCTTCGATGCGGGCGCCTTTTGTTGTGTCAATTGCTTGCCGATATAGGCCAACACGATCGGCACCAGGATCGGCAGCAGCTTGTGAATCAGGTCGCTATCACCGGCCCCGGCATGTGACAGCGCCGCGGCCACCTGACTGGTGTCCCTGCCACCGAAGATCCTCGCGATGGCCTGCTGTCCGTCAGCATGGTCCACCTGGTCAATGTCCCCGCCAGAGTCGAGCAGGCCTCGGGCTGCGTGATCGCCGGCCGCCGCCTCGATAGCTGCCGCATGGTCGGGATCTTTGGCGTTCTGCTGCAGGCCACCTACCAGGATCGGCACCAGCTGCTGGACCGCGCTGTTTACCGTGCCTTCATCGACGCCGAGTTTGCATGCAATTTCTGCTGTGGGTATCTGTGCAAAGAGATCATCAAGTTCGGCCATTGCCCGATCACCTTCAGTGCCGATTCGCCGCGAAAATTGTGTCGAAGACCTTGACGACCCTAGTCCTCCCGACTCCGATTGAAAACGGCCGGCGCCGCGAAGTTAGTTCAACCGCACGGTCTCCAACGACACACCGGCGGCCGGCAGGCGAGCGAGCAAAGCGTCGCCCATCGCGCTGGCTGGGGTCAGCACGCCGCGCAAGTCGGACAGCTTGTCACGGTCGAGCGCCAGTGCGAGGCCGCTTTCGCCCAGCAGCACTGAGGTCGCTTTGTATCCCGGATCGCCTTGCTGGGCGAAGCGCAGCAGATAGCGACTGCCCAGTATCGTGGTGGTGTAGGTCTCAATCTGGTAATAGCCGCGCTCCCGCTTGGTTTTGCTGGGGCCGGTGCCGGCCTTCGGCAGAACCCGCTCCACCAGCCGACGCGGCAACAACCGGAAATAGCGGCTGCCCAATCCGACGGTCGTGTTCGCTACTCCGGTGAAAATGGCCGAGGTGGCCGGCGCCAAGACTGACGACCCCATGCTCATGTGTTCGGCGTAGCGGAACTGCCTACCGTAAGCCCAATCCAGTAAAGCGTTGCTGCGTCGCACTATTCGGGTGTTGTACGGTGCCATGACGAAGCCAGCCGTCCAGGTGCCGGCGAGTTCGGGCGCGATGTTTCGGCCCCGGCGCCAGGGCAGATCTGGCTGCGGACCCAGATCGGGTTCGGCGGCACGGTCCGGGCTCAGCGTGTAAGGGTCGGCGATCTGGCGCCGGGCATCCGCGTCGCTGGACGCGGTGTGCAACATCTCGACTCCAGACGCGATGGTGCCGCCAGAGAATCCGCCGGAGAACCGGCGCAAGACGAATTGGGTGTCGCCGAGCTCGCCGGTGCCGTCTTCGGCCGCTTTCCGGTAGAGCGAGTAGACGCTGAGATCGGAAGGGATGGAGTCGAATCCGCAGGAGTTCACGATCCGGGCGCCAGTATCGGCGGCTTGCTTATGGTGCAAGTCGATGCAGTTACGCACGAACATCGCCTCACCGGTCAGGTCGGCGTAGTCGGTGCCCGCCGCCGCACAGGCCGCGACCAGGGGCAAGCCGTAGCGGGTGTAGGGGCCGACGGTTGTGATGACGACCTGTGTCTTGGCAGCCATTTCGTCGAGTGTTGACGGCGACGAGGCGTCGGCGACCAGAACCGGCCAGGACTGCGCCGACTCCCCCAACGTGTCGCGCACTGCACGCAGGCGATCGGCCGAACGGCCGGCGAGCGCGATGCGGGCGTCGCTGCCCGAGTGGGCCAAATAGTCGGCGGTCAGCTTCCCCACGAAGCCGGTCGCCCCGTAGACAACAATGTCGTATTCGCGCGATGTGCTCACCGCCGTGACGGTACTCCGAGCACTTCGGGCAGCTCGCAGGCCTCACCCAGCACGTGTTCGCTCAGAAACGCGATGACCACCTGATACCAGAGCTTGGTGTGCTGCGGCGCGACCACCCAGTGGTGTTCGGATGGGAAGTACAGGAAACGGTGTGGGGTGTTGCCGTGCTCGTCAGCCGGCAGCCCTGATGCCGAGAGCAGCTCGTACCAGAGCCGCAGGCCTTCGCCGATCGGCACGCGGTAGTCCTTATCGCCGTGAATGATCAGCATCGGCGTCCTGATCTGCTCGACGAACAGGTGTGGCGAGTGAGCGGCCACCATGTTCGGTGCCAACTCGCGGCGCCAATAGAAAGCCATGTCGGTGGTCGGCACGAACTGGTCCAGGGCCCACAGACTGGCGTGGCTGACGATGGCGGCGAATCGATCGGTGTGGCCGGCGACCCAGTTGGCCAGGTAGCCACCGAACGAGCCGCCCATCGCCGCAGTTCGGGTCGCGTCGACCCCCGGATGCGCGCACGCCGCGTCGGTGGCGGTCATCAGGTCGTCGAACGGCGGTCCGCCCCACGCGCCCCAGCCTCGCTGAATGAAGTCTTGTCCGTAGCCGGTGGACAGCGCGGGGTCTGGAAGCAATACCGCGTATCCCCTGGCGGCCAGCAGCCATGGGTTCCACCGCCAGGACCAGCTGTTCCAGCTGCCCAGCGGCCCACCGTGGATCCACAGCACCAGCGGAGCGGGGCTGACCTGATCTGGCAGCACCAACCACGACCGCACCGGCGTGCCGTCCTGCGCGGTCGCCGTGACGTCGGTCACGGTTCCGGGCAGCGTCGGCAGCTCGACGCAGGGCAGCACCGTGACGGCACCTTTCACATCGATGCGGACCGGGTGCGGCGGCGTGCGGTAAGAACTGCGTAAGGCGTAGAGCATCCCTTCGCCGCCGGTAACTACGTCGGTGTAGGCGAACTCATCGTCGGTGAGCTGGCGGACGGTCGATGTGGCGAGGTCGACCACGAACACCGGTGCCCGGCCGGCGTGGTCGGCGGTGACGATCAGCGACGTGCCGTCGCTCGACCAGGTCAGCGAAGCCGGCCAGCGGTCCCAGTCCGGCGCGACGGTTCTCGGCTCGTCACCGAAACGCCGCACCTGCAGTGTCCTTCGTGGTGCCCGGTCCGGTGTCGACGTCGACTCGCGGGTGAAGGCGACGGTCGATCCGTCCGGAGAGATCACCGGATGTTCGAGATCGGCGGCAGGGTCTTCGGCGACGATGCTGCGGTCGCCAGAAGCCAGGTCCACCCGCAGTAGCACCGAGCGTTGCACCGGTCCAGGCCCGGCGACCGGCCAGGTGGTGATCAGAAACCGGCCATCTGTGCTGATGTCGAAGGCGGCGTCGCGTAGCGCCCGGCCCGGCTGCCGGGTCAGGTCACGCGGACCCTTCGCGTCCAACAGGTGCGGTTCGTCCGGTCCCAGATCACTGTCCCAGTAGCGCACCGGATATCCCGCGTGCAGTATCGCCGTGATCTTCCCGGTTTTGCGCAGGTCGCGTAGCCGCCGGTCGTCGTCTAGGTCGCGCGCCGACGACAGTAGCGGTGCAACGACCACGGTGGTGTCGGCGGCGCGGGCGGTGCGCACCGCGGTGACGCCACCGGGCATGCTCAACGCCTCGATCGCCTCGCCGCCGGCGGACGGCAGCCGCCACAGCGCGGCAGGAGGCGTGTCCGTTGCGTGGTCGGCCGAACCGGTGGCCTGTCGCGCAGAGATGAAAAGCAGGTCACCGTCGGCGTCGAACGCCGGCGCCGAGTCGCCGTGGGCGCCGCGGGTGAGTCGGCGAGCGGGTAACCGTCCGGCGGGATCGAGTTCCCAGATTGCGCTGACATAGCCGCTGCCGTCCTCGTCGAGTTCGGCGATCGTCGTCACCAGTCGTGATCCATCGGCTGACACCGTCAGGCCGCTGACTCGCGGCAGGGCGAGATAGTTGTCGAGGTCGTGGAACGCGGTGGCGGTCATACGTGGTTTCCTAACACCGCCGCGTCAAACGGTTGACGGCGGCGCCGGGCCAGGCCCGGTCACCGCCGTCAACTCTTCGGTATGGTCAGCCGCGCCGACCGCAGACCGGCCAGGCGCCGATGCCCTGGGTGTGCAGGACGTTCTCGGCCACCCGAATCTGCTCGTCGCGGCTCGCGCCGCTGGCAGAACCCGAACCGCCGTTGGCGCGCCACGTGCTCGAGGTGAACTGCAGACCGCCGGAGAAGCCATTCCCCGTGCTGACGCCCCAGTTGCCGCCGGACTCACACTGGGCAATCGCGTCCCAGTTGACGCTGTAGGCCTTCGGAGCAGGCGGCGGGGGTGCCGCAACAGGAGCGGGATTGGCCGGCGGAGGTGTTTCCGGCGCATCGCCCACGACGCCAGCCGCCGGGGCGTGGTCGGCCGGTGGGGGCGCGTCGGGCGCCCCCGGATCAGCCGGCGGAGGTGCGGTATCGGGCGCATCGCCCACGACCGCAGTCGCCGGGGCGTCGTCGGCCGGCGGGGGCGCCTCGGGCGCACCCGAATCGGCCGGCGGCGGGCCCTCGTCGGGCAGGCCGGCGGGGACAACCTCTGCTGGCGGGCCCTGGTCGAACGCCGCATCATCCAGGGGCGGTGTCAGCGCAGGCGCGTCAGTGCCCGGGTCATCTGCCGGTGCGACAGCGACGGGCGCGTTCGCACCAGCCTCGACGTCGTCTGCCTCGGCGGCGCCGGTCGGCAGCACGAATAATCCGACGATGGCAGCCGCGCTGAGCGTCTTGCGGACGTTCTTCAATCTCGTTCCTTTCGCGCAGCGCGCGCCGAAGCAGACCCACCTCAGGTGGGCGTTGCCTGGGTCAGGCAGCGTTGGAGCTTCGGACGTGCCGTCTCGTTCTGGCACGACAGCGGAGGCAGCTTGCCTGGCGGGCTAGTGCCCACTGACTGCATACGGCTGTCGCCGACGGCAGCCCCGCTCGCACGCGGGCCGTAAATTCGATTTTCGTTTGCCCGTGTGGGCCGACACGGACCGTACGAGACCACTTCGCATTCGTCATCTCGAGAAATTGCGATATTCGCTCTGACAACGCAGGGAAAATGCCCGCGCCGAATTGCGCCGCTCCAGGTCAGGCCCATATTTTCAAGCAAATTGACACGTGTCGAATACGATCGTAATTCGTGAGCCAAATCACGCCTGAAATGTGAAGTGGCACACAGATTTGCCGAACACACTCTTCGACATTTTCTTTTATGTCTATCGCGCGCGGCTGCGGCCGTCCCTTGACGCGGGCTTGTCGATCAAGCCCACCGGCGACCACCGAGGACTCAAAAGGATTGTCTCGCAATTACTTACATTGCACTCAGCTATTCGGCCCCGGGGTCCGGTTAGATCCTCCGCCATGAGGTGCCCGATCACCAAAGCCAAGCAAGCTCCATACGATTCACAGCCTCACATGAAAAACGTTTACGCATAGCCGATTTGAATTCCGGTGGCGGCAGCAACTCCGACCCGCCGCGCAGCACTTGCCGGAGGCACCCGCGACGCTGTTCCTGTGTTCTTTGCTCCGCGGCTTTACCCCTGGCGCTCAGTACGCGTGTCCGCCGCCGGCGCAGGAGATTACGGGGCACGGTGGCAAAGGGTTATGTAAAGCATCGTGTCATTGCGTGTGCACGAGTACAGCCGATAACGAAACAAAACTCTGACTTAACTATTGGCTGCTTCACATCGGCGACGGCAAATAGGCGAGTAATAAAACTGGACCCACCCCTTGTTAGCTGGTCCGTGTGATAAGGACGCCGCGCCGGTAGCCGAGCGGTTCAGCGAACTGCGGCGGCCAACGCCCCGAGATCGGTCGGCGTGTTGACGTTGGCCAACGACCGGCAGTCGGACAGCACGATGCGTTGCGTGTCAACGGTATTGACCAGAGCGCGCATCGCGCGCTCGCCGTTGGATACCAGGGCATCGATCTGCTCGGCCAAGGCGGTTCGGTACACCCCGGCCAAATAGTGGTCGCGGCCGTCCCATGGCAACACCACGTCAGCGTCAACCTCAACAGCGAGGCCAGCCAGCTGGTCGATGAACTCTTCGGCAAGAAACGGCATGTCGACGGCGCAGACGAATGCCCGAGTGGCGCCGGCTTGAGCGGCCGCATGCAAGCCGTGACCAGTCGCCAGTAACGGGCCGACACGCACCTCGTCACGCACCACTGTCGCGTGCAGTACAGGCAATCGCTGGCCCGGTGCGGCTATCACGAACACCGGCTGGCACCGCTGGCTGACGACCCCGACGACGTGCTCGACCATGGTCGTCGCACCGGCGGCCGGCCGACCGTCCGTCGCGCTCGCGGCGCCGAGCTGCTCGGGCACCGGCAAGGCGGCTTTGTCCCGGCCCATCCGCCGCGAGGCACCACCGGCCAGCACGATCCCCGCCAGGCTCCCTGGCTTCGGCGCGGCCACCCTAAGCAACAGTCCAGGTGTCGCGTCCTTGCAGCAGCGACTGCAGAGCCGCGCGGTCGGACGGGGCGCTTTGGCTGGCGGCGCGTAGCTGCGTCCGGGCGGCGTCGTCATACGTGGGCCGGGTGATCTGACGGAAGACACCCATCACCGTGTGCTCGAGATTCTGATCGGAGAGCCGGGACAGCGCGAAGGCGTAGGCCGGGTCGACGGCGTGCGCGTCGTGCACCACGATGTCGGTGACGCTGACGTCGGCCGTCTTCGCCACCTCCAAGCCGAAGCCGGACCGCACCACACAGTATTCGCCGTTGGCGCCGAAGATGATCGGCTCGCCGTGGCGGACGTTGATCACGCGGTCCTGGGCGCCCTCCTTACGCAGCGCGTCGAATGATCCGTCGTTGAAGATCGGGCAGTCCTGCAGGATCTCGACCAGCGCGGCGCCGCGGTGCGTAGCGGCGGCCCGTAACACCTCCGAAAGCCCCTTGCGATCGGAATCCAGCGCACGACCGACGAAGCTGGCCTCCGCGCCCAGTGCCATCGATACCGGATTGAACGGATGGTCGAGCGAACCCAATGGCGTCGATTTGGTGACTTTGCCGACTTCGGAGGTCGGCGAATACTGGCCCTTGGTCAAGCCGTAGATGCGGTTGTTGAACAGCAGAATTGTCAGGTTGACGTTGCGGCGCAACGCGTGGATCAGGTGGTTGCCACCAATCGACAGGGCGTCACCGTCACCGGTGACGACCCACACGGACAGATCGTCGCGGGCCAGCGCCAGGCCGGTCGCGATGGCCGGAGCACGCCCGTGAATGGAATGCAGGCCATAGGTTTCCAGGTAATACGGGAACCGGCTGGAGCAGCCGATCCCGCTGACGAAGACGATGTTCTCCCGGCGCAAGCCCAGCTCGGGCAGGAAGTTGCGAATGGTGTTGAGAATGACGTAGTCACCACATCCCGGGCACCAGCGCACCTCCTGATCGGAGGTGAAGTCCTTACCCTTCTGCGGTTGCTCGGCGGTGGGCACACCAGCATTTTTCGTCTGCCCCGGCGTCACATCGAGGTGCGCGCCCACCAGATCGCCCATAATTTGCGTCATCGGCCTACTCCCGCTCCGACCGTGGCCGCGCCCAGTCGGGCGACCATCGTCTTGTCTTGCTCGATCTCGGCCAGTGTTCCGCCCAGCGCGGCGCGGATGACGCGCCCGATCTCGTCGGCCAGAAACGAGACACCTTGGACCTTGGTGACCGATTGCACGTCGACCAGGTACTTACCGCGCAGCAGCAGGGCGAGTTGGCCCATGTTCATCTCCGGTGCCACCACCATTCGGTAACGCCGCAGCACGTCGCCCAAATTCGCCGGGAATGGCCGCAGATGCCGCAGGTGCGCGTGGGCGACCTTGGTGCCTCGGCGGCGCGCCTGCCGGCAGGCCTCGCCGATCGGGCCATAGGAGCTTCCCCATCCGACCAACAGCAGCTCGGCGTCGCCGGTCGGATCGTCAACCTCCAGATCTGGAACGCGGATGCCGTCTACCTTGGCCTGCCGCAACCGCACCATCAGGTCATGATTGGCCGGATCGTATGAGATGTCGCCCGACCCGTTGGCCGACTCCAGCCCGCCGATGCGGTGCTCCAAACCGGCAGTTCCAGGGACGGCGAACTGGCGGGCCAGGGTATCCGGGTCGCGGGCATAAGGCTGAAACGCCTCACCCGGCTGAGCGAAAACATGATGGATCGGTTCGATGGTGTCGACGTCGGGGATTCGCCACGGCTCCGATCCATTGGCAATTGAGCCGTCGGACAACAGGATTACCGGCGTGTGGTAGGACACCGCGATGCGCACCGCCTCCACGGCGGTGTCGAAGCAGTCCGAGGGTGAGCGCGGAGCGAGTACCGCCAGCGGTGATTCGCCGTTACGGCCATAGAGGGCCTGCAGCAGATCGGCCTGCTCGGTTTTGGTCGGCAGGCCGGTCGACGGGCCGCCGCGCTGCACGTCGATGATCAGCAGCGGCAGTTCCGTCATCACCGCAAGGCCGATCGCCTCGGCCTTCAGCGACAGGCCCGGACCCGAGGTGCTGGTGACCCCGAGTGCTCCGCCGTAGGCAGCACCTATCGCGGCGCCGATGCCGGCGATCTCGTCCTCAGCCTGAAACGTCAGGACGTTGAAGTGCTTGTGTTTGCTCAGCTCATGCAGGATGTCGGAGGCCGGGGTGATCGGATAGCTGCCCAGCACCACCTGGATGCCGGCGAGTTGACCGGCGGTGACAATGCCGTAGGCCAGTGCGGTGTTGCCGGAGACCTGTCGATACTCGCCGGCCGGCAGCTTCGCCGGGGAGACTTCATAGGTGGTGCCGAAGGCCTCGGTGGTCTCGCCGTAGTTCCAGCCCGCTTTGAGGGCGAGCACGTTGGCCTCGGCGATGTCGGGCTTGCGGGCGAACTTCTCCCGGATGAACCTTTCGCTGGTCTCTATCGGGCGTCCGTACATCCACGACAACAAGCCCAGCGCGAACATGTTCTTCGCACGCTGGCCGTCCTTTTTCGTCGCTCCGATCGGCTCGACGGCGCCTAAGGTCAGCGTGGTCATCGCGATCGGGTGTACGACGTACTCCGAAAGCTCGCCATTGTCCAGCGGGTTGTCTTGGTACCCCACTTTGGCGAGGGTGCGTTTGGTGAACTCGTCGGAGTTCACGATCACCATTCCGCCGCGCGGCAGGTCGCCGATGTTGGCTTTGAGTGCCGCCGGATTCATGGCCACCAGCACGTCAGGCCGGTCGCCGGCGGTGAGAACATCGTGATCCGCGATCTGGATCTGGAAGGACGAGACGCCGGGCAGGGTTCCGGCGGGAGCCCTGATCTCGGCTGGAAAGTTGGGTTGCGTCGCGAGGTCGTTGCCGAACAAGGCCGCTTCGGAGGTGAAGCGGTCCCCGGTGAGCTGCATGCCGTCCCCGGAGTCCCCGGCGAAGCGGATGACGACGTTTTCCAGCTGCTGCCGCTCGGACGCCGCTACGCCGGCGATATCGGATTTCGGCTCGGCCCCGTCGCCGTTAAGCCCCACTATTTCGCCTTTCGTCACCGCCGCTAGACGGCGCTTCTCGTCGCGGCCATCGCTACGCACCGCTGTACGTGGGCACCTGCCTTACTTCACGTCACTCGTAATGCCGATTATGGCACTGCTCTTAAGCAATCCGTGACGGCAACGCGCGCGAACCGGCCACCGACTTGCCACCATACGCCGAGGTCAAGCTCCTGTCGTTTACGACTGCCAGACGAAAATGTGGTCTTCGTCACTGCCGCGCGAACCGCAAACTCTAAGAAGAGCGGGTACTGACGGGTAACATTTGCTAGCGCGTGTCGGCGGTGCTTTTCAAGGCTGGCCGCGGCGCCGGCCCGGTCCTTTTCGCCGCCGAGGCGGCGGCGGCTCTGCTGTCGGCGGTCTCCGGCATCGCGATCAGATAGACCACGAAACCGGCGGCGGCCAACGCACCCAGTGCCATGAACGCCACGCTGTAGCCGGCCGCCAGTACGACCCAGCCGGCGGCGATGTTCGACAGTGCGGCACCGACCCCCCACGCGGTGATGATCGCCGCCAAGCTCACGTTGTAGCGGCCAGTTCCCTGCGTGACGTCCCGAACGACCAGCGGGAACAGCGCGCCGAAGATACCGGCTCCCACCCCGTCTAGCAGTTGGACTCCGACCAGCCAGTAAGTGTTGTCCGAGAAGGTGTAGAGGAACCCGCGAGCGGTCAGCACCGCGAACGCAACCAGAAAGATCGGCTTACGTCCCCACACGTCGGCTTTCGTCCCGACGATGTAGGCGACTCCCACCATCACCAACTGCGCCCCGGCGATGCAGGTCGCCATCATGGCGGTGCCGACTTCTTTGTTCTGCAACGCCAACACCTGCCCGACCAGCGGCAGCATCGCCGCATTGGCGAAGTGGAACGTCACCATCGCTGCGGCGAAGATCAGCAGTCGGCGGTTGTGCAGCAGCGCCGAGAATCGGGACGGCGCGCGACTCGGGTCTCCCCCTAAGTGGTCTAAGCCGCGCGCCGCGTCGTGATCAATCGCGTCGGGCGGTATTCGCAGCGTCGCCACAACGCTGAGCACGGCCATCGCGGCGAGAACCCAGAACACCACGACTGGGCCGAAGAAGTACGCCAAGGCGGCGGTGACGACGGCGGCCGAAGCATTGCCGGCGTGGTTGAACGACTCGTTGCGGCCGATCCGCCTAGCCAGCGCCCGCGGGCCGACGACACCGAGAGTGATCGCCGCCAGCGCCGGGGTGAAGACCGAACCGGCGACGCCGGTGACCATCTGCAAAAACGAGATCGCGTAGAACTTCGGGAACAGCGGCATGGCCAGTGCGCCGACGGTTACGGACACTGCACCGGCGACAACAAGCGCCCGCTTCGCCGTTGTCCGGTCGACCCAGGCGCCTACGGGTGTCTGGGCTGCGATCGCGGCGATGCTGCCGACCGCCATGACGAACCCGATCGACGCCTGATCCCAATGATGGGTCAGCAGTAAATAGATCGAGAGGTATGGCCCCAGACCGTCACGAACATCGGCCACCGAGAAGTTCAGAAGATCCAGTGCGTGCGCCACTCGCCGCGGAATCACAGAAGCTGCGCTGTCCCGCCCGGCAGTCACAGCATTGCTGCACAGAAAGCGTGACGAACGCTAGGCACTCTTGTCGCGGCGTTCGGCGCGCGACGGCTTGCGCGGCACGATCGTCGGCAACACGTTGTCCTGCACGGTCTCTTTGGTGACGACGACCTTGGCGACATCGTCGCGACTGGGGATGTCGTACATCACCGGCAGTAGCACTTCTTCCATGATCGCGCGCAACCCGCGGGCACCTGTGCCGCGGTGAATGGCCTGTTCGGCGATGGCTTCCAGCGCATCCTGGGTGAACTCCAACTCGACGCCATCCATCTCGAACAGCCTGGTGTACTGCTTGACCAGGGCGTTCTTGGGCTTGGACAGAATCTTGACCAGTGACTCCATGTCGAGATTGGTCACCGAGGCGACCACCGGAAGGCGGCCGATGAATTCCGGGATGAGGCCGAACTTGATCAGGTCTTCAGGCATCACTTCCGCGAAGTGGTCGGTGGTGTCGATTTCGGCCTTGGAGCGCACCTCGGCTCCGAAACCCAGACCGCGTTTGCCGACCCGGTCGGAGACGATCTTCTCCAGCCCGGCGAACGCGCCGGCGACGATGAACAGCACGTTGGTGGTGTCGATCTGGATAAATTCCTGGTGCGGGTGCTTGCGGCCGCCCTGCGGGGGCACCGACGCCTGGGTGCCCTCAAGGATTTTTAGCAGCGCCTGCTGGACACCTTCGCCGGAGACGTCGCGGGTGATGGACGGGTTCTCGCTCTTGCGGGCGATCTTGTCGACCTCGTCGATGTAGATGATGCCGGTCTCGGCGCGTTTGACGTCATAGTCGGCGGCCTGAATCAGCTTGAGCAGGATGTTTTCGACGTCTTCACCGACGTAACCGGCCTCGGTCAGCGCGGTGGCGTCGGCGATCGCGAACGGCACGTTGAGCATCTTGGCGAGGGTCTGGGCGAGGTACGTCTTGCCGCAGCCGGTGGGCCCGAGCATCAGGATGTTGGACTTGGTCAGCTCGACGGGCTCCCCGGACCGGGAATCACGGCTCTTCTCACCGGCCTGGATGCGCTTGTAGTGGTTGTAGACCGCGACGGCCAGCGTCCGCTTGGCGGTGTCCTGGCCGATGACGTAGCCCTCCAGGAAGTCGCGGATTTCGGCCGGCTTGGGCAGTTCGTCGAGTTTGACGTCGTCAGCGTCGGCCAGTTCCTCTTCGATGATCTCGTTGCACAGGTCGATGCACTCGTCGCAGATATAGACGCCAGGGCCAGCGATGAGCTTTTTAACCTGTTTCTGACTCTTCCCGCAGAACGAGCACTTCAGCAGGTCACCGCCGTCTCCAATGCGCGCCATGGTGCTGAGACCCTACTTCCTGTGTCGCCGTTCGTGATGCCGTGCCGCACGTATTTCCCGACGCTACCCGCTTGTTCGGGCGACACGCGACCTATAAAGCTGAATCGCGTCGGTGGTATTCGTGCATGTCCACTCGGGAGAACATATCGCTTGACAGTCTCACCGCTCGCCGGAACGCGCGACCGTGTCCCTGGCGTGTCGTGCCCGTTACTCGGCCGAGAGGCCGACCTACCGGATGAGCCGCGTTCTCACCCTACAGTGGCGCTGTGGATTTCGTCCTGGCTGACGATTCCGTGCTGGTCAGCGACGGCGGCTTGGCCACCGAGCTGGAGGCGCGAGGTCACGACCTTGCGGATGCGTTGTGGTCCGCGCGGCTACTGATAGATGCACCGGAGCAGATCACCGCAGTGCATGCCGCGTACTTCCGCGCGGGCGCCCGGATTGCCACGACGGCCAGCTACCAAGCGTCATTCGAAGGATTGGCCGCCCGGGGCATCGATCACGACGGCGCCGTTCGACTCCTGCGGCGCAGCGTCGAGCTTGCTATCACCGTGCGCGACCAGGTCAGCCAGGGCCCCGTGGGCGATCGCAAGGGCGGCGAAGCCGGGCGCAGCGGGTCGCCCACCCGACAACCCGTGGGCGATCGCAAGGGCGGCGAAGCCGGGCGCAGCGGGTCGCCCATCCAACAACCCGTGGGCGATCGCAAGGGCGGCGAAGCCGGGCGCAGCGGGTCGCCCATCCAACAACACTGGGTGGCCGCCTCGATCGGCCCGTACGGCGCTGCACTCGCCGACGGCTCGGAATACCGTGGCCGGTACGGCCTGTCGGTCGGGCGGTTGCAGTCGTGGCATGCGCCTCGTCTGGAGGTGTTGGCCGAGGCGGGTGCCGACGTACTCGCGATCGAAACGGTGCCTGACGTCGACGAGGCCGAAGCGCTGGTCAACCTGGTTCGCCGCGTCGGTGTGCGAGCGTGGTTGAGCTACACGATCGATGGCAGCCGCACCCGCGCCGGGCAACCGCTCACCGATGCGTTCGCCGTGGCCGCCGGGGTGCCGGAGATCGTCGCGGTCGGGGTCAACTGCTGCTCGCCCGACGACGTGCTGCCGGCCATCGAGCTCGCCCGCCAATCGGACAAACCGGTGATCGTGTACCCCAACAGCGGTGAGCGATGGGACAGCGCACGCGGTGTATGGACTGGCCGGTCGCGTTTCTCGACTCAACTCGCGCGTTCTTGGGCGTCGGCCGGAGCCCGCATCATCGGCGGCTGCTGCCGGGTACGACCAGCAGACATCGCGGCGGTGGCAGCAGCCCTCAAGCCGAGCGTGTAACCAATGCGAAATTCGGGCCGGAAATTGTCAACCAGTGCACGTTCGGCGAGACTCTAGGCGGGTTGCGCCGATAGCTTGCGGTACTCCAGCACGGTGTCGATGATTCCGTAATCTTTGGCTTCTTCGGCGGTCAGGATCTTGTCGCGGTCGGTGTCCTTACGGATGACGTCGGCGGTCTTGCCGGTGTGGCGGGCCAGGGTGGTTTCCATCAGGGTGCGCATCCGCTCGATCTCGGCGGCCTGAATCTCCAAGTCGGAAAACTGGCCCTGGATCACGCCAGACAACGACGGCTGGTGGATCAACATCCGCGCATTGGGCAGCGCCATGCGTTTGCCCGGCGTGCCCGCGGCCAGCAGCACCGCCGCCGCCGAGGCGGCCTGACCCAGGCACACCGTCTGAATGTCTGCCCGCACGTACTGCATGGTGTCGTAGATCGCCATCAGCGAGGTGAATCCGCCGCCCGGCGAGTTGATGTACATCGTGATGTCGCGGTCGGGGTCCAACGACTCGAGCACCAGCAACTGGGCCATGATGTCGTTCGCCGATGCATCGTCGACCTGGACGCCGAGGAAGATGATGCGTTCCTCGAACAGCTTGTTATACGGGTTGGACTCTTTGACACCCCAGCTGGAGTGCTCGACAAACGACGGCAGGATATAACGCGCCTGCGGCTGGATATCGGGATTCATGGCTTGACTCCATTGAGATGGGCGCGGGTGATGATGTGGTCGACGAAGCCGTATTCCAGCGCCTCCTGGGCGGTGAACCAGCGGTCGCGGTCTGAGTCGGCCTCGATGCGTTCGATCGTTTGACCGGTGAATTCGGCGTTGAGCCGGAACATCTCCTTCTTGATGACCGCAAATTGCTCAGCTTGGATCGCGATGTCGGCCGCGCTGCCGGTCACTCCGCCCAACGGCTGGTGCATCAGGATGCGCGCGTGCGGCAGAGCGTGGCGCTTACCCTTGGTGCCTGCCGCGAGCAGAAACTCCCCCATCGATGCCGCCATGCCCATCGCGTAGGTGGCGATGTCGCACGGCGCTAGCACCATGGTGTCGTAGATCGCCATGCCGGCGCTGATCGACCCGCCCGGCGAGTTGATGTAGAGGTTGATGTCCTTCGCCGGGTCTTCGGCGGCGAGCAGCAGGATCTGCGCGCACAGCCGGTTGGCGACGTCGTCGTCGACTTGAGAACCCATGAAGATGATCCGCTCGGCGAGCAGACGCTCATAGACCGAGTCGACCAGATTCAAACCCTGGGTACTTGAACGCATGTGAGTCGCACCGCTCACCGTAAGGCACCTGCTTTCTCGTATTGCTTCTCCACCGACACTAACCAACCCGTGACTTCGTGCACTCCCTGAAGTGCGCACGTTCGCTCACAGCGTCACTCCGTGTCGTCCTCATCAAGCTCGCCCTCATCAAGCTCGTAGTCGTCCTCCAGCTCGTCGTCGTCGAGCTCGTCGTCCAAATCGTCTCCGGCTGAGCGACGACCGAAGAACTCGCTGATGTCGATGACCTCTCCGGCAGTATCGGTGACCGTAGCCGCCCCGACCACTGCGGCGATGGTCAAGCCCCGCCGCACATCGGCGAACATGTTCGGCAGCTGGTTGTTTTGCTGCAGGTAGGACAGCAGTTGCTGCGGCTCGATGCCGTACTGCCGCGACATCAACACCAGTCGCTCGGTCAAGTCCTCCTGACTGACCTGGATATCGAGCTGATCGGCCAGGGCGTCCATGAGAAGCTGCGTTTTGACTGTCTTCTCGGCAGCGCTGCGCGCATCGGCGTCGAACTCCGCACGCGACGAGCCCCGCTGGGCGAGCGTCTGGGCGAACCTGGCCTCGTCGTGCTCGAGCCCTTGCAGTGCGTTGTGCACAGTGCTGTCGACCTGCGCCCGGACGATGGCTTCGGGCAGCGGTATGTCAATCTGCTCGAGCAGACTGTCCAACGTGGCGTTGCGGATTTTTTCCGCCTGCTGGATGCGCTTGGTGCGGCGCACTTGATCGGCGAGGCTAGCCCGCAGCTCTTCAATGGTGTCAAATTCGCTTGCCAGTTGCGCGAATTCGTCGTTGGGTTCGGGTAGTTCGCGTTCTTTCACCGACTCGACGGTGACGGTGACCTCAGCTTCTCTGCCGGCCTGCGGTCCGGCCGCCAGCATCGTGGTGAACACCCGTGACTCACCGGCGGATAGGCCGACGATCGCCTCGTCGAGCCCTTCGACGAGCTGACCGGATCCCACTTCGTGGGACAGTCCCGTTGTGCTCGCCTCGGGCACTTCCGTTCCGTCGACGGTGGCGGACAAGTCGATCGAAACAAAGTCGCCGACGGCGGCCGGCCGTTCGACCCCGGTGAGCGTGCCGAACCGGGCACGTAACGACTGCAGTTCAGCGTCGATGTCGTCGTCGCTGATTTCCACCGGCTCGACGGTGACGGTCAGCTCACTCAGCTCGGGCAAGGCGATGTCGGGGCGGACGTCGACTTCGGCGGTGAACACCAATTCTTGACCGTATTGCTTCTTGGTGACCTCTATCTCCGGCTGACCGAGCGGTCGCACGTCCGATTGAGTTACGGCCTCGCCATAGCGGCTGGGCACCGCGTCTTTGATGACCTGATCGAGCATCGCCTCCCGACCGATCCGCGCCTCGAGTAACTTCGCCGGCGCCTTGCCGGGGCGAAAACCCGGTAACCGGACCTGTTTGGCCAGTTCCTTGTAAGCGCGTTCGAAGTCCGGCTCGAGCTCTTGGAACGGCACTTCTACGTTGAGGCGCACCCGGGTGGGGCTCAACTGCTCGACGGTGCTCTTCACGCGTGTGCTCCTTGGTGTCGTTGCGGAGGGCCGTGGCGGCGGCACGGCGGGGCTCTCGGTCGGGGTGACAGGATTTGAACCTGCGGCCTTCCGCTCCCAAAGCGGATGCGCTACCAAGCTGCGCTACACCCCGCGCTGACCTCGCGATCCTACGGCCACGCCCTGTCGCGTCTACTGCTGCCTCTCAGCGCGGTCACGGGACGATGTCATTTGGATTTGATCTCAGCTGCGACGTACAGTCGCGCTCGAGTAAATCGCGCGGGCGTAGCTCAATGGTAGAGCCCTAGTCTTCCAAACTAGCGACGCGGGTTCGATTCCCGTCGCCCGCTCTGGCTGGGGTTCCCGACGCCCGACAGGAAGGCGCCATGGGCGACGTCGAGATCCAAGGCTCGTGTGAGGCGCGCTTTGACCGGGTGCGCGACGCGTTCGAGCAGAACTTTGTGCTGCGCAACGAAGTGGGAGCCGCCGTCGCCGTTTGGGTGGACGGAAATCTGGTCGTCAACCTGTGGGGTGGGTCGGCTGACGCCGCCGCCAGCCGGCCCTGGCGCGACGACACGCTCGCCAATGTGCTCTCCGGGTCCAAGGGTCTGACCAGCACCTGCGTGCACCAGCTAGCCGATCGCGGGGAGCTGGACCTGGATGCGCCGGTGGCTCGGTATTGGCCCGAGTTCGGGCGAGCAGGAAAAGAAGCGGTCACCGTCGCCATGGTGCTCAGCCACCGATCAGGAGTCATCGGACCGCCCGCCCGCATGGGCTGGCAGGAGCTGGTCGATTGGGATCACGTCTGCAGGCAGATCGCGGCCGCCGAACCGTGGTGGCAGCCGGGCAGCGCCCAGGGCTACCAGTTGGCCACCTTCGGCTTCATCCTCGGCGAGGTTTTCCGGCGGGTGACCGGCTGCACGATCGGTCAGTACTTGCGCGCAGAGATCGCCGAACCGATGGGTATCGACGTGCACATCGGCCTCACCGAGACTGAGCAGATCCGCTGTGCCGATCCGGTCAACAAGCCCCGACTGCGGGAGGTGCTCGGAACCGCCCCGCTGGATCCGGCCTCACTCGACGAGCATCCGAAGGCGGGTATGGCGATCGCATTGGGCTTTTTACCGGACGACGACCTCGGCTTCCACGACGTGCGGCGCTGGCGTGCGCTGGAATTTCCCGCCACGAACGCTCACGTCTCGGCGCTCGGAATGGCGACGTTCTACAACGCGCTGGCCTCGGAGAAACTGCTGAGCCGTCGCCACATGGAACTGGTACGGGTGTCTCAAGGCGGATACGAGACTGATCTGGTGCTCGGCGCACGGGTCGCCGACCACGGATGGGGTCTGGGATACATGCTCAACCAGCGTTGCGTGGCCGGGCCGAACCCGCGCATCTTCGGGCACGGCGGCTTGGGCGGGTCATTCGCATTCGTGGATCTGGAGCACCGGGTCGGCTACGCCTACGTGATGAACTACTACGACGCCACCAAAGCCAACGCCGATCCGCGCAGTGTCGCGCTCAGCGACCAGGTGTACGCCGCTCTCGGGGTCGCCCGAAGCTGACGGGTCGGGGCTCAGCCGCCTCCGCCACCGCCTCCGCCGTCACTTCCCCGACCGCTGAGGTCCTCGTCGGGGTAGTAATAGACGTTGCCCGGGGGCGCCACGTTCGGTGCAGGCGCGGGCGCAGGGTTGTTGCAGTTACTGCCGGCCGGACATGGGTCCAACGGAAACGGCGCCACCTGCGCCTGGGAGTCGATTGCAGAGCCCACCCCCAGACCCAAGCCAGCGGCCAGCGCAATTGCTGCCGCGGCGACGCGCAGGGACTTTTCCATGCGCGGGATCTTACGTCAGCCGGCGCGTTGGGGTACCCGAACAACCAGGTCAGCGGTGCTTTGGCAGACAGTTAACACCCACGTCACCCGATGGGTGCCGAGGGTTAACGTGCCGGCCGTCAGCGGCCCGGGCCACCTTGGTCCCAGCCCGGGCCTCGGTTGTCGTAACCCGGTCCGGGTCCGCGGTCGTCGTTCCCCCGGAAGTCGCGGCTGTGGTCGTTGCCGTCGCGATCGCGGTGGAAATCGTCGTGGCATTCGTTCCAGTCCCAGTTCGGGCCCCAGGCCGGGTCATAGAACTGGCCGGGGCACCAGTGGTAGTCCGGCAAGGGCGCCGGCTGAGCTTGGGCGATGTCGGCGAGGCCCAATCCGGCCAACCCGAATCCGGCGGTCACCGCGAGCGTCGTTGCGGCCGAACGTGCGAATTTGTTCATGCGGCCGAGGGTGCACAAAAGCGTTGAGTCCCAAACCTTTACGGACGCGTGTCGGACCGTACGATCTCCTGGTAAACGCCTGTCAAGTGCTGTGAGCAGCGTGCTGTGGCATTTCCGCCATGTCAGCCCGGAAGACAAGACCTTTCAGTTCTGAACACGTTGTCAGTTTTGACACGTTGGGCACCAGAAAACGTTGCGACCTTCCAGCACGGCGGTGCGGATGGACGTCCCGCAGACGCGGCAGGGATCGCCGGCGCGACGGTAGACGTAGGTTCGCGGCCGCCCAGGCCGGTACGAGGGCGGACCGTGGTCGTGCTCCGGTCGGACGGCGATGATTTTGCCGCGACGCAAACCGATCTGCATCAGCGCCACCAAGTCAATCCAGGCAGCATTGAACTCCGCATCGGTGATTGCCCGACCGGGCCGGTAGGGGTCGATACGGTGACGGAAGAGCAGCTCGCTGCGAAAGACATTGCCAACGCCGGCAATAACGGTCTGGTCCATCAGCAGCGCGCCGATTAGTCTGCGCGAGGAGCTTATTCGCGCCCAGGCCGGTGCCGGGTCAGCGTCGCGACGCAGCGGATCGGGCCCAAGCCGAGCCACCACGTCGGTGATCTGCGCCTCGTCGATCAGTTCGCACACCGTGGGTCCGCGAAGGTCGGTGCCGTAATCGCCGCCCACCATACGCATCCGCACCTGGCCGACCGGAGCGGGCATCGCCGCGTCGGACGGACGCACCCACTCACTGAAGCTGCCGTAGAGACCCAGATGGATGTGCACGGTCCGGCCGCCGACGTACTGGTGGAAAAGATGCTTACCCCAAGCACTCACGCGACGCAGCACCCGGCCGTCGACGGCAGCGGCGGATTCGGCGAATCGGCCCTGCGGGCTGGTGACTGACACCGGGGCTCCGGCGAATCGCCGTTGATGCAACCGGGCCAATCGGTGCAGCGTATGCCCTTCGGGCATGGCGGGTTATTCGCTGACGCCGGCACCGGGCACCGTCGGCGCCCGATGGTTGCGTTCGTACTCGTCGAGTACGTCGATACGACGTTGGTGGCGTTCTTCTTTCGACCACGGCGTGGTGAGGAACGCGTCGACAATCGCCAAAGCCTCTGTCACGGTGTGCATTCGGGCACCGATACCGATCAGCTGAGCGTTGTTGTGCTGGCGCGCCAACGTCGCGGTCTCGACGCTCCAGGCCAGTGCGCAGCGAGCCCCTGGAACCTTGTTGGCAGCGATCTGCTCACCATTGCCGGAGCCGCCCAGCACAATGCCCAAACTGCCCGGATCAGCCACCGTGTGCACTGCGGCGGCGATACAAAACGCCGGATAGTCGTCGTCGGCCTGATAACTGAACGCCCCACAGTCGACCGGCTCGTGTCCGGACTCCTTCAGGTGTTCGATGACTTGAGCCTTGAGGTCGAAGCCGGCGTGGTCAGAACCGAGGTAGACACGCATCGTCGTGATCCTTCCGCCGAGGATGAACTTATCCGACGCTCACCGGATCGCGTCGCTGGACGGGCAGCCGGCTTAATCGAATTGCGGCGGCTCGGTGCGTGTTCGCTTCAGCTCCCAGAAATGCGGATAGGACGCGAAGGCCACTGACGCGTCCCAGATCTTGCCAGCGTCCTCGCCGCGCGGAATCTTCGACAGCACTGGCCCGAAGAAGGCCACCCCGTTGACGTGAATCGTCGGCGTGCCGACGTCTTCACCGACCGCGTCCATCCCCGCATGGTGGCTTTTGCGCAGCGCTTCGTCGTAGGCGTCGCTCTGGGCGGCCTCCGCCAACTCGGCCGGCAGCTCCGCCTCGGCGAGTGACTGCTTGATGACCTCGTCGAGGTCCTTGTTGCCTTCGTTGTGGATGCGGGTGCCCATCGCGGTGTACAGCGGCGGGAGGACTTCGGCGCCGTGGGCCTGCTCTGCGGCGATCGCCACCCGTACTGGCCCCCACGCTTTCTTCATGTTTTCCCGGTATTTCTCCGGCAAGTCCCGGCCCTCATTGAGCACAGCCAGGCTCATCACGTGAAAGTTCGCCTCGATGTCGCGGACTTTTTCCACCTCCAAGATCCAGCGCGACGTAATCCAACACCACGGGCAAAGCGGATCGAACCAAAAATCGGCAGCTGACTTCTCAGGCATGCGGGGTCCTTCCTTCGACAGGCGGATAACCGTCCAGCCCAACCCTAGCCCGCCCGCGCCGTTCCTCCTCGCCCACTACGCGGGCCGCATCGTCACCGGACCCGGGCTGATTGGCCCGTTCCTCCTCGGCCCACTACGCGGGCCGCATCGTCACCGGCCTAGGTTGGGAGGCGTGGCCCTTCCCAACCTCACCCGTGATCAAGCCGTCGAGCGCGCCGCGCTGCTCACCGTCGAGAGTTACCGCATCCTCCTCGACCTGACCGACGGCGAGGGCCGGCCGGGTGAACGCAATTTCCGGTCCACCACCACGGTGACGTTCGACGCGTTGGCCGGCGCCGACACCGTCATCGACATCGCCGCCGGCACCGTGCACAGCGCGACCCTCAACGGTCGGGATCTCGACATCTCCGGCTATAACGAGTCCACCGGCATCCCGCTGCCTGGACTGGCAGAGCACAACGTGGTGGTCGTCGACGCCGACTGCCGGTACTCCAACACGGGTGAAGGTCTGCACCGCTTCGTCGACCCGGTCGACGGCGGGGTGTATCTGTACTCGCAGTTCGAAACCGCGGACGCCAAGCGGATGTTCGCCTGTTTCGACCAACCGGACCTCAAGGCCACCTTCGACCTGTCGGTGACCGCCCCTGCGGATTGGCAGGTCGTCTCCAACGCCGCCACCGCCCGCGTCGAAGACAACGTCCACACGTTCGTCACCACGCCGCGGATGAGCACCTACCTGGTGGCGCTGATCGCCGGCCCCTACGCCCGCTGGGACGACGCCTACACCGACGACCACGGTGAGATTCCGTTGGGGATTTACTGCCGCGCCACCCTGGCGGAGTTCATGGACGCCGAGCGGTTGTTCACCCAGACCAAACAAGGATTCGGCTTCTACCACAAACACTTCGGCGTGCCTTACGCGTTCGGCAAGTACGACCAACTGTTCGTCCCGGAGTTCAACGCGGGCGCGATGGAGAATGCCGGCGCCGTCACCTTCCTGGAAGACTATGTCTTTCGCAGCAAGGTCACCCGCGCGTCGTACGAACGGCGCGCCGAGACGGTGCTGCACGAGATGGCGCACATGTGGTTCGGCGACCTTGTGACGATGCGGTGGTGGGACGATTTGTGGCTCAACGAGTCGTTCGCCACCTTCGCCTCGGTGCTGTGCCTAGCGGAGGCCACCGAGTTCAGCGAGGCGTGGACGACGTTCGCCAATGCCGAGAAGTCGTGGGCCTATCGGCAAGATCAGCTGCCGTCGACTCATCCGGTCGCCGCCGACATCCCGGACCTGGCCGCGGTCGAGGTCAACTTCGACGGCATCACCTACGCCAAAGGCGCCAGCGTCCTCAAACAGCTGGTGGCCTATGTCGGGCTCGAGCATTTCCTGGCGGGTCTGCGCGACTATTTCGCGGCGCACGCATTCGACAACGCGACCTTCGGCGACCTGCTGAGCGCCCTGGAGAAGGCGTCGGGCCGCGACCTTTCCCACTGGGGCCAGCAATGGCTGAAAACCACCGGACTCAACACGCTGCGGCCAGATTTCGACGTCGAGGCCGACGGCAGGTTCAGCCGGTTCGCCGTAACCCAGAGCGGGGCGGCGCCGGGCGCCGGGGAGACCCGAGTGCACCGGCTGGCGGTAGGCATTTACGACGATGACGGCACCGGCAAGCTGGTTCGGACCCATCGCGAAGAACTCGACGTCGCCGGCTCGACGACCGATGTTCCAGCCCTGGTGGGTGCTCCAGCTGGCCTGTTGGTGTTGGTCAACGACGACGATTTCACTTACTGCTCGCTGCGGCTGGACCCGGCATCGCTGGACACCGCCCTGCAGCGGGTCGCCGACATCGCCGAGCCGCTGCCGCGCACGCTGGTGTGGTCGGCGGCCTGGGAGATGACGCGCGACGCCGAGTTGACGGCGCGCGACTTCGTGTCCCTGGTGTCGCGCGGGGTGCAGGCCGAAACCGAGGTAGGGGTGGCGCAGCGGTTGCTGCTACAGGCGCAGACCGCCTTGGGCTCGTACGCCGAGCCGGGCTGGGCCCGGTCGCAGGGTTGGCCGGCGTTCGCTGACCGGCTGCTGGAGCTGGCCCGCGGCGCCGCAGCCGGATCGGATCATCAGTTGGCATTCGTCAACGCGCTTTGTTCTTCTGTGCTGTCAAAGCAGCACACCGACGTGTTGTCGGCGCTGCTGGACGCTGATCCGGCCAATCAGAACCTGCCCGGGCTGACGATCGACGCCGATTTGCGGTGGCGCATCGTCACCGCGCTGGCCGCTGCGGGCGTGATCGACGCCGACGGGCCGGCCACCCCGTCCATCGACGCCGAGGTGCAGCGCGACCCCACTGCTGCCGGTAAGCGCCACGGCGCCCAAGCCGCCGCCGCCCGCCCGCAATCGGCGGTCAAGGACCAAGCTTGGGCGACGGTCACCGAAGACGACACGTTGGCCAACATCACGGCCCGGTCGATCATCGCCGGCTTTGCCCCATCGGGCCAGGCTGAGTTGCTGAAGCCGTTCACAGCCCGGTACTTCGCGGCGATCACCGGGGTGTGGCAGCGCCGGTCCAGCGAAGTCGCGCAGACGGTCGTCGTCGGGCTGTATCCGTCGTGGGACGTCAGCGACGACGGCATCGCGGCCGCCGATCAGTTCCTGGCCGACACCGGATTGCCGCCGGCATTGCGGCGGCTGGTGTCGGAAGGCCGGGCTGGGATTGAGCGGTCGCTGCGGGCGCGGGAATTCGACAGCCGCAAATAGGTCGCGAATAAGCGCAGCCGCCAGCCCTCCGCCCTTGCCGCGAGCGTGCACGGACTGCCGCGTCGTCTCGGCGTGTCACGTGCAAACCCGCCCGCTCGCGCCAGGAAAAGTCAGCCTGGGGAGATGCCGCCGCTGAGCGTACGGACCGCACTGATCAGTCCGTCGATCAGGTGGCCCTGCTCGAACGCCGAGGCGGCCGCAGCGACACCCCGCGGCGCGGCCGATTCGGCGCCGCGACCGCGCACCTGAGAGCCGTACACCACTTCGATAGCGTGCTGATCGGGCGAGACGGCGACCAGCACCGCGCTGGCCGGCGTCGGCACTTTGGCCAGGATCTGGCGTGCCCGCGCGGCGGTGTCGCTGCCGAGATCACCGATGTAGACCGCGAACCGCGCATCGGAGGCTCGCGACGCGGACGTCAGCGCGTCGTCGAGGTTGACCAGGTCCTTGATCGGAAACGGGTGGTGGGTCGACACTTCGCCGGGTTGGGTGACACCGGAGAGCCGTCCGCTGGCCGTGACCACCCATCCGTCGGGCAGATCGGCCGGCTCGATCGTCGCGATCTCACCACTTGCCACTGGCGCCACCTCCCACACTGAACTCGGCCGCGCCATGACCGTGGTGGCCGTCGCCGATGTGCTCCTCGGTCGCGGCCCACAGGATCGGCGGATGCGTCCACGACTCCGACATCTTGTAGGTCGCGGGGTGCGGCCCCCTGCGGGACCAGATCAGCGCCGCCAGCGCCAGCACCAACAACAGCGGAATGCCCACGAGGTACAGGTGGATTTCCATCATGCTCACGACGCAAACCGTATCGCAACGAGCTAGGCGGCGCCTTCGTCGAGGTAGCGCGCCCATGACGGATCGAGTTCTTTCACCGTCGACAGCAGCCGCCAGTGCTGGCCCTTGGGCGAGGCCGGCGCCAGACGCAAGCTCCACCCCAGTTCGGCCAAGAGTCGATCGCCCTTGCGGTGGTTGCACGTCGAGCAACATGCCACGCAGTTTTCCCACGAGTGTTCACCACCGCGGCTGCGCGGCACCACATGGTCGACGGTGTCAGCCTTGCCGCCGCAGTAGGCGCAACAAAACCGGTCCCGGTGCATCAGGGCAGCGCGGGTCATGGGAACGCGGGCTCGATACGGCACCCGCACAAAAGACCTCAGCCGAATCACCGAGGGCACGGCGATCGACCTGGTCGCTGAGTGCACGATCGGCCCGGCCGGATCGTCGTGCACTACGTCGGCTTTTCCGCAAATCAGCATGACGATTGCGCGCCGCACCGGCAGGGCGGTCAACGGCTCATAGGTGGAGTTCAGCAGGAGCACGCGCCGACGGTTCCAGATCGACGCGGAGTCGTGGCAGGGATGCGGGTGGGCATCGACGCTGTGCAGACATGGACCGGCAACGGCCCCGGTTCGGCCAGCCGCGACACCCGAACTGCGGTGGCCGCGGCGTCTTGTGTGCTGCGCCATTCACCCTCCGCCGACCAGTCCACCACGATTCAGCTTCAATCGCACCCCAATTCGGGGTGTGTGAGAGCGACACTTGCGGTAAGCAACCGCGCGCTCGAGATCTTCTGACGGCAAGCTCGCTGCTGCTACCCCTGGTCAGGCCGCCGGGCGACCGCCACCCATTCCGATAGCCCACAATGGAGGCGATGGAACAGCTGCAGCAGTCCTTTTATGACGCCGTCGGCGGCGCTGAGACTTTTCATGCCATTGTGTCGCGGTTCTACGAGCTGGTCGCCGAGGACGAAGTGCTGCGGCCGCTGTACCCCGACGAAGACCTCTCCGGCGCTGAAGAACGGCTGCGAATGTTCCTCGAGCAGTATTGGGGCGGCCCTCGGACGTATTCCGAACGGCGTGGTCATCCCCGGCTTCGGATGCGTCATGTCCCGTTCCGGATCTCACCGATCGAGCGCGACGCCTGGCTGCGGAACATGCACATTGCGGTGGCATCCGTCGACTCGCAGACCCTCGATGACCGGCACCGCCGAGAGTTGCTGGAGTATCTGGAAATGGCGGCTCACTCGCTGGTCAACTCGCCCTTCTGATGAGCAGCGCGCAGACAGATCCGTGGTGGGCCCGCGCGATCTTCTACCAGATCTATCCGCGCTCGTTCGCCGACAGCGATGCCGACGGCGTCGGTGACCTCGACGGGGTGCTCTCTCGGCTGGACTATTTGGAGCTGCTCGGCGTCGACGCGATTTGGATCAATCCCGTGACCGTGTCGCCGATGGCTGACCACGGCTACGACGTGGCGGATCCTCGCGACGTCGATCCGTTGTTCGGTGGGCTGGCCGCGCTCGAGCGGCTGATCGCCGCCGCCCATGCGCGCGGCCTGAAGATCACCATGGATTTGGTGCCCAACCACACCAGCTCTCAGCACCGTTGGTTTCTGGCCGCGTTGGCCGCAGGCCCGGGCAGCTCGGAAAGAGAGCGCTATATCTTCCGCGACGGCCGCGGCCCGGGCGGGCAGGAGCCGCCGAACAACTGGAGATCGGTGTTCGGCGGATCGGCCTGGACTCGGGTGGTAGAACCACACGGCGATGCCGGTCAGTGGTACCTGCACCTCTTCGATGCCGAGCAGCCAGATCTCAACTGGGACAATCCCGAGGTCTTCGACGACTTCGAAAAGACCTTGCGGTTCTGGTTGGAACGCGGCGTCGACGGTTTCCGTATCGACGTCGCGCATGGGATGGCCAAGCCGCCGGGCCTCCCCGACATGGAATTGATCGACACCCGGCTGCTGCGTTTGAAGGACAGCGACCCGCGGTTCAACCACCCGAATGTCCATGCGATCCACCGCGACATCCGCACGGTCATCGACGACTATCCCAACGCGGTGACGATCGGCGAGGTCTGGGTTTTCGACAACGTCCGCTGGGCGGAGTACCTGCGGGCTGACGAGCTGCATCTGGGCTTCAACTTCCGGTTGGTGCGAGCCGATTTCGACGTCACCAGCATCCGCGACGCGATCGAGAACACGCTGGCGGCCGCGGCGATCGAAAGCGCCACGCCCACGTGGACGTTGGAGAACCACGACGTGGACCGGGAAGTCACCCGCTACGGCGGGGGCGCCCCCGGTTTGAACCGGGCGCGGGCCATGACGATGGTGATGCTCGCCCTGCCGGGCGCGGTGTTCCTCTACAACGGTCAGGAGCTGGGGCTGCCCAACGTCGACTTGCCCGACGACGTACTGCAGGATCCCACCTGGGAGCGTTCGGGGCACACCGAACGCGGCCGCGACGGCTGCCGGGTTCCTATGCCGTGGGGCGGTGACACTCCCCCGTTCGGGTTCTCCACATCCACCGACACGTGGCTACCGATGCCGGCCGAGTGGGCGGCCCTGACAGTCGAGCGCCAATTGGACGACGCCGATTCGACACTGTCGTTCTTTCGCCGGGCGCTCGCATTGCGGCGCAGCACCACCCAATTCGAAGGTTCCGAAATCGAATGGTTAGCAGGCCCCGACGATGCGCTGATTTTCCGGCTCCACGCGGGCGGACTGGTGTGTGCACTGAATGCCGGTGATCAGCCGATGGCGCTACCTCAGGGCCAGATCATCCTGTCCAGCGCGCCGCTTGTCGACGGCGCATTATCACCTGGTAGTGCGGCGTGGCTGGTCTGAGTCACATCCTCCCGCTCGAAGCGGGATCGGCGATACTCGACGCCGCGAGCAGCCGCTTGAGTTCTCGGCGCTCAATCGCTGTGAGCCCTATCAGGATTCGTTCTTCGGCGACCCGCACGGCTGTTTCGGCTCGCTTCAACAACGTTCGCCCCTTGGAGGTGAGCTCAGCCGGCAGAGCCCGGCCCGACGACACCGACGCCGGACGCGTCACCACGTTCATATCTTCAAGGCTTCGCAAGACCATGTTCATCGCCTGCGGTGATACGTTGGCGTCTCGTGCGAGCTCGGCGTTGGAACGACCGGGTGACATCGAGAGAACCCGAAGACACACGTATTCCGGTAGTCCCAGCCCGAGCGGCCGCAATTCGGCGTTGACCTGCGGGCGCAGCGCAGCCGTCACCCGGTAGAGCAGGTAGCCCAGCGGCTCCTCTTCGTCACTCATATCAACAATCTTGACATGCCCGTGTGGTTCAGGCAGTGGTTGTTGGGCAAAGAAGCTGTCACGACCCGACAAGCTTTGATCACGGCTGACGAATTCGGCGATAGCGGTGGCGGGTGGCCTCGAGCGTCTTACTTCCTATACGTGTATATGTGTTCCATGGCGCCCTACGAATGGGTCGTAGTCGGAGCTGGGCCGGCAGGAATTGCCGCGGTGGGCAGGCTGCTTGATCGAGGAATCGCGCCGAAAAGGATCGCTTGGGTTGATCCTGCTTTCGCAGCGGGAGACGTCGGCCAAAAGTGGCGATCAGTCTCGAGTAATACACACGCTGGCCTGTTTTTGAGTTTCTTCAACGGCTCGCCCGCATTCCGGTTCTCAGCGGCGCCCGCCATGCCGCTACGAGAAATTGACCCATTCCAGACGTGCGCGCTCGCGCTGGTCGCTGATCCCCTCGAGTGGGTCACCAAACAGCTACGCAAACGGGTGCAGAGCTACCAGACGACGGCGAGCACCCTTCATTTGGTCAATAGACAATGGCGAATCGAGACCCAACAACTGGAACTTGCCTCAAAGAATGTCATCCTCGCCGTCGGCGCCGATCCCAGGAAACTTTCCCATCCGCGACTGGCTGAAATCCCGGTGGAAGTGGCTCTCGATCCAGAAAAGCTGGCAGGCGTGTCGCTGCAGGGCGCGACCATCGCCGTGTTCGGTTCGTCGCATTCGACAATGATCGCCTTGCCTAATCTGCTGCGCCATCCCGTCGATAAGGTGATCAATTTCTACCGCAGCCCGCTGCGATACGCCATTTATTTCGACGACTGGATCCTGTTCGACGATGTAGGCCTCAAAGGCCGGGCGGCGGTGTGGGCCCGAGACAATATCGACGGAGTATTACCGCACCGCCTGGAAAGGTACTCTGTTTTTAGCCCGGAATTCGAGGGTAAGCTCGGCGAATGCGATCGCGTCGTCTATACCATCGGCTTCGAGCGAAGAAAACTGCCTGAAACACCACAATGGGGTGAGCTGACTTATAATCGCCGCAACGGAATCCTGGCTCCCGGGTTGTTTGGGCTGGGTATCGCGTTTCCGGAGTACGCTCCAGACCGCTACGGCTATGGGCAATACCGGGTTGGGCTGAAGAAGTTCTTGGACTATCTCGATTCCGTGTTACCACTGTGGATGCGTTACGGGCCGTGACCCATGCGCGCTCGGCGCAACTCAGCGCAGCACCAGCGTGGGGTGGCCCCGGCGCCGATACACCGACCCGAACCGGGCATCGATCCGCAGCCAGGCCGGCAGGATCCGAACCCGCACGATCTCATCCGCATCCACCGCACTCGGGGACGGCGGGAGGAAACCCATTGCGGTCAAGGCGAACACACAGCGCATCGGCACACCTACGCTGCTGTCGGCCGAGCTGACCCGCATCACTTCCTGATCGAGTAGCGAAGCAGGCGGACCGTGGGAGCTGCCATGATTTTTGGCGAGCTGGGCGCCACGCTGGGCCAGATCCAGTACTACCCGGGCGGGTATGTCGTCGACGTGGGCGAAACCCGCCTCTGGGGGCAGCGCACCTCGCCAGGCGGAATCCATGGGGAAACCGGGGTTGACGTAGCCTGAGCTGTCCATTGCCGAGAGTCCACGCGCCAATTCGTCTGCAGCGGTTGACATATCGTCTGGCCGTATAGTCGCGTACACAACCCGACTCGCCAGCACGTCGAATCCGGTGGCCACCCAGGCTGTCAGCACACCGCTGGACCGCAGGCGAAGCCGGATCACCGCCGCGTCGTCCAGCCGCAGCGCGCGGTCGACGAAAGCCGCCAGGTCGGTGCGGTCGGCCGTGTCGCGCAACCACAGCCCCCGCTCAGCTAACGCAACCACCGCTGCAGGTACTCCCGGTGACGCGGCGTCAGCCGCAGCAACCGCTGTTCGTCGATATGGACGGCGGCCAGCTGGGTCTCGGCGATCACGGCCGGCTTTGAGTGTGTGTCCGCGCTGACCGAGCGCACCTCGTATCCGAGCGTGAAGTCGACCGCACGCAACCGTTTCACCCAAATGTTCACTTGTAGTGGTGAATCGATCAGCCGCAGTTGGCCTCGATAGGTGACTCGCAGATCGGCGATCAACAGACCGGTGGTGGTGATGTCGCCGGCGAACGGCTCGCGCAGAAATGGGACACGTGCCTCTTCGAGAATGGTCACCATGGTCGCGTGGTTGATGTGCTGATACATGTCGATGTCTGACCAGCGCACTGGAACAGGTGCGACAAATCCGGCGCTCACCCGGACGATCCTCGCCCACTTGTCCGCGTCATCCGGCGGATCTGCCGGGCAGCGACTGACAGCGTCGCCAGGTCCTGCTGCCCGCTCTCATAGATCTCGGTGAGCGTCTGGCGGGCCCGCTCCACCCGCGACGCACTGGTGTGTTCCCACTCGGCAATCTTTTCCTCACCGCTCTCCTCCGGCTCACCGACGGCGAGCACGTCGAAACACAGTGAGCGCAGCGAGGCATAGATGTCGTCACGAATCGCCAGACGCGCCAGCGAGTGCCAGCGGTCATCGCGCGGAAGCTTCGACACCGCGGTCAGCAAACCGTCGGTGCCCAGACGATCCATCAGCGCGAAATAGGTGTCGGCGACCTCGGCGGGATCGCGGTCCTCGATGTCGGCGATGTCGATGATGTCGAGCAGGCTGAATCGGTACAAGCCGGCAGCGACGGTGTACGCCAGGTCTTTCGAGGTGCCCTGGCCAACGAATTCGGAGGCTTCCTTATCCACGATGGCTTTGTCGTCGCCGCGTAGCCATTCCGACATCCGCGGTGTCAGTGCTTCCACCTTCCGCGCGAACCGGTTGACCTCGGCGCCGACGGCCAACGGCTGCGGACGGTAGTTGAGCAACCAGCGGCCGGCTCGGTCGATCAGCCGACGGGTGTCGAGCGTCATGCGGTCGGACCAGGCGACCGGCACGTCCGCGGCCCGGATCTGTCGCCACAGCTCGCCCACTCCGAAGATGGCGTCCGTCGCCACATAAGTGCGGATGACGTCCACCGGTTTGACCCCGACATCTTGGGTGACGCGGTAGCTGTAGGTGATCCCGCTGGTGTCCACCAGGTCATTGACCAACATGGTGGTCACGATCTCGCGCCGCAACTGGTGCGATCGGATTTCTGAGCCGAAACGGTTTCGCAGCGGCGTCGGAAAATACTGCGGCAGCCGACCTGCGAACACGTCCTGGTCCGGCAGGTCGGTGGCCAGCAGTTCGTCTTTGAGCGCCAGCTTGACATGGGCCATCAAGGTCGCAAGCTCAGGTGAGGTGAGCCCCATACCGGCCTCGATCCGCCGGTGTATCTCCTTCTCCGACGGCAGTGCTTCCAATTCTCGGCTCATTCCGCGTTCGGCCACCAGATCCCGGATCTGCAAGGCGTGCACCGGAAGCAAGCTTGGAGCGTTAGCGCGACTGGTGCCCATCAAATCGTTCTGGTCGGCATTGTCGGCCAACACCAGCTCGGCCACCTCGTCGGTCATAGACTCCAGTAGCCGGGTGCGTTCCTCGGATTTGACTTTGCCCGCGGTCACCAGCGAGTCGATCAAAATCTTGATGTTGACCTCATGATCAGAGCAGTCGACACCGGCCGAATTGTCCATCGCGTCGGTATTGATCCGCCCACCGCACAAGTCGAACTCAACCCGGCCCAACGCCGTCACGCCCAGGTTGCCACCTTCGGCGATCACCTTGGCTCGCAGCTGGTTTGCGCTCACCCGCACCGGATCGTTGGCACGGTCCCCGACATCGGCGTCGGACTCGGCCTCGCCCTTGATGTAGGTTCCGATGCCGCCGTTGTACAGCAGGTCTGCCGGCGCTTTGAGTATCGCGCGCACAAGGTTGGGTGGCGCCATCTCACTGACGTCGTCCTCGATGCCAAGGGCCGCGCGAACCTCGGCACTGATCGGGATCGACTTGTGTTCGCGGCTGTACACGCCGCCGCCTGTACTGATCAGCGATTCGTCGTAGTCGTTCCAGCTGGATCGGGCCAACTCGAACAATCGTCGGCGCTCGTCCCAGGAGGCAGCGGCATCCGGGTCGGGATCGAGGAAGATGTGGCGGTGGTCGAATGCGGCCAGTAGCCGAATGTGCTTGCTCAACAACATGCCGTTGCCGAACACGTCACCGCTCATGTCGCCGATGCCGACAACCGTGAAGTCCTCGGCCTGCGTGTCGACGCCCATTTCGCGGAAGTGGCGTTTGACGGCTTCCCAGGTGCCTCGGGCGGTGATACCCATGGCCTTGTGGTCATAGCCGACCGAGCCACCCGAGGCGAACGCGTCGCCCAGCCAAAATCCGTAGGACTTGGCCACGTTGTTGGCAATGTCGGAGAACGCCGCGGTGCCCTTGTCGGCGGCGACCACCAGGTAGGCGTCGTCCCCGTCGCGCCGGACCACCTCCGGCGGGGGAATGACCTCACCGGTGGTGTGGTCGACGTTATCGGTGAGGTCGAGCAATCCGGAGATGAACAACCGGTAGCAGGCGATGCCCTCGTTGCGGATGGCGTCGCGGTCGATGGCGGAGTCTCCGGTGCTGACCGGGGGCTTTTTGACGACGAATCCGCCTTTGGCGCCGACCGGCACGATGACAGCGTTTTTCACCGCTTGCGCCTTGACCAATCCGAGGATCTCGGTGCGAAAGTCCTCTCGACGGTCCGACCAACGCAGCCCACCGCGGGCGACATGACCGAACCGCAGGTGCACGCCCTCGACGCGGGGCGAATAAACGAAGATCTCGAATTTGGGTCGCGGTTTCGGAAGTTCGCCGATCAGCTGCGCATTTAGTTTGAGCGCCAAAACATTCTGGCTGCGGGCCGAATTCTCGCGTGTCACGAAGTAATTCGTCCGAAGTGTGGCCTGAATCAGTAGGGCGAATGCTCGCAACACGCGGTCGGTGTCAAGGCTGACCAGCGCATCGATATCCGCGCTGACGGCGGCGGCGGCCGCCTGCGCGTCGCTGCTTTTCGGCGGACCTGACGGGCGGGGATCGAACAGCGCTTCGAAGAGTGCAATCAGCCACCGTGCCGTGTTCGGGTTCTCGTTGAGCACCGATTCGATGTGGGATTGGCTGTAGGTAAAACCGGCTTGCCGCAGATATTTCGCATAACTGCGCAACACCACAACTTGTCGCCAGTTTAGGCCTGCGCGCAGTACCAGCTCGTTGAACCGGTCGACCTCGACGCGACCCTGCCAGATCGCCGTGACCGCGTCGGCGAACCGCTGTGCCATTGACTCGCGCTTGGGCCCTCGACGCGCCAGACTGATCGTCCGGTGCGGTGAGATCTTGAATTGATAGATCCACACTGTCAGCGCATCGGCCCGGGTGACCGTGAACGGTCGCTCCTCGAGGACTACGACGCCCATGGATTGCAGCATCGGCAGCAGCTGGCTCAACGACGCGGTTCGTCCGCCCAGATACCAGACGAGTTGGGCGATTCCGTCGTCTTCGTCGTGATCGGTCAAGACAAGTTTGACCGAGTCGTCTTCCAGTGTCTCGATGATGGCGATGTCGTTGATTGCGTCGTTGGGCGTGACGGATTGTTTGTAGGCTTCGGAGAAAGCAGCCGCGTAGTGCTCAACGGTGCTCTGGCTGACCGGACCCGACGTCGCTTCGCCGACGAGCCGGTCGCCCCATGTCCGCGCGGCTTCGGTCAGTAGCGCCTGGATCCTAATCCGATTTGCCTCGGAGGTGTCGATGCCCGGGAGTTCCGGCCCGTCGGGCAGGCGAACCATGAAATGCATGAGCGCCCAGGGTGATTCGGTAACACGCGCGGTGAACTCGAGGCTCGTCCCGCCGAACTCGCGAACCAGGATGTCTTCGATTTCGAGCCGGACCGCTGTGGTGTAGCGGTCGCGGGGCAGGTAGACCAGGCAGGACACGAAGTGCTCGAGCGGGTCAGCGCGCAGGAACAGCAGTGCACGTCGCCGTGAACCGAGATCGACGACGGCTTCGGCCATTTGCAGAAGCCGCTCGGCGCTGAGCGCGAAAAGTTCTGAGCGCGGAACGGTTTGAATGACTTCGAGCAGCAGTTGGCCGGGGTGGCTCGGATCACGGTCGGCCAGGTCCAGCGCGGTGCGGACGCGGCGGCCGATCAGCGGGATTTCGAGGACGTCGGCGTTCATGGCGGCGACGGTGAACAGGCCGATGAAGCGGTGCTCGACAACACCGGTGTCGGCGGTTTCCCGCACCACGACGATGTAGGGATATGCGCCGTACCGCAGATAGCTGGCGACCGGGGCCTGCACCAGCATCAACCACTTGGTGTCGTCGGTCAATTCGCGGCGCGCATTCGTGCGGCCGCGCAGCACGCCCAGGCTATGGGACTCGTCGACGCAGGCGATTTCGTCCTGCACCGGGCAGCGCTGGTATCCGAGCAGCATGAAATTTCCGTTGGCCAGCCAGCACAAGAGGGCTGCGACATCGTGCCGGTCCGGGCCGCGGAAGTGGCCCGAGCTGTTCGACTCGAGGTCGTGCACCAGATTGTTGAGGGTGGCGATCATCTCGGCCGAATCCGCCGCAACCCTGCGGACGTCGACCAGAACGCCGGGCAGCAGGCGTTCGGCCTCGGCGAGCGCCGCGCGGTCGACCGACGGCGACAGCTGGACGTGTATCCAGGTCTCCTCGAGGTTGTCGCTTCCAGCGACGCCGGATTTCGGTTCGACGCTCGACAAGTCACCGGCCGGGGTGCGGTGCACGTCGAACACCGGGTTCATGATCGCCTGGTATGCGACCCCGAGCCGGTGCAGCAACACCGTAACCGAATCCATCAGCATGGCACCGTGATCGGTGACGACCTGCAGCGCGGGACCGAAACCGGCGGGATCGTCGGCCTGGTACAGCGCGACACGACTTTCGCCGGCGGGTCGGTGGCGAGCCAGTCGGTAGTGAGCGCTGAGCAGGGCCGGGGCCAGTAGCGCGCTGCTATCACGGTGAGCGACGTCGCCCTCTGCAGACTGTTCGTCGGTGCCGCGCTCGTCGGCATGCGGACCTCGGTAGGTCTCGATGTAGGCGGTCTTGATCCACTCGGGGATGTCGTCGAGTTGGGCGAATGTCGTCCAGTCGGCCGTTCCCCGGACATTGGATCCCGGATCGACCGTCATGCCGACTGCTCCTGCCTCAGCACGCCCACCAGCGCTGGTAGGGCAGACATTAGTCGCGCGTGAGCCTGCGGTGGGTCAACCGGTGCGGGCGGGCCGCTTCGACGCCGAGCCGTTCGACCTTGTTCTCTTCGTAGGCCGCGAAGTTGCCTTCGAACCAGAACCACTTGGCTTCGCTGTCAGCGTCGCCTTCCCACGCGAGGATATGCGTGCAGGTGCGGTCCAGGAACCACCGGTCGTGCGAGATCACGACCGCACAGCCCGGGAAATTGACCAAGGCGTTCTCCAACGAGCTCAGCGTCTCGACGTCGAGGTCGTTGGTCGGCTCGTCCAGCAAGATCAGGTTGCCGCCCTGCTTGAGGGTCAGCGCGAGGTTCAATCGGTTGCGTTCGCCGCCGGAAAGCACCCCGGCCGGTTTCTGCTGATCGGGGCCTTTGAATCCGAACGCCGATACGTATGCGCGCGACGGCATCTCGGTGTGGCCCACCTGAATGTAGTCCAGCCCGTCGGAGACGACTTGCCACACCGTCTTCTTAGCGTCGATACCCGCGCGGGCCTGGTCCACATAACTGAGCTTGACGGTTTCGCCCACTTTGACGGTGCCGCTGTCGGGCTCTTCGAGGCCCACGATGGTCTTGAACAATGTGGTTTTGCCAACCCCGTTGGGACCGATGACGCCCACGATCCCATTGCGGGGCAGCGTGAAAGACAGATCCTTGATCAAAGTGCGGCCGTCGAAGCCCTTGTCGAGATGATCTACTTCGACAACGACCGTGCCCAGCCGTGGTCCGGCCGGAATTTGGATCTCCTCAAAATCGAGCTTGCGGGTCTTCTCGGCCTCGGCGGCCATCTCCTCGTAGCGCTGCAGGCGCGCCTTGCTCTTCGCCTGCCGGGCTTTTGCCCCGGAGCGCACCCAGGCCAGCTCCTCTTGAAGCCGCTTCTGCAGCTTGGCGTCTTTGCGACCCTGTACCCCCAGCCGCTCCGCCTTTTTCTCCAGGTAGGTCGAGTAGTTGCCCTCGTACGGGTACGCCCGACCGCGATCCAGCTCCAGAATCCATTGGGCGACGTTGTCGAGGAAGTAACGGTCGTGAGTGACGGCCAGGATGGCGCCTGCGTAGGCCGCCAGATGCTGCTCGAGCCATTGCACGCTCTCGGCGTCGAGGTGATTGGTCGGCTCGTCGAGCAGCAGCAGATCCGGTTTGGACAGCAGCAGCTTGCATAGAGCCACCCGGCGGCGCTCACCACCGGACAGATGTGTCACCGGCTCGTCGGCCGGCGGGCAGCGCAGGGCGTCCATCGCCTGCTCCAGCTGGGAATCGAGGTCCCACGCGTCGGCGTGGTCCAGGTCCTCTTGCAGCCGGCCCATTTCCTCCATCAACTCGTCGGAGTAGTCGGTGGCCATCAGCTCGGCCACTTCGTTGAAGCGGTCAAGTTTGACCTTGATGTCGCCCAGACCCTCCTCGACGTTGCCGCGAACGGTCTTCTCGTCGTTCAGCCGCGGCTCCTGCTGCAGGATGCCGACGGTGGCGCCGGTGGCCAGAAAGGCGTCACCGTTGTTGGGCTTGTCCAGGCCAGCCATGATCCGCAAGACGCTCGACTTACCGGCTCCGTTAGGGCCGACGACGCCGATCTTGGCTCCCGGAAGGAAGCTCAAAGTGACGTCGTCAAGGATCACCTTGTCGCCGTGCGCCTTGCGGACCTTCCTCATCGTGTAGATGAACTCAGCCATGCCTTGGATGTTGCCTTTCTGCTGTTGCGTTGCTCGTCGCCCATCCTAGGCACGGCTCAGTGCGCTAAGCCGACAGCGGCAGTGCGCTCCCGTCCTCGGGCACGACGTCGGCGCCGTCGGTCGCATCGACTTCGGTCTCGACGTCCGGTGTCACCGATGCCGGGGCGTCACCTCCAGCAGTGGCGACCGTCTTCTCCACCCGTGCGATGCATCGTGACAGGTCGGGGCCGACCGAGGTGGCACGCATCTCCAATGTGGATCGCCGGTTGCCGTCACGATCCTCGTACTCGCTGGTGTGGATGTGGCCGACCGCGATGACCGGCGAACCCTTGCCCAGCGACGCGCCGACACCCGAGACCAACCGCCCCCAGCAGTTGACGGTGACGAACAGCGAGTTGCCCGGCTCCCAATTGCCGTCGGCGCCGCGGCGACGAGAGTTGCTCGCAACCCGAAACTTCATCACCTCCTGGCTGCCCACCGTCCGGCGCTGGGGGTCGTTGACGATGTTCCCGACTACCGTGCACGCTGTTTCGAACATTGCTTATTCCTTTCGTCCAGGGCGGTGCTCGTTTCGACCACACGCCGGCGGTGCTGCCACTCAGTGAGCCAGGTGCCGCCGACAACGGCGGAGACTGACAGGCCGCTTGCGGTCCGGCTGTGCACGAAGTTGGCACTGTGGATCGGCGCGACGCTCCGGAGCCACATCTGCCACACGGCTTCCACCCAGGAAAAGGTGATGTGGTGCCCAGCTTCGAGCGACAATCTTCTCGGCACCGATGACCGCGACCTACAGTGAGCAGGGCTATCCCGGCTGGGTTGTCACAACGGCGGTCGCGCCCGCCGATTGTCGCTCGTAGGTGGGCACAGAGTGGTCCCCGACCGGACTCGTGACTGGTGTGACATTTGTGCGGACCCGCTACCGCCGCCCGGACGCATCGCGGCGGGCCAGCTCGGCCAGCATCGCGTTGTAAGCGGTCAGGTCTGCGTCGTCGTCGCGGGCGGCGGCGCGGTCCAACCGCCGGGCGGTGCGCCGATCGCTGCCCGACCACTGCACCAGCAAGGCGATCATGACGATCACCAGGGGTATTTCCCCGGCCGCCCACGCGATCGACCCGCCAAGCCGCTGATCACCCAGTAGGTCGGTGTGCCAACTCAGCTGCAGTGAGCGGTAGAAGTCGGCGCCGAGCACGGTTGGCATCCCCATCAGCAACACCCCGAAAAAGGCGTGCAACGGCAGCGAAGCAAACACCACAGCCACCTTGGCGACCGGCGAAATCGGGCGTGGAGTGGGATCTACCCCGATCACCACCCAGTAGAACAGGTAGCCGCTGAGCAGGAAATGCGCGTTCATCGCCACATGCCCAGCGTGGCTGCCGGCGACGGCATCGAAGATGCCACCCAGATACAGGCCGTAGAAGCCGCTGACGAATAGCGCGGTGGCCACGATCGGGTGGGTCAGTACCCGCGACACCCGGCTGTGCAAGGCAGCCAACAGCCATTCCCGCAAACCCGGCGGTGCGCCCCGTCGGGCGGCGGGCAAGGCCCGCAACGCGAGCGTGACCGGGCCACCCAACACCAGCAAGATCGGGGCCAGCATCGAGAGCAGCATGTGGGCGGTCATGTGCATGCTGAACATCGCCGGCATGTACCGGCCGACTCCAGATGATGTGGCAAACAACATGACGAGACAGCCGAGAAGCCACGACAGGGTGCGGCCCCGAGGCCACGAGTCACCGCGGCGGCGCAAGCGCAACACTGCCGCTACATACAGCGCGGCGAAGACCAGCGACGCCGTGCCGAACACCAGATCGAAGCGCCAGTCGAACAGCATCCGCGCCACAGTCGGCGGTCCAGCAAAGTCGTAACCGATCGCGACCTGAGGAATGGTGGGCCGCAGGATCGGCGGTGGTGGCGTCGGCGTGCGACTCAACCCCACCGCTATGCCAAAGGTGAGACTGAAGATTGCCGTCTCGACCAGCCCCAGCCGGATCAGGGCGCCGTGAACGTTCGGCTCGGCGCGCAGAGCGGCCAGCGCACTACGGCGCTGCCACCAGCCGACGACACCCAGTAGGCAAAGTGCCACCATCTTGGCAACGACGAGCCGGCCGTAGGCCGTCGTCAGCAACTCGGCCGGCTGAAGGCGCACCAAAGCGTTGACGACACCACTGAGAACCATCGCGGCGAAGCACCACAGGGCGATAGCCGAGAACCGCCGGGTCGCCAGGCCCACGTGCTCGCCGCCCCGCTGGGCGTAGATCAGCACGGCCAGGAGGCCGCCGGCCCAGAGGCTGGCGGCAACGAGGTGCATCAGCAGGCTGTTGGTGGCGAGGTCGTGGGATCCGCCGGCTGAGGAGTGACCGGTGAGTGCGAGCGGGATGAGCGTCACCAGCGACCCGATCAGCAGCAGCGGTGTCCACGACCAGCGCAATACCGGCCTACTCGCCAGTGCCACAACCGCTGCCAGGAAGGCAGTCCACCGCCAGGCGGCTGCAGTATCGATCAAACTGGCCGCCGACCACAGCGCCGCCGGATCGAGATGGTCACGGACCGGGTGGCCGGAGACGTCCGATACGGTCAACGGGACCAGTAGCGCCGCACACACCGCCCAGACCGCGGATGCGCTGGCGCCTACCCGAACCGCCCGGTACCCCCCCACGTCGAGCACCCCGGTGGTTTGCGGCGGTACCAGAAACGTCGCGAAAAGAAACGAACCGACAGCCAGCACCGCGGCGATTTCACCGACTGCCCGGACGAACGGCAGGCCGAGCGTGGTCACCGAACCCGGGTCGGGCAGTCCGGTGGCGGTCAGCGCGTCAGCCAGCGACAACACCGACACCCCGGCTGCGGTGCCACCGGCCAGCACTCCGACGCCGCAGAGCAACGGCCACACCGGCAGGTGTCGCCGGCCGGGAGCCGAGGCGTCGGTCATCTATTCAGCGTATGGGCCGCAACAGCAGTGCTGCCCCCGATGCGGGCACCGGGCCGGACTGAGCTAGCCGAGCAGCGCCATCAAGCTGGTGGGCAGATCGAAACCCGACAGAAGCGCTGTCCACTGGCCGTCCAGTAGGTTGACCAGGTCACCCGACAGCGCAGAACTGAGCGTGCTGCTCCCGAGCAGGTCAGCGAGGTCATTCTGCAGCGCCGGGATCGTGGTGGCGGACGGGTCGGACAACGCCGCCAATAAGCTAGGTGTCGCTATCTCCCCTGGTGTCTCTGGCAGCGGCACATACGGGTAGACGGTTGGCAAGTCTGTCGTCGGCAGCAGCCCGAGGTCGATCATGGCCGCCGTTGCTCCTTGCTGGGCGCCCGTTGCCAGCTCGCCGCCTACCGTGATCGGGTTGACGAGCGGGCCGAAGAAATCGGCCGGGGTCGGTACGTTCGCATACCCATCGCCGTAGCCCAAGTCGACAAGCACCCGCAGGTCCGGTTGGATCAGGTCGGCCAGGGGGTTGCCCACCACGGGAAACTGACGCAGTGAATCGAGCAGCGGCAGATTCTGGGTCAGCATCTCGAAGTAATGGGTAGCGCCTTCGTATCCCGGAGACGTCGGCAATGTGACGTTGAAATCGGTTACCGGCAGAGTCGGATAGAGTTTGTGCAGGTCGAAGTAACCGGCGATGGCGTTGGCGTCCGCGAGGAGGTTGGTCGGGTACTGCGGGGCGTCCGCGATGCCGTCGTATTGGATGGTGTAGATGTCGGTCGGATAAGGGGTGTCCGGCGGAGTCGCTCCGTTGAAGGACACGTCCAGGATCGGTATGTAGGCGCCGACGAAGCGCTCGAGAATCCCGCCGTCGGGATTGTTGGGATCACCGACCAAGACGAAAGCGAGCTTCATCGGGTCGATCGGATTGTTAGCGAGCGCGAGCTTGTTCATCTCATCGGTAGCGACCGTGGCGCTCTGCGAATAGCCGAAAACGGCGACGGGGTTTCCGGTCCCAAGTGCCTGCGTTATCCCGGCGTCCAGGTCGGTGACGCCCATGGCGACCGACTGGTCGAAGGTCAAGTTTCCGAGATTTGGGGTAACTGGGAAGAACTGCTCGGGCGTGAACTGCGGTACCGGGGTGTAGCCCTCAGTGGAAGGAATCAGCTGAATGTAGTTCTCGTTAACGTCAGTCACGTAGGTGGGATCCGGCGTCGGGTTGCCGGTACCCCCCATGATCAACGCGGTCCCACTGGCACCAAACGCGAACGCCGAATTCATCATCGCGGTCAGGGTCAATAGACCCGCACCGCCACTCGCCAGCGTTCCGGCAACCAACCAACGCAACCTTTGGCGTGCCATGACGACCCCCGTGCACAGATCGATGGATTTGCGACCCGCGGTCACGCAGTTCGGGCATGTCCCGCGACATAAACCGCATCTTGCACCAGTCGGCGCCAGAAGTCAGCGAATTCGAAGAATTTCTTATATAGCCAGCTCAGGCGCCCATTTTACGGCGAGCTTCGCTTTCCCGGGCGATGAACTTGTTCCGGGCGATCTGCGCGACATGATCGAAGTCAAGCAAGATTGCGCGCAGTTCCCGCCGGAACGCGTTTCGGCGCTCGGCCAAGTCCGCGGCCGGTTCCAACAGATCTTGATCGGCGGCGACCTGTCGCGCGGTCGTGAATAGCAGTGTGGACACCGGCTCGCTGCTGCTGACTCGTCCCTGCGCAACGAACTGACGACCCACATTCAGGGCCAGCTGCGTCAAGTCCTTGGCACCGATATCTGCCGGCGCTTCTCGTAACACGTCGGCGACAATCTCATAGGCCTCGAAGAAGACCCGCAGCATCGCGTCCGAGATCAACGGCTGCTTGGCGTACAGCATCGTGTCGATCTCATCGCCGCCGGCGCTGACGTGGGCCTCCCAATCCTCGTACCACGCCATCTCGTCGGCGATGTTGGTGCGGAAGGCGTTGGAATCGGCGAAGTAGAAGTCGAACTTGAGCAGATCGCGCAGTCGCAACGCCTGACTCCAGAAAGCGTCCAGCCGGTCACCGTCGGCATGCCGGGCATGTGCCAGGGCGAGCTCGACGATCGAGGTCTCCAGGAAGGCGTGTATCACCGAGTTGCGGTAGAACGCCGCGGCATGTTCATGATCCGGCGCTATGCGCCACACCGGTTCCCGGCCGCCGTCAACGCGAGTGACCGGATGCCCGTTGGACAGCGCGTCGACCGCCGACCGGACGCCTTCGCGGGTGCGCAGTCGCAGCGCGCTGGTCGACATCGGGTTCTGTTTGCGTTCCAGGTAGTCCAGCGAATCCTGCAGCGTGTGGTGCAGCTGGTCGAGCGTCAATGCCAGCCCGTGGGTCGTCAACAACAGCGCCGACACCAGCCCGGTGGCGTTGACCGGCGTCGCCTGCAAGATGCGCCACGCGACTTCAAACGAGATCTTCTGTAGCGCAAGTCGTTTGGCTGACGGGTCGTCGGCTAACGAACCGTGCGGGGTGCCGAGGTATTCCCGCATCGACACTGCTTCGGGGAACCGGACGTAGATCTTCCCGTAGTTGCGTTCGCCTTGGGCCTTGATGTAGTTGACCAACCAGCTGAATCCTTCGGGCTTCTTCTCGGCGCCCCGCGCATAGGCGGCGTATTCGGCAACCTCGTGCAACTGGTCAAAGCTGATGGACACCGGCTGTAACAGGATGTCTTCGCTCCGGCCGTCCAGATAGGCATCCGCCACATAGCTCATCAGCCCGAGTTTGGGCGGCAACATCTTTCCGGTCCGCGACCGGGTGCCTTCGATGGACCAGCTCAAGCTGAAGCGCTTTTCCACCAGGTAGCCAACGTACTCCTTGAGCACGTATTTGTACTGCGCGTCGTCGCCGATGTTACGTCGGATGAAGATGACGCCGGCGCGACGCATCACCGGACCCATGAGTCCGAAAGCCATGTTGAGCCCGCCGAATACATGTGCTTTGGGCAGGCCGTTCTCTTGCAATGCGACCGTCAGCACCGCGCTGTCGAGGTTCGACCGATGCGACCACAGCATGACGGCTGGGTGTGATTCAAGTGCCGAACGCATCGCGGCGACCTGATAGTCGTCGTAGTCGATCGCCGGGTCGAACCCGCGGATCAGCAGCCGGCCGAGCGCGGCCTGCAGGTCAACCGAGACCCGGCTCCAGCCGGTGGCCATTTCGTCGAGTATTTCGCCGGCCTCTTCGACCGACGCTCCGGGGATCTCCTGCAGACCGGCGCAAAATCGAGCCGACGACAGCATCTCCGGCTTGACCAGCCGTGGCGACTTGTATTGCGGCCCCACCAGCCGATAGGCGACCCGTTCGACCGCCAAAATGGCCCGGCGACTGACGAAATGCGCGAAGTCACGGACGTTTTCGCCTGTCGTCGTGTCCCGCCACTGCTGGCGCAACTCGGAAACCTTGGCCGACTCACCGGCAACCACCCGCGCGCGTCGCGGATTGTCGCGCAGGATGCGGCGCTGCTGGCGTTCACTGGGGTGATACGGGTCTCGGCCGGGCAGCAGTCCAGCCAGCCGGCTCAACGTGCTTCCCCCTGGTGGCGGCAGCCAGAACACTTGCACCGGCAATATCGAACGGTCCTCGTCGAGCTCCAGTTGCTCGACCAGCCGGGCAAGATCGGCAGGCGGTTCGTCGCCCGCCGCAAGCCTCAGCACCTCGATCTTGGTATCGGGGTGCCGTGTTCGCTGCCGCTGCAACCAATCGGTGAGCAGCTCTTCTTCGGTAGTCGAGGACACCGACGCCAACACCAGTGTGTCGTCCGTTGTGGTGAAGTTGCCGGTGTCGGCGGCCGGTGTAGTGGTCAAGGTCGTCCTTTCGGCCGAGCTTTTCGTGGCGGGTTGGCCCCTGCCTGGCTTTTGCGGGCCGGCTGCGCTTTCGTTGCTCGTCGAGCGGCCTTCTTCGGAGTGGCCTTCTTCGGGGCCGCCTTCTTCGGGGCGGCCTTCTTAGGGGTGGCCTTCTTAGGGGTGGCCTTCTTTGGGGCGGCCTTCCTCGCGCGGGCATAAATGTCGCCCTGCGGCAATGCGTCGACCGGCCAGGCGGCCAGCGTGTCCAGGTACAGCTGCCGCACCTCGGCCATGCGATCCGGCAGGCTCTCCAGCGTCCAGTCGTCGACGGGAATGGGCGGGAGCACTGCGACGTCCACGGTGCCGGGGTTGAGTGTGCTCGAGTTGCGGGCAGCGATGACTTCGGCGTTTCGGATCACGATTGGGACGATCGGGACCTTTGCTGCCATCGCGATCCGGAACGGGCCCTTCTTGAACGGGCCGACCTCCGTGGTGTCCAACCGGGTGCCTTCGGGAGCGATCACAATCGACAAACCCTTTTTCGCGCGATCTTCGACCTCGTGCAGCGACTCGACAGCGGCGGCCGGATCGTCCCGGTCGATGAACACCGCCTCGAGCAACCTGCCGAGGGTTCCCATGATCGGATCGCTCAGCAATTCCTTTTTGCCCACCGCAACCCAGTTGTCGCGCACCAGGGCGCTGACGATAACCGGGTCGGCTTGGTTGCGGTGATTAAAGATGAACACCGCCGGACGTTGCTTCGTCAGATTCTCTTCGCCAAGGACGTTGAGGTGCACACCGCCGGCTGCCAGTAACAACTGCGACCAGTTGGAGGTGAAGAAGTTGATCCCGCGGCGGCGGCTCCGGGTCAGCGCACCCCAGCCGACCGCCAACGAGGCAACCGGGATCATCGAGCCGAGACCCGCCAGCGTCCGCAGCTGGCCTACGACACCACCGCCGCTACGGCTGGTGAATCGTAAGATCGGCCACCCGCGGCGACGGGCCACCGCGGCCATCTTGCCTTCCGGGTTGGTCGGTCGCGGGTTGCCGACCAGGTACATCAGGGCGACGTCCTCGTCGCCGTCGGCGTAGAAGTAACTGTCCTTCAGGTCGATGTCGTGTTCTGCCGCGAACTTCTGCACGGCCGCGGCTTTCCCCGGTCCCCACAAAATCGGCCGCACCACGCCGCCGGTCAGATTCCCGTCCTCGTCAGTTTCAAATCTGTTCGTCAGCGTGTTGGGAATACCGAGGAAGCGGGCAACCGGCTCGACTTGAATCGTCAGCGCCGACGAACTGAGGACGACGGTGTGGCCGCGGGCAAGATGTGCCCGCACCAACTGACGCATCTCCGGGTAGATCCGCGACTCGATCTTCTGGGCAAACAGCCGCTCACCTGTTTCATCCATGTCGCTGAGCGCACGGCCACGCAGCGCCGACGACGCCTTCACGATGAGGTCTTCGAATTCGATGCGCCCGAGTTGATGGTTCAATCCGGCCTGAACCATGGTGATGAGCTCACCGACGCCGATGTCCCGTCGCCGCAAGCGTTCCTGGGTGAGGATGACGGCGGTGAAGCCGGCGACCAGCGTTCCGTCCAGATCGAAAAAGGCGCCGATCTTCGGCCCGGGCGGGCTCGCCTCGATCTCGGCAACCGAGCCGGGCAGCCGAAGATCGCGCGGCGGTCTGGGCTTGCGTTCCTGCGCGGCAGTCATGAGCCCGCCACTGATTGAGCGCCCGAATCAGGTATTTCGGCAGCGAATGAGACCGGTACGGCGCGCAGTTGCGGGTCACCGGCGAGCGCAAGTATTTCGTCGAAGCCCTGCTGCAGACACCGGGCGAACAACGCCTCGTGCGCGACCGCCGCCCGGTCGTACCGCACGGTGATCGTGGCGTATCCCGATCTGGACACCAGCACGACCATCATGGCCACGCCGGGCAATGGCCCGAACCCGAAATGGCGCAGGATTTTCGCCCCGGCGATAAAGGTGTCGCCTTGATACAGCGGCACATTGCTGGCTTGAACGTCGGAGGAGACCACCGACCCGGTCATTGTTTCCAGCACCGGCGTCGGCAACACACTGAGTACCGGTGCGATCGCCCCGATCACATCCATCGCGGGCTCGTCGCGACGCTGCGTCATTTGCGCGCGAATCTTCTTCATGCGGGCCACCGGGTCGGCCGTACCGATGGGTGCCGCTAGGTTCACCCCGGCGAACCGGTTGCCGCCGGCGGGGTCGGCATCGGCCCGCAGGTTCACCGGGACCGCCATCGGCAAGGTACCGATGGGCACACCGAGCGCATCGTGATAGCGGCCCAGGGCACCGCAGAGGCCGGCCAGATAGGCGTCGTTGATCGATCCGCCGCCGGCCTTGGCCGCCCGGTGCAGGTCGGACAAGCGAACTTCGAGTGCTTCTGTCCGGGTAGTCAGGCTGCGCCGCCGCAGCAGCGGCGACGGTTCGGCGCCCTGGCTCATCACCCGCATCCCTGAGCGGGCGTAGTCCAGCACTCCGGACACCGCTGACCCGGGGTTGACAACCGCCCGACCGAGCGCCGACGCAGCGCCCCACAGCGCGCCCCGAACTCCACCGACGACAGCACCCGGAAGCTGGTTGAGGCCCGCCCGCATCAGATCGTTACCGGACAGATCTTCCGGAACGGGTTGCGGCGCGGGCTCTTCCGTGGGTGGATCGCGCTCGAGATCGTAGATGTTGGCGAACATCTCGACGCTGCCCACACCGTCGGTAACGGCATGGCTTAGATGCAGCATTGTCGCCGCCTTGCCGTCGGCCAGGCCCTCGACCAAGGTGGCCGTCCATAGTGGACGGGCAATGTCGAGCGGCGACTGCAGCATCACCTCGGCCAGATCGAAGACCTGCCGCAGCGTACCGGGTTCGGGGACGCGCAGCCGTCGCACGTGAAAGTCGAGGTTGAAGTCCGGATCGACCACCCAACGGGGCGCCGCGGTGGGCAGCGTGGGCACCACCACCTTCTGACGCAGTCGCAACGCTCGTCGCGACGCATTGTCGAAGCGGGCGCGAAATCGCTCCCAGTCCGGCACGCAGTCAAGCACCTCCAGGCCCATGATCCCCGAGCGGGTTCGCGGATTGGCTTCGCCGCGGTGCAGCAGATAGTCGACGGGTCCCAACGCGGTCGGCAATCCAGCGGCATCGACCGAATCACTCATCGCAGTCTCCCCGACGGCTGGTTCCGACGCGTCACCGCTGACATCCCCACCAAAGCCTCCCGTTCTCGACGCGTCCATCCCGACGCCCGGCGGCTGCGCCAAGGCCCTGCCGCCCAGCCCCAGTGCCACCACAACGCTAGTCCGCTTGGCCCAGTCGTGAAAGCCGAACGTCCGGATAAAATCGGCGTCGCTGTCAGACGAGGTGAGCAGAATCAGAAACTCTGTGCGACAAATACATTCATTAAAATCGGCAACAGAACGTCGATTTAGCCAGCAACTGTCGCCGCTGCGAGGATTTTCCGATAGCCGAACACGGCGGCCCATACGACAGGGCCTTACTGAATTACCCGCCGAACAGATCCTGCAGCGTCGGTGGGCTGACGCTCACGACGCGCGGTGCCGCATCACTCTGTCGCGCAGCTGATTCGGAAGACATCGCGCGGCCGGCTCAGCCCGAAGCCACTGTTCGAATAAACTGAGCTCCGCATCGCCCCCGTAGCTCAGCTGGATAGAGCACATGACTTCTAATCTTGTGGTCGCAGGTTCGAGTCCTGCCGGGGGCACTGTTCACAGCATATTTTCACGGTGCCACGCAAACCCGATCCATCGTTTATTCATCGTTTATGTTGCCCTGAGCCGGTCGCCCTGATAGCGGCGTGGGTGATGGAGTTTAGCTCGTTCAGCTTTGCTCTTACGAGTGGTTCGCCGTACTCGGCCACGAGTCCCTGGTAGTTGGCGAGTAACGTGGCGACTCCTTCCTCCGTGAGCGCTGGGCCGTCGTCCTCGAACACGTTTTCGTTCAGCCGTCGGTGAAATTCGGTGATGTTGATGTCGTCATTCGTCATCTGAGACTCCTTCGGTGGCGTCTACCGTCACCGTACGGTCGAGCAGGTCCGCGACGGCAGTGTGTACGCGGCCGCGGCTCATGTAGCGGTCTTGTGTCATCGAGACTTGGGCGTGGCCAAGGTGATCGGCGCCGATCCGCGCCGATAAGCCCTCGTCGTCGATCAGCGTTGCGACGGTCTTGCGGAAACTATGCGACGTGACGTCGGGGGCGCCGAGCTCGTCGCGCACCGCACGCCATTGCTTGTTGAAGTTGTCCGGATCCCGCAGCGTGCCCGCGGTCGACGGAAAGATGACCGCCTGCTCGCCCATGAACGGCTTACCGCGGCGCTCCGCGAGGGCGGTCACAGCGAACTTCGGCAGTGAGATGGTTCGCCTACCCGCGTCGCTCTTGGTCTGGTCGACGCGGACGAGCCCCTTGCCGGCGACGCGAACCACCTTGCCTGCGACGGTGATCGTGCCGGCCGCTTCGTCGAAGTCGCGCCACCGCAGGCCCAACAGCTCTGAACGCCGCAACCCTGTTGCGATCAGCACGCTGATCGGGTCGACAAGGTCGTGCCGCCTGCATACTTCGGACGCGTCGAGCTGGACCAGGAGTTGGCGTAACTGGTCGGCGGTCAACGCCGCCGCTCCTTTCGGCCGCGCCTTGCTGGTGATCGTGGAGACGTCGCGGACCGGGTTCGTCCCAAGGACGCCGGCCATCACCGCGAGTTGAAGCGCGCCTCGTAGAAGCGTCTTCGCTTGCCGTGCCATCACCGGTCCGTGCGCAGTCTTCATAGATCGGAGTGCGGCGTCGATCCGCGGCGGAGTAGCTTCGCCGACGCGGACTCCGCTGATTAGCTTCGCCAGCTTTCCGGCCGCGTACCGATAGGTGTCGAGCGTTCTCTCGGCGCGCTCATCATCGGCCAAGCGCTCGATGTGAACCTTGACCAGCGACACGATCAGCGTGTCCAACGTGATCTCGTTGCCTGCGCCCGGCGGCCGGCGGCTGCGCAGCGCCTCGATCAATGCATCCTCGGCGAGCTTGCCGTGCTGATCGTTTTCGGGGCCGCGCCGCTCAACTATCCGCGTCACTCCGTCGATGTCACGGAATCGGGTGCGGGCCAACCAAACACCCCCGCCGAGATGCTTTCGGGTGACCTTCCCATGCTGGCCGATCCGCAGCGACGGTCTACCGCGAGGCATTGCCCTGCGTCTCGAGCTGGTCGACAAGCAGATCCACGTAACGGCTCACGCGTTCGATTGAATACCGAAGCTGTAGCGCCAAAGCGTCCGGGTCGTAAGTTTGATTCAGTGGGCCGGGTCCGTCGATCGCATTGACGACCGCGTGGCGCAGGCCCTCAATCTCTTGCATCTCTGGCCGCATCTCCGTTCGATGCTGGCGCTGACGAAAATCGGACGCCGTCGCGAAAAACTCATCCGCAGTTGGGGAGTTGGTCGGGACCAGCGGCCACGGATGATCGCCAGCCAGCCAAGACTCAACGCCCGTCGCTGACACCGGTTCAACTCCGTCGGCCACCTTCAACGGCTTCCCACTTGCCGGAGTCAGCAAGTCAATCACGCTCGTATTCAGGGCAATTGCGAAAATAAGCAGCTCCTCAGCCGTCACCCTACGGCCGCGGTCTTTAGCCGTCTCGATTTCGGACAGCCCTGACGTCGGCAGCGAGAATCCGAGCTCGGTAAGGCGGTCGACGAGTTCCTGCCCCTTCATGCCTCGGAGGGTCCGGATACGTCTGATGTTCGAGCCGATCGCCTTGCGGACGCTGACGCTCCCGCCTGCCTCACCGTCATCTACCACGCCCCGATCCTACACCGGATCGGAAAATCCAAAATCAGCTTCGGATCTATTCGTGAGCGTGTCGGATTGACAGATTCGCGATTCGACAAGCACGATTGGGATACAACGAAATGACTTCGTTCAATCCGAATTCGAGAGGATCGAGATGCCCACACTCACAGAGGACCGATGGCTTACCCGGTCGGAGGTCGCGGACCGCCTGCGAGTGCCTGCGAGGACTCTCGCCCAGTGGGCCCACCAAAACAAGGGGCCGCGCTATGCCGTGTTCGGCAAACACGCCCGATACCGCCTGAGCGACGTAATGGCTTGGGAGAACTCGCAATTCGGCGACGACGCCGCCTAAAGGCGAATGCCCGGGGTGCTGGCCCGGGCATCCCAATCGAACCACCACACGCATTGGAAAGGAAGTTCTAGTGGCAACCGTACACCCACAGGATGACGCACATTTAGCGTCGCAGCAGGTGTCGTGGTGGAGTGTTCACGAGTTCGTCGCCGCCGTTCTTAACCAGGTCAATAACTGGCCGATGCTCGGCACGCCAGCGTGGTGCAGCCTCGCGCATGACGACCCACGGAAGTGGGCTGCGGTGCTTGACGGCGGCCAACACCACGCGCTCAGGCTTGAGCTCAACCAGGAAGCCCGCGCCGAAGCCAGCCGCGCTATATCCACGGCCGCAGACTGGCCAGAAGTGGCGCGGGAAATCCAGCAGCGCAACGACTTCTACGCGGCGCGGCCGTGGCTCAGACGGGCGGTGTCGTGACCTATCCGGAAACCATGTCCGACGACGCCGACATTCCCTGGCCTGACGAACCTCCCGATTACGAATCCAACGCTGCCACCGATCGCGATACTCCTGTCCTCGCTGATCGGCTACTCACGCGCTCCGCACTCCGCAACCTCCCCGATCCGCAGCCCCTGATCGACAACGTGCTCGACCAGGGCACCATCGCACTGCTCTACGGGAAATGGGGGACCTGCAAGTCGTTCACCGCGTTCGATTGGGCCGCCAGCGTCGCAACCGGCCGCAAATGGCAAGGGCGGCACACCGAGAAGCGCCGCGCGCTGTACGTCGCAGGCGAGGGCGCCTTCGGTTTCAAAGGTCGCACCGATGCATGGGAGATCGGTTGGGACACCACCATCGACGACGATGAGCTCGAGATCCTGCCTGAACCCGTAAATCTGATGCGCCCGCTCGAAGTGGCGAACCTCGCTGCGCTGATCGACTGGGGTTGCTACAGCTTCGTCATTCTGGACACCCTGGCCCGCTGCATGGTCGGCGCCGACGAAAACTCCGCCAAGGACTGCGGGATCGTCGTCGACGCCATGACGCAGCTGCTGAGCTACACGCCCGCCGGCCGCGGTGTCGTGCTCGGCGTTCACCACGCCGGCAAGGACGGGAAAACCCTGCGCGGCTCATCCGCATTCGAGAGCGCCGCCGACACGGTCTACAGCACAAGTCGCGACGGCGCGGTCATCGTACTGAACCGCGAGAAGCGCAAAGACGGCCCAGAAACGGACCGCCACGAGCTCAAAATCGACCCAATTCCAGGCACCCAAAGCGCCGTCATATCTGTCCACCGAGGGTGCGGACAAAACGATCGCGCGGACAACCTCATGTCCGCGTTTGTCCGCCACTTCGAAGCGACCGGAGCAACAAAATCTGAACTGCGCCTGGTGGCCGACATGGCACCAGCGACATTCCACCGCGCACTGACCAAGCTCGTCGAACGCGGCGAGCTCGTCAACACAGGCACCGAGAAACGACCCTTCTACAAAGCGGTGAGCAAATGAATCTGTCCGCTTGTCCGCCCATGTCCATACCGCTGCCGGACATGTCTGTCCGCCCGCCCCTATTTATAGGGGCGGACAAGCGGACTGACGGACGGACAAAACCATGAGACACCGGCCGATCTGGCAGGCGTACGCCGATACTGGCGCGCTAGACATTCGCTGCCCACACTGCGGCGCCGAGTCTAAGCAGTGGTGTACCCGCGATGACGGCCGCGTTCGCAGAGTGCCGTGTGTCGCACGGTCAACTGGCGGCGTCGGTACCGGCGACGGTAAGCCCTACGCCCGCGACTTCACCCAGCCGAGCCATCCGTCTGCCGAACCGGTGACATCGTGACGCGCTCCCGCCGCAGCGCCCGAACCGCCGGAACACGATTCGAAGGCATCATCGCCGCCGCGCTGCGCCTCGCGCTTGACGATGACCGCATCGAACGTCGAGCCCGCAACGGCGCCAAAGATCGCGGCGACATCTCGGGTCTCCGCTTGCACGGCCAGCGCGTAGTCCTTGAGGTCAAAGACTGCACAACGCTGCGCCTACCGGAGTGGACGACCGAAGCCCGGATTGAGGCCGGCAACGATGACGCGCTCGTCGGCCTGGTCGTCCACAAGCGCCGCGGCGTAGGCGATCCCATGCGCCAGTGGGTCACCTGCACAGTCGCCGATCTGGTGGCAATCCTGACCGGACAGCGGCCCGAGCAATGATCGACCACGAAGCCACCGAGCACCGCCTCGCGGTCGCCGCCCTGACGGAATGGGAGCGCGCACCCTACGACGATCCCCAAACCTACGCCGACGCTCACCAGGGCACCGAATGAAATACGCCACCGCATCGCAGACGCGCCAGCTACGCGACGGCCGCCAGCTCCTTCACGTCGATGAATGCCCCTATTGCCAAGGCGATCACTGGCTCATCGGCGACGGCTCAACACTCGCCTACGTGCCTTGTGGAGACAACCGGCCAGTGTGGCTCGACGGCCTCGGCAGCCCCGTCAAATGAGATGGCGCCGGCGTCGACTTCGAGCCACGATCACTCTTCAGCACGGCGAGCGGCCTGTCCTTCTTTGCCTCGGCCCCGGATTGACGTTCGAGCTCGACGCGGACGAAAGCCGACAGCTCGCAAACGACCTGGCCGACGCGATAGTGAAACTCCACAGCGGCGGCGGCCGCTGATGGAGTTGATCGGCGATGACCTCGAGGCTGCCTATTTCCTGGCGCATCGCTTCGTCGAGCCGATGCGGGCCGCTGGACGCCCCGTCAGCGACGCCATCGAAAGATACACACGAAAAGTCGACCTGGCCTGGAAGATGTCCGCCAGCGGACCTGAAAACACTGCGACCGCAGTAACTTCTGAGCATGAGTCGTGCGACTCCGCTGAGGCAGCCCAAATCATCGGCGTCACCGAACGGCATGTGCGGCGGCTGGCGGACGAAGGTGACCTCGTCGGCCGGAAGTTCGGCACGGCCTGGGTGCTCTCAAGGCAGTCAGTGATGGATTACGCAGAAGGCAGGCAGGATGGCGGAATTAGACCCGGCCGTCGAGCAGCAGCTAGCTGACCTCGACGACGCCAGCTGGCGAGCGCTGACAGCGCGGTCAGGCAACCGACCTCAAGCGAACAGCTCAGAGAGATGGCGAGCAAGCACGTTTCGGGCGATCAGCTCGAAACTCTGATGGCGATTACCGATCCCAAGCGATTCGCCGGCGAAAACGGGAACATCGACGAAGCGAAACTGACCGAGCATCTCACGCGACTGTTCGGCGCCGGCGACACGCAGCAGCAGGGAACCGCGACAAATTGGGGCCAGCACAGCGGCGCGGTGCCCCGAGCAAGCAGCTCGGCGATGACGGCCGCGCCGCGCTACGAAAACGGCACGGCGTCGGCCGTGACTCAGATCAACCAACAGCAGGCGACAACATCCCGCGGGGCGAGAACGCACGCGCAGCGCTCGAACGCAGACACGGAGTCAAACGATGAACAGCCCAACCGAATGAACCCCGACACCCGCAACGCGCGTCATGGACCGCATCGCAACGAACAAGCATTACCGCCGGGCGCTCCAAACTAACCGCTACACAACGGCAGTCGAGCTGCGAGCCGCATTGCTGACCAAACGCGCCGAACTACCCCGCGCCGAAGCAGTGCAGCCGCCAGACAGCCCCGCAGACATCGACGCGTACCTCGAGCGAAGCGCAAACGCGCGTCGCAGCTCGCGCGCACGCGACGAAGCAGAGCAAGACTTGAGTATTGAAATCGCCCGATGCGAACTGACGATTCAGAGCCTCGCCGCGAACCACAATCAGATCCTGGCGTCGCTGCAACGCAACCTAGCCGCTGTGATGGACGTCGCCGCCGCGATCGTCCAACGCCTCGGCCAAGCTCACACGGCGGATCAGATCGTCGCGTCCAACAACCCAGAAGCGATGAACGCTTAGCAAGACCTAAGCAGCCTGCGCCAGGACGAATACGACTCCATCCGCACCGCGCAATCGTGGGTGATCGACGGCGATCGCCGCGAACTTAACGCCCGATCAACCTACCTCGATGACGAGATAGCATCCGATTGCATCCTCTCCAACTTGGATCAGGTCTATCCCGAGTGGAAACACCCGAAGCCTGACATCGCAATTCAACGCTGGGATCGTCCCGACACCCGGCCCTGGCCGACAAGCCCAGTCTCACAATTGATCTGGCTTGTGGTCAGCGAAGCACAACCCTGGGTACCGACCTGGGATCAACTCCGCGAACTCGGCCAGCGCCGCATCGCTGAACGCGCCCACACCGGCCTCAAAACCACAAAGCCGAAACAACGGCAGCCGCAACTACTCAACAAAGGCCCCGGCGTCACCGCCGTCATTGAACCGCTCAACAAGGAGATACCAGCATGAGCTCAACGTTTGAGCAGTACGTCACCAACGGCGCGAGCGGCTTGCCTCCGATCACGGCCGCGCTGTGCGAGACGTGGAGCCCGACCCAACCGGCCGACAAGTACAGCCCTATCGGGCCGCCGCAGGTCGGCATCGGCGCACTCATCGACGCCGTCCACTCCCTCGAGCTAGCCGTCATTGCGTTGCAGAGCGGCTGACGTGGGCGGCTCGGGCCGAGCGCAGCGCGATCCTGAGCGCGCCCGCAGCTTCACCGAGCCGCCCACAAACCCCGAGCTGTCCACCGCCGTAGACAGCTCAGCAGTAACGAGAGGTCGACACGATGCCAGCGCGAGAACACAAGCCGTGGGAAAGCGCACCTACTCGCAGCAGCCAGCTCGTCAGAACCGCGGCCTGGCGCCGCGTCCGAGCTCAAGTGCTCAAGCGCGACAGTCACCGCTGTCAGCTTCGCGAACCGGGCTGCACAGACGAAGCGACGCAAGTCGATCACATCGTCAACGTCGGCGCCGGCGGCGCACCACTCGACCCGAAGAACTTGCAATCCGCCTGCCCAACCTGCAACGCACGCAAGGCACAACGCGAAGCAACAAAGGCACGCAACGCCTGGAAGCGGCAGCCCGAACGCCATCCGGGATTGCGATGGTGACCTCGAGCGCCAGCGCCGGCGCCGGAAGCAGCGCGACCATCGCCGCGCGCTCGATGCATCCCGGGCGCCGGAAGACGTCAACCATGCCCACGGTCAGCGGTCACCATCGACTATCACCGGCGGTCAGCGACGCCCGTCTCGATGACACCAGGGCATCCACGCCCCTCCCGGGCGCCCCGCCGCATCCGGGACGCTCTGTGGCTAGCGATCCGCCCGGGTCTGGGGATTCCAGCAAACACGGCCGTTTCGGCAGCCGAAAGCGGCTTTGACATGCGCAAAGGAGGCGTGTGATGCCCGGTAGAGGACCGCGACCGAAGGACATCGACCGCTTGGCCGGGCACGGCAGGCGAAGGCTCGAGCCGCCGACGCGAGCGTGTTCGTTGCCGCGCCGGTGAAGCAGCCGCCGCTACCGGTTTTGTATGTGCCCGGCAAGGGTGGCCGAAAGGTCCGCTATCAGTGGCCGGCGGCGACGAAGCGGTGGTGGGCGAATTGGGCGGCTGAGCCTGCCGCTGCGCGTTTCCGGCCGACTGATTGGGATTTTCTGCTCGACACGGCGTTGATCCATGCTCGGGTGTGGGGTGACGGCGAGCTGAGCATGTTGAACGAGCTTCGGTTGCGTGTGGCGAAGATGGGCGCAACGGCCGAGGACCGCGCCAGGTTGCAGATCACCTATGCGCATGCTGATGAGGTCGATGAGCCGCCGGCGCCGGGCAGCTCGAGCTCGGGCGCGGGTGATGACGCTGATCCGTACGAGGGTTTCCCGCGGTTGGTAGGGGATTGACCCGTTGCCGTGGAAGCCGTCGCAGCCGGGCGAGCGGCCGACGCTGGGCCGCGCAATCCTGGCGTGGATCGCCGAGCATCTGGTGGTGGTCGACGGCCCGGCGGTCGGTGAGCGGCTGATCCTGACGCGCGAGCAAGCTCAGTTCGTGCTCAAGCTGTACGAGGTCGACCCGCGCTTCGAGGGGGGCGCGGTTGTCGGCCGAACGATCAACAACGGCCGCCTCATTCGACGTGCGGTGCTGTCGCGACCGAAGGGCTGGGGCAAGAGTCCGCTTGTCGCGGCGCTGTGCATCGCCGAGGCGTTCGGCCCGGTCGTGCTCGACGGGTGGGACGCCAGCGGCAAGCCTGTCGGCCGGCCGTGGGTCACTACGGGCATCAAACCGAAAGTGCAGATCGTCGCGGTGTCGGAGGATCAGACCGCGAACACCTGGGAGCCGTGCCTGGACATGGTGCGCAACAGCCCGAAACTGTTGGACGAACACGAGATCGAGCCGCTCGAGACGTTTATCAGCTTCCCGCGCGGCCGGATCGAGGCGGCGACGTCGGCCGGGCTGAGTCGCGAGGGTTTCCGCCCGGTGTTCACCGCGATGGATCAGACTGAAAGTTGGACACCGACGAACGGCGGCCGCAAACTCGCGAGCACGATCCGCCGCAACCTCGCGAAGGTCAACGGCTGCTCCGTGGAGACACCGAATGCCTATCTACCCGGTGAGAATTCAGTCGCCGAGAACTCGTGGAAAGCTTTTGAGGCGCAGCGCGAGGGGCAGGCGAAGTCGTCCGGGCTGTTGTTCGATCACCGCGAGGCGCCCCCGGAGGCGGACCCTGAGGATTACGAGTCGCTGCGCGAGGGTCTGCGCCACGCCTACGGGGAAAGCGGTTCTGACAGCGGCGGCTGGGTCAATCTGGACCGGATCGTCGCCGAGTATTGGGATCCGGACACTGATCCGCAGGACGCGCGACGCTTCTATCTGAATCAGATCACGCACGCCTCGGATGCATGGGTTACCTCGCCGGCGTGGGGCGCTTGCGCCGCGGTGGATGTGATTGTGCGCGACGGCGACACCATCACACTCGGCTTCGACGGTTCCCGCGGCCGGGTGAAAGGTAAAGCCGATGCGACAGCGTTGATTGGGTGCCGGGTGCGCGACGGGCATCTGTTCGAGGTCGGCGATAGGTCGGTGTGGGAGCCGCCGCGGCGCGAGATGACCCGGCGTCAGCGCGAAGAATCGGGAGACCAATCGTTTTGGACGCCCCCGGTCGCCGAAGTGGACGCGACCGTGGCGCTGGCGTTCCGGAAATACAACGTGGTCGGGTTCTACGCGGACCCGTCTCACTGGACCGAGCATGTGGCGAAGTGGGAAGCCCGCTACGGGTCGCGGTTGAAGGTGAAAGCGTCCCAGCGGCAACCGATCGCCGCGTGGCCGACCGGGAAACACACCGCCGCGATCCTCGCCGTGGCAACCCTCGGATCGGCGATCGAGAACGGCGCCTGCACTCACGACGGCTCAGCGGCGCTCACCCGGCATGTGTTGAATGCGCGCCGGCGCGCGACGCGCAGCGGCTACCTGCTCTATAAAGCGCACCCGGAATCGGCCGACAAGATCGACGCCGCCTACGCCGCGGTCATGGCGTGGAAAGCGCGGCTGGATGCGGTGTCGGCCGGGCTCGGGGCTCGCCGGAAGAAGGCTGTGATCGGCCGAGTCCGCGGCGGGGTGCTTCGATGAGCCCGTTACCAAGTCACTCCGATGTGCGGGCGGCTTTTCAGGCAGGCCCGAACGGCGCAGACCTCGCCATGCGCTGGATGGATGCGGTGATTGCCGGTAGCTCGCGCAGCGCCGGCTCGTTCGCACCTTTCCCAAATGGGACACCTGAGGCGGTGTTTGCCCGCCGACCCGCTCTGCCTGCAACCGATCCTGAACGCTATGGCTGGCGTTTCTGGGCGCTGCGCCGCGACGGGGTTCTGGTGGCGCCGTTCACCGGTCGAGAGGTCTACTGCGGCACGTTCGACGCCGAATGTTCGAGCTGCGTCCACCCTCCGTCGCCGGAATGCAGTTGCGGCATCCATTACATGCTGCGGGCGCGTGACGTCATCGGCTACGCGGATGGCAGCATCCGGCTTTCGATCAAACATAAGGCTGTGCAACGTATCCGCGACCACGAATGAACGCCGGCGTTGACCTATGGTGTCGCTGTCGGCGCTGCCGAGGTTGACCGCTCGCAATACGAGAATGTCGCTGCGCCGTCCCGCCGCGCGGCACGCTTTCACACGCTGGCACTGCTGTCCCCCGGCGTTGTCCGACGCTGCGAGCATCGCTGAAAAAGCGATACGGCTGCCAGGTGATCCCCGAAGCGTCACTTCGCGCGTGCGAAGCGGTCGCCGGTCGGCTCGAATCGAGCGTGTCGCCGGCGCAGATGGCGAAACTGGCGAGTGTCGGGAGTCAACCAGACGCGCGATAGCTGGTGCATTTGTGGCCTTTGGTGCTCAAGTGAAAAATGTTGCTTGAGCTTGAAGGTTATACCCTTGTTCGCTCACAAACACCAAATAGTGTGTCGCAGATCACACTACTTGTATAGAGTCCCAATGCTTAATCGCTACTCCTACATAGCGATTTTTAGCCCTTAGCCGCCCCTCAGGGGCATTTACAGGCCGTGGGTAAGGGGTCAACGACACCCTGGCGGGTAGGAGCCTCACTCCGGCAATCAGAGGCATCTACGCAGGTCAACCACGCATTCGCCGCACGACCGACGTCATTGACAAGGCCGCCAAACGTGCATACATTGCGAGTTACCCACCCCGTCCTCTTGTTAGGGCGGGGTCTTTTTGTCCCGACCTCCGGCTCACGCGGTGAACGTCCGAGTACGTTCGGACTATGAAGGTTGGCGTCTACGTCGACGCGTTCAATCTGTACTATGGGATGCGCAATCATTGCGGGCGCAGCACCGCTGGATGGCGGTGGCTGGACGTCCGTGCTCTCGCCCAAAGCTTGTGTGGGTGGCAGAACGCGCACATCCATCGGATTGTCTATTGCACCGCTCGCGTCGATCCCGCAGACAGTCCCAGCGCGTACACCGACCAGGACATCTATCTAAAGGCCCTGCGTGAGCACAAGTCGATCGACGTTCTCGAGCTGGGGCGCTATGTCGCCTGGGCCAAAAAGGCTCCGCTAGCATCGCAAACTCCCAACGGAGGAGTGCAGGTGTTGTCGCCCACGGGATCTGAATCCTGGAACGGCATCCCGGTGCAGTCGGTAACAGCGAAGGACGGATCGCAGATGATTCTGGCTACGGTGCGTGTGCGGGAGGAGAAGGGATCCGACGTCAACGTCGCGACTCACCTTCTCGCCGACGTCTTCCGTAAGGAAGTCGAAGCAGCGATCGTCATCTCAAATGACTCCGACCTTGCACTGCCGCTCGAAATCGCGCGAACGTTAGTTCCCGTAGGCACGGTAAATCCGGGAAACAAGCCGCTCGCCGGCGCACTGCGGGGCCTACCAAATGACGGCGCCGGACGGCACTGGTGGGGCAAATTGTCGGCCCGGCAATATCAAAACCACCAGATGCCCGACAACGTGGGGCGTTGGACGAAACCGATCGACTGGTAGCCCCACTCACCCTGCCGCAAGATCTGCGCCTACGAAAAAAGGTAAGCGACGCGCCGCGGGTTGAGATGGGGTGTGCCAAGCTCGAGTCACAAAACGCACTAGCCGGATGCACGGCGGTGCTCGTCCTCGTATAGCGACACTGGGCCGCGGTCGCGGAGTCGGCAGTGCGGCCCTGCCACACTGCGATGTTGTGCCCCGAACCACCGACACACGGCACCCATGTCACTGCACATGGCTACAGTGCGGCCTTGTGAACGCTGCAAATTGGATCAGCCTGGCCGGGGTGCTCATTGCCGGCGTCTCGGCGGTCGTGGCTGTTCGCTCTGCGCGCAGAGCAAGGAAAGCGGAGTCCGCGGCCGTCGAGCATCAGCGCCTGGCGCTGGAAGCCGCGCAGGCCGCCGCGAGCCACGCGAACCGATCGGCGGACGCCGAACAACGCATAGCTACCGTCGCCGAAGCACAGCACAGCCGGGAATCCACGGAGGCCGAGGAGGCCGAAGCTGACCCCTGGCAACTCGACCCAATACCGGGCGACCCCGACTGCTACCTGATCAATAGGACGAAAACCCCAAAATACAGGGTCGCCGTGACCGGTCTGATGATTCACAATGGCCCAGCGGAGTTTGACGTTATTGGAGCCGGGAAACGCGAAGAACTCAGCATCATGCGGATCTTTCATCCTGACCACTCCGTCCAGATCACTTGGTATCGCAGGCCAGATCACTCCGATTCGCCGCAGACGACGACAGAAACGATCCCCTCGAGACTCTGAGAGAGTCGTCCCGCGGTGGTGTCACAGCCGTGCGGTCGACCACGGATCCCAAGAGGCTGTTTGCTGGCGGCCTGCCTCCGTTTCGCCTGATGAATCAAACTGTCAGGCTTTTCGAGCGCCGCGCGCGGCCCGACCTGAACCCTTCACATGCGGAAACCTACGCCCGCTTCGGCTTTTCACATCGCGGGCAGATTGAGCGCGGTATACCCGATGGATGCGAATTCTGATGCTGATTGTTCTACTCGGCGCGGCCGGCCTGACCGCGCCGACCGCCGCGGCCGCGCCGCTCACATGCGCCGACGTGGGCGGCGTCTTCGTAGCACACGGCACCGACGGCCGCGGCGACTGCGAGCCCGCAGATCCACGCCACAAGTGCCACATACCCCCCGACCAGCAGGACGCATTCGACCCAACGGGGAACTACCTCGCCGAACTCACCATGAGCCCACCGTTTCCCGGCGGCACACTCTCGTATCCCGAAACGGTGCCGATGTCGATCAAAGCGGCCAGCAACGCGGACTGCTGGAAGATACCTCCAAGCTGACCGACCAGCCGTCAGCGCCGTAGTCTTAGGTCGGCAAAGATAGGGCGTTACTTGCTATCGCGCGGTCGAATCGTTTCTTCGCGCCGCGAAGGGGGATGGCGACGCGGCGCTTCGCGCATCAGTTGTTTTCAGAAGGCCGAAGCGCGTCGAGCTCGACGGCCAGCGTGAGCAGTTGGCCCGCGTCCAATAGATCGAGCTGTCGGGCTATTTCGTCGGGCCCGTGCCGTCTGACTAGTTCGTCGATCAATAGACGCGCTGGAATTCCTCCAAGTCCACTCATTCGCCGCCTCCGTTCGCAGAGCCCACCGTTTCACTGGCGGTTAGGTGGTCGGTCAGCTCGCGCTAGCCGCCTTCGGCGGTCATCGGCCACCGCCTCTCGGTTCATCGACGTGTGGGCAGAGAACGTCGCCATCCGCCTCGCAGATGACTCCCTTGCCAAGGCAGAGCGGGCAGTCCAAGAGCTGGATCTCGTCGGCAGCGGCGATGAGGGCACGGCCGGTGTCGGCGGCCATCTGTAGGTGATCCGGTTCAGCACCGGTCAACAGGCGTTCGGCTAGCCCGCGCGCCTGCGCGGCCGTGAGGTCTCGCGCGGTTTTGCGGTCGTCCAAGGGCCCGAAGATGACCCAGCGTGCTCTGACTTCACCGTCGACACCCTGCGCCCCGATGATGTCTATGCATACACCGTGGGCTGCGCGGTGAGTTCCGTCGAACATTCGGACGTAGGTTCCGCGTGTGTCGGGCTCCCATTGGCCTACCCGTGTGGCGCCGGCGGGTACCGGAATGTTCAGCCGGTAGTCAAGCTCCGGTGTCATACTCATCGTGTCGAATCTCCTCTACAGATTTCGGCCATTCCCCGGGGCCGGCCCGAATCCGGTCGCCGGGGTCCGTACTTTTTACCCGCTCGGGTAAATCTCTGGGCGATAGTCGCCGTACATGCCGCGGTCGTCGCCGGCGAGGATCTGAGCATGCTGCTCGTCGGCCCGGGCGATGATCGCGGCCCGGGCAGCTTCCCGCGCGGTGTCCCGGGCGTCAAGATGGCGTGATAGCAGCCAGCCGCCGGCGATGAGCACCGCGACGCCGATGACGATGGCAAAATCCACCAGAACATCACGACGAAACCGACAACAAGCAGCAGCACAAACCCTGCGCCGCCGCCGCTGCTGCGCCGTTCACTGCTCATGGCTGCGGGACGTAGAACTGGCAGGGTTGCATGTACGGGCCGCCCGGGCAGATCTGCGGCATCGTGGTCAGGCCGTGGTCCCAGGTGTTCTGGATGGGCCCGTTGTACTGCGGGCCACCTTGGCAGTTCCAGTCGCCTTGGAACCCGCAGCGGGGTTCGGCGACAGCCGGCGCCGCGATGAGGATCGCGCCGGCGGCGAATACCGACGCAGCAGCGGCAGCGAGCGAGCGTTTCATGCCCCGGTCCTCTCTCAAGCAAGCCAGTACGTTGCCGCCGCCATAGTCCATTGCTGGGCCGACACTCCTGGTCGCGCCGACTGGCAAAATCCATCGTTTAATCATCGGAATTGACTGAAAATCGACCGATCGGAGCAGACATTAACGAGTGCGATAACGTACCTAATGCGCTGGTAGCGCGTGCTATTTGGAAGCCAACGAAACTCACTGGAAACCACCTTTTGCTAATCTTGTGGTCGCAGGTTCGAGTCCTGCCGGGGGCACGGAAATGGCGGTGGGGACATCTGCGACCATTAATCACATTTGATCCAGGGGCCTCAGCCCGACTAATTCGCTGGAGGTTTGGGTGGCTCCATCCGATCTTGTGCTGGTCAACATCGAAAATCACGTCGCGCTGATCACGGTCAACGACCCGGATCGGCGTAACGCCGTTACTGTCGCAATGTCAAGGCAACTGAGCGACGCGGTGCAACAGGCGGAAGCCGATGCCGAGGTACATGTCGTCATCGTCACTGGCGCAGGCAGCGCATTTTGTGCCGGCGCTGATCTGAGCGCTTTGGGCAGCGCCGCCGAGGAGGGATTGCTGCAGGTTTACGACGGGTTCATGGCGGTCGGCCGATGCGCACTGCCCACCATCGCCGCGGTCAACGGCCCGGCCGTCGGCGCCGGCCTGAACTTGGCCTTGGCCGCCGACGTGCGGATCGCCGGACCGACGGCGGTGTTCGACGCACGCTTCCAGAAACTGGGTCTGCATCCAGGCGGCGGCGCCACGTGGATGATGCAGCGGGCGGTTGGACCGCAGGTGGCCCGTGCCGCTCTGTTGTTCGGCATGCGGTTCGACGCCGAAACCGCCGTTCGGCACGGGCTCGCGCTCAGTGTTGCCGACGACCCGGTCGCCGCAGCCCGGGAGCTGGCCGCCGGGCCCGCGGCGGCTCCCCGTCCCGTGGTGCTCGCGACGAAGGCCACAATGCGGGCTACCGCCAACCCGGGATCCGTCGACATCCACCAGCATGAAGTCGCCATGCGCACTGAACTCGGACCGCAAGCCGAGTCGATCCGGTCCCCGGACTTCGCCGCCCGGTTGGCCGGCGCTCGACGCAAGTAGCCGCGACTCAGTGCTGCCAATACCGGGCGCTGAATGCGGTCATCGCGAAGCCGGCCACGATGCTGACGATGACGATGACCAGGGCGACTAACGGCCAGATGACCATGTACCAGCGCCGCGAGATCGAGATCAACGGCCCGAGGGTGCCCATGAGCAGCGCCACAGCGATACCACCCCAGGTCACTGGATAGATCCAGTTATCGATGCCGTACGGCACTGGTGGGCAATCGCCCGAGCAGCTGTCGGTGGCGAAGGCGAAGAAGAGCGATACCCAGCCCGCCGCCAGAGCCGCCATGACAAGGACCGACCAGGCGACGGCGGTGCAGATAACATCCCAGGTGGCGACTGCGCTTCGGCGTACGGGCTGTTGTTGGTACGGCAACGGCGGGTGATACGGGTGGTAACCCGGATAGAACGGCGGGCGCGGGAGCGTCATATCGGTAATCATTCCTCCAAACTGGCCGCGCGGGCAGCGCTGCTTTAGCTAAGCGCCGAGTTCACTCGCCAGCTGCACGATTCGCTCGGCTCGCCGCAACACTGGTGCATCGATCATCTGGCCCTCGAAAGCGAAAACACCACGTTGGTCGGCGGCGGCGGTCAGGACGTGTCGGGCCCACCGCACCTGCTCAGGCGTGGGTGCATAACCGGACCGAATCACCGGCAGCTGGCTCGGATGGATGGCGACTTTCGCATCGAAACCGACGGCGACGGCATCGTCGACCTCGCGGCGCAGCCCGTCGAGGTCCTTGATGTCGAGGAAGACCGAATCCAGGGCCAACCGATCGTATGCCTTGGCCGCCAGCAGCGCCTGCGACCGCACCTGGCGAGCCACCTCGCGGTAGGTCCCGTCGGAGTAGCGGTTGGCGGTGCCGCCCAGAACCGCGAACAGATCTTCGGCACCCCACATCACCGCGACGGCGTTGGTCGCCTGCACGGTGTCGACAACGTTGAGCGCACCCAGTGGCGATTCGACCAGTACCACCACGCGTAGCGGTGAAAGGGCTTCAACATGTTCCGGCACTTCACATTTCGGCAGCATTACGGTGTCATAGCTGGTGCGGGCCAATGCCTGCAGATCCTCGGTTTGATCGATGGAGCCGAACGAGTTGATGCGGACCACGGTTCGGGCCGGGTCGAGGTTCACCTCGACCAGCGCGTCGCGGGCGGCGGCCCTGTCGGCGGCCGCCACGCCGTCTTCGAGATCGAGGATCACGACATCGGCTGCGGCCGCGGCCTTTTCGAAGCGCTCTGGGCGGTCCGCCGGACAAAACAGCCAGGCCGGGCCGGAATTGCTCAGGGCCATCAGCTGTCGGCTTCGGCCGGTCGCATCCGTACCAGCGTTTTCCGTGCTGCGGTGGCGACGACGTCACCGTCTTGATTGCGCCCGGTGTGGGCGAAAGTCACGATGCCTTCACCTACGCGGCTTTTGGATTCCCTCTTCTCGGTGATCACCGTCTCGGCGTAGAGGGTGTCGCCGTGAAATAGCGGCGCGGGAAAGGCAATATCGGAGAAGCCGAGATTGGCGACGATGGTGCCCTGGGTCAGTTGCGCCACCGACAGGCCGACCAGGGTCGAGAGGGTGAACATCGAGTTCACCAGCCGCTGGTGAAACGGCGGCAGGGCGTCGGAGAAGGCGGCGTCAAGATGCAGCGCCTGGGTGTTCATGGTCAGCGTCGTGAACAGCACGTTGTCCGCTTCGGTGATGGTCCGGCCGGGGCGGTGCAGATAGCGTGTCCCCACCTCGAACTCTTCGAACCACAAGCCGCGCTGCACAATTTCGCGATCGACACCAGAGTTCACAAGCCGACCTCTCGGGCGATCAGCATCAACTGCACTTCGCTGGTGCCCTCACCGATTTCCAAGATCTTGCTGTCCCGGTAGTGACGGGCAACCGCGAACTCGTTCATGAAGCCGTAGCCGCCATGGATCTGTGTGGCGTCGCGAGCGTTGTCCATGGCGGCTTCACTGGCGACCAACTTGGCGATCGCCGCCTGCTTTTTGAAAGGCTTGCCGGCCAGCATCAACGCCGCCGCGTCGTAGTACGCCGTGCGGGCGGTGTGGGCACGGGTTTCCATCCGGGCGATAGTGAATGCGATGGCCTGGTTCCGACCGATGGGCTGACCGAACGCTTCGCGTTCGCGCGCATACTTGACGCTTTCGTCAACGCAGCCCTGCGCGGCGCCGGTGGACAGCGCGGCAATCGCAATCCGTCCCTCGTCGAGTATGCGCAGGAAGTTCGCGTAGCCGCGACCGCGTACGCCCAGTAGGTTCTGCCCCGGCACCCGCACATCCTCGAAAGTCAGCGGGTGGGTGTCTGAGGCGCGCCAGCCGACCTTGTCGTAGGCCGGTTCGACGGTGAAACCTGTTGTGGGTACCGGGATCAGGATCGACGAGATCTGCTTTCTCCCGTCCAGCTCGTCGGTGACGGCGGTGACGGTAACGAGCCGCGTCAGGTCCGTACCCGAATTGGTGATGAACTGTTTCGATCCGTTGATGACCCAGTGCCCGTCGTCGAGGCGCGCTGTGGTCTTGGTGGCGCCGGCATCGCTGCCGCCCCCCGGCTCGGTCAGCCCGAATGCACCCAGGGCACGGCCGCTGGTCAACTGCGGCAACCATTCTCGCTTCTGCGCGTCGGTACCGAACCGATAGACCGGCATCGCGCCCAGCGATACCCCCGCCTCCAGGGTGATCGCCACGCTTTGGTCCACCTTGCCAAGTTCCTCCAAGGCCAGGCACAAAGCGAAGTAATCGCCACCCATCCCGCCCCACTCCTCTGGGAAGGGCAGACCGAACAACCCCATCTCGGCCATTCCGGCGACCACTTCATAGGGGAACGAGTGCTCCACGTCGTGGCGGGCGGCCACCGGCGCCACCACGCTCTGCGCAAAGTCGCGGACCGTCTTGGCCAACTGTTGGTATTCGTCGGGAAGCGTTCCGGTCGAAAGGAAGTCAGTCATCACGCGCCATCCTCTGCTGCCTCTTTGTTGGAGTGAACCTTTATTCGCGCCAATAGCTGGCCCACTTTGACTTGCTCGCCGGCGTCGACGAGAAGCTCGACGGCACCGTCGACGGGTGCGGCCAACGCATGTTCCATCTTCATCGCCTCGACCGTCACCACGACGGTTCCGGCGGCAACCTGAGTGCCGTTCTCAGTGCCCACCGAGACGACAGTCCCGGGCATCGGGCTGCTCAACTCCGCGTCGCCGCGGTGCTCGTCGTCGGGCCGCACCGGCGCCTCGCGCACCTCTTCGAGCATCGCCGTGACACCGGCGCCCGCCAGCCAAAAGCGGTTGTCGTCGGCGGCCACAGCGTACTCGCGGCGCAAGCCGTTCAGCGTGACCGCCAGCCGCCGACCGTCGAAAGTAGCTTGCAACGTATGTGATTGACCCTGTTCGATCCGCACCACAGCCGCTGCGGGTGTGCCAGTGATATAGACGTGATCCGCGCGGTCGCCGGCACGTAGCCGCACACCGACCGGTGCCGCAGCGCCCAGCCGCCATCCCGACGGAACCACCCACAGATCGGCGTCGTGCGAAGGCCAGAGCCGCAACCAGCGGTAGGCCGCCGCAGCAACGAAATGCTCGTCGGTCGGCTCAGGTGTGACAAAATCGGCGGCGCGACGGTCCAGCAGCCCGGTGTCCAGCCGGCCGGCGGCCACGTCCGGGTCCGCTAATAGAAACCGCGCGAAGTCGACGTTGGTGACGACGCCGAGCATCGCGGTATCCGCCAGCGCTCGGTCGAGTCTGCGCAGCGCGGTCGGGCGGTCGCCGGCGTGCGCGACGACTTTGGCCAGCATCGGGTCGTATTCGCTGCCAACGGTCATGCCCGCCGACACGCCGGAATCGACTCGGATACCGGGACCGTGCGGTTCGACCACGCCCAGCACATCGCCGCCGGTCGGAAGAAATCCGCGGCCCGGGTCTTCGGCGTACACCCGGGCCTCGACCGCGTGCCCTTGCATGACGATGTCAGGTTGAGCGACGGCGAGCTTCTCCCCCCCAGCGATTCGCACTTGCCACTCGACCAGATCCCACCCTGTCACCATCTCGGTCACCGGGTGTTCCACCTGCAGGCGGGTGTTCATCTCCATGAAGAAAAACTCGTCGGGCCGGTCGGCGGAGACGATGAATTCCACCGTGCCGGCGCCGACGTAGTCGACGCTGCGCGCGGTGTCGCAGGCCGCCGTGCCGATGCGAGCCCGGGTCGCGGCATCCAGCAACGTCGACGGCGCCTCCTCGATGACCTTCTGGTGCCGCCGCTGCAGGCTGCATTCCCGCTCACCGAAATGCACCACGGTGCCGTAATTATCAGCAAGCACCTGCACCTCAATATGCCTAGGGCGCAGCATGAACCGTTCGAGGAAGAGCGTGTCGTCGCCGAAAGCCGCCGCTGACTCCCGGCGGGCGCCCGCGAGTGCTACGGGCAGATCAGCGGTCCGTTCCACCATGCGCATGCCCTTACCGCCACCGCCGGCAGAGGGCTTGACCAGAACCGGAAAACCGATTTCGCCGGCGGCGTCGATCAGTTCCGCGTCAGTCAGGCCAGGGCGGGCAACGCCGGGTACCACCGGTACGCCGAACGCCGACACCGTGGTCTTGGCGGCGATCTTGTCGCCCATTGTCTTGATGGCAGCCACCGGCGGCCCGATGAAAGTCAGGCCGGCCGCCGCCAAAGCCGCAGCAAACTGGGCGTTTTCCGAGAGGAACCCGTATCCGGGGTGCACGGCCTGGGATCCCGTGCGAACAGCGGCGTCGACGACGGCGGCGATGTTCAGGTAGCTGTCGCGCGCCGGCGCCGGACCGATCGCCACCGCCACGTCGGCTTCGGCAACGTGCCGCGCGGCGAGGTCGGCGTCGCTGCAGACAGCTACCGCCCGAATGCCCATCCGCTTGAGCGTCGCGATGACGCGGACCGCGATCTCGCCGCGGTTGGCGACCAGAACCGTATCGAAACTCGTCGAAGCCATCGGGATGCTCACATCCGGAAGACGCCGTAGGAGACCGACTCGAGCGGCGCATTAGACGCGACAGAAAGGGCTAGGCCGACAACGGTTCTGGTGTCGGCCGGGTCGATCACGCCGTCGTCCCAAAGCCGCGCAGTCGAATAGTACGGGTTACCCTGATGTTCATACTGCGCCCGGATCGGTGCCATGAATTCTTCTCGCTCCTGCACTGACCACGGATTGCCGGCGGTTTCCAGGGCTTCGGCACGCACAGTGGCCAGCACCGACGCCGCTTGCTCACCGCCCATCACCGATATGCGCGCATTCGGCCACATCCACAAGAACCGTGGCGAATACGCTCGTCCGCACATGGAGTAGTTGCCCGCACCGTAGGAGCCACCGATGACAACGGTCAGCTTCGGCACCCGCGCACACGCTACCGCGGTCACCATCTTGGCTCCGTGTTTGGCGATGCCGCCCGCTTCGTAGTCTCGGCCCACCATGAAGCCGGTGATGTTCTGCAAGAAGAGCAACGGGACGATGCGCTTGTCGCACAATTCGATGAAATGTGCTCCCTTGAGCGCTGATTCGGAAAACAACACCCCATTGTTTGCCACGATCCCGACCGGGTGTCCGTGCAGCCTCGCGAATCCGGTGACCAGCGTGTTGCCGTAATCGGCCTTGAATTCCTGAAACTCACCTCCGTCTACCAGGCGGGTGATGACATCGTGCACATCGTAGGGAGTCCGCGGGTCGACGGGCACCACATCGTAGAGCTCGGTCTGCTCGGCGATCGGAGCAGACGCCGGCGCGACATCCCATGCGCGTGGTGGCCGAGGACCCAACGTCGCGACGATCCGTCTGATGATGCGCAGGGCGTCGCGGTCGTCATGGGCCAGGTGGTCGGTGACCCCGGAGGTCTTGGAGTGCAGTTCTCCGCCGCCGAGCTCCTCGGCGGTGACCACTTCACCGGTGGCAGCTTTCACCAAGGGTGGACCGCCCAGGAAGATGGTGCCTTGATTGCGGACAATGACCGCCTCGTCGCTCATCGCCGGGACGTAAGCGCCGCCGGCCGTGCAGGATCCGAGGACCGCCGCGATCTGTGGCACACCATCGGCGCTGAGCTTTGCCTGGTTGTAGAAGATGCGCCCGAAGTGTTCGCGGTCTGGGAAGACATCGTCCTGGCGAGGCAGAAAGGCGCCGCCGGAATCGACGAGGTAGACACACGGCAGCCGGTTCTGCCCGGCGATCTCTTGGGCCCGCAGGTGCTTTTTGACCGTTATCGGATAGTAAGTACCGCCTTTGACGGTGGCGTCGTTGGCCACGATCATGCACTCGCGGCCGGAGATCCTGCCGATCCCGGTGATGATGCCTGCGGCCGGGCACTCACCGTCATACATGCCGTCGGCCGCGAGCGGCGCCACCTCGAGAAAAGGGCTGCCGGGATCCAACAGGCCGTCCACCCGCTGGCGCGGCAAGAGTTTGCCGCGGCCCACGTGCCGTTCGCGGGCGCGTTCCGGGCCGCCCAGGCTCGCCTCGGCCAGCTTGTCGCGCAGCTGCGACACCAGCGCACGATGCGCGGCGCGATGCACGGCCGGAGGGGTCATTTGCTGTCCGCCTATTTGAGTTAATGACGACTAACCCGTGCTACGTTAGTGGGGATTAACCGAACTGTCCAGGGAGGCCGTCATGGCACCGTCTGCCGCGGCCGGTGCGGCCGAGGCCCCGAGTCGTCGTAGCCGGCTGAAGTCCGACCGCCGCTTGCAGCTGCTGGCGGCCGCCGAGCGGCTGTTCGCCGAACGCGGATTTCAGGCGGTGCGTTTGGAAGATATCGGCGCCGCCGCCGGCGTCAGCGGTCCGGCTATCTACCGCCACTTCCTCAACAAGGAGTCGCTGCTGGTGGAGTTGCTGGTCGGTATCAGCACCCGGCTGCTCGCAGGTGCTCGCGACGTCATATCCGACAGCCGTGATGCGGCCGCGGCGCTGGCCGGTCTCATCGACTTTCACCTGGACTTCGCTCTAGGCGAACCTGACCTCATCCGTATCCAAGACCGCGATCTCGCGCACCTACCGACAGCAGCTCAACGACAGGTCCGCCGGGCGCAGCGACAGTACGTCGAAACCTGGGTGGAAGTGCTGCGCGACTTGCATCCGGAAGTGGCCGAACCCGACGCCCGGCTGATGGCGCACGCGGCATTCGGACTACTCAACTCGACACCGCACAGCCTGAAGCCCGCAAACACCAAGGCGTCGAGCACTTCCCGTTCACGCGCTGTCATGCGGGCCATGACGATTGCCGCGTTGCACGCCGGTAATCGCCGGTAGGGCCCCCGCATACGGCTTCCCGGCGGAACCGCAGAACGCCCCGCCCGAGCCCGCCGTTTGGGTACCCTGCAAAACATGAGGTGGGCATGACGGATCCACGTCGACCACGCCGGTCCAATCACACAGGGCAGGGCCCGACCGAACCGCGGGCCGGTTATTATCAGCGCCGCACCGACCCTGCTTACAGCGGGCAAGTTCCCTACACCCCGACGTATGGCGGGGTTCCGCCTCAGACCAACCCGATCGAATCCCAATCAACGGACCGGATACCGCAATACTGGCTGCAAAATCAGTCGCGACCGCAGTGGCAGCGCGATCAACTTTCGTCCGGTGAACCGCCTGACGGCGGGTCGCCAGGGCCCAAGCGGTCGAAGCCGCCGCGATGGTTGTGGATCGGAGCCGGCGCGGCGGTCCTGCTGGTAGTCGCCCTGGTGATCGCCCTGGTCATCGCAAATGGAACGGCCAAGAAGGGAACCGCTGTTCCCCCACTGCCCGCTATGCCCGGCTCGAAGACACCGCCGTCGGGCAGCGCGTCGCCGTCATCCAGTGCGCAACCGACCGTCACCAGCTCCGCCGCCCCCAGCACGACCACACCGACCACCAAAGCGACCGCCTCGGAAACGGTTGCCTACAACGTCACCGGCGACGGCCGCGCGATCAGCATCAGCTACATCGACGACGACGGCATAAGACAGATCGAGTTCAACGTTGCGCTGCCATGGAGCAAAAGCGTCACTGTGCCCAGGTCAGCCAGTCAGCAACCCAGCGTCACGATCGTCAATATCGGCCACGACGTCACCTGCTCGGTGACGGTGGACGGAGTTGCAGGCCCGCAGCACACCGGTGTGGGCTGGACGATGTGCGAGGCAACGGGCTGAACCGCGTTCGGCCGGTCCGCGCATCTACGGTCGCCTAGCGGGGTTCGCGCAGCCGTGGTGCCCGCACCGCCAGCATCGCCAGCAGGCCGGCGGTCAGCACCACATCCAGCCCGCCCAACCCGGCTCGATCGGCGTGGAAACGGTCGACGAAGACCGAGAACAGCCACGGCGCCAAGAACGACACGGCGCGGCCGGTCATGGTGTAGAGGCCGAACGACACCCCTTCCTTACCGTCTCTGGACATCCGCAGCAGCAGGGTGCGCGCCGACGCTTGCGCGGGACCGAGGAATAGGCCCAACGCGAGTCCGCATACCCAGAACGCCCGGGCGCCGGACAACGTCATCAAGATGAGGCTCACCGTGACAATCGCGACAAGCGAGCCCACGATGATCGCCTTGGAACCGACTCGGTCGTCGAGCAGTCCGCCTAGCACCGCTCCGCAGGCGGCTACCACGCTGGCAGTGACCCCGAACACCAACACCTCGGCTGGCGAGATGCCGTATACCCTCACGCCAAGGACGGGGCCGAGCGTCAAAACACCGGTTAACCCGTCCCGAAAGACCGCGCTCGCCAACAGAAAGAACACGAGGTTGCGGTCCCGCCGCCATTCGGCGGCCAGATCCGACCACAATCTGCGGTAACCGACCAGCAGGCCGGTGCTGCGGTGCGCCGCGTCGTCCGCTGCTGGCACGTGGCGCGCGGTCAACAGCAACGGCAACGCAAGCACCGCAAACCAGCAAGCGGTCAGCAGCATGGCGGCCCGGACATTGAGGCCGTCGTGCCTAGATATGCCCAGCAGCCCGCGGCTGGCGCCAGTTCCCGACATGAAGCCCACATAGACGACCAACGACAGCACGACGCTGCCGGCATAGCCGGCGGCCAAGCCGAACCCGGATATCCGACCCGCATTACCAGGGGTGGTCAGCCCACGCAGCAGCGTGTTGTACGGGACGCTCGCGAGGTCGGTGCAGGCGGCAGTCGCCGCGAGCAGCAGCAAACCGGGCCACAGATACCGCGGATCGTCGCGGATCAGGCACATCAGGCTGGTGAACGTCACCGCCAAGCCGGTGAGCATGGTCAGCGCTAACCGACGCCGGCGCGGAGCTTCGACCCAGACACCGATGACCGGCGCCAGCACCGCGATCGTCAGACCCGCCACCGCCAGTGCGCGGCCCAACCAGCTGGCCGGAGAACTGCCGCCGGGCGTGCCCTCGCCCACGTTTACGGTCAGATAAACCGAGAAGACGAAGGTGACCACGATCGCGCTCAACCCGACGGAACCAGAGTCCCACAGCGCCCAGGCCAGCACCCGGGAGCGCTCGGCGGTGCGCCAACCCGATCCCGGGTTGCTCATGCAGGGACTGTAACGATCGGTAGCCGACCCGCCGCGCCCGGCTTCGCCGCCCTTGCGATCGGCTACGTCACGATCGGTAGCCGACCCGCCCCGCCCGGCTTCGCCGCCCTTGCGATCCGGCTACGCCGCCGACACCTGTCTAGGATTGGCGGATGCCGTTGCCCGCTCCCAGCCCCGACGCACGCGCCGTCGTTACCGGGGCCTCGCAGAACATCGGCGAAGCGCTGGCCTCCGAACTCGCCGCCCGCGGCCACAACTTGATCATCACCGCGCGACGCGAAGACGTCCTCAACGCTCTGGCGGCCCGGTTGAGCGACCAATATGGGGTGACCGTCGAGGTGCGACCGGCTGACCTCGCAGACCCCGATCAGCGGACGAAACTGGCCGAGGAACTCGCCGCCCGGCCCGTCTCCATCCTGTGCGCCAACGCCGGTACCGCGACGTTCGGTCCGGTCTCGGCACTCGACCCCGTCGCTGAAAAGGCGCAGGTGCAACTCAACGCTCTGGCGGTGCACGATCTCACGTTGGCCGTGCTGCCGGGAATGCTCGAGCGCCGCGGCGGCGGGATATTGATTTCTGGTTCGGCAGCAGGCAATTCGCCAATTCCCTACAACGCGACCTACGCCGCCACCAAGGCATTTGTGAATACCTTCAGCGAGTCGCTGCGCGGTGAGTTACGGGGCACTGGTGTGCACGTCACCCTGCTCGCTCCTGGTCCGGTGCGCACCGAACTCCCGGATCCGGTCGACGCATCGCTCGTCGAGAGACTCGTGCCCGACTTTCTGTGGATTGACACTCGCTACACCGCGACCGTGTCGCTCGATGCTCTGGAGCGCAACAAGATGCGTGTGGTGCCCGGATTGACGTCCAAGGCGATGTCGGTGGCGAGCCAGTACGCTCCCCGCGCGATCGTGGCCCCGATTGTGGGCACTTTCTATAAACGGCTGGGCGGGTAGCGACTCACCTCCGTCGGCGCCGACCGGTGCCGAAAATGCTGCGAGTGATCTCCCGGATGCCGGTATTGAGCACGCTTTTGACCGTCGAATCGTGCAGCACCTGCTCGAGCATGCTGGGACCTCGAGGCTCGGCAGGCGCCGGCATGGGCGGCACGTCGACGTCATCCGGTAGGGGCGGCAGGTCCGCCGGTGCTCGCGGCGTGTCCGCCGGTGCCGGCGGCGTCTCGCCATTTGGCGGCGACAGTTTGGCGTTCAAGCGCTCGTACGCCGAGTCGCGGTCGATGGTCTGGCCGTATTCCGCTTGCAGCGGGCTGGCTTTGGCGGCGGCGGCAATAGCCTCGGAGCCGATGGCGCCCATCAGCGACCGCGGCACCCGCATCCGGGTCCACGCGACCGGCGTAGGTGCGCCCCGCTCCGACAAGACGGTGACGACGGCCTCACCGATTCCAAGAGAGGTCAGCGCCGATTCCAAGTCGTAGACCGTCGTCTTCGGATAGGTACGAACGGTTTTTGCCAGCGCCTTCTGGTCGTCGGGAGTAAACGCGCGCAACGCGTGCTGAACCCGCGCCCCCAGCTGTGACAGCACGTCGTTCGGCAGATCGGTTGGCAGTTGAGTGCAGAAAAAAACTCCGACACCCTTGGAGCGGATCAGCTTGACCGTCTGCTCGACCTGCTCCAGGAACGCTTTCGATGCCTCGGCGAACAGCAGATGTGCCTCATCGAAGAAGAAGACCAATCTGGGCTTGTCCACGTCGCCGACTTCGGGCAGAAACGTGAACAAATCCGCCAGCACCCACATCAGGAAGGTCGAGAAGAGTACCGGGCGGGCGGCCTGATCGCCTAGCTCGAGCAGCGAGATGACGCCGCGCCCTTGATCGTCAACCCGCAACAGGTGTTCCGGCTTGAGCTCCGGCTCGCCGAAGAAGGTGTCCGCGCCCTCCGCCTCCAGGTTGACCAGCGCCCGCAGGATGACCCCGGCCGTTGTCGGCGACACCGCCCCGAGCGCCTTCAACTCCGGCTTGCCCTCGTCACTCGTCAAATAGCTGATGACCGAACGCAGGTCCTTCAAGTCCAGCAGCGCCAGCCCTTTCTGGTCTGCCCAATGAAAGATCAGGCCAAGGGTCGACTCTTGGGTTGAGTTCAGCGCCAACACCTTTGACAGTAAGATCGGACCGAAGCTGGAGATGGTGGCCCGTACCGGCACGCCGATCCCGCTGGTGCCCAACGACAGGAACTCGACTGGGAAGCTGGTGGGCGTCCAGTCATCGCCGGTATCCTTCGCACGGGCAGCGGTTTTGTCGTTCGCCTCCCCCGCTCGGGCGAGGCCGGATACGTCCCCCTTGACGTCGGCCATCAGCACCGGCACCCCCGCGGCTGACAACTGCTCGGCGATCAATTGCAAAGTCTTGGTCTTGCCGGTCCCGGTCGCTCCGGCGACCAACCCGTGCCGGTTGATGGTGGCCAGCGGGATGCGGATCTGCGCACCGGGATCGGCAACCCCGTCCACGACCACTGTGCCGAGTTGCAGAGCCTGACCTTCGACGGCGTATCCGGCCGCGATCTGCTGGGCGGCGGTGGCTGCCGAGTTGGTGTTCGAGGTCGATTCAGCGCTCATGGTGCCGCGTGCCTTCCTGCCGAAGTACTGCGGGCAAACCTGACATTACTGGCACCGGCAACCGTCGAGTCCGATTTGGCGGCTAACCTAGGCCCTACTGTGAGCGCTGTACGGGATGAACTGGTATGGATCGACTGCGAGATGACCGGGCTGAATCTGGGCTCGGACAAGTTGATCGAAATCGCGGCGCTGGTTACCGACGCCGACTTGAATATCCTCGGCGACGGTGTCGACGTTGTAATCCACGCTGACGACGCCGCCCTAGCGTCGATGGTTGACGTCGTCGCCGAGATGCACACCCGTTCTGGCCTGATCGACGAGGTCAAGGCGTCGACCGTCGACCTCGCGACGGCGGAGACGATGGTGCTCGACTACATCCGCGAACACGTCAAGCAACCCAAGACGGCGCCGCTGGCCGGCAACTCGATTGCCACCGACCGGGGATTCATCGCCCGCGACATGCCAGCGCTGGACTCGTTTCTGCACTACCGGATGATCGACGTCAGCTCCATCAAGGAACTGTGCCGGCGCTGGTATCCGCGAATCTACTTCGGCCAGCCGGTCAAAGGACTGGCTCATCGAGCGCTGGCTGACATCGAAGAATCGATTCGCGAGTTGCAGTACTACCGGCGCACCGCGTTTGTGCCTCCGCCGGGGCCGGCTACCAGCGATATCGCCGCAATCGCGGCAGGACTCGGGACCCCGGCGGACGCATCGGCAGAAACCGATTCGGCTGCCGAGCGCCCGAGCGGTTAGTATCGACGTCGCCGCCGGTCCGCTCCGCCCTTCTGGGCAAGCGGCTCGCGGCGATGGTGAGTGTAGTTCAGTTGGTAGAGCACCAGGTTGTGATCCTGGAAGTCGCGGGTTCGAGCCCCGTCACTCACCCCTAACGGTCAGAGAGTGTAGTTGCCCTCTGGCCTTGGATGCCGAGTAGCCCGGCCGGCAAGGAGAAGATTGCGCACATCAACGCCGAGCGTCTGCTGCGGCTATAAGGGTCGCGCACTGTACCAAGAGGGCACCCTCGTCTGGGAGAAACACCTCCTGATGAACTGCGAGAAAAATGCCTCACGTTTTGGCGTTGCCCGCGTGCCACTGATCCCAGGGGATATTCCAGTCACCGAGGCCATCCGTTCCAGACAGCGTCGAACCCACGGTGTGAATCACTTGCACGACATCACCGCGCTTGGAGTGGTCGTAGAACCAGATGGCGTTGCTGGGACTGACGTTGATGCAGCCGTGGCTGGTGTTGCTGTAGCCCTGGGCGCCCACCGACCACGGCGCGGAGTGAACGAAGACCCCACTGTAGGAAATCTGGGTAGCCCAGTTGACGTCGGTGCGGTATCCATTGGGCGAGTTGACCGGTACTCCGTAGGTCGACGAATCCATGATGATGTGCTTGTACCGCTCACCGACAAGGTAGGTGCCGTTGGCGGTAGGCGTGCTGTCCTTACCCATCGAGACCGGCATCGTCTTGACCACCTCGCCGTTGATCCGCACGGTCAGGGTCTTGGTGTCGTCGTCGGCGGTTGAGATCACCTCGTCGCCGACGGTGAAGTGGGTGTTAACGCTGTCCTCCCCAAAGAGGCCATCACCAAGGTCGACGCCGTAGGTGTTGACCGCGACGCTGACAGCCGTCCCCGGCTTCCAGAACTCTTTGGGACGCCACCGCACTTCACGGTTGTTGAGCCAGTAAAAAGCACCCTCGACCGGCGGATCCGTTTTCACGATGATCACCTTTTCCGCTGCGGCACGGTTGGCGATGTTCTCGTCGAAGCGGATCGCGATGGGCGCCCCGACACCGACCACCTCACCGTCGAGCGGTAAGACGTAGGGCATGGTGAGGTCTTGCGGTGACTGAGTTTCGAAGGTCATCTGAGCAGCGGCAACCCCGCCAAGACCACGCGCCTTCGCTGACAGGGTGTAGCGCCGATTGAAGCCCAGGGGTTCAGTGGTCGACCAGTGCACCCCGTCGGGACTCAGTTGACCATTTACCGATCTGCCGTTCTCATTGGCCAGAGTCACCTCGGCCAATACACCGTCATCCGCAGCCACAGTCACCGGGGAGTCCACCGGGACGCCGACGGCGCCGTCAGTGACCGAGGCGGTCAGCTTGGGGACCAGCAGGTCGCTGAAGGGACTGGCCTTATCGAAAATGACCTTTTCCGGTGCCCCGCCACTGCTGCTGCTGCACGCACCCACGGCCAGGATGAGCGCCGGGATCATGCCCGCGGCCAGCCAGAATCGATGCCTGCGCGCACGCGCCATCGAACGAACTGCCATCTGGCTTGCTTCCCCTTGGGACCCGACTAACTTGTAAACTCGCCAGTAGTCTAAAGCCACTCAGCTGACTGCCCTGTGACGCGTGCGGATGTCGCGACGGAATTCGCCCCTGGCATGAGGAGCCTGTTATGGTCGCGTGGCTAGAAGACCAGGCGCCGTTAGCTCAGTTGGTAGAGCAGCTGACTCTTAATCAGCGGGTCCGGGGTTCGAAACCCTGACGGCGCACCAGAAGCCGCTGCCGGCGCGGCTACTTCGCCTAAATGAGGTTTTCTGGGGCGTGGGCTCTGGGGCGCTCGGCGCGGTTGCCCACATAGTCCATGGCGGCGAACAGCAATCCCGACGCCAGAAACGTCAGGTGCAAATACACCATCCAGCGCAGCCGCGCCCCGTCCACCGGGGTTTCCGGCTGGCTCAGATTGATGAAGGCGCGCAGCAGCGAGATGGCCGAGATCGCCACGATCGAGCCGATGAGCTTCATCTTGAGGCCGGAGAAATCCAGCGTCCCCATCCACCCGGGCCGGTCTTGGGTGTCTTTGGTGTCGATCTTGGAGACGAAGTTTTCGTAGCCCGAAAAGATCACGATCACGACCAGGTTGCCCGCCAACGACAGGTCGATCAGCGAGAGCACTGCGAGGATCACTTGTTCTGGATCGAGGTGCAGGAAATGGGCCAAGTCGGGCAGCATACTCGCGAGCTCTCCGATGAAGGCTCCCAACAGGACTAACAGTGAGAGCACCAGCCCCAGATAGAAGGGCGCAAGGAGCCAGCGCGACTTGAACAGCGTCCCTTCCAAGGCCTTTTCGAAGAGGTTGCTGTGGTGCATGGGTGACCCGCTCGGTGCTGGCCCCTCAGTCATCAATAAAGCTCCAGTCCTGCATGAAACCCCTTAGGTGCGCCATGTTGAAGCCATAGCTCACAATAACGGCATATTTGCCGGCGCAAGCACTAATGAAAGGGCCGAACCGCACGGCGTAAAGCGTCAGCGATTCCGGACCCGGCGAACCACGATAACCGCAACCAAAGCGCCCACCCCGGCCAACGTGACCGCCACCACGGGTGTCTTGACGAACGCGATCACCCTGGCTTTGGCGTCGTCGGCGATGCGGCGCGGATTGGCCCGCTCAGCGAGCGAGTCGACGGTCGAGGCCAGCTGATCGCGAGCCCGGTCGATGTCTTGCTTGATGGTGTCCGGATCCCGCTCCGCCACGATCGTCCTCCCTGTCCTGCCGCACCAGGGCGGTCTGGGCTGCTATGTCGGTGCCTGCCGACTTACCCTAGATCAGCCGGAGTCAATCCTGACCCGCCGGTGAACAGAAAGGACTTCGTTGACCGACACCGCACGCCTAACGCCCGGCGTCAAAGCGCCCGCGTTCCGCCTCACCGACGCCGACGGCAACACCGTGTCGCTGGCCGACTACAAGGGCCGCCGCGTCGTCGTCTACTTCTACCCCGCCGCGTCGACTCCCGGCTGCACCAAAGAAGCCTGCGACTTTCGCGACAACCTGCACGACCTCAACGAGGCCGGCATCGACGTCGTCGGCATTTCTCCGGACAAGTCCGAGAAGCTGGCGAAATTCCGCGACGCCGAAGGGTTGACCTTCCCGCTGCTGTCCGATCCTGACCGCAAGGTCTTATCAGCGTGGGGCGCATACGGCGAGAAGAAGATGTACGGCAAGACTGTGCAGGGTGTCATCCGTTCAACGTTCGTCGTAGACGAGAAGGGCAAAATTGCCGTCGCGCAGTACAACATCAAAGCCACCGGCCATGTGGACAAGCTGCGTCGCGAGCTGGCGGTCTGACTGAAGCAACCTCTCGCCAGACTTGCTCGTTCGTGCTCTGACGGAGCGCAACCACCCTACAGTCGAACGGCGGATCCGCTTTGCAGTCGAAACGTTTGGGAGCGCCGTTGATCAGTTGGTGGATTGTGAACTTCGTCCCGTCGTGGGTACTGCTCACCGGCCTGATCGTGCTCGTTGTGGGCGGAGCGATTCTGCTTCAGAGTCACGTGCGCCGCCGGTTCCCAGTCCTCAAGGAGGGCGCACACAACGACGCCATCAAGTTCACCTACGGCTTCATCGGGTTCGTGTACGCCTTCTTCACCGGGTTCGTCGTCTCCTCCATGTGGGGTCAGAACAACGCCGCGGACAGTAACGCGCGCGCCGAGGGTGCAGCAGCCACGCAGATGGCAAGAGACACTGTTGTTTTCGATACGGCAGACAAAGACCGCGTCCGGCAGATTCTGCTGACGTATGAGCATGCCGCCATCGCCGAATGGTCCCGCGCTGGAAGTGGTCGATCGCCAGAGGCCGAGAACGCCCTGGCTCGCGTTTATCAGGCTTACGACGGGGTCGCCGCTAAGACGGACACTCAAAAGACTCTGCTCGCCACGTCCTTTTCCAACCTCGACAGGATCAGCCAGGCACGCACCGTGCGATTACTCACCGCCCGCGAAGACGCCGGCCTCCCCTGGCCGTTCTGGGTGGTCATCTTCCTGACGAGCGGTATGGTCCTCGGCACCGTGATCATCTACGGAGTCGAGAAACCCGTCTGGCATTACCTGATGGTGGCCATCGTCGGCGTCATCGTCGCCATCAACCTGTTCCTCATCGTGGAACTCGCATACCCCTATGTCGGCGCGATATCGACAAGCTCGGACCCATTGCAAGAAGTGGTCGCAGCGCTATCCCAACCTGTTGGCGCGAGCTAGCGGTGTGACTCCCTCGGCGACTGTGCGAGTTATGGATGCGATTCTGCGGATTTTTCGACCACAAGCTACACAGTCGATGCCCTGAGCTTAGCCAGCAGCAGCGTTTCGGCCACCGCGGCCCGTTCCAGCACACCGAGATGCAAACTCTCGTTGACGCTGTGCGCCTGTGTTGCAGGGTCTTCCACGCCGGTGACGAGGATCGTCGCGTTGGGGTACGCCGCGGCGAACTCGGCGATGAACGGGATCGATCCGCCCATACCCATCTCGACGGGTTCAGCGTCCCAGGCTTGCCGGAAGGCTGCCCGCGCGGCGTCGTAGACGGGACCGTTGGCGTCGATCGCAAACGGTTGGCCGACATCGCCGGGAGTGACGGTTACCTGGGCACCCCAGGGCGCGTGCTGCTCCAAATGCGTTCGCAACGCCGCAAGGTGCGCCTCAGCATCACCGCCGGGGGCAACCCGCATGCTGACCTTGGCCCGAGCGCGTGGGATCAGGGTGTTCGACGACGCGGCGATGGACGTAGTGTCGATGCCGATCACCGTGATCGCGGGCTTCGCCCAGAGCCGTTGGGGCACCGAACCGCTGCCGATTTCGTGAACCCCATCCAGCAATCCGGATTCCGCACGCACCCGCTCGACCGGGTACTCCACCGCGGCAGCGGTGCTCTCGTGCAGGCCGGCCACCGTCACGTTGCCGTCCTCGTCGTGCAGACTGGCCAGCAGCCGCACCAGCACGCTGAGCGCATCAGGGACGACTCCCCCCCACAATCCGGAGTGCAGGCCGTGGTCAAGAGTGGCGACTTCGACCACGCAGTCGGCCAACCCCCGCAAAGATATGGTCAGCGCCGGTACATCCACGCTCCAGTTGTCGGAGTCGGCGATGACAATCACGTCGGCGGCCAGCTCATCACGATGGGCGGCGAGAAGGCGGCCAAGCGACGGGGATCCCGACTCCTCCTCACCTTCGACGAAAACCGTCACGCCTACCGGCGGCTTGCCGCCGTGTGCCCGAAACGCCGCCAAATGGGTTGCGACGCCGGCTTTGTCGTCGGCACTCCCGCGTCCATAGAGCCGGCTGCCGCGTTCGGTGGGCTCAAACGGCGGTGATGACCACTGGGCGTGATCGCCCTCGGGCTGGACATCGTGATGGGCATACAGCAGAACGGTCGGCGCGCCCGGCGGCGCCGGGTAACGGGCGATGACAGCCGGCGCTCCGCCCTCACTGACGATCGCCACGTCGCCAAAACCTGCGTCTGTCAAAAGGTCCGACACCATCTGGGCGCTGCGCTGTACCTCGTCTCGACGACCCGGATCGGCCCATACCGATTCGATACGGATAAGGCTCTCCAGATCGCAGCGCACCGACGGCAGCACGTCGCGCACTCGCTCGACCAGCTTTTTCATGACTCGAGGCTAGCTAACTGCGGTTTATGCTTTTCTCCGTGGTTGTGACCCGCGGTGCCGATCCGACGACGCCGCTGTGGCGGGCGGCGCAGCTTTTCCGTTTGTTGAGTTGCGTTTACGCGCTGGGTTTCCACATTTCGGTCAATAGTGATCTAGATCATCCCGGGTTGGGTTGGACTCTGTTCGCGGTGCTGCTGGCCTCGAGTGCCGCCTGCGCGGTCGCTTACCTGCGCGGGTTCGGCCGGCGTCGGGCATGGGTGATCGCCGAATTGGTCATCGTCGTCTTTCTCATGTTGTCCACCGACGTGGTGGCCTCCCACCAATGGGCGCTGGACAACCAATCCTGGCCGACGACGTTGTGGGCCAGCAATGCCACGATCTCCGCGGCGATCGAGTTCGGCGCGGCCGGCGGGATGCTAACGGGCGTGGCTGTGCTGATTGCCAGCGCAGTGGTCAAGGGCTACGTGAGCCTCAACCTCGGCCATAACGCCACCGTGATCGTCGAGCTGGCCGTCGGCTTGGCAGTTGGCATGGCCGCCCAGACCGCTCGGCGCGCTCATGAGGAACTAGAACGTGCGGCCCGCATGTCGGCCGCAATGGAGGAGCGCGAGCGGCTGTCTCGCCACGTGCACGACGGCGTCATTCAAGTGTTGGCGCTGGTAGCCAAGCGTGGCCGCGAAATTGGCGGTGCTGTCGCAGATTTGGCGCATCTCGCCAGCGAGCAGGAGCGTGCGCTGCGACGACTGGTGGCAACAGGCGACGTCAGTTCCGAGCGTGATACAACGATGGTTGACCTGCGGACACTGCTCAGCCACCGGGAGCTTGACGGTGTGTCGGTGAGCTTGCCCGCAACCCCGGTGCCGCTCAAGCGGCAGGTGGCCATCGAGTTGGACGCCGCAGTGGGCAATGCTCTGGACAACGTGCGCTGGCACGCCGGCAACGGTGCGCACGCGTTCGTGCTGCTGGAAGATCTCGGCGACGCCGTGGCGGTCAGCGTTCGCGACGACGGCATTGGGATCGCCTCGGCCCGGCTGGCGGAGGCGGCCGCCGCGGGCCACATCGGTATTACGAAATCAATTGTCGGGCGCCTGATGTCGCTTGGCGGCAGCGCAGAACTTCACACCGAGGTCGGTGCAGGGACCGAGTGGGAACTGCGCGTGCCGCGCCAGGTCGGGTGCCGTGGCTGACCAGGCACCGACCAGGGTAATGGTCGTCGACGACCATCCGATCTGGCGTGACGCGGTCGCCCGCGACCTCGCAGAGGAAGGGTTCGACGTGGTGGCCACCGCCGACGGTGTCGCAGCCGCGCAGCGCCGGGCAGCGGTAGTCAAGCCGGAGATGGTGGTGATGGACATGCGCCTCGCCGACGGCGATGGCGTGCAGGCGACCCGAGCGGTGCTGTCGGTATCGCCGTCCTCGCGGGTGCTGGTGTTGTCCGCCTCCGACGAACGCGACGACGTACTCGAAGCCGTGAAGGCAGGTGCCGCCGGATATATCGTCAAAAGCGTCTCAAGACGAGAACTGAGTGAGGCGCTGCGGACAACCGCGGCCGGACGTGCCGTGTTCACACCGAGCCTGGCAGGCCTGGTGCTGGGTGAATATCGACGCATCGCCCGACGACCGCACGCCGGACCGGCCACACCCAGCCTTTCTGAGCGGGAGACCGAGGTGCTGCGCTTTGTTGCGAAAGGGTTGTCGGCCAAGCAGATCGCGGCCAGGCTCTCGTTGAGTCATCGCACTGTGGAAAACCATGTGCAGGCGACATTCCGCAAGCTGCAACTCGCCAACCGGGTGGAATTGACGCGCTACGCCATTGAGCACGGACTGGACAAATAGCCCCGGCACCTTCGGCGAGCGTGCGCATTTGCACGCACACCGCGGCGTGTCGGCGTACCGACCCGCACGCTCGCGCTAAGTCGTTTCCAAAATGGCCACGGCCGCGGCGGTTTCGCCTTCGTGCGTCAGTGACACGTGAATTGTCACGTCCGCGAGGTGTTTTGCGATCGCTCCGGTCAATCGCACCCGTGGTCGGCCCCACATATCGGTGACCACTTCGATATCGCGGTGAATGCCCTCTGGCAGCACCGGCCGCTGGGCGAACCGCGACCCGGACCACGCCTTGATCACCGCCTCCTTCGCCGCCCAGCGAGCTGCCAGGTGACGAGCTGCCGACGAGCTTTTGTCTGAGGCGTCGCGGCGCTCACCGGGAGTGAAGGTTTCGGAGAACGCCGTTCCCGGCTGGTCGACCTGGGCGGCGAAATCGGGAATGGACACCAGGTCGATTCCGATTCCGACGATGGTCACTAGCGCCGCTCCTCCTCATCGCCCCGCTTTGCATCGTCGCCGGCGCGGGCCACGGGTCGCCACGCTGACCGATTGCGCTCTTCACCGGACGAAGACGTCGCCGTCGCCGAGGCGAGCCGCCGCGTTCAAGAGCATTGCGGCCTCCTGCCGCTTCTCCGATACCGAATGGTCGAAACGACGGTCGGTGGGCCGCTCGTACATCGGCTTGCCCCCGGCGATCGCAGCGGACAGCCGGCGCTGACCGGCCACCACCCGGGCGTCGGCGCGGCGCCGATATTCGGCGCGCTGCTCCGGTTTGAGGGCGGCCAAGAAGGCCTGCGGGTGCACCAACGCGACCATTCCCGAAACATGGCCGAACCCGAGGCTGGTCACCAGCCCGGCCTTGAGCGGGAATTTGCCGCCCAACCGCAGCGTGTCACGGACCCAGACGAAATGCGCCGATGAAGCCAATTCGCTGTCGACGCAATCCAAACTGCGATTGGGCGGCACAACTCCGTCACGCAAAATCTGACACAGTCCCATCATTTGGAATACCGCCGCGCCACCCTTGGCATGCCCGGTGAGGCTTTTCTGCGAGACGATGAACAGCGGCGCGCCGGCCGACCGACCCAACGAATCCGCCAGCCGCTCATGCAGCTCGGTTTCGTTCGGGTCGTTGGCCAGTGTGGAGGTGTCGTGCTTGGAGATGACCGCGATGTCGTCGGCACCGACGCCTAGCTTCGCCAATGACCGCGCTAGCAGCGAATCCTTGCCGCCGCGGCCGGCGCCCAACGCACCCAGGCCTGGAGCCGGGATGGAGGTGTGCACACCGTCGGCGAACGACTGCGCGTAGGCCACCACCGCCAGTACCGGCAGGCCCATCTTGACCGCCAGGTCGCCGCGGGCCAATAGAATCGTGCCGCCGCCCTGGGCTTCCACGAAGCCGAGCCGGCGCCGGTCGTTGGGCCGGGACAACTTCGAGTCGTGGATGCCTCGACCGCGCATCATGGCGGTGTCGGCCGTGGCGGCCATGTCACCGAAACCGATGATGGCTTCCAGCGTCAGGTCGTCGAAGCCGCCGGCGACCACCAGCTCGGCTTTGCCCAGCCGGATCTTGTCGACGCCCTCCTCGACCGATACCGCGGCGGTGGCGCACGCGCCGACCGGGTGGATCATCGCACCGTAGCTTCCGACGTAACTTTGAACGACATGTGCGGCAACCACATTCGGCAAGACTTCCTGCAAGATGTCGTTCGGCTTGTTTCGGCCGAGCAGGTTGCCGTGGTACATCGTTTGCATCGACGTCATGCCGCCCATGCCGGTGCCCTGGGTGCTGGCGACTAAGCCCGGGTGTACCCATCGCATCAGTTCGGCCGGCGTAAATCCCGACGACAGGAAAGCGTCGACGGTCGCCACGATGTTCCACAGCGCCACCCGGTCGGTCGAGTTGGCCATGTCCTGGCTGATGCCGTAGACGGTCGGGTCGAACCCGGTGGGGATCTGCGCTCCGACGGTGCGCGACAGCTTGGTCTTGCGCGGCACCCGGATTTCGGTGCCGGCCTTGCGAGTGACTTGCCAGTCGGTGGAGTTGGGTACCGGCCGGATGACCGTGTGCTCGGGGTCGAACTCGACGAATGCCCGCGCGTCCGCCTCGGTGGACACGACGAAGCTGAAGTCTTTGTCGAGGAACACCGACACCAGCAGTGGCGACGCGTGGTCGGGGTCGACGGCGCCGTCGTCGACGAACTCGCGGATGCCGACGCGCTCAAGCACGGTGTCGTGATAACGCTCGACTAGTTCGGATTCGTCGACCAGCTCGCCGGATTCGATGTCATACCAACCGGGTTGCGGATCGTCCTCCCACCGGATCAGCCCGGTGGTCCAGGCCAGCTCGAGCACACCGGCGGCCGACAATTCGTTGTCGACCTCCATCTCGAATCTAGTACGCGAGGAGCCATACGGGCCGAGCTCGGCGCCGCCGACGATGACGACCAGATCGGCCGGGTCGACGTCGAGATCGTGCCACTCCGGCGGCGGCGCCGGGGTGTAGCCGCGCGGTGGGGACGGCAGCGCGGCGATGGTGTCGTCCGACTGCGGTTCAGCGGCGTCGGCGTCGCTGTCCGACGCCGCCGGCTCGCGGGCTTTGGCGGCCAGTTCGGCCAGGTCGAGATCGGCCTCGCCTAATCCGCCGGTCAGATCTGCCTTGACCGGGGCCAGGGCGGCTGCCACTTTCGATTCGACGCTGCACAGCCGCAGCAGCAATGTGGCCATTTCTTCGGTGGAATACGTTGTGACACCGGCTTCTTCGACCGCGTTGACAATGGCATCGTTGTGGCCCATCAGCCCGGTGCCACGGGTCCAGCCGATCAACGCGTGCGCCAAACTAACTCGCTGCGCCCAAGACGATTCGGCGTGCCACCGGGCCACCACGGCGTCGAGCGCCGACTTGGCTTCACCGTATGCGCCGTCGCCGCCGAACATGCCCCGGTTGGGCGAGCCGGGCAGCACGACATGCAGCCGGGACGCGATATCCCGTGCGGCCCCGATCCTGGACAGACCACCGATGAGCCGCTGCACGGCCCACAGCAGCACCTTCATCTCCAGCTCCGCCCGTGAACCGGCCTCCGACAGGTCACCGGCGACCCGCGGCGCCGCGAACGGGAACAGCAGCGTCGGCGTCAGCGCATCTTTGATATGAATCGACTGCGGACCAAGGCTTTCGGTGCGTTCGCTGCCGACCCATTCGATCAGCGCGTCGACATCTGCATAAGACGCCATGTTGGCCGGCACCACCCAGAGCGCCGCGCCGTATCGGGCGTGGCCGCGGTACAAGCCGCGATAGAAAGCCAACCGATCGTCGTCGAGCTTGGAGGTCGTCGCGATCACGGTGGCACCACCGGCGAGCAGCCGTGCAGTTACCGATGCCGCAATGGAACCTTTCGACGCACCGGTCACCACCGCGACCTCATCGCTGTACTGGCCCTTGTCAGGGTTTTCCGCGCCGGCGGCGATGCGGCCGTACAGTGCGGCATGGATCTGCCGGCCCGCGGCCAGTGACCTGCCCTGCCACCAGGTTGCTTGGGTGGCGACGACATGACCGGCGCCTTCGAACCTTTCGGACATCCGCTGCCAGTCGGTGTCGATTTCGTCGTCGTCGGCCAGCCACAGCTGGACCAGTTCCTCACGGGCGCTGGCCCATCGGTCGTCGAACAGAACGGCCAACTTGGGGTCGAACACCGGGGCCACCAGACGCGGCCAGTCCGGTCCGAGTTCGGCGGTGACCAGGTCGAGCAAGTCGGCGTCGGCGGTGGTCGATGGCGGCGTGCTGACCGGGTCGTCCAGCCCAAGTTGGCCGAGCACCAGCCGCGCCGCCGACGCCAGCACGCCGTCGGGGCCGGTGATCTGCTCGGTGAATTCGCCGAGCGCCGCTGCGTCGACGGTTGCACCACTACCCCCGGTGGACGGCAGCGCCACCGCGACGCCGTGGCGTGCGGCCACCGCGGCGACCGCGGCATCGACGGCCTTGTCCACAGCGGCGCTATCCACCAACGCGACCTCGTACAGGTCCGCCAGTGGCCCGCCGCGCACGCTGTTGCCCTCCCTGGTTCCGAGCGCCACTTCGACGGTGACATGCTTGGCCCAGCCCTCCCCGAGCTCCCACACCTTCCTGACCCGCTCGACGATGGCGCCGGGTCGCTTACCCGACGGACCCAATGCCGTACGCAGCTGGTCGTTGATAGCGTCGGAAAGTACTGGCCCGTAGGGCTTATAGGTCCGCGCCAGCTTGGTGACCTGCGAGCGCAACCCGGCCAGGTCCGCCTCCGCGGCCCCGTCGATCGCATCCAGGTTCAGTTCCGAACCGAGGTCGACCAGCAGCTGGTTGCGCCGCGAGGACGCCCCGTCGGTGATGGACTCGATGGAGTCGAGCTCCTCGATCTGGTCGATGCGCATCTTGGCCGACAGCGCGATCAGCGCCAGGGTGGCGTCCGCGGCGTCGAACCCGATGTCCTCGGGGCGGGGGCCAGACGGGGCCTGCGCCGGTGCCGGTGCGGTAGCTGTCTGCTGCGCGACCGGTTCCTCCGCGTACGCCGACGGCTCGTCGGTGTCCAGCTCTGGCTCGGGATCAGTATCGGTGGCGAACAGCACCGCGGCGTCACGCTCGGCATTGAGTACTTCGACTGTGCTGTGGGCGTATTGGGGCATCCTGAGGGTGTTGGTCGCCAGCCCTGCGACGGTGGGCGAGGACTTCACGCCGATCTCGACGAACCGCTCGACACCCAAGCCGCCGGCCGCCACCTCGGTGAACAGCAAATCCTGAGTCTCGATCCAACGCACCGGGCTGGCGAACTGCCAGGCCAACAGTTCGATCAACACGGTGCGTGCCATCTCACGCGGTCGTTCGCGCCGCCAGGTGTCGTAGTCGGCCAGAATTTCGTCGAGCGGTTCGGCGGGCACCAGGTCACGGATTTCCTGAATGAAGTCGCGGTCGAGGCAGAACGGGCGGGGCACCAGATTCGGAATGTAGCGCCCGATGAGCACGTCGGGGTCCGCCTCGGGCGGCATGAGCCGGTTCAGCGAGCGGCGGAATTCCGCTACACCAACCCGCAGGACTGTGGAGTGAAACGGCACGTCGATACCTGGCACCAGGATGAATGAGCGCCGGCCGCCGGCAAGTTCGCGGCGCTTTTCCACCTCGGCTTCCAGCGCTTCCAGGCCGCGCACGGTGCCGGCGATCGCATACTGGGAGCCGCGCAGGTTGAAGTTGACGATCTCCAGGAATTCTCCGGTGCGCTCGGTGATTTCGTCGATGAAGGCCGGAACGTCGGCGTCGGCCAGGTCGATCTGGGAGGGCCGGATTGCGGCCAGCCGATAGTTCGAGCGGCCCTGCTCGTCACGCGGAACGATGTCGTGCATCTTAGACCCACGATGAAACACCATCTCGAGCAGCGCTCCGAGCTCGTAAACACCTGTCACACAAGCCAAAGCGGTGTATTCGCCGACCGAGTGCCCACAAGCGATAGCGCCTTCGACGAATGCCCCTTCTTCCCGCATCTCAGCGACCTGAGCGGTGGCCAAGGTCGCCATGGCGACCTGGGTGAACTGCGTCAGGTACAGCACGCCGTCGGGGTGGTGATAGTGCACGCCGCTGGCGATGATGCTGGTGGGATTGTCGCGCACCACATGAAGCACCGAAAAACCGAGGGCTTGCCGGGTGAATTTGTCCGCCGAATCCCACACCTTACGCGCCGCCTTGGACCGGGCCCGGACCTCCATGCCCATGCCTTTGTGCTGAATCCCTTGTCCGGGAAACGCATAGACAGTCTTCGGCGCGGCTAGACGGGCGGTCGCCGACATCACCAGATCCGGGCCCACCCGCGCCACGATCTCCAGAATTTCCGCGCCTTGGTCGATTCCGACCCGGTCGACTCGAAACTCGACTTGGTCACCCGGTCGAACCATGCCCAAAAAGCGTGCTGTCCAGCCGACCAGCCGGGCCGGGGGGCGGGCTTGGCCGTCGGTGGCGGTCACCACATGCTGGCCAGCAGCCGACAGCCACATACCGTGCACGATCGGTGATTCCAGGCCTGCGAGCAGCGCTGCCGACCGGTCGGTGTGGATCGGGTTGTGGTCACCGGACACCACCGCAAATGGCCGCATGTCGACCGGGGCGACAATGCTGACATCACGTCGGCGACGGCGAGGAGTATCGGTGCCGTTGTCGGACACCGCACCGCCGGCGCGGACCGGGTCGCTGAGCTCGAGGGCGCCAGTGCGGCCACGGATGGCGAATCGTTCTTTCAGAATCGCCAGCACCGCCCCGCCCGTTGTCGCCACCGTGACCGAGATCGGCACGACGCGGCCCACTTCAGTGTCAGCGGCCACCGAAGCGCTTGCGGTGACGGTCAATTCAGCGGGAACCGTGGGCAGTGGCCCGACGAGGCGAGTGGCGTGGTCCAAGTGCACCAGACTCAGCAAGCCTTCCACCACGGGCACGCCGGTGTCGGTCACGGCTGAGCCGATGGCCGCGAAAACGGCGGGCCAGCAGCGACCAACCAACGCGTCGGGCACGGTGCTCAAACCAGGTGCCAGCGGCTCACCGAAGGTGGCGGTGACACCGGTGTGGTCGGCCACCCGCTCGGGGTTCCACGGCACCGTCACGGTGGCCGTGCCGGCGTGTACCCGGGGCAGCGCCTCGGGCCCGTCGACCCCGGCGGCAATGGCCAGCACTGAGCGCATGGCAGCGGTGGCGTCTTTGGTGCGGACTACCGGTGCTCCGCCATCGATCGTGTTGGCGGGCAACGTGAATCGGATGTCGACCCAGGCACCCGAGATGGGCACGCTGAGCACTATCTGTTCGTCGGCGCCGAGCTGGAGCCGCGCGCCGGTCGACGAATGGGTGGCACGCGCGTTCTCAGGCTCGTCGTGCACCTGCCACTCGCGGGGATCGGCGATGCGGTGCACCGGATTGGTCGCCATACGGCCGGCCCATAACACGTCGGGAGCGTCGAGCACGGTCGCCAGCGGCCCGGTCACATCGGTTCGGCCCAACCGACGCGCGGTCACCGCTTGCGGTTCGGCTCCGGCGGCCAGCAATTGGTCGACGGCGGCCTGCTCGAAGCGGTCCAACAGCTCACCGACTGGCTCGTCGATGCGGGTGATGCCCGCTACCGCGGCAGTACCCGGGATGATGCACACCTGATCGGCGTCGTATCGGGCGTCGTGTGCTTGCCACAGCGAGTCACTGCGCCACCAGCGGCGCACGTCTTTGTCGATGACGGGCACGAAATTCACCGGCTTACCCACGGTCTTGCACAGCGTGACGAAGAAGGCGACGTCGGCCGGGTGCAACTGCACATTCTCGACGTCGGGATAGCGCTCGACCAGCGCCGCGACAGCCTGCTGCGGGTTTTCCAGCAGCCGCACGCCGGCTTCGTCCGAACTTGCAAACAGGGTTTCGATCGGACCAGAATCCTTCGGGTGCAGCCGCGCTTCGGTTCGCTGAAGCATGTTCTGGAAGCGGTCGCGCCAGGTGTCGGCCAACCAGGGGCTGCCTGGGGAGGCGGTGTCGGCGGTGCTGTCGCCGTCGCCGATGGTCAGCTCGAGGTAACGGCGCAGCCACTGCAAGTAGGTCATCTCGCCGACGTCGCCGAAATAGGGCTTGGCCGTTCTGGCCATAGCGGCGATCAGTTCGTCGCGGCGCTTGGCCACCGCGTCGGCGTCGCCGGCCACTTGATCAAGCAATCGCCCGCACCGCGAGGCGGCGTTGTCGATCTCATGGATGTCCGCGCCGAGCTGGCTGCGGCTGGAAGCCATGCCGCCCTGCGCGTTTCCGGCGCTGATCCACTGATCGGTGCCTCGGGTTTCGAGCAGCATCTGCTTGACCGACGGCGAGGTGGTCGACTCTTTGGTCGCCATCGCCGCGGTGCCGAGCAGAATGCCGTCGATCGGCATCGCCGGGTAGCCGTGCGTCTCGGCCCAGCGCCCCGACAGGTATTCGGCCGCTCGTTCCGGGGTGCCGATCCCGCCGCCCACACAAACGGTGATGTTGGGGCGGGACCGCAGCTCTGAGTAAGTGGCCAGCAGCAGGTCCTCGAGGTCTTCCCAAGAGTGATGCCCGCCGGCGCGGCCCCCTTCGATGTGCAGGATGACCGGTTTGGTCGGCACCTCGGTCGCGATGCGAATGACCGAGCGGATCTGTTCGACGGTGCCGGGTTTGAAGACGACATGGCTGATGCCGATGCCGCCCAGTTCGCCAATCAACTCGACAGCTTCTTCCAGATCCGGGATACCGGCGCTGATGACCACACCGTCGATCGGCGCACCCGACTGACGGGCCTTCTGCACTAACCGCTTGCCGCCGACCTGTAGCTTCCACAGATAGGGATCGAGGAACAGCGCGTTGAATTCGACGGTGCGGCCCGGCTCCAGCAAGCCGCTCAGCTCTTTGATGCGGTGCCGGAAAATTTCTTCGGTGACCTGTCCACCGCCGGCCAGCTCGGCCCAGTGGCCGGCGTTGGCCGCGGCGGCGACGATCTTGGCGTCGACGGTGGTCGGCGTCATGCCCGCCAGCAGAATCGGTGAGCGCCCGGTCAGCCGGGTGAACTTGGTGGACAGCTTGACCCTGTCGTCGGGCAGTCGTACCAGCGACGGAGCGTACGTGGACCAGGCCCGGCCGACCTCGGGGACCGCGCCGACCGTGAAGAGGTTGCGCTGACCTCCGCGGGTTGCCGCCGGGACGATGCCGACCCCGAGGCCGCGGATCACCGGTGCGGTCAGCCGCGTCAGGATGTCGCCCGGCCCCAGATCGAGAATCCAGCGCGCCCCTGCTTCGTGGACACCGATAATTTTCTCCACCCAGTCGACCTGACGCACCAATATGGCCTCGGTCAGCTCACGAGCCAACTCGACGTCGAGACCGACCTGCTCGGCCCAGTCGGCAACGATGTCGATGCCGTCGGCCAGGCGTGGGCTGTGGAAGCCGACTTCCACTTGCACCGGTTCAAAGACCGGGGCGAAGATGTCGCCGCCCCGCACCTTGTTCTTGCGGTCGGCTTCTTCCTTTTCGGTGATCTGCTTGCAGTACAGCTCGAAGCGGGACAGCTGCTCGGGGGTCCCGGTGATCACGACTGCACGACGACCATTGCGAATGGACAGCACCGGCGGCAGAACGGTGCGGACGTCGCGGGAGAAGTCCTCGAGCAGTTGGTAGATCTGTTCAGGGTCGACGCTGGTGACCGAGACCATCGGCGGGTGATCACCGAGAATCGAGATTCCGCGCCGACGGGCGACCAGTGTGCCGGCCGCGCCGATCAGTTGTGCCAAAGCCAGCAGTTCTACATCCCGTGCACCGGCGGCTTTGAGAGATTCGACCCCCAACACGCCTTGCGAGTGGCCGACGATGGCCACCGGCGGGGTGCCGGTGAGGTCGATGCCCTGCCGCGTCAAGGCACGGATGGCGGCGATCTGGGTGAGCAGAACCCCGGGCACGGAAACCGCGGCAGAGGTCAACTGCTTGACCGACGGCACTGAGTCTTCGGCGGCGAGTGCACGCACCCAACGCAACGGCTCGAAGCCGATCGGTCGCACAACGACCAGTTGTTGGGCGACCGGCTCAAGCAGCAAGTCAACCTCGCCGGCCAACGTCGCCAACTCGGACTCGATCCCCGCGGACGACACGAGTTCCTCGAGAGTCTCTAACCAAGCGCTGCCCTGGCCGCCGAAGGCGACGGCGTACGGCTCGCCCGCAGCGAAGCGATCGACCAGAGCATGAGCGGGGTGACCGGCCTCCGGCGCATTGCCGTCGCGGTCACCGGACACCCGTTCATGCTCGTAGATCGTCACCTTGTGTATCTCTCCCTGTGGTACCGGTACCGGTCTCGCTGGTACCGCGCATCGGTTCTGAGCGCGTCGCTGGGCCGGCGGATTCCTGCGAGTCGGCTCGTCCGGTGTTGCGCGCGGCACCGATCCATGAAGCAAAGCACCGCAGCGGCCGCATCGGACCCACTAAGAGTGTCATAAGACATTAGGTGCCTCCGGCCGCTGCAAGGTTACTGGCGAGTTCTACGCGCCAGTAGGCGTGCCTTGGGTAACACCGCGATCAACCGCTGCCGTCGGTGGCCGGGATAAACCTGCTGCATGTCGGCGGTTACGGTTGAGTAGCCACAACTGCGCAGATCAAGGCAGTATTGTTATGAAATCGTTATCTTGAAAAAAATGTGTCAGAATGCTGCGGCTACACGGCCTTTCGGGACGGGCCGAACAAGTTTCGACGAACACTCGTTCGCCGGAAACGCGTGAGGCGAGTTTGCTGAAGCTCGGCCATTGAGCAGCAGCGGTCAGTCCCACTGACCGAACTGCGGCTTGACGATGTGATTGGTGTCGACGCCGACGCCGCCGACACTGCGCTTGTCGATCTCTACCTGGTGCAAGTTCGCCGCGGGATGCGTAAAGCCCTTCGGCGAACCCCAGTTGTGCTGCCAGAAGTAAGAGCCCAAGTGGTCCTGCAACGCCCAGTCGATTGTCTTCGAATTAGCGTAAACACCCATCCGCTGATGGCCGAGCACCGACTCCCAGCCTCGGAGGTAGGGCGCAACCTGCGCCTTGTATTGCTCGTAGGACGGATCATCGTCGATCGATGCATAGATCGGCGCGGCCACTGGACCGCCGGCGGCCTGGTGCAGCTGCCAGCCTCGCTTGGCGTGGGCGACGCCGGCATTCTGACCGCCCAGCCAGTCCGCGGTGCCTTCCTTGCCGTATTGGTAGCACGAGACGATCTTCAGTCCGTTGCTGTACAGATCACGGGCTTCGGGCAACTCAATCGGCTTGCCGAGCATCCAATTGCCGCCGGGTCTGCGGTCTGAGACATAACGGATCGAGCCCACCGCGCCGGCTGCCTTGATCTCGTTGGCGGGAATCACACCCGCCGCGTAGTCAAGCAGTACGCCGAGCGGCGCCGCCGACGCGGCTGGTGGGCGCAGCGATGCCGCCGCGACACCGCAGCCCAGCACGGCCGGGGTGGCAGCCGCGAGCTGCAGGAAGTCGCGACGCGAAAACGACACGCGTCACAGAATACGACACATGTATCATTCGTCCCGCTGACTTCACCGGCCACGTCTGTATCACGAGTCACTTTTGAGTTGGATTGCCCGACGGGCGCGGTGCGACCTTACAATCGCGGGAAGGTCTGTAGCGTGCTTGACTCGAGCAGCCGGTTTTGGAGGACGTGGGTGGACCGCGACCAGCTCATCGATCTGACCCGCCGCGCGCTCAAACTGGCCAGTGACAAGACGACAGACCTAGCGTCTTCAGAACACGTTGTGAGCGCCCAGAACTACACCTCGGTGGAACGACACATTCGCGACACCGCGATGCTGTTGGACAGCCCGCAGTTGGTCGGTTACGCCTCCGAACTGCCCAAGCCCGGTGCGTACTGCACCAAGACCGTGATGGGCAGATCGATTCTCCTGACCCGAACCTCGGATCAAGTTAAAGCCTTCGACAATGTCTGTCTTCACCGCCAGGCTCAAGTCGCAACGGGCTGTGGCACGGCGAAGCGGTTCACGTGCCCCTACCATGCGTGGACCTACGACAACAGCGGACGGCTGGTCGCGGTACCGGGCGCCGACGGCTTCCCCGGCACGGCGCTGCGATCCGACGGTTTGACCGAACTACCCGCGGCCGAGTTCGCCGGATTCCTCTGGATCGGACTGACTCCGGACGCCACGCTTGATGTCGCGGCACACCTGGGAGCGCTGGCCGAAGAGCTTGACTCATGGGGCATCGGCCGGTGGTCACCGCTGGGCGAGAAGGTCCTCGACGTTCCGATCAACTGGAAGCTGGCCGTGGACACCTTCGCCGAGAACTACCATTTCGCCACCGTGCACCGCCAGACGTTTGCAACGATCGCCCGCAGCAATTGCACTGTCTTCGACTCCTATGGACCCCATCATCGATTGATCTTCCCGCTGAACTCGATCGTGGAACTCGACGCTGTGCCCGAAGAGCAGTGGGATCCCCTCCATAACCTGGTGGTGATCTACGCGCTGTTTCCCAATATCGTCCTGTCGGTCACCATCGCGAACGGTGAGTTGTTCCGCATCTATCCGGCGAACCAGCCGGGCCGGTCCGTCACCGTGCACCAGAACTCGACGCCCCTGGATCTGTCGGACGAATCGATGGCCGCCGGCGCCCAAGCTGTCTTCGACTACGCCCATGCCACGGTGCGCGACGAAGACTATCGCCTGGTTCAGAGTTTGCAAGCCAACCTGGAAAGCGGCGCCCGCGATCATCTGGTGTTCGGCCGCAACGAACCCGGCCTGCAGCATCGCCACATCACCTGGGCTGAAGCCATCGCAGGCACTTAGCCATTTAGTCCATCGAAATCGACGCCAGCGCTGTAGATCTCGGGGCGGATCCGACAGCAGCGTCGATCTCGGTGATGTAGTTTCAGTCGCCGACCGATAGCGCGCTGGCCAAGCCGCTCAGCACCTGCTGGCACACGGTGGGTGAAGCCGACGCCGGCAGCGCTGCGGTCGCCGTCGCTACCAGCTGTCGTGCTTCGCTGCGACGGCCAGAGGCGACCAGTGGTCGGAGGTTCTCGGCGAGGGCGGTCAGCTCCGGCTCAGCCGCGGGCAATTCGGTTAACGCAGTGGCCAGCACGTCAATCAGTTCCCAATCGCGGTAGAGCGCCAGTGACCGCTCGTAAAAGCCGAATCCGCTCACCGGTTCTCCCTGCAGCGTTCCTTGGTAGTGGTACGGCCCCTCCATGTACTCGATTGGCAGGGCATGTGCGGGAGCTGCCACCAGCGGCTCACCAACGATGTCGAGTTGCAGCGCGGCCGAGGTCAGCCGGTGGCGGTCGGGCATGAACCGGACCGACGCCAACGGTGGTAACAGCGGCCGCACCGAATCGGGCCAGCGGACATAACTAGTGACGAGAACGCCGATGTCTTCCGCGCACGTGGGTGCTACTTCGGAGTCCGAAGAGCTTGTCGTGATGCCGGAAAACGGTTGCAGGGCATTGCCGTTGGTCCGATCGAACTGTCTCCAGATGCTTACATCGACGCCGTTGTCGAAGCTGATCGCGCGCCACTCGTGCGATCGAGCGCGGGGGTCTCCGCCGCTGCCACCGCCGCCGGCGTATTTCGGGAACCATTGCCGATCGATATGACCAGCCGTCCCGGACACCTCTTCGGTTGTCGATCCCCAGCGCAAGATTCCCGCCATCGTCATCCCGGTGTGGAAATAGGAGTAGGTGTCGGGTTGACCGAAACACTCGATCCTGCCGTTGTGTGTGGCTGCCCCCACCGGCGCCGGTGCGCGCGTGGCCGATACGTTCAGGTCAAGGCTCATCTGCTGACCCGCCTGGTCTCTGCCGACCAATCCGACGTGGTAGTTGCCCGGCAGCAACTGGCCGCTGGCGTCGCGGCGGGCGGTCCACGTCGCGGTGCCGGCATCGCTGTCGTAACGAAGGTCGAGGTGGCCTTGGGCAGCGGAGAGCTTGGGCCGGGCATCTGGGCGCAGGTTGGCCGGCGGCATGTCGTAGTCGGTGTAAGTACCGTATCCACCTGCATCAAGGTCGAACAGCGCCAACGTGTAGAAATCAGCAACGATCGTTCCGCCGGGCCGGTTCTTGTTGAAGATCGTCAGGAAGGCGAAGGACCGGCCGGTCGAGGCCTTCAATTGACCGGCGATGAACCAGGTATCCGACTCATGACCGGCATGCTCGCCTTCGGCGGCCGGAAACTCCAGCGCGGCATCGCCGGCCACGAGCTGAAATGGGTAGCGGCGCCAATCGATAGCCACGTCAGCCGTCGCTCACTCGGACCTCTTTGGTTGCCGGACCCGGGCAGGTCTTGCTTTTCTTGCTATGTTAGCAGCGATAGTTAAGTTGCCCTGCGGTTCACGAGGCGGGTGTCCGATGCAACAAACCCGGGAACATCGTTGCTATGACGAGCTCTTCGTCGGCGGTCGCTGGGTTGAACCTACTTCACAACACCAGATTACGGTGATTTCCCCGCATTCCGAGGAGCCGGTCGGTGCTGTTCCGCAAGCGGGCCCTCAAGATGTCGACAGCGCCGTCACGGCCGCCCGACACGCCTTCGACACGGGTCCGTGGCCGCGGTTGGATCCGGGTGAGCGCATGCAGAAGGTTGAGGAGATCGCCGCCATCTACGCCGGGCACCTTGACGAGATGGCAGACCTGATCACCGCCGAGATGGGTTCGCCACGCAGCTTCAGCAGATTAGGCCAGGCCGCCGGCGCGTTGGCGATGATCCACCTGGCGTTATCGGTGGCCCGCGATTTCCCGTGGGCCGAACGCCGCCAGGGTGTGCTCGGCCAGGTGCATCTGCGCAAGGCCCCCGTGGGGGTGGTGGGGGCGATCGTGCCGTGGAATGTGCCGCAGTTTTTGATCATGCCCAAGCTGATACCGGCCCTGATCGCCGGCTGCACGGTCGTGGTCAAACCGGCACCCGAGACACCGCTCGATGCTCTCTGGCTGGCCGAAATGATTGAGCAGGTCGGTCTGCCCGACGGGGTGGTCTCGATCCTGCCCGGTGGAGGAGACGTCGGCGAGGCACTGGTGCGCCACCCCGGGGTGGACAAAGTCGCGTTCACCGGGTCGAGCGCCACCGGTCGCCGGATCGCCGCTATCTGCGGTGAGAGTCTCAAACGGGTCAGCCTGGAGCTCGGCGGTAAATCAGCGGCGATCATTCTCGATGACGCTGATCTCGACAAGACCGTTGCCGGGCTGAAGACGGCAGGCCTGATGAACAACGGGCAGGCCTGCGTCGCGCAAACACGCATCCTGGTCAGCGAGCGGCGTCACGACGAAGTCGTCGATGCGCTTGCCCAGATGATGTCGGGCCTGCGTGTCGGTGACCCCGCCGACGAGGCAACTGACATCGGGCCCCTGGTGGCGCAACGTCAGCAACACCGCGTCCAGGACTACATCCGAACGGGCCTGAAAGAGGGTGCCCGCATTGTCGTGGGCGGCGCGGAACCTGCGGCTCAGCGCGGCTGGTACGTGCAACCCACTCTGTTCACCAACGCCACCAACGACATGCGCATCGCGCGGGAGGAAATCTTCGGTCCCGTCCTGACGGTATTGACCTACACCGATGAAGACGACGCACTGCGCATCGCCAACGACAGCGAATACGGGCTGGCCGGATCGGTGTGGACCGCCGACGTCGCACACGGCCTCGAGATCGCAGGAAGGGTGCGCACCGGCACCTACGGCATCAACATGTACATGCTCGACACCGCTACTCCCTTCGGGGGTTTCAAGCAATCGGGGATCGGACGCGAATTCGGCCCAGAGGGTCTCAGTGAGTACATCGAACTGCAATCGGTGGTGAGTAGCGGAACGATGCCACCACTGCCCGGATAGGTAATATTCTGTACCCCTGAACTTTCGGCGGCGCTGCAAGTTCACCGAAGGGATGCTGGCGCTGACCATCGCGTGGCAGTGGTACCTGCGCCCGCTGAACTCGGTCACACTCCCGCCTCGTGAGCTAGACCGTGCTTGCCTGACGTCATCGCAGGTGCTGTCAATCCCGCTCCGGCACCTGCAGGGTGAGCTCGACCGGACAGCACAACTCGCCGCGCTGGTTGATCACCTCGATCTGCAGGTCGAGCAGATACCGCGGGGGACTGACCAAGGTGTCACAGCGCTTGGCGACGACGCGTCCGCGGCCCACCATGGTGTCACCGGCATAAACGGAGCCGGCCAGGGTCATTCTGCGGCGCACCACGCGGCTGGCTGGCCCACCCCAATCGGTGGCCACCCGGTCAGCGAAGCCGGCCAGATGCATGGTGTTGACGAAAATTGTGGGGTGGCCGTGCGTTTCGGCATAGGCAGGATCGTAGTGGCCTGGAAAGTAGTCCCATGTCGCCCCGGCATTCATCACCACCCGTTGGTAGCTGATCTCATCGAGCACCTCCGGTAGCTCCAGGGGGACGTCAATCCCCCGCCAATTCACCGCGCGGCTCATCACGACGCCTCAGGAGTGAAACGGAACAACGTATTTCGGTTCAGCGCCACTATCGCGCCGTCGCCACGGCGAAAGGTGTCCAGAGTTTCGACGAAATGGCCGGCGCCAAGCCGGGTCCGCTTTTCCGGCGACACGGACAGCACTTCCTGAACGACGGTGAGTCGATCTCCGTCCACAATGGCGAGCGGATATTCCGCGTCGTTGGCCGCGTTGATGAAGGTGCTGCCCGGTAGCGGCACCCGCAAGGCGATCGAGCCCGCGGCCCGATCGACCGTCGGCTGCCAGGGCGGCGGTATCAACCACCCCATCAGCAGCGCGGGCGGCGCCAAAAAACCTCCCCATGTTCTCGCGGCGAACTCGAAGTCCCAATACGAGCGGTTGCTGTCCCGAACGAGTGCGGCGAACAACTGAATCCGTGCCGCGCTGACAACCGTTCCTGCGGTGCGCGGTTCGGTTGCCACGCCGACCATTTGCAGCGCATCCTGGTAGGTGCCGAAAGCGAGTTGGGTACTGAGGTCCAAAGATGCCGTCGCTCAGCTACACCGAAACCGACCGAATGGGCAGCGCATCCCACTGCAGCGCACGCGAAGCGAAGTACCAGCCGCCGCGCTCGTAGATGAGTTGGTCGTGATACGTGCCGGTAGCGCGCAGCGTCGGGCTGCTCAGATCCTCGAGGGCGAAGAGCAGCGCGACGCATTGCTGAGTCGCGTTGACGCCATCGACCGCAATCTCGTGATCCAATGTCACCAGACGCTGCCCGCGGCCGCCGTCGAAGGCGTCGCGCAGGTCGTCGAACACCTCATTGCCACGGGTGAAGGTAGCGCCGGAGTGGCGAAACGTTGCGATCCAGCCGTTACGGTCACCGTTGGAGTAGAAGCGGTTGTGACGCGCCGTGAGATGCAGAATCGCATCGCGTCCTACCGCGGCTGCCAGCAGATACTCCTGCTGATAGGTCATAGACATCGTTGGTCACTCCAAATCTCACCGGTCGAGGACATACCCGTGGCGTTCTCGGTCCCATGTCTCAAGTCGGATGCCTCGAGCCCGCAGGACGTCTTTGCGGATACGTCCGATGACGGTCTTGGGAATCTCCTCGATGATTTCGACGTAGCGCGGCACACAGAAGTAAGGCATGCGGGCAGCGCAAAAGTCCAGCAAGTCAGCGCGGTCCAGCACCGAGCCGGGCCGAAGCGTCACGAACAGCAGGATGTCGTCCTCCCCCAGCTCGCTCGGCACACCAACAGCGGCGGTCTCCAGCACCGCGGGATGTTGCATGACGACTCGCTCCACTTCGACCGAAGAGATGTTTTCACCACGGCGGCGCAGTGAGTCCTTCACCCGGTCCAAGAAGGTCAGGTTCTGGTCGGCATCGAGCGCGCCCAAGTCTCCGGTGTGGAACCACTGCGGGTGGGGCGCAACGGATAGTCCTGCTCCGGGTCCCGCGGTGACGTACCCGTCACTCATCACCTGTGGATACCGTGCACGGCAGATAATCTCGCCCGGCTCACCGGCCGGTGCCTGATTGCCGTCCCCGTCGACGATGCGCACCTCGAAGTTCGGGTTCGGCCGACCCGACGTTCCGGGCACGCTCGGATCGGCAACGCCCTGCACAGTAATGGGAAACGCTTCCGTCGAACCGTACATCGTGACGACGCGGCAGCCGTACCGCTTCTCGATGACGCGGTAGAGGTCCGCGTCGACGGGAGCAGCGGAGATGAAACGCAACGGAAGTTGCGCATCCCGCGGGTCGGCGGGCTGGTTGGCAAGCATCGAAACCATCGCACCGGCGCCCGCGAAACCGACTGCACCGCAGGCACGCACCCGATCCCGCACCTCGCCCGGATGAAAGACGGCCGCCAGTATGGTGGTTCCGCCGACCAGCATGGGCGCCAAGACGGTAGCCGCCGCGCTGAGATGGAACAAGGGCATCGCAGACCACAACACGTCACCGGCGCGAAACTCCCAGGCCGACGCCACTGTTGCCGCGGCGGTGAAAAGGTAGGGCCAGCTGGTGGCAACCGCTTTCGAGACACCGGTGGTGCCGGAGGTGAAGAACAGCGACGCCCCTTCTCCAGCACCGGCCGCATCAGTGGCCACAGCGCGGCCGCTTGGCGACATGAAGAGGTCGTCGAGCGAATCAGTCTGTGCGACAATGCTCGGCGTCATGGCCAAGTCGTCGGCAACTTCTTCGACACGTCCGCGCCTCTGGGCATCGGTGATGATGGCTTTGGGTCGCGCCAGGTCGAGAGCGTGCAACAAGAATTCACCCTTATTGGCTGCGTTGACCGCAGCAGTCACCGCACCGATGCGTGCGGCGCCCAACCAGAAGTAGATCCACTCCGGGCAGGTGGCGGTGAACAGCGCGACACAATCACCCCTGCCGATTCCCCAGCCGAGTAGGGCGCTCGCCGCCGCGCAGGAGCGTTGCCGCATCTGCTCAAAGCTGATCGGTGTGTCGTCCACCTCGACGAGCACCCGGTCTCCGAATTGCTCGGCGCGACGGTCGAGAAGAGCCGGCACGGAGAATCGCTCGACTCCGAAGTCAGCCGGACCCGGTGGTCGGTGCCGCGGCGCCTCCTGGTCCGGGCTGAGGTGCATCAGCGCTCTGTCAGCTTTCGCTCACTCCCCAATGCCGCCGGGTCGGGCTCACCGTCTGGTGTGTAGCCGAAGTCGTCGGGCGAGGGCTGCTCCCCGGGATAGAACCGATGCGCCCAGCGGCGCAGCGCCGCATAGTCGCGAGCTTCTTCCGGGGCGAGGTTAGGCTTCTCGAGGTACTTCATGTTCTCCCAGGTGAAAAAGTCCTGTTTGATTACCTCTTGTTGCAGCGCAAGAAATCTCGCCGCCCGACCGCCGGGCGCCAGGCCGGAATCGCCGGCCTCGCGAACCGACGCCTGCGTGTAGAAGTAATCGGTGTAGTCCTCGTCGACGGGAGTTTGCCCGGTGACCTGAATGGTCGCCACCAGTTCGCTGGGAAACCGGACAACACCGAGACCCAACGAGTAATTGTCGTAGACGATTTTGGCATCGACCGGACCGTTCGGGGTCAGCCACGTCTGTGACCGGCCGCCACCGAAGTGGGCGTTAACTGTCGCGTGCAGGTGATAGCCCGATACCTCGAACGAGGCAGTGTTGGCGGGATTGGCAGCCTTATGCACGTACTGGACGTGGTAGGGGTCGGCGGCGTTCTCGATGATCATCTGCGCGTGTACTTTGACCCTATTGAGCATCCGGCTATGCGGGTGCAGCGGGTAATACTCGTCGGTTTCCAGTTCCGCGAGTACGGGCGGCTGCCAGTAGGGCGGCCGGCCATGGCGTTCGTGCCAGACCAGGATGAAGCCGTACCACTCCGCACTCGGATAGGTGCGGATGCGCACGTTCTGTTTGCAGCCGATCTTGCTGTACGGGATCAGCGCGTTGGTGCCGTCACCGCGCCATCGCCAGCCGTGCCAGGGGCAGACGATGTTCTCGCCTTCCACGGTGCCGCCGACGCCCATGTTGGCGCCCAGGTGCTGACAATAGGCGTCCAGCACATGCACGTCGCCCGACTCGGTGCGAAACAGCACCAGTTCTTCACCGAAGTAGTGTGCCCGCTTGACATCGCCAGCAGCCAGTTCCGACGCAAAACCGACGATGAACCAGCCGGTCGGAAAGCGGTACGGCGAGAGCCCGATCCCGGAGGGGCCGAACTCCCGTTCGGAGGGATCCATCGTGGCATCCTGAATCGTCTGCGTCACTACCTCTCCGTCCCCGGCTGCTGGATGATGGCACAGCCGTAGTCATCGGCGCGCGCAAGACTCCAGCCTATTTTTACTATTTTAGACATTGAACGTCAACGTGGACGACGCTCGCCGGTAGTGTGACACCACACCAGTTAAGCGAATCGAGGTTGCGCATGACGACCGCAGCGGTCGACCTTTCCGACTTCGCATTGTGGCGCAATGGATTCCCAGACGATGTGTTCGCCGAGCTGCGGCGTACCAGACCCCTGTTCCGCCACGGGGTCACGCCAGGGGTGGCCAAGACCGTGCAGCGCGACTTCTGGGTGGCCACTAAACACCGGCACGCGGTGCGGTTGCACCGTGACGCCGACTCCTTCACAGCGGTCGACGGCCCGCTCATCCAGCCGGTCGACATGTTCTCGTCCTATCCGACCATCATCAACATGGACCCGCCGGGGCTGAACAAACGCCGAAAGCTCATCTCCAGCGCTTTCAATCCCCGTGCGATCGCCAAGCTCGAGGACGGCATCCGGGCGCGAGCGGCGCGCATGATCGACCACCTGCTCGCCCATCATGGGGGTGACTGGATCGAGGATGTGGCCGACGCGCTACCGATGACCGTGATCGGCGACATCATCGGCATACCGGACGCAGATCGGCCCCGGATCTTCGATTCTCTGGATCAAATCCTCAAAGCTCAATCGGCCGGCGCGCGGCTGAGTCTCGACTTGTACGCCACGATCTTCGGTTACGCGATGGAGCTCACTGCCGAAAAACGGCGAAATCCCAGCGACGACATCTGGAGCACCTTGGCAACTGCCGTCGTCACCGGTGAGGACGGCGAGCAGTTCAGCTTGCCCGCTAACGAGCTCGAATTCTTCTTCTTCGTCTTGACCTTCGCCGGCAGCGACACCACCAAAAACGCGCTGGCCATCGGGCTACAGGCGTTCACCGCCAACCCCGAGCAGATCGAGCGCTACCGGGACGACGAGTCGCTGCGGGCCACGGCGGTCGAGGAGGTGCTGCGCTGGGCCTCCCCGGTGGCCTACTGGACGCGTACCGCCAAAGTCGACACCGAGATGGACGGTCAGCACATTCCCGAAGGCGACCGGGTGGTCTCGATGCTGCGCTCGGCCAATCGTGACGAGGAGGTCTTCGCGGCGCCGTTCACCTTCGACATCGCCCGACAACCCAACCCGCAGGTGGCTTTTGGTGGCGGCGGCCCGCACCACTGCCTGGGCGCCATGCTGGCACGGGCGGAGCTTCGCGCGGTATTCGATGAGCTTTTCCTGCGCTGCGACAACATCAAGCTCGGTCCGGCCAAGGTGGCCTATCCCAATTTGACGACCAACATGTCGATCTATGACGAGATGGCGGTGTCGCTGACCGCACGCTGAGACCGGTCCCCCCGTGGCGATCGCCAGCGCGGCGGAGCCGGGCGCAGCGGGTCGCCACCGAACTCCGACGGTGCTTACCTACTCGACGATTCGCAGCGCTGCCTTCGGGCACTGATCGACGGCAGCGCGCACGTCGATCTCCAATCTTGTTGGTACTGCGCCCTCAGCGATCTGAACCACGTCGGCGTCACCGAGGTTGAACACCTCCGGCGCCAGCGACTCACAGAAGCCATTGCCCTCGCAGAGACTTTCGTCGACCCTGATCCGCATCACCCGCTCCCTTCACACGCCTTTCGGGCGGTTTCCGATCACTTCACTCGCGGTCAACCGCGCGAAATCTGCGTCGGTCAGCCCACACAGATCACGCAGGACTTCCTCATTGTGCTCACCCAAAGTTGGTGGGGGACGCAGCAGCCAGCGCGACTGCCCGGCGAGTGGCCTGAATGGCGGGCGCGGATACCAGGTCGGCCCGGTTCGCGGATGGTCGAGCAACTCAAAGAATCCACGGTTTTGCAATTGCGGGTTCAACGTAACCAACGACGGCGAGACCACCGGCGCCGCGGGAATGCCCGCACCGCTGAGCAGCTCCACCGCGGATTCCAGCCCCCGACCCGCGAACCAGTCCTGCAGCCGTTCATCGATCTCGTCGGCCCGTTCCCGCCGTCCTGCGACGCTGCCAAGCGCATAGTCCTGGCTCCATGACGGCTGGTGCATCAGATCCATCAGGGCATCCCACTGCTGGTCACTGCTCAGGGTGACGGCAATCCAATTGTCTTCACCGGCGCAGCGGTAGAGATTCTGGATTGCCCACCCATGGCCCCGGTTGCCCTGACGGCTCAACGTCACACCGAAAATTTGCTGTTCGATCGGTTGAACGGCGGTGACGTTCAGCACCGACTCGATCATCGGCAGCTCGACGAGTTGGCCTACACCGGTGCGTTCGGCGAAGTGCAGTGCCGCCAGCAACGCGAAGGCCGCGTGGATACCGGCAAGTGGGTCGCAGGCGCCGCGGGGAGCGACGGGCGGACCGTCGCGCAATCCGGTCACCCACGCCAAGCCCGCGATCTGCTCCATGGTGGGCGCGAATCCGACCCGCTCCCGCCAGGGTCCCGCCAGTCCGAACCCGGGCATCCGGGCGACGACGAGGCTGGGGTTCACCTCGAGCAGGGCGTCGGCACTAAGACCGAAGTTCTCCATCACCCGCGGGGAGAAGTTCTCGATCACGGCGTCGGATTCGGCGACCAGCGCACGAAAGAGCCGCCGGCCCTCCTCGGAGCTTAAATCCAATGTCACCGAGCGCTTGTTGGTGTTCATAGCGTGAAACACCCATCCGTATTCCCACCAGTCATCGACGTCCGTGCGCATTCCGCCGGAATATCGGATGCCGTCCGGGCGCTGAATCGACTCCACTTTGACAACGTCGGCACCGAATGCGGCCAGCACGTGGGTGGCAGCCGGACCGGCCCAAAACGCGGTCAGGTCGACGATGCGAATCCCCTCTAGCGGAAGCCGACATTCGGCCGAGCCGACCTCGAATCGTCCTGCGGACAGCGGTGGTTGGTCGTTCGCTTCGCCCACTTCGGGTGCGACGCGAAGTGGTGCGGGCTGGCAGCGCGACATCAGCCACGGGGTGCGGGGCTGCTGAAATCCGGCAGGGTTGCCGACGAACACGCCGCGCTCGCGCATATAGGCCATGTCGCGAATGGTTGCGCCGCTACCCAACGGTGCGACCGGCACCCGAAACAACTGGCCGAGTTCCACAATCTCCTCGACGGTTCTTTCGGCGAGCCAGGGGCCGATGAGGCCGCGGATGAGGTCGCGGTGAGCCCAGCGGCCGATCTGGTAACGCAGCTGCGGCATTTCGGTCAGCGTCGGACAGTCGACCATTGCTGCGAAGTCGAGCCACTGTTGGCCCGTGACCATGGTCATTCCCACATATCCGTCTTTGGCCGGCTCGATCGAGGGCACCTCGACCGTGCGGGTGACCGGCGGCACTTGCAGAAGTTGTGAGTGCAGCCATTCGCCACTCTGCATCAAGGTCATTGCCTCGAGCATGGACATATCGAGATGCTCCCCGGGACCGCCCTGCCGGACGCGCCGACACACCGCCAGCGCCCCGAATGCGGCGAATACGCCGCCCATGTACTCCCCCAGATCTCCGCCGATCGAGATCGGTGGTCCGGCCGGGTCGCCGCGGAACCCGGTCGAGCCGGCCCACGCCTGCAGGGTGAATTCGGTTGCCGCTCGCTCGGCATATGGGCCCTTCCAGCCGAAATCGGAGATTGTGACGACGACAACCCCGGGTGAATTCGCCAGCAGCCGCTGCGGGTCGATACCGAGCTCCGCTGCCTGGGCTTGAGTGGCGGTCACGATGATGATGTCGGCCGCGGCGAGTTCGGCACCGACGCGTTTGGGGCCGACCGCTGTGGTGACGCTGCGTTTACCCGCGTTCAGATAACTGAACAGCGGTGAATCCATTGCGCAAGGAACCCGGCTGGCGGTGAACCGCCGCACCGGATCTCCCTGCGGCCATTCGATTTTCCGCACTTGCGCACCTGCGTCAACCAGCAGCTTTCCGCAATAACTGCCCGCGATGCGGTCGCTGATCTCGACGACACGTAGTTCATCGAGCGGTGTCGGTCGGCTGTCCGGCCTCTCGTTCACGGGGCTATTGTGCCATCACTGCTAAGATAATCATTTATCGCGCGGACGCCGGTGATCGCGCGTTCCGTGCCGCGTTCGCCTTGAAGGAATCGATGACCACGCTGGGAGTTGGCCCCGAGGCCCGACGGCGGTTGTCCGCACCCCGGATCGCCGAGATCGTCGCAGATGAACTGCGCCGCCAAATTATTGACGGCGAATTGGCCGATGGAGACCTGCTGCCGCGCCAGGAGGTGCTGGTCGAACAGTTCAACGTGAGTCTCGTGTCGCTGCGGGAGGCGCTGCGAATCCTGGAGACGGAGGGGTTGGTGTCGGTCCGGCGCGGCAACCGCGGCGGGGCTGTTGTGCACGCTCCGGCGAAAACCAGCGCCGCTTACATGCTCGGCCTGGTGTTGCAGAGCGAATATGTCGGAGTCGCCGACTTGGGGGCGGCGCTGCGGGAACTCGAACCCGCATGCGCGGCGCTGGCCGCGGGGCGGCCTGACCGCGCCGACACCTTGGTGCCCGAGCTCAAACAAGTCAACGACGCGATGGCCACCCACCTCAGCGACGGTGGCCAGTTCACTGAAATAGGCCGCCAATTCCACGATTCCGTGGTTCGAGGCTGTGGGAACCATACGATTATCGCGGTGGTGGGAACGCTCGAGGCGCTGTGGACCAGCCATGAGCAGCGTTGGGCTGACGAGAGCGCGGCCAGCGGCACCTACCCGTCGCTGAGCAAACGTCGGGCGGTGCTGAATACGCACGTCAAGCTGGCCGAGACTATTGAAGCTGGTGATGTCGAGCGCGCACGTCGCGTCGCGGCCCGCCACCTGGCGGACACGCAGACTCATGTGCTGTCGGGCCGGCCCGATCAACGGATTTATGCGATGTCGCCGCAGGCCGTGTCCCGGCCGCGCGAAACTCGTCATCTCTGATCTGGAGATCGCCAAAAACGCTACCGGCGTGAGACGAGGAAATCTGTGAGAACCGCACTGGTGACCGGTGGCAGCGGTGGTATCGGCAGAGCGTGCGCGCGCAAGTTACACGACTTGGGTTACGACGTGGTGGTGTCGGCCCGCCGTGAAGGTCCATTGCGCGCTGCCGCCGAGGAGATCGGGGCGCGTCACATCGCGGCCGACGTTGCTGATTTCGCCGGATTCGCCGAAGCTATCGGCTCTTTGGAGACAGTCGATCTGCTCGTCCACGCCGCCGGAACGCTCGGCGGGACCTACGTGCGCAAGCAAACGTTCGAGCAGTGGCAGGCGATCATGTCAGCCAACCTCGACTCCTGCTTCGTGGTGACCGCCGCGGTCCTGCCGCGAATGCGGGCCGGGTCCCGGCTGGTGTTTGTCTCGTCGTCGGCGGCACACGAGCCGATGCCAGCCCGAACCGCGTACTCGGCATCGAAAGCCGGCGTGAACGCGTTCGCTCGGGCATTAGCGCTAGAGGTCGACCGCGACGGCATCAGCGTGCACATCGTCACGCCCGGACCGGTCGAAACCGAAATGCTGCAAGACGTTCCATTTGAAATGCACGCCATTTCAGTGTCCGACGTCGCCGAGACCGTCGCCTGGCTGGATACCGTCGACCCCTCGGTGAGTTTGCCGGAGATCCAGCTCGGAGCGGTGCGGCGCGGTCCTTTCGCCCGCGAACCGATCGTGCCGGCCGAAGCCCAGCGTCGCGCCGCCCAACGTTAGCCGCCATTGCGCGGACGCTCACCGAAGACTTTGACTACCGATTCACCGAATTCGCGTACCGAGTCCGGAATGGCGAAGTCGGCAAACCACACATAGAAGCGCTCGACTCCCTTCGCGGCCAGCCCGGCAAAGTGCTCGATCAGTTGCCCGGCGTCGCCGCACACCAGCCCGGAACCCAGGTAGCCGAATCGCCTGACGCTCAGTTCCCGTACCGCCCGAGAATCGGCGCCAGGGCGAACAAAACCCACCATCTGCTGAACCGACAGCCGTGCAGTTCCGGCTTGAGGAGCCAACCGTGACAACCGATCAAGTCGATTGGCCGGCAGGTTCCACCAATCGGCATAGTTGCGAACCAGCTCCATCATCCGGGGGCCGGTACCGCCCAAAATCAGCGGGATCGGATGTTGCGGCTGCGGCGCCTGAGCCCGATCCAGGTGGTCGCCGTACCCCCAATATTGTCTGATCAGGTCTAGGTCTCGTTCGAGTTGCTCCACCCGCTTCAACGAATCCTGTGGTACGACATCGAATTTGGTGAATTCACTTGGCCAGGAGCCGGACCCGAGCCCGAGTTCGAATCTGCCTTCCGATGCCGCGGACAGCGTGACAGCCTGCTTCGCCAGCAGAGCTGGATGCCGGAAGGCATCGCAGAGCACCAGATGACCGATCTGCAACCGCTCGGTCTTGGCGGCTACCCAGCCTGCGATCCCCATTGCCTCCCAGATCGTTTCACCGGATTGGCCGGGCGCCTCGAGGTGGTCGATGAACGCGATACCGTCAAACCCGCCGGCTTCGGCATGACGCGCCCGCTGCACGATCTCAGCCACCGGCAACCGCAGTTGCGGCAAGAACAGGAACCACTCGGCCATGGCTGACCACCATACGGCCCGCATCGTCGGGGGAACCAAGCCGACGCCGTGGACCCTAGTTTGCTATTTTTGCTATGTTAAAGCCTTATGAATGTCGGACCGGGCGCCGACCAGCTGGCGCTGCGCGACAGTGTGCGCGATGTCCTGCGCGCCGAGAGCCCGCCCGACGTGGCCCGCCATGCGATGACCGACCCGGAGCGCTGGCGGACCCTGTGGAAAACCGTTGTCGACCTTGGCTGGACCGAACTCGCCGCGGCGGGTCGGGGCGACGAGGCCCCAGTAGGCGCGCTCGGTCTGGCGCTGGTCCTGGAGGAATGCGGAGCTGCGATCGCTCCCATCCCACTGCTGAGCAGCGTCGGTCTTGCCGCAGGAGTGCTGCGCGCGGCCGGCCCGGCGACCGACGGATTGCTTAGCGACATCGCCGCCGGAACGGTCGCGACGGCGGTCCTGCACCCGCCGCGACGGCGCCTGCCCGGTGTGACGATGATGCTGCGACGAGGACGTCTGCGCGGTCGCGGCGTTGCAGTCCCCGAGGTGACGCGCGCCGAGCTGGTCGTCACGCTGGCCGCATCCGACGATGGTGTGGTCGCTGCCGTTGTCCACACCGGTAGCGATGTCACGATCGAGCCTGCCGCCGAATCAACGAATCCCGCTCAGCCACTGGCCGATATAAGAATCGACGCCGCGCCGGTGGCCTGCGCGCCCGTCGACCTCGAGTCCGCGCTGGCGCAATCGCTTTTGGCCGCGGCCGCCGACCTGGTCGGGGTCGCTGCCGCCGTGCTGGGCCGGTCGGTCGAACATGCCAAGTCGCGGCGTCAATTCGGCAAGCCGATCGGCGCCTTCCAGGGCGTCAAGCATGCCCTGGCGGACAACTATCTGGCGGTGGAGCGCGCCCGCAGCCTGACCTATGCGGCAGCAAACCGGCTCGACGATCCGGCGACCACGCCCGCCGCGGCCTGGACTGCCGCCGCGCTGGCCAAGGCGGCTGCGGGTGAAGCGGCGGTCGACTGTGCCCGCACGGCGGTTCAGGTGCACGGCGCTATCGCTCAAACGTGGGAGCACGATACTCACCTGTTCTTGCGGCGCGCGTGGCAGGCCGCCGCGGCGCTGGGAGACAGCCGCGCGCTTTACCATGCGGTCGGCCGGCGCTTCGCCCGAGGCGCGGCGTGACGGCGGCAGACTCCGCCGCCGAGGTGGTCGCGGAATTCAGTGCGTGGCTGACCGACTTCTTGCCCGCCGACTACTACGGCGAGCGATATCGGCGTTACCGCTGGGATCTCGGCTTGCGGCGTGACTATCAGCGGGCGGCCTTCGAATCGGGCTGGCTGCAGCCGACGTGGCCTGCCGAGCACGGCGGCCGCTCACTGGGATTGCAGGCGGCCATGGAGATCCGGCTCGAGGCGGCAATTCGCTCGGCGCCCAAACTGCCCAACATCGCCGGCCCGAACGTGGTGGCACCGGCGATCCGCCGATTCGGCACACCCGAGCAGGTGGACCGCCTGCTGGTACCGCTGCTGCGCGGCGACGAGTGGTGGGCACTGGGTATGTCCGAGCCGGAAGCCGGATCGGATTTCGCTGGCCTGCGTACCCGCGCCGAACGTATCGGCGACGTGTTCGTGGTTAACGGCCGCAAGATCTGGACCACCCAGGCGCACCAGTCGCGGTGGTGCACATTGTATGTACGCAGCGATCCCGCGGCACCCAAACACCGTGGCATTTCTTGCCTGATCCTGGATCTTCGATCACCCGGAGTGACGATCAAACCCATCCGGATGGCGTCGGTTTCGGACGAGACATTCTGCGAGATGTTCCTCGACGACGTCGAAGTGCCGGCGGTGAACATGCTCGGTCCCTGCAACGGCGGCTGGCATGTCGCCTTGTCGTCGCTGCAGCACGAACGCCAGATGATCTGGATCATGAACTGGGTCGAGATTCAACGCGGACTGGCCACCGTCGGCTCGAGCGAGCGTGCGTGTTTGCACGCGGACACGCCGGAGTTCACCCTGCAAGCACGCACGCTCGCGTCAGAAGCGCCAGGAGGCGATGTCTGCACCGAACTCGGATCGCTGCTGGCCGACGCCGAGGCGCTGCGTGCCACCGGGTATCGGGCGATGGCCAACCAACTCGCGGGCCGGGAGAGCCCGGAGGCTGACATCCTGAAGCTACTCGGATCGGTAACTCTGCAACGTGTTTGGGAGCTGAGCGCCGCCGTGGCGGGTCCGAGTGGCAGCGCCGACCCGGACCTGCTCTTCGAACGCCAAGATGCACTGGCCGCGACGATCTACGGCGGAACCTCGGAGATTCAGCGCAACATCATCGCCGAGCGGGTGCTCGGGCTGCCCAAGGAATGAAGATCATGGATTACGACCTCGGCCCCGATGCCGCCGATTTGAGAAGCCACCTTCGCCAGCTGATTACCACCCACATCCCGGAAGGCTTCCTCGGCGCCTGCACCGACGACCCCCAAGACCTGGCCACCACTGAATCATTCTGCAAACTGTTGGCTTCCGAAGGCCTGCTCGCCTTGGCGTGGCCGAAAGAGCATGGCGGCGGCGGCGGTTCGGTGTGGCAGCAGACGGTGCTTCGGGAAGAGATGTGGGCGCATCACGAGCCACGCGGCGCCCAGTACATGGGCATCAACTGGGTCGGCCCGGCGCTGATGCGCTACGGCACGCCGGAGCAGAAGTCTCGCCACCTGTCGGCCATCGCGGCCGGTGAGGTGATTTGGTGCCAGGGATTTTCCGAGCCCGAGGCCGGGACCGATCTGGCCTCCCTGCGCACCCGCGCGCTACCGGACGGCGACAGTTGGGTCATCAGCGGGCAGAAAGCGTGGACGTCGTATGCCCAGATGGCCTCATGGTGTGTGCTGGCCGCGTGCACGGATCCGGACGCGCCGAAGTCGCAGCGGCTGACACTTTTCCTCATTCCGATGGACCGGCCGGGTATCACAGTCCGGCCGATCCACTCAATGCTCGGGCCGCACCACCTCAACGAGGTATTTCTCGACAGCGTGCGCACGTCGCCGGAGGATGTGCTCGGTTCGGTCGGCGACGGCTGGCGAATAATGCGCGAAGCGTTGGCTTTCGAGCGAGTGGGAATCGCCCGGTATGCGCGGTGCGAATCGCTGCTCGACCGGGTCCGCGGCGACCTCGGCGACGACTGGAATTCGCTACCTGAATCGTTGCGCACCCGCTGGGTGCGGGCATTGGTCGACTTGCGGGTGGCCCGGCTGCTGGCGTATCGAGCCGTGTCCCTGCAAGACGACCCGTCAGCCGGGGCGGCAGCCAGCGCTGCGCGCATCGCTGCCACGACTTGCGATCAGCAAGTCGCCGAACTGCTCTTTGATGTGCTCGGCCCGGTCGCGCTCGACAGCGGGCCGTCAGCACGGCTGCATGGTGCCGTCGAGGACCACTGGCGTTATGCGCAAGCGGCGACCGTTGCGTCTGGCACCATCGAGGTGCAGCGGATGCTGGTCGCGCGCGAGGTGCTGGGATCTCAACGATGAGAACCGAACTGCCGCAAGAGGTCTCTGATTTCGCTGTGGTAGCCGCCAAACGGCTGGCACAGGTTGGTGGGCCGCCGGCCGCCCTGCGGGCAGAGACCGACGACGAGGTGCGCCGCCGAGCCGCCGACGCGCTGGCTGCAATCGGCGCGTTCGATCTCGACGTCCGATCGGCCACCGGCGACGTGCTCGCGGCCGCTGTGCTGTGCCAGGCCGCCGGTGCGGCTGCGCTGCCCTACCCGCTCGTCGAGCAGTTGTTGACCATCGATGGCGCCCGGCTGGCACTGGTGAATCCTGAGGCGCCGCGGGTGGACCACGGTGACTTGCCGGGCGACTGGACCGCCGTCGATCTCGACGGCAACTGTTACAGCGTGCACCTGTCGCGGCGCACCGGCACCAAGTTGGGCCCTTTTCTGGTGGCGGCTACTCTCGGCGACGCTCAAGGCACCGTTCCCGCCGCCGACATCAACCTGCATCTGGTGCTGAGCGCGTGGCGCATGTTGGGGACCGCGCAGGAGGCACTGCGTATCACCTGCGGACATGTGCGCTCCCGCAGTGCAATTCGGCAGACCCCTGGCGGAATTTCAGGCCGTCAGGTTCGCCGTCGCGGATGCCTCCGTGGCGGTGCGCGGGCTGCATGAACTCGCCAAGTACACCATCTGCCGACCGGGATCGACGCCAGGACAACTGCTTTCGGCGGATGCACTCGTTCTCCGGCTCAAGGCCATCGACACCCTCCAGCAGGTGCTGCGGACCTCGCATCAGTTGCTCGGTGCGCTGGGGTTCTGCGACGAGTCCGACATCAGCATTCTCGACCGGCACACCCAGCCACTCATCCGGTTGCCGCTGAGCAGCGAGGCACTCGCGCTTCGCCTGGTCGGCGACGTTCGTGACGGCTACCTGGAGACTTTGTTTACTGGGCCGGTATCGGCGTGAGCACCCAACCCGCCGTTGCCCCGGCGACCGGTGACCCGCCGGCAGAAGGCGTCCCGTTCGGAAAGAAGCTGCAAGAACTCGTCGACCAACGCCACGGCCAGACGGCGCTGACGGTGATTGCACTAGACGGCAACTCGCGATCACTGTCTTTCGCTGAACTCGACTCCCGCGCCAATCAGTGGGGCCGGGCCCTGGCCGCCAACGGCGCCGAAGTAGGCTCCCTTGTCGCGCTGGCTATCCCGAATTCCGAAGACCTGGTGCTGGCGATCCTCGGCTGCTGGAAGATCGGCGCGGTTCCCATCCCCATGCATTGGGATCTACCCGAATGGGAGCGCAACCGGGTCCGCGCGGTCATCCAGCCTGCCGTCGCCGTCGACGAACGAAGCCGTCCGGCGCTCGCTGCACAAGCGGCAGCGCAGCCCGCAAGCGCACTGCCGGAGGCTATTTCGCCCACGACCAACGGGATCTGCAGCAGCGGGTCGACCGGTGTGCCCAAGGTCATCATCAACCTGGCGCCGTCGTTGTGGACTCCGCAGCACGGCGAGCCGTTTCTGACGGCGTGGGCGCCCGTGGCAAGACCGCAGACCATCGGTGTACCCGCACCGCTTTATCACACCAACGGCTTCGCCACGCTGCTGTTCCTGTTGGGTGGCGACCATCTTGTCATGCTCGAAAAATTTGACGCCGCTGTCGTTGTCGACACCATCGAGAAGTATCGGGTCACCAATTTCACGGCCACGCCGACGATGCTGGCACGTATCGCCGCGTTGCCCGGCATCCGGCGGCGGGACTTGTCCAGCATCGTCTTCGTCCTGCAGGGGGCTGCGGTGATGCCACCAACACTGCTGCACACCTGGTTCGAGCTGCTCAGCCCGGAGCAGATCGTGATGGCCTACGGCATGACCGAGAACCTCGGCCTCACCGCGCTGCGCGGCGACGAGTGGTTGACTCATCCGGGCAGCGTCGGCCGCGGCTTCCGCGACACCGAGGTGCGCATTTTGGATGCCGACAAAAAGCCGCTCGCTGCTGGCGAAGACGGGGACGTCTACCTGCGCGCACCGATGAGTGCGGGATACCGCTATCTGGGCGGGGCACCCCCGTTGCCGTCGACCGCGGACGGGTTTCGCTCCGCCGGCGACATCGGCCGCCTGGACGAAGACGGCTACCTCTACATCGTCGACCGCCGTGCCGACATGATCGTCAGCGGCGGCGCCAACGTCTTTCCGGCCGAAGTGGAGGCCGCACTTGCCGGGCACCTCGACATCGCTGATGTCGTCGTGATCGGACTCGCCGACCCGCACTGGGGCCGGCGCGTGCACGCCGTCGTACAGCGAGCCGATTCGTCGTCGCTGACCGATCAACAGGTGATCCAGTACGCCAAGAGCAGACTGGCCGGATACAAAGTGCCCAAGACGGTGGAGTTCGTCGCCGAGCTGCCGCGCACCGCCGCAACCAAGATCAACCGCTCGGCAATGATCGCGGCGCGAGGTGGTTGACCGCCCGGCCGACTAAAGCCAGGCCTGCCGCGGTAACGTCATTCTCACCCCTGTCGCAGCCGAAGGAGGCAAACGTTCATGGCCGGCTCGGTTGACGACACCGACGTGACGACGCGGGGTGACCGTTTCATCAAGACCGCGGTCGCCATACTCGGCGAGACCGGACGCACCGACTTCACCGTGCAAGAGGTCGTCGGCCGCTCGAAAACTTCACTCCGAGCCTTCTATCAGCACTTCGGCAGTAAAGACGAACTGCTGCTGGCGCTGTTCGAGCGGACCATGGTGGTGTCGGTGAAAGCCTGGCGCGCCGAAATCACTGCGCTAGGTGCCAGCGCGGCACTCAAGTTGGTGATCGACCGGCTCAGTGCGCAACCCGAATCGAGCACGCAGGACAGCCTCAACCGGGCGCTGAGCCTCTACAACCAGCACCTGGCCGAGACCCGGCCGCGGGACTACGCGCGGGTGTTGTCTCCCCTGCATCGACTCATCGGTGACATCGTCGAACGCGGCGTCACCGAAGGCGTTTTCCGACCGGGCCTCGACGTCGGCGTCGCAGCGGCCATCGTCATGCAGACGCTGCTCGGTGCGCTTCGATTGCATTGGCTAGGGGTGGAATTGACGGGAACTCCGATCGACTCCGCCCAACTGTGCGAGTTTTGTGTCCGCGCCCTCGGTGTCGAGGACGGCGTCGGTGACAATCACAACCGCAGGCAGCGGTCGCCGTCATCGCTGGCCGAGTTGTTCGCCCAGGTGGGAATGCGAGAGACCCTCTCGGCTGACGACGAGCATGTCATCGAGATACCGGTGCAGCCGCAGGTGGTCAACACCGCTGGAGCTCTACAGGGCGGGCTGATCGCCACGCTGGCCGATGTGGCGGGCGGCAGTCTCAGCCTCCGCCATCTGACGCCGGGCACCGGTCTGACGACCGCCGACCTGTTCATCCGCTACCTGCGGCCCATTACCGACGGCACCGCCCGAGCGGTCGCCCGGATATTGCGGGCCGGCCGGCGCAACATCGTGGTCCAGGTCGACATCTTCCGCAGCGGCGATGAGGACCTTGCCGCCACCGCGACTGTGAACTTCGCCGTCGTCGAGCGCGACGGCCGGCGTTGACTACCCGGTTTACCTCGAGAGCCAGTGCCCGTACCGCCGATCAGCCCGGAGATGGTAACGTCATTACCGCCTGCATCCCATAACACTGCAAGGAGATCGCCATGCCGTCTCGCCAGCTGTCCTTCCCGGTGTTCGACGCGGACAATCACATGTACGAGCCGCAGGAAGCGTTGACCAAATTCCTCCCGGATAACCGCAAGAACGTCATCGACTACGTGCAGGTCCGCGGTCGCACCAAAATCGTTGTGCGCGGCCACATCAGTAATTACATCCCGAATCCCACCTTCGAGGTGGTTGCCCGTCCCGGCGCGCAGGAGGACTACTTCCGCAACGGCGCGCAGGGCAAGAGCTACCGCGAGATTCTGGGCGAGCCGATGAAGGCGATCCCCGCCTTCCGCGAACCCGGCCCCCGGCTGGAAGCCATGGACGAACTCGGCATCGACTACGCTCTGATGTTCCCCACCCTGGCAAGCCTGGTCGAAGAACGCATGAAAGACGACCCGGAGATGACCCACGACGTCATACACGCGCTCAACCAATGGATGTACGAGACCTGGTCTTTCAACTACCAGGACCGCATCTTCGCCACCCCTGTCATCACCCTGCCGATCGTCGAGCGCGCGCTCGAAGAACTCGAATGGTGCCTGGAGCGCGGTGCGCGCACTGTGCTGGTGCGGCCAGCGCCGGTACCCGGCTATCGCGGCAGTCGGTCATTTGGCCTCGAGGAATTCGACCCGTTCTGGCAGGCCTGCGTTCGGGCTGAGATCCCGGTGTCGATGCACGCTTCCGACAGTGGTTACTCCGAATTCGCGAACGTCTGGGAGCCCGGCGACGAATTCCTGCCGTTCAAGCCGACACCATTCCGCAGCCTGACGATGGGTCACCGGCCGATCGAGGACGCGATGGGTGCGCTGGTGTGCCACGGCGCCCTGTCGCGCAACCCCGACCTGAGGATCCTTTCGATCGAAAACGGCGCCGACTGGGTGCCGGACCTGTTCAAGGGACTCAAAGGTGTATACAAGAAGATGCCACAGTCATTCGGCGAGGACCCAATCGAGGCTTTCAAGCGCTGCATCTATATCACCCCGTTCTGGGAAGATCGCTTCCGCGAGATCGTCGAGATGATGGGCACTGACCGGGTATTGTTCGGCTCCGACTGGCCGCATCCAGAGGGGCTGAAAGACCCGATATCTTTCGTTGACGAACTCACCGACTTTTCCGAAGAGGACGTCGCCAAGATCATGGGCGGCAACTTGATGAAGTTGATGAAAGTGACCAAGCCGGTCTCGGAAGCAGTCAAAGCCTGATAGCACGGGTCTTCAGGTGGAGCAGCGCAAGCTCGAAGCGGTTATCTACCAACGCGATCCACCGATAGCGCGGATCATCCTCAACCGCGTCGACAAAGCCAACACCAAAGATGCCCAGCTCGTCACCGAGGTCGACGAGTGCCTGCACGAAGCAGACCGCGACAAAGAGATCAAGGTCGTCATACTCAAGGCCAACGGCAACGGCTTCTGCGGCGGTCATGTCGCCCGCTGGGGCCCTGACGAAGACCCTTATCCCGACTTCGGCAACACATTCGAGGACCTCTACAAAGGCACCGCCGACTTGTTTCTCTGGCCGACGCTGTATCTCTGGGAGTTCCCCAAGCCGACGATCTCAGCGATCCACGGCTACTGTGTCGGCGGCGGTATCTATCTTGGTCTGCTGACCGACTTCTGCGTGGCCTCCGAGGACGCCTATTTTCAGATGCCGCTTGCCCAGAGCCTGGGCGAGCCGGGTGGGCACACGATGATCGAACCGTGGTTGCTGATGAACTGGCATCGCACGATGGACTGGCTGCTGCTGGCGCCCACCCTCTCAGCGCAGGAAGCATTGGAGTGGGGATTGCTGAACAAGGTTGTGCCGCGAGCAGACCTCGACGAAACCGTCGAACAGATGGCACGCCGAATCGCCCAGATCCCGTTGACCACGCTGATGGCCGTCAAGAACAACGTCAAGCGGGCTTGGGAACTCATGGGCATGCGAGTTCACTTGCAGGTCAGCCACATCCTGACGAATATGGTCGGCGCGGCCTCCGATGTTCAGGCTCGACGAACCGAGTTGATGCAGTCCGGTTTGACGCCCCGAGACTTCGTCGACGGCGAACGTTCCTAGCGCGAGCAGACGTAAAATTCACCTCACCCACGGCGTTTCGGGGTATTTCCGCGTCTGCTCGCGACAACGGCTAGCGGTTCATGTGGCCAGCGACTTTGCGCCCGGCGGCGTGCCGCGCGGCGACGTAGCCGAACACCATCGAACTGGCGATGCTCGCGCCGGCGCCCGGATACGTTCGGCCCATCACGGTTGCAGTGGTGTTGCCGGTGGCATACAGACCGTCGATCACCCGCTCCTGCTGATCGAGCACCTGGGCATATTCGTTGGTGATCACCCCGCCGCAGGTGCCGACATCCGCCGGGAACACCCTGGTGGCGTAATAGGGCGCTCGGTTGAGCGGGCCTAGCGCGGCATTCGGCCGGTACCCAGGGTCGCCGAGGCAGTCGTTGTACGCCGACTGGCCGCGTCCGAAGTCGGGATCCAGGCCTTTGGCGGCGAAGCGGTTGAACCGCTGGATCGTTCGGGCCAGCTCGTCGGCGGGCAGGTCGGTGGCGTGGGCGAGGTCGGCAATGGTGGCGGCGCGTTTGACCGCGCCACTTTCGATCAGCTCGGCAGGCAACTGCAGGCGCCGCTTCAGTGGATTGGTGCCCGTCACATATCTGCGCACGTAGCCTTCGTCGAAAACCATCCAGCACGGCACCGCCTTGTTGGCATACATCGCCTTGCCGACCTCGACGTAAGAGTTCGACTCGTTGCAGAATCTGCGGCCGGTCGAGTCGACGTAGATTGCTCCTGGACGCTGCCGTCCCGAGCCAAGCGAGGCAGCGGCGGCGCCCCCGTTGGCGATGAACACCGAGGGCAGCCACCAAGCCTCGTCCAGCAAGTCGGTTTTGGCCCCCAGCCGCATCGCCGTCTCCAACACCTCGCCGGTATCGCCGGCGTTGGCGATCGACCATTGCCCCTCGTTGGGCTGATCGCCACTGAAACGACGCCGCATCTCCTTGTTATGCCCGAAGCCGCCGGCGGCCAGCAGAACTCCCCTGCGCGCCTCGACATTCATTGGGACGCCGCCACGGACGATACGAGCGCCGACAACCCGGCCGTCATCGATGATGAGGTCATGCATCGCCGCGTCCGTCCACAGCGGAGGCCGGCCGTCGGCAAGGTCAATCAGCGCTTTGAGCAGCTGCCCGATCAGGGAGGCACCGTTGGTGAGCAGGTGACGCCGGCGGATGCGGCTCGCAGCCGTGCGCGCGAAGACCCTGGCGGCGACGGCGAACGCCCGCGGTGCGCGGTTGAAGTATTGAACCGAACGCAGCTCGTTGGTCAAAACCACATAGCCGTATCTCTCGGCCAGCGCAGGCTGCAGTTTGTCGCTCCACTCGCCCAGCTCGGCGGCATCGAACGGAACGCCTTCCACCGCCCGGCCGGAGGCATTGCCGCCCTTGTGGTTTGAGTAGTAATCGCTCCAACCAACACACCGGACCAGCCGAACACCCTTGCGGATGAGGAAGTTGATCATCTCGTAGCCCGCGGTGAGGAACATCTCGCGCCGCTGCGGGGATGACGGCGCGCCGATGTCGCCGACGACGTCAGCCAGGTAGGCCAATCCCTCCTCGTGGGAGTCGACGACCCCCTCAGCCCGCATCAAGGGATTGTTGGGCAGCCAGACGATGCCGCCCGACAGCCCGGTCGACCCGCCGATCAGCCCCTGCTTTTCGACGATCAACGGCTCGAGTCCGCAGTCGAGTGCGGCCAGCCCCGCGACCATTCCACCCCCGCCGCTGCCTACGATCAGCAGGTCGACAGAACGGTCCCATCGCATGCTCATCGTGCCTCCGTCGCAGTGCGTCCGGTGAGGCCCAAGTCGGCGATCGGCACATCAATGGTGGTGTTGGTCTTCTGGATCGCGGGCACCAATGCCTCGTGCGGCAGGCCGGCGAGTAAACCGTCGACCACGCGCTCGAAGTTCGAGATCAGTCCTTCGATTTGGTTCGACAACCGCATGAACTCAAAACCTCTCGAGTGCAGACCTTTCTGCTGTCGCGGCAGATTCGAGAAGTCCTGCGCGGGGATCGGGGGCCACCGCGGGTCGTCAGGTGCCATCGGCTCCGGCGGAAGGGGCTTGCCCGCCGACACGTCGTCGGGCAGCCGAGTCAGCGACCAGATTTCGAATAAAGTCTGCTCGGGACCAAAAGGTCTGATCCGATACGACGACGCGCTGCTGTAGGTCGGTAACAGGAAGTAATGCGGGAAGCAGAAGCCGATGGCGTCGGTGATGCCGCGACGGTCCAGTTCGTTCAGATCAGGCATGGTGCTGCCCCGGGCGCGATGCCACCGCACCACTTCGTCGTTGAGCCTGCTGCGCCACGTGGCCATCGCCGCGGCCGGCTCCGCCGGCAGCTCGATGTTCTGCAGGCCTTCGGCGATTCGGATGTCGTTCTCATGGGTCATGCCGCCCATGCCGTGGCCGAGCCTACGCATGAAATACAAACTGTTCCGGATGATCTGCGCAGACGCCGATCCGTTGCCCTGGTCCGCCGGCAGTAGCTGCGGGTGGGTCTGCGGCACGTGGTAGCCCTCCATGAAGGCCGCGGTTGCCAGCTTCCAATTCACCGGAAGCAGGCACGACTGCCACCATTCTGTGCGCAGTGTCTCTACTTTCCACGCGTCGTAGGTCGAGGCGAACGGCTCCAGACATGCACGCAATGACGGGGCCGCGTCGTCGAGGTTGATCCAGGCGCACCCACCCCACAGCTCGCACCGCACGGGAACGAGCCGCACATCTTCTGGACGCAGATTGTCCTCGGCGAAGACCTCGGGGCGCGCGACGTAACTGTTGCTGCCGTCCAGGTTCCAACACCAGCCATGGAACGGACAGACCAAATTGCGGCGAAAACCGCTGCCCTCGACGAGCTTTACGCCACGGTGGCGGCAGGCGTTGTGGTAGGCCCGAACAGTCTGGCTGTCGACGCGCACGACGATGATCGACTGGTCGACAATCTCGTATTCGACGACGTCACCGGCCTTAGGTATTTCTTCCAGCCGGCATGCCATCTGCCACACCCTTGGCCAGAACAGTTCGGTTTCCATCGCGTAGAACTCCGAACTGTAATAGCGCTGCTTGGGAATCCGGTCGGGGGTCGTCACCGCCCACGGCACCGGCAAAGGCGCCCAATTCACGTCCGTTGAAACCATAGTCATCCCTCGTTCGTGTGACGTCAGATGATCCGTGACGTCCGTCCCTGCCAGTAGCGATCGCGGATACGTCGTTTGTAGAGCTTGCCGTTGGGGTCCCGGGGCAATTCCGGGTCGAAGTCGATGCTGCGGGGGCACTTATAGCCGGCGAGGTGAGCGCGGCAATACTCGATGAGCTGCGCGGCCAGGTCCGGCCCCGGCCGCACACCGGGACCCACTTGCACGACGGCCTTGACCTCTTCGCCGAAGTCCTCGTTGGGAATCCCGAAGACGGCGGCGTCAACCAGCGCCGGATGCATGACGAGTAGGTTCTCGGCCTCCTGGGGGTAGATGTTCACCCCACCCGAAATGATCGTGAAGGTCGATCGATCGGTCAGAAAGAGGTAACCGTCCTCATCGACATAACCCATGTCACCTAAGGTGCGCCAGCCGCGGTCGTTGGATGTCGAGGCTGTTTTCTCGGGGTCCTTGAAGTACTCGAAGTCTGGTCCGCCGTCGAAGAACAGCTCACCGGTTTTCCCGGCTGGCAGCTCTGTCCCGTCAGCTGCGACCACGTGCACGGGTTGCAGCGGTTTGCCGACGGAACCCGGGTGAGCCAGCCACTCCTGCGGGCTGATCGTCGTGCCTGCGAATCCTTCAGTGCCGCCGTAATACTCGTGCACGATGGGACCGAACCACTTCATAATCCGGTGCTTCACATCCACTGGACACGGCGCGGCCGCGTGCAAGACACACCGCAAGCTTGACAGGTCGTATCGATCTCGGATGGTTTCGGGCAGTTTGAGCATCCGCACAAACATGGTCGGCACGAATTGCGCGTGCGTCACCCGATAGGCCTCGATGATGCGCAGTACGTCTTCGGCATCAAATCTGGGCATGAGGATCGCAGCAGCGCCGACGCGGTGCACCGCCATGGTGTAATTGATTCCCGCCGCGTGGTACAGCGGAGCCGGGGACAAGTAGACGCTTTCGTCGGTCATGCCGTATCGCGCGGAAAGCGCATATTCCAACACTTTCTGTGCCCAGGACCCGTTGCCGTCGACCGGCAGCGGTCGGCGTACGGCCTTGGGACGTCCGGTAGTACCGGACGAGTAGAGCATCTCCGACCCGTCCGACATCGACGGCGCATTTCCGGCGGTGACCAGCGCGTCCTCATAGTCGCGCCAACCGGGCAGGGTGCCGCCCACACCCATGTGCACGCTGACGTTCGCGTCGACATCGAGCAGGTGCGCGGCAAGCCGGGCCATCGAGACGTCGACGAACACTGCCTTGGCGTCGGAGTCGTCGATGACACACGCGGCTTCTCCGGCGGTGAAGTGCGTGTTGACGGCGCTGTAGTAGAGTCCGGAAAGCTGACAGCCCCAGGTGATTTCGAAGAACTCGGGCCGGTTCGGCAGGACCAGCGCGACGCCGTCACCACGCCGCAGTCCGGCGTCGTGAAGCAGCCCAGCGACCTGCTGACTGCGCGCGAACAGCTCGCCGTACGTTATGACGCCGCCGTCGGACTGCAACAAAGCCGGCGACTCTGCGGCCCGGATCGCGTGGTCGGCGATGTTCATCCGCGGACCTACGTGGCGGTTGCGCCGTCGGTCGATGCGGCCGCCGCGGCTTGGCGCCGAGCTTGCTCGGATGGCAACACTTTGTCCTTGAACACCTGCTGGATCAATTCCTGGACATCTTTGCTGATCGAAGCGAGCGCGACGAGGTCGTTAGAGCTTTGCCAATGCACCCGCATGCCCATCAGCTCCCAAGCCCGTTTGAGGTTCGCTTTGGTCGCGAGCAGCGTCGTGAGCGGCGCCTGGGCGATGTGCCGGGCGATCGCCTCGACGCGGTCGTTGAGTTGCTCGCGCGGCACCACCTCGTTGACCAACCCGACCTCGAGAGCCCGCTTGGCATCGATGACCTCGGCAAGGTAGAGGTAATAGGCCGCGCGGCGCCAGTTCATGAAAACCCACGGTTCGATCGAGCATTCACCCGACGGCATGCCAAAGCCTTGCAATGGCGGGTAAGAGAAATATGCGTCCTCGGCGGCGATGACGATGTCGGTGGTCAGGCCGTAGTGGGTGCCTCCACCGACGCAGTAGCCGTGGACCTGCGCGATGGTGGGCTTGGAGAACTCCCAGAGATTGAGCGTCGGCTTGACGAAGATATCGGTCTGGGGCTTCCACGGTGTGCCCATCCGCTTCTGGCCCTCGACGAAGGAGGGGTAGTCGTGCGCATTGTTACCGATCGCATGCCCCGAACAGAATCCCTTGCCGTTGGCCTTGAGGATCAACACCTTGACGTCGTAGTCGCGGTCGGCGTCCATCAAAGCCGCATCGACCTCCTCGGCCAGCTTCTGGTCTTGGGCGTTGGCCTTTTCCGGCCAGTTCAGTGTGATGCGTGCGATCGCGCCCTGTTTCTCGTAGATGATCCGTTCGCGGGTCTCGTTGATGTCCATGCGCTCTCACCTTCCGTTATGACGTGATGACGCCGATTTCGGCGCCGATGTCGTAGGTGCTTCCCACCCGGGCGGTCCATTGCACGGTTCCCGTCGCACCCGCTTGGATCTCTTGTTCCACCTTCTCGGTAGCGATCACATAGATCGGCGTGCCCTCTTGGACATGCTGGCCGGCGTCGACGAGAAGCTCGGTGAGCTCGGCCTCCGACACCGCCACCGACACTCGCGGTATGCGAATGACAAAGTCAGGCACGCGCTTCAGCCCTCTGTAGTGTCCGCTGCACGGCCGCTACGATGCGCGCCGGAGATGGGTACACCTGCGCCTCCAGCGCGGGCGCGGCCGGGCTGGGCACGAATCGGGCGCCGACTCGTTCGACCGGTGCGGCCAGCTGCCCGAAAAGCTCGGCCTGCAGAATTGCCGCTATTTCGGCTCCCGGCCCGGCGAACTGGACGGCGTCGTGCACGATCACCGCTCGGCGGGTGCGACGGACAGACTCGACGATGGCGTCAACATCCAGCGGCACCAGGGTGCGCAGATCGACAACCTCAGCGCTGACGCCTTGCTCCCGCAGCGTTGACGCCGCCGCGAGCGCGTCATGCACCGCTCGGCCGTAGCCGATCAGGGTGACATCGCTGCCCGGCAGCTTGACGTCGGCCTGGCCCAACGGAATCGAGAATCCGGGCTCGGTGGGGACCAGCCCCTTGCGGCCCTGCAGACGGATGGTCTCGACGAAGAGGCAGGGGTCCTCGTCGAAGATCGCCGACGTCAACAAACCCTTCCCGTCGCGTGGGGTGGAGGGCACGATCACCTTCATCCCGGGGATGTGCATGAACCACGCCTCCAGGGTCTGCGAATGGGTAGCCCCGGTGGCCAGACCCGCATACACCTGCGTGCGCACCGTGATCGGCGCCGTAGTCCGACCGGCGGTCATGAATCGCAGCTTGGCGGCGTTGTTGATCATCTGGTCGGCGGCGATGCCGATGAAGTCCATGATCATGATCTCGGCCACGGGGAGCAGTCCGTCGATGGCCGCCCCGATCGCTGCGCCAACGATGCCGGCCTCCGAGATCGGTGTGTCAAGCACCCGGTCGTGGCCGTACTTCGTCGACAGCCCTGCGGTTGGTCCGGAGGCACCGGGATCGGCGATGTCCTCCCCGAGCAGGAAGACTCTGTCGTCGGCCTGCAGCGCCTGATCCAGCGCAAGGTTGAGCGCCTCACGCATGGTCATCTCGGTCTCGTTCATCACCGGCTCATTCATACGGGAAACCCGATCGGGGCCGCATACACATCGCGCTCGAGTTCAGCGACCGACGGGGCGGGTGCGCCCATGACCTTCGTCAATGCCGCTTCCACCATCTCGAGGGCTTCTTTCTCGATGCGGTCGAGCTCGTCGTCGCGACAGAGGCCGGCAGCGGCAAGATGGTTACGGAACCGCGGCACCGGGTCGTCCGCCATGGCCGCCTGGAGCTGTTCTTGGGGGATATAGGGCATTCGGTCGCCGAAATAGTGCCCGCGAAAGCGAAAAGTCAGGCATTCGATGAAGGTGGGCCCCTGACCGGCGCGTGCCCGCGCGAGCGCTGCATCGAGCGCCGAAGTAACCGCCAGCGGATCGTTGCCGTCGATCTGGACACCCGGCATGCCGTATCCAGCGGCCCGATCGGCAACGTGTTTCAGCTTCATCGTGTGCTCGGTCGGCGTCATTTCTGCGTAGCGATTGTTCTGGCACAGCAACACCATCGGTAGGTCCCACAACGCGGCCATGTTCGCCGCCTCGTGAAAAGATCCGGTGTTGGTGGCGCCGTCACCGAAGCTGACGACGGTCACTCGGTCGAGCCCCTTGCGTTTCGCCGCCATCGCCAGGCCGACACCAACCGGCGGTCCCGCACCCACGATCCCGGTCGAAAGCATCACCCCCTTCGCAGGGTTGGCGATATGCATGGTGCCGCCCTTACCGCGGCTCGCGCCGACGGCACGTCCCATCATCTCGCCGTAAATCTCCTCCAGCGGAACACCTTTGCCGATCAAGTCGTGAAGTCCCCGGTAGGTGGTCACCAGCTGGTCGTCTTCGCGCAATGTCACACCCATCGCCGCGGCGATGGCCTCTTGGCCGCGCGGTGGCCAGTAGACGCACATGAATTCGCCGGTCGCAATGCCCTTGGAAAGGCGGTCGTCGGCCGACTTCATCAACACCATCAATGCATAGATGCGGCGGTGCAAGTCTTCCGGCACCTTGTCCGGCGGCGCGTCCACTACAGTGTCACACGCCCGACCACGGCTTGACCTTCAGGAAGCCGCCGGCGTCCACACGCAGCTGCTGACCGGTGACGTAGCGCGCCGCATCGCTGGCAAGAAACAGGACGGCTTCGCTGATGTCTTCGGGTTCGACGTAGGGAATCGGCATTGCCTGAATCAGGGGGAATACCGGTTCGGCATCTTCACGGGTGGGGTTCGGCAGGTCCGGCCGGAAGGCGCGATACATCGGTGTGCTTTGCAACATGTCGGTGTTGACGTTGGTCGGGTGAATGGCGTTCACCCGGATGGAGTGTGGCGCAAGAGCCAACGCCAAGTCGTTGACGTAATGCGCCACGACTTGTTTGGCGAACGCGTAACCCGCTCCGCCAGGACCGCCGTCTATTCCGCTGGTGTTCATCGAGGCCATGAACGCCGCCACCGAACCGGTGACGATGATCGACGCTCCCGCTTGCAGGTGTTTCAGGCTGGCATGCACCAGGTTGATGACGCCGACCAAGTCGACGTCGACGGCATCAGCGAACGCCTGCGGCGGCAGGCCGGCGGTCAGCGGGCAGATGCCGGCGTTGGCCACCACGATGTCGAGATGGCCGAACTCGGCGACCCCGGAATCGATCGCGGCGGACAAAGCCTTTCGGTCGCGAACGTCGGCGATCGCAGTGTGCGCGTTCTGCCCCTCCTTCTCAACGAGCCGGGCCGTCTCATCAAGGTCTTCGGGCCGGGCCAACGGATATTTGTTGGTGTCGATGTCTTCGCACAGATCCACTGCGATGATGTCGGCACCTTCCGCGGCAAGCATGCGCGCGTGAGAGCGCCCCTGGCCGCGCGCGGCTCCGCTGATCAACGCCACCTTGCCTGTCACCCTGCCCATGGCCGACCTTCCTCACGTGCCACATCAATCCCTGCTGCCGCCAGTGCCGTTCGGGCCCAAGCCATCCGCTCAGGGCAGAGCGGGTGCCTCTCATTGCGTCGCGCACCGTCTCTTCCGCCAACCCAACGGTGGCTGCAGTACAGAATCCTTATAGTATCTAGGATACTAAAAATAGAGAAGACACCAGCGCCTGACCTGATTTCCGGATCGCCGTGAAGGTCCGGCATCGGGCGGCGCCAATCGTATGAACTCGACGGGACGACGTGGATTTTTCATACCCGGCAGAGGTTGAGCAGTTCCGCGACGAGCTGCGGGCATGGCTCGCGACCAGTCTCACTGCTGACATCGTGGCCGCGGGCCGCAGCCGAACCGCGGATGCCGTCAGGTTCGAGACGCTTCGCGCGTGGAACCGTACGACGGCCGACGCAGGCTGGGCGGCGGTCTCGTGGCCAGCCGAGTATGGAGGGCGCGGCGCCACGCTGCTCGAGCAGCTCGTCTACGCCGAAGAGCTGACACGGGCTCGGGCTCCGGTGCCGCTCAACATAATCGGGATCAACAACATCGCCCCGGCGATCATGCAGTACGGAACCGAGGGCCAGAAGCGCACGTTACTGCCTAGAATGCTGCGAGCCGACGACATCTGGTGTCAGGGAATGTCAGAGCCGGAGGCCGGTTCCGATCTTGCTTCGCTGCGCACCCGCGCGGTGCGCGATGGTGACGGTGAGCGGGCAGACTTCGTGGTCAACGGTCAGAAAATCTGGACATCGCTTGGCCACCGCGCCGACTGGTGCCAATTATATGTGCGAACAGATCCCGAGGCGCCCAAGCACAAGGGTATTTCCTGCCTGATTGTCGATATGAGCTTGCCCGGCATTCAGGTCCGTCCCATTGTCACTCTCAACGGATCCGCAGACTTCGCCGAACTGTTCTTCAGCGATGTACGAGTCTCGGCCGACGCGCTGCTGGGTCCACTGAACATGGGCTGGCAGGTCGCCACGACCACGCTGAGTCACGAGCGGGTGGGAGCGGCAAAGCTTTACGCTGAAATGCAGCTGCGATTGGACGATTTGACAGCCGATCTGGCCGGCAGCCAGGTGGGCGGCCGGTCACCGCTGGAGGACCCGCTGACGCTTCGCCGCCTGGGCGAGCTTGCGGTGCGCATCAAGTACCTCGAGGTGCTGTGTCAACGGTCGATATCGGCGGCCCTGCATGGCGGCGACTCATTTCAATCGGCGAGCCTCGCGAAGACAGTGTGGGGTGAGGTCGGCCAAGACCTCGCTGCGCTAGCCTTCGATACTCTCGGCCCGCTCGGTGGACACGGCCGGTGGGAGGAGTATCGGCTCACGTCCCGGTCCCTGACCATCGCCGGCGGCACCACCCAGGTCAACAAAAACATCACCGCCCAGCGCGTCTTGGGATTGCCCCGCCGATGAATCTCGAACTGAGTGCCGAGCAGCTGGCATTGCGTGACACCGTGCGGCTATTTTGCGCCGAGAAGGCCGACATCGCCACGTATGTCCGGAAGGTGCTCGACAGCCCGTTGGACGCGAACGACGAAGTGTGGCGCGGACTCGCCGCTTTGGGCGCCACCGCCGTACTTGTGCCGAATCAGTACAACGGCGCGGGGCTGACCATGCTCGAGGCCGGGATCGTCGCCGAGGAGCTGGGCGCCGCGCTCTATCCTGGACCTTGGTTGTCTTCCGCCGTCGTGGCGACCCGGGCGCTCACTCGCATGGGCACCGACCGCAATGCCGAAACGCTACTGACCGGTATCGCCGACGGTTCCACGATTGCGACCATCGGCCCTCTCGTTGGCCTTCGGCCCAGAGCCGTCCGAGGTTCAGCGGGCAGCACGCTGCGAGGCACCATTGCGTCGGTACCCGACTTCGCCGCAGCCGACGTCGTACTGCTGTTGGCCGAAGACGACGACGGCGCCAGCCTTTTCGTTGTCGAGAAATCCAGCTGCGGGGTGTGTTCGAATCAGCAAGACAGTGTCGATCCGACGCGTCGGCTCTGCACTGTCACGCTTGATGGCGCGCCGGCACAGCGGCTGGCTTTCGCGTCAGCGGACGACGTTCGGGCTCTGACCGACGACCTGCTCGTCGCCTACGCTGCTGACGCTCTCGGCGCCGCGCGGGCGGTCATGGATCTTGCCGTTCAATACGCCACCGTGAGAAAACAATTCGGTCAACCGATCGGCAGTTTCCAGGCGGTCCAGCACCTTTGCGTCGACATGTATGAGACTGTGGAGCTCGCCCGCTGCGGCGTCATCCGCGGCTTGTGGGCCGCCGATGCGGCTGAGCCTGCCGAACGACACCTGGCCGCGATCCACGCTAAAGCGTTCGCGTCGCGGCTGGCCACCGTCGGTGACATCGCCATTCAGGTGCTGGGCGGTGTCGGCTACACCTGGGAGCACAATGCTCATCTTTACCTACGGCGGCTCCTGAGCTGGAGCGCACTGCTCGGCGCTTCCGACCAGTACTACGCCGAAGCCGGTGCGTGGCTTGCTCAATCAGTTGTAACTCGAGGCCAGCACCGTCAAGAAAGCTCGACCGACTGAAAGGGTAGGCAGATGTCAGGTGTGCTCAGTGGGGTACGGGTCGTCGAGCTGGCGTCGTGGACCTACGTGCCGGCAGCCGGCGTGGCGCTTGCCGAGTGGGGTGCTGACGTGGTCAAGGTGGAAAGCGTCGGCAGTGGCGACCCCGGCCGTGCGCTGGTCGTCGGAGGCTTCACCCGTCAAGCTGCTCGTGCTGATGTCGACTTCATCCTGGAAGTGAGTAATCGCGGAAAGCGCAGCATCGGACTGGATCTCAAAAGCGACAGGGGTCGGGAGTTGTTCGGCCGGCTGCTGGCGCAAGCCGACGTATTGCTCACCAACTGGTTACCGGCGGCGCTGGAACGCGCCCGTCTGACGGTTGACGACATTCGCGCTTTCAACCCGAACATCATCATTGCGCGCGGCACCGGTCTCGGTGTGCGGGGCCCTGACCGGAACCGCGGCGGTTTCGACGCCGCAACGTATTTGGCGCGCGGCGGCGTGTCCTACACCCTGACACCCTTCGGCACGCCCGATCCGGCCGTGCAGGGCCCGGCATTCGGTGACCTGCAGGGTGGCATAACCCTGGCCGGCGGGGTGTGCGCGGCGCTGTTCCATCGTGAACGCACCGGCGAGCCCACCATCGTGGATTCCTCGTTGCTGGCTCAGGCGATGTGGAGCATCGCCCCGTCCATCTCGGTCGCCGACCTTTTCGGGATCGACGGCATTCCGGGAGCACCACCGGGGCTGGCTATCAATCCCCTCGTCGCCAGATACAAGACCAGCGACAGTCGATGGATCCAGTTGGTTTTCCTGCAGCCCGACAAATTCTGGGCCGGGTTCTGCCAGCGAATGGGACTGCCCGAGCTGGCGACCGATGAGCGATTCGTGCCCGCGGCGAACCTGGTGGCCAACGCCGCGGAAGCAACCGCCATCGTCGCCGCCCGGTTTGCCGAACATGATCTGCAGTATTGGCGTGCGGCGCTGGCCGATGAGCCGGGAGTGTGGGCACCGTTGGCGACTCCCAAAGAGGCACTCAACGATCCGCAGAGCGAACCCAACGGATATCTCGTGACCAATGTCGACGACCAGGGCATCGAGTACAAGATGGTTGCCGCTCCAATACAATTCGACGAAACGCCGCCGCAACCGGCGCGGGCGCCCGAACACGGTCAGCACACCGAAGAGATCTTGCTGGAACTTGGTCTGGACTGGGATGCGATCACCGCCGCCAAGGACAGCGGCGCAGTCCTTTGACTTCCTCCGCGAGCAGACGCAGAATCTTCTTCTCGCCCGGCGTGTCGGGGGCTTTCGCGTCTGCTCGAGGAGAATCGGGGCGTACACCGACACCGGGGCCAGGTCAGGTGACCTTGCCGTGGCGGACCTGCTTGAACGGCACACCACGATCGGCGGCGTACTCGCGGGGAAAATTCAGCACCCGCTCGGCGATCACGTTGCGGGCCATCTCGGTGGTACCGCCGCCTATGCTGACCGCCTGCCGTGAGAGGTAGCGCGGCCCGATTTCCAGGCCTTCGCCCTCGGCGCCCACGACTGCGGCGGTCGCGGCGATGGTAAACGCGGTGTCCAAATCCAGTGTCACGGTGTCGGCGTGGAAGAGCCTGATCAGCGTTCCACCGGCCGGCGGCAACACGCCGTCGCGGACCCGGCGGTATACGTGCACCGACAACTGTTCGCTGACAGCGCGGTGCACCAGCGCCCGTCCGGCCAGCTCTCGCACACGTTCGTTATCGCCCTGCTCCGTTCGCTGAGCCAGCGCAACATAGTCCACCGGCGTCGCCCGGCCGCCTTCGCTGCCGCTGCCACTTGCGAACTCCGAACTCTGTCCAACGGCGCGCCGTTCATGGTAGAGCTGCCGTGACGCCACCGCCCACCCGTTGTTGACCTCACCGACGACGGCATCGTCACCGACCTCGACGCCGTCGAGAAATTCCTCACAGAATTCAGTCGAGCCATTGATCTGGGTGATGCGCCGCAACGTGATCGCCGGATCAGCGATTGGCACGAGGAACATCGTCAACCCTTCGTGCTTGGGAACATCCCAGTCGGTGCGGGTCAGGCACAATCCGTAGTCGGCGGCGAATGCGCTGGTGCTCCACGTCTTTGCACCCGTGATCGACCAGCGATCGCCCTTTCGCTCGGCGCGGGTCAGCACTGCGGCCAGATCCGATCCACCACTGGGTTCTGACAACAGCTGCACCAGCACCTCGTCGCCGCGCAGAGCCGCGGCGATGTGCTGCTTTTTCTGTTCTTCACTTCCGGTGTCGAGCAACGTGGCACAGCAGATCGTGAACGTCGGCGTATTGAGGATCAGCGGCATCTCATACTGGAGGCTTTCCTCGTCGAACGCCCGCTGGTATTCGTAGTCGAGCCCTCGGCCGCCATACTCACGAGGGAAGCAAATGCCGGCGAATCCTCCTTCGAACAAGCGTTTTTGCAATTCGCGAGCTCGAAGCCAGCAGCGTTCATCGTCACGATTCGCCGCCGGTGGGAAAGCAGGGTCGATGCCCGGCATGTTGTTGGCCAGCCACACTCTGGCCCGAGCCCGGAACTGCTCGACCGATTCCGCCTCGATGTCAGGCGCCGACTCGACATTTGTCACCGCGACGCTTCCTTCCAGGCGTACACCCGCAGGTTGTGCTCTTCGGGAGTACCGAACATCGACCGGTACAGCGCAACCCGCCGCAGGTAAAGGTGCAGGTCATGTTCCCAGGTGACGCCGATGCCGCCGTGCAACTGGACACAGTCGTGCAGGAGCTGGGTGGATTTTTCGCCGACGTACGACTTGGCGACACTAACCGACCATTTCGCCTGCGGCGAGCGGGCCGCCACGTCGGCCACGGCTGCCGCTGTGGTGGCGCGGCATGCCTCGAGCCACATCAGCATGTCGGCGAAACGATGCTTGAGCGCTTGGTAGGACGCCAGCGGCCGGCCGAAGGAGTGCCGATCTAGAGCCCACCGGACGGTGAAATCAAAAACGGTCTGCAGGATTCCGACTACTTCAGCACATTGCAACACTTGCGCGATGTGACCCTGCCGGACGATCAGCGCATCGCCCGCCTTGGAGCTGCCGACGACCGACGCGCGGCCCACCTGGACACCGTCGAAGTGCACGCGGGCGAACTGCTTGACCAGGTCGACGGAGCCCTGGGATTCGATGCGAACACCTGGCGCGTTCGTCGGGACCAGAAATTGGCTCACCGCCCCGTCACACCGGGCGACCACCAGCAGAAGGTCGCTCTGCGCGCCGGCTTCCACCCGATCTTTGACACCGTCGATGCGGTAGCCGGAGTCCGTCGGTGTAGCTATGACCGACGGTTCCGTGGGGGCCCAGCCGCGCCCTGGCTCGTAGACCGCCCATGACGCTACGGTCTCACCCGACATCAGCGACTCGATGGTGCCGGCGTGGGCGCCCGGCTTGGCAGAGTCGACCAGCCCGGTGAGCACGACGCTGACCGGATACAGGGGTCCCGGTGCCACGGAGTTGCCGATCAACTCGGCGATCATCGCCAAATCCGTAAGGCCGTCACCGGAAACGTTGCCGCCACCCAATTCCTCAGGCACCAGCAGACCCGTCCACCCGAGCGAAGCGGCTCGTCGCCACCAGCCCGGATCAAACGCAAGACCCGATGCATTGAGCTCACGAATCTTGGCGAGTGGGGTCTCTTTTCGGAGAAACGCTTCGCTGGTCGAGGCGAAAAGCACTTTTTCGGGCGATTCGACGGCGGTCATGGTGCCGGCTGGGACCTTCCTTCCCTTAATGACGCCCAACGTGAACCTGTTGCGAAAAGTCGCCGGAGATTTCGCAGTAGTTTCACGCTCGCCGCCCTGGATCGAATACTAGACGGCGAAAGCACGACGAAGTACCTGCGCATGCAGTGCCCGACTTTCCCGGGAAACGACCCAGTTCGGCACTGACGAATCGAAGCCGTGAAAGGTTGCGGCCACGACGTGTAATTCGGTGTGCACGTAGGCATGCAGCAGCCGGTTGGCATAGTCGATGGCTTCGTCACGGCATGGGTCGATCTCCGCGCAACTGATGAACGCGGGCGGCAACCCCTCCAGGTTCGCACGGTGCGCCGGCACATGCTGTCCGTTCGCGACGGTGTGGCCCAGGTAGTGTCCCCAGGCCCGGCTCACGGCGGGGCCGGTGCGCCCGGGGGTGCGTTGAAATTCCCGCCGCGACGGCGTGGCGTCGGAGTCGAGCATCGGCTGATGCAGAATCTGAACTGCAATCGGCGGCCCTTCCTCGTCGAACGCGCGCTGAGCCAGCCCAGCGACCAATGCGGCTCCCGCGTCGCGGCCCATCAAAGCGACGCGACCGCCGTCCGCGTTCAGCTGTGCACAGTTCGCCAAAGCGTGCCGCAACGCTGCTTGCACATCGTCCAGAGCTGCTGGGCAGGGATGCTCCGGAGCGAGCCGATAGTCGACCGACACGACTAGACACCCGGCGGATCGGGCCAGCTCTACGCACTGCGCGTGATCGGTGTCCAGATTTCCGGTCACAAATCCCCCACCGTGGGCATACAGCACCAGCGGCGCCGCCGTGCGGGTGAAACCACGGTAGAAGCGGAGGTTGAGCCGTTGACCGCTCGGACCGGTGATAGCCCCGGATTCAACAGCTACACTGCCCGTCTCGACGTCTGCGGCGCGCTCGGCCGCCAGCCGATCTGCCCGATCCCGCTCGACGGCAAGCGATTCGGTGCGGTATTCATCGATGTCAAGGCTGGCCGCGATGTCGCGAAGCGCCGGATCGAGACGGCTGAGACCTTGCGGTCGTGCGTAATTCATCTCCGTGAGCATGTCCCCTGCTTCCGGCTGTAATCAGACGATCTCAACAGGTGGCCGCTCACCGGGCAACGCCTTGACGACCGGCGGTAGGCGGTACAAATCGGTGGCATTGCCGCGCATGATTCGCACGCGTTGATCGCGGGGGAACCGGTTCAGCGCGTACGTCGGCGAGTCGTAGCTCCAATGCGGGTAGTCCGTCGAGAACATCAGGTTGTCGCCGAGGTCCATCATCTCCAGATACTCGCGAAAAACGCCGACGCCGGCGTCCTCCAGCGGTTGGGTGGTGAACCTGACGTGTTCACGCACGTATTCGGAGGGGCGGCGTCGTACCTGCGGCAGGTCGGCACGCCGGGCTTCCCAGATGCGATCCATCCGCCACATCACCGGCATGGCCCAGGTGAAACCCCCTTCGATGAACACCACTCGCAGATCGGGATGCCGGTCGAAGGCCCCGTCGAACACCAGGCTCATCAGATGCGATACGTAGAGCAGCGGCCACGAGGCGAAGAAGTCGTGCCAATGGGCAGGATTGCCCACGGGGTATAGCGGTATCAGCTCGAACGGGGTCTGACCCATCAAGTGGGTGGCGACCGGGAAGCCATTGCGCGACGCGGCCGCGTAAAGAGGATCGAAATGGGGGCTGCCGAAGGGGATCCCGCGAGTCTGAGGGGTCATTAACACCTGGGCGAAGTAGGGATGCCCGGCCCACCGCTCGACTTCGCAGCCGGCCTGTTCGGGCGTTTGTGCGCTGACGCTGATTGACCCGCGCCACCGGCCGTGCTTGTTGAACTCGTCGAGCCAGACATCGGCGAGCCAGTCGTTGTAGGTCGATTTCAGTACGTGCTCGGCTTGCGGTAAGTGCGCGTCGCACATCGGCTCCAGCGTTGCGATGCTGACGCCGGCGTCAACCAGCAGTTGCCTGGCCGCGTAATCCGGGTCGGTGCCGGCGAATCCGCCTCCGGGCGGCGTCGCGTCGACACGCAACGACATCGTCTTGTAAGAGTCCGGCGTGTCGTAAAAGTGTGGTACCGGGGAGACCGCGTTGCCGGTGGGCCAGATCTTGTCGACCCAGTGTGTGGGCGCGTAGGACTTGAGCACCTCAGTCGAAAGCGGCATCGGGTGCACATCGGTGTCGACGATGTTGACCGAAATTTCGTCCTGACCATCGTCATGCCCTTGATGCGACTCGACCTTCTCGACAATTGTCATGACACGCTGCTTTCGATCGCCGGCGCCGCCAGTCCGTACAGCTCACTGGCATTGCGCCACAACACCTTGTCACGTTGTGAACTGTCCAGCCCGGCGGTCGCCACCTGTGGTGCGGACATGGACCAATGGGGGTAACTCGACCCGTACATCAGCAGGTCGGCCGTCGCGGAGAAATCCAACCACCGACGCGTCTGTCCGTCATCGATCGGCCCGTCGAGCGCCGAAGTGCAGAACCGGACGTGTCCGGGGAGGTACTCGCTGGGATACCGATCCACCCAGGGCGTTTGGTCGCGCATCGACAGCCAGAACGTATCCAGCCGCCACATCAGCGGGGTGAGAATGTCGTATCCGCCGTCAGTGAAGACGAATTTCAGATCGGGGTGCCGGCCGAAGACACCTTCGACGATCAGGGTGGCCAGATGAACGAAGTAGTTCAGTGGCATGAACGCCGCGTAGCCAGGGTAGGTGTGCGCATGCCCGGCGAAGGTCGGCGGATAGTCGACACCGTTGCCGCCGTTGATGTGTACTGCCACCGGCAGGCGATGCGCAGCCGCCGCCTCCCAGATGGGTTCGAACATCGGTTTGCCGTACGGCTCGCGCGACTGCATCGGGATACCGACCTGAACCAGCTTCGGGTGACCGGCGAGCCGCTCGATCTCTGCAACCGCACCTTTCGGGTCTTCCGGATTGACCCGAATGGTGCCGCGGAATCTGTCGGTGACGTCGGGCTCCACCCAACGATCAATCAGCCAGTCGTTGACCGCGGCACAGATCCTGCTGTTGAGCAGGTAGTCGGCGATGTTGCCGCGGGTCAACGGGTTGAGGATGGCATACCGTAGCTGCGGTTCGGAGTCGGCACCGTCGAACAGGTGGCGGCTCACAGTCTCGGGATCAGAGCCGGGGTACTGCTCTCCGTAGAGGTCCGCGTGATAGTCGCCGCCAGGAGCCTGATACCACTGCTGCTCCACGTCCGGTATCGACCGCAACTTGTGCGCAGCGGGCAGATACCGCCGGATCTCAGCGTTGTACCGGAAGTGCGGTTGCACGCAGGTATCGATCACAGAACGGACCGCAGCGGCGTCACTCATGATGTCAGATACACCTGGCCGTCGGCGACGTCGACAGGGTAGGTCCGGATACGGCGCCGCGGATCTGCGACGTTGCGTCCCGTCGTGATGTCGAACTCCCAATTGTGCCAGGGGCATCGAATTATCTGTCCCTCACGGGTGCGTCGCACGCCATCGGGTCGGGTGGGGTCGGGTTCAGTGGTGCCGCCGACGTGACCCAGACACAACGGAGCGCCCTCGTGTGAGCAGTAGTTGACGATGGCATGCAGAGAACCGTCGACGTTGTAAACGCCGATGCCGAATTGGCCGACATCGACCAACTTCATACCGCCCGGCGGCAGTTCGTCGAGCGAGCACACGAATCGACGCTCCGCCACCAGCCACCTTCCTGCCACGCGACCACGCCGATATTGCCTCGGGTTGGGCCGTCGCGGCAACCGCCGTCGGGCTTCATTGCTATCTATATTATGATAGCCATTCAAACTCGGATGATCCGCTGCGGGGCATTGCTGTGGCCAACGCCGCGCCGCTGTCTCTCACGGTTGCTCAGGAGGGATGCTGATGACGGTCAGCACCGACCCGCACGGCCGATCTGTCTCGCTCGATACGACGGGTGAAACCAGTCCCTACCCGTTTTTCGAGTACATGCGACACACCGAGCCGGTATATCACGGCTCGCTGATGGACAATTCGCTGTTACCTCCGGAACTCCTACCCGACGACGAATGGGTGCTGTTCGGATACGACGGCGTCTGCCAGGCTTTTCGCGACGATCGCATCTTCACCTCGGCCGCCTATGACAAGACCATCGGCCTGGTGATGGGCCACACCATCCTCGCCATGGGCGGTAAAGAACACCATGACCACCGCAGCCTGGTCGCCAAAGCCTTCCGCGCGAGTGCGCTGCAACGCTGGGAGCCGTCGGTCGTCGGGCCGGTCTGCGATCAACTCGTAGATGAAATAAAGAACGACGGACATGCCGATTTGGTGAAGGCGTTGACGTTCGAGTTCCCGACCCGCATCATCTCCACGCTGCTTGGGCTTCCTCCGGAGGATCTCGATTTGTTCCGGCGGCTCTCGCTGGACCTGATCTCCATTCCGACCGACATCATGGCAGGCCTGAACGCGGCTGCGGAGTTACACACCTACTTCCTCGACCAGGTCGAGCAGCGCCGTCGCAACCGCACCGACGATGTGATCGGAGATCTGGTTGCCGCTGAGATCGACGGCGAAAAGCTCACCGACGAGGCCATCATCGCCTTTCTGCGCCTACTGCTGCCGGCAGGACTGGAGACCACATATCGCTCGTCGGGCAATCTGCTTTACCTGTTGCTCACCCATCCCGAGCAGTTGTCGATGATCAACCGGGACCGCACACTCATCCCGGCCGCCATCGAAGAAGGCATCCGCTATGAATCGCCGCTCACCATGGTCATGCGCACCACCACCGAAGATGTCGAGGTGAGTGGCCGAACCGTTCCCGCCGGCGCTCAGGTCGACCTATGCATGGGATCCGCGAACCGCGACGAGAGCCGGTGGACCGATCCCAACACCTTTGACATCAGCCGGCCCCGGCAGGCGCATATCGCCTTCGCAGGCGGGATCCACATGTGTCTGGGCATGCACCTGGCCCGCTTGGAAACCCGGGTGATGCTCAACAGCCTGCTCGACCGGGTCACTGATCTGACGCTGGTTCCCGATGACGACGCTCGCATCGTCGGAGTGACGTTTCGGTCACCCAACAAGCTTCCAGTCACCTTCGCACCTGCTCCATGAAAAGCCGGGCCGCTATCCTTCACGACGTCGGCGGACCGTGGTCGGTAGAGGAATTTCAGCTCGACCCACCGCGTGCCGGCGAAGTGCTGGTCGAGATGGCCGCCGCCGGGTTGTGCCACTCGGACGACCACATCCTCAAAGGTGACATGTCGGCGCCCAACGAGGTGCTTCGATCGCTGGGACTGCCGACGATGTTCCCCACGGTGGGAGGTCACGAAGGTTCCGGGATCGTGCGCGAAGTCGGTGACGGTGTCAGCGACCTCGAGCCGGGTGATCACGTCGTGACATCGTTCGTCGCGGTATGCGGGCGATGCCGTTGGTGCGCAACCGGTATGGAGTACCTGTGTGATGCCGGGATCGGGACACTGACTCCGGGAATGCCGACCGACGGAACCTTTCGGCACCACACCACCGACGGTAGGCCATTAGGCCACATCTCCAAGATCGGTGCGTTCGCCGAACATACTGTGGTGGCCGCTAATTCGCTGGTCAAGATCGCGCCGCAGCTGCCGCTGGTACCGATCGCGTTGCTGGCCTGCGCGATTCCCACCGGCTACGGTTCCGCTGCCGTTCGAGCGGGCGTGCGCGGCGGCGACACTGCCGTCGTGATCGGTGCCGGCGGTATCGGCACTGGCGCCATCCAGGGTGCTCGAATCAACGGCGCCGCGCAGATCATCGCTGTGGATCCGGTCGAGTTCAAGCAAAAGTCCGCTCTGCAGTTCGGTGCAACCCACAGCGCGGCGTCGGCCGCTGAGGCGCTGGAGCTCGTTCGTGACCTGACATTCGGGGTCATGGCTGACGTGGTGGTCGTTTCCCCGTCGTTGATCAGTTCTGAGGATGTCCGCGATGCACTCAAGCTGACCCGCAAGGGTGGCACGTGCGTGCTGACCGGCATGACGTCGCAGACGACGCGCTCAATCAAGTTCGATCTGCAGGACTTTGTTCTGATGAACAAGACGTTGGTCGGCACCGTGTTCGGGTCATGCAATCCCAGGGCCGACGTTTCCCGGCTGGCCACGCTGTATCAGACCGGTCAATTGTTGCTCGACGAGATGATCACCAGACGCTATCGTCTCGACGAGATCAACGACGCCTATACAGATTTGCTCAACGGCGAATTAGTCCGCGGCGTCATTGACTTCACGGTGGGCTGATTTGCGGCGAACGTCGACTTGTGGGCAGACCCGACTCCGCACGATCCCACCTTTCGGCGCAAATGAAACCCGCAACGTCACGTCGTTGCCAGCGGAATGCGGGCGTTGTCCCAGGTCAGCATCCGTCCTTCCGGACTGAAGCGGAGAAAGGTCTGGCTCGCATAGTAAGCCTGGGTGTTCGTCGGCAGGGCCGCGGTGGCCGGCCGGAACGCGGCGTACTTCAAACCCAACGCCGCGCCAATGCGGCTGATCTCCTCTGCGTCGTCGACAACTACGACGCTTCCGTTGAGATGCACCGCGCGCAACTCCTCCCACCGCTGCCCGGATTCCACCAGAAACGAGGCGCGCGGATCGCGCCGGATGCGGGACACCTTTTTCGTGCCGGACGGTGTCATCAACGCAATCGCCTGCCGGTCGACGACAAACCACACCGGCAGGGTCACCGGGGTACCGTCGCGTCGCAGCGTGGTCAGGATCCCGGTGTGAGACGCGCTGATCGCGTCCCACGCCTCGCTGGGCGTCAGCCGGATACCCATGTCGGCGACGCTACAGTAGGCACTGCGACGAGTGAGGACATCCCAATGACCAAGCGCCTGGACTGGCAGGAGACGTTGGATGATCTCAACCGTCGACGTCAACAAGCACGGTCGATGGGCGGACCGGAGCGGCTGGCCAAACACCGCGGGAGGGGCAAGCTCGACGCCCGCGCACGCCTCCAGCGGCTGCTTGACCCGGACACCTTCCAGGAAGTCGGCACGCTTGTCGGCGGAGAGGTTGCCGCCGACGCCATCGTCACCGGCTCAGGCCTGATCGACGGAACGCCGGTCATGGTGGGCGCCGAGGACTTCACGACGCTCGCGGGCACCATCGGGCCCGGCACTAACTCAAAGCGGTACCGCATCGCCGAGTTGGCGGTTCGGCACAAGGTCCCTTTGGTGATGCTGCTGGACGGCGCAGGTTTTCGGCCCACCGGCGGACACGATGGACGCAAACCGACTGATCTACTGGCGCAGGCGCGATGCTCGGGACGAGTGCCGACCGTCGCGGCGGTGCTGGGACCATCGGCAGGACATGGTGCACTGGTCGCCCCGGTCTGCGATTTCACGATCATGAGCCGGCTCGGCGCGATTTTCACCGCCGGACCACCCGTCGTCAAAGAGTCGACGGGAGAAGACATTTCCAAAGAAGACCTCGGCGGCCCGGACGTCGCGATCCCGAGCGGGGTCATCCACAACGTCGGAGACAACGACGAAGCCGTGATCGACGCCATCCGTCGCTACCTCTCCTATTTCCCGCCGAGCGCATGGTCGTACCCACCGTCGCGATCCGCCGACGCCTCCGTTGCGCCACGACCTACCGCAGAATTGCTCGACATCGTCGCGCGCGACAACCGCCGCGCCTACGACATGCGGACAGTGCTCGACGTTATCTTCGACCGCCCAGAACGGTTCGAAATCCAGCCGCGGTTCGGGCGAGCGATCATCTGCGCCCTCGCCCACCTCGGGGGTCATCCCGTCGCCGTTGTCGCCAACCAGCCCCAAGCGCTGGCCGGCTCCATCGACGCCGACGCGGCCGATAAGGCTGCACACTTCATCACGGTGGCCGACTCCTTCCACCTTCCGATCGTCTTCCTCACCGACAATCCCGGTATGCTGCCGGGCAGCCGGTCCGAGCGTGCGGGCGTACTTCGCAGCGGGGCAAGGATGTTCGCCGCCCAGACAGCCGCCACCACGATCAAGTTGCATCTCACGCTGCGCAAGGCATACGGCTTCGGATCGATAGTGATGTCCCTGCTCGGGTTCGACGACCAGGTAGCCACTTTCGCCTATCCGGGTGCCACGATGGGTGCCATGAGTGCGGCAGCCCTCAGCCGGGCATCACACGCCGACGATGAGGTCGCCGCCACGCTCCGCCATGCGGAGCTTGAGGCGTCCTATCGATCCGCTGAGCAGTTGGGCTTCGATGAACTCATCGATCCCCGCGAGACGCGAAACGCGTTGCTCGTGGCGCTGCAACGCGGCATATACAGCCGGCAAGCCGCGCCGGAACCCGTGAGCCGCACCATTATCACGCCATGAAAGCCGGCTGCGCCCTACCGGCTAGCGTGCGTGTTTGCCCACGACACGCCGTTGTCGAACGACAGTTCACACGCGCTGGCGGGGCATTCGCGCCATGATGCCAGGCACTTCAGTGCAGTTCACCATTCCCGAAGTCGCTCAAGCGGTCTCAGCCGCAATACCCGAACGCGAGCTGGTCATCCAGGGGGACCGGCGCTACTGCTACGCCCAGGTCATCGAGCGGTCCCACCGACTCGCCTCGTATCTGTGCTCGCGAGGCCTGGGGTGCCATACCGAGCGGTCCCGCATCTCCGGCCACGAGGTGGGACAGGACCTGGTCGGCTTGTACGCCTACAACGGAAACGAGTTCCTCGAGTCGATGCTGGCCGCCTTCCAGGCGCGGGTGGCACCTTTCAACGTCAACTTTCGTTACGTGCGAAACGAGTTGCAATATCTCCTCACAGACGCCGGCGCTAAAGCGCTGGTCTACCATGCCGCTTTCGCACCGCGCGTGGCAGAAGTGCGGCCCCACCTTCCACAGCTACAAGTTCTGATCCAGATCGCCGACGAATCGGGCAACGACCTGCTCGACGGTGCAGCGGACTACGAAACGGTCATCGCTTCAAATCCGGCGGCCCCGCCGGCGGTGCAGCACTCGCCCGACGACTTGTACGTCCTCTACACCGGCGGCACAACGGGAATGCCGAAAGGGGTGCTGTGGCGCCAGCATGACATCTTCATGACGTCCTTCGGAGGCCGAGATCTCTATAGCGGCCAACCCGCGGGCTCATACGACGAGATCGTGACCCGAGCCAGCAGCAACCCTGGCACAAAATTGATGGTGCTGCCGCCGCTTATTCACGGTGCTGCGCAATGGACGGTGATGACGGCGCTGACAACCGGACAGTCAGTAGTCTTCTCGTCGGTTGTCGACCACCTGGACGCCGACGACGTGGTCCGCACGATCGAACGCGAACGGGTCTCAGCGGTGACGGTGGTCGGAGACACCATGGCCCGTCCCCTTCTTGCCGCCATCGAGAAGGGGGCCGCCGATGTGTCGTCGTTGGCGGTGGTGGCCAACGGTGGCGCCCTGCTGACCCCATATGTCAAGGAGCGCTTGATCAAAGCATGTCCCGGACTGATCGTGGCCGATGGGGTCGGTTCATCGGAGTCTGGCGCGCAGATGCATCACTTGTCTACGCCTGGCGAGATTTCAACTGGCAGGTTCTCCGCCGGGCCCGACACGTGCGTCTTCGCCGAAGACCTTCATTCCGTGCTGTCGCCCGGACACGACGGCATGGGATGGCTCGCACAGCGCGGGTATGTACCACTCGGGTACAAGGGTGATGCGGCGAAGACCGCCGCCACCTTCCCGGTGGTCGAAGGGGTGCGCTATGCGGTGCCCGGAGATCGGGCACGCCACCTGGCCGACGGCTCGATCGAACTGCTCGGCAGGGATTCGGTGACGATCAACACGGGCGGGGAGAAGATCTTCGCCGAAGAGGTCGAGATGGCAATCGCCTCTCACCCGATGGTGGCCGACGTGGTGGTGGCCGGTCGACCAAGTGAGCGCTGGGGCCAGGAGGTCGTGGCGGTGGTCACGCTGACCGACGACGCCAGTACCAGTGCCGACGAATTGATCGAGCACGCCGCCGAGTCGATCGCCCGCTATAAGTTGCCCAAGGCCATCGTTTTTCGAGCGCAGATCCTGCGCAGCCCGTCCGGCAAGGCGGATTACCGCTGGGCTCGCGACCAAGCGGTCGAGAGCAGCTGAGTCTGTCGAACGTGAAACGCTGGCGCGTGCTTCACCTGCACGTCAAATCCGATAATCGGAAAGCAGGCGCTTGCTGATGATGGACTTCTGGATTTCGCTGGTTCCCTCACCGATGAGCAGGAACGGTGCGTCACGCATCAGCCGCTCGATCTCGAATTCCTTCGAATAGCCGTATCCGCCGTGGATCCGAAAGCTCTGCTGGGTCACTTCCGAGCACAGTTCGCTTGCAAAGTATTTGGCCATTCCGGCCGCCAAATCGTTGCGCTCGCCGGAGTCTTTGAGCCGGGCGGCATTGACCATCATCAAATGGGCAGCTTCGATTTTGGTTGCCATCTCGGCCAATTGGAACGCGATGGCCTGGTGTTCGGCGATCGGCCGCCCGAAGGTATGACGCTGCTGGGCATAGCGAATCGCAAGCTCGAACGCGCGAATACCCACTCCGCAGGCGCGGGCTGCCACATTGACCCGGCCGACTTCGATGCCGTCCATCATCTGGAAGAACCCTCGGCCCGCGGCAGAACCGAGAATGTCGTCAGCCCTGGCCAGGTACCCGTCGAAAATCAGCTCGGTGGTGTCGATGCCTTTGTAGCCCAGCTTGTCGATCTTGCCGGGAATCACCAGACCCGGCGCAACTTCACCGAAGCCGGTGGGCTTCTCAATGAGGAAAGCGGTGAGATTGCGGTGTGGCTTCTCCGCTCCTTCCTCGGTGCGCACCAGAGCTGCCACCAGATTCGCACTGGCGCCGTTGGTCAGCCACATCTTTTGGCCGTCGATAACGTAGTTACCGTCTGCTCTGCGAGTAGCGCGGGTTCGAATCGCAGCGACGTCGGAACCCAGTCCCGGCTCGGACATTGAAAAAGCGCCGCGTACTTCACCAGTCGCCATCCGTGGCAGCAGACGTTGCTTCTGCTCGTCGGTGCCGTGCTGGCGCAGCATATAAGCCACGATGAAATGCGTATTGATCACCCCGGACACGCTCATCCAGCCACGAGCCAACTCTTCGACGCACAACACATAGGTCAACAACGACTCGCCCAAACCGCCGTACTCGGCCGGAATCATGAGGCCAAACAGCCCCAGTTCCCGCATCTGGTCGACGAGGTCCTGGGGATACGTATCGCTGCGTTCAAGTTCGGCGGCGTTGGGAATGACTTCTTTTTCCACGAATTGGCTTACCGCTGCCAGAATCTCGGTCTGGAAGTCGGTCAGGCCCAGCGTCTGGGCAATCCTGCTCATTCGGCACCGTCCCCTCCACCCGGCTCCCAGGCGATCGTTTTCGCCTCTGCGAGACGGGCAATGTCGTCCGGGTTCAGCCGGAGGTATTCGGTCAGGACCTCAACAGTGTCCTGCCCGAGGCGCGGCGCGGGTGCGCTCACCGGATGGGCACCGTCGAATGCCGCCGGCAGTCCCGCCGCCCAGTATTCCCCGAGACCTTCTTGGCTCAGCCGAAAGAACAGCGGATTCGACGTCACCCGTTGATCGACGGCGACCTCAGCGAAGCTGCGATAGCGCTCGAACAGGACGGTGGTAGCCGACAGCGCGGCGGTAATCTCGTCAGCTGTGTGTTCGGCGAACCAGCTCGCGAACAGCCCGGTCAGCACGTTCCGGTGGCGGTATCTGTCGCCCTCGGATTCGAAGTCGGCGCCCAGCGCGGCGGCCAGCGCCGACACCGCGGCAGCGGTACCGGTTACGCCGACTAGCTCGCGGAAGTGGCGGGCAGTCAAAGCGACAACCATGAAGTCGACACCGTCGCGGCTGGTGAAGTCCTGGCCATACTGACCGTAGATCGCATTCCCCAACCGCTGGCGTTGGGTTCCGTTCACCTGAGGCTCGGTCAATAGCCCAAGATTCGCCGCTGTGGCCAGTGCGACGTCTTCCAAAGCGAGACTGAGGCGGGCACCTTGTCCGGTGTGGTCGCGGCGGCGCACGGCGGCGATAACCACAAGCGCCGCATAGAGGCCGCAGCAGACGTCCCACGCCGGCAGCACATGATTGACCGGTCTGCTGTGGCTGGGTGGCCCGGTCACCAGCGGGAACCCGGTGGCGGCGTTGACGGTGTAGTCGACACCGGTGGAACCGTCGCCCCGGCCGAGCAGCTGAATGTGGATGACATCAGACCGCGTGAGGGCCAGCCGCTCGTGAGAAAACCACTCCATACCAGAAGCGTTGGTGACCGCAATCCCGTCGCCTTCGCAGACCAGCCGACGCACCAATTCCTGGCCTTCAGAAGACCGCAAATCGAAGCTGACCGATCGCTTCCCCTTATTCAAGCCCGTCCAGTAGATGGATGTACCGCTCTGCGTCAGCGGCCAGCGATAGATGTCGGCGGCACCCCCAATCGGGTCAACGCGGATGACCGTCGCACCGAGCTGGCTCAAGGTCAGCCCACACAGGGGCGCGGCGACGAAGCTGGACACCTCGACGATGGTGACACCGGTCAACGGCAGGGCGATCGCCTCGGCAGATTCGGTCACGCCGACGCTAGCTCCGCACCGGTTCAAAGATCACCTGTCGGCACATGCTCACATGAACCGCCCGCCGGTGACCTCCAGAACGGTTCCGGTCATGTATGACGACAGATCCGACGCCAGAAACAACGCCACGTTGGCTACCTCACTGGGTTCACCGGCCCGGCCCATCGGCACCTCGGCTACCTTTTCGTCCCAAATGCGTTGCGGCATAGCCTCAGTCATGGCTGAACGGATCAAGCCGGGCGCAATAGCGTTGACCCGCACGCCGAGGTGAGCAAGCTCTTTGGCAGCCGCCTTAGTCATGCCGATTATCCCAGCTTTGGCCGCCGAGTAGTTGGTCTGACCCACCAAGCCGACTTTGCCGGAGAGCGACGACATGTTGACGATCGCACCGCGCTTGTTCTCGCGCATGATCGAGGCGGCTCTACGAATCCCGTTCCAGGTGCCCTTGAGGTGCACGGCAATGACTTCGTCGAACTGCTCTTCGGTCATCTTGCGCATCGTCGCGTCGCGGGTGATGCCGGCGTTGTTGACCATGATGTCCAAGCCGCCGAACTGCTCGACAGCGCCGCCAACCAGTGCGTCGACCTCAGCCGCGTCGGTTACATCGCAGCGCGCCGCGATCGCGACCTCATCGCCACCGAGCCGTTTCGCGGCGGCCTGGGTTCCATCGAGATTCACGTCGCCGAGCACCACTCGGGCGCCCTCGGAAACGAACCGCTCGGCTATGGCGAAGCCGAGCCCCTGCGCCCCTCCTGTGACGACTGCAATCTGACCTTTCAGCAACGACACTTGACCACCCGTCCTTGACATCCATAGCTGCCGGCACCCTGAATCGCAATATCGTATTGGATATACATTTTCCAGCGACCGTGCCAGCACCACCATGATGTAGCTTGCGGTCTGAAGACGTCGGAGCCGACCAGTGAAGGAGCGTCTGCCAATGACGACGGCTGAAGTCGGCGACGACGATTTTCGGGAAATCCTGGCGGAGACCCGCCGCTTCGTGCGGACCGCCGTCGTACCGCGAGAGCAGGAAATCCAGGCCACAGATCGAGTCCCCGACGATCTTCGGGATCAGGCCAAGAAGATGGGCTTGTTCGGGTACACGATTCCTCAGCAATGGGGCGGACTGGGCCTCAATCTGGCGCAGGACATCGAACTGGCGCTGGAGCTGGGCTATACCTCACTGGCGGTGCGGTCCATGTTCGGCACCAACAACGGCATCGCGGGGCAAGTCCTTGTGGGGTTCGGCACCGACGAGCAGAAGAGTCGCTGGCTCGAGCCCATGGCAGCCGGTGACGCGGTCGCATCTTTCGCGTTGACCGAGCCCGGCGCCGGATCGAACCCGGCGAACCTGCGCACGAAGGCCATTCGGGAGGGCTCAGATGAAGCTTCCGGATGGGTGTTATCCGGACAGAAGCGCTTCATCACCAACGCGCCAGTCGCTGATCTCTTCGTGGTTTTTGCGCGGACTCGTCCCGCTGACGACAACGGAGCAGGCATCGCGGTTTTTCTGGTACCGGCCGATGCGGCGGGCGTCGAGGTCGGCGTCAAGGACGCGAAGATGGGCCAAGAAGGCGCGTGGACAGCCGATGTCAACTTCACCGATGTCCGGCTTCCTGGTGGTGCGCTGGTCGGCGGCAGCGAAGACATCGGATACCGGGCGGCGCTGACCTCGTTGGCGCGGGGCCGACTTCACATCGCCGCCGTCGCCGTGGGCACCGCCCAACGCGCACTTGACGAATCAGTGGCCTATGCGGCCACCGCCACGCAGGGCGGCACGCCGATCGGCAGCTTTCAGTTGGTGCAAGCGATGCTGGCCGACCAGCAGACCGGGGTACTGGCCGGCCGCGCGCTGGTACGTGACGCCGCGCAGCAATGGATGACCGGACAGGACCGGCGAATCGCGCCGTCCGCGGCCAAACTGTTCTGCACCGAGATGGCCGGAAAGGTAGCGGATCTCGCGGTGCAGATTCACGGCGGCAGCGGTTACATGCGCGAAGTGCCGGTGGAACGGATCTATCGCGACGTCCGCCTTCTGCGACTCTACGAGGGCACCAGTGAAATTCAGCGCCTGATCGTCGGATCCAATCTCGTTAAGGCGGCACAGCGACAGAGATGAGACGACTCGCGGGCAAGGTGGCATTCAGGGCGGCACGCATCAAGGCCGTGCACATGCCATCAGGATGGCCAACAATTGCTCATGGCATTTGATCCGGGTCACTCGTGGCCGGCCGCATACCGGTCGATCAACTCCACGGTGCCGAGGTCTCGGATCGCCTGACAGGCACGGCTCAGCATTGTCAGCACCATGTCGTCGCCACGGTCGGTCGTTGTGGCGAACGCAAATCCCAGCGCGGAGATGAGCGGTGCTTGTACCATGCCGAGTCGGTAGTCGTGCCAGCAGGTTTCGAGGTCATAACCGTTAACGCCGTAGCTGCATAGGGTTCGCTGGTAGGCGGCGACTAGTTCTTCTTCGATTCCTGAGCGTAGGTCCGGCGTGAGGCTGGTAGCGGTGAAGTAAGCGAGATCCCGTGTGGGTAGACCGACGCCGAGTGTCTGCCAGTCGACCACTGTGAGGTGGTCACTTTCACGCTTGAAGAGCATATTGTCGAGCCGATAGTCCCCGTGCAGGAGGGAAAACCGTTCGGGTACAGCAAGCAACCACGGCGTCACCAGGCCCATGGCTGTTGTGAACGTCGCCTGGTCGACGCTGTTCATCCGGTCGCCCAGTTTGTCGAGGGTGATGTCTGCACTGATTCTCGCCACCTCGCCCAGACCTTTCGCTGCGGGTTCGTCCGGTTGCGGGAAGACGATGCCGGGCAGGTCAAGCCAAGCGGGATCACACCAGCTGGGTCCGTGCAGACCTGCCAGCGCGGTGACAGCCAGCTGGGCCTCCTGCTGACCGCACCCGGCAAGCTGGTCACCCTGCACCGCCGGGGCCTGATCGGCGAGCAGCAGTACATATTCGGTCGCGTCATTGCTGATCTCGCAGTAGAAGCACTGCGGGACCGGGACCCGTACTCGATCTGCCACGGTGGTGTAGAACGCGCACTCGCTGCGATAACCGAAGGCGACACGGTCGCGGACAGTGTCGTCTTGGGCCGGCATTTTGATCACGTACGTGTCCGGCAAGCCGCCCGGGTTGCTTTGGTATTGGGCGGACAGCCGAAAAGTCGCTCCCGTCTGCCCGGTCCCGATGGGCACCACGTCAACTCCGGATACTTCGGCGGCGCTGCCGTGTCTACCCAATGCGGCGGACAACCATTCGGGTGTGACGTCGGCGGGACGCGTCGGAAGGGAAAGCTTCGGGTTCGCCGACAACGTGCCTCCAGATGACTTGGTTTTATCGAGCCACTAGTTCCTTCCGATTCGTCAACGTTAAGAGGTGCGGGGACCTGTCGCCGGCTTGCGTGTACTTTTGCGCGGTTCGCCCGCGACGACCAGCGTGGAACTGGTAGAAACAGCGGTGCGACGCGTACCGCAGCCCAGGCAGGCGCTGCCGGAATGGAGGTCGCCGGTGAGGAACCGGTTCATCGCCGCCACGGTGGCCGTTTTGGCCACCGCGGCTGTCAGCACGGGATGCTCGCCGCGCACCGACAAGGTCCCACAGCGCACCGCCCATATCACCCTCGACGACCACAGCCTCACCTCTCATGCTGTTGCGTGTAGTCAGGTTCAGTGGATGCTGACCGTCGACATCGACGCCGCTCCAGCTCGTGTTCAGATGATGCTCGATCTGCAGCGCGACAAGCCCGTTCCCGAATCCGTCGCTATCGACAACCTGAATAACTTCACCGGGGTCGCCAACGCCCGGGTGGGCAGCGCCCAAGCGGTTTTCGCCAACAACGGCTACACGGTCACCGGGTCGGCGCAAGGAACGAATCCTGACGACGTGAACAGCCCGAGGACGGCGTCGTTCCGGATTTCCGTGAACTGCTGAATCCGCCGGCAGGCGACCGGCGCTCGGGGAGCATGCTGAACGCATGGAACATTACCGCCGCGGAAATCTGGTTTTCGACGTCATCGATGCGGGCCCAGCCGATGGATCAGTTGTGGTGCTGTTGCATGGCTTCCCTCAGCTCAATACGAGTTGGGACAAAGTCATCGGGCGGCTCACGGCACAGGGATATCGCTGCCTGGCGCCGAATCAGCGGGGGTACTCGCGAGGCGCCCGCCCGACTCGTCGCCGCGACTATCGAACGCCTGAGCTCGTCGAAGATTTGCGGGCACTGGTGGAGGCCAGCGAGGCAAGTCGGGTGCACCTGGTCGGGCACGACTGGGGTGCATTGGTGGCCTGGGCTGCCGCGGCGGAGTTACCCGACCGACTGGCGACGGTGACGACACTGTCGGTGCCGCACCCGGCAGCATTCTTGCGAGCGCTGCTGACCAGCCGGCAAGGCCTCGCATCGTGGTACATGTACGCCTTCCAGCTGCCCTTCATCCCCGAACGATTTCTGCTCGGCGCGAACGGAGAGGCACGGCAATTCACCAAGGCCCTGCAAGCCAGCGGCCAATCCGCCGAGGCAGCCGAACGCGACGCGCGAGCGATGGCCGAACCGGGCGCGCTGACCGCTGCCCTCAACTGGTATCGGGCGATTCCGTTGTCGGACGTGCGGAGCACGCGAGCCAAGGTCGGCGTGCCGACGCTGTATGTCTGGAGTGACGAGGACGCCGCGCTGGTCGAGAAGCCCGCCCGCAACACGGCCCGGTACGTCACCGGCGAGTACCGCTTCGAGACGCTGCATGGGTCGCACTGGATGCTTGACGAGCAACCTGATGCAGTGGCCGACCTTTTGCTCGAGTGGTTTGCCGCCCACCCCATCTAGGGAACCGGTGCGGGCGGAGGGACTCGAACCCTCACGCTCTCTCGAGCACCGGCACCTAAAGCCGGGATGTCTGCCAATTCCATCACGCCCGCGGGCCACGCGATCGTACCGCCTCGCTGGTCGACGGATCTGTCGGTGCTGCCTCGTACTGTGGGTCCATCAGGGCGGTGGAAGGGGGCACAAAGTTGCGATCCGCCGAGGAATTCGAAACCGTGATGCGCTTGATTGCAGCCGGTATCAACGACTGTGGCATCGCGCGTCAGACAGGCATACCGCGAAGGACGGTGTGCGACTGGCGCAGTAAGTCACCAATTCGAGCCAGGGCCGCGAGTGCATCATTAGCCTGCGAAATTGATCACGATTTCTCTCGCCTGCCGCCGAATGCGTATTGCTATCTCCTCGGCCTCTATCTCGGCGATGGTTGCATCTCACGACCCGGCCGTGTCTGGCGATTGAGGATCACTCTCGACGACAAATACCCGGACATAATTCACCGCTGCCGCGAGGCGATCGACATCTTGATGCCGGGACAGCGCGCGGCAACTCTGCGTCGTTCGAATAATTGCACGGAGGTCGGGCTCTACTCGAAGCACTGGCCGTGCCTCTTTCCGCAGCATGGTCCCGGTCGGAAGCACTTGAGGCCGATCCGGCTCGAGACATGGCAGGAAGTGCTCGTGAAAGAGGCCAGTGAGCATTTCGTCCGCGGGCTGATCGATAGCGACGGCTGCCGTGTGGTGGCGAACGATCGCGGCGTTCGCAGCGTCCGCTATCACTTCTCGAATCGATCCGACGATATCCGCGGATTGTTCTGCGCGGCGCTCGACGAGCTGAGAATCCCGTGGACGTCGCCGGGCAGGTACCAAGTTGCCGTCTACCGTAAGGCGGCGGTGGCACGTCTTGATGAGTTCGTCGGCCCGAAGTCTTAGCCCTGAAAGTAGCCGGGAGTAGCGTCTAGACGTGCCCACTACCCGTCGCCGCAGGGCTGCTCTGCTGGGGCTGGCGCTCACCGCTGCCTGCGGCTGTCTGGCGCTGGGGTGGTGGCAGTGGACTCGATTTCACTCAGCTTCAGGCACGTTTCAGAACCTCGGCTATGCACTGCAATGGCCACTGTTCGCGTGGTTTTGCATCTATGCCTACCGCAAATATGTCCGTTACGAACAAGTACCACCACCGCCGAAAGACCGAGCCGTGACAGAGCTGCCGCCCGGCCTGCTGCCCGAGCGACCCAAGCCCGCACCGCAGTCCACCGACGATCCGGTGTTAAGGCAATACAACGCCTACCTTGGCGAGCTGGCGAAAAGCGACACCGAAAAGCAGAACAGGACTACCGCATGACTACGCCGGAGACGCCGCACGCGGAGCAGGCGGCACCAGCGCAGAAAATCCGGACGGCGCTGCTGGGCTACCGGGTGATGGCGTGGACAACCGGTCTGTGGTTGATCGCGCTCTGCTACGAGATCGTCTCGCATCTCGTGTTCCATCATGAGATTCGCTGGATCGAAGTCGTCCACGGCTGGGTGTATTTCCTCTACGTGCTGGCAGCGTTCAATCTGGCCGTCAAGGTCCGCTGGCCCATCCCGAAGATAATCGGGGTACTGCTTGCCGGCACCGTTCCGCTGCTCGGCATCGTCGTCGAGCACTTCCAGACGCGAAACGTCAAGGCGCGCTTCAGCATTTAACCCGCCGGCTCTGCGGAATCGTACGGTCAAACCGGCGTGTCGCGGATGAAACCGCAGAGTCGCGCCTAACCGGCGAGCGTCCTAAGTGCCGGCAGCAACTTCGCCAACGCCCTGCCGCGATGTGACACAGCATCCTTTTCCGCCGGAGCGAGCTCCGCCGCGGTGCAGCGGTAACCGTCAGGTATGAAGACCGGGTCGTAGCCGAAGCCGGCATCGCCACGCTGTTCGTGTGCAATCACGCCTCGCCACTCCCCGCGAACCACGACTTCGCCCGACCGCGATACCAGCGCGCAGGCGGACACGAAAGCCGCGTCGCGCCGCAAATCGGGCACATCACGCATCTGCGCCAGCAGCAGCGCGGTGTTGCCCAAGTCGTCGCCGTGCACACCGGACCAACGCGCAGACAGCACCCCCGGCATGCCATTCAAGGCTACGACTTCTAATCCGGAGTCGTCGGCCACCGTCGGCAGTCCGGTCGCAGCGAACCCGTCCCGCGCCTTCGCCAAAGCGTTCTCCTCAAAGGTCGCACCGGTTTCCGGGGACTCGTCAAACGGCGGCACATCGTCGAGCGACACCAGCGTCAGCGACACCAACGCCGCACTGTCCAGTACGCGACGGAGTTCGGCCAGCTTCTTTCGGTTCCGGCTGGCGACCAAAACCCGAGTCAGCCCCCGAATGCCTTCTGCGCAGCGGTCCCCTCTGGCATCACACCCGGATACGGCAACGCCAACGCGTCGCGCTGCGCGGCGAACAGCTTGTCGCACGCTCCTAACGCCGCGTCAACCATTTTGTCGAGTGTTGATCGTGGGAAAGTCGCGCCCTCGCCGGTTCCTTGGATCTCTACCAGAGTCCCGGTATCGGTCGCGACGACGTTCATGTCGACCTCGGCGCGCGCGTCTTCCTCGTAGGGCAGGTCCACCCGGACCCGACCGTCGACCACACCGACGCTGACCGCCGCAATCGCACACGACAGTGGCCGCGGATCCGATAGCTTGCCCGCCGCCGACAAGTACGTCACCGCATCGGCCAGGGCCACATACGCACCGGTGACGGCAGCGGTACGCGTGCCGCCATCGGCCTGCAGCACATCACAGTCGACCGCCACCGTGTTCTCGCCGAGCGCCGCGAGATCGATAGCGGCCCGCAACGACCGTCCGATCAATCGGCTGATCTCCTGGGTGCGGCCGCTGAGACGGCCCTTGACCGATTCCCGGTCACCGCGGGTATGGGTGGCCGACGGCAGCATCGAATATTCGGCGGTCAACCAGCCCAGCCCTGATCCCTTGCGCCAGCGCGGCACCCCGTCGATGACGCTGGCCGCGCACATGACCTTCGTGTTGCCGAATTCAATTAGGACTGAACCCGCCGGGTGCGAGGTGAACCCACGTGTGATGTGCACGGGGCGAAGCTCGTCGTCGAGGCGACCGTCTTCTCGTCGGGACACCTGCCAACATTAGCCCGGGCAGCGGCGCCGTCAGCTGGCAGCTTTGTCTTGACGCATGATCTCGAAGGTCTCGCCACAAACCACCGCATGCACCGGACCGTCGAACTCAGCTTTGGCCTCTCCGATCACGTCCTCCCGAGAAGTCCACGGCGGAATGTGGGTGAGCAACAACTCTCCTACCCCGGCCTCCGCCGCAACCCGACCGGCATCCGTACCGGACAGGTGCAGATTGGGTGGGCGATGCGGCGAGTGGGTCCAGGACGCTTCGCAAAGAAAGACGTCGGCGCCGCGGGCGAGCTCGACCAGCCCCTCGCAGCAGCCGGTGTCGCCGCTGTAGACGAACGAGGCACCGGCCGCATCGGTGAACCGCAACCCGTACGACTCGGTCGGGTGCGCCACCACCCGCGGCAGCACGGTCAGTGTTCCGATCTGCACCGGCTCACCGTCGACCCAGTGCCGAATGTCGAAGATATCGGAGAAGTCGTCGATCTCTCCCCCGTACGGTGACGACGCCGCACCCAGTCGCGACCAGGTGTCACTCGGGCCGTACATCAGCGCCTTACCTTCTGGCGGGGTCGGGTGGAAACGGCGCCACACGAAAAGGCCAGGGAGATCTAAGCAGTGGTCGGCATGCAGATGCGACAACAGCACCTGCACCGCGCCGGGGTCGGTTTGGTGCTGCAACGCCCCCAGTACTCCCCCACCGAAATCGATCACCAGCGGCGGCGTGTCGGGCGCCCGCAACAGATATCCCGATGCCGGCGAGTCCGGGCCGACGACACTGCCCGAGCAGCCGAGCACGGTCATGCGCACCTTAACTACTGTGCCACGTCCAATGCCCTGTTGGCGAAAACATCGCCGCTTTGCTCCGCCACCCTGCTAGCGCGCCGGAGAGTGCGGATGGGCCGGTTCGGCCCCGGTAATCGCGGGTCCCAGGAACCGAGCCGCCAATCCGGTGAAGGCCGTCGGGTCGCCGGTGGCTTCAAAGATCCGTGCGGCAGGCGGCGCGTCGTGCGGGCGCAGCAAATCCAATCCGGTGAGCACACGGAGTAACTCTTTGGCCGTCTCCTCCGCACTGGACACCAACGTGACGTGCTGGCCCACCGCCAACTGAATCAGCCCGGAAAGCAACGGGTAGTGAGTGCAACCGAGTACCAGCGTGTCCACTCCGGCGCACTGCAGCGGCTCCAGATAGCCCTCGGCCAACCCGAGCACCTGACGACCGCTGGTGATGCCACGCTCGACGAAATCGACGAAGCGCGGGCAGGCCACCGCGGTGATCTCGGTATCGCGGGCAGCCGCGAATGCGTCCTGATAGGCATGCGAGTTGATAGTGGCCTGGGTGCCGATCACCCCGATGCGACCGTTTCGTGTCGCCGTGACCGCGCGCCGCACAGCGGGCAGGATGACTTCGACGACCGGCACGTCGTAGCGTTCCCGCGCGTCGTGCAGGCACGCCGAGGACGCCGAATTGCAGGCGATGACCAGCGCCTTGACTCCGCGGTCGACGAGGTCGTCGCCGATCGCCAGTGCATGCGCGCGGATTTCGGGGATGGTGAGCGGACCGTACGGACCGTTGGCGGTGTCGCCGACATACAGGATGTCCTCGTCGGGCAGTTGGTCGATGATCGCTCGGGCCACGGTGAGGCCTCCGACGCCGGAGTCGAAGATGCCGACGGGCGCGAGTGCGCTACTCATGCCGACTCACCGGCTGGCGAATCCGCTAGACCCGCTCCGGCGATGCCTGCGCGCCTCGCGCTCCGGACGGGACAACAGGTAGGCGGCCACAACGCCGGCGATGCCGCCGCAGAGGTGTGCCTGCCAGGACACGCCCCCGCACACGTTAAGCACGGGTACCGCGCCCCACAGGACACCACCGTAGACAAACAGCACCAGGATTCCGACGACGATCTGCCAGCCCGAATGGGTGAAGAACCCGAACACCAGCAAAAATGTCAGCCAGCCGAAGATCAAGCCGGATGCGCCGATGTGATCGGTCTGGCCACATGGCGACCCGAGGTTGCCGATCAGCCAGGTGCCCAAGCCGCCGAGGATCCAAACGATGGCCGTCGCCCAGACGAACCGGGACAGCCCGGCCAGCGTGACCAGAAAGCCGAGCACCAACGCCGGGCCGGTGTTAGCCATCAAATGCGCCCAGTTCGCGTGCAGCAGCGGCGCGAACAGAATGCCCCACAGGCCGTCGCTCTCCAGCGGCCGAATCCCGTTTTCGTCCAACCGGTGTCCGCTGAGCTGGTCAATGAGCTCGGCGAGATACAGCAGGGCCACAAAGCTGATGATGGTGGCCCCGCCGAGCACCCACGCCGAACGTTTCGTCGGCTGGCGCGCCGGCGACGGCCGCTGCCCGAGCGGGCGGCTCATGCCCATAGCTGCCCTTCCAAAGCTTCTTCAGCATCGTCCAAGCTACCGGCGTACGCGCCGGTGGACAGGTACTTCCAGCCAGCGTCGGCGACGACGAACGCGATGTCAGCGCGCTCCGCGGCGTCGGCGGCTTTCGCGGCGAGCCCCAGTGCGGCGTGCAGCACGGCGCCGGTGGAAATGCCCGCGAAGATGCCTTCGCTCTCGATCAACTCGCGGGTGCGGCGGACCGCATCCAAGGAACCCACCGAGTACCGGTTGGTCAGCACGTCAGGTTCATACAGTTCGGGAACGAAACCCTCGTCGATGTTGCGTAACGCGTAAACGCCCTCGCCGTAGCGCGGCTCGGCGGCCACGATCTTGATGTTGGCGACGTGCTCGCGCAGGAAGCGACCGGTACCCATCAGTGTGCCGGTGGTTCCCAGGCCCGCGACGAAATGGGTGATCTCTGGCAGGTCGGCGAGCAGCTCCGGCCCGGTACCCAGGTAATGCGCATCGGTGTTGGCCGGATTGCCGTACTGATACAGCATCACCCAGGACGGATTGCCCGCTGCCAACTCCTTGGCCCTGGCGACCGCGGTGTTGGAGCCACCCTCGGCCGGCGAGAAAATGATTCGCGCGCCATAGAGCTCGAGCAGCTGACGACGTTCGATCGAGGTGTTTTCCGGCATGACGCAGATCAGGTCATAGCCTTTCAGTCGTGCTGCCATCGCCAGAGAGATACCGGTGTTGCCACTGGTCGGCTCCAAAATCGTCGACCCCGGCGCCAGCAACCCGTCCGCCTCGGCCCGCTCGATCATCCGTAGCGCCGGCCGGTCTTTGATCGACCCGGTCGGATTGCGGTCCTCGAGTTTGGCCCAGAGCCGGACATGGGGAAGGTCCGGCTCGTCATCCCACCGCGGCGACAGCCGCTGCATACCCACCAGCGGCGTGTTGCCCAAGGCCGCCAGCAGTGAGTCATACCTGCTCATCGGTGCCGCTATCCACCCGCCACGGCGGGCAAAATGGTGACCGAGTCGCCGTCGGCGATCGCGGTATCCAACCCACCCAAGAACCGCACATCCTCGTCATTGACATAGATGTTGACAAAGCGGTGCAACCTGCCGTTATCAACGAGCCGTTCTGCGATCCCCGAATAGTTGGCTTCCAGGTCGCTGATGACGGCATCTAACGTGTCGCCGCTCGCAGTGACGCGCTTCTCTCCACCGGTGTGCGTCCGCAAGATGGTCGGAATCGACACGGTGACGCTCATGGGGCCTTCCTTCATGTTCGGAACCTTGTCGCAGTTAATAGTGTTCGACGACCTGCACCGGCTCTTCGGTGACGACGCCGTCGACGATCCGGTAGCTGCGCAGGTCATGGCGGTCCGGGTCGCGGGTCGACACCAGTACGTAGTGCGCGTCCGGCTCGGCGGCCAAGCTCACATCGGTGCGGCTGGGGTATGCCTCGGTTGCGGTATGCGAGTGGTAGATGACAACGGGGACCTCACCCGCGTCCTCCATGGCCCGCCACACCTTGAGCTGCTCCTGGGAGTCGAAGCGGTAAAAGGTGGGCGACCGTTCGGCGTTGATCATCGCGATGTGACGGTCTGCCCGGTCAGAGCCTTCCGGCCCGGCAAGTACGCCGCACGCTTCGTCGGGGTGGTCGGCACGGGAGTGGGCGACCATCGCCTCGCACAGGTCGGCACGTATCACCAGCACCTCATCGGCTCCCTCGTCTTTTGAATGCTCCGGGCAACATGCCGCGGTAAGTCGGTATTCCGGCCACCGGGTCTGCGGCGAGTACACCGACCAGCACGGCATGGGCCAGACAGTCGGCCGCGGCGACGCTCACCGCGGTGACCAACGCTGTCTCCGGCGACAGGGCAGCCGGCACGTCGACCGGTGCCGCCACCTCGACCGCTCCGGTCGCCAGCGCGAACACCATATCGCCGTCAACCGGAGTATGCGCCGGCCGGATAGTTCGAGCCAGACCGTCCTGGGCGGCGATCGCGACCCGCCGGCATGCGGCGGGGCTCAGCGCGGCGTCCGTCGCTACCACACCGATCGTCGTATTCAGAGGCGTATTGAGCGGAGTTGATACCGGATGCAGTTGAGCCAGGGCGGTGATCTGCTCGGCCGGGGGTGGCGTCAGCTCGAACTCGTCGGTGAGGTAGGTCATCCAGGGTAGGCCGGTGGCCCGGTCGATGACGTCACCGGCGGAATTGACCGCCACCACCGCGCCGACGGTCACGCCGCAGTCGAGCGTCGTGGAGGCGGTGCCGACGCCCCCTTTGAACAGGCCGGCGCGCGCCCCCACGCCCGCTCCGACGGTGCCGACCGCGGGATCAATGCCGCGCCCCCCGACGGCGGCTTGGCAAGCCGAGTAGCCGAACTCCGCGGTCGGCCGGTGGGCCCAGTCGCCTACCGGCAAATCGAAGATGACCGCAGCCGGCACAATGGGCACCCGGCCGCCCTCCATCGCCACGCCGCGGTCGTGTTCCTCCAGCCAGCGCATGACCCCGTCAGCGGCGGCCAGGCCGAATGCGCTGCCACCGGCAATCAGGACCGCGTCGACGTAGCGCACGCTGTTAGCCGGATCGAGCAGGTCGGTCTCGCGGCTGCCCGGTGCGCCGCCCCGGCAGTCAACAGCGCCCACCGTGCCTGGCGGCGCCACGATGACCGTGACGCCGCGCGCCCAGCCCGCGCCGAGCTTCGCGTCAGAGTCCAATCGCTGGTGATGACCTACCAGGATGCCTCCGACGTCGGTGATCGAACTCATCGGAACTCGGCAGCGATCATCGGGGCCCCATCAACGCCAGCACAAGATATTCCTGCAGGACGGTCAGCCACTGGTACACGTCGAGGTGTGGGGCCAGCGGATGGTCGTCCGGCAGATGGTCCGGTCCTTCCGGCGTGATCTCGAGCAAGGTGCCAAGCGCCAATCGGACGTCGTTGACCGCTGAGATCCAGGCGTTCGCGCCGTCCTCGGTCAGCTCGAACCGGCCACCGTCATCCGGAAGTGATGTCAAGATGTGTTGAGCCGCGGCGCGTTTGGCGTCGATGATCTCCGGCTCGTGCAGGCTGCGCAGCGCCGCGTTGAGACCGTCGACGGCTTCGATGTCACCGGATTGGTCGCCCGCGGCGTGGAAGTCCGGTAACAGCCGGCGCAGCGTCGCATCCCCGGGTCGCTCGGTGTTGCCGGTCCGCATGCCGGTGATCTGCTCGAGTTCGTCCTGCGGCGAGGACGATTCGCGTTCGTCGAGCATCCCCACCACCGAGCCGACCAGGCTTTTGAGCAACGCCGCCTCGTGCGGCGTCAGCGCGGAGCGATAACGGGGACCGTCAGGGGTTTGCACCCGCTTCCACTTGCGCACAATCCAATCCCGGTTAGCCGCTGATCCTCAGCGGTCCTGCTGCAGGGTGGCCCATAACCCGGCGGCATGCAGCTTGGAAACGTCGACCTCCATAGATTCCCGGGTGCCGGACGACACCACCGCCTTGCCTTCGTTGTGCACCTGCAGCATCAGCTTGGTGGCGTGCTGCTCGCTGTAGCCGAACAGCTTCTGAAATACGTAGGTCACATAGTTCATCAGGTTGACCGGATCGTCCCAGACGATGGTGACCCACGGACTGGCCGTGACGTCAACCGCATCGGCTTCACGCTGTCCTGTGGTTCCCGGCTTAGTAGGCGCTGACGCAACCATGGATACAGAATAACGAGGGGCGGCGGCGCAGCCGATACGGTTGCGGTGTGAGCGACTCGGCATGCGCGGGCCTGCTGACTGACAAGTATGAGCTGACCATGCTGGCAGCGGCGCTACGCGACGGCACTGCGGATCGCCGCACAGCCTTTGAGCTGTTCGCCCGTCGGCTACCGCAAGGGCGACGGTACGGAGTGGTCGCCGGCACTGGTCGGCTTCTGGAAGTGCTGCCGGAATTCCGGTTCGACGACTCCGCGCTCGCACTGCTGGCCGAAGTCCTTGACCGCGGAACCGTCCGCTACCTTGCCGACTTCCGGTTCGGCGGCGACATCGACGGCTACGCCGAAGGCGAGCTGTACTTTCCCGGGTCGCCCGTCCTTTCGGTGCGAGGCAGCTTCGCCGAATGCATCGTGCTGGAGACGCTGGCACTGTCGATCTTCAACCATGACAGCGCCATCGCGTCGGCGGCCGCCCGGATGGTCAGTGCATCCCGCCGCCGGCCACTGATCGAGATGGGCTCGCGACGAACTCACGAACTCGCCGCGGTCGCCGCGGCCCGAGCCGCGTATATCGCCGGGTTCGCCGCATCGTCGAACCTGGAGGCTCAGCGACGCTACGGTGTGCCGGCCGAGGGCACGAGCGCCCACGCCTACATCCTGCTGCACACCGGGCCTGACGGAGCCGACGAAGTGAGGGCGTTTCGCTCGCAGGTCGACGCCCTCGGCCCGGACACCACACTGTTGGTGGACACCTACGACGTGACCGCCGGCGTCGCCAACGCGGTGGCTGCTGCCGGAACAACGCTGGGCGCGGTCCGTATCGACTCCGGCGAGCTGGGGGTGCTAGCGCAACAGGTACGCCAGCAGCTCGACCGCCTAGGTGCGACGAAGACCCGGATCGTGGTGTCCGGTGATCTCGATGAGTTCGCGATCGCCGCGCTGGGGGCCGATCCGGTGGACAGTTACGGAGTCGGCACGTCTCTGGTCACCGGGTCCGGCGCCCCGACGGCCCAGATGGTGTACAAGCTGGTCGAGGTGGACGGTATGCCGGTGCAAAAGCGCAGCAGTCACAAAAAGTCTCACGGCGGTCACAAGGAAGCGCGACGGTTGTCGCGTCCGTCGGGCACGATCACAGACGAGGTCGTCCATCCTGCGGGTCACCCGCCGGACACCGCCGAACCACACCGGGTGCTGACGACCCCGCTGGTTCGTGCGGGAGAGGTGGTCGCGTCCGCCGACCTGGCCGCCGCGCGCGAGCGGGTGGCTTCGGGTTTGCGGAGCCTGCCTTGGGAGGGACTGATGCTTTCCGACGGCGAGCCGGCGATCCCGACACAGCACATCACGGCTCAACGCAGCTAACCCCGAGAGGAGCGCCCACGCCCGACTTGTCCGTGCCAGAGCTACTGTCCGCCGCAGTAGCAGCACTTGGTGGCCGAGAACGCAGTGGCCAAGTGGCGATGGCCGAAGAGGTGGCCCACGCCTTCGAAACCGGCGAGCACCTTGCGGTTCAGGCCGGTACCGGAACCGGCAAGTCGTTGGCGTACCTGGTTCCCGCGATCGTGCGCGCCGTCAGTGCGGACACCACAGTCCTGGTCTCGACCGCGACGATCGCACTGCAACGCCAACTCGTCAAACGCGACCTGCCCCAGCTGACCGAGTCGCTCGCAGCTGCGCTGCCCCGGCCGCCACGCTTCGCGCTTCTGAAGGGCAGACAGAATTATCTTTGCTTGAACAAGATTCACAACGGCGCCGCGCCCGGTTCCACCGACGAACCGCAGGACGAGCTTTTCGAAGCACAGGCGCTCACGGCGTTGGGTCGCGACGTGCAACGACTGACGGCCTGGGCGTCGACGACCGACACCGGTGATCGTGACGACCTGAAGCCTGGTGTTCCCGAGCGGTCCTGGTCGCAGGTCAGCGTCTCCGCGCGAGAATGCCTCGGCCTGGCGCGCTGCCCATTCGGCAGCGGCTGCTTCGCCGAACGAGCCCGTGCCCGCGCCGGCGCAGCCGACATCGTCGTCACCAATCACGCATTGTTGGCTATCGACGCCATCGCGGACTCCGCAGTGCTGCCCGACCACGGATTGCTGGTCGTCGACGAGGCGCACGAGTTGGTTGACCGGATGACCGCCGTTGCGTCGGGTGAGCTGACGTCGACCGCGCTCGGCGTCGCGTCCAGGCGAATCACCCGACTGCTCGGACCGGAATTGCTGCACCGATGGGAAGAATCGTCCGCGAGGTTCAGCGCGGCGATCCAGGACGCCCCCGCAGGCCGCATCGATCGCCTCGACGCCGAGCTGGCGACTCACCTGAGCGCGTTGCGAGATGCGGCCAGTGCGGCGCGCTCGGCTGTCGACACCGCGCCGGCGGATGCCAGAGCCGCGTCGACGCGCGCCGAGGCCGTCGCCAGTCTGACCGAGATCGCCGATACCGTGTCACGGATTCTGGCGTCGTTCGCCCCGGCGATCCCCGACCGCACCGACGTGGTTTGGCTGGAACGGGAAGACAACCGCGGTTCAACGCGTACGGTGCTGCGGGTGGCACCGCTCTCGGTGGCCGCACTGCTGCGCAACCGGTTGTTCGAAAGCTCCACGGCGGTGTTGACGTCGGCGACGCTGACCGTCGGCGGTTCTTTTGACGCAATGGCGACGGCCTGGGGCCTGGCGGCGACGGCAGAGGACGCCGGAAAACCCTGGCGTGCCATTGACGTCGGCTCACCGTTCCAGCACGACAAAGCTGGGATCCTTTACGTCGCCGCTCATCTGCCCCCGCCCGGGCGCGACGGCGCGGGCTCGGCCGAGCAACTGACCGAGATCGCTGACCTGATCACCGCAGCCGGAGGCCGCACATTGGGTCTGTTCTCCTCGATGCGGGCAGCTCAGGCGGCCGCTGAGGCTATGCGAGAACGACTCTCGACGCCGGTGTTGTGCCAGGGCGACGACAGCACCGCCGCGCTCGTCGAGCAGTTCACCGCCGATGCGGCCACGTCGTTGTTCGGCACGCTGTCGCTGTGGCAGGGCGTTGACGTCCCGGGTCCGTCGTTGTCGTTGGTCATCATCGACCGCATTCCATTTCCGCGGCCCGACGATCCATTGCTCTCCGCCCGGCAACGCGCGGTGGCGGCTCGCGGCGGCAACGGGTTCATGGCCGTCGCGGCGAGCCATGCCGCGCTGCTGCTGGCGCAGGGCGCCGGGCGGTTGCTGCGGGGCGTTGACGACCGAGGTGTTGTCGCGGTGCTGGACTCCCGGATGGCCACTGCCCGCTACGGCGACTATCTGCGGGCCTCCTTACCGCCGTTCTGGCATACGACTGATGGTGTGGCCGTGCGCGCGGCTCTTACCCGGCTGCGCACCGCGACCCTTGTTCCGCGCGCTTGAGCGACAACAGACAACCAATTGCCGTCGGGCAAGATCAGTGCCGCCGGTCTGAGTGGCCCAGCAATCGCGTGAAAACACGAGAGGCGGTGTCCTTCGATGTCGGCGTGCACGACTAAAGGACCGACGCGCAGGCTACCCATTTCCGTACGAGCCTGTCTTTACTTGGTGCCATCTTGATTGAGGAAATATTGCCAGGGGGCGTCGGCTATTGGTTTTGCGCACTGGGCGTACGAGGCGGCAGTTTCATGCTCCGGGATCTGCCGCGATAGCAACGCACAGCGCTCACCAACCGACGCAGCGGCCCTCAGAGCAAGAGATCGCGCGCCGAACCTGTCGTTGGCGCGTAAAAGTTCGACAACAGCGCTCGGCAAGTACAGTTTCGGCGCGGGTGGCTATTAGGCAGCCAGCCCTGCTGCCTTCGATCGATACATGCAGATCCGCTGACGTCTCGAAGAATGGCGAAATCGTCCGAAGTCGTTCATCGGCAACGTATCTCCCTGCCGTTGGGCGGTGGTAACCAGTGTCGCCCGAGCCGTTCCCACGCATCGTGTGATGCTCTGTATCGCTCGACCGAAGTGAGGATGGCAAGCGGTCGTTGCAATCTAGTCGCCGCTGTTTCGGTGACGCCATATCGAAGCAAAGGTGGGGTCGGTATCATGTTGCACCGGATGTTTGGCGAACGAAGGGTCCACCGGTGAATTTCGTGGTGTATCAACACGGCCGGCCACGTTCGACGGTGGGCGAGGACGGCATGGGTCATTCGGGCGAAATGGGACACTTTGGAATGGACCCGCGTCTTGAATCACTTGTTGCTAGAACAGCTTTGGTGGCGGCGCGTTGCGCCGGCGGGGGGGATGCTCGGCGATGACGCGGCAGGTGATCGATCGCGGCAGGCTCGGCGTGCTAACCAAGATCGGTCAAGGCGGCCAGGGTGTGGTTTATGGCGCGCCCAATGTCAAGACCAAGTTCGCCGCGTCAATGGTCTACAAGGAATACAAGGGCCAGACGCTAGCCGAGATTGACTTCACCGCGCTGGCCGCCATGCCGGCCCTGGTTGAAGAATCGTTGACGTATGCCGAGGCTGAACGGCTGATCTCGTTCGCCGCCTGGCCGTGCGCGATCATCGAAGACGCTGGTGCGTCAACGGGATTCGTGATGCCGGCCATTCCCAACGGTTTCTTCACCGACCTGACCACGGTGAAGGGGGTGTCGAGGACCACCGCCGAGTTTCAACATCTGCTGAATCATCCCTCGGTGCTCGCGGCGCGAGGCATCGAGATCGACGACGCCCAGCGCTATGCGCTTTTGCGTGAGGTCGCCGCCGCGCTCGCGTTCCTGCATGAACACGGTGTCTGCGTTGGCGATATCTCACCGAAAAACTTGCTGTTTTCCCTTTCTCCGCATGAGGCGGTCTACTTCATCGATTGCGACGCCATGCGCATCAACGGTGTCTCGGCGCTGCCCCAGATGGAGACTCCCGGTTGGTGCAAACCCGACGGGGAGGAACTGGCCACCATCTACTCGGACACCTACAAACTGGGTTTACTGGCGCTGCGGTTGTTGGCAGGCGACCAAGACACCGTAAATCCCCAGCATCTTGCGTCAACGACACCGGGATCGATGCGCCAGATCATCACCGACACACTGACCAGCGCGCCACAACAACGCCCACTGCCCGAGGCCTGGAGTCACGTCTTGGGCGATGCTATCGAACAGGCCCAATACCGGAAGAAGCTGAGCGCCGCGCCCGACCCCGGGTTGTCCTCAGACGCTTCAGCTCCACCGCCGGTACCCATCGTGCACTCCCGACCGACCGTGCAATATAAGCCTTCAACTGCGCGCTCGGCGCCGCCGACCGTGCGTCCCCGACCACCGGTCGGTGTCGCAAGTACTCCGTCGGCGCCCCCCACCGTCGAGAGGCGAGGGTCGGGCGCAGTGTGGGCCGGTGCGTTCGCTGGAATCGCCGTCATCGCAGTAGCTGTGGCGATCGCCGCAACTATCGCCGCCAACCGCCATTCTGGGCAAACCGCAGCATCGCCGAACTCATCGACGACCTCGTCCAGCTCCGACTCCCAGTCCCCAAGTGCACAGACGCCGACGACGACTACGCCGACATTCGCCACCCCGCCCTCGTTGTTGCAAGGTGCCGACCAGGATGGTAATACCCAGTGCAGCGATGGGTTTGCGCTACCGCGCGGCTACCGAGTCGGCCCTGCCGCACCGACAAGCTCAACCACGTTCACGTCCTGTTCATTTGCGATAGTCGTAGGTCAGAGCTACTTGGCCGCCAACCCCGATCTCACTTCACCGCAGACATCGATCTCCGTCGACGCACAGTCACCGCGCGCGAACTGTCCTGATATTCAAAGCTCAAATCCTGATGTCCGCTGCGACGGCAATGCCTTTGTGATGCAGTGCCAAGAAGAAGGCGTCGACCAGTGGATCACGTGCCGGGGCGGCAACAACGCGATTGTCTACATTTATTAGGCCGCTGCCCCAGGCAGTGGGGTCTTCGGCAACTCCGTTGCAAAGCACTGCGCGACAACGTATTCGAGGTTGGATCACCTGGTGCTGCGGTCAAGCCGTGCATTGTGCGGCGGGTAGCGCATCACTGTGGCCTTGAAGCCACTGTGCGATCTGGGTGAGGTCTTGGGTCCCGTCAGAAAATGATCCCGAATCCGGTTCGGCGGCGAAGGCAACGACCGTCAAGCCCTTCGATGTTGGCAGGATGCCAATCTGCCGCACAAGGTAGCGTCCTGACACTGCTGGGCCCCAGCCGCCTTTGATCTTGGTATCGGAAAGGGTTCCCAGTCCCCACTTCTGGTCGTTCTCCACCTGGCCCATCAAAGCTAGCGCGGGCTGGTCGCGCGGATCACACGCCGCGTAGGCCAGGAATCGGACTTGATTGGCCAGCGACCACTCAGTCTGGCCGAAGGCCGTAAATTCAGGGTGATCAGGCCGCACCTTCTGGGATTGAACCGTTGTCTGATCACCGGCGTCGCGCAGCACCGCTTCCACCTTGGCGGCCGCGGTGACCGGGTCGCCGAGGCCCTCCCAGATCGATTCTGCGGCGGCGTTGTCGGATTCGGTGATCGCCTGGGTCATGGCGTCCGTCACCTGGCCGGTGTTCTGCTGACGCATACCGGCGATCACCAACGGCACCTTGATCGTTGACCAGGCCGGTCCAGAATTCCAGTCGCCCAGCGTGACAGGCGCTTGAAATCCGGTGCCCACCGGAGCCAGGACGACACCGGTCTGCGCGTGCAACTGGGACGCCAACTGGGCGAAGTCCGCTGCCAGGCCGGTGATGCTCGGCGGATTGGATGGCGAACTTGTTGCCGAGGAGGACACAGATGAACGGGAGGTGGGCTGCACGGGGGACGCCGGCGTCGAGGAATGTGCCGGCTGATGTTCGGACCTGACGTTGAAAGCGACGATGGCCCCTGCAACCACGACAAGCGTGCCGCCGAGCGCGAGCAGCCACTTGCCGTGCCGAGACCGCCACGATTTAGGCGCTGCGGCACGCCGCGGGTGCCGGCCACCGCGCGGGTTCACCTTGCGCCTCTTGGCAGTGGGTCCAAATCAGCCGCCGTTCGCGGAGTGTGCCGCAGACGGAGAACCCCGTCGATATTCACTAACCTGGCCCAGCCACAGCATCACCGGAAACCGCTGAGCGAAAACCACTTAGCGACTCAGGCAATGTCGCGGCCTCAGTCGGTACCGGCATAGCGCAGCCGTGAACTTGAGTCATTGCGACGGGCACAACTTCCAGCTGCCGTTCTCTTTCACGAATTGTGCTGGTTCTGTGGTTTTGTCGTTCGGCGACTTGGACCTTGTCGTGACGATCGTTGCGGTGGCTCGGTCACCGGTGACGTGAAGATCGGTCACCGAGGTTGCGTAGGTACCGTCTTCGTTGACGCTGTCGCGCAATTCTTCGCTGCTGGCGGTCGTTCCGCGGGCCGTACTGCAGACCAATGCCGTCAAGCCTGGGCCGTTTGCAGAGTTCTCATCGGTAGTGGCGCTCTGCACGAGCTTCCTGATTTGGTCCTCGTCCGAGCTGCCCTTGAACACGAATTTGTACGCCAGTACGCCGGCCACGGCTAAGAACACGATGACCGCCGCGACCGCAATGAGCACAATCGGAACTCGAGAGGTCCTCTGCGGCAGGCCAACCGGCATCGGAAATGGTGACGGCCACTGGGCTTGTTGAGTCGGCGGGGGCGGCAAATTAGGCGCCGGAGGCGGGTACGCGGGCGGCAGGTTATACGTCGGAGGTGGGTATGCGGGCGGCAAGTTTGAGGCCATAGGCGAAGACGGGGGTGGCAGGTTTGGCGGAAGAGGCGCCGGTGCGGGCGTGACGGGCGCTCGCGTCGGTCGCGAAATTGGCTTCCGTTGACGATGCGGGGTCCAGTTCTGACCGTCCCAGTAACGCTGTGCGTTTGAGTCGGAGGGGTCGTCGTACCAGCCCGGCTGGTCGGGTGCCGTCATGGACGAGTCCTTCCGGTTCACTTAATTGAACCTCTCGAAGGAAGACATAACTTGCGGGTCGGTCTACCACTATGAAAGAAGTGTCCGGCAATTATCATCTTTGCACCAGTCGTATGCAAGGAACTGTTTCAAGCGGCGGCAGCTCGTGGCGATGACCCGATGGCCCTGCGGCGGTAACCGCCCACAGTACTATTTGATGCGAATACCGTTGGTGGCGCTGACTTCAGTCACTGGCGATTGACACTGGACGGATCTGCCTCGGTCGATCAGGACGTCGTCGATCATCACCACCGTGCCCCTCAGCTGTCAGGACCCCCACCCTGACCAGCGAGCACTCCCAGTGCGCGAAGTCGCTCGAAGACACCGATGTGAGCGGATGGGTGATTACGCGGGAAAAGCAGCTAGTGCTTGAGTGCAGCAGTACACTTTGACGGCTGGGCCAGCCGGTTGGGGTCGTCAACCTAATAACTCGTGGAGTGGATGTCTTGTGGTAGAGCCTAAGGGATCGATCCTTCTGGTGTATTTTGTCGCCGACGAGTCTGGCTCGATGGGCCGCAATATCGATGAGCTCAATGCGGGCTTGGCTTCGCTGCATGACGCTTTGCAGCGGGAGTCGTTCGCCGCGGCCAAGGTGCGACTGTCGGTCATTGGTTTCTCGGACACCGCATTTACCTATCTGGAGCCCGCAGACTTGCGTGTCCTGCAAGGGATGCCAGTGCTGACCGCGCAAAGCTTGACGTCATATGCCGCCGCCTTCGATCAGCTCACCTACCGGATCAGAGTCGATATCCCAAGCCTGAAGGCTCAGGGATACACCGTGCATCGGCCGGCGGTATTTTTCTTGACTGATGGACTACCCAACGGAAACGAGGATTGGCGCGCAGTTCGCGCGAATTTGTTAGCGGAGCCTGCGGCGCCCAACATCTTGGCTTTCGGGATTGGCGACGCCGACGCGTCAGTCATATCCGAGGTTGCGACCAAGCCCCACTTCGCCTTTGTCGCCGCACACGGGGTGGACACCGGTGCGGCGATCTCCGAATTTCTCACCTCACTGACTCAGTCTGTGATCAGTTCCGGGCAAGCCCTTGCAACCGGCTCGGCCGAATTGCAATTCGAAAGACCAGAAGGGTTCACGTTGGCCGTGGACGTCGTGTAGGGCGAGCGTTCATTTATGTCGTGGCGGAGCCGAAAGCATGGGGGACCCCGCGACGAGGATCCCACGGTGCCGCTGAAGCGGCCGACGATCCAGTCAGAAGCTCGCTTCGCTGCGCCGACGAAAGGTAACGTCCGCGCCCCTGAAGTCTCGGGAGTCGCCGAAGTCGTCGGGTCGACAGTCGTCCCTCAGATCACTATTGGTTCACCCTCGCCGACCGTAGAACCCTCAGCGATCGCCAAAAACTACTCTTCGTTGCCTTTTCGTCCCGATGTGGTGATCGATGGGTGGTCCACCGACGCCATCACTGTGCGCGGAGTCTCGCAGCGCGGACATCTGCACCGCTACAACGGCGCGCCACGCCAGGACGATTTTGCGTTGCATCGCCTGCCCGACGGTCGGGTGATTGTCCTAGTCGCGGACGGTGTTTCGGGGGCACCGCAATCGCACATCGGCGCGGCCACCGTCACCAAGCAGGCCGCCGATTGGCTGCACTCCAACCTCGCCGATGACGTCGGCCATACTGATTGGCTGGCTCTTTTGAAAAGCGCCGCGTGGGCGCTCACTGAGCGAGCCCAAACCCTTCTGGGACTTGACGGGCCCGACCCGGTGCGAGCTGAAGAGGAACTCGCAACGACGTTGGTATGTGCAGTTGTCGAGCCCGCCGGTGACAAGACATTGCGCGCCTATCTGACGAGTGCAGGTGATTCGGTTGCCTGGCTGCTGTCCGGAGGACAGTTCCTCGAGGTCGTTGCCGGTAAGTCGGTGCCAGCCGTCGGGGTTGCTTCGTCGGCAGTAGTGGGACTGCCCCGCCTACCTGCGGAAGTCATACCCATAGTCGTCGACATTGCGGAGAACGATGTCTTGTTGATCGCCACCGACGGGATCGGCGATCCCCTTGGCAGCGGGCAGGGTGGAGTAGGCAACCTCTTCCGCGAAGTGTTGACGAAGCCGTCACCACCATCGCTGATCGAGTTCGCCCATGCGGTGGACTTCAGCCGTGAAACTTTCGACGACGACCGGACCCTGGTCGCCGTGTGGCCGAGAAAACAATTGCCCGACAAGACCGCGGGGCAGTCGAGGGCGCCTAGTCCGGTGCAAGGGCTGCGTTGACTGAGCAGCTGATTCTGCGCGACAGGGTGCGCGGAACGACGCCGGATAGAAGGTTCATCCATCCGCTCCAACCCAGCCGCGAAAGCTAGTCCGTTTCGATCGGGCTTACCCGCTAAGTTGGCGGTGGCGCCGAGCTCAGCTGGGTTCTGATGTCGAACATAACGTTATCGCCGTCGACGTTTGTGATCTTCATGTACGCGGTGTAGGGCCCGTCTGGACCAGTGAAGTGACACTGAAATGTCTTGTCGACCTTGGCCTCGACCCCCGACGGGCAGGTCACGTCAGTGGGCGTGAAGCCCGTCTGCTGCGAAACCATGTTGGTCACAGCTTCTGCAGCCTTGCCCGGGATCACCGTCTCTTTGCTGAGAACCAACTTGTACACGAGGAAGCCCGCCGTCAGCAAGATCGCGACTGCTGCGATGACCACGCCCACCACAAGCCCAGTCCGGGACTTTCGCGGGGTGCTCGAACCTGTAGTGGGCCACTGCGATTGCTGGCCCGGTGGCGAGGGCGGGTAAGCGATGGCGTGTGGCGGTGGCGGCGATGACGGCGCGGGCGGCGGAGCGACTGGTTGTGGCGTCGATTGCCAAACCTGCTTTCGCTCGCGGTGCGACGTCCAGTTCTGGCCGTCCCAATACCGCCGTGCGTTCGGGTCTTGGGGGTCGTCGTACCACCCCGCCTGAATGGGTGTCGTCATGGGCGAATCCTCCCACAGAAACGTGAATATGGATGGCAACGCGTGCCGGAATCGTCGTCTCCATTGCGGCGCTCGCAGGCATCGTCATCCTTTTCAGGGCTGATTGATTCGCCCCTTCTTGGTGACCATTGGGGTATGTCATGCCGCTTTCTGCTAGAGCAGTTTCTGTAATGTCAGCAACGACAGTCGTAATTGACCCGTGCCCGCACTGGAAAGCGGATCCGAGCGGGCCGGCGCGGCTGGTCGTATCGGCCCAGACAACCCGACTCAGAACGGCTGGACGTTGTAGTCGCTATGAATGGCCATACCGTGACCTGTTGCGTCGTTGGTGAAGGTGACGTCGTCGCTGGTCGACTCTATCGTCCAGCCTCGGAAGCGGTAGGTTTGCCCCTCCGCCAGCGTAGTGTCGGGCTGCCCGGGCGGAGCCATACCGAGGTTGGCTGTCCGCCAACTAAATCGGCCTGACGCGGTGATGATGGCCTGATCCTGGTGCAATACCGATGGATCTCCTTGCCATCCCGGGTATGGCGCGGGATCCATTGGTGCCTGCGGGAAGCCGGCGGTCTGGCAAACGACTGCTGAACTGTCTTCCTCGCCCTCTTGCGAACTGACCTGACAGCGCATCGAGGGTGACGGGGTCCTCACCGTCTCGAAGTGCCCTGGAGTCGGATCGGCACTTGTCGGTGATGCGAGAGCCGTTGCTGCACAGCCGATTGCGGCCACAACCGACGCGGCCTTCCCCATGCTGATCCCATTCCCCGGGAACCTCTCATATCGAACCCATGGCTGAGTGCATTCCCTCGGTGCCTTTGTACCACCACGTCGTGTCGCCACGTTCCTTGCCTTTCCCGGGACGATGTCCGCGTCCGGGCGCCTTAATGGCGTCGCGGCGAAGCGGTACCGTTCGTACAAGCTTGCCGCCGACGGCTTGGAATATTCTTGGCGGATCAATGGTGACAGGAACTCAGTGCCTTCGCGTCTGCCATCCGCCCCAGCGAAGCCTCTATGTTGTGCATGTTCAACTCGTTGTGAGCCAGCGCCGCCACCAACCGGTCAAGTACCGCCGAAACCTCGGTGTCGGTCACCCACAGCGCCGTGTCGACACCGGCCTGCAGGGCTTTCAGCACCGCGTTGGGAACGTCGTAGCGGTCGGTGATCGCCTTCATGGTCGACAGGTCGTCAGTGAACACCGGGCCGTTGAATGGCGGCGCGCCGTAGTCGGTTCCTTTGCGCAGCAAGCTAACCGCCGCTGGGCTCAGGCTGGCTGGAGTACTCCCTGTCAGATCCGGCACCTGCATGTGGCCGATCATCACGCCCACCGGGACCTGTGTGACCAGCGTCTGGTAGGGCTTGAGGTCCAGGGTTTCCAACTCTCCCAGTGGCGGAGTGACGACCTCACCGGTGTGCGAATCTCCGGACGCGCGGCCGTGTCCGGGGAAGTGCTTGAGCACTGGTAGCACACCGGCTTCGCGGAGGCCCTTCGCGTACTCGCCGGCGAACTGCGTCACCCGCGCCGGATCCGAGCTGAATGACCGGTCACCGATCACCGTGTCGTCGGGCGCATCGGTGACGTCGACGACCGGCGCGAAGTCGATGGTGATGCCGTAGTTTCGCATCTCTTGACCACGTTTCAAGGCCAGCTGATAAACGTCTTGCAGCGACTGGGTCTGCGCCAGCATGCGGGCCGACGGTGCCGAGCCGATCAGCGATGACAACCTTTCGACCCGGCCGCCCTCCTCGTCGACACTGACAGCCAGCGGTAGCGGGCCTGCGGAATGCGCGATGCTGGCCAGGGTTCCGTCGGTCAGTATCGACAAGTCGGTCCAGCTGGCGATGAATATCCCGCCGACGTGCTGATCGCTGACAACGTGACGAGCGTCGGCTGCGTTGGTCACCCCGACCATCAGCAACTGCGCGAGTTTGTCGCGGGTCGACATCGACGCCAGAACCGAGTTTGGTACACCGCAAATCGGCGGCGCGGGCTTGCCGGTCGGAGTGATCGCATGAGTTGGCGATCCGGTCGGTTGGCGTGCTGAAGATGGTGGACCAGAGTGGCGCGTGCGGGTCAGCTGAATGCCGGCGAATACGCCGACGCCGACGATCAGCGCCACGGCGAGTACAGCGCACGCAATCGTTGCGGTGTGCGCGCGGGATGGGCGTGGGCGAGGCTGGGTGGGTAACCGGTGACGCTGTCTGGGCGGCGACGAGTCGCCCCGGGCTGCTCGAGTCGGCACCGTGGCGGAGCGTTGTCGCGTAGGTTCGCCGATGACAGTCGCATTCGCGACATCAGGGTCGTGATCGAAGGTTTCGCCAGACTTCCTCATTCTGCGCGGGGACGAAAAGCGCTTGTAGCGGCGTGGCCGATCACTGTCATCTGCAGCGCCCATCAGGGTTGGTGAGTTCCGTCGGGGCCGAGCGTCGTGCTGACCATTTCGGCACTGCAATGGTCTAAATCCCTTCCCTGGCTGCTGCACCAGCTCAACACACTGTCACCGTCGCTGAAAGTCTGCGGCACCACGGTGACCCAATAATCTGAGTGGTCGTACGTCGTCCAGTCGCCCGACCACAGAAGTTTGGCGTTGTACTGCTGGCGAAGCCGTTGATGTTCTTGCAGGATCTGCTCGTTGTGATACTCCGTGCCGTCTTCGGGGTCGTAGGTCCACGGTGTGGTGGAATGCTTCGAGCTGAGTTGTGGAATCCAGTGATTGGCGAGCTGGGTGGTGACGAAGTCGCGGTCGGCAGCGGCGAGCTGCTGCAGCTGCTGAAGCGCGGCAGTTTCCGGATCCGGTGCGGGAGTGTCCGTAGTTGTTGGCGTGGCATAGCTAGAGGACTCGGTGGATGAGGTTGAGGTTGCGGAAGCGCTTGACGGTGCAGGGTTGTTCTGATGGGCGAGCACAACGCTGATTACCACTACCGCAACGACGACCGCGGCCACCAGGGCGACGGCGGCCCAGATTATCCCGGCCGAGGAACCACGTTGGCTCGGTGGCGCCGACACGGCGACCGGCGGCCTCGAGTAGGCGGTTGGTGGCGGCGGGGGTGGTGCCGACGGGGGTGGCGCCGACGGGCGGCTTGTTGATCTGGAATGCACGATCGGTGTCGGTGGTGGAGCAGGTGTCGTGACCGGAGCGGTAGTCGACGGGGCGGTCTTTTTCCGGTATTGAGCTTGTTCAACTGCATTCCCGAGCACGTAAGTCCAGGCTTCCGGGAGCGGGCGGCTGTGTGGCTGGTTATTCAGTGTGTCGGTGATGATCTGGCGCACCAACCCCGGGGTGCTCGAGGGCAGATGTTGGGGATTTTTGGTGTCGAAATCACCGGCCATCAACCGCAGCGCCAGCAAGCCCAGCTTGTAGGCATCGGAATAAATCGTGGCTAGTTCCTCACCGGCAGGCGCCTGCCATCCGGGGGTTTCCACTTGCGGTAGTGCCGAGACTCCGTTGATGCGCATAGCGTCGCAGTCGATGAAATAGACGGCTTCATGCGGGGCCAACGAGAACAGCAGGTTCTTCGGCGAGATATCACCGACACAGACACCGTGCTTGTGCAAAAACGCTAACCCCGAGGCAAACTCGCGTAGTAACGAATAGCGTTGCACCTCATCGATATCGATGCCCCGCGCTGCCAGCACGGTGGGGTGGTTAAGCAGATGTTGAAACTCGGCGGTGGTCGTCGAAGCGCCCTTGACCGTCGTCAGGGGGATGAAGAACTCGTCGGGGATGGCAGGCATCACGAAACCTGTTGACTGACCGACATCCTCGACGAGGGCACACGGCCAAGCGGCAATGGATATCAGCCGTTCGGCTTGCGGGTAGGACAGCGATTCCTCCACCAGGGCCGGCATCGCGGCCAGCGCGGAGAAGTCGATGCCGACCCGGGCCGGTGGCTTGTACTCCTTGTAGACCATTGCCGCCGCGAACTTGGTCTTCACGTTCGGTGCCCTGTACACCACCCCTTGACCGCCCTGACCGATCCTGGTCAGCGCTCCCAGTCGGGCGCGCTGGATCACCTGTCGGGTCTTTGTCGGCTGCCCGGACTGCGGTGTCGCGGTCAGCGTCGAGTCGGCGGGCTGTGACTGCACCGGGTCGGGTGCGGCTGGGGGCGGGGGCAATTGGTCATCGACACGGGCGGACGGGTCCGCCGCGCCGGGCAAGCCGGCGAGCAAGGTCGGGGCGGCATGCGGGTCTTGGAATGCGGTGGCGGTCAGGGCTAGTTGGGCTGCAGTGGCCAGTTCACGGGCGCTCTGATAACGCTCGTCAGGATTCTTGGCCATTCCCGCTGCGATAACTCCATCGAAACCGGCCGGAACGGCGGGATTGACGTCGCTTGGTCTCGGCGGGGCCAGCGTCAGGTGCCCCGCGATCTGCTGTTCCATGCTGTCACCGGGAAACGGCTGCGCACCCGTCAAGCACTCGAAGAGCACACACGCCAGCGCGTAAACGTCGGCACGGACATCGGCAGCGCCGCTGGTGAAGCGCTCAGGGGCCATGTAGGCCCAGGTGCCTACCATCATGCCGGTACTCGTCAACTTGGTGGCCGCCGCGTCGTGAGCGATACCGAAATCGATCAGATATACGAAGTCGTCACCGGTGACTAAGGCGTTCGACGGTTTGATGTCACGGTGCACCAGCCCGACGGCATGTGCCGCCTGCAGTGCAGCGGCCAGTTGCGTGATGATCTGCACGGCGCGTTGGGGGCTCATCGGCCCGTCCCGGCGAAGCAGACCGTGCAAGTCTGTTCCGTTGATAATCGGCATCACCAAGTACAGTTGGCCGTCCACTTCCCCGGTGTCATAGATCGGGATGATGTGCGGCTCAGTCAACCGGGCGGCGACATGGGCCTCGCGGCGAAACCGCTCCCGATAGCCCGCTTCGGCGCTCAGCTGGGTCGGCAAAACCTTGATCGCCACGTCGCGCCCGATCACGGTGTCATGGGCTTTGTAAACCTTGCCCATGCCGCCCTCGCCGATCAACGCGATCAGTCGGTACCGCCCGAACACCACCTCATCCACCGCGGCCTCCATCACCGCACCCCTGGGGGCACATGCTAGCTAAGCACCTTCATACCCACAGTCGCTTCGCCACAGGCCGGCAGCCCCATCGCAGCAACTGATCGAACGTCATCTTCAGCCGCCGCACCACGCCGGGTTGGAACCGCAGAAGAGACCTATGTACTTGCCGCCGACGACCCACCGGATGGTGTCTTGGGGGGCCAGCGTGGCTGCCACCGGCTCGCCTACTGGGTGGTCTGGATCTGAACTAGCAGTTACGCTGCCACTGGCCGTGCCTTCGGACACCGAGATCAGCGTGAACTCCAGTGTGTTGTAAGGCATGTCAGCCATCGAACAGCTCGCACAGGCCATCATGTAGTGAAAATTACCGTGGCCATTGGCATCGATCCCGATACTTTCCCGCATCCCTAGCCACTGCCGGGCGAACGGCGCCAGCCCCGCTACGTTAGCGCTCGCCACCGAGGTGCTTGGAGCGGTCGGCGACTGCGCCGGAGAGTGAGACGGCTGGGCCGATGACGCTGCCTGTGCGGGTCCCGACGCGCTTGAGGTTGCGCGGTGGTTGTGATTGATCATCATCACTGTGACCACCACCGCCGCGGCGGTAAGAACGGCCACCACGCTGATGCCTGCCCATATTTTGGTCCTCGACTGGGCCGCTGGCATCACTGGTGGAGCAGATTCACCGCCTGAGTCGGCGACGGCTGCGCCAGGGATGTCTGTATGCCACTGTCGGCCATCCCAATACTTCAAGCCAGGCTTTCCGCTGGGATCCGGGTACCAGTCGGGCGCCTGTGGGCCAGTCGTCACTTTTGCTCTTTCTCGCGTAAGTGTCCGGCGCCGGGAACTGGTCCGGCTTCTCGCTCCTATTTGCTCCTTGTCGCGGATCGTAACGCCATCCTTGCGGACCGGCAGCTCTTTCAACTGACCTCATCTCCTGCCAACAGCGGCACCCCTTGGTATCGAGACCACCGATTGTCATCGTCAGACCTGACGCCAGAGATCGGTTCAATCATTTCGGCCGCAAGCAAAAAGGCTAGTTAACTGAGAGTTTGTGTTAGCGTTTTGCGCCATGTGACTGACCGCTACAAAGTAAGTAGGCAGCACAGATGAGAAAATTCGCGTCGGCGGCAATGAGCTTCGCCGCACTGGCGTGCGTGCCACTGGCAACTGCCGATCCCACTGCCGGACACGACGCGAAGGTGACCACCCAGACACCGCAGATGCTCTGCGAGATCGGTTCCGACGATGCGGATCCAGGGATCGGCCCGAATGTGATCTGCCAGGGTAGTTTCGTGCAAGCGCCAGCGGACGACGATCAAGCATTCGTCACCGCGTCGGGCCAATTCAGCTACCGAACTGCCAACATCGGCACGGGGGGTTCTCATGCGCCTTATCAAACGCTCGAGCCCGATCAGACCTACCGCATCCAGGGCTGGACGATCGTAACGGGCGACCACGGGATTCGTTTCACCAACGACGGCACCGGACATGGCATGTTCATCGGCACCGATACCACCGTCAGCCCGTTCTGATCAGGGCCGTGAATTCGATTGAACAAGAATTTACTCGGTGATTCCGGTGTCCCATCCAGCCGCCGGTTTTACCACGCGGTGTTACGCCAGCGTCAGCAGGCCGAGCTCATTGGCCGCCGCCAGCATCGGATGGTTGGGCAGCACTCGCACGGTGTAGCCGACCGCTCCGGCCACCGGCAACGGCGTCGTCATCGAAAATATCTCCCTGCCGCCGCCGGCTGTGTCAGTGTGCAACATCTCCACGGTAACCGGGTCTTTCAGCGCATCGCTGACATCGACCCGGCCCAGCACCGCCTGCACGACGATTTCATCAGGACGCAGCCCGGCCAGTTGCACGGTCGCGGTGAGAGTGAGCTTGGAGCCGAGAACCGGAGTATCCGGCAGGCCAGTGCTGTCGACATCGGTGATGCGAATTTTGGGCCAAGCCTGCGAAGCACGACGCCGGTAGGTGGCCAACTCATGCGCCGCCCGGAAGGTCGTCTCTCCCCCGTCGCCGTCGACGATTCTGCGCCGAGATTCCGCCGCTGGCACGTAGTAACGCTCGACGTAATCGCGCACCATGCGCGACGCCAGCACCTTGGGCCCCAGCGTTTGCAAGGTGTGCCGCACCATCGTGATCCACCGCGGCGGCACGCCGTGCTCATCACGCTCGTAGAACTTCGGCGCGACCGACTGTTCCAGCAAATCGTAGAGGGCGCTGGCCTCCAGGTCATCGCGACGACTGGCGTCGGCCACCCCGTCGGAAGACGGGATATCCCAGCCGTTCTCGCCGTCGTACCACTCGTCCCACCAACCGTCGCGGATAGAGACGTTGAGTCCGCCGTTGAGTGCGCTCTTCATGCCCGAGGTGCCGCACGCCTCGAACGGGCGTAAGGGGTTGTTCAGCCAGACATCGCAACCCCAGTACAGCCGCCGGGCCATCGACATGTCGTAGTCGGGCAAAAACGCGATACGGTGGCGCACCTCGGGCCGGTCGGCGAATCGCACCACCTGCTGGATCAGCGCCTTGCCACCGTCATCGGCGGGATGGGATTTCCCGGCGACGATCAGCTGAATGGGCCGTTCAGGGTCGAGCAGCAGCCTTTCAAGCCGGTCCGGATCGCGCAGCATCAACGTCAGCCGCTTGTATGTCGGGACCCGCCGAGCGAAGCCGATGGTGAGCACTTCCGGATCGAAAGCAGCTGAAGTCCAACCGAGTTGGGCGGCGGACGCACCGCGTTCCAGACAGGACCGCCGGAGCCGCTCGCGCACATCCTCGACCAATAAGGCTCGCAGCTGTGAGCGGATCGACCACAGCTGGCGCGAATCGACCTCCTGCAGTCGCAACCACACCGCGGGTTCACTGAACGAGTCCAAGCCGACCAGCTCGCGGCCGAGCTGCAACCACTGCGGCGCAGCCCAGCTCCGTGCGTGAACGCCATTGGTGATCGACCCGATCGGTACCTCATCGGGGTCGAATCTGGGCCATAGTTCGTTGAACATGGTCCGACTCACGCGGCCATGCAGCAGCGAGACGCCGTTGGCTCGCTGCGCCAGCCGCAAACCCATGTGAGCCATGTTGAAGGTGGCGGGATCGTCTTCTGCGCCCAGCGAGATGATTCGTTCGGTGGCGACCCCGGACAGCAGCGCGGGCCCGTTATCCTCCTCGAAGTAGCGCCGTACCAGCTCGATAGGGAAGCGGTCGATGCCGGCGGGCACCGGCGTGTGGGTAGTGAACACGGTGCTGGACCGCACCACCGCCAGCGCGGTGTCGAAATCCAGGTCCGACCCGGTGACCAGTTCGCGGATCCGTTCCAGCCCGAGGAAGCCGGCGTGCCCTTCGTTCATGTGGAAAACCTCCGGCGCGGGCAGTCCCTCGATGCCGGTGAACGCGCGAATCGCACGCACGCCACCGATCCCCGCCAGGATCTCCTGTTTGATGCGGTGCTCCTGGCCCCCGCCGTAGAGCCGGTCGGTGACTCGGCGTAGCTCGTGTTCGTTCTCTGGCACGTCAGAATCCAGCAGCAGCAGCGGGATGCGCCCGACCTGCGCGATCCAGACGCGGGCGCGCAGAGTCACGGACGAGGGCAGCGCCAACTCGACTAGCACCGGATCACCGCCGGCGTCGGTGAGCAATCGCAACGGCAGGCCCTGCGGGTCCAGCGCGGGATAGGTCTCGTGCTGCCAGCCGTCAGCGGTCAGCGACTGCCGGAAGTAGCCGGACCGGTAATACAGACCGACTGCGATCAACGGCAATCCCAAGTCCGACGCCGACTTCAAATGATCCCCAGCAAGGATTCCCAGGCCACCGGAGTAGTTGGGCAGCACTTCGGCAACGCCGAACTCCATCGAGAAGTACGCAATGGCGGTGGGCATCGCGGCGCCGTCGCGTTCTTTTTGTTGATACCACAGCGGACGACTCAGATAATCGTCCAGATCGGCGGCAAGCTCATCGAGTCGGGTCACGAAACTATCGTCGGCCGCCAACTCGTCGAGGCGGCCCGGCTTCACCGCGCCGAGTAGCGCCACCGGGTCCTGCCCGCACCGCTGCCACAGATCCGGGTCGATTGCTTCGAAGAGGTCTTGGGTCGGCTTTTCCCACGACCAACGCAAGTTGGTCGACAGCCGCTCCAAGGCGGCCAGGCGCTCCGGAAGATGCGCTCGCACGGTGAACCTGCGGAGGGCTTTCACAGGTCAGTACCTTACTTTCGATTGCGATTTCGCTCAGGCCGCAACGGTGAGCGATTTCTTGGGCGGGTGTGACCGGACACTACGGTGGGTATGAGGCGCAAGGAGTTCTCGGACAGACGGCGCCGGCCGCGGTGTGGCTGCGCCGAGGTCGCACGATAAAAGACAGCGGATACACGAGGTACGACCCAGCGACGGTGCGACGCCGCGGCAGCGGCGCGAGTCCGGGCCGGGCGATCGGAACGGAGTGGTTGGTGCCTGGTCGTGTCGAGATCGATGACGTTGCGCCTGTCGTGTCATGCGGCGCCTACCCCGCCAAAGCGGTGGTCGGTGAAATGGTGCCGGTCAGCGCCGCGGTCTGGCGAGAAGGCCACGAAGCGGTAGCCGCGACGTTAGTGGTGCGTTACCTGGGAACGCGCTACCCCGCCGTGACCGAAATGCGCCGCCTCAAAGCCGTCCAGACGATGAACTCTACGGACGTCGCGCCGGCACGGGTCAAACCTCTGCTGGTGTCGATGACGACCGGTGAAGAGCCCTACGTTTTCCACGCTCATTTCGTGCCGGACAAGGTCGGATTGTGGACTTTTCGGGTGGACGGCTGGGGTGACCCGATTCACAGCTGGCGGCGCGGACTGGAGGCCAAGCTCGATGCCGGGCAAAGCGAGGCCGAACTGTCCAACGACTTGCTGGTCGGCGCCGGGCTGTTCGATCGCGCTGCTACCGGAGTGCCCCGAGCGCAGCGTGACCCCTTGCTGGCCGCCGCGCGCGCGTTGGCAACTCCAGGGGACCCGGTGACCCGTGCTGCGTTGGCGCTGAGCGCGGATATCGATGAGGTGCTGAGCCGCTATCCACTGCGCGATTTTGTGACGCGGGGCGAGCAGTACGGAATCTGGGTCGATCGGCCCCAGGCCCGCTTCGGCTCGTGGTACGAACTGTTCCCGCGCTCGACCGGCGGCTGGGACCGTAACGGCCACCCGGTTCACGGCACCTTGGCCACGGCGGCTGCCGCCTTGCCACGCGTCGCTGAGATGGGATTCGACGTGGTGTACCTGCCGCCGATTCATCCCATCGGCAAGGTGCACCGCAAAGGCCGCAACAACACTGCGACCGCGGCGCCCGGCGACGTTGGGTCGCCTTGGGCGATCGGCAGCGACGAGGGTGGCCACGACGCGGTGCATCCGCTGCTAGGCACGGTAAAGGATTTCGACAAATTCGTCGCCGCAGCTCGCGACTTGGGCATGGAGGTGGCGCTGGATTTGGCACTGCAATGTGCACCAGACCACCCGTGGGCCAAAGAGCACCGGGAGTGGTTCACCGTACTGCCGGACGGCACCATCGCCTACGCGGAGAACCCGCCGAAGAAATACCAGGACATCTACCCGCTCAACTTCGATAACGATCCCGCCGGCTTGTACGACGAAGTGTTGCGGGTGGTGCGGTACTGGATAGACCACGGCGTGAAAATATTCCGAGTCGACAATCCGCACACCAAGCCGCCCAACTTTTGGGCCTGGCTGATCGGTCAAGTCAAGGGCATCGATCCCGACGTGCTGTTCCTGGCCGAAGCGTTTACCCCGCCGGCCCGGCAAAACGGCCTGGCCAAACTTGGCTTCACCCAGTCCTATTCCTACTTCACGTGGCGCACCGCCAAATGGGAGATCATCGAGTTCGGCGAGCAGATCGCGCAAGACGCGGATTTCCGGCGGCCCAATCTGTTCGTGAACACGCCGGACATCCTGCACGCCGTGTTACAACACAACGGCCCCGGCATGTTCGCCATCCGCGCGGTGCTGGCGGCAACGATGAGCCCACTATGGGGAGTGTATTCCGGCTATGAACTTTTCGAGCACCACGCGGCGTTCGAGGGCAGCGAGGAATACCTGAACTCGGAGAAATACGAACTGCGGCCACGCGATTTCGAGGCGGCACTTGCCGAGGGACGATCGTTGGAACCGTTCATCACCCGGCTCAACGAAATTCGCCGGCTTCATCCCGCCCTTCGAGAGCAACGCACGATTCACTTCCATGACGTGGACAACGAGGCGCTGCTGGCCTACAGCAAGTTCGACCCGATCGGCGGCGACTGCGTGCTCGTGGTGGCGACGTTGAACGCGTTCAGCGCCGAGGAAGCGATTCTGTCATTGGATATGACGGCGCTGGGTATGGACGCCTACGAGCGATTCTGGGTGCGAGACGAGATGACCGGTGAGGAATATCAATGGGGAGCTAGGAATTACGTGCGTATCGATCCTGCGCGGACAGCCGCGCACATCATCAACATGCCACTCATACCGTCAGAATCCCGACCGTCCCTGCTGCGCCGGAGGTGAGCGCACGATGAAGCCGACCGATGAACTGATCGGCGCCAACTTGGCTCCCGATCCCAACGATCTCCGACGCCTGGTGTCGGGCCTGCACCACAATCCGCACGGGATCCTCGGCGCCCACGAGTACGGCGACCACACCGTCATCAGGACGCTCCGGCCGCATGCGTTCCAAGTCGTTGCGGTCATTGGCGGCGAGCGCTACCCGTTGCAACACATCGATTCTGGTCTGTTCGCAGTTGCTGTGCCGTTCACAAACCTCATCGATTATCGCCTAGAGGTGTGCTACGACGGTTCCGGCGATAGCTCAGCAGGGCACGTCGTTGCCGACGCCTACCGATTCCTGCCGACGTTAGGCGAAATGGACCTGCACCTGTTCGGCGAAGGCCGACACGAGCGGCTCTGGGAAGTTCTGGGCGCACACTTACGCTCCTTCACCACCGCCGACGGTGTCGTCGAGGGGGTGTCGTTCGCGGTCTGGGCGCCGAACGCCGAAGGTGTCAGCTTGATCGGCGAATTCAACCACTGGAACGGTAACGATGCCCCCATGCGCGTCCTTGGCTCGTCGGGTGTGTGGGAGTTGTTCTGGCCCGGATTTCCGCCCAACGGCTTGTACAAGTTCCGTGTACACGGGGCGGACGGGGTTGTCACCGAACGGGCCGATCCGTTCGCCTTCGCCACCGAGGTGCCGCCGAACACCGCATCACGGGTGACCTCGAGCAGCTACACCTGGAGTGACGCCGATTGGATGGCGCAGCGCGCGCAGCGAAACCCGGTGTTCGAGCCGATGAGTACTTATGAAGTGCACCTCGGTTCCTGGCGTCCGGGACTCGGCTACCGCGAGCTTGCCGACCAATTGACTGAATACGTGGTGGCGCAGGGGTTTACTCACGTTGAACTGCTGCCGGTCGCCGAGCATCCGTTCGGCGGATCGTGGGGATATCAGGTGACGTCCTACTATGCGCCGACTTCCCGTTTTGGAGCGCCCGATGATTTTCGGGCGCTTGTCGATGCCCTGCACCGGGCGGGCATCGGCGTCATCGTGGACTGGGTCCCGGCCCATTTCCCGAAGGACGCCTGGGCGCTGGGCCGTTTCGACGGTACGCCGCTCTACGAGCACTCCGATCCCAAGCGCGGCGAGCAGCTTGACTGGGGCACTTATGTATTCAACTTCGGCAGGCCCGAGGTTCGCAATTTCCTGGTCGCCAACGCGCTGTATTGGCTGCACGAGTACCACATCGACGGCCTGCGGGTCGATGCCGTCGCATCGATGCTCTACCTCGACTATTCGCGACCGGCGGGCGGGTGGACACCTAATATCTACGGCGGTCGAGAGAATCTGGAAGCGGTGCAATTCCTTCAGGAGATGAACGCCACGGCGCACAAGTCCGCCCCGGGTATCGTTACGGTCGCTGAGGAGTCGACGTCATGGCCCGGCGTGTCGCGACCGACAAGCGTTGGCGGGTTAGGCTTTTCGATGAAGTGGAACATGGGTTGGATGCACGACACACTTGGCTTTCTCGGCCACGACCCGGTGCACCGCAGTTATCACCACCACGAGATCACCTTCTCGATGCTGTACGCCTTCAGCGAGAATTTCGTGCTGCCGATCAGTCATGACGAAGTGGTGCACGGCAAAGGCACGCTATGGGGCCGCATGCCGGGAAACGATCACATCAAGGCCGCCGGGCTGCGGAGCTTACTGGCCTACCAGTGGGCCCATCCGGGTAAGCAGTTGCTGTTCATGGGCCAAGAATTCGGCCAGCGCGCCGAATGGTCCGAGGAGCGCGGACTGGACTGGTGGCAGCTCGACGAGAACAGCTTTTCCGGCGGGGTCTTGTGCCTGGTGCGCGACCTCAACGCCATATACCGCAGCCACGCTGCGCTATGGAGTCAAGACAGCAGCCCGGAGGGCTATTCCTGGATTGACGCCAACGACTCGGCCAACAATGTGGTCAGTTTTCTGCGATACGGCAGCGACGGTTCGGTACTGGCCTGCGTGTTCAATTTCTCCGGCGCCGAGCACAGCGGCTATCGACTGGGATTGCCCTCCGCCGGTCGCTGGCGTGAGGTGCTCAACACCGACGCCAGTTCCTATCACGGTGCAGGGATCGGCAACATGGGTGGTGTAGATGCGACCGACGACCCGTGGCACGGCCGCCCGGCCTCCGCGGTGCTGGTGCTGCCGCCCACGTCGGCGCTGTGGCTTGAACCCTGCTAGCGGCGCGGCGACTCAATAGAGCGCGTTGGCGAGGTTGCGCCGAGCGTCGATGACGTCAGGATCGGCGGGGTCGAAGAGCTCAAACAATTCGATCAGGCGGGTCCGCACGGTCGTGCGCTGCTCGCCCGATGTCCGTTTCACCAGGGCGAGCAAACGATCGAAGGCCGCCCGCACATCCTGATTGAGGATCTGGACGTCGGCGGCGGCAAAGGCGGCCTCGATGTCATCGGGCGCTGAATCCGCAACCGCGACGGCGTCGGCGCGTTGTGCGGTCGCGCGCGTCAAGAAGGCAACCTGACGTACCGCTGCTTTGGCTTCGGCGTGGTTCGGGTCGGTGTCCAAGATTGCCTGATACGAGCTGATGGCAGCGGCGAAGTCACCGGCCTCGAGTTGTTGGCGGGCGGCCGCCAACGCCGGATCGACCTCTTCTTGCTCCGCCGCGATTGCACCTTCCAACTTGCCTGCTGTTGCCGACAGCAGCGAGTTGAGCCAGCCGCGCAATTGGTCGGGCGGCTGCACACCTTCAAAGCTGCTCAGCGGCTGCCCTGCAGCTAACGCCACCACTGTCGGGATTCTCTGTACGCCGAAGATCTGTGCCACCCGCGGCGCCGTCTCCACGTTGACGGTGGTCAAGGCCCACTTGCCAGTGTCGGCCGTGGCCAGCCCGGCGAGCGTTTCGGCCAGTTCGCGGCACACATCGCTGCGCGGCGACCACAGCAACACCACGACGGGTACCTGGTTGGAGCGGAGCAACACCTCGTCTTCGAAGTTGGCCTCGGTGATCTCAGTGCTGACGTCCTCGCTCGGTGCCGCCCCGCCGGCATCAGCACTGCTCTGGGTGCTCTGCTGGGTGCGCTGCTTGAGGCCGGACAGGTCGACGGCACCGGCCATGGCAGGGCCGATCGGAGGTCGCGGACGGGTCACGGCGTCAAGTCTGTCACGCCGCTTTTGCGACCGGGACACTCGGTTGGCCGTGGCGGGGGGCCGCCGTAGCCGGCCCGAACGGGTAGTGCTCGCCACCGGATATGACGAAGATCACATTAACAGGTGAAGTGACTGATCCGCCACCGCCAGCAAACTTTCGCTAAGTGGAACGCAGGATCAGTGCGTCGCCCTGGCCACCCGCGCCGCAGAGCGCAGCAACCCCGTAGCCAGAACCGCGGCGCGATAACTCGAGAGCCACATGCAAAGCGATGCGCGCTCCGGACATGCCGATCGGATGACCAACCGCAATGGCGCCCCCGTTGACGTTGACGAGGTCGTGATCGACCCCGAGTTCCTTGGTCGACGCCAGCGCCACCGCAGCGAAGGCCTCGTTAATCTCCATGACATCGAGCTGGTCGACGGTGATGCCCTCCCGGCTGATGGCCTTCTTCACCGCGTTAGCGGGCTGCGACTGCAGAGTCGAATCCGGGCCGGCCACCACGCCGTGGGCGCCGATTTCGGCCAGCCAGGTCAGCCCGAGCTGCTGCGCCTTATCCTTGTTCATCACCACGACCGCAGCCGCACCGTCGGAGATTTGCGACGACGAGCCGGCGGTTATGGTGCCGTCCGGACGGAACGCCGGCCTGAGACCGGCCAGCGACTCGACCGTGGTGTTGACGCGAATACCCTCGTCCTCGTTGAACTGCAGCGGATCACCTTTGCGCTGCGGGATGTTCACCGGCACCACTTCATCGGCAAAGACGCCGTCCTTCCATGCCGCGGCTGCCTTCTGGTGAGATCGTGCAGCGAACTCGTCCTGTTCTACCCGGGTGAACTGGTCCACCTCGTTGCGCTGCTCGGTCAGCGCACCCATGGGCTGGTCGGTGAACACGTCGTGCAGCCCGTCATAGGCCATGTGGTCCAACACGGTCACATCGCCATACTTGTATCCGGCGCGGCTGTTGATCAGCAGGTGGGGAGCTCGGGTCATGGATTCCTGGCCGCCGGCCACCACCACGTCGAACTCCCCGGCGCGAATGAGTTGGTCAGCCAGAGCAATGGAGTCGAGTCCCGACAGGCACATCTTGTTGATGGTCAGTGCTGGGACATCCCAACCGATGCCGGCCGCCACCGCCGCTTGGCGGGCCGGCATCTGACCGGCGCTGGCCGTCAACACCTGACCCATGATGACGTATTGGACCTGCTCTGGCGCGACGTTGGCCTTCTCCAGCGCGCCCGCGATCGCGACAGCACCGAGATCACTGGCCGAGAAATCTTTCAGCGAACCCATTAGCTTCCCGATGGGAGTACGGGCTCCAGCAACGATCACCGACGTCGTCATCAATACCTCCAGCGCGGGCTAAGGCGGCCGACCCTGCCGATCGGACAGGCGCAATCTTGCCTATCAGGTTACCGTGACGTTATGACCACCGATCATCTTGACGTCCGTCGGACTCTCGCCACGGCATTGGTCACAGCGGTCGACCACGTGGGGCTGGCGGTGCCCGACCTGGATGCGGCAGTCGCGTGGTACCACGACCACCTCGGCATGATCTTGGTGCACGAGGAAATCAATGAAGACCAGGGGATTCGCGAAGCCATGCTGTCAGTCCGCGGCGCCCCGGTCGGCGGTGCCCAGGTACAGCTGATGGCCCCGCTGGACGAGTCTTCGGTGATCGCCAAATTCCTGGACAAGCGTGGGCCCGGCATACAGCAGCTGGCCTACCGGGTCAGTGATCTGGACGCCCTGACCGAGCGGCTGCGTGACCAGGGAGTCCGGCTGCTCTATGACAACCCGCGCCGCGGTACAGCGAACTCCCGGATCAACTTCGTCCACCCCAAAGACGCCGGCGGAGTGTTGATCGAGCTCGTCGAGCCGGCGGCCAACTAGCCAGCCTAAGACCACTTCCGGGTCGGGCCACGCGTCGCACGGTTCGCCCAGCAAGCTGTGTGCCAGTGTCGGCGATCGTCGACCCCGGCCTGTGGTGCATCCGCTGGCCAGACCACCGAGTGTGCTGTGGCCGAACGGATCTGCTGATCGCAGCCAGGGCAGCGATAAGTCTTCACAGCTCGGGCGCCAGCGACGGGTCGCACTTCGTATTCGTAACCGTCGGGTCCGGTTTCCAGCCGCCCCACCACCGGCAACGGCCGAAGCGGCTGCCGACGCTCCGGGGTCCGGCGATGCGCCATCCGGCTAGTGTAGGGCTCGGTCAGAACAGCCGGTAATCGTCGCTGTCCATGCCTCGCATCCGGTCGTAATCTAGTGTCAGGCAACGGATTCCGCGGTCGGTAGCTAAAGTGCGTGCCTGCGGTTTGATCTGCTGGGCGGCCAGCACGCCGCTCACCGGCGCCAGCAGACTGTCCCGGTTGAGCAATTCAAGATACCGGGTGAGCTGCTCGACTCCGTCGATCTCGCCGCGTCGCTTGATCTCAACGGCAACCGAGCGGCCCAGCTCGTCGCGGCACAACAGATCAACCGGACCGATCGCGGTCATGTACTCGCGGCGCACAAGCGTGTACCCGGCGCCTAGCAGTTGGACATGCTCGGCCAGCAACGCCTGCAGATGCGCCTCCACACCGTCCTTCACCAGCCCCGGGTCGATGCCCAGATCGTGGGAGGAATCATGCTCGATTCGCTCGACGGTGATGCGTAGTTGCTCACCGGCCTTATTTTCTATCACCCACACCCGCGCCGGCCCGTCGAGTTCTTCGCTGATCCGGCACGGCGGGCTCATCCAGTTCAACGGCTTGTATGCCCGGTCGTCAGCGTGCACACTGACCGAGCCATCAGCTTTGAACAACAGCAGCCGACGCGCCGACGGCAGATGCGCGGTAAGCCGCCCGAGGTAGTCGACGGTGCACTGAGCGATGACAAGCCGCACGCCAATCACCTTAAGGTTGCACGCCGGACGAATTAGGCTGACGGCACCATGATGGCCAAGCAAACGGTGGCGCAACGTTTGGGGCGGTTGTTGGAGCGCCTGACCCGTCAGAGCAGCCGACTGTCCGGAACGCCCGCGTTCGGCTCCTGGCTGCTGGGTCGGGTGTCCGAAAGCCAGGCCCGACGGCGGGTACGGATTCAAACCATACTGACCGTCTTTCTGGTGGCCGCAAATGCGGTCGGGCTTGGCGTATTGATTCTGCTGGAGACGGTCGCCTTCCCCGTCCCGAGCATCTTCGGCAAAGCCGTACTGTGGATCACCGCCGCGGTAGCACCGGCATATATGTTGGTCGCGCTGGTAATCGGCACATACTGGATCACGCGGCGAACCGTCTCGGTGCTGCGGTGGGCGATCGAGGAACGCGAACCCAGCCGGGACGACGAGCGCAACACCTTCCTGGCCCCGGCGCGGGTCGCGGTCGTGCACCTGCTGCTATGGGGGCTGGGCGCGGCGTTGTTTGCCACGCTCTATGGATTGACGTTTCCGATGTTCATTCCCAAAGTCTTGTTCTCGGTGAGCTTCTGCGGCGTTCTGGTGGCCACCAGCTGCTATTTGTTCACCGAATTCGCATTGCGTCCGGTGGCTGCGCAAGCGCTCGAGGCGGGACCCCCGCCGCGGCGATTGGCGCCGGGCATCATGGGCCGGACCATGGTGGTGTGGATGCTCGGGTCGGGTTTACCGGTCGTCGGCATCGCGTTGTCAGCGGTTTTCGCGTTGGCGCTGCGGAATATGACCGAAACTCAGTTCGGAGTGGCAGTGCTGATTCTGTCGACCGCAACCCTCATCTTCGGGTTCATGCTGATGTGGCTGCTGGCGTGGGTGATTGCCACACCGGTCCGTATGGTGCACGCCGCGATGAAACGGGTAGAGCAAGGAAATCTCCGCGGCGACCTGGTGGTGTTCGACGGAACCGAACTCGGAGAGCTGCAGAGCGGCTTCAACAAAATGGTCAACGGACTGCGCGACCGCGAACGCGTCCGTGACCTGTTCGGCAGGCATGTCGGCCGGGAAGTCGCCGCTGCGGCAGAACGAGAGCGGCCGAAGCTGGGCGGGGAAGAGCGGCACGTCGCAGTGGTGTTCGTCGACATCATTTCCTCGACGCAACTGGTGACCAAGCAGCCGGCCGATGAGATCGTGAAACTGCTCAACCGATTCTTCGCGGTGGTCGTCGAAGAAGTCGATCGCCATTGCGGACTAGTCAACAAATTCGAGGGCGATGCGACGCTGGCCGTCTTCGGTGCTCCCAATCACCTCGAGCGCCCTGAAGATCAGGCGCTGGCCGCCGCGCGCTGTATCGCCGAGCGGCTCGAGAACGAGGTCTCAGAATGCCAGGCAGGCCTCGGTGTGGCCGCCGGGGAAGTCGTAGCCGGGAATGTCGGAGCCAAAGAACGGTTCGAGTACACCGTGATCGGAGAGCCGGTCAACGAGGCGGCCCGACTCAGTGAGCTGGCCAAGGAAAAGCCGGGGCGTTTACTGGCGTCCTCGGCCGCCGTCGAGGCCGCCAGCGAGGACGAGCGTTCCCACTGGTCTATCGGCGACACGGTGACCCTCCGCGGCCACGACGAGCCGACCCGGCTCGCCACACCCGCTTGAATCCTGCCGAGCCAACCGGACTACCACCATGTCGCATTTCCGCCAGTGATATCGGTGCTCACGTGTAATTGTCGAAGAATGCACGATGATTTCGACCGCTGCTACCGGGCCGTGCAGTCCAAGGACGCCCGGTTCGACGGCTGGTTCGTCACCGCGGTATTGACCACCCGGATCTACTGCCGCCCGAGTTGCCCGGTGCGGCCGCCGTTCGCCCGTAATGTGCGGTTTTACCCGACCGCCGCCGCAGCGCTGCGCGACGGGTTCCGTGCGTGTAAGCGATGCCGACCGGACGCCTCACCAGGATCTCCGGAGTGGAATGTCCGTGGCGACGTCGTTGCCCGGGCCATGCGCCTGATTGCCGACGGGACGGTGGACCGCGAGGGCGTTGGCGGCTTGGCCGAACGCCTCGGCTACACCCGCCGGCAGCTGCAGCGGATGTTGCAAGCCGAGGTCGGTGCAGGCCCGCTGGCGCTGGCCCGTGCTCAGCGTGCGCAAACTGCCCGGGTGCTGATCGAGACGACGGACGTACCTTTCAGCGACGTCGCGTTCGCCGCAGGGTTTTCCAGCATCCGCCAATTCAACGACACCGTGCGCACGGTAACTGACTGCACACCGACGGCCTTGCGCAAGCGGTCACGTGATCGCTTCAGCCCTGGCGTCGCTTTCCCCGGCACTGTCTCGTTGCGGCTGCCGGTGCGGACACCGTTCGCCTACGAGGGCGTCTTCGGTCATCTCGCGGCGACTGCAGTGCCCGGCTGTGAGGAGGTGCGTAACGGCGCATATCGGCGGACCTTGCAATTGCCGTTCGGCAACGGCATCGTCAGCCTGCAGCCAGCCCGCGACCACGTCCGTTGCTTACTTGCCCTCGACGACTTGCGCGACCTCACCAGCGCGATCACTCGCTGCCGGCGTTTGCTCGACCTGGATGCCGACCCGCAAGCGGTGATGGACGTGCTGGCACGCGACGCGTGCCTTGCCCCGGTGGTCGCCAGGGCGCCCGGACAACGCATTCCCCGCGCCGTTGACGTGGCCGAACTGGCTGTGCGAGTCATTCTGGGCCAGCAGGTGTCGACCAAGGCGGCGCGAACCCACGCAAGCAGACTTGTCATGGCTTATGGCCAGCCGGTGCACGACTCCTTGGGCGGGTTGACTCACACCTTCCCGACAGTCGGCCAACTTGCCGAACTCGATCCGGCCCACCTGGCGGTGCCCGGAGCCCGTCGACGCAGCCTTGCAGCCCTGATCAACAGCCTCGCCGACGAGCGCATCACCCTCGACGTAGGGTGCGACTGGGAACGTGCGCGCCAGGAACTGCTGGCATTGCCCGGCATCGGGCCTTGGAGCGCAGAGCTGATCGCCATGCGCGGGCTCGGTGATCCAGACGCGTTTCCAGCCAGCGACCTCGGCGTACGCGTGGCGGCTGAACAGGTCGGCCTTCCGCTGGGCCTCCGAGCGCTCATGGCGCGAAGTGAGCAGTGGCGGCCTTGGCGTTCGTATGCCACGCAGCATCTGTGGACGGTGCTAGACCACCCGGTCAACGACTGGGCAGCGCAGGAGATCGCATGACCCGTTACCGCATCATCGCCAGCCCAATCGGGCCACTCACCTTGGCAGGTCGCGGGCCTGTTCTGACCAATCTGCGCATGATGGATCAAACCCATGAGCCCAACCGTGCTGGTTGGGTCCGCGATGACACAGTATTTCCGCAGGTAGTCGACCAGCTGAAGGCCTACTTCGCCGGCGAAAGAACCGACTTCGACGTGAATTTCGATCTCGGTGGCTCGGACTTTCAGCGGCGAGTATGGGAAGCACTGCTCGCAATTCCTTACGGAGAAACGCGTTCTTATGGCGATATCGCAAAACAGATCGGCGCTATAGGTGCCGCACGCGCCGTCGGCCTGGCAAATGGACGAAACCCCGTTGCCATTATCGTGCCGTGCCACCGCGTGATCGGGGCCAGCGGTGGTCTTACCGGTTATGGCGGCGGGCTCGACAAAAAACAGACGCTGCTCCAATTGGAGCAGCGGCGAATGGCTTTGAGTTTATTCGATTGATGCTATACAAAAGCACCCCCAGGGTGTGGGGGTGTTTTTGTGGGTGTTCGGCGGTGTCCTACTTTTCCACCCGGGTGGGTAGTATCATCGGCGCTGGCAGGCTTAGCTTCCGGGTTCGGGATGGGTCCGGGCGTTTCCCTGTCGCTGTGGCCGCCGTAACTTTATTTGTGTTGTTGTGTTGTTGTGTTTTGTGGTGTGTTGGTGGGGGGTGTGGTGTTTG
>CAWHML010000004.1:0-1074464 GCA_963830605.1 uncultured Actinomycetota bacterium | reverse complement strand
CACTGTGGCGTTTGGCGGAAGCTCGGGTGACACACGCCAAACAGACCGATCCGGTTGCGGTCACGGCATCGCCTCGGCCCACGCGATATGCTCCTCGAAGCCAAGCGTTCCCGCCATGTCGCGGTAGCGATCCCTGAAATCCGCGTAGGCCGTGGCGTCGCCGTGAGCCTGCGCCAGCAGAGCCCGCAGTTTCAGCAGCCAAATGTCGCGCACGGCTAAACCGTCGTCGGGCGGCGCCGCTAACCGCTCGATCGCGGCCTCCGCTAACCGCTCGATCGCGGCCTCGGCTTCGGCCAAGTCGCCCTCGGCCCCTCGATCGAGCAGTGTCTCCACCAGAACACCTGTCGTCGGAATGCTCCATCCCAGCAGCCGTCCCTCAGGGAAATGACGGTCGACGGCCGCGTGCATGAGCGGTATTGCGCCATCGCGGTCTCCGCGCCGAGCCTTCTCCCGAGCCAAGTAGACCTCGACCATAGGTACATCGGCCATGAAGAATTCACGGCGCACGAACACTTCCTTGACCTCCGTCAGGACCTGCTGTCCGCGCTCGCGGTCCGCGTTCGCCCGGCGGTGCACCAGCGCAATGCCCAGCGTCATCTGGGCGAGGGCGAACGCCACATCGTCACCCGACTGTTCGGCAATTCGCAGGGCATCCTCGATCTCGCGCATCGCGCGATCGTCGGGCCTCAGCACGCCAGTCAATATTCCCGGGTAGTAACTACAAACAACGGTCGCCTGGGACATGGGGTCGATGCTCCGGGCCAAGGTGAGGGCGTGCTGCAGGTCGTCGCGCCATCCGGGACGTCCCAGGCAATAGCGGGCATTAGCGCGCGTCGTCAAGGCGACCGCCAACGGAGACCCGATTATGAAGTTGCCTTTCGAGGGATCGCCTTCGGCGAGGTCGATGATCATCTGCGACCACCGCAGCGCGTCAGACCACTCCGCGCACTCTTCTCTGACGTAGATCGATGCGAGGGACAGGCCCACCGTCAAGGTCGGATCGCCGATCGACTCGATGAGGGCCATCGCTTCCGATGCCAGCTGCGACCCCTCGTGCAGCCGACCCTTGTGAAAGCGATCCATTACCAGCCCCGTCATCCCAATGGCCAGTGACGCCTTATCCCCGGCGGCGGCGCACAACTCTCGCAGCTCATTGAAACGGTCACCGGCCACATGCTCATGGACTCGAAAGGCGATCCCACACAACATGGTGCGAGGAGCAATGCGCATGGTTGCTCGGTACGGATCGTCGGCGGGTAGGGCGTCGGCAATCGTTCGGGCACGCTCCCAACTTCGCCATGCCGCGGCGATGTCGCGGTTGGTGGCCCAGGTCGCGGCGCGCATGTGCCACCCGTAGGCGGCGCGGAGATCACCGGCGCTCTCCAGATGTTCGGCGATCAGCGCTGCGTTCTCCTCCGCCGCTGCCGGGTCACGTGATTCGATGGCGGCCGCGACTCGCCGGTGCAACTCGGCCCGATCCGACTGGAGCTGTGCTTCGTAGGCCACGGTGCGAACCAGCGGATGGTGAAACACATACTCTCGGGTGAATTTGATTTGATCGATAAGCTCACCCGCCACCAAGTCCTCGAGGACAGGATCAACTCCCAGGTTTTCGAGTAGCTCGCGGCTGAACCGTGACCCAATGACCGCTGCCCCGCCCAAGGTGCGTTTGGCTTTCGGGTCGAGCCGGGCGATCCGAGCGGCGATAGTTGACTGCAGCGTGACCGGCACGCTCACCTCGCCAACCTCTGCCGCCGACAGGTATGCGCCCGGCTCGCCGCGCAGCACGCCGCGCTCGGCCAATTCCCGAACCATCTCCTCGGCGAAGAACGGATTCCCGGCAGCCCTCTCGGCGATCCTCTGACCCAGCGCGCCATTCGAGGGATCCGGGCCGAGCAGCCCCGAGACGAGTGCCGCGGTCTCTGAATCACTCAGCGGCATAAGGGCAATGGTGTGGGCAGCCGCCAGCCGGCTTAACGCGCCCTGATATTCGGGTCGGTAGGTGACCAGCACCAGCGAGCGCGGCGGCGGCATGACCGTGAGGAAATCGGCCAGCAGCGACTCGCTGACCTCATCGATCCAATGGGTGTCCTCGATGACATAGACCGCCGGGGCCTGGCGGGCCAGCGAGGCGGCATTGACCAGCGCGGTCAACCGCCGCCGACGCGCATCCGGATCGATCTTCGGCAGCTCCACCTCGGGATCGGCGATGCCCAACAGGTCGTCGAAGAGCAACAAGTCGTCAGGCTGCGCGTCGGGAGCCTGAGCTCGGGTCTGCGCTCGGGCGGCAGCTGGATCAAGGCCCTCGACGCCGGTGACCGCGCGCAACAGGCGCGCCACGGCATGGAAAGGGACCTGGCTGGTGTGCGATTCGCAGACGGCGGTGAACACGTCGACATCACGCGCATCTGCCATCGCCGAAATTTCACGCACAAAACGGCTTTTGCCGATGCCAGGCGAGCCGACCACGCCGACCACCGCGCCGTGGCCAGCAAGTGCGCGCTTAAGTAAGCCTGCAACGGCGGACATCTCCCACTGCCGACCAAACAGACCCGGCTGCGGCGATGGCGGTCGAACTGCTACCGGGTCATCTTCGTCGGTAACCTCGTCGGCGGCGAGCAGCGACAGCAGGGCGGGCATGTCGGAAAGTTCGCTTACCGCGACCCGGCATGACGGGCACTTACCCAGGTGTGCCTCGAATTCGCGCCGGTCCTTCTCTGTCAATGATCCCAGCACGTAAGCCGCGTCCCACAGCGCATACTTGTCGCTTCCATGTCCGCGGAGTTCGGAGACGTTTGCCCCCCGCCCCGAAAGGCGGTCATTGTGCCACTCCCATCTCCTGCAGCGTCTGCTGCAGGGTTCGCAGCGCCTGATGCAGCCGCGACTTCACTGTGCCTTCGGCGATTCCCAGGTCGGCAGCGATTTGTGCGGTGGTCCAGCCGTGATACTGCGCGCGTCGAACAACCGCGCGATGTTCGGCCGGCAACCGCGCGAACGCGTCGGCGATCAGTGTCCGGTCCAGCGCTGAGTTGAATTCATCCGATCCGCCCGGCTCCGGAGTCCCCGAGCCGTTAGAAGAGATCGTGTCGCGTGCGACGCTGAATAGCCAGGCGCGCGCCGATCGTTCGCTTCCGGCGACCATCTGCGGATGCCGCCCTGCCCGCATCAGCGTCTCATGCACTACGTCCTCCGCATGGCTCGCACTGCTCGTCAACCGGCACGCATAACGCCATAAAGCTGCGCCGTGCCGGTCGTAGAGCAGCCGCATCACGCCAGTTTCCGGAATATCCATCACCAAGCTTCCGACGGTGACACGAGTGCGGCGCCGTTTTGGTTCAAAACCGGCATTAGCCCACGGAAGGTGCCGGGCCCATCGTCTTACCGCTACGGTGTGCTCCCAGTGTGCTGCACGTGACCCGTCGACGGTAGTGACTATCCCTTGGTCGTCAAGCACGACGGTCTGACCGGATCCCAGCGTCAGCATGAGTTCGATTGCCGAAACCGAGCCAGGGGCAGCAGCGGACCGTGAGCCGGTTGAGCTGTGCGTGGTAGCGCTGCGCAGGTTGCGCTCCTATTGAGGGGTACCTGCCAGTGTTGCTTCCATCAAGCCTTCCGCGCGTACATAGGTCCTTTCGCGTCATTCGCGCGCGTACGGGCTAATTGCCCGCCTCGATGGCCGCTACTTTCGCGGCAGCGTTGGATCCACAAAAGGGCTGGAGATCTACCCCGCCAGCGGCAAGCAGATCGTTAATGCGGCGCTTGAGGTCACCTGAGGAGAGATGGGCATAGAGGTTTGCACCGGGGCAAGAGGTCTGGGCGAGGTCGCGATGGCCCATCAATGAGTCGGTCGCGACGCGGAATTTCTGGGCGGCCCAGGCGAACGCGATTGCGGCTCCGCTGAGCTGGGCCGCCGACACCACCTCTTGATCGAAGTCTCCTTCGCAGAGGACGAGGAAATGGCCTGTTGTGTCGTAGTCCGTCGCCGTGTCGCCGGCGATCTCGGTGCTTCGCAATTCGTAGATGTTGCCATTGCGGTCGACGCCGACGTGATACGCGATGTCGATCCATCCCAGCTGGTCTTGGTGGTACCGCTGGTCCTGGCGGAAGCGGCCTGGGGCGTTACGGTTGTCGCCGAGGACCACGCCCTCGTGGTGGAGGGTCAAACGGGTGATGGAGTGGAGCCGTCCTCCGGAGCGGGCGGGTCGTGCACCCCAGGCATCTCGGCATAGCAACCGAGCCGAAGTAACGCTCAGGGCCGCTGGGGGCGAACTTATGGACACCGGCGGGAGACTGGTCGTCTGGCTGGCACCGGTTGCCGGCGTCGGAGCATTCGGAGTCGAAGGGGGCCTCGGGCCGGTCGCAGACGCCGAGACAGAGCCCACTCGTGCCCTACTTGAGCAGGCGCTGACCGTTGATGTCAAAGCGACGCTGCCGGCCAGCCGGAGCAGCTGACGGCGGCTGACGAAATCCGGGCGTTCGTCGGGCCGGTCGCACCTAGGCACAGCCATGGCCTCACGATACGGAGGTCGTTTAGCTCGCTGTGCTAAAGCGAAAAGCGACCGGGCAAGTCCTTGGATGCTGCGGCGGCGACGCAATATGCACGCCCGCCGCGACCGGCCTTCTTACAGTCGCAGCGTGTAGTGATCACTTTCTGTATGGATCTCGATCCGGCCGGCGTGCGAAAACTGATCGAACCACTCCAAAAGGGGCTGTCGGGCTGGCATCTGTGCGAGGTGATCCGCGAGGAGAAATCTGATTATCCGCATCCGATTCTCGTCAGAATCAGCAAACGATAACTCATAAGGAACCTGGTGCTTCTCATAATTAGCCTTCAACGCTTGCAGTGTGATCTCGATGTTTTCCGACATGCTGTAGGGCATTTCACGACCCAATAGTTTGAAGCCGGCGGTCATCAATTCGGTGAGCACGTTCGTCCGAGCGGCGATGGCGGCGAGAAAGACGCTGGTCGGGGCCAGGGCAGCAATGAGCTGGCTTACAATACTTTGAAGATCGGGCACGTAGTAGAAGACGTGGTTGGCCAGCACGACGTTGAAACGTTTGTCGACGGTGCTCGGTAATGCCGACGATTCAATGATAGGCGAAGCGGTAAAGCGGGCCAGGCGAGCGACTGCTTCGCGCCGCAAGGTTTCCGCTGGTTCGACGAGCATCAGACGCAATCTTTCGGGTGGCCAGCCGGTGTGTTCGAGAAATCCGACCGTGAAGTTCCCCGAACCGCAGCCGAAATCAAGCAGATTCACCATTCCATCCGCCGGCTTGATGTTCGTAACGTGCTCCAGGTACGCACGAACGTCTTCCTGCGCTTCGGTTGCGTGCTGCTGAAAAAATGCGTAGTCGCCGGCGATTTCGCCAAAATCTTTCGCCGGGTTCTTGCTCATCTGCTGTTCCTGCGCTCTGCATCCATCCTTTCAACCACACGATCGACTGACATGCACGATAACGCCGCGACGCGAGTCGATACCATTGAGGTGTTCCCACCGGAGTGGCTGATGTTACGGGGATGCGCCGAAATGGCTTAGTAATCTAAGCGCTGGGAAACCCAATACTCGCGCAAGCTGGCGATGCGGTCGCCGTCGAATTCGAGGATCGCGACTTCGCGCATCAGCTTGCGGTGACCCCTGACGAGATCATCGAACCGGGCTTCCCATTCGGCGATGGCGGTGGTGCCGTCGAGGCATCGTTCCTCCGTACAACCTCAGGCGCAGTGTTCGATCGATGCGGGTGTGGTTGGCGAGGGTATCGGAGACCCAGACCCAAGTCGCGCTCGAGGTGGGGCACGTTCGTTGGAGCCCAGTACGGTGGTCGTACGTCGCTGCGATGGAAGGGTGCTGATGCCAGACCCAATGCCCGGTCCTCGTCTACGCCAGGTGGCGCTGGTCGCCCACGACTGCGAGAAGACCGCCACCGCTCTCCAGGAGACGTTTGGCTGGCCGGATCCGTTTCACGATCCAGGGGTCGAAGAGTTCGGTCTGATCAACGCCGTATTCCCGGTGGGCGAAACCTTCGTGGAAGTGGTCTCTCCCGTTCAAGCCGACACGACCGCCGGGCGCTATCTCACCCGTCGCGGATCCGACAGCGGCTACATGGCGATATTCCAGATGCCATCTCTCGAACAGGCCCGCCGGCGGGTGACCGAACTGGGAGTGCGCGTGGCGTGGAAGGTCGACCTCGACGACATCGCCGGCACCCACCTCCACCCCAAGGACATCCCGGGGGCGATCGTGTCACTCGACTGGGCGTCGCCGCCCAACTCGTGGCGATGGGCTGGACCGGCATGGACCGGAACGGTGCCCGATCACCCGGCGGGCGGCATCGCCGGCATCACGGTCGAGGTGAACGAACCGGCCGTGGCGGCCCAGCGATGGGCCCGCGTTCTTGGACTCGACGCCGAGGTGGACGGTGGGAAAGCCCTGGTTCGGTTGGATCCGGCCGGTCAATCCTTGAGGTTCGTCTCGACGGTCGACGATCGGGCCGAAGGCATCACCGAACTCTGGTTGACACCCGGCTTGCCGGGTCTGCCAAATCGCGACGGGCCGGTTGCCGAGATCGGCGGAGTGCGATTTGTAGTGCGTGTGCCATGACGGTCCTCGACACTGGCACCGACGATCTCTTGGCCGAGGTGGCCGACGGCGTGGCTGTGATCACCATGAATCGGCCGTCTAGGCGTAACGCATTGTCGAACGACATGGTCGAGGCGTTGGGACACGTCCTGGCCCAAGTAGAACTCAGCGACGAGGTTGGCTGCGTGGTCCTGACGGGAGCGGGTGACGCCTTCTCAGCGGGAGGCGACGTGAAAGCCATGGCCGACCAGGGCTCTTCAGGCGGGCCGTCGGTGCCGGTCGACGTGGTGATCCACCGGCAGCGGCTGAATCAGCAGGCGACCAGCGGGAGGCTGTGGCGGATGCCGAAACCGACCATCGCGCAGATCCCCGGGCCGGCGGCCGGCGCCGGCCTGGCGCTCGCCCTGGCCTGCGATCTCAGATACGCCGCCGACACCGCCATTTTCACCACTGCCTTCGCTCGCGTTGCCTTCGCCGGCGACTACGGCGGAACCTGGTTCTTGACCAGACTGGTCGGCCCAGCGAAAGCCAAAGAGCTGTATTACTTTTCAGAGCGGCTCACGGCCGATCATGCCGAGAAGCTGGGTTTGGTCAACGTGGTCTTCCCGGCCGGCGAGCTCGAGAAAGAAGTGATGGACCGGGCGCGGAGGCTGGCCGAGGGCCCGTCGATTGCCTACCGGTACATGAAAGAGAACCTCACCCGCGCGGTTCACGGCAACCTCGAGGAATGCATGGACCTCGAGGTCACACACCACATCCACACCGGCCTGACCGAAGACCACAGGGAAGCGGCGCGGGCGTTCGTGGAGAAGCGCGAGGTTCGGTTTCGCGGCCGCTGACGCAGCGATGCAGAGCGTCCGGCCAGACGGCGCGGCCGGCCGGAAAAGAAGGATGCGTGCCCGGGTATCGCTTATCCCGCCGTTGCGCCTGCTGTTTGTAGGCCGAGGTGTATCTCGCATGTGACTTTCTCGCGACAGCGAGGGAGGACGCTCGTCTTCATGACAGCGCTTGTGGTGATCTGCTCGCTGATGACAGCACTGTGCATCGGCTACTACTTAGGTCGGCGCGCCAGTTCGATGCCTTCAAGCTGGAAGAAGCGAACGAGTCGGGTGGCGCTGGGCAGGCTGGCGATTAACCTGCTCCTGTTAATGACTGCACGCCGCATCCGGCTGACTTTCCAGACCGGGCGCGTGTTTAACGACGCAGTGAGCGCCTCGGGACCGATATTCATTGAGCCGCTCGAGCACCTCCGTGGTCACGCTGCGCGGTTGCGGTCCATTGAGGTCGCGCCACGTCGTTTCGCGTCATAGACCGCGTCTTCGAGTGGGTATGAGCTCGATGCGGTGCGAAGTCCTTTTGGCGCTAGCTTAGTACCAATGGCCGGAGCCCTTGATTTGCGCGATTTGGCGGTGCCCATCGTTCAGGCCGGCATGGGTTCTGTTGCAGGACATGAACTTGCGGCGGCAGTGTCCGAGGCGGGTGGTCTTGGGACGATCGCTGGTGCGCGGGCGGCGATCGCTGCCGAGCTAGCCGCCGCTCGCGCGCTCACCGGGCGGCCGATCGCTGTCAATCTGCTGCTGCCTTTCGTGCGGCCCAGTGACGTGGAGGCGGCTGCCGCCGCGGACGTGATCGTTACTTTTTGGGGCGCGCCTCGCCGGCTGGCCGCCACCACCTGGATTCACCAGTGCGGATCGGTCGAGGAGGCGAAGGCCGCGGCTTACGCGGGCGCAGATGCCGTGATCGCCCAGGGGGTCGAGGCAGGCGGCCACGTCCGCGGGACGACTCCGGCTTTCGAGTTGCTCGAGCAGGTGTGCGCCGCAGTGCAGATCCCTGTTCTCGTCGCCGGTGGAATCGTCGACGCGCAGGGTGTGCAGGAGGGTCTTGAGGCCGGCGCAGTCGCGGCTGTCGTCGGCACTCGCTTTCTGGTCAGCGAAGAGAGCCATGCCCACGCCGAATACAAGCGGCGCTGCATCGACGCCGAGGAAACCGTTCTCACTGAGCTGTTCGGATTGGGCTGGCCTGATGCACCCCACCGGGTGATTCCCAACGCCGCGACCCGTCGCTGGTTACGCCAGCAAGATCGAGTCCCCTTTTGGATTCGCAAGGCCAACAATGCCTTAACGCGCCTCGCTACGGTGATGCCGCCGGCAGCCCAGGATCGTGCGCTCAGCGCCCAACCGCCGCAGCTGCCATTCCTCGTGGCACAACCACCGACCGAAGACGGACCGGAAAAATTAGTCGACTGGCGTCCGCTCTACGCCGGTGCGAACGTTGGTCGCATCGCCGACATCAGGCCGGCTGCACAGCTTGTCACCATGCTCACCCCGTAGTCGGCCAGCGACAGGATCGTTATGCCACTACCACCTGTCCCCGCGGCGGCGCAGTTGTCCGCGGTACGTCAAAAGTGGATCGTCGACCTGGATCTTCGCGGCCATTGAGAGCGTAGCTTCGTTGGTTATGGCTAGCGACGCGCGCGCCGCCCACGTCCTCACCGAGGTGGCGAAGTTCTCGTTGCGGATCGGCTCGCATGCCGCCGGTTCCGGAGCTGGAGCCGCTGAGCGGATCGGCGCCGGCTCGATCCGCTCTGGGCTGCATCTGAGTGAGAGGGTGCTGGCCGCGTGTGTGGACGTCGGCGAGGAGATCGAGCGGCCGGCGGTGGCCGCGATGCGCACCGCTGGAATCGAAGTCGAGGCGTTGTGCACCGACGGCGGCCGCAAGGTTTACTACGACTTCTTCGCCGGAGTGACCCCCGAGATCCTCAACCCTGGCGGCACATTGCCCGGCGCGAACCAATGGGGTCGACCGATGTCGAAAGCCCACCCGAATCCGGTCATTCTGATGCACGGGACGGCCGGCGGAGCCCAGACCAACTGGGGCCTGTATGTGCCGCTGTTGGTGCAGCAAGGATTCGCGCCGTTCACATTGACGTTCGGGGCAGTCAAGAGCGCGCCCTGGCCACTGTCGGCGCTCGGCGGGATGGCGCCGTTGGAGGATTCGGCCGCTGAGTTCGGCGAGTTCGTCGACAAGGTGCTCGTCGCGACAGGTGCGGACAAGGTCGACGTGGTGGGCCACTCACAAGGCACCCTGGTCCCCGGCTATTACGCGAAGCTGTTGGGCGGCGCCGACAAGATCGGCACGTACGTCTCGCTGGCACCGCTGTGGCAGGGAACCGAGGTGTTCACCAACAAGCTCGCAGGTCCCATCGAGTTCCGTGTTGCCCTCGATTTCGTCCACCGTGTCCACTTCGTCGCTGCCGAGCAGATGATGCGTGGATCCAATTTTCTCGGGTCGCTCAATTCCGATGGCGGACCGTATGTGCCGGGCATCCGCTATGTGAACATATCGAGCCGTTACGACGAGTTCGTCCGGCCTTATACAAGCGGGCAGGTGCCTGCCGGACCCGACGACAACGTGATCAACATCGTCGTGCAGGACACCTGCCACCACGACTTCAGTGATCACCTGGCCATCGCCGGCTCGCAGCGGGCAGCCACCATGGTGCTCAACGCTTTGGAAGGCAGCGACGACCCCGCCCACGGGCCGCGAGAGGTACCGCATAAAGTAGTGCCGCCGATCCTAGGTTGAACCCACGAGTCAGTCATGTTGCGCGCCAGGGCAATCGGCGCGGACAACGTCATTGGCGGTGATCGCGACAAGCCTTTGCCACTGGCTGGAGCCGGCGCGGGCTGGCGGAACCCACATGCCTGACGGTCACCAACCCGAAGCCTGCAAACATCTACAGCGGGACTCAGAGGGTTATCGAGGAGGAGCCCCACGTCCCCGCTCTCGCTGCACGAAGCCCGGGGCTGACTCAGGTCAGGTCGTTGTGGGTACAGCATGCACCAGCCGACCCGAACAAACCCGACAACGCCGCTTGCGCGGCCGCCGACGTACTGGAGTTGATATGGATCGCCCCGACACAATCATCGAGATTCATCGTGAACGCGTTCAAGATCAAACTGTCGAGATGTTCAGCGGCGACAAGTACACGCAGTCCGTCGACGGCACCGGCTACTCCGCGACGGCCACTCTTGATCTCACGCTGGACCGCGTCTGGTTTGTCTTCGATTCCCACCAGCGGCTGTGGCAGGAGGAAACCGACGGTCGAACCGGTGATCCGTTGCGCCACTTCGCAATCGATCTGGCGATCTTCAATTCCAAGATTGCAATAGACTCCGTTACCTGTATTCCGCTGGTGTCGCTGCCGCCGGCAACGATCACCATTCCAGACGGTCCGCGTTCCGGTGAGTCGCGCGAGATCCCGTACAACGAGATTCCGCTTCTCGGCCGGTTAACGATTCATGAGCAGCTAGAGCCGTACCAAACAGAGCCGGGCAAGCAAACCATCGCGCTGAACTTCGCTGACCAGGATGCTCCGGTGCTGGTGGCCACCAAGCCGCCCGACGAATACGCCGCGCGGCTGTTCGGTCCACACATCGAGCGTCGTCCCGACGGCGGCACCGCTTTGGCCGGGCAAGACCCGCGGATCAGCTGGGAGCTCGATTATGCCGAGGCGCATTGGATAACCCACAGCATCGCGGGGGAGCTGATGGTGAACTTGGAGAAGGTGCAGCACCCCAGCCTCTCCGACGACGAGGCGAGAACCCGAGTGCTCGACTCGCTGGCCGCTCAGATCGCCGATGCGGTGCGCCCAGAGGTTGCCAAGATGGGCGACGACGGCATCGTGAAGTTATTGCCGTCCCCGGTCGACGTCGACGCCGAAGCGCAGGACGACAGCACGATCAAGGAGCTCGACGCCGTCGTGCAGCGCTTCGACGTCGGCGAGGCCACCCATGAATCCATGGTGGTGCAGCTGCAGACGCTGCGCGCGCTGCCCCCTGGCGAGGGGCTGCCGACGTCGATCCTCGCGGAAAACCCGCACGAGAAAACTGGATTGGCGGTCACCGGGTGGAGCATCCTGCGGCAGGTTCGTGACACCATCATGAAAAACTTCGACCTCGACGAGGCCGACTTCGCCAGCGACACACCGTGTTTGCTGGAGGGCCCCAAGACCATCAGCATCGGCGGCCAGGACCGTAGCCTCGATGCGCTGGACGCCGATATCGTGCCGCGAACCGAGGCCGGTCGGTTGGTCGTCGATGGCACGGTGAGCGCCGATACCAAGCTCTACGACTTCGAGGCCACGTTCAAGGTGACCTATGAGATGGGCCTTGACGACATACCGCGCGACCCGGCGGATAACGAAAATTGGCCACCCGACGTCGAGCCCATCGAAAAGCTCGAGCAGGCGCTGAGCCTGGCTGGTGAGAAGAAGCGCGCAGGCGAGCTCAGCAACGAGGACTACGAAGCAGAGGTCAAGCGAGTCAGCGAGCGCTTCGAGGAGCTGCCGAGGACGGTAGGAGTGCGGCCGGCACAGAATCCCCCGGAGCCGGACGTTAACCCGGATTTCAGCCTGACAGTCGCGGGGAAAGTCGCCGCGGCTGCCGGTGCGGCGGCTGTGGTCGGTCTACTTGCGCTGCCGGTCACCTGGGCGGCCGGCGCTGCAGGAGTAGGGGTTGCCGGTGCTGGGGGCCTGTTGACCCTAGCGATCGTGCAGTACATCACCACCGTGCTGACCATCGATTGGTTCGGCACCGGACTCGGGTCGCGTCAAGTCAAGAAATCGATGAACGACCGTCCCGAGGGCACATCGCTGCCTCCGATTGGAATACCGGTCGACGTGAACCTCACCCGTCAGCGCTTGGCGGTGTACTTTCGTCCGCTACCGGCGAAGCTGTGGGTCAGTTGCGTCACGGCTGAAGACGATGAGGACCAGGAAAACGGCCATGGTGACATCCGGCTCATCGGTGGCCAATGGCCGACCGATCAGCACCCCTGGAAGCTTTCCAACGACGACGCCATGTTGTTCGTCGAGTCTGAGGAACTGGAACTCTTCGTGGACCCGGACAGCGCAGACGGCAACGACCTGCCTATCGGTGTTGTCACACCAGTAGATGGACGACGTCACCTACAGGCAAAGAGCAAGGATCTCGACAAGCTGCTTCGGCTTCCGCAGTGCTCGCCTACAGCCGGTAGCAGCGCGGACGGTGGTGAAGGCACTTAACGCCGTCAAGACCGAAAACGCAACCGCAGATATCGGAACGGAACTGGAGCGCATGCAATTTTTTTCGGTCTACCAAACTCGAACACGGTCCTCGGGCTTGAGATACAACGAGTCGTTCGGCTGAACGTTGAATGCGGCATACCACTCGTCCATGTTGCGCACGATCCCGTTGACCCGGAACTTGGCGGGGCTGTGGACGTCTGAGAGTAACTGGTTGCGCTCGGTTTCGGGCCGGCAGATCTCCTTCCAGCTCGCCGCGAACGCGACGAAGAAGCGCTGGTCGCCGGTGAGGCCGTCGATGTCAGGCGCCGCTTTTCCGCCGAGGGCAAGCTTGTAGGCGTCGTAAGCGATGCGCAGTCCCGCGAGATCGGCGATGTTCTCGCCGAGTGTCAGCTTCCCGTTGATGTGAAGGCCTGGCAGCGGCTCATAGGCGCTGAACTGCTCGACGAGCTTGTCCGTCTCGCGCACATAACGCTCGGCGTCGGCTGGTGTCCACCAATCGCGCTGCATACCGGTGCCGTCGCTCTTGCGGCCTTGATCGTCGAACGCGTGGCTCATCTCATGACCAATGGTGGCCCCGATCGCGCCGTAGTTCGCCGCGGGGTCGGCCGCAGGATCGAAATTCGGCGGTTGCAGGATCGCCGCGGGAAACACGATGTCGTTGAGCCGCGCAGAGTAATAGGCGTTGTTGGTCTGTGGGGTCATGTCCCATTCGGCGCGATCGATGGGCTTACCCAACTTGCTGACCTCGTCGTTCCAGGACCACACCGCCAGATTGTTGGTGTTGCCGACGAGATCGTCCGCGCGGATCTTGACCGTCGCATAGGACCGCCACTTGTCGGGGTAGCCGATCTTGGCGATCAGTGCCGCGAGCTTGGCCCGAGCTTCTTTCTTGGTTTCGGGTGCCATCCACGACGCGGCGTCAATACGCTTGCCGTACGCCGTGCGGAGATTTTCGACCAGCGCTCGCGCCTTATCACGCGTCTGCTTCGTGAAGTGGGCGCCGACGTAGACTTCTCCGACCGGGTCGCCGAGTCCGGTACTCACTCGAGAAACACCGCGCTTGTCTCGCGGTGCGCGTTCCTGGGCGCCTGCCATCGTGCGGCCGTAGAAGTCGAACAGCTCGTCGGCGAAGGGCGTGGAAAGGCCCCCGCCATAAGCATCGAGGACGTGATAGCGCATGTAAGCCTTCCAGGCGTCCAACGGCTCGGTGGCGAAAAGCCCTGCGGTACTGCGCAATACGTCAGGCATGCCGACCTGGAAGTCGGTCACCGCCGGCAGCTTCAGCGCGTCGAACATCTCTTTCAACGGCGCGCCCTGCCCCAGCTGCTCGACTGCAGCGCGCGGCATGATGTTGTTCGTCTTCTCGACGTTGCGCTCCTCCTCCTGTGGCAGCTGCACCTCTGCCAGCTTGGTTTCCAGGGCAAGCAGTCTTACGGACTGCTGCTGCGAATCGGCGTAACCGGCGAGGCCCAACAGCCGGGCGGCATGCGCGACGAACTTATCGCGCAGCTCGACCGATTCGGGGTCGGTGTTCACGTAGTAGCCGCGGTCACCGAGCGAAAGGCCGCCCTGCCAGATGTTTGGTATGTAGCGGGTCGGTTTGTTCGGGTCGATGTCCACCGAGACGGGGAAGGGGTCTTCCACCTGCGTCTTGCCGTTGAATGACACGAGAACCGCATCGAGGCTCGGCCTGGTGTTGATGGCATCGATCGACGCCAGGAGCGTCCGTACCGGCTCGACGCCTTTCTTGTTCAGCAGGGTCTCGTCCATGTATGACGCGTAGAGGTCGCCGATCTGCTGCGAAATCTCACCAGCGGGCGCGTGTTTGGCGGCGGCCCCCTCGACAATCGTCTTGAGGTCCGCGTCGAGCCGATTTTGAATTTCGAGATTGTCGCCCGCGCAGACCTTGTCGGGAGGGATCTTCGCGTTCTTCACCCAGGTGCCGACCACATAGTCGAAGAAGTCGTTGCCGGGCCGCACCGACTTGTCCATCTCGGCCATGTCGACCCCCCACGCACCGACTTTCGGCTTGGACGCCTCTCCGGTCGGGCCGTCACACCCGACAAGCACCAAAGCGGTCACCAGTGACACTGCCACCGTGGGAACGAGTAAGCGCACCGTAAATCTCCAGTCGCCGGGCCAAAGGGCAGCTTAGCCGTGCGCGCTCGCGACACCGCTGAATGCATAGCGCTGCATTGTCTGGACTCTATTTCTGCAGATAGTGGCCGCTGCAGCGGCCGGCGCGCAGGTCCTGCGAAATCTCGGACTACGTGATGAACCCGGATCCTCATAGCGGCAAATGACACCGGTGCTACCTGTGAAACACTGCTAGGCGGCTCAACCTCGAAGGGTGGGGGATCTCGGTGGGGCAGTCGGTTGAGTGATCCGGGTAGGCACCGGAAGGCTCGAAGATGTGGTACACCGGTTCACCGGGCCGGAACTCGAAACGTGGGGAGAAGTGCTTGGTGAGCCGGTGGAGCGCGGAGGGCACCCACGCTGCTCGCTGGATCACTCTGGCGGCGCTCGCGGCGACGACCGCAGTGCTTGCGTCGTTTTTCCTCGTGCGGTTGCTTCGAGTTCACGACGATCCTTTGAGCTGCGAGGATTTGCTGGTGTACCGCGCGGCCGGCCGCGCGATACTCGCGGGCCACTCGCTCTATGCGCACGACTTCGCCGCAGTCAACGACTCTCCCTACGGCTTGGCATTCATTTATCCGCCATTCTCGGCCCTTCTCTTCATTCCGCTGGCCATCGTGCCGGTGGGCTTCGCGAAACTGTTGATGTTCTTCCTCAACGCCGCCGCCTGCACGGTTTTCTTCGGCGTTGTTGTCGTCGCGGCGCTAGACGATTGGGGTCGGCTCCGGAACTGGCGTTCGCTGACCGCGTCGATATCGGTCAAGACCGCGACCGTGCTAACGGCCGCGGCTGTCGTCTATGTGCTCAGCTTGCCCGTCAAAGACACCTTCGAATTCGGCCAAGTGAACCTGATCCTGGCTGCCATGGTTGCGCTGGACATACTGGTGCCGCAGGTACCGTGGCCACGCGGTCTACTAGTCGGTTTGGCAGTGGCGATCAAGCTGACTCCCGCCGTCTTCATCGGTTACTTCCTGGTGACCCGGCAGTGGCGAGCGGTCGCCGTGTCCCTCGCGACTGCGACGTCGGCAATGGCCCTGAGTTGGCTTGTTTGTCCGGCGGATACCGCCCGTTATTTGACCTCGATGGTTGCCGATCCCACGCGATTCGGCAGGCTGACCTTCGCCTCGAATCAGTCGATACGAGGCGTCCTAGCGCGCATTCCGGCCTTGGACTCCATGCGTGGCGTGATCTGGGTGTCGGCTACGTTGCTGATCCTGGCGCTGGCGACCGTCGCGATTCACGTCAGCCGGCGTTCCGGCGACACGGTCGCAGCCGTGCTGTCTGCCGCGTTCACCGGTCTCCTGTGCTCGCCGGTGTCGTGGGGTCACCACTGGGTGTGGCTGTCGGCGGCGGTGGTGTACTTGCTGGTGCGCTGGACCGTGGTCGGCGGGGTGCAAAATTGTCTTGCGGGGGTGGCCGTTGCCGTGGCCGTGTTGGCAGCGCCCTGGAATTTCTTGTCCAAGGACGATGACCGGGAGCGGCTGTGGAACCCGTTCGAGCATCTGCTCGGCGCCGCGTGGGCGCTCACGGCGATTGCGTTACTGGTTTGGTTCGCGACGGCACTCGTCAGGCGACGTGGTGCACCTGAGGCAAGCGGCTCCGACACGCCAAGTGCGGCGAACGACACGCAAGATTCCGACTTGGCATCATCTCGCGACGTCGACCACGCCGCTACCGGCAGCGTCGGGTCAGGGGTGGGCAGGCGAGACGTGCCCGCCACTGTCCAATCACCTCAATTCGACCGAAATGAACTGCGCTGGTAGAACATTGCAGCCCGCTGACGTTACCTGTCCGGGAAGCAGTTCAAAACCGACCGTGTCGGCGGGGTCGTCTGGACGCAGGGCTGATTGCGCCAAGGCTCGCGGTGAGCTCTGCGACCGGTATGTTGTCGAGATTCCTCACTGCGGCGATGATGTCGGCCTGTAAGGCGTCGTCGGCGAAAGGCTCTGCCAGCCAGTGGAATTTGTCCACGACTCGCTGCCAGGGCATCGGGCGGGTCGGGGAGCCCTCGAAGTCCGATTGCTCGCGTTCGAAGGTACGACCGTCGTTCATCGTGACGTGCACGCGAGTGGCGGTGCGCTCCGGATAAGCCGCCGTCAGGTCGTCGGCGGGTGCAATTGCGACTCGCTGAAGCAGGGCCTGCACGTCGGCGCGCCGCACCCGTTCAGTTTCGAGCTGTTCGGGCCCAACTTGACCGTCGAGCAGCGCCACCGAGCACAGATACTTCAGGTTGTAGTCGGCCTGCTCCTTGGTCAGCGGGTGGTCTTTGTTGCCGTAATGCCCTCCGCCGGCGAGGTCGTAGGCACCCTGAAACACTTCAACGGTCACATCAGCGACCTCCTCGCCCCTGATTTGTTGTTCATCGCGGATAGCCAGCGTCGCGTCGATGACGTTCTGGCCGTGAATCAATGAGCAGTACCGCTTGAGGTAGGTCTGTTCTACGGCGCTCAACGACCGGTCTTCGGTCCGGAAGTCGATGGCTTGACCGAACAGCTGCGCCAGACCGTTGGGTCCTTCGATCAATGCGTAAGGCCCTGTCGCGCCGCGCTCGACCAGCAGCGTGGTGTATACCGCGCGCAGACTGGTCATTGCCGGTGATATCCCTTTCCACGTGGACACCGGTTCGGTGTGTACAGCGGCCAGCGAGACATTGTCGGCACTGGAGGCGGCGATGGCCGAAGCGGTGTGCTCGGCATCGAAACCAAGCAACTTGGACGCTGCCGCGGCCACCGACATCGCCAGTTGAAGAGCATGGTTAAGCCCGCGTGCCATGACGGGTACTTGAGCGCTGAACCGGCATTGAACTTCGTAGGCGATGGCGAGAGCCAGCAAGAAATCAGCGCCCGTGGCGTCAACGTGTTCGGCTATCGCCAAGACGGCGCCGAAGTTGTCGGCTGGATGGCACAGGCCTCCCGGTGTCAAGAAGGTGTCTAAAAGATCGGGATAGCGCACGAGAACGGTGTTGAAGAATGCGGACTGATCGACCGAGGAGCGGCCGCCGCCGATGAGGGTGGTAGTCGGTCGGCTGCTGAACTGTTCGACGTGGGTCCGAATCGCCGGGATGAGCTCGCCGTCCAAAGCGCCCACCGCGCAGGCGATGCTGTCAAGCACGTTGCGTTTCAGAGAAGGAAGTGAAGATCCGAGATCCGGCAAGCTGGACTCAACGACGAAGTGCCCGAGTTTCTCGATCTCATACCGGTCAGCCGTCCCATGAGCCGTTGTGTTTGGACGGAACCGCTCAGGCGAGACTGCCTCGCGTGCAGAAAAGTGGCGCTGTGCCGGGTCGCTGGGCTGCATGTAGTCCTCGATTTCAAATTTTCGAAGTGTTGGCACGGCTGAAGTCTGAGACTTTCAGCGCCAACCAGCCCGTCCCAAAGACTTCGAGTCTTATTCTGCGGCCATGGACCGCATCTGGCAGTGGACATGGGATCGATACGAGCCGAGGTACACGCGGGCCCTGCTCGATGAGCCGCTGCGCAAGTTCAGCATCAGGGCAAGGTGACCGGCTGTGGGATCGCGTGAACGCAGCGGCTTTGGTCACATGAACGTCTATGGCGTCGCCTTCGGCAAGCGGACGGGGCAGGCCATTGCTGTTGTCACCGTCTTGCTACTTGTGGCGGCTTGCTGGCGTAGCGATTCTGGACGCAAGGCGGTAAGCGACAGCCCGCGCCCAACTCAGGCGCCAGCTGCACCGACTCCCAAGGCACCCGATGCGACGACCGGATTCGATTTCACAATGGTGTCGAAGCTGATCAACGATGCGATTGCGGCGCAAAAATTGCCAGGTGCTGTGTTTGTAGCCGGACACGGTGGTGCGGTCGTCTTCCATCAGGCGTATGGCTCGCGCAAGCTTGCCGGTGAACAGGGTTTGGATGGATCACCCACACCTGCGGAGCCGATGACCGAGGACACGATTTTCGATCTGGCGTCATTGACCAAGTGCCTCGGAACGGCGACCGCCGTGATGCAGCTCCACGAGCAGGGCAAGGTCCGGTTCGACGACCCCGTTCAGCAGTACCTGCCGAACTTCAACGCGGCGAACGACCCGCGGCGTGCACGGGTGACCATTCGTATGTTGCTGACCCACACGTCAGGCGAACCGGGTGACGTGAACCTCGGAGATCCGTGGGGACTGAACGGAGGTGACGACGCAGAAGGCATCAGTCGTGCGCTCGCAACGCCGCTGCAGTCGGGTCCAGGTGAGGGGTTTCGCTACTCCGATATCAACTTCATTCTGCTTGGCGTCCTGATCGAGAAGGTCTCACACGAGCCTCTCGACGTTTACGTTCAGCGACACGTGTTCGAGCCGCTTGGTATGGCAGACACCCGCTATCTTCCGCCCGCAAAAGCGTGTGGTCCGCACGTGACCAGAGGAGCTGCGATTGCGTGGGCTCCCGCGCCACCAGGACCCACGCCGGTCGCTTGTTCTGCGGATACTTGGAACACCGGTCTGCTCTCGCGTATCGCACCGACAGCACTGGACGAAGAAAGCAGAGCCGATCCGAGCAAGAACCCAGACCTCGATCACCTGCTTCGGGGCACTGTGCAAGACACCACGGCGCGGCGAATGGGTGGAGTGGCCGGGCATGCCGGTGTGTTCTCCACGGCGCACGATGTCAGCGTCTATGCGCAGGCATTGCTGGACCGGCTCGCGGGCCGTCCAAGCGACTTTCCGCTGACACAAGAGACTTTGGAACTGATGACGACTCCGCAGCAGCCAGGGCATTCAGCTCGGCAATTGGAAGCAGCGAACGAGGCCAACCGAGAAGCGATCGCGCACCGGCCGAACACCTCAGATCCGCTGCTGGCTCCGAACTATCCGGCGATCCCTGGGCAGAACCTGCGCGGCTTCGGCTGGGACATCGATACCGGCCTATCCGTGGCGCGCGGAATGGTCTTTCCTATCGGTAGCTTCGGCCACACCGGTTTCACCGGAACCTCGCTTTGGATAGCTCCAGGGTCAGACACCTACGTAGTGCTGCTGGCGAATTCAATCCATACCCGAGGCAGTCCACCGATATCGAATCTGCGAGGTGAGGTTGCGACGGTGACGGCCCAGGCCCTGCGCCTTTGAGGCAGCCGGTGCGCCTCAGGGCCGCTCGAAGTGCTGGTAGTCGACCGTAGTCGGCCAGTTGCCGCCCCAACGCCAGCCACGGTCTGTGAAGACGCGCTCGGTCGGGTCGCCGTTGTGTAGAAGTCCAGGGTCGGTGCGGGTGCGGTCCAAATATGCCGCCGCGTTGTGTGGTTCGAACGCACCGCTGGCATACCTGCACGGATTGAGAAGTGGATTGAGGTCGATAGCCCGACCGTAAGCGTGTTGAGACCATTGGCCGGTTTCTTGGATGCGTCGGCAGTTGAAGGCCGAAGTGTTGTCGTCCTCCATCGATAGCTCATCGCTGGCGGCCGGGTAGTGGTCAACGGTGCGCACTTTCTCGATGGGATAGCCCAAGCGGTAAAGCTGCTCGAAGATCGAGATGACGTCCGGCACGAGGTCCTCATGAACTATCAGCTCGCCGCGGTGGGTACCGCCGTCCATACCGACGTGGTCTACGCCGACCCGTCGAAGCTGTTCCGGCTCGACGGGGCACCCCGGCTGCCAGCTCGCGCCGAGTTCGGCGATACTGACCGGCTCGACGGTGCTACCGGCAGATGTCGGCGGCACACTGGCCGCCGACGACGCGGCAGCAGTCGACGGCGGGCGGGTAATAGACGGTGCCGGTGTGTGCGCGTGAGGCGGTGGCGCAGCGGTGCACTGCACCAGCACGAGCGCCGCTGCGAGCAGTCCCGCCGCGGCACCTCGCCCGTGCAAGGGCGTCAATTGGGATGAGTCCTCATCGCTTGCTTCCATCGCTTAACCGCTGCGGTAAGCGGTTTTGCCGGACGGCTTGGATGCCAACGTTACCGATGACCGGGCGTGGGCGTCGCTCAGTGGTAGCCACTTGTGGCGGCAGGCAGCCTGTTGATGAGCACCATCACCTGATAAAGCCACCAGAGCAGTAACAGTCAGGCGCGGCAGCCGCAAGGATCTGATTGCATTCAGCTTCACTGAGTCTGCGTGGCCCTCGGCAGTGAGGTCTCGGCCGGCGGGGCTGGCACCGCCGCGTAGTCGGGATTGCCACCATCCGTCCGGTGTGTCACTTACGACGGCCTCGATTCCCTTCCCGCTTGTGATCATCCTTCTACTACGTGCAAGACGATGCCCCCGGATATGTCTGCGTCGTCACTTCGGGGCCGATACCAGTCGCGCGAAGCCGATCGCATAGCTTAAAGTCCACTGAGAAGCATCAGCTTCACCAGTGCTGGCAGTTCGGTGGGAGGCTCGACCATGCCAAGTCGGCCACGTCAGATGGGGCATGACCGTTGCGCACGCACCCACGGGGTGTTGCGTGACCGCGGTCGTGTGATCGGCTTCGGTGCTGCGGCCGGTGCGGTCGCGGCGTTCGGGATGACCTCATTGACCGCAGCGCCCCGCGCGCATGCCGATATCGAAGACTTGATCATCCAGCCCATCGTCGACGCCCTAACGCAAGCCGCCAGCGCGCTGGATCCCAGTGCTTTCGACACGGCCCTCGACGCTGGCAGTCTGATGGAGCCGGCCGCCGCCACTGCCCTCACAGGGGCGGGCGATACGGTGCCTCTGACCATCTTCGGCGGCACCGAGCCACTGGTAGACCTCTCCGTGAACGGCGGGCCTCAAGTCGAGGCGTTGGTCGACACCGGATCAAACGGTCTTGTCATCCCGTGGTATGACCTGGGCCTGGAGACCCTGAATTTCTTCCCCGTTGGGGAAGGCATTGGGGCCTACACCGGCGGGCTGGACTACTTCTACCTCACCTACGACATGCCAGTGGACTTCGGTAATGTGGTCTCCACCGCGGCCACCCCGGTCGACGTCGAACTTTTCTCCTTCCCGACCAGCTTTGAAAGCTATTTCTCCGGCGACGGTGCCCAAGCCATTCTGGGCATCGGACCGAATGCGGTGGGCCCGGGTTCCGGCGTGGTGACTACGGCATTGCCGGCCGGCGAAAACCAAGGGATCCTCATAAACGAATCCATCCCAGGTCACCCTGTGCTCGAGTTTGGTCCCAACCCGGACGTTTCCCCCGGTCCGACAGTCGGCGGGGCGCCGGATGCGAATTTGGACGTATCGGTCACGCTTCCAGGCGGGCAGCCTATAACGGAAGATGTTCCCTCGCTCATCGATTCCGGTGGCGTGTACGGAACCATCCCGTCGTCTCTAGTTGGTGGCGACACGTCGGTTCCGGACGGAACACTGATCACCGTTTCGACCACCCAGGGTCAGGAGCTGTACTCCTACGTCGTCAATGGAAACGCCCCGACAGTGACGACCGGTGACACATTTAACACCGGCTCCGAGCCTTTCTTGCAAGGTCCGATTTACATCGGCACCGCCGGTAGCGGTTCGACGGTCTTCGACTACTGACGCGTTCTCCACAGTAGATCTTTGCTGTGGAACACCTGGTCAGCCGAGAAAAAGTGAATTGATCTGCCTAGCCATGCTTGTAGCGTTACCGGCAACGCTGGAAGGGGCTAAGCGATGTTGCTCGATACCGGAATGCCGCACTGCGCTGGCACAACACGACTCACGCTGCGTGACATGTGGTGCATCTAGTCAACATCGACCGCGACAAACTCGTCGCTGCCGCGGCTGGCGATCCGTGGCTCGTCAACGCCACACTTCAGCATGGTCGACCCGCACAGATAGACGGTCTGGCACAGGCCTTTCATAGCGCCGGCCAAGCCGCGGCGGCAGCCGACGATGGTTTCGCTCGAGCGCGGGAGCGCTTCGAAAGAGCCTGGCTGCGCGACAATGAGGAACACCCGATCAACGATTCGTCGCGAGTCCGGCTGGCCACAACCTCACTCGGCGTGCAAGCCGCCCAATTACCGGTGATCGCATCGGATCTCGAGGAGATCGCCGCGGCCCTTGCTGAGGCGCAGCGTTCCTCGGCCACTTGTATCGCGAATCTGGAAAAGTCACTGCAGCACATCGACTCCGACCTGGGCAACTTCCGCGACTTGGAACGAACTCCGCAGCTCACCGTCGATGAGCGATCCCGAATAAGTCTGCGAATCGGTGGTTTTGAACAAGATGCCGTGCGCGATACCACTTCGACGTGGCAGCAGATTGTGCACATTCGCGACGGCTACACCGGCACACTGCATGTTGTCGAGGGCAAGCTGCGCACCGACGGATACGACTCGGCGCTCGTCACGACGCTCGATCAGCCACCTTCCCCTTTCCCCGAACAACCGGCACTTCCTTTTCCGTCACCCGACACCAGCGCGGAGATCGTCAATAAATGGTGGACCGCACTGAGTGCCGAACAGAAAACTCGGTTGATCGCCCAGCACTCGCCGGATCTTGGCAATCTGAACGGTATTCCGGCAGACGTGCGCAACGAGGTCAACCGCGCCGTGCTGACCGACGATCTGAACCGTGCCGGTGACCTGGCCATGCTTCACGAGGTGCCGGTCGCCGACGTGCTCAATGATCCAGGCTGGTATGGCCTGACGGCGACCGACGCCACTCGCTACACCAACGCCCGTCGCACCGAACAAGGCCTGGCCGCTTCGGCGGACGCCGTGAACGAGCACAATCAGCACCCGGATGTGCTGCTGTTGAGGTACGAGCCCGCCGCGTTCGGCGGGGATGGGGCAGCGGCCATCACCATGGGTAATCCCGACACCGCGGCTAACACGGCGGTGCTGGTGAAGGGTCTCGGATCCGGGGTCAAGCAGGGAACATTGACGAATCCCGACGGTGTCCGGCTGTACAACGAAGCCAACCGTGCCGACTGGGGCAAAGACACCGCGGTGGTGATGTGGGTGGGGTACGACGCACCGGACAGCGCAGCCGATCCCGGGCTTTACGAGCCGAACATGGCCCGCAGCGGGGGACGAAGCCTGGCGGCCGACGTCAACGCGTTCGCGGTCACCCATCAGGGGCCGACGCATGTGACGGTGGTCGGGCACTCGTACGGTTCCACCACGGTCGCCGATGCCGCGGCCGGGTTTGGCATGCACGCCAATGACATCGTGCTGGTCGGCTGCCCGGGAACCGATTTGGCCCGCTCGGCGGCCGACTTCCAGCTGTCACCCGATGGCCATCTCTACGTCGGCGATGCCTCCCAAGACGAGGTGAGTTTGTTCGGTGAGGACACGATCAAGACTCCCTTCGGCGGCATTGGTCTGGGGCAAGATCCCGCCCTGGATGGCTACGGCTCGGTTCGGTTCAAAGCCGAGGTGCCCGGCTACTCGTTCAACCCGTTCTATGACCACTCGCACTACTTCGACCTTGGGTCCGAATCGCTGTTCAGCATCGGCGACGTGATCTCCGGCCACGGCGACGCACTCGCACACGACGGCATGACCGCGCGGCACCGCGGCGAATACGGGCTGCCGTCCTTCGTCGACCCCGAAGCCACCCGGCCGGCCACCAAAGGTCACCGCCACACCGCACCGGCAGGCTGAAGCGGACGGTGTCGAGTGGACCGGTCGGTGAGAGGGAGTGACGAATGTGGGCCCTGGCCAAGAAATGCGCTGCTACGGCAGCGATATTCGGCGTCCTGCTCAGCGGGTGTGCTGAAGTGCTCGATCCGATGACCCCGGCGGCGACACGCGCTGAAGTCATCGACGCTGCCCGTGGCATCCTTGCCACGCTGCATGGTCAGCTGACCGAGGCCAGGTTCCGTTACGAATCGTGCAACGACCAGGGCGAGCCGCCGTTTCGAGGATTGGTGCAGATGTCGTTCTGGCTGCCCGGCACGCCGCACGACCAGCCGGTCGCCCCGCGGCAGGTGATCCAGCCGCTGCTTGCCCACGGCTGGAGCACCGACTCCGATTTCTTGTCCCATTCGCCGACCCTGCGCAAGGACCGGATCAACGTCATTCTCACGGTGGTGCCGCAGCCTCCCGCCGGGGTGTCACTCAACAGCCACGCCGGGGCAGAAGTCGCCGGTCAGTGCCGCGACACCTTCGACCACCGCACCGATGACTCGATACTCTCCGTCGACGTGCAGAAGGAACTTCAACCACGGTGAGAAATGGGTGCCGCGGGGCGGCTGATTACTGCCGCAGCTGCGGAAGCACGTCGCGTTCATAGGTCGAGAAGAATCCATCCAGGTCAGGCCCGATCTGCTGGACATACACCTCGTCGATACCCGCCTCGAGGTACTCGCGGATTGCCGCGGCATGCTTCTCCGGGTCCGGTCCGCAGGTGACCGCCTCCGCGACCTGATCCGGCGGTACCAGCGAACTCAACGCGGCGAAGTCTTTTGGCCGCGGCAGGATCTGAGGGATCTGGCCGGGTAGCGCGTCGTTGGGCCACAGCCGGTGCGCCACCTTGACGGCATTGTCGGCGTCGCGGTCCCAGTTGACTTTGGTGCCGGCCTGGACCGGCTTGTCACCACCGCCGGCCTCGCGGAAGGACTTCACTAATTCTTCCTCCGGCGTCACCACGCAAAATCCGTCCCCGATCCGTCCGGCCAGTTCAGCTCCTTGCGGACCGAAACCGGAAACGTAGATGGGCACCGGCTTCTCGGGGCGGGTGTAGATCCGTGCTTCCTGGACCTCGTAATGAGTGCCGTGGTGGCTGACCTCGTCGCCTTTGTGCAGCAGTCGAATCACCTGGATAGCCTCTTCGAGCATCTTTTGCCGCACGCCCACCGAAGGCCACGGATCACCGAGGACATGTTCGTTGAGCGCTTCACCACTGCCCACACCGAGAACGAAACGCCCTTCCAGTTGAACCGCCGCCGTCGCGGCAGCCTGGGCGATGATCGCCGGGTGAATCCGGATCGTCGGGCACGTTACCGCGGTGGTGACCGGCAGCGTAGTGACCTGAGACAGCGCGCCGATGACTCCCCACACGAACGGGCTTTGACCCTGTTCGTCATTCCACGGGTGAAAGTGATCCGAAATCCACAGCGCTTCGAACCCGGCCGCTTCCGCGCGCTTGGCTTGGTCGACCAGTTCCGCTGGGGTGTATTGCTCACAGGATAGGAAGTATCCGATTTTGGCCATGGCCCCCGGTTACCCGCTCGCTGCCTGGTCAAGCACACAACGCCGGTGTTTATCGGCCAGAAATTGCCGGGAACGCGACGGCGTGCCGGCACCAGGATTCGATCCGACCACCTCAGCGCCTAGCGAATCACCGTGTCGCAATGGAGGTTTCGTGGCGCTGCGGAGCTACGCGCCGATCGGGGACGGGCGAACGATTGCGTTGGTCGCCGAAGACGGTGGCATCGACCGGTTTCCGATACCCGACCTGGATTCCGTGCCGGTGTGCGCCGCCGTCGTCGACTCGTCGAACGGAGGCCGACTCGAACTGGCACCGTCGATTCCGTTTTCGTCGCAACGCCGATAGCTGAGCCACTTGGCGCTCATCGGTGCGGCGCTCGACCTGCGGGATTGAGCGTCGGCGGCTCGAGGCCCACGGACCTATTCGCGGGCTCCGTGTGAGCGCCGCAACTCTTCGGCCCGTTCGACTATGCGCTCGTCTTTGGCATGGTTCTTGTCGATGCCGCGGGTGTCACGGGGCGGCAGTTGCAGGTCGCGTTCGGCCGGTAGCCCCGCCTGCAACTCGCGGCCGCGCTCCAGTTCGGCGTCCAGTTCAGCGCCGAACAGCAGCGCCAGGTTCGTGATCCACAGCCATAGCAAGAACACGACGACTCCGGCCAGCGTCCCGTAGGTCTTATTGAAGCTACCGAAATTGGTTACGTAGAAACCGAACAGCACCGAAGCCGCGACCCAGGCCAGGATGGCGATAGCCGCACCGACGCTGATCCAGCGGAACCGGGGCTGACGAACATTCGGTGTCGCGTAATACAAGATCGCGACCGCCAGGGTCACAAACAACAGGATCACCGGCCACCGGCCGATATTCCACACCGCGAGCACTGCGTTTCCGGCGGCAAAGGCGTCATCGATCGCCTTCGCCACCGGCCCGCTGATGGCCAGCATGAAAGCGACCGCCGCGGCCATAATGAGCCCCACCAGTGTCAGCAGCAGCTGAAGCGGACGAAGTTTCCAGACCGGGCGGCCCTCCTCGATCCCGTAGATTCGGTTCAGCGCGCGGCCGAACGCGCCGACGTATCCCGACGCCGACCACAGGGCAGCCAGCAGACCAACTACCAGCGTGAAATCGGCCGACGGGGAGTTGACAAGCTGCTGAACCGGGGCACGCAGAGTGTCGACTACAGACGACGGGCCAAGCTCTTCGACGATCTGGAGCACCGTGTCGGTGGTGCGCTTGCCTTGTCCGAACACGCCTAACAGCGAAACCATGACCAGTAACGCCGGAAATAGCGACAACACCGCGTAGTACGTCAACGCTGCAGCTATGTCGGTGCTCTGATTCCGGTTGAAATGCCGGGCGGTCGTGCGTAGCAGATAGAAAACCGATGGGCGGGTCAGGTCAGTCGGAGACCGGGGCTTGCTGCTGTCGTCGGGCGCCACAGGTGAATCTTCGCGCCCCTCGCCGCCATCCATCGCCGGTCAGGTCCCGCAGAAGGTTCGGTAGGCGCCGAAGTCCTCGGGGGCAGGGGTCGCGTAGCGCTCGAGGCCCGGCCGGCGGTCATAGGGCGCGGTGACCGCGGCGAGCAGTTGCTGGAGTGGCTGGAGATCGCCCGCCGTCGCAGCGGTCAGCGCTTCCTCGACGAGGTGATTGCGGGGAATGTAGATCGGGTTCACCCGGTCCATCGCTGCGGCATCCGGGTTGAGGGCTTGCCAGCGCGCTGTCCAGCGGTCGAACCGGGCAAGGTCGATGAACAGCCCGCGCGCCGCTTCCGCCTCCCCGCGAGCGGCCCGGCCGAGGCTGCGGAAGAACGAGGTGTAATCGACCTCGCTTTCCTGGAGCAGCGACAGCAACTCGTCGGTCAACGATGCGACGACTTCGGCATCGAGGGCGGCAGACAACCCGAGCTTGGCTCGCATGCCGGCCGCCCAGGTGGCGTCGTAGGTGGCGCGGAACCGCTTGAATGCCTGCTCTGCCTGGCGCAGAGCCTCGTCGGTGTCCTCGGAGAACAACGGGAGAAGCACCTCGGCGAACCGGGCCAGGTTCCAGGCCGCGATCACCGGCTGGTTGGCGTAGGCGTAGCGTCCCCAAAAATCGATCGAACTGAAGACCGTCTCCGGGTCGTAAGCCTCCATGAAAGCGCATGGCCCGTAGTCGATGGTTTCGCCGGAAATCGTCATGTTGTCGGTGTTCATCACCCCGTGCACGAAACCGACCAGCATCCACTGGGCAACCAGCGACGCCTGCGCCCCGACTACCGCTTCGAACAGCGCAAGGTAAGGGCGGTCAGCCTGCGCCGCACTCGGGTGGTGGCGGGCGATCGCGTGATCGGCGAGGCGTCGCAGCAACTCGACGTCGCCGGTTGAGGCGGCGTATTGGAAGCTGCCGACCCGCAGGTGGCTGGTTGCGACGCGGACGAGCAGGGCGCCGGGCAGCAGCGTCTCGCGCTGTACCGGCCGTCCGGTCGCTATGACCGCCAACGACCGCGTCGTCGGCACACCCAACGCGTGCATCGCCTCGCTAATGACGTATTCGCGCAGCATCGGCCCTAGCGCGGCCAAGCCGTCCCCGCCGCGAGCGAACGGCGTCGCACCGGACCCCTTGAGGTGGATGTCGTGCAGGCACCCGTCGCGGTCGACGAGCTCGCCTAACAGCAGCGCGCGCCCGTCACCCAAACGGGGGACGAAGCCGCCGAATTGATGCCCGGCGTAGGCCTGAGCGACGGGAGCCGCGCCGTCGGGAACGAGATTGCCCACCAGGAACCGCAGGCCGTCGGCGGTCCGCAACCAGCCGCTGTCCAGCCCGAGCTCGCCGGCCAGCGGTTCGTTCAGGACCAGCAGATCGGGTTGCGGAGGCGTCGCCGCCTGCCACCGAACAGCCAGTTCCGGCAACTCGCGGGAGAAGCGATCCTGCAGGACGACAGTCGTATCGGGTGCAACGCTCACGTATTCCACCCTACGGGCGGTCCAGCGGTGTCACCCGTCTTCAGCGGTGTGCAAGCCCTCGGGCGGGGGAGTGGAATAAGCGGGATAGGTCGGCGGTGCGACCACACTATCGTCCTCAGCGCCTTGACCGGCAGCCGTTTGGCCGGCCTGTTGGTCGTCACCTGCCGTTGGTGGTTCCACGTTGGTCATGAGAGTCTCCGTTGCATGCGCTGGGTCAGCCGATGGCTTGTCGGATGGCGTCTCGGGCCCGGTCGAGCAGCGACGCGAACGGCCCGACAGCGAAATTCAGCTTCGCCGATTCGACGCCAGGATGTGGTCGCGTCGGCGCGATAGCTTCGGCCGCTCGCACCGCTTGGGCCGTGCGCTTGAGATCGTCTTCGCTGAGTTCTTCCTGCAAGCCGGGGAATTCGTCGTTCTCCTCGTGCGCGGCGTGCTCCAACACCGCTTCGCGCAACTTTCGGAATTCCTCGAGGAACTCATCGGAGGCGATGTCGAGCTTCTCGATTTTCGACAACTGCTCCTTGGCGTCGTGCTCTTCTTGCAGCCGAGCATCGACGATCTCGTCGCCGCCGTCCACCTCGCGCCGCACTCGCGGATGCACCACCATCTCCTCGGCCGTCTCGTGCACGGCCAGCAGCTGGCGCAGCTCCACGAAGGCCTGTTCGCGCGCTTTGGCTTCGGAGGCATAAAGCACTTCGTCGAACATGTCCTCGATCAGGTCGTGCTGTGCTTTGAGGAACGTGACGACGTCTTCAGGCGACTGGACAAGCATGTCGGCCATGGTTATACCTCCGGTGGACGGAAACTTGAGAAAGCGGGCATGGGCTGTGCGCCGCTCGACCCGCCGCATACCCGGCACCGGCGACCATGAAACGGCTTCGGCGGTTTGGCGTTGGTGGCCATCACGGACCGATTTAGGTTTGCCCGCAGCTGGTGTCGGGTACCTGATAAAAGCCTTCGACGATTGGCGGCTGCCTTTCGTCGTGCCCGCCGGAGGACCACAGCAAACCGGTCCGCTCAAATCCGGTGTTCATCTATCTCTCGGAGGAATAATGCGTAAGTCCATTGCTGTCGTCTCGGCCACCGGGGCGCTGCTGTTCGGCGGTGCCGGCATCGCCAATGCCACAGTTGAGAATTCGCCCGCGCCGGCGTCTACCACGTCGATCGTGGCGGACCCTGACAACAACACTCAAAACCAGAAGAGTGACAAGACTGGATTGTGGGGGCTGCTTGGTCTGCTCGGACTCGGCGGGCTCGCCGGGTTACGGGGACGCCGGGACGCTGCGGGGACTGCAGGCACCCTGAATCGCGGTACAACGCCGCGCGCCTAACGACTGTCGTGGGGCCCCGTCAGACTTCCTCCTTGCGCTGACGGGGCCCTCGGCTTCTAGTAGTCGTGTCGGGCCAGGCCGATTGCACCGCGATGGGATGATCCGTCGAGCGATATGACGGCGGGAACCATCTCACAGGTGACCAGCCCATGTCCGTGCGTCACTTCGTCGACAATGTCGAAGCTGCGGGCTATCCACTCCGGTGTGTCGATGATGATGGTGACTACCGGCACTCGGCGCGCCAGCTGAAAGAGCTTGTCTCCGTGCGGTTTGTGATCGCCGTGAAATCCCCAGATACCGCGCAGCACCGTAGCGCCGCGGGCCATCCCGGACTGCAGCAGTCGTCGAACCAGAGCGCGGTGGATCGGCAAGCCACCGTGGCCGGTGGCCTCGCTGGTGTGCACCATGACCTTCTGCCACAGGGTCCGTCCCTGCTCGTCGGCGTTCGGGAGGCGGTGCGGTCTTGCCAGTAAGCGGCCGTCGCGTTTGCATACCCGCACCCGTTCGACGGTCAGCAACGAAGTGGGAAGTACCGCAGTCAATTCGGCTACCGCAGCATGGACCTGTGCCGGAGTGCCGGTCGAGATGATCATCAGTGGAACGTTGACGTTTCGGCTGAAGAACCGAGCCCGGCAGCGGCTCCCGTGCGTTGTGCCGTCGACACCGAGAAACACTGCCCCGCCGGCAAATCGGTGTCGATACAGGAGGTCGCAGACCGCTCGATACGCCGGCATTCCGGCGAGCCGGTCCTGGCGGCCGACATAGACGGTGAGCTTCAGGGCATCTCCGTTGTTCGATGCGGCGTCGTTTGCTCCGGCGAGACCGAAGTTGCCGGAGACCAGCCGAGCGCGCTCGAACGTGACCAGCCCGCGGTCAGTCAGATCGAGGGCGTCGTCTACCAGCCCGCTGATCTTCGATTCGACGTCGACCGCGGCGATGGCCACCGGCGGGTCCTCAGACAGCGTTAGCGACTCATCGGTACGCAGGACATGACGCAGCCCGAAACTGGCTATGCCCCGCAGCATCACGCTGGTCGCGACGTCGCGGCCACCGAACAGGTCCAGCATCGCGTCGGCCAGGAATTCGCGCCCGGCGGCTTCTGATGTCGCGCGTTGGCGCTCACCGAAATAAGCGGTGAGCTTCAAGCAAGGCTCGTTCACAGTCGACCTGAAACCCATTGCGCCAACACCACAGCGCCCACTCCCAACGCCACGCTGACAACAATGTTCGCTGCCGCCGACCAGAGCTGGCGCTCTTCGCCGAGCCGGTGAGTTTCCAGCATCCAGGTGGAGAAGGTGGTGTAGGAGCCGATGAATGCGGTGTCGAGCAGCAACGCGATCGGTCGGCTCAATGCCAGCCCGCTGCAGAAGCCGAGCAGCGCTGCCCCGGTCACGTTCACCGTCAGCGTGCCGAACGGAAACGACCGGGCCGCGCGCCGGGCTATTGCCGCATCTACCAGAAAGCGCACCACCGAGCCGAGGCCGCCGGCGACGAGGATGCCGGCCCAAAGCGCAGCGGTCATCCGCGCACCGGCACCCGGCGTACCAGGGCGGTGGCCAGATACACCGCGAGAAACCCGACGGTAATGCTGGCGACTGCGTATCCGCCGCCTAAGAGGTATTGGCCGTGCCGGATCATGGCGAGTGTCTCGACCTGCATGGTCGAAAAGGTGGTCAATCCTCCGCACAGGCCGGTGCCCAGCAGTGGTCGGCGGTAAGCCGAGACCGGCAACCGTTCCAGCAACCGGGTGGTGAAGTAGCCGGCCAGGAAAGCGCCGACGATGTTGGCGGTGAACGTCGGCCATGGCCACCTTGTCGGGTCGGCCGCGGCCAAGGTGTTCAGCGCGGCGCGGGCAGAGGCGCCCAGCGCCCCGCCCGCGAAGACGGCCGCCAACTCGCGGTAGTCCAGGTTCGGCACCCAAGCAGCGTATGTGGGACGCGGGCAGAATTGCTGTCATGGTGGCCAACCCGCGCGCCGGTCAGCCGGCCCAGCCTGCCGACCTCGTTGATCTGCCGCACTTGGTGACCGCCTACTACACCATTAATCCGGAACCCGCCGATGTCGCTCAGCAGGTGGTATTCGGCACGTCGGGTCATCGCGGCTCAGCTCTTGACGGCGCGTTCAACGAGGCGCACATACTGGCCATCACGCAGGCCATAGTGGAATACCGCGCTGCTCAAGGAACAACCGGGCCGTTGTTCATCGGCCGTGACACGCATGGACTTTCGGAGCCGGCGTGGGTGTCGGCGCTGGAGGTGGTGGCCGGAAACGACGTGGTGGCGATGATCGACTCGGCCGACCGGTATACGCCGACACCGGCGGTCAGCCATGCCATCTTGAGGTACAACCACGGCCGAACCGAGGGTCTCGCCGACGGGATCGTCGTGACGCCGTCGCACAACCCGCCGGCCGACGGCGGTTTCAAGTACAACCCACCCAACGGTGGTCCGGCCGATAGTGATGCCACCGCGGCGATTGCCGGCCGCGCCAACCAGATCCTGCGCGACGGGCTGTCCGCGGTGCAGCGGATGCCGTTGGCCCGGGCTTTGCGATCTACCTCGCGTTACAACTACCGGGACAACTACGTCGACGACTTGCCGAGCGTGGTTGATGTCGCCGCGATCCGCGACGCCGGGGTGCGGATCGGGGCCGATCCGCTCGGCGGGGCAAGTGTGGACTACTGGGGAGTGGTCGCCGAGCGGCACGGGCTTGACCTGACCGTGGTGAATCCGCTGGTCGACGCGACCTGGCGGTTCATGACGCTGGACACCGACGGGCAGATCCGGATGGACTGCAGCTCGCCGAACGCGATGGCGTCGTTGATCGCGCGCCGGGAGCACTACCAGATCGCCACTGGCAACGACGCCGACGCTGACCGGCACGGCATCGTGACCCCGGACGCGGGATTGTTGAATCCGAATCATTTCCTGGCGGTGGCGATCGACTATCTGTACACCCATCGGCCGTCGTGGCCGGAAAGCGTCGCGGTTGGCAAAACGGCGGTCAGCTCGTCGATCATCGACCGGGTGGTCGCCGGGATCGGCCGTGAGCTGGTCGAGGTGCCGGTGGGCTTCAAATGGTTCGTCGAGCCGCTGATCGGCGGCACGATCGGGTTCGGCGGCGAAGAGTCGGCGGGGGCGTCCTTTCTGCGTCGCGACGGGTCGGTGTGGACCACCGACAAGGACGGCATCATCATGGCGTTGCTGGCCGCGGAGGTGCTGGCCGTCACAGGTGTCAGCCCGTCGCAGCGTTATCAGCAGTTGGCGGACGAATACGGTGCGCCGACGTACGCCCGCATCGACGCACCTGCCGACCGGGAGCAGAAAGCTCGCCTGGCGAAGCTGTCCGCTGAGCAGGTCAGCGCCACCGAGCTGGCGGGGGAGCCGATCACCGCGAAGCTGACTGCCGCGCCAGGCAACGGCGCCCCACTGGGCGGTCTGAAGGTGACGACGAACAGCGCCTGGTTTGCGGCGCGGCCGTCGGGCACCGAGGACGTCTACAAGATCTACGCCGAATCGTTCCGCGGTCCCGAGCATCTGGCCGAGGTGCAGCGCGCAGCGCAGGAGATCGTCGACAAAGTCGTCGGCTGAGGCGCTGGTCAGCGACTTTGAGAGGGCATTGCCGGTGGTGTAGCTTCGATGGGCACACGAACGGGGCTATGGCGCAGCTGGTAGCGCACCACACTGGCAGTGTGGGGGTCAGGGGTTCGAGTCCCCTTAGCTCCACCAGAAAAGTGCAGGTCAAGGCCCTCGTCAATTCGACGCCCCGATCTCCGTCAAGATCGCCGTCAAGATTCGGTGTAAATTGCGCCGCATGGCGTCAATCCGACAGCGGGAGCGCAAAGACGGCTCGGTGTACTGGGGGGTGCTGTACCTGCTCAATGGCAGGCAGACATCCTCGATCCTTCAACGACCAGAACGAAGCCGAGGACTTCCGCGAGCTCGCCAACCGAACCAGCCCGGCCAGGGCTGTGGACGTATGGGCGACCAAGCGGCCCACCGCCGACACGCACACGGTTGCCAGTTGGTGCATCCACCACGCCGATCACCTCACTGGGGTGAATGAGACCACCAGGACCCGATACCGGCGCTATATCGCCAACGACATCCTTCCGAGCGCAATCGGCCCCCTGCCACTGACGGCGCTCACCAACGCAGACGTGGCGCGCTGGCTCAACGGCTTGACGGGTGCTGCTAAGACAGCGGCCAACAAGCATGGGTTCTTGGCCGGTGCTCTCAACAGCGCGGTGCGGGCTCGGCACATTGCCTCCAACCCCTGTGACGGGAACAAGCTGCGCCGGGATGAGCCAACAGAGATGGTCTTCCTCACCCATACCGAATTCGCCACCCTGCTCGATGCCGTGACCGCAACCTGGAAGCCCCTTGTCGAGTTCTTGGTGGCTTCCGGTGCCCGCTGGGGCGAGGCCTCAGCATTGAAGCCCGGCGACATTGATCTCGAGCGAGAACACCGTCCGCATCCAGCGAGCCTGGAGGTATGTGCCCGGCGACGGTTACCACTTAGGACCACCCAAGACCAGGCGCTCCGTTCGCACCATCGATGTGGCATCGGCCACGCTGGCCAAGCTCGACCTGTCGGGCGAGTGGGTGTTCACAAATTCCGGAAGAGGCCGGCGGGGCGACACCGGCCCTGTCCGGGCGCACAACTTCAACGCAAATGTCTGGGCACCGGCACTGGCCCGAGCCAAGGAAACCGGGCTGACCAAGCGGCCCCGCGTGCACGATCTAAGGCATACCAATGCTTCTTGGCTGATCCAGGCTGGCGTGCCCTTGACCGTCATACAGCGGCACCTTGGGCATGAATCGATCCAGACCACCAGCGACCGGTATGGTCACCTGGACCGACGGTCATCCCGAATTGTCGCCGACGTGGTAGCCGAGGCGCTCAAGCCTAAGAAGGCGAAATACCCCAATCCCTAATCGCGGCTCTGTCATTGGCGGCGAGCTGATGATCGCGATCATCAAGAATGTTCGTCGATGTAACTCGCTTTGCACCGCCTGCGCTTTCTGGCTCCTAGCGCTGGGTGCCGTTGATCACTGTATCGGCCCACCTCGGCCACGAGGACAGCTCGATCACAGCGAAAATTTAGGGTCGCCTTGATCGCACCGCTGGACGAGCCGCCGCTGCTGCGATGGCCGAGCTGCATGGGTTCTGACGGATCCGAACTCAGCAAAGCGAATCTGACCTGCAGATTTCACTTTTACTATAGGCTTGAACAGGTAAAACATCTGCGTTGGCTGCGAACCGACTTGCGCTGCAGCAAACGTTACCGATACAGTTGTGGATGTCCGTCGAAACATCGCCGAAAGTACTCGCATGGTTCCGAACGTCTACGAGCTGTCCGAAGCGGCAGCCAAACTCAAGGTTTCAGAACGCTTTTTGACGAATGGCCTGCGTTGTGGCCGCTTTCCTGGCGCTAAGGCTGGACGGAAGTGGGTTCTCACCGACGACGATCTGGTTGCCATCTTGGGCATATGCGCTCAGCGGTTAGAAGGACCAGCGGCGCTCGGCAGCAGCGTGACCCGCACGACCGCGCGGCGGATGGGGTCGGCACGGTGACGACGTTCATTATCCCGTCAAATCCCGACGAGGCGGACGCTTTGGCTGGCGAGCTGGGCGCGCTGGCGGCCGCGACAGAATGGAAACGCGCGGCGATCGTCTACTCCGCGGGTGCGGGTGCAAGATAGTCCGGGCCGACCGAGCGCAGAAAATGTCAAAAGTGGCAATTACTTGACTCCGAAAGCAGTTCGCGGATCTCAAGATTCATGGGCTTCGATCGAGAACGACTGTGATCGCTCCTACTACCGAGCCTGGGAGCACGCAATCATCGACGGTCTAGCCAAGCCAAGTGTCACTAGGTGATCGCGGTCGAGCTGCCTGAGGCCCAGTGGTTAGATTACTACATGATGACCCCTGAAAACCCTCCGTTGTACGCCCAAAAGCGTTGTGGCTAGAGAGTGGGAACTCTACGTTAGACTTAATGCGAATTGCATTTACGAGGATGACCTCGGCTTGGGCACCTGCCCGCCAATGGCAAGCAAAATTGACCAGGGTGAGGACGGGCAGTTGACCGCGACAGACACCCAGCCGAGACAACCTGCGGCGCGACAGCACAATCCGCAGATTGCCGCTGAATTTTGGTTCCGCCGAGGATTGAAGAGCGCGAAATTGGGCGCAGAACGCGCACTGAGCAGTGCTCGAAAGATTCAGACTGTCAGCGGTGATCAAGCGAAGCAGGCGAGTGAGGACATCGAGGCAATCCGCCAGCTGCTGAACGACATTCAGCAGGCCCTTGCGGGCCATGGTGCATCAGCATGAGTCGGAGAAGTTCGGGTGCTCAGCGATCAGACGCGCTCTTCGGTCCTGTCCGACACGAACGGCTGAACGTTAGCCGATCGCGCTTAATCTGGCGCCTGTGGCCATAGGTGAAAGAAAGGCTCGAAAAAATGCTTCCGTGGAAGCGAAACGAAGACCCTTACGGCAAGAGCAAATACTACGAGTTGGTGGCCGAGGTCGACAACCGCAAGTACCTCATCTGCGACGGCACCACCTCCCCGGAGGACGGGGACGTCTGTCTACACCTGTCGATTGGCGGTCGCTCAATCCTCATCCATGACTGGTGGGCCAGCCACCCCGCCGTCAGAGCCTGTGGCAACCGTATTCGGTCAGTGAGCGATGCCAAGAATATCGCTGAAGAGTGGGAGGCCACTGGGGCTTGGAAGCACCATATGGATTTAGGCGACAGCGACGAGTACGTGGGATGGCGCCCCTATCAGGTCGAATGGCAATGTCATCCAAGCGATCCGGGAACGGTTAGCTTCGATTGCATCACCGAGGAGGGGCCTACCGGTTCGATTGCGTTCCGCAAGATACCTGGAACCAGATTCTTGGCGACATGTGTCGGGCAGTCGGGCATGGCAAGGACTTTGAGCCGGTGATGCAGGCATGGCTCAAAAGGATCGAGGCCGATATCAAAGGCGACGAAGGCGCCTGACCAGGCAGCCGGGCTGCGGCTCGTCGTCAATTTCCTGCGAACCGCACGAAGTACCCCTTTTCGACATCCGTACAGCACGAGCCCTGCGCGCGGCGATAAGAAAGGAGGCGCCCGATGGCTGCGTTCATCTGGGGCACACAAGCGTTCATGAACAGGTTTGCCAACCAGCATAAACACATCGAAGTTAAGCTCGACAAGAACAAGCCCCCCTACCAGCAATTCGGCTGCCGAATCACAGTCGAGCGGCGCTCATTGACAGCCGATGAGCTGACACAGTTGGCTGAGCTGGGCTTAGAGCACGACGATGACGATCCCGGGTTCGATGACGTACTTGCCGACTTCTTGGCGGTCATGGGCGATTTCGAGAAAGCCATGGCGGCCTGTAACCGCAGGCGGGCAGCGCAATATGCGCGCCTATGTGGTGCAGCGGATGAAGGCATACTACCGGGCCGGTCGAAGGTAGGGCTGAAGAAATAATTTTTCACCGTGCTTCTGATGTCCGGCTCCTTGGGCTACTGACAGTTCTCCAGTGCACCGCAGTGTATTCAGGGCTCTGAGCGCCCAGAAGATGTGAGAGGAGAGCAGCTCTCCGCGGTGACTGTCGCCGTAGACCGTTGAAAGGCAAGACATGTCAAAGACCCTCGTTGACGTGCTGACTCCACTAGACCTAGAAATTGAGTTCCGAATCCCGCGATCCAGCCAACACCGCGTGGCCCGACTCTTACATGGGTGGCGCTCATCAGTGTCACAGGCATCCTGCTGATAGGTGCTATCGCGCTGGCATGGCGTCCCTGGGATCTACAGCAATCCAGTGTTATTACGACTACGCCCGCTTCGATAACGACGCCCGGCCTAGCAACGACGTCGAATCCGGCACCGGCGGCTGCCCCGACCATTACAGCGACGCCGCTGCCGACGAACGTCGTCCCAGTACCGCTTCCGACAGTGACAACGACCACGACGGCTTCTGGGATGAGTGCCGCCGAAATGGACTTTCTCGCCGTGGTGGCGGACTTGCCCACCTACGTCAAGCCGGGACGCATCAATGAGCCAGCAAAGGTGCTCGCTGGTGGTTACCGGGCTTGTCAGGCGATGGACGACTACCCCAACGACAGCCAGGCAGCGGCGCAAGAGTACTACCCACGAGGCACCCAGGCCGACGGCACCGTGGACTACAACGGGATGTTGTTCCTTCTTTACTCCGCGAACTATCTGTGCCCTCGGCACTCAGGGATGTGGCGCAACTTCTGACCGATTCCAGGCTCAAGGACAACCACACGTGCCTTGGACATGAGCCAGGACTGTCACCTATGACGCGACTCATCACTGCCCTTCCACAGGTGTAACCCATGACGCGACTCACCTGTCACCTATGTCGTGGATCCAGACACCCTTCGCTTTACGACACGCGGTTAATTGCCCGCTTCGACAGCCGCTACTTTCGTGGCAGCGTCGGGTCCGCAGAAGAGCTGCAGATCCACCCCGCCAGCGGCAAGCAGATCGTTAATGCGGCGCTTGAGGTCACCTGAGGAGAGATGGGTGTAGAGGTTTGCACCCAGCGCCCTGAACCATCATCTGACGTGGGTGGGACTCCCGACGTGACGCCGCAGAACCCCTCCCTCGGGCATCAGCTTGATTTGAACCCCGTGCTCATACTGAAGGCCCTTGAGCCCCCAGACGCCGTCGGTATCGTTACGAGCGCTAACGTACAGCCGGTTTCCTTTGTATGTGCCCAGGTAGATGCCGACATGATGGCCGTTGGACCAGACATCGCCCATCCTCGGCACGCTGACAACCGGATACTCAGGAATCACCGTCTTTGTGTCTCCCCATTCCTCGGCTCGGTAGGGAAAGTACTTCCCGATCTGCCGGTCTGAGGCGTGGATCAGCTGCAACGTGCCGACCGTGCGATTGAGTATCTCGGCCACATAGATGTTGCACTTGTTCATATGGCCGGCAACCGCGGCGTACTGCGGGGCAGATAGGTTGACGCCGCGGTTGGCAGCGGCGTGGCCCCAAGTGCGGCCGTCGTCGTTGGCCCAAAGGGTTAGCGCCTCCAGCGTGATCCGGACGTCCTCCGGCAGGGGCTTCCCGACATCGACCGCCTTGATCCGTCGCCGCAGCGTGGCTTCGAACGCGAGTACGGCCAGTGCGAACTCGAACGCCTCGTGCGTGCCCGAGCCTGTGAACTGGGCCAGCCGGTCCAGCCGATCCAGCAACGCTTCTTCGCTGTCCGTGATCGGGCGCTTGTCGTGGCGCTGCTGCCGCGCTCCTCGCGCTTCCGTGTCGACGGGCACTTCGATCTCCACTCGCCGATTCTGAGCCGGACTCGGCCAGGTGTTGTCTGCCCCACGACCGACGTCGGCAAGTTGCTCCTCGGGCACCCCCGCGGCCTCCAGGACTCGCTTGACCGTCCACGCGCGACGCTCCGATAGCAGCCGGTTGTGTTCGGCGTCGCCCTCGACGCTGGCGTAGCCGGCGATGACAATCCGGGCGTCCTTGTGCCGGGACAGGTGGGCCCTCACGGCCGCGATCGTGTCCGCCACGAGCTCCTTGGTGTGTGGATCATTCCGCATCGCGTCCGAGTCGCGGTCAAACCAAACCACGATGGCATCGTGCGGCGCGGCGTTGACCGCGGTACCAGGGCGATCCTGCTGGGTGGCTTTCTGCCGCAGCACGATGGGTGTCGCACGCTCGCCAGCGGCTCTGCCGAAGTCTGCCTCCGACGACTGCTGGATGACGTGCGTCAGCTCGTGGGCGAGCAAGTGTCCACCAGATTGCGAGCGTGGCCCAAATTGACCGGCGCCGAACACAATGTTCGGACCCATCGTGTAGGCGCGTGCGTTTAGCGCGCGTGCGGTTGCCGACGCTGTCACACTCGTGTGAACGCGGACCCGTGAGAAGTCGTAACCGAATCGAGGCTCAAAGACAGCGCGCGTTTCTTGGTCGAGAGGTTGGCCGGCACCCAGATCTCGCAGACTGTCCGCTGCGACTGCGTTGGGGGTCGCTGTAACAGTCGAGGACGGCCGCAGGATAGTGTGCGCGTTCTTGTCCTTGGATTCGCAACTCGCGCCAACGCTCGCGCAGCCGATCCGAACGTCCGTCGCCGCGGCGCGCATGACGCGATCTGCGACGCGATCCGCCTCTTGCTCGACCGGGTCGCCGGGCTCGCTCATCATGCCTTTGGCGCGGACGGCTATTGCGGCAGCTCCGTAGCGCCCGTGCAGAGGGTTGGATTCCAGCGCGCTAGCGGCTGGTGCCGCCTGACCTCGGACATGAACACGCTTCACGTCGAAGTCGTGACCGCCTCTGCGTGCAGTCGCGTCAGGCTTCTCTGCGAAAGTGCGCATCCCGAGCTCCGCTCTCGCGCGATGGCCCTTTTGGCGGCAAGCGTAGCATCAGAAAGCCGCTGCTCGACTCTGAACTGCGTCGGGCTGACAGCGTCGGACTAACATTGTTCGGCCGCCCGGTGTCTTCGTTTTGGCCTCGCCACCGCATACTTGATGCTCTGACGGTATTCACCGGTTGCGTGGCTGGGGGTGATGGTGGCGGAGGAGCCGACCGCGAGCGACACCCAACCAGGCTCCCGCACAGACTCAGCGTTTGGGCACTACAGGCTCAGACGGCTGCTGGGCAGGGGCGGGTTCGGTGAGGTGTACGAAGCCGAAGACACCGCGATGGACCGTGTGGTGGCGGTGAAGCTCCTCGCGCCGCCGTATTCGCAAAACCAGGTGTTCAGATAGCGGCTTTACCGGGAGGCGCGTGCTGCCGGTCGGCTGCATGAGCCACACGTTGTGCCCGTCCACCAGTGCGGAGAGATCGATGGCCAGCTCTACATTGACATGCGCCTTATCAAGGGCACCGATTTACAAACTTTGCTGACCCGGCAAGGAGCACTAAGTCCGGCTCGGGCGGTGGCGATCGTGCGCCAAATCGCCTCAGCTCTGGATGCAGCCCATGCCGAGCAGATGGTCCATCGGGACGTCAAACCGGCCAACATCCTGCTCACTGCAGACGATTTCGCTTGTCTGGTGGATTTCGGGCTAGCGAACGCGGCCACCGACGCAAAGCTGACTAGCTCGGGCACCACGATCGGGACGTTTGATTACATGGCGCCCGAACGCCTGAGCAACGCCGAGGTGACTCACCGCGCCGACATCTACGCACTGGCTTGTGTCCTCTATGAATGCCTAACTGGCTCGCCGCCCTACGGGGCAGCGGACTTACCCGCACTGATCACGGCCCATCTGACCGCGCCGATCCCACGCCCCAGCCAGCAAGGACCCCAGATCCCCATCGCGTTCGACAGTGTGATCGCTCGTGGCATGGCCAAAAACCCCAACGATCGCTACGCCAGCGCCGGAGAGCTTGCCCGAGCCGCCTACCGTGCGTTGACCGCATCGGACCAAGACCAGGCTGACACCATTCTGGCCGACACTCAGGCCGATCCCCAGTTCAAGGCTGATCCTCAGCATCGTGCGGAGGCCCAGGGCCAATCCCAGCCATTCTCTGGGAAGCGTTGGAAGACTTGGGTGGTCGCTGCAGTGGTGGCAGTGCTTCTCATTGGAGCGCTCGTAGTCGCCTGGCGGCCCTGGGACCGGCAACCGCGACCGAGCTTCACCGGGTCACCCGAACCGTCGACCCCCGCGACGCCCAGCGCTCCACCAGAACTAGCCCCGACCGCCACTAAACCGACGCCGCCAACCTTGTTCTCGCCGAAGGCAATCGACCGCATCCTGTTGACCGCTGATCATCTCTCTAAGGTGCTCACCGCAAATTTCTCTGACAACCCATCCGTCGGCGGGCCTGAAGGGCTTGGTCTGAATTCCTCGTCATATGGGATGTCGGACCATTCGCAGCAAGTAACACCACCGTCGTGCGTTGGAGTAATTTTCACAGGCGAGCATGACGTCTATGCCAGCGCCGACCCCACTGCGATTAAGACTCAGACGTTCGGTGCCCCATATGGGGTGAATGCAGGCACACCGCACCTTCTTGAGCAGACTGCGGCAGTTCTTCCTTCTGTAGAAGATGCTCAACAGTTCCTCACCTCCTCGGAAGGCAGGTGGAAAGCCTGTGGAAGCCTAAAAGTCAGCGCGACTTTCGGCTACGAAAGCGGCGCGGGATACATCCTCGGGGGTGTTGTCAGCCAAGGCGACTTGATCACGGTGGGGATGGCATCCACGAACAATTTGGGTCCAACCAATGGAGCGGATGCGTGCCAGCAGGCAATGGGCGTGCGACAGAACGCCGTCGTTGAAGTTCGGACCTGTGAGGCTCCCGACCTGACGTCAGCACCCCCTTCACCAGACCTCGTATGGGTGGTTCCTGACGCCGAGAAGGTCGCCAAAGCAATGCTCGACAACGTCGTGCTATAGACCGTCGCGGTGTTTACGCAAGGGCCCATCTGGTCACCGAGTCAAAATCGACAGCTCACCTCTGACCAAATCGATCGCCGTCATGGCGGCCTGACTGTCAGGGTCCAGCCCTTCAGCGCGGATCGCTTCGCGTTCGATGTCATCCATACCGGATTGGACGCAGGCCGGTCACCGTCGGTTCCAGAGCGAAGATGTTGTAAGCGCGTAACGAGTAGCTAGCGTGACGGTGGCGACGACGACCTCGGCTTCAGGACTTCACCTTGTCCAGCATGGCATTGGCCAGCCGCGCCCCGTAGTCACCAGCTGTTGATGTGTCGGTGAAGATTGGGCTGCTGCCCTGTGGCAGGGTTATGTCTCTGCAAGCTTTGACTTTAACCACCACGTTTGCGCGAACTCCCAGCGCTTGTTGGCAGGTTTGATCACTGCCAGCTTCGTTGTCGTATCCAGCCATCTTGACAGTGATGAGGTTGTCGCCGACCGCGACGTTGGCCAAGGTCCACGTGTAGCCGCCTTCGCCGTGGCGTTGACCCATCTGCAGTCCGGTCATGCCTGGCACCTCGCTTGGCAGACTGGCGCAGGTCTGCCACTGCTTGGTCTGGGAAGCTAGCAGGGCTTGGGCTTTTTCGGCTGACGGGAGCACTGCAGCGGTCTGTTCGACCTGATGGCCGACTGTATAGGAGCTGGGACCCAGTGTCTGATCCCGTATCTCCTCGAACCCGGTGCCGTTGTAGACCGAGTGCTCGGCACCGAAGATCACGCCGACGCACCTTGGAGGGCGGACCTGGTCGGAGTCGTCCGACATGCCGTAGGAGGAGCTGCTTATCACCATGTCTGAGCCTGGTGCGATGCCGTAGAACTCGCCGCCGGTCACGGTTCTGATCTGTGTCGGGCTCAGCAGCAACGTGTCAACCGCCGACGCAGGAAACGCATTAGCCGTCGGAGGGCTCGGCGATTCAGTGGCCGAGGTCGACTCGGTTCGATCGGATTCGTCGAGCAGCATTGCGCCGTTTATCAGTGCAATTTTGAACCAGCGGTCTTCGGCATCGGTCTGCCCGTCACGCCGTAGATATCTTGAGCTGGGCGACCACACTGGTGTCGTCTCGCGGACTGATCGAGATGACCGTCACGGATTGGATTGTGGCCCAGAAGTCGAGGTAATTTTGAAGCCCAGTCTGGTTTTGGCAGTGGGCATCCAATTTTGCCCAGGCGACCTCGGGGTGCGCTGGAAGGTCGAGGTAATACCCTTCGACGAACTCGCGCATTCCATCAAAGGTGATCGTTGGCGCGGGCGACGTCTGTGTAGTCGTGTTCCCGCTCTCCGATCGGTCTTGGTGCTGCCATGGCCGCACGAAGAACGAAATAGCCAAGAGGAACAGCACCGTGACTATCCCAATCGTGATGGGCCACCGCGCCCTTCCGCGACCAACGTCTCTACCTTCGTATGGGATATAGACCGAGTCGTCTCCGGATGCCGTCGGGGTCTCAGATGTCGTCGGTCGAGTGGGGCTTGGCGACTGCGTGCGGGCGCTCGGCTGTGTCTGGTCTTGGCCCGGCTGCTTACCAGCGGTGCTGGTCCGCCTATCGATCTGCGCCAACGTCAATGCACGAGCGAACTCTGTGCAGCGAGAAAAACGTTCGTCCGGCGTCTTCGCCAGCGCAGTCCCAAGCACGGAATTTAGCGCCGCGTGTCCGACTGGTCTCTCGACAAGCGAATGCGGAAATAATTGGGATCCCGTAAGTAGGTGATAGGCCGTGGCAGCCAGTGCATACTGGTCGGCGCGCCCGTCAATTTCTTGGCCCATCAGCTGCTCAGGGGCAGCGTAAGCGACCGTTCCCACGGTGTATCCGGTCGCGGTGAGGGAGCTGATTGCGTTGAGGCTACGGGCGATTCAGAAGTCGGCCAACAAGATTCGCTGCTCACTTTCGTCATTGGTCAGCATGATGTTCGCTGGCTTGACGTCGCGGTGGAACATCCCCCGATCGTGTGCGTAGTCCAGTGCGCTCGCTACCGCAGCGACGATTTTGGTGACCTGGTGTGCGGGCATGCCGTGCCCGTATTTCTTGGCGAGCAGGCGCGCCGTATCAAAGCCGTCAACGTAATCGATCGAAATCCACAGCTGGCCCTCATCTTCACCCCGGTCATGAACGCCCACTATGTGTGGGTGGTACAGCTCGGACGCTAGGTCAGCTTCAAGGTTGAAGCGCGCGCGGTAATCGGAGTTGGCCGACAGCTCCGCCGCCAGCACCTTGAGCGCATCTTTGCGTGGCAGTCGGGGATGCTGGGCCAGATAGACCTCACCCATCCCGCCGGACCCGAGCAGACGCAGGATTCGGTAACCGGCGAATACCTGACCGCGACCCAACGGCATGGGCGGATCATACGAATTCTTGGCGGGGCAGCGTCGCTGTTTTGGCTACGGTCGACTGCTGACGGATCGTAGGCTGTTTTTGCTATGACGAGGCGACGTCGACAAAGCGGTTGGCGATGCCGCTTTGGTGGTATCCGGACCAGGGTGGGGAGCCGAGGTATTGGTTTTTCACGTGATGGGCCGGTTGCTGCGTCGGCGTCGTCGCAATCCAAAGAACGAGCCGGTCGTCCTCACGCTTGAGGACTCGACGATGGCCCCGTGGCATACCGAATGGGCTCACCCGAGTTGCATCCCACCGGGGGGTGATTGGCTCCAATTAGACGAAACGGAATCCAACGATATCTACTACGGGCCGCTCAGGGGGAGCCGGCCAATGCCAAGTGCTTCTTCTGCGGCAAAGGTGAGACCTCGGTATAGCGTGAACGCTATATAGCACGAGAGTAGTATTTAGTCATGATTGCCCTCTCGTCCATCCGTGATGCCGCTGGCGTAACCCAGGTGCAACTAGCCGCCGCGATGAACACGAGCCAGGGCCAGATCAGCAGAATCGAACGCCAATCGGACATGCTGCTGTCGACGCTGAGTGCGTATCTCACCGCCCTCGGTGTGGAGGCGCAGATTGTCGTCGAGGTGGGCGAGCAGACCATGGCGTACGACCTCACGGCCCGAAGGAAAGCACGATGACCACCCAGACCGAGATCACCCAGAGGAACCACCGCCGGGCTGTCCGCTTCTTCTGGGCCCTGTTGATCGGGGCCACCCTGGTAGTCTCGTCGGCAACATCACCCATGCGGTACTGCCCTACATCCCCCACGTCGTCGTCCAGATCGGTGCCGCCGCTGTGCCTCCCGTCGCGCTTCTGGCCGCCGTGCACGGCATCGCCCTCGCCGTCCGTGCGGGAGCATCCGGCAGGGTTTACTGCTGGGCGGTCGGTGCCGTCGCCGCCATAGGTTCGGCGCGTTCGCGGTGAGCTTCCTGGCGCTGCGCGACCTGATGCAAGCCATCGGCTACAGCTCTGCAACTGCTTGTATTTTCCCGCTCATCGTCGACACGGCGGTCGCCGTCAGCACCTTGATGCTGGTTGCGCTCGGGGACAAACCAGCACGCCGTGCCCGCACCGGGAAGGCGTCCACCAGTACAGACTCGCCAACCCTGCCAGGCTTGCCACAGACGTCGGGCCCAGAGCGCAAAAGCCGACGTCAGCGGGTCCGCACCGAGCAGCAGAGGGGTACCGGCCTCTGCATCGATACAACCCCACCCGGCACACACGGAGCAGGACTCAGCGCAAGCAGTCGATGCAGAAGTTGTACAGGTCGATGCAGACCTTGCGTCGGAACTGATTGCATCCGGTGTGACCACACAGCCCGTCGAGACGGTGATCGCGGTGCTGGAAGCACACCGTGATGGTGCATCGATCAACGCTGCGGCCAAGGCATCGGGGATCAACTACAGGACCGCTCAGCGGATCGTGGAGGCTGCCGCAGAGCACCGGCAGCGACAACTCCTGGCGGTCGGCTGACGAATCACTACGTAGGCTCTGCAAGCGTGAGGGAAGCGGTGGAGCTTCCCCTGTGGCTCACCGTCACCCAGGCTGCCGAGTACTTTGGCGTCGACCGCGCCGAGGTCTACTACGGGATGCTGCGGGATCTGGAGGTTCGACGGATCGGTGTGCGCGGTGGGGCAATGCCATTCGGTCGCCTGATCCGATTCGACCGGGGATCACTTCTGCGGCTGCGCGGAGAACCGGACCCGCCGTCGCAGGAGCTGCCTCGCTGGGTGACGATCAACCAGGCAGCCGAGCACTACCAGGTCAGCCCCAAGCTAATTCGCAGGCTCATTGCGCATGAACAGCTCGACGCACGCCGCATCGGCGGTACCAAAACACTGCGCATTGATCGTGAAGCACTATTTGCAACTAGGCAGATTCAGGTCATGGACAACCTGAGGAGACGGCGCTACATCACCATCGCGGAAGCCGCCGAGTACTTGAAGATCAGTGACCGCACGGTTCGCCGACTGATAGCTGACGGGGAGTTGACGGGTTATCGCAAGGGTCGATCCCGCCGGGTAATCCGGGTCGATCTCAATGAGATTGACGAGCAGCTGATGCGTCCCATCAACGAGCTACCGCGAAGGCGGAAACGCCGGACAGTAGTGGGCGAAAAACCTTGGTTCCATTAGAGGGATGGCCCAGTTGTGGCAAGTGCGGGCACTTCGCCAGCGTCCACCACGGCGGCGGGGGAGGACGCCCCGGTGGCTCATCGTGCGGGCCCCGACTGCGACTGCCCAACGTTCGTCGAGGGCAGCGATGCCCGGGTGCCGCTGGGCAAGGACAACCTGACAGCCGCCGAGGTCGCACAGCTGACCGGGTTGTCGGTGCATACCCTGAGCTATTGGCGACAGAGCGGATCAAGGCCCGAAAGCGATCAAGGCTGGCACGCGCACGCTCTACCGGCGAAAGGATGTTGAGCAGTGGCTCGCCGAGATCGAAGGACGGTCCACCCGTGCGCGGTAGTCGAATGCCCGTGCTGAGTCGACATCGACGTCATCCGGTTGGTATGAGAAAGCGGTTGAGGCCGCAGGCCGGATCGAACCAGCCCATACCTCGCCTTGGAAGCTCGCGAGCACCTACGCCCTGCTGTCCATCGCCGAAAGCCTACTCACACGGAGGTATCCGACACCGTCTACTCCGATCCCAGCAGTTGTCTCAGGCCAGCAGATGCGCGAATTCCTGACCGTCACCGAAGTGGCGGACATGACGCGGCTTTCGGAGGCACGTTGCGGTACTGGCGGTACGTGGGATCGGGCGGGCCCGAGTCGTTCAAGCTTGGCCGACGGGTGATGTATCGCCGTACCGACGTCGAGAAATGGCTGGGGGAGGCACAATGAACGTGCCTTAGTAACCGAAGGCCATTCGCCCGCAAAGGCGGGATTTCGTGGTCCTGGTCGGTCTGTCAGGACAGGTCAAGCCGGATATGTCAGCGACCCAGGCTGGCTACGCTCGTCGATCATGTCTGATCAACTCCCGGGCTGGCGACGCCCGCCGAAGTCGCCGAGTATCTCCACACCACTACCGCTGCGCTCGCCCAGGATCGCTACAAGGGCACCGGCCCGAAGTTCATCAAGCGCGGCAGCCGGGTGCTCTACCGGTGGTGGGATGTCTTGGAATGGTTGGAACGCAACACGTTTCAACGCACTGACGAACCGAGACAGCAACGATGAGCGACGCCGTTGAGCGGCTCGCCCAGGCACTGCGTGACCTCATCGATGAGGCCGTACAGGCAGCCGTCGAGCGGGACCGCCCGACACCGCCGCCCGCACGAGTGGCTGAACGCTTCACGGTGCCAGAGGAAGATTTCGAACTGTGCCCGTGGTGCGACAAGAAACACATGCGGCACCTGATGCCGGTCAAAGAGGCTCGGCAACAACTCGGCGGCATCAGCCCCACCACGTTCTACGCGCTGGTCAAGGAAGGCGAACTCTCGCTCGTCAAGATCGGTCGCCGCTCGTTCGTTCAGGCGGAAGAACTCGACGACTTCGTCAGGAGGAAAGCGATATCTTCGTGATCGGTAGGGGTTGGCCCAGTACTGACGGGCTCTTGACGCAGTCAAGACCTGAAACGAAACCGCAGGTAACGAGCGGGACCGAACCGGAACGAGACGGAAGCAACCTGCAGGTCGACGGCATATTGCCTGGTAAAGCTCGGGTTCGATTCCCGGCAGCTCCAAAGAAATGCTGGTTAATTGCCCGCCTCGATAGCCGCGACTTTGCGGCAGCGTCGGGTCCGCAGAAGCGCTGGAGATCCACCCCGCCGGCGGCAAGCAGATCGTTAATGCGGCGCTTGAGGTCGCCGGAGGAGATATGGGCGTATAGGTTCGCGCCCGGGCAAGATGTTGCGCAAAATCGCGATGGCCAGCCAATGTGCTGGTTAAGACGCGGAAGTTCTGGGCTGCCCACGCGAACGCGATTGCGGTGGCGTGAAGTTGGTTCTCCGAGACCGGTTCTTGATCGAAGTCTCCTTCGCAGAGGACCAAAAAATGGCCAGTTGTGTCGTAGTCCGTTGCTGTGTCGCCTGCGATCTCCGGCGTCGTAGTTCGTAAATGTTGCCTTTTCGGTCGACCCCGACGTGATAGGCGATGTCGATCCATCCCAGCTGGTCTTGGTGGTAGCGCTGGTCTTGGCGCAAGTGGCTTGGGGCGTTGCGGTTGTCGCCAAGGACGATGGCCTCATGGTGAAGCGTCATACGGGTAATGGTGTGGGGCTTCCCTCCGGGCGTGGGGCTCGGGCACCCCAAGCGTCTCGGCACAACATGACAGCCGGAACTGGGCTGGCCGTCGGCGCAGGCACGGTTCTCGGCGTTGGCGGCGAGACTGCGGGCACGGTTGTCGGCGCGGGTGCGGGGCGTATGGGACTTGCACTCGGGCCAGTCTCGAACTTCCTAACAGTTCTTGAACACCCGCTCACGACGGCTGCCACGACGGCGCTACCGGCGAGCCAAAGCAGTCGACGACGGCTGACGGACTCCGCGCGGCCGTCCTGCCGGACGGGCGGAAGTGTGTCCATGACGGACACGATACGAAGTGAACTACCCCAGGTTTATTTCCTACTCGGTTGCGAGGGCTGGGGTTGGCTGGCTCGCGGGGTGTGAGGCGCCGATAGAGGCCGCCTCGTACTCGGGGGCTGGGCGCGGGCCGGCGAACGCCGCATAGAAGCGTTCATACCGCAACCTGTCGTATCGGCTGCCTAACCTCATCCCATGGCAACCCCGAAGGCGGGACTGACCGCCGAGCACTCCGAGGCGCTGTTCACCTCAAGCACAACGGCGTTCTAACCCGCATCGACGAGCGCGGGCAGCGCTGCGGTGACTTGTACCAGTGGGGGCTGCACCCTCACGTCGCCGCAGAGGGGAGTCCCCTTGCCGCCGACGACGGCGCCTTCGAGGCCGCGTACCCGCTGACCTTTGCGGGACCGCGGGCCGTCACCGAGCACGCGCTGTTCCCAGGATGAGCGCTGCTGAAGTTTGAACACCGCCGGGATACTGGTCGCTCGCCGCCGGTCGCATCGCCAGCCCCATGTGGCCGAGGTGCTGCAGCTGTGTCGGGTGGCGATGGAGTCCGCCGCCTTGACCATCTGGCTGCTGAGTGATCCGGCACGCGAGGTCCGGCGAGATCGGTGCATGTCCGAGGAGATGGAGCAGCTCGAACAGCGTCGCCGGTTCCTGGTGATCTGCGAGGAAGACGAGGTCAACCGCCCGGCTCGGTACCCCAAACACCTCCTGAAGATGAACGCCGACCACCGCCGCAATTACAACGTGATGCTCACCGAGGCGAAGACCGCATACACCTTCGCCAAGACGCCGTCCTTCACCTCGATGATCAGGTCATCGCGCAGTGGGTCGACGCGCACGTACCGCTCACGACACCGGGGAGATCGCCGAACGGACTGGAGACCACAGCCAGATCTCTCTACTCCTACGGTTCCAGCTTCATCCACGGCTACAAGTGGATGACGGACTACACGAGGGATGGCACGGTGTTCACTCTGATCGCCGACGCCCTCGCCGTAACGCTGAACATGGCCGAGTGCGCGGTGTGCCTCTTCGAGGCCGCGTCGCGAGCACCGGGCGGTGCACGCCCAGAGGCGTCTTATGTTCCGGAGCGGTTCGAGCCGACGATCGCGGCGTGGTCTGGGGAACTGTTCGGCGCGTAGAGGCGCGTCACGGCCGTGCCTACGCGGTCCCCGCTGAGTTCCGCATCGAGGAACGCGAAGACCGTTCGCGCGGCCTTTATCGCCAGGTATATGGCCCCTGCCGTCTCGTCCCTTGCACGAGAAAACTTCAGCCTCGTGGTAGCCGCTGGCCCTCGAGGACCACCCTCACTCACTCGGGCAGGGTAGCCACTTTGGCCGCCATCTCTAGGGACGTTGGGGCGAGCCCTTCCAGTCACGCTGCCCGACCCGACCCAAGTGAGGTGGGAGCCGGTTCCGGGGTGTCGGGTGGCGTTCAGGTCACGCACCTGGAGCGACCGTCCGCAGATCGTCCGCAGTAGAACCGACATCAGCTTTCATCAGCCAACAGAACCAACGCTCTGACCAGCATTTTCTCAGCGCCACCAACACAGCTTGAGTCGGCAAACGCCGAGAGGAGCGGACTGTCAATCCGTCGGCTTACGCCTACCCAGGTTCAAATCCTGGACCTGCCACCGAGATCAAAGGGGTTATGGTGTTGTGCGGCTGACCCCTCGAAGGGCGAGATTGTCACAGATCGTCAGAAGCCACGCCGAACCGTGCGCAGCCGCCCGTCGCACGGCGTTCGACGCTGACGGCGGCGAGGTCATAAGTCACGCCACACCAAAAAGCTCCGCTGATTGTCGAGGGCGGCGAAGAAATCAACCGGCTATGAGCGACCGCAGCTGACGCTTGCTGACATTGGGCGGTAGTGCCTGGTGGCTAAACCGATCACCCCATACTTGATGCATTGATGGTGTTTCACCCCTGTTGGATGTCTGAAGGGATCTGACCCGTGGAGGAGCCGGTAGCGAGCGCTGGCCCGGGGCGTCTGCGTGCGGGGTCTCGATTCGGCCAGTACCGGCTCGAACGGTTGCTCGGTGCGGGCGGGTTCGGCGAGGTGTATGAAGCCCTCGACACCGTTATGGAGCGGCGCGTCGCGATCAAACTGCTGGCACCCGCGTACTCACACAACACCGTTTTTCGGCAGCGGCTCTTTCGCGAGGCGCGCGCGGCTGGGCGCCTACACGACCCGCACGTGGTGCCGGTCCACCATTGCGGCGAGACGACGGGCGTGTCTCATTGACTGTGTAAGGGGTTTGGCCTGAATGGTGGTGGCCTCTGACCACCGGACAGGAGAGTTCCTTTGCCCGAATTTGATTCCCGAGAGATGCTGCTGCCGCCAAGCTGGCCGAGCTGTTGCCACCGGCGGCAGTGGATGCCCTGTTGGCCGTGCCGAGGCCTCCGGTATTCCGATCGACGGCTCTGACGGGCTGCTCGCGCAGATGACCAAAGCCGTGCTCGAACGCGCTTTAGATGTCGAAATCGCCGATCATCTGGGCTATGAGCACGGCGATCCGGTCGGTTATGGCTCGGGCAATTCCCGCAACGGCCACGGCCGCAAGACCGTGCTAACCACGGCCGGATCAGTCGAACTCGAGGTGCCGCGTGACCGCAACGGCACGTTTGCCCCGCGATTGTGCCTAAACGCAAACGCCGACTGGGCCAGGTCGAGGACATGATCTTGTCGCTGTATGCCCGCGGCATGTCGACCCGCGATATCACCGAGCATCTGGCCGAGGTCTACGGCGCTAGCGTGTCGGCGGCCACGATTTCGCGGGTCACTGATGTCGTGGTCGAAGAGATCGCGGCCTGGCAGTCCCGCCCGGTCGACCCGGTGTATCCGATCCTGTATATCGACGCCATCCGCATCAAGATCCGCGACGGCGGCGTGGTGGCCAACAAGGCCGCCCACGTGGTGATCGGTGTCGACATCGACGGCGTCAAGCAGGTGCTGGGCATCTGGATCCAGCAGAGCGAGGGCGCCAAGTTCTGGCACGGTGTGCTCACCGAACTGCGCAATCGCGGGTGCCGGGACGCGCTGTTCGTGTGCTGCGACGGGTTGAGCGGGCTGCCCGAATCGATTGCGGCGGTGTGGCCGGCCGCGGTGGTCCAGACCTGCGTGGTGCATCTGCTGCGGGCATCCATGCGCTACGCCTCCTACACCGACCGCCGCAAGATGGCCCAAGTGCTGCGCCCGATCTACACCGCACCCACCGAAGAAGCCGCCAAACTCGCCCTCGAAGAGTTCCGCACCCAGTGGAGAACCAAATCGCCCGGCGCAGTAGCCGTGTGGGATCGCGCTTGGACTGAATTCGTGCCGTTTTTGGCGTTCCCGGTCGAGATCCGCAAGATCATCTACACCACCAACGCGGTCGAGTCGCTGAACTACCAGCTGCGAAAGGTCACCAAGGCCCGCGGATCTTTTCCCTCCGATGCCGCAGCAATCAAACTGCTATATCTGGCCATCCGCAACATCAACCAGAAACGAGGAACCAAGGACAAGGAACCTACCGCTGGACCGAAGCACTGAACACCTTCGCCATACAATTCCCCGACCGACTCCCGCTATGACCCAACGATCAACGGCCACAACACCTTACACAGTTATCTTGACAAGCCCCGATCGACGGGCAGCTCTACATTGACATGCGCCTCATCAAGGGGGCCGATTTAGAGAGCGTGCTGGCCCGGCGAGGAGCGCTGAGTCCGGCACGGGCGGTAGCGATTGTGCGCCAGATCGCCTCCGCTCTGGATGCCGCTCATGCTGACCAGATGATCCACCGCGACGTCAAACCGGCTAACATCCTGCTCACCGCAGATGATTTCGCCTGCCTAGTGGACTTTGGGCTGGCTAACGCGGCCACAGACGCCAAGCTAACCAGTTCAGGCACCACGATCGGGACATTCGCGTACATGGCCCCCGAGCGGCTCAGCAACGCCGACGTGAGTCATCGCACCGACATATACGCATTGGCATGTGTCTTGTACGAATGCCTGACCGGATTCCCGCCCTACGGCGTAACCGATCTGCCCGCACTGATCACCGCGCACTTGACCGCGCCGATCCCGCGCCCCAGCCGAAAGCGCGCCGAAATCCCGAGCGCCCTCGACGACGTGGTCGCACGCGGCATGGCCAAAAAGCCAAACGATCGCTATGCCAGCGCTGGCGAGTTGGCGCGCGCCGCCCACGGCGCCCTCGACTCGCCCGACCGACATCACGCCGACACCATCGCGGCCAGCATCCAAGCCGCGAACGAAGACCGCACGCACGCCGGCAACCCGAATAAAGCGCCGGTTAGCTTCACGTCCACCGCCCAGTCCGCGGCCCAACCCGACCGCAGCCGGATCCCGGATAAAGCCGAGCCCCGCGCGAATGAATCCACTCGCAGTCGTCCGCCCCAGAAGGAACCGGCCGGCGGTCAACTCAAACAGACGGCGAGGCCACCCAGCGCCAAAACCGGCCAAAACCCGCCCTCACTTGCATGGCACCCTCGCCTTCCCTCCCACTCACCACCGCAAGCAGCACCCCACACGGATCGCAAAACGCCTTCGCCGCACAGCGAAAGACCCGCTCGCCAACATCGGCGCAAGCGCCGACTGGCCATCGGTTTCGCGCTGGTAGTGCTGTTGTTGCTTGCCGGCTTGGCCACCGGTCGCACCGTCATTCGTGGCTACTATTACGTCGCCGACTCCAACGGCACCGTGACCATCATGCGCGGAATCCGGGGATCGATCCTGGGCGTGACGTTGCAGGAGCCATGGCTGGTCGGCTGTGTCACCGGCGGCAGTGAGCACTACCCCCCCAACGGGACAGCTCCCGGTTGCCGCCCGCTGAAGATGGCGGACCTGAATCAGTCCAGCCAGGAGCTGGTCTACACCGGCTTACCGTACGCCGACCTTGACGGTGCGAAAAAACAGCTGCAGGGTTTGAGCCTCGTGCCTCTCTGTATGCCCGCGAGCGAGACGGGGCCGACGCCGTCGCTTCAGCCCGGGGTCTCTTGCCGCCAAGCGTCGTGACTTCCACGGCTCGGTGCGGATATCGGCCGCACCGTGAACTTTGAAGGGAACACCCTTTTGCGGTGAGATGAGCTGGACTAAGGACTGCCGGCTTGGATGGTGACGGCGGGTACCGGGGAGCCATGCGGACGAATCCTTGATGCTTGAAGCCACAGGCGCCCAATAGCGGTGGGAAGGGGGTGCTCGCAATGGCACGGATTCTGGATAACCCGAAGGCGTTGAATCAGCAGCCTGCCGCGACCAAGGCAACGACGGCCACACTCGACGACCTACGCAAGAGCTCGGCTCGCCACAAGGGTCGTCTGGCTAGCGTTCAGGGGCCATGGCTCGGCGGGCAATACCGCTACCGGCACCTAGTCTTGAAGGATTCGCTGGCTTCAAGAGCGGTCTGTTATGACAGCGGGTTGAAGGTCAGGCTCCACGATCCGTCAGTGTTGGACACGTGAAACGTGGTGCGTCCGGTAGCGCGGTAGGTGGTGGTGCCGCTGACGGGGCCATCACCGCTAGCGCAATGATTGACGACGGCGATGCCGTCACTACCGTCAGCCTGCACCGGCTCCACGATCAGGCAGTTGCTGGATGCCTGATAGGTGACGGTGTAGCCAGCGGCCACCAGGTCAGCCGTTTGGACCGCCTCACCGCTGCCGGTGAGGGTCACCGGCACCGCTGGCACCGGAGGCGGGATGTAAACGCTGCTGGAGGGTGTTTGTGCCGGAGTGCCAGCGACCGTCCCGTGGTAGTTCTTGTCGTCGATCGGCGCACAGGCGCTGAGCGTAGCTATAGCCGCCGCGACGCTCACCACTGTCAAAAATGCACGAACCGTCATCAATCCCCCCACCCTCTTGGCCTCTTGTTGCATTAGCGCGCTGACAGATTAGTACGGGACCTCCATGGCTGGGACAGAATCCTTCAACCGGGGTCAGACGCTCCCGCCGAGTGGCGGGCAGTAGTTGGCGCTGGCGGTGTCTTGAAACCAGGCGAATGTCTGGTTGGAGATGCCCGGCAGTTTGACCTGAACGTCCATCGCCGGTGCGCCGTGCACCATGTCGTTGCAGATCAGGTGAGCGTCGGCGATGGCCTCCGAGTCGGAGATTCGGGTGAAGTAGCTGTCGGAGTCGTTGTTGCGCACGAACGCGATGAAGTGCGCGTCAGCAGCTTCCAGCTTCGGTCCAGGAGGTGCTGCCGGTTCCTGTGGCGCTGCGGTCACGGTGACCGGTGGTGGCGCTGTCACCGTAACGGTGGCTGGCGGAGGTGCGACCACGGCAGCAGGTGTCGTCGGAGACGGCGGTACCGACGATGGTGCAGCCGAGGGGGTCGTGTTCGTGTGAAGTAAACAGCTGACACCCCAACCAAGGCGGTAGCCGCTACGCCGACAAGGGGAATCGGCGCCCACCGAGAATGATGTGCTGATACGGCCAAGTCCTCGGTCTCATCGCGTGACCACGCCAATTCGGACAGCTTGGTTTTCCCATCGACGGGAATGACCGTGGTGTCGTCGGAAGCACCTGCGCCTACTGCTGTTGCGTCGTCGTTTTGCGTCTTGATCTTCTTCGTAGGCAAGGAGTGCTCCGGGTAGCTCAGTGCAGGGTATCTGGACAGAGGTTGTGCTGTGCGGAGTCGACAATCGCCGGACGTCACTGGGCGAGGTAAACAAACTGGCGCGCAGCGACTTCGGGCGGCTCACCGTTGCGGAGCTGGCCGCAGATTTTGTAGGCGTAGTCGATGGCCTCCGCGTCCCCACGGGATACCCCGCCGAGATGATGTAGGGCACCCCTCGCGCTTGTAGATCGGCTATGAAGCTGTCGCCATCGGCGTGCGCAACCCCGCGCTGAATATGAACGCACCGATAGTGGCCGTCAAGGTAATCGAGACCTTTTTCACGGTCATCCTCCCTCTCTAGTCAAAGCTTCGGGACACCTCGGGACAAGTGGTCGACATGGCGGCGGAAATCGCCTTGAACACGTCGGCTTCTCGAAAATTAGGGTTGTTGTTGGCCAGCATGTCACCGGTGCTGGTCTCAATTTGTGGCATCGTCCATGCCGGATCACGCAGCCAGCGGCAAATTGTGTTCGCCTGCTCCTGAGTGATGGCTGACGGGGGTATGGCCGTCACTGCAGGCGGCACCGCTTCGAGTGTTGGAGGTGGCGCAACTGGAGCTGGCGTCACCGGTGCCGATGCGACTGGAGTCGGTGGCGGAACGGCCATCGGTGTGTGCGTCGAAATCGGCGCTGGTGCGGATTGTTGAATCGGTGCAGTCGAGGGCGTTGGTTTGTGCTCGGCGAAGTACACCGCCGACACGCCCGCTAGAGCGACACCCGCCGCGCAGAGTAGCCCGATCGGCAGCCAGCGCGAACGATGTCCTGGCGATTCGGCGATGTCCTCAGTTTCGTCTTGCGACCAAGCCAGCTTGATTGCTTCGGTCGCGAGCTTGCCATCGACGATGATTCGGGTGTCCTGAATATCTGCACCGCTGCGCTGAACCGCAGCGGCTTCCACGGCAGGCAATGCCGCCATGGTGTCGTCCTTTGCTTCGTGCGCCACATCGTGCCTGCGTCGATGAAGTCCCTCGGGCTGTAGTCCTTGTGATCAGCATTGAAAAATTCCGAGATGATGGCCCGCGACACTGCTGGGTCCTTCTTCTCACCCTCGGTCATGGCTTGTCTCCTGCCGGTCCCGCCCTTCGCTGACCCACTGAGTCAGCAGTACTCGCATCACCTCCGAGACGGTCGCGCCCTCTTCGGCCGCCGTCGCCTCATGCACCTAGACCATGGAAGAATGAGCTGCGCCCCAAGAAGTGTTTTTCTCTGCCACCGGACTCAGCTTGGTTCCCAGCGCCAACCATCATTGTTCGTGCACACGATCCGTCTCACCATTGCCAGCCACTCCAGTTGCTCCGTGGTCGCTATTCCGGCAATGTTCGCCCGGCTCGTAGCACGTGCCTTTATTGCTTATGGGAGTACAACCTGATGGTGAGGGCGGCGGCGTCGCGGGAGCCGGGGCGAGGAATGTGGCCGTCAGCCCAAGCACGGCGAGTAGGGTGTTCATGTCCTGGATTGTTGCACCGTTGTTACAAGTATCCGCTCCAAATCTGATATCAGAACTTAATCAGGGGAACGGTGCGCCAGAGTAGGTTCCGCCAGGCTTCTGGCTGGTTTAATCGACCGACAACAAAGGGTACCGATGTCTTTTAAGACGCTAGCAGCGTTGACGCTGAACCGGCATTACCTTTTCTTCGACGTCGATGGTGATCTTGGGCTGCTGGCAGACGTCGAGACAGAGTCCAGTCGTCTCTCACTTGAGCAAGCACCAGATAGGGCGACTGCGCCGATGCTGCCAGCCAGCCCAAGCATCTTAAGGCGGCTAACCAGATTGGGGGGTTGTCAGGCCGGTGCGACGCGGGCGCATCCATGGCCCTCAGGATACGTACGCAATGTCCAATTCCAGGGAACCCTGTGCCCCCGCCGATAGTCCGCGGTGTGCGCCTGGCCACCCATGACGCGACTCATCTGTCACCTATGTCGTGAACTCACACACCCTTAGCTCCCCCTTAGCCCCACCTACACAAGTGCAGGCGACGCGCATGAGTCGGCTCAGAGCAAAACGCGATTCTCAACGAGAAATCCAAGCAGTCAAGGTCTTCGCCGCGGCTTTTTACACCAGTGCGGAACACGGAATCTTAGAAATCTTGCTGAGACGAACCACGCGTATCTCGCGTGGGAATCAGACAAGACGATCGAAGGCTAGTTTGCTGTCCGGTTCGCCGGCTCCGGTGCTGACTTCCCGACCGATCCAGGCGTGCACGGAGCCGTCGATCCACCGGGCGTAGTGCCAGCGGCGGAGCACCGTGAGGCCGTCGCTCGGGAGCACCTCTTCGCGGAGCGCGGTGATCTCCGTGGCGAGCGTGCCCGGCGGGGTGGCCGCGGGATCTGCCGCCAGCGTCCCACGGGCCAATTGCACGCCGCCCGTCGCGGTCGACTGCGGTACCAGCGGTGTCCAACCAGCCGGGACCGGGGTCTGCACCACATAAGCGCGCACGGCCGGGGCGACGGGTTGCGGTTCGTTTGGCGCCGGTCCGGCGTCGACGGGCGCGCCGTCGCCGCGCCCGCCGGTCACGGTCGCCGCGATGGCCCAACCCAGGTCGGCTTGTTCGTCGCGGGTCAGCCGGAGGTCTTCGATCGGGCTGCCGAGTTGTTCGGCGCCAGGCGTCGGCGCGACGAGCGCAAGCGGCAGGGCCTCGTCGTCCCCGATGCTGATCAGGAACATTCGCCACCTGGTGCTTGCAGCGCTGTTAGCGCCTGCCGAACCGCTCGTTCCCGTGGCATTGTCGGCGGACCCGTCGTCGACCGGGGCGACATCCGTTGTGCGGCCGAAGGTGTCGGTCACGCGGAGTTGTGCGACAGTGGCCACCGCGCCGACCCCCAACGGCAGCGGGACTACGTGCCAATCGTCCGCGCCGGTCAGGGCGAAGTCGATCAGCAGCATCCTTCCGAGGTCCTGTGGGTCGACGGCGATCTCGCCGAACGACACCGCACTGTCCTCGTACTGCCAGAACCGGTTGACCGGCATGCCGGCGTACCGGGCCAGGCGCGGCATGGTGGTCACGGTGGTCGGCGTGCCGGCTGGAGCCGCCCCGAGGGAGGCCGTTGGATCCGCATCGAACGCCCACCAGTCCAGGGGTGCGCCCCGCGCGTCGGCCGCGGTCAGCGTCGGTCCCCCCGGCGCTTGGATGCTGAAGGACCGTTCCTGTTCATCCGCTCGCCATGACGACGTGGGGGCCGGTGGCACTCGGGCATCGTAGGTGTCCCGCCAGGCCTCGAGGACCGGGCGCAGTGTGGTGTCGGCGGCGGCGAGTTCGGAGTCCATCCCGGCCCGGACCGCGGCGGCATCCGGCACCCGTCCGGCGAGCACGGCGACCAGCCCGGCGGCGTCCGGTGAGTCGGACGTCAGCGGCGCTGCCGCGGCCAGCCGGGTGGCATCGGCGGTGCGGCCGGCGGCGGTGAGCGCGCGGACCAGATCCCGGCCGAGTTGCGCTCGCAGCCGTAGGTCGGGGCCGATCAGCTCGCGCTCGATGCGGGGCCCCAGCGGACTACTGATATCGATGGATTCCATTGTGGGGGAGGGTGTTTCGCCCGGCACGCCGGCGGCATACCGACTGATCTGCGCCTGGTTGACGGTAATCACGGCGACGGTCGGCGTCCCGCCATCGATTGCCGCGAACTCGCCGAGCTGCCACTGCCTGCTCAAGCTCCACAGCGGGTCGTACAGTCGCGCTTCCATCCGGGTCCGGGGTCGGGGTCACGGGTTGAGGTCTCCAACCGGGTCCAGGTTGTCACCGAGGGCATCTATTGGGCCGCCAATCCAGTGAAGGAGGTAGAGACTGTCTCGTTCGCGGTGTTCGCCGCGAATTGCAGGGCGGGCAGGAATTGCACAGCGCCGTCGAGGGCATCCGCCGGGACGGCCCGCATCCGGGCGGCATCCAGTGTCTCGAGCAGGACCGCCTCGAGCGTCGCCGTCGACCAGGGCGCGGTCTGATCTGGCGGGACGGCGATCAAGCAGGCTTGTGGCGGCTGAGAGGCTGGGCGTTCCAGGTGGAAGGCGATCCCGGCCGTCTCGGTGGCGTTCGGGACCGGCTCGACCCAACCGTCCACGAGCAGCGCCGCGGCCTGCGCCGGCAACGTGCCGCCCTGCGGCAGGTGGACGAGCGTTACATGTCGCGGGTCAGTCAGAGCAGCGGCGTTGTCGATGAGCGTCGGCTCGGCGGGCGTGTTCGGGAGCTGCGCCAGCGCGAACGACGGGGCTCGGCCAAGCGCTTCGTCGTAGAGCAGCACATCGCTGAGTGCGCCAGCGCCGGCACGCACCCGGCCGACCTGGTCCAGCCAGCCGATCGCGGTCGCCAGGTCGGGGGCGTCTCGTTGGGCGACGGTTGTCGTCGTCAGCGTGCCGAACACCGGGAACGGCTCGTCGAACAGAGCGGACAGCACCGCGGCGGCGCCAGTGACGGCGGACGCGGCGACGGCCCGCCTTCTGGCGATGGTCAGCACTTGGGTCGCGCGATCACGACTGGCGTCAACGGACTCGCCGGCGGTCGGGAGTGCCTGAGGGACAGCGAATCTCGCCAACCCGACCAACGCGGCGCTGAGTTCGCCGGCTGCGTTAGCGGCGGCGCTCGCCGTGGGGTCGGTGGCTGCCAGGGCGTCGACGACCTTGCCGATCGCGGTGTTCAGCGTCTGCACGGCGGCCGCCGCGCGCGCGTCGGCACCCGGGTCCGCGGGCGGCTCGGCATCGGGCACTGTCGCATCGGGGTCGAGGTCCGCCGGGGTCGCAGCTCGAGCCTCCGCAAATACCCGCCGCAGGGTCGTGGCCAACTCGAGGAACGCCTCGGGGCGAGTGGTGACGCTTGCGACGGTGTCAGCGGGCGCCGACTTGGCGACCGCCCCGATCAGCCAGCCATCCAATTCGTTGGGATCACCGGCGAGCGCGACGACGTCCAATGGGGCCAGGTCGGTGTCGGCGAAGATGCCGGACGTTTGGGTGGTGTGGCCGGTGGCGTCGGTCCAAGTGACCGTGAATCCCGCCGCGGCGGCCGGGCCCAGCACCTGCGCGGCCCAGGCGTCGGCGCGGGGCTCGGCAGCGGCACGGGCGCTCCCGGTCGCGGCCGGCCAATCGGCCGCGGGCCTGGCCGCATCGTCCGGGAGCGCGACCACGAGCCGAACCGTGTGGTGAACCGCGCCGCGCGGAGTGCTCGCGACGGTGATCTCCGGGGGTGGCTGCTCGCCGCGGCCCAAGGCATCGAAGATGGCGCCGGCTCGGACCGGGTTGCCGTTGACGAGTTGGTGTACGCCCTCGGCGAGCGCCAGGTCCGCCACCGCGTCGAGGGTCTCGGTGACGACATCCAATAGCCGGGCGACGGCCGGCCTGTCGCTGCCGAAGTCGAAACCGGAGAGGTCGTTGTGATCGATCCACTGCTGGGCAAGCGCCAGACCGTCGGTGCTGTTGCCGCCGGCTACGGGGGCATAGGAGCGAAGCCGGTAGATCAGCGGGTCCAGGTGAGCATCGTGCAGAGCCCGTTCCAGTTGTTCCCCGAGTACCGCGCCGAGCGTCTGTCCGGAGCGAACTTTGTCGAACAGCAGCAGAGCGCGGCGAACCCGGCTAGAGCTGAGATCGACCGCTAGTGTCCCGGGCACCTCGCCCCCTACCCGGCGAGCGCGATAGCCGTTGCGAAGCACCGCGGCGGTGGTGGCGTGGGCCAGTGACGGCGCCGCGATCCAGCCTTCTGATGTGGGACCGGCGGAGCGCGGCACCAACCCCTCGACCCACCCGAAGGCCCCGACTCGCAGTCCTTGCGAGGTCTGCGCCCGCAGGGTGGCGAGGCGCTCGGTGGCGACCGTGGTGATCCAGGCATCGATCCGGTGCGCGGCCAGGTCGAGTGTCCAGGTGAAGTGCCTGGCCAGCGCGTCGGCGGGCTGGGCACCGAGGAGGGTCATCGCCGCCTTCATCTCGGTGAGTTCCGGGGTGGACGCCTCCTTGAAGACCAGCGGCACCTGCCCCGCCAGCCCGAAGCCGAGCAGCTCGCCCTCCGGGGCGGGCTGGCCGGAGGCGTCGGCGTAGGCGCGGTTCATCGCATGCCGGGCGACTTCGTCCAGCACACAGGCGGACTGCGGATGGAGGTGGAACGGGCCGAGGACCGGGGGTGCGGCCGGATCGAGGGTGGCCAGCCACCGCAGGTAGGCCGGCGAGCTGTCGGCGACGAACGGTTTGCGCAACGGGTAGGCGTTAGGCGCGAACGTCGCGTGGGCGGCCGGTGGGATCTTGTGGTTCCAGTAGAGATTGAGCCCGTTCGCCGACATATCAGCCTGGGCGAGTTGGTCCCGTTGGCTGCACCAGGCCGCTAACTGCGGCATGCCGACGTAGGCCAGCAGGTTGGCTGCGTACAGCGGGCCCATCAGGGTCCGCGCCGAGATCGCGGGAGGTGGTCTCGGAGTTCCGTAGCACTTCCAAGAGCGCGTCGGGTCCGTCGCTGGCCTTCGGTAGGGTGGCGGCCGCGGTGAGCCAGACGGCGCGGGCCCTGCGCAGCAGGTCCACGGTACCGGCCCCGAGCGGTTCACCTGCACCGATCCACGAGTCCAGGCTGGTGGCGGGCAAGAAGCCGTAGGGCTGGTCGCCGACCCGCAGGGTGGGCAAAGGACCCTCTGCACGGACGTGATCGATGAACGCGCGCCGCCCTCTTTCCAAGTCCGTCGGACTCAGACTGGTCCCGTTGCGTCCGGTTACGCGATGGATCAGGTAGTAACCCCAGGTGGCGGGCCAGAGGGCGGCGTGCATGGCCGCGGCGATCGCATCTTCGCCGCCAGCTGCGCCGTCGCGGTTGTCGAGACTGCCCGTCGGCAGCCCGAGCGCGGCGGCCAATCGGGCGCCGGCAGGTGTTCCCGCTGCTGATCCGCCGGTCGGGGTGGTACCCGACGTGCTGGCTGGAGTAGGTCCTACCTGGTTGGTGGGGTTGCCCGGTGCGACGAACCGCACGTCGTCACGCGAGGCGAGCAGGTCCGTTAGCGCGGCCGCGGTAGTGCCGGCGTCCAGCCCGTTTCGCACCCCGAACACCAGCAGCCGATCCAGCTTCGGTTGGTCAAGCGTGAGCGACAGTGCCATGCCCGCCTGCTCCGCGGTGGCGAAGTCCCCCAGCCAGTCCATTCCGCTGGCGGGGGCGTCGATGGAGAGGTCGAGCGCGACCCGCAGGGCGTCCTCCGACACCGGTGCTCCGGTGACCGCGAACACTCTAGCCCCGCCCCGCCAACCGGTGGCGATGAAGCGGTCGGGCAGCAGGCGGGGGCGGGCGGTGGGCTGGGCGCCTGCCGCGGTGGGCCGGCGATCGAGGTGGATCTCGTCGGGGTAGACGCGGATGAGCAGAGTGTTGCCGTTCAGTGCTGTCTCGATGCGGATCGGCAGCAGCAGCAGTGGATGGGTAGGCGGCAGGATCGCGGCGGTCACGTCGGCGACCGGTACGGCCGAGGTCGGTTGGCTCATGACGTGCTCACCGCGGGCAGCAGGTTGGCGGACAGCAGGGTCAGCCGGACGGGTGCCTGACGGGTCAGCCACGCCATATCAGCGGAATTGCGTCCCCAGACCGCTGATGCGGATCCGTCGCTGATGGTCTTGCCGGCTAATGGCCCTGCGGCGGTGGCGAACTGCGCCCGGCTCCCGAGTTGCGACCAGGCCAGGTCGTTGCGCTGAACAACGGACGCGGCGTCCAACGGGGACTCGTCATCCAGGCCGAAGCGCGGTGCACCGGGTTGCTGGGTGAGCACGTATGCGTGGCCCGCCGCCTGCGTCGGTGGGAAGCCGAAGCCGGCGTAAAGCACGTCCGGGTACATAGCTCCGCGGAGTACGGGGGATATCTCGGCGCTCGGGTCCGTAACCGGAGCGCCGTGGGCATCCAAAGGAATCGCGGTTACGGCGACGTCAGGAAAACGACGCACGAGATCGCCGCGTATCACCAGGACGGTGTCGGCTCCGGGATCGGCGCCGTGAGAGCCGAGCGCGGAATTGGCGGACCAGTCGGCGACCTCGGCGATGTCGACCTGGCCGGGCGGCGTGTCCCAGAACCGGCGGAAGGCCGTGGATCCCGGCACCGTCGGGAAGCCGCGCCAGCGCAGTTCTCGCTCCAATTCGTGGTTCATCCCGAGGAGGAATGCCTCGACGAACCGCTGGTTGGTAGTGGCCAAGGTGGCCGTGTTGGTGAGGACGGTGTCGAGGCCGGGCAGTAGTAGTTCCGGTGCCACCGCGATGAGGGAGTCGACAGCGGGTTGGGAATAGGTCGGAGCGATCAGGACGGGGTCGAGGGGGGCGCGGTTGCCCGCCTGGCTGGGGGCCGTAACGCGCTGGATGCCGATCGCTGTGAACCGCGGTGCGGGATCGAGGGCTTCTAGTAGCTGGCTGGGGTCGAGCGTGGTGGTGGTGACCACGGGCGGCGGCCGGCGGGCGGCGGTGAGCTGGGCGAGAACAGCGTCCTGGGTCGGCTGCGCAGCAGCCGCAAAGGTGTGGTGCGAGTTGGGTGGCAGGCCGCTCGGGCCGCCGCTCTCGTTTACCAGCGAGGTTGCGATTTGTAACAGCGACCGCTGCTGCACCACGGCCGAGGTCAGGCCGTCCAGTCCGAATGCCGCCAGGCCGGCGGGGTTGCCCATGAGTTGCCGGACACGCTCGACGGTGACAAGACCAGGTGGGGTGTCGTTGACGTTGGAAGGCCCGACGGTGATCACCCCACCGCTGAAAACGAGGTGCCCTGGATCGACGTGGACGCCGCCGCCTGCGGGGTGGAAGGCCCCGCCGGGCTGGACCCCCCCACCCGGCTGGACCTCGCCGCCGGTCGGGGACGGGGTCGGTGTGGGCGCGGGCGTGTTAGTCCCCGAGGGGTGCGTCGTTTGTGGTCCGGCGGCCATTGCTCCGACGAGGGCGCGGGTGATCAGCGGACCCGTCGAGCGGAGCAGGCGCCGGGCCCCGCTGCCCAGCGCTGCCGAACTCAGCGCTGTGGTGCTGACCATGGCGGCGAGCGTCGTGGGCGTCTGCGGGTTCATCTGGATCTGCGTCTGGGCGGGTGCGGACCACTGGGTCAGCGTGTCGACCGACGCCTGGGCGAAGTGCCGCCTATAGAACCCGCGGCCTGTCGCGTTGGCGAGGGTCAGCCAGCCCAACGCCCGATTGGCCACCCGCATGTCGCCCACCTGTTGCCAGGCCGAGGCCACCAGCGCCTCCTGATCGCGCCGAACGACCGCGGCACCAACCCCGGTGATCGCCCGCACTCGCGGGTCGACGTTGACCTCGTGCTGCCAGCCCGTCGCCGGGATCGCCGAGGGGCTGCCGGATCCTCCGGACGCGGCGGACGTGGTTGGCACCGGCCCGTACAGCGGTGGGCCCACTACCAGTGACGATTCGGTGCGTGCCACCAGCGTCGCGATGTCGGAGGACAGGGCGGCGGCCTGCGCGGGCAACGCGGGGAGCGCGTCGCCGATCTGGGCCAGTGCGCCCTCCACCCACAGGCCATCGGAAGCCGGGTGCAAACCGGTTCCTGGTTGGGTGAAGTCCACCGCAAGGTGGCCCACGCCGTCCTGCAGGACACGGCCGACGATCCGTCGGGCCAGCGTCTCGAAGTCGGCATCGGCCGACGTGGCGAACGTCCAGTGGTGGTAGGTGGGCAGCGTCACGGTTCCGCTGGCGGCCGGATCCCAGGCGAAGGCGAGCGGCTGCGCCGGTGCCGCGGCGCCCAAAGCGGCGGCCGCGCCTGCGGCGAATACGGGGACCAGCGCGGCGAGGTAGCTTTGGCCAGGGTCGAGCCGACGCGGCGAGAGGATTCTGGCGCGCCACAGGCCCGGTGCGGCGTCCAGGCTGTCGGCTACCGGTCCGGAGAGGGCACCTAGGAGTTGGGAGTGTGCCCACGCCCAGGCCTCGCTGGGTGGCGGCAATTCGGCGCAACCTACTTCAGCCGGTCGAGTCCCGCCGTCGGGACCCGGCCCGATCTGCCCGGCGTCCTGCGGCACGACGACCAGCGCAAGCCAGGGCAGCAGCCGCCCATTCGCGTCGGGCCCGCATGGGGTGAGCAGCCAGGGCAGGTCGGCAGGTACCAGTTCGATGGCGGCGAAAAGGCTTGGCTCGGCGTCGATTACGTCTGGTGCGGGGTCGACTCTGACGACGGCGGCGGGGTCGATGGCGGTGGCGTCGCCGGGTCCGTGGAGTGCGACGGGGACGGTCACGGGTGTGCCGTTCACCGCGACCGACACATTCAGCGCCGGCCGGGCGGGGCCGCTGGGGTTGACCGCGCCGGTGAGGGAGCGCGATATTCCGCGGCGTACCCAGGGCAGGAAGGTGTAGTCGGTCATGGGGTTTGGGTGACCTGTCGTGTGGCGGTGTTGGTGGGGTCGGCGGTGGTCAGTGTTTGGGTGGCCAGGGTGCGGCTGGTGAATCCGCCTGGTGGGGTGAGGGTGGCATCGGGGGTCAGGGTCTGTGTTGAGGTGATCGCGTAGGTGGGCCGGTGCACGGTGACCGGTTGTGGTGGGGCTTGCCAGGGTGTGGCCAGCAGTGGGGTGGTGATCTGCCAGGTCAGCGGACCGAGTGGCGGGGTGGGGGTGGGTGTGGGTGGTGCGGGAATGAGTTCGAAGGTCATGGTGTCGACGCGGGCGAAGGTGGCGGGGTCGGCGGCGTCGGCGGCGCTGAGTGTGAGTCCGGCGGGCATGGTGTCAAAAAGAGGGGCTGGATAGGGCGTCTTGGTCGGAGAGGTCCAGGAATTGGGCGGGGGCAAAGGAACCGGTGAGTGTGGTGGTGGTTGTGGGCAGGGCGTTGATGCTGGCGGTGCCCAGGGTGGCCATGCGGGTGCCCCCGGCGGGGGCGGCGCCGATGTGGTCGAGCAGCAGCCCGAGGGGGATGCGGTCTTGGGTCACCGCGAGGCTGGCGGCCGGGGACACCACCAGCGCGCCGGTGGTGTCGGGGGCGATGAGCACCGCGGTGGCCGGTGCGTTGGCCGACCAGCTGGAGGTGGCCGCCAGCGCGGTGGTCAGCACGGAGGCCGGGTCGACGGCGGCCGGCGGAGGCAGGGCTGCGGTGGCGCCGAAGTCGTGGTCGACCTCATAGATCTTGGCTTCCCACCACATCACCTCGACGTAGACACCGCCCTGGATGTGCCAGGGTCCTGGCCCGGACAGCGCGCCTTTGAGTTTGGCGCCGAACAGGGTTTGGCCGGCCAGCTCGACGTGGATGTCGACGTTGAGGGCGGCCTGGAAGTGCAGGGGGTCCCAGCTGATCAGGGCGTCGAAGGCGGCGTCGCCGGCCACCCCGAGCATGTCGTGGATGCCGGCCCAAAAGTGCAGGGTGGCGCCGAATTGCAAGGTGTTGGCGGTGACGGCGAAGTAGCCGCTCAGCGACAGCTGCAGCAGCGGGTTGCTGGGTAGTGCCAGCGACAGGCGGCGCAGGGTAGGGAATCCCGCCGGCGGGGTGAATGCCGGGTGAAAGCCCCCCAGGGCCAGCACGAACAGGGCGTCGCTGCCGGTGTGCAGCTGCAGGGCGGCGTCCCCGCTGAGCACCATGCCGGCCAGGGTGCTGTCGCGCAGGCTGGCCAACACGTCGATGGCGAACGGGCTGGCGCTGAAGCGTCCGGCGATATCGACGTGCACCTTGATCAGCGGTGATTGCTGGGGCAGCAGCACGAGACGGTGCCCAACACGCTGAGCTGGGACGGGCTGGAGGTGTCGTATAAAAACGCCAGCAGGATGCGCGCCAGGGCGGGCTCGCCCCAGGTCAAACCCACCATCACGCCGCCGACATAGATCCCGTCGGCGACCGGCAGGATGTGCTGCAGCCCGTTCACCGCGGCGACCACGTTGCTGCCCGGATCCAGGATCGAGCCCAACGTGCCCGCGGTCACCGCGGCGATCACCGCGGTGGAATCCAGCCGGCGGTTGATCGCGATCAACCCCCCGGCCTGGTTGATCTGGAAACCCAACCCGATCGGGATCCCCGGGAAACTGGCCACCCCGGTCAACACCAACGAAAACCCCGCCCCCGCACCCGCCGACCCCGACTGCAACACCCCCAACAGCCGCAGATCAAACACCCCCGACACCCGCACATCCAACCCACCCAAATACCGGCCGTGGGCCGAGTCGAAAACCAGCGCCCCACTACCGGTAACCGCGGCGAGCGACAGGTTCAGCCCCAGCCCGGACGGGCCGGCGAAGCTCGAGTCGATGTCGATGGGGCCTAACGCGCCGCCGGTTCCCGGAAAGGTGAGGTCGGCCCCGACGCCGAGATGGTCGACGGATATCCCGACCGGGCCGAGGCGCAGGGTGAGGGCCGCGCCCGCGAGGGCGTGCAGGCCGGAGTTGTCGACGGTAATTGCGATAACCAGCGCATCGACCGAACCCAGCGACCCCAATGACAGGTGCACTGGCTTCGAGGTTTGCAGCCCGGCGCCGCCGGTGAGCTGGACGCCGCGGGATGCCGAGATTATCAGTCCCGCGTCGATGTCTGCGGAGAGGCCGTCGGGTGGGAGCAGGGCGGACAGAAAGCCGTCGCCGTCGCCGGGGGCGATGACCAGCTTTCCCGACGAGGCCGCGGCAGCGAACGAGGCGTCGAGGTGGGCGCTGGTCAGCGTGAGGCCGAGTGCGACGGTTACCGAGCCGAGTTCGAGCCGGGTGCCGTTGGGCGAGCCGAGGATGAACGCCGGGGCGCCGCCGGTCGGGGGCTGGCGGGGAGCGGTTACCGTCAGGCTGGCGTCGGCGCCGGTGACGCCAGGCCCGAGCGCCATTGCATCCGGGCCGACGACGAAGGCCGGAATATCGCCGGCACTGGTGACGGTGATGGCCCACGACGAGGTGGTCGATGTCCAGTCCAGCGCGCCGGTGAGTTCGACGACGAGGCCTGGTGTCTCCGCGAGGATGTGCCGCCGACCAGACCTCTGCGACCACCCCGAGAAAGGTGCCGGCCAGTGATCCGTCGCCCCGCAGCTGCGGGATCCGGATGGTCAGGCGGGGGACGTTGCCCAGATAGAAGGGCCCGAGATCGACCGGAGGGGGAACCGGGGGTGGGTCGGGGAGGTCGTCGTTGTTGGTGGTGACGCCCGGGTTGGCGTCGCCGTCGTCTAGGTCGGAATCCGCCGATGCCCCGCCGTCCGCCGGCAGTGGCGGCGGGTCAAGCTCGCGGCACCCGCTCGACCACGGCAGGTGCACGGTGTTCAGCAGGTCGCCAATCAGCGGGAACAGCAGGCCAGCCGAGGTGTGCGCGTCGGCAGCCGATGCGAGTTCGTTGGGGAAGTACGCCGCCCGCAGCGTCGCCCACGGTTGGTTCAGCAGCGCGGCGGCACGGTCGAAGTGCAATTCGTCGCGCCACCACGTCTGGCGGACGGTGCCTCGCCGTCGGTCACCGCGGCTTCTGGGGCGTGCGCCTCCGCGGGATCGATTAAGGTTAGGACCGCGGCCAGCCGAAAGAGCCGGGCATGGAATCGCCGGAGGTAGACGCCGGTCAGTTGGCCAGTCAAGTCGACGCCCAGACCGGCAAGTCGGGCGGCCAGTACGGGATCGGACACCGCGCGCTCCAGTGCGTCCAGAGCGGTCGTTGCCTTGGACGCGGCGTCAGCCACGGCCTGTAGACCGGCCCAGCTGTCCAGATCGGTGTCCTGGAGTGCTGACACGGCCGCAGCGGCTTGGGAGAGATCGGTCAGCGCGGCGGCCAGACCGGGATCATTGGCGGCGTCGGCGGCCTGACCGACCAGGCCAAGCATCATTCCCCAGCCTTGGTCGACCCCCGCTGCCAACACCAGCGGCTCGAGCAGTCGCTGGGCTTCGGTGAGCAATGCTGCCGCCAGTGATGACATATCGCCGCGCCGCCGTCCACCCCCGGGGTTCACGCTTTCTTGCGCGAACCGTACGGGCCCGGGGCTCCCGCGGGTACGGTTTCGCCGAAACGACCCATCCCGAAGCACGTGCGGACCGCAGTACGTTCACCGACGACGTCTCCACCGAACCAGACACCAAGCCGCCGCTATTGACCGGCAGCCGTCGCGAATGGAGCCCTCCCCGATGCCAAACCCGCAACCACCAGCCGCAAATCACCCGGCACCTGCGCAGGAGCTTGCCAATCGATTGTTTGCGGTGTTCGATGGCGCCCCGTGGCAGAAGGTGCAGCCGGGCGAGAAAAAGAACCCGGGCGGGATGGCTAACTGGTTCTAAGTTCGGCCAGCCCATCGACGTCCGGACGATGGTCGTGCATGAGACCAAGGGCTGGCCCGCTCTGAACAAAGGCGCCGACATGTTCGTCACCCATTTCCTGGGCGGCGACGGGGTCACGACCCAGTTGTTCATCTCAGGTGATGGCACGGTCATGCAAGGCATGGAACTTCCCCGCAAGACACACCACGCGCGGCCACTCAACGACTCCGCGCTCGGTTCAGAGACTGGCCACGGCTGGGGCAACTACCGGGGCAACGACCACATCGGCCCCTACTCGTCCAGCGACCACACGAAGGTGCCGGTAGTAGATCCGGACCACCCGGATCCAAACGACCCGCTTCACTGCAAACACGATGAAAACGGGAAAATCGTCCTCAAGGAGGGCGCCACGTACGGGACCTTCCAACCCCTGCATCGCATGGACGGCACGCATGGTATGCCTAACAACTTCTGGCTTCCGCTGTCAGGCAATGACGCTATGGCGGCCGCGACCGACGACGATCTCCCTGGCATCAAGTTTTGGGTCAGGCACCAGGGATTCGACGAGGTCGTCATCGGCTTGTGGACCACGCCGGAGTATTCAGGGCCCTGGCGCGAGCCGCAACGCGTTCCGGAGATGCTGTTCACCGACGCGCAGTACCGTGCATGGTCACTTTTGGCCCGTTGGGTGGCTGAGGCTTTCCTGATACCGCGTAACTTCGCGCTGTACCCACACAAGACGCGGGTCGGTGGGTCGGCGTCGGGAGCTGCCGGCCACGGCATGCTCTCCGACGCCGACTCCTTCGCCGCGATCGTGTTAGCCGACGAAGGACTGTCACGATCACCCACGACTTTCGGGCTGGCTGCTGGCACCGTGCCCACCCAAGCGCAACTAACACGACGCCTACCAGGTTGCTGCAGCGCATCTCGCAAACGGCACTAACACCCTGTGGAGGGCGGTGTTCGACGTCTTCCTCGGCTTCCACGGCCACGCCTTCTCCGGTGATCCGTTCAAGTCGCCGCAGCTTCTCTTCGGGCTCGACCACGATTGCCCGGGCCCGATGTTCGACTGGCACCGTTTCGCGCGTGAGGTATGGGACTGGTGGTGGCACCCGTTTGACGTCGACGCCGCGCTTCCCGCTACGAAACCTGTGGCGGCGCGGCCCTATTCGCTGGCTTCGCGCGATGGCAGCACACGGCTGAACGAGTACTATTGGAGCACACCGGTGCCGACCATCCTCGGCCGCAAGACAACCGGCATCCACGGTCCCCACTCGTCGCCGAGCACCTTTGCCCTGCCCCAAGGAGTAAGGGTGTATGCGATGGCCAACGGCGAGGTCGTGGCCGCCCGATTCGCTACGGCGAGTTCGGATGTCGACTTCTCGATGCTCGTGGTGCGGCACGAGGTGTTCCACCGGCTCGACCCGCGTCCGGCTGCCGCTGCTGCTGCTTCGCCCGGGGCACTGCCACAGTTCGCGGGCCGAATCGCTTACGACGTGGCACCCTCGTCCGTTTTCTCGATATACCTGCACCTCGGCCGGCCGGCCGGCATCGACTTCACCAATGTCAGCAATACCAACCCCGACTGGCTCAACCGGATGTTGGTTCGGATGAAGGAATGGAACTCGGGGTCAGCTTCCAGCACCCGCCAGCGGGCCAGGCTCCACCCCCTATCCCGGGCGCGAAGTGGGATAATTTCCGCCCGGCCAACTCGCGGGAATCAATACGCGCAACTCGATTGGGCGCTCCTGGGCTCTCGATAAAGACAACTACGGCCCCACATTGGAGCGATTGGGCAGCGGCGACCTCACCTTCATGCCGGGCGACCGGTTGGTCACCCCGGTTCGGGTAATCCTCGGCGACTACCTCGGCGACGCGGGCGTGATCAGGCATGACTCCTCGGGCGAGCAACACGGAGTCCGCGTCGAAGTGGTCTCACGCGACGTGATCTCGGCGGACTTCACTGAGACGGTGACGGACGGGACGCGCCTGTGGGATCCCGCCGCCGCGCCGGCAGGCACTCGACGCGCGGTTCGCTATCCCAGCGAGTGGAGTCAAACGCCCACCGGCGATGTGCTGACTCAGATGACGGCGGCCGGGGTGACCGACACGTCACAGGCAGTCTGGTGGGACGGTTCGTGTACGCCACCGCTCTGCACGCGTCCTGGCCGCCGGGCTCCGACCTTCCGACCGGAGGCGTCGTGCACTATGACCCCTACGAATTCCTGCCTTGGCTCAACACCAGGACGTGGACCAGCGAGTGGCCGAAGTACCGGGCGACGACCAACCTGGCCAACCCCGACACGGTGCCGCCCACGCCGATCCCGCGGTCCTGACCCTCAGCGTCCGACCCTAGGACAAAGTAACCTCGGCCCCACCCGCCAGAGCCGAGCTGCCCACCCAACCAGACTGTGCGGCTGCCATCCGGTTGTCCGACGACAGATGGGCAACCGCTAAATCCTCGCCCTGTCCGTTGACGGCGCCGCCGAGTGAGCCAAAGCCTCCAAGTCGAGCCGGAGTTTTCCTCCAACATCCACGTCCACCACCTCGCAGGAAGAAATGCTGACTATGCCTTAGCAGCCGCGAATAGTAGGCGCAAGTCACCGACCGCGACGAGGGACCCGTGGGCACAGTCGACCACGATCTCGTGGGTGCGGTTACGGGCTGGCTGGGGATCGTTTGCTGACCCTGGCAGGGGTCGGACACCGACGGCAATAGAGTTGCAACGTAGGGAATACGGCCATGCGTCTCTAGGTCTTCACCTTGTCAAGCATGGCCCTTGCAAGCCGTTCGGCGTCGAGGACGGCCCAGGCGGGGTTGACCGGGTCGCCAGGACGGTAGGAGGGAACGGATGGCTCTTCGCATGTGCGGGTTGCAACAACCACGTTTGCGCGGGCTCCGAGTGCCTGCTGGCAGGCATGCAACCCATTCAGCCCTCCCCAAGATGCCATCGCGACGGTAAGTACACCGCCTTGCCGCTGGACGTCTCCCAAGGTGAACCCCCGCCCGTTTTCGAATCCGAGGACAACATCAACCTGGCTTTTCGCGCAGATGTTCCATTGATTTTGCGACGAGCTAACAAACTTTCCAGCCGAGTCGGTCGAGGGGAATATGGCAGCGGTCTGTTCAACCGATTCGGGTCCCGTGGCCGACATCGCTGTGGGCGCCGGAGAGAACGTCTGGGTCTTTATCTTCTGAAAGTCGGTGCCACCGTAGGCATTTTGCTCGGCTGTAAACACGACACCGGCGCACGATGGCGGAGTTACCTGCGCCGAATGGTCAGAGGTTCCGTACGACGACGCATCCATCTTCAATGTCGCAGAGCCAGCCCCACTGACACTGTCGGTCACCTTGACTCCCAGTTGGCTGCTCATCTCGTCGGCGGTGAGCAAAACATTGTCGATTGACGTTCGGGAAGACTCGGGTGGCGCTGATGACTCGCTAACCGGCCCGATTCGTCCAGACTCGTCGAGCATCATGACGCCATTTACCAACGCCATCTTCAGCCAGCGGTCTTCGGTATTGGGCTGACCGGTGCGTGGGACGTACCTGACCCGGGCAACCACGCTGGTGCCGTCTCGCGGGCTTACTGAAACGAGCGTCACCGATTGTATTGTCGCCCAGAAATCGAGGAAGTCGCGCTGTCCAGTCTGGTTCTGCCAGCGGGCATCGACTTTTGCCCACGCGTCGTAGGGGTGTGCTGGAAGGTCTGCGTAATACCCTGTGACAAATTCACGCATTCCCTCAAAGGTGATTGCTGGTGCGACCGAGGTCGGCGTACTCGAGTCTCCACTCGCCGACCGGTCTCGCTGTTGCCATGGCCGCACAAAGAACGTAATCGCCAGGAGGAACAGCACCGTGGCTATTCCAATCGATATGGGCCACCGCGCCCTTCCGCGACCAACGTCTCTACCTTCGTATGGGATATAGACCGAGTCGTCTCCGGATGCCGTCGGGGTCTCAGATGTCGTCGGTCGAGTGGCGCGGTCGTTGGCTTGGCGCGGACCGCTGTCGGCGTTCGGGATTGGGTGGAGTGTCCCGCTGGAGCTGACGGCCCATGCCCCGCGGTGGGCTAACGTCAGCGCTTGAGCGAACTCTGTGCAAGTCGGGAAGCGGTCCTCGGGCTTCTCAGCCAGCGCGGTTGCCAGAATGGCATCAAAAGCGGGGTGTCCGACTGGTTTTTCGGCAAGCGAATGCGGGAATAGTTGCGAGCCGGTGAGCAGCTCATAGGCGGTCTTGGCCAACGCGTATTGGTCGGCGCGGCCGTCGAGTTTCTCACCCTTTAGCTGCTCAGGCGCAGCGTAGGCGACGGTTCCCACGATAAATCCGGTCGCCGTAAAGGAATTGGTCTGCTGAAGGCTACGGGCGATCCCGAAGTCAGTTAATAGGATACGCTTTTCGTCGCTAGTGATCATGATGTTGGCTGGTTTGACGTCGCGGTGCAATAGCTTGCGATGGTGTGCATAGTCCAACGCACTCGCCACCGCGGTGACGATCTTTGCGACCTGGTGCGGGGGCATGCCGCTCGGGAATTTATCGGTGAGCAGGCGCGCCGCATCGAGACCGTCGACGTAATTCATCGAGATCCATAGCTGGCCGTCTTCTTCGTGCCGGTCGTGAACGTCGACAATGTTGGGATGATCTAGTTCGGAGGCCAGCTCAGCTTCGTAAGCGAAGCGGGCGCGGTAGTCAGCATTGCTGGATACGGCCGCGCTCAGAACCTTGAGTGCAACCTTCTTCGGCAACCTGGGGTGCTGCGCAAGATATACCTCGCCCATCCCGCCAGAGCCCAACCGACGCAGGATCCTGTATCCGGCGAATTTCTGACCCTCAGCCAGCGGCATGCGCGGAATCTTATTGGTTGGTTGTACCAGTTTTGGCGAGTTGAACTACCCCAGGTTTAGTTCCTACTCGGTTGTGAGGGCTGGGGTTGGCTGGCTCGCGGGGCGTGAGGCGCCGATGAGGGCCGCCTCGTACTCAGCTGGGCGCGGGCCGGCGAACGCCGCTTAGAAGCGTTCATACCGCGACCTGTCATACCGGCTGCCTAACCTCATCCCATGGCAACCCCGAACGCGGGACTGACCGCCGAGCACGCCGAGGCGCTGTTCAACCTCAAGCACAACGGCGTTCTCACTCGCATCGACGAGCGCGGGCAGCGCTGCGGTGACTTGTACCAGTGGGGGCTGCACCCTCACGTCGCCGCGGAGGGGAGTCCCCTTGCCGCCGACGACGGCGCCTTCGAGGCCGCGTACCCGCTGACCTTTGCGGGACCGCAGGCCGTCACCGAGCACGCGCTCTTCCCCGCGATGAGCGCAGCCGAGAGCTTGAACACCGCCGGGATCCTGGTCGCCCGCCGCCGATCGCATCGGCAGCCCCACGTGTCAGAGGTGCTGCAGCTGTGCCGGGTGGCGATGGAGTCCGCCGCCCTGACCATCTGGCTGCTGGTGACCGGCACGCGAGGTCCGCCGAGACCGGTGCATGTCCGAGGAGATGGAGCAGCTCGAACAGCGCCGCCGGTACCTCGTGATCGACGAGGAGGACGAGTCCTACCGCCCAGCCCGGTACCCGCACAGCTTCTGAAATGAACGCCGATCACCGCCGCAAGTACAACATGATGCTCGACGAGGCGAAGGCCGCGTACACCTTCGCCAAGACGCCGTCCTTCACCGCGATGATCCGGTCGTCGGCGCAGTGGGTCGATGCGCACGTGCCGGCACACGACACAGGGGAGATCGCAGCGAACGGACTGGAGAGGGCGGCCAGGTCCTTCTACTCCTACGGTTCCAGCTTCACCCACGGATACAAGTGGATGACGGAGTACACGCGGGGTGGCACGGTCTTCTCGTTGATCGCCGACGCCCTGGCTGTGACCCTGAATATGGCGGAGTGCGCGGTGTGCCTGTACGAGGCGGCGTCGCGTGCTCCGAGCGGAGTACGCCCGGACGAGTCCTACGCGCCGGAGCGCTTCGAGCCCACGATCGCCGCATGGTCCAAGGAACTATTCGGTGGGTAAAACCCGACGAACGCCACGGGCGGTGTCACGCGATGCCGTCGAGCTCCGTATCGAGAAACGCGAACAGCCACAGAGCCATCCTGGATCAGCTTGTTCATGCCATCGGTGTGCGGCCATAAAGGGGGTAAGGCTCACTGCAGCAGGCTCCCGGCTCTTGACGCCGTCAAGACCCGAAAACGAAACCGCAGGTAACCAAACGCACTGAAATGAACTGAGATGTCGCGAAAGTGCAGGTGACCTGGGATTATGCCTACTGTCCTTTGGGGTTCGAGTCCCCTAGCTCCACTGTTGCGTTTGGCGGAAGCTCGGGTGACACACGCCAGACAGACCGATCGCGTTGCGGTCACGGCATCGCCTCGGCCCACGCGATATGCCCTTCGAAGTCAAGCGTTCTGGCCATGTCGCCGTAGCGATCTCTGAAATGCGCGTAGGCTGCGACGTCGCCGTGAGCCTGCGCCAGCAGAGCCCGCAGTTTCAGCAGCCAGATGTCGCGCACGGCTAAACCGTCGTCGGGCGGCGCCGCTAACCGCTCGTGCTCTGCTAACCCTGTCGCGGCCTCGGCTTCGGCCAAGTCGCCCTCGGCCCCCCGATCGAGCAGTGTCTCTACCAGAACACCTGTCGTCGGAATGCTCCATCCCAGCAGCCGTCCCTCAGGGAAATGCCGGTCAACGGCCGCGCGCATGAGCGGTATTGCGCCATCGCGGTCTCCGCGCCGAGCCTTCTCCCGAGCCAAGTAGACCTCGACCATAGGTACATCGGCCATGAAGAATTCACGGCGCACGAACACTTTCCTGACCTCCGTCAGGACCTGCTGTCCGCGCTCGCGGTCCGCGTTCGCCCGGCGGTGCACCAGCGCAATGCCCAGCGTCATCTGGGCGAGGGCGAACGCCACATCGTCACCCGACTGTTCGGCAATTCGCAGGGCATCCTCGATCTCGCGTATCGCGCGATCGTCGGGCCTCAGCACGCCAGTCAATATTCCCGGGTAGTAACTACAAACAACGGTCGCCTGGGACATGGGGTCGATGCTCCGGGCCAAGGTGAGGGCGTGCTGCAGGTCGTCGCGCCATCCGGGACGTCCCAGGCAATAGCGGGCATTAGCGCGCGTCGTCAAGGCGACCGCCAACGGAGACCCGATTATGAAGTTGCCTTTCGAGGGATCGCCTTCGGCCAGGTCGATGATCATCTGCGACCACCGCAGCGCGTCAGACCACTCCGCGCACTCTTCTCTCACGTAGATCGATGCGAGGGACAGGCCAACCGTCAAGGTCGGATCGCCGATCGACTCGATGAGGGCCATCGCTTCCGATGCCAGCTGCGACCCCTCGTGCAGCCGACCCTTGTGAAAGCGATCCATCACCAGCCCCGTCATCCCAATGGCCAGTGACGCCTTATCCCCGGCGGCGGCGCACAACTCTCGCAGCTCATTGAAGCGGTCACCGGCCACATGCTCATGAACTCGAAAGGCGATCCCACACAACATGGTGCGAGGAGCAATGCGCATGGTTGCTCGGTACGGAGCGTCGGCGGGTAGGGCGTCAGCAATCGTTCGGGCACGCTCCCAACTTCGCCATGCCGCGGCGATGTCGCGGTTGGTGGCCCAGGTCGCGGCGCGCATGTGCCACCCGTAGGCGGCGCGGAGATCACCGGCGCTCTCCAGATGTTCGGCGATCAGCGCTGCGTTCTCCTCCGCCGCTGCCGGGTCACGTGATTCGATGGCGGCCGCGACTCGCCGGTGCAACTCGGCCCGATCTGATGGGAGCTGTGCTTCGTAGGCCGCGGTGCGAACCAGCGGATGGTGAAACACATACTCCGACTCTCGGGTGAATTTGATTTGATCGATGAGCTCACCCGCCACCAAGCCCTCGAGGACAGGATCAATCCCAAGCTTTTCGAGTAGGTCGCGGCTGAACCGTGACCCAATGACCGCTGCCCCGCCCAAGGTGCGTTTGGCTTTCGGGTCGAGCCGGGCGATCCGGGCGGCGATAGTTGACTGCAGTGTGACCGGCACGCTCACCTCGCCAACCTCTGCCGCCGACAGGTATGCGCCCGGCTCGCCGCGCAGCACGCCGCGCTCGGCCAATTCCCGAACCATCTCCTCGGCGAAGAACGGATTACCGGCGGCCCTCTCGGCGATCCTCTGACCCAGCGCGCCATTCGAGGGGTCTGGCCCGAGCAGCTCGGCGACCAGTGACGCAGTTTCTAAATCACTCAGCGGCGCAAGAGGTATGGTTCGCGCGCCTGCCACCCGGCTTAACGCGCCCTGATATTCGGGTCGGTAGGTGACCAGCACCAGCGAGCGCGGCGGCGGCATGACCGTGAGGAAATCGGCCAGCAGCGACTCGCTGACCTCATCGATCCAATGGGTGTCCTCGATGACATAGACCGCCGGGGCCTGGCGGGCCAGCGAGGCGGCATTGACCAGCGCGGTCAACCGCCGCCGACGCGCATCCGGATCGATCTTCGGCAGCTCCACATTCGGATCGGCGATGCCCAACAGGTCGTCGAAGAGCAACAAGTCGTCAGGCTGGGCGTCAGGAGCCTCAGCCCGGGTCTGCGCTCGGGCGGCAGCTGGATCAAGGCCCTCGACGCCAGTGACCGCGCGCAACAGGCGCGCCACGGCATGGAAAGGGACCTGGCTGGTGTGCGATTCGCAGACGGCGGTGAACACGTCGACACCACGGGCATCTGCCATCGCCGAAATTTCACGCACAAGACGGCTTTTGCCGATGCCAGGCGAGCCGACCACGCCGACCACCGCGCCGTGGCCATTGAGTGCACGCTTAAGCAAGCCTGCAACGGCGGACATTTCCCACTGTCGACCGACCAGACCCGGCTGCGGCGATGGCGGCCGAACTGCTACCGGGTCAGCTTCGTCGGTAACCTCGTCGAGGTCGAGCAGCGACAGCAGGGCGGGCATATCGGAAAGCTCACTTACCGCGACCCGGCATGACGGGCACTTACTCAGGTGTGCCTCGAATTCGTGCCGGTCCTTCTCTGTCAATGATCCCAGCACGTAAGCCGCGTCCCACAGCGCATACTTGTCGCTTCCATGTCCGCGGAGTTCGGAGACGTTCGCCCCCCGCCCCGGAAAGGCGGTCATTGTGCCACTCCCATCTCCTGCAGCGTCTGCTGCAGGGTTCGCAGCGCCTGATGCAGCCGCGACTTCACTGTGCCTTCGGCGATTCCCAGGTCGGCAGCGATTTGTGCGGTGGTCCAGCCGTGATACTGCGCGCGTCGAACAACCGCGCGATGTTCGGCCGGCAACCGCGCGAACGCGTCGGCGATCAGTGTCCGGTCCAGCGCTGAGTTGAGATCATCCGATCCGCCCGGCTCCGGAGTCCCCGAGCCGTTAGAAGAGATCGTGTCGCGTGCGACGCTGAACAGCCAGGCGCGCGCCGACCGCTCGTTGCCGGCGACGATCTCCGGATTATGCCTTGCCCGCAGCAGCGTCTCCTGCACTACGTCCTCCGCATGGGTTGCGTTGCTCGTCAACTGGCACGCATAGCGCATTAAAGCCGCGCCGTGCTGGTCGTAGAGCACCCGCATCACGCCAGTTTCCGGAATATCCATCACCAAGCTTCCGACGGTGACACGAGTGCGGCGACGTTTCGGTTCAAAACCGGCATTAGCCCACGGAAGGTGCCGGGCCCATCGTCATACCGCTACGGTGTGCTCCCAGTGTGCCGCACGTGACCCGTCGACGGTAGGGTCTATCCGTTGGTCGTCCAAGCACGAAGGTCTTGCCGGATCTCAGCGTCAGCATGAGTTCGATTGCCGAAACCGGGTCAGGGATCAGCAGCGGACCGTGTCCCACAACTTCTGACACCAGTGGTAAGCCACATGCTGGTCCGACCCGCCGTGCCCCAGATCTCCGCCATCGACTTACCCGACATCGACAGCACCTGCGACACCTTCACCGACACCTTCTTTCGCGCCGTCGCAATCACACCAGCTGACTTAGGCAGCCACCCATGCGCACCAACGACGACGCCAGACGCCTGCGTGTCATCCTCGGCACACTGTTCGCCGGAGCCGGAATCGCACACTTCGCGAAACGCGACTTCTTCGACCAACTCGTCCCGGAATCCCTCGCGCATACCGCGTAGCCATCACATGGACACCGGGCTCATACAAGTCATCGGCGCAGTCACGATGTCATCCAGTCTCGCGTTAGCGCCGGCCCCATTCGGTGCCCATGTTGTCGTCGGTGATCGTAGGCACACCCTCGGTGCGAGCCAGGATGCCCTCGCGCGTCTCCAGGTTCATGCCGGTGGGTTTGGCCGGGCCGTAGCCGGCCGAAAGCGAGTCGGCTAAGGCCAGAACTTGCTCAAGGCGCGATTGCTGCTTTGAGTCGGCAAGCTCGAAGACGGGCCTGCCTTCGATGCGATACTCGCGCAATACGCGCTCCCAGCGCCGGCGGTCGAACGCAATAGGAGAATCGCTGACGGCCATGAAATTGATGAAGCGCAGTGCGTACGGATATTCGAGCGCGCCCGTGCGCTGCGCTCGGTCTGAACCAGTCGTGTTGTAGAAAAATACGCCATCCGGCTTGAGGTGGCCGCGAACAAGTTTCAGAAACTCCGTCGAAAGCAGATTGGTGGCGTTTGCGCGCCAATTGAAGGTGGTGTTCATCACGATGAAGTCGAACTTGCGCTCCGGGTTGCGGGCAAGCCAGCGCCGGCCGTCATCAATCACGGTCGTGACCTTAGGGTTCTTCAGCACGCCGGCCTCGTCGGGGTAATGCGGAATCACCTTCAGATAGGCCGGATTGATTTCTACCGTCGTCAACTTGTCAAGTTGAGGATGGTTGGCGATCACCTGCGCCCAGGAACCAGACGAGAGCCCGACCATCAGCACTTCGCGGGGCGACTTGTGCAGCAGGCTGAGGGCGTAGGGACGGACAATCATGTTGCGGTCGTTCACGAGGTCGGTGGAGAAAACGCCGTCGTAGACGCCGCCGCCCTGAATCTCCCCGTCCCGCGTGACGCTGACTACGCCGCTCTTGCTTTCCTCCAAGTGCGCAAAGCGCTGCCCCGCATAATGCTCCTTGAAGTAGAGCCGCTCATAGACACCCTCAAAAAGCCGAGGCTGCAGGCTGACGATTGCCAGGCCCGTCAGGGCGATGGCCGCGGCGCGCAAGCTCAACAGATTTTTCGCGCGCGTCCGGTGATTGGCGGCCAGCAGCAGCACGAGCGAAAGCGCAATGCCGAGCAGCGCGAGAAAAAGCGCAATGCCGCCCAAGCTCCAATAGTCCATCAACACAAAGCCGGTAACCAGGCTGCCCAGCGCCGAGCCCACGATGTTGGCGAGGTACAGGTAGCTCAATCCCTCGCCCGCGCGAGCGTCCGGCGCAATGGCGATATGGCAGATTAACGGGAACGTCGCGCCCAGCAAGCCCGCGGCCCCGGCCACCAGCGGGAATGAAAATCCCCAATGCAGCGCGTTGCCGATCAGCGCCGCTGCGGGCACCAGCAGATAGCTTGCAAGGTTGGCAAACAGTACGAAGCCGGACAGCGACGCCACCTGCTTCGTCGACGCCGATTCACGGCAGAAGCGCCGGCTGGCAAGCGAGCCAAGCGCGATGCCCAACAGGTAGCAGCCCAGCAAGAGCGCAAACGCTCGCGCGATGCCTCCGGATGAAAACGAGTAGACGCGATACCACAGGATTTCATAGCTCAGCGCGATGTAGCCGCAGAGCGCCGCAAGCAGCAGCGCAAACCAGAAACCGCGCGTATTGAACTGCGCCAGCCGCGCGCCAAGCTCGACGTCGGCTTTGGGCGACCTGATCTGCGCGAGCAGGGCGCCGCTACCGACGACCAGATTGATGCCGCAGGCAAACGTGACAGCGCCCTGCTGTCCCAAGAGGCGCATCAGGAAGGATGCAACGATGAAGCAGGCGAAGGCGCTGCCCAGCGTGTTGACGAAGTACAGCAGTCCGACGCTGCGGCCCACGTTTCCCGAGTGCTCCACGAGATGCGCTGTCAGCAGGGGCATCGTGGCGCCCATCAGCAGCGTGGGAACAAGCACGAGCAGAAACGTGAACAGCGCCGTCAGCGGCGTGCTCAATTGGAGAGTCAAGTCGCCCACGGCGTGAAACAAGCCCAGCGAAAAGTAGCCAAATACGCCGATACCAAGTTCGACGGCGGCGAACACGCCCAGCAGCGGTAGGCGCAGCCGCGACAGCCGCCCGCCTGCGAAGCTCCCGATGCCCAGCCCGAGCATGAAGGCCGTGACCACCACCGTGACGCTTTCGACGTTGATGCCGTAAATCGCGAACAGCGAGCGCTGCCAGACAAGCTGGTAAACGAGCGCGGGGATACCCGAACAGAAGAAGATGGCGCAGATCGGCGCCAGGTTCGCCCGCGGGGCTTCTGCCGACGGTTCAGCCATGCGAGGCGCCGCGTGCTATCAACGCTGTGTAGCTTGGGTGTGAGCCGGTCGAGGAAAGCTGGATGCGCATCATGCCGGAGTATTTGACACCAACGCTCCGCGCGCAAGAAACGCGCCCCTGGCGAGCGGTGCCAACACGGGTGTTCACCGATAACGTCGATCGCGAACAGCACACCCCGTTTCACCCTGGCAGTGTGGTGCTCAGGGTTTTCAACTCCCGTCAGCTCCCCGACCAAAACCGCAGGTCAGCGAATTCCTTGGCTCGCACCACCGCGGCCGCGGTGACTCGGGGATTCAAACCAGAACAGCTCTGAATGCAGACGCTGCCGTTATTACTAAGTGCTCAGTCGCGTTGAAGTGCTCCGGTGGTCCTGAGGATGGTGTCGGCAGTTAAGCGCGGGTTGTCGATCATCGGTACGTGACCGACGTCAGGCAGCAGTACATAGGTGGCTTGAGGCAGCCGTTGGCGGGCGGTCAGGCCATTGACATCCGGAGAGAAGATCCTGTCGTTTGCAGCCCATGCCAGGGTGACAGGGCAGGGCAGCGGAGTCAGCGGTGCGATGCTTTCACCGGTTTCCAGTAGTTCCTCGATACAGTTGCAGTCCAACAGATCCAACATGGCACCTCTAGCCTGGGCGGGAGTGAGTCGATCACCGTGCTCGGCGACGTCGCGCATCGCCTGACGGCGAACCACAGCGAAGCGGAGGAAAGCCGGCGCGACGGGTCGAGCGATTTGTGCTACACGTCTGGTCTGGCGAATCGCCTTGGCCGCATGAGTCTGGTCGCTGGCGCCAGGTGTCCAGAAGCCAGCCGGGGACAGGGCGCAAACGGTCTGAGCGCGGCCCCGACGGGCCAATTCGATTGCCATCCAGCCACCGAGGGAGTTGCCGGCGATATGAACACGGTCGAGTTCTCGGGCGTCTAACAGGCGTTCGGCCTCGTCGGTGAGGGCGCTGATGCTGATCTTGCCACTGAGCGGCGGGCCTCCGCGATGGCCGGCAGCGGTGGGAGCAATGACCTGATGGTGCTCGACGAGTAGTGGTGTGACGTCAGCCCATGCGCCGCTGGACATCGCCACGCCGTGCAGGAGCAGTAGAGGCTCTTTAGTCATCACCGAGGCCCTCTCGCTTGGCTGGCCTGTGGTCCCTTCGCTAACGCATCGAGCAGGTCTGTCAAGGCCGGCAGTGACCGCTCGAGCGCCTTGCGGCGCGCGGGGGAGAGTTGGTCGATCGCAGCTCGCAAGGCTGCGGTGCTAACGCGGTCGTAGCGCTCAAGCATGTCGCGGGCAGTCAGCGAGAGGGACAGGTGAACGTTGCGCAAGTCAGTGGCCGACGGGGAGCGGACCACCAGGTCTGCCGCAGTCATGGCCCGGATGAGATTGCTGACTGTGGACGGCGCGACGCGCAGTCGTGCCGCGACTTCGCGTGGAGTTGTCGTGCCGGCTTCTTGGAGCGCGCGCAGCAGTTCGATCTGGGCTTCAGGCAGATCGGGCAGACCTTCTGCGTGTCGGGTGCGCAGCACGGCCCGACGCAGCGGGCCGATCAGTCGGCCGAACTCGGTCGCGCTGTCCACCATCTCAACATACCAAGTGTTTTTGCAGACAAACTAGTTTTGTTGCAAAATGAGTGACTGGTCGCCGGCGGGGCGCGCTTAAGTGAAATCAGGAGGACTCCATGATCAGTGCGACCAATCCTATTCCTCCGCAACATCTTTCAGGCATTGTCGGCTATCGGCTTATTTATACTTACGCCAACGGCTGGCGGTACGAGATGTATGTGAAGAATGCCCGGACCATCGACTACCGCATCCACTCCGGCATGGTCGGCGGCCGCTGGGTCAAAGATCAGCCGGTCGACATCGTGCAACTCGATGAGGACAGCTTCAAGATCTCGTGGACTGAGCCCACCGGCACTTCGGTCGCGGTCAACGTCATGCCTGGCAAAAGGCGTTTGCATGGGGTGATCTTTTTCCCGCGCTGGGTCGAGGAGCACGCAGAGCGCACCGTCTGCTTTCAGAACGATCACCTCGAGCAGATGCGCGCCTACCGCGACCAGGGCCCGACCTACCCCATCTTCGTCGTGCCAGAGTTCGCGGTGATCACTCTGCTGGAATACGTTGGCGTCGAGGACGACTCAGTCATTGCCGTGGCCCCCAGCGAGTTGCCAACGGGCTGGGCCGAGCGCTCCAATTAACCGGGCGGCGGCTGCGGGAGGGCCGCAGTTGTCTTCGATAATGCTGTGGAAGCGCGAGTTGAGGCGCGCCATGCCGAGGCAGCAATGGCCGCGATGGAGGAAAAACAGCTTCCGACGACGGTAAAAACCAGCGTCAACAGAAGCTTGCGAACTTAGGAGATTCCTGGCAGGTCGTCCATTCTGCGATTGACCATTGGCGTTCGGGAGAGAATCCTGAAGGTGAGCGCGCGGCGACATCATCGGCGGTGGCTGCAGCCGACTCACCCTGATGAATGGGAGGGTAAATGAGTTCGGAACATGCAACGGAACAGGTCCCGCTCGGGGAGATCCGGGAAGGTGACATGCTCCAAGATCCGAAGTCGGGCGACTGGATGAAAGTTACGCAAACAACCGACGACATCTCGAGCGTTGCGAAGACGTGCTCGGAGGAGGACAGGACGGTAGACGAGCCGTATCGCGTCTACCACGGCGACGGCGGTGAAGAAATCGATTCCCGATCCGTCACGAGCCTCGTTAATCGCCAGGTTAGAGAGTGACGCCGGCGCCCGTGGGACAGCGAAGGGCGTTTGGCCAATCCTAGGTCAAGGCCCGCTCCCTTTTTCTACGCTACGCCCCCAGCCGTCTGCCTCGGCACAGGTGCTCGGGCAGGTCAGCCGACGAGCGAGAGTGCGTAGGCGCGACGCAGCTTTCCCGATGGTGTTTTCGGGATCACACCCGGGCTCAGGACCACCACGTTGCGCGGCCGTGCCGCAACTTCGGTGACGACCTGGTGGGCTACCTGACGTTTTATACGCCGCACCTGGGCGGGATCATCGGCCTGATTGGACTCCACAGCTACGGCAAACGATTCCCGGGAATGACCGGCGTCAAGTCGCACCGCGACCACGCACCCGGCGCGAACCCCGGCGACTCGCGCAGCAGCGCGTTCCACGTCGGCGGGATAGATGCTGCGTCCAGCCATGATGATCACGTCTTTGGCGCGGCCGCAGACAACTACATGGCCCTGCTCGGTGAAATAACCCAAATCGCCAGTGCTGCACCAACCTTGATCGTTCTGGGCGTGAACAAATCCACCCGCTGTCAGGTACCCCGAGGTGACAGAATCACCGCAGACCTCGATGAGGCCGACGCCCCGAGTCGGCTGAACGGCGCCGTCTTCATCGACTATGCGGGCGCGCATACCGTCGAGCAGTGGACCCAATGTGGCCAGTCGCCGGGTGTTGCCAGTGGTGGCGGGCACCGCCCGGCGCAGCACGGCTAGCATGTCGGCGTCGACCTCGTCAACACTCAGCCCGGCACCGCACTGCGAAAATGACACCGCCACAGTAGTTTCGGCCAATCCGTAGGCCGGCAGGATCGCCTCTGGCTTCAGCCCGAACGGTGCTCCTGCCTCACAAAGGTCTTCGACGTCGGCCGGTTCGACCTGTTCGGAGCCTGACAGCGCCCACCGCAACGATGACAGATCGAACTCACCGGGGCGGGCGTGCCGGCGTAATCGTCGGGCGAACAATGCATAGGCGAAGTTGGGGGCCGCGGTCATGGTGCCTCGATATTTATGAATCAATTTGGCCCACAACAAGGTATCGCGCAAGAATTCCATCGGAGTTACCTTGATCAATTCGGCGCCGAACAGCATCGGCACCGTCAAGAACCCGGTGAGACCCATATCATGAAACAGCGGCAACCAGCTCACGATCACGTCGGTTTCCAACTCGTACTGGGCACCGTCGAACATCGCTTTGGCATTGGTGATCACGTTTGCGTGGGTGATTGCCACCGCCTTGGGGCAGCCTGTCGAGCCAGACGTCAACTGCAGCAACGCCAAATCGTCCTCACCGCTGTGCACCGCATCGAGCGGTGGGGCATCGAGCAGTTCGGCGATCGTCACCACTGGGATGCCGCACTCTGCCAACACGGGCACGGCAGCCATGAACGGATCCGAGACGATCACCACCGTCGCCTCGATCATCGCGATGACCGCTCGGGTGTCCTGCGCCCAAACCTGTAGATCGGTGCGTGGCGTCGGCTGCTGCAGCATCGTCAAGCATGCACCTCGCAGCCAAAGTCCTTGGGCAGTCGGCGCAATTTCCATCGGATCACCGGCCAACACCCCTGCCCGATCACCCGGCCCGACACCCAACCGGGCTAAACCGCCCGCCACCCGGCGGGCACGCTGATGAACTTCACCCCAACTGCTCCGAACCGGAAAGCCGGGCTCGCCGGTCACCATATCGCGAGTACTAGACTCCGCGCTGCTGAGCATTGTCTCGACGAACCTGCTCACAGCCGCCTCCCGTCATATACCGGACTAGTCACAGTGCCGGTCTGGCCATCTCGGGATATGAGGTGACGGGGCGACGCTACAGGTCTACGGCGTGGGTGCCCGGGATTTCAATCGGCGGTGCGCGATGAACATCTCGTTCTAGTGGCCCGCGTTGCGGGTCAGATCGATGGCGTACTGACTCACGAAGGTGCCCGCCGGCGGATCACCTTTGTCGCATGTTCCGTCGGATTCACCGGGACGTTTGATCCACAAGTAGGCGTCGGCGTGCGCACCCGCGGTAGCCGCGGTGGGCACAGTGCCCAGTGCTCGGCCGCTGGGGTTGCACCAGTTGAGCCCGGAGTCGGGCGCTGGTCCGGCGCCGTTGCGAGACGTGTCGATGACGTAGTGCGAACCGTTGGTGAGTCCCGAAATCGCCTCGCCGTAACCGATTTCGTCGTCGGTAGAGAAGAAGTTCGCAGTGTTGAGGCTGAAGCCCCGCGCGTGGTCGGCGCCGGCCTGATTGAGCCTGGCGGCCATGTCCTGGGGGCTGTGCCAGCGCAAATGGCCGGCGTCGACGTACACAGCTGTGGCCGGATTGCGGGTCAGCGAGTTCACCGCGTAGCGAATCAAGTCGAAGCGTTCCTGGCGCTGATCAGCTGACAGGCAGTCGGCCATGGCCAGCGCATCGGGTTCGACGATGATCGCCGCCCGCGAAGCTCCCACGTCGGTAGCGATGCCGTCAATCCACCCGCGGTAGGCATCGGCCGTCGCGAAGCCACCCGCGGCGAAGCTGCCACAGTCGCGGTGGGGAATCCCGTAAATCGCCAGCACCGGGATGGCACCGGCAGCCTGCGCGTCGCCGGTGTACTTCGCGACCGTCGCTGCCGACGAGCCCGGTACGACCCAGTACGCCTGCGGCGTGTTGGCGATGGCGGTCAACTCAGGACTGGGCGGATCAGCATGCTGTGCGGCGCGCATAGCCGCCGAGCTGGGATTGACGTAGAAGGGCTCGCCGGCTAACGGGTTGGCGTCATCGACCAAGCGCATCGCCGGCGCAGGACCGACGAGCTCCGGGTGAGCGATAAGACCCATGCTGGCAACGGCCGCAACCGTGAGGAAGGGGGCGATCCACCGTATGACTGCATCAGCAGCTGAGAACTTCACTTGAGGAAAGTTAGTGCTCCAGCCCAATGAGCGCCAATCGCCGACGGCAGGTCTTCATCCCGCCTGGCGATTTTCTACGGTCGAGTCCAGAGCTGCCGCAGTACCCGGCGATACGCGGCGAACGTCAGCGAGATCGGGTCGCACCACGGGGGTATGCCACCGATCAGATGCAGGCCTGTCACCAGGATCGTCGACGCGGTGGCAATCGGCTGAGACTTGAAGTACCGACGGGCCGCGTTGGTCAGCTGCTCGTCATCAGCGGCGGTCAGGTCGTAGGCCGCTATACCGCCGGCCAGTGCCACCCACGCCAGATCTGAGCTGCGCATCGTTACCGCCTCCTCTGTCTTGAAGGACGACGGATAGGGCTGGGAGGTTCACCCATCTTTGGATTGAGCGGCTGCTGCTGGTGCGTGATGGCACTCAGGACTAGCTTAAACAGCCTGGGAATCGATGCCCCCCGGAGAGGTTCAGACGATGGCTAATCGGCGCCTTGTGGCCGGGTGGGGTGTTAGTGCGGGTGTAGTTCTGGCCCTCGCGATCAGTCCCCTGGCCGGAGCGCCGACAGCCCATGCCGACGAGTTCGACCTGATCATCGATCCCATCGTCAACGCCATTTCCGGTTCGGCCGCGGGCGTGGCCGATGCCTCTGCTGCCCTGGACGCTCTGGTAGGCATGGACGCCGTCTCCGCATCTCCTGGATTGGACCTCACCGGTCTGGGCGATTCATTGCTGACGGCGGCGTCCGAGCCCCTCTCCACCGCAACGACACTGGACTCGTTGCTGCACAGCTTCGAACAGGACTGGATCACCAGTCCACTCGGCACCAATGTCGATCAAAGCCTCAATTCGCTGTGGCAGGACTTCGGCGGCAGCGGCCTGCTCATCGGCAATGGCGCTCCCGGAGTGCCCGACAGCACGTTGGCCGCGGCCAACGGCGGCGCCGGCGGATTACTGTTCGGCGACGGTGGCAACGCGTCCACAGATGCAGCCGGTCAGGGCGGTGCCGGCGGAGCTGCGGTGCTGTTGGGTGACGGCGGCACCGGCGGTCCCGGGGCCGACGGTGCGGCGCCCGGCTTAATGGGCGGTGACGGCGGCAACGGCGGCGCCGGCGGGGCGCTGATCGGCGACGGCGGCGCGGGTGGCAACGGCGGTGACGGTGGCGCGGGTGGCGCCGGGGGTGCTGGCGGTGACGGTGGTAACGGCACGAGCCTGTTCGGCAGCGGTGGTGACGGTGGCAACGGCGGCGGCGGCAGCGATCTCGGTGGCCTGCCTGCACTCGGCGGGGCCGGCGGCCACGGCGGCCTGTTCGGCAGTCACGGCGCCGTCGGTGACTATGGCACCTTGAGCGGCCTCACCTCGGGCGGCACCGCTGCTCCCATCGAGACCACCGGGAGCTGGCTCACTAACAGCGACGGGCAGGTGGTGATACTGCACGGCGTCAATGAGGTGTCCAAGGTGGCGCCGTTCGAGCCGTCCACCAACGGGTTCAGCAACGACGATGCCGCGTTCTTGGCCGCCAACGGCTTCAACACCGTGCGGCTCGGCGTCATCTGGTCGGCGGCAGAGCCCGAGCCCGGCGTCTTCAACGACGCTTACCTCGCCTCGATCGCGCAAACGGTACAAACCCTGGCCAACCATGGCATTGTCAGCGTTCTCGACATGCATCAGGATGCCTACAGCAGCATCTTCGGGGGCGAAGGGTCCCCGGCATGGGCGGTGCAAGACGGTGGTCTGCCCAACCCCCAACTGCCCTTCCCGCTCAACGAATTCTTCGATCCCGCAGAGGATCACGCTTGGGACGCCTTCTGGGCGAACGCCGACGCGCCGAACGGGGTCGGATTAGAGGACAGTTACGCCCAGATGCTGGAACACGTTGCGCACTACTTCCACGGCAACCCCGACGTCGCAGGCATCGAGATCATGAACGAGCCATCGCCGGGCTCCCAATTGGTCCCGGGGTTGTTCGGCAGCACGTTCTTCGGCACCCAGGAGCTGACCCCCTTCTACGACCAGGCGGCATCCGCGATCCGGGCCGTCGACCCCAGCACACCGATCTTCTTCGAGGCCGACACCGACGCCAACTTCGGAACGCCAGTAAGCCTCGGCACTGTGGACGCGTCGAACACCGTCTTCTCATTCCACGCCTACTGTCAGCTACCGCTGGGCCCGCTGGGTTGCTTCCCCTCAAGCGAAATCATCACCAACGCAGCGGCATACGCCGCTGCGCACGGAATACCCGCGATGATGACCGAATTCGGGGCCAGCAGCAACCAGTCAGAAATCATCGACCCCATGCAAGGCGCGGACCAGCACTTGTTCAGCTGGACCGAGTGGGCCTACAGCGGACAAGGCGATATCACTACCTTCGCGTCTCCGCCGAGCTCGGAGTCGCTGGTGTATGACCCCAGCCAGCCGCCGGTCGGCGCCAACGTCAATACCGCCACCCTGGCGACACTCGCCGAGCCGTACCCGCAGGTGGTGTCGGGCACCCCGATTTCCTGGTCGTTCGGCAACGGCACGTTCCAATTCAGTTACGCCACAGAAAAAGTTGACGGCCTGGCCAGCTTCCCCGCGGGATCACAAACCACCATCTCGGTACCGGCCGTCGAGTTTCCGAACGGCTATCAGGTCAGCGTCACCGGCGGAGAAGTCCTCTCGGCTCCCAACGCCCCTCAACTGGTGATCGCGTCCGATGCCGACGCCAACACCGTCAACGTCGTCGTGACCCCCATCGCGGGCGGGTAAGGGAACGCACCTTCTTTTGCTGCTTTCGCTTCGGTCGGGTCGCTGCGGAATTACGCTGTGCCTAGTCAAGGTATGGCCGCCGTACGGCGAGGCGCCTCGGTGTGAGCGCGCGACCCTAACTCGAGGGGTTGACGACGACATGGTGAGGAATGGTCGATGAGCGGGACATCGGCCGATCCCGCACAGGTGTGGCTGTCGCCGGCGGCGCATCTGGGCCGAAGTTGCTGATGCCATGTCGCGTATTTTCTTGAGCCATTCCAGCGCGGACAGTCGCCAGGCGCTGGCGTTGAAAAGATGGCTGGTACAACAGGATCCGCCGCTGGCCAATGAGATCTTCCTCGATTTGGATCAACGGAGCGGCATTCGGGCCGGTGTGCGCTGGAAAGACGCGCTGCGTCACGCCAACACCCGCTGTGAGGCGGTCATCTGCCTACTCTCACCCAATTGGGCGAGCTCCGATGAATGCCGGACTGAATACCGCACTGCAGAAAACCTGAACAAGATGATTTTCTGCGCCCGGCTGGAGCCCTCGACCGCCGACGACAAGACCGCAGAGTGGCAGCGCTGTGACCTTTTCGGTGGTGGGCCGACGATCGAGGTCGACCTCGACGACGGTGAGCCGATCGCGTTTCAATCCGAAGGCCTGTACCGGCTGCGCGACGGCATCCGGGGGGCGGGGATCGGGGCGGATTCGTTTGTCTGGCCCCCACCCGGCGACCCCGATCGGGTGCCGTACCGCGGCTGGGAATCACTCGAAGACGTCGACGCCGCGGTCTTCTTCGGCCGCGACGCGCCGATCATTCGTGGTCTGGATGCGTTGCGCAGGATGCGCACCGCAGGGGTGGAGACGATGTTTGTGGTGCTCGGCCCGTCGGGCGTGGGCAAGTCGTCGTTTCTGCGCGCCGGGCTGGTACCGCGGCTGCGCCGCGACGACCGCAACTATCTGCTGCTCGACATCGTCCGCCCGGAACGCAACGTGCTCACCGGCGAGGCCGGACTGGCCCACGCAATCCACAAGACGCGCAACCGACTGGGGTTGACAGCGCCCAGGCTCGGCGAGATCAAAAAACTCTGCCTGGGAGCCGATGTCGCTCGGATCCGTGAACTGCTTGTCGAAGCGCAGCAGACCGCAGGTGCGCGGCTGCTCAACCAGGCCAGCGGGTCACCACCACCCACGTTGGTGGTGCCGGTGGATCAGGCCGAGGAACTCTTCACCGCCGACGCAGGAGTGCAGGCACCACGGTTCCTTGACACGATCGCCGAGCTGGCAGCCGCCGCCCGTGGCAGTCAGTGGGGGCTGATCGTGGCGCTTACAATCCGCACCGACCGCTACCAGGCCCTGCAGACCGCCCGCCAGTTGGGCGGGGTCGGCAGCGTGGTGTTCGACGAACTCAAACCGATGCCGCGCACCCAGTTCAAGGAAGTCATCACCGGCCCTGCAGCCCGCGCCACCCAGGCCGGCCGCCCGCTCGAAGTGGAACCGGCGCTCGTGAACCGGCTGCTGGATGACTGCACCGAGGGTGCCGACACCCTGCCGCTGCTGGCGCTGACCCTGGCCCGGCTGTATGAGGATTACGGCAGCGCCGGCGCGCTGACGCTGCCCGACTATGAGGCGATGGGCGGACTGCAGCATGTGGTGCAGACCGAAATCGATGCCCTGCTCGCAACCGAACCAGCACAGCGACGGATCGAACTCGATTTGCTGCGGGCGGCGTTTATTCCGTGGCTGGCCACCATCAATCCCGACAACGACCAGCCGACGCGGCGCCAGGCGCTCTGGCGCGATCTGCCCGAGGACAGCCGTCCCCTGCTCGATAGATTCGTCGCCAAGCGGCTGCTGATCAAAGATGAGCGCGCAGGTGCGGTCATCGTCGAGGTTGCCCTGGAAAGCCTGCTGCGGCAATGGGATGACCTAGCCGGCTGGCTGGCCGAGGAGCGTGCAGACCTCAAGGCCGCCGACACCCTCGAACGCTTCGCCGCCGAGTGGGAGAACAAACACCGCGACGACGCCGGGCTGCTGCGGGCCAGCCGGCTTGTCGACGCCGAAACCCTGGCCGCCAAACCCGGATTCCACGAGCGCCTTCTGCCCACCAGTGCGTTCCTGGCCGCCTCCCGACAACGCGAAAACGAGTTCGCCGAAGCCGCCAGACGAAAACAGGAAGAGGAACTTCAGGCCGCCAAACAGCTTGCCGCTGCGGAAACTTCCGCGAAGGAGCATGCCGAAGCCCGGGCGAACGAGGCCCAGACGCACGCGGTGGTGCTGCGCAAACGGTCGCGGGTTCTGCGCGCCGTCCTCGCCGCGACCGTGATTGTCGCCATCGCGGCCGTCGTCGGACTCGGTTACGCCATTGATGAGCGACACCAGGCCGCAGCGCGCACCCGGGAAACCGTCGCCCTGAAGTTGACGTTCCAGGGCCAGGCCATCCTTGCCGGCGTCCAGGGGGGAGGAGCTGTGCGGGCGCTCCAGGAGATCCTCGCCGCCCCTCATATCGCGCCGAGCGCCGACGACACCGGTGCCCTGTTCACCGAGTTGGTGGCGCTGCGGGACACCGTCAAAATCATTCCGACATCCGGCTCGGTGTTGGGTGTGGCGTTCAGCCCGGACGGGCGGCGCATCGTCTCAGGCAGCACCGACGACACGCTGCGGCTGTGGAACGCCGAGACCGGCCAACCGCTCGGCGCTCCGCTCACCGGCCACACCCAGGCGGTGTCCGGTGTGGCGTTCAGCCCGGACGGGCGCCGCGTCGTCTCCGGCAGCGACGACGACACGCTGCGGCTGTGGAACGCCGAGACCGGCCAACCGCTCGGCGCCCCGCTCACCGGCCACACCGACGAGGTAAACAGTGTGGCGTTCAGCCCCGACGGGCACCGCATCGTCTCCGGCAGCGACGACGACACGCTGCGGCTGTGGAACGCCGACACGGGCCAATCGCTGGGGCCTCCGCTCACGGGCCACAACGGCGCGGTGAACAGTGTGGCGTTCAGCCCCGACGGTCAGCGCATTGTCTCCGGCAGCACCGACGACACGCTGCGGCTGTGGAACGTCGACACCGGCCAACCCATCGGCGACCCCTTTACCGGCCACACCGCTGAGGTGTGGAGTGTGGCGTTTAGTCCTGATGGGCGCCGCGTCGTCTCCGGCAGCGCCGACCACACGCTGCGGCGGTGGAACGTCGACACCGGCCAACAAATCGGCGCCCCGCTCACCGGTCACACCGACCGGGTGTACAGGGTCGCCGTGAGTCCCGACGGGCATCGCATCGTGTCCGGCAGCGCCGACGAAACGCTGCGGCTGTGGGACGCCGACACCGGCCAACCCCTCGGCGCCCCGCTGGCCGGCCACCAGGGCGCGGTGTACGGTTTGGCGTTCGGCTTCGGCGGGCATCGCATCGTTTCCGGCAGCGCCGACCACACGCTGCGGCTGTGGGACCCCGAAGCGGGCCAACCCCTCACCGGTCACACCGGCGAGGTAACCAGTGTGGCCTACGGTCCCGATGGGCACCGCATCGCCTCCAGCAGCGCCGAGGACACACTGTGGCTCTGGAACCCTGACACCGGCCGACCCCTCGGTCCGCCAATCCACGCCGACGGGGTGACAAGTTTGGCGTTCAGCCCCGACGGGCACCGCATCGTCTCCGGCAACCTCGACGACACCGTGCGGCTATGGAACGCCGACACCGGCCAACAAATCGGCGGCCCCCTCAAAGGCCATACCGACGCAGTGACCAGCGTTGCGTTCAGCTCCGACGGGCACCGCATCGTCTCTGGCAGCGAAGACGAAACCGTGCGGTTGTGGGACGCCGACACCGGCCGAGAAGTCGGGCAGCCGCTGATCGGCCACAGAGCATCTGTGTGGAGTGTGGCTTTTGGGCCGGGGCACCGCATTGTCTCCGGCAGCGCCGACCACACGCTGCGACTATGGGATGCCGACACTGGCCAGCCCATCGGCGCCCCGCTCGCCGGGCATAACAGCGCGGTGAACAGTGTGGCCTTCAGCCCCGACGGGCACCGCGTCGTTTCCGGCAGCGCCGACACTAACCTACGGCTGTGGAACGCCGACACCGGCCAATCCATCGGCGACCCGCTGACTGGCCATACCGCTGAGGTGTGGAGTGTTGCGTTCAGTCCCGATGGGCACCGCGTCGTCTCCGGCAGCAACGACAACACATTGCGGCTGTGGGACGCCGACACCGGGCAACCGATCGGCGCCCCGCTCACCGGCCACACCGATCACGTGTCCAGTGTGGCGTTCAGCCCGGACGGGCACCGCATTGTCTCCGGCAGCGAAGACGACACCGTCCGGCTGTGGCCCACACCTGACCAGGCGGCGTGGCCCGAGCTTTTGTGCAGCAAGCTCACTGTGAATATGGGCCGCCGGCAATGGGCCCAGTTGGTCTCACCACACATTCACTACACCGCGTTGTGCCCGGACCTGCCCATCGCACCGGACAACCCCGGTTGAGTGCGGCCGCTAGACCGCGAGTATCCGCTCGAAGAATTCGCGGTAGTGCATCAGCGCCACGCGAAGGTCCTCGGTGGACGCTTCCTCACCGCGAGCCCACTGTTCTTCGAGGCGCGACCGCGCACGGGCAAAGCCCGTCGTGAGCTGTTCGACCAGATCGGAAACCAGACCGTCGGCCTTGTGCACACAGTCTCTCGGGTCATCGACGAACGCCGCCTGCACGCCGGCCCACTGCGCACGAAAGCCCGCAAGCTCGTCATCGGCGAACAGTGACTGTCCCGGTGCTGATTCGGCATGGGCGGTTTCATGCTCCGCAGGTGCCGCGGGAGCCTCGTGCTCCTGCGCGGCGGGCGCCGAGGCTGCGCTCGGGGACGGCGGTGGCTCCGCGGGAGCGGTCGACGGGCCGGCTGCTTCTGCCGGCGCGGTGTGCTGGCCGACCGGTTGGGTTTCGGCGCCCGGTTCCGGCTGATCAAATGAACGGGTCACCTCGGTGTCATGATCGTGGGTTGTCATGCGCTTGCCTCCTTTGATGTGTCGTCGGCTTTGTTGGTTTCGAGCAGCTTTTCGAACAACGCGCGGTAGTGCACGAACGCCTCGCGCTGCTGCTCGGTACTGACATCACCCCGCTGCTGTGCGAGATGAATGCCGTGCGCGGTCCGGTAGTTCTCGACGATCTGAGGGTGGTCTACCGAAACGTCGGCTGCCCGTTGATCGAAATCGTCGACGGGATAGCCGCGTTTGCGCATCACCTCGGTCACTAGACGGTCGGCAACGCCGACGGCGGTTGCCGGATTGTCGACGAACCCGGTCTGCACCTGGTGCCACCGAGCGGTGAAGTCCGAACGGGCCGACGGCGTCAAGGCGACGATGTGCAGTTTGTCGCGGTTGCGTTCCCGGGCGGTGAGCTCCTGCTCGGCCGCCTTAGGGTCTCCGGTCTCCGACACCAGACGCTCGTACTCGACGCCATAGTGCTGCTTGAGTCGCTGGGTTTTCCTGCGGCTGTTCGCGACGCTGGCCGCGACGATCACCCCGGAGATCACGATGACGACGCAGACAGCGATCACTATCCATTCCCAAGTGGGCATTCTGTGCTCCTCTCGAACACGTGTCGAATAACCGGGTCTACTTCGATGCAAACGTCTCTTTAGAAATAGTGCCGCCGACCGCCGACGGCGCGTCCCGCGGAACCCATAATCGCCAGAATCACGCCGATGACGAGAAGGACGATGCCGATGCCCCAGAGAATTTGAAGTTTGAGCAGCAGTCCCGCGATCAACAAGATGACGCCGAGAGTGATCATGATGAGCCTTCCTTTGAGTTGGTCGTTGACTGTCGAGTCGAGTGCCCGACGCTGGTCTCAGTCGACACCCTTTTGGGGGGTAGCAATACACCCTTAGGTAGGTAGTCTTGCCGGCATGCCCTCACCTTCTGGTGCGCCGATCACGATCGCGCTTGTCGACGACTACGACGTCGTCGTGAAAGGTGTGGCCAACATGCTGGAGCCCTACCGGGACCGCATCGTGATCGCAGAACTCGACTCGACGATGCCCGTCGCCGACACCGTCGACATCGTTTTGTACGACTCATTCGCCCAACCCGAATCCGACCAGGAAGAAATCGGGGTTTTGGTCGCCAACCCTCGCGCACACCGAGTTGTGGTGTATACATGGAACTTTCACGACGATCTTGTCGACAGCGCACGGCGCCACGGAGCCCACGGCTATCTGTCGAAGACGTTGCCCGCGCGCGAGCTTGTCGCCGCGTTGGAGGCGGTGCACTCCGGCGAGGTGGTCATCAGCGACGTGGCGACCCGGGCGCGCAGCGCACCAGGCCTGGACTGGCCCGGGCGCGGCGAAGGGCTCAGCGACCGGGAGGCCGAGATTCTGGCATTGATCACCCAGGGCAAGAGCAACGCCGACGTCGCCCGGCTCACTTACCTGAGCCCCAACACCGTCAAGTCCTACATTCGCACCATTTACCGCAAGCTAGGCGTCGGCAGCCGCACCCAGGCCGTGCTGTGGGGCGTGAATCACGGCTTCACTCCTGACCATCACCGCATCGAACATTGGCGCGGCGGGCCGTAATCGGCTTCACTCGCCGGTGAGTTCGGGATGGCCGATCAGGTCATGCAATCCCGACACGCCGAGATGTTCGCGGAACTCCTGCACGGTGTAACCGATCAGCGTGGCGTGGGTGCGGGCCCGCGCAGTCGCCGAGCGTGGCATGTGAAAGAGCACGCCGATCTCCCCGAAGTAGTCGCCAGGTAGCGCCAGTTTCACGAACTCCTCGCCGCCGCCGGCGATCTCGCGGACGATTTCAACTTCGCCCTCGGACATCACGTAGATCAGATCACCCATGGTGCCCTGCTTGAACAGCACTTCGCCGGCATCCAGCTGCACGGTCTCGGGCGGCCGCTTTGTCGCGGCGACTTTGGGTAACAGCTCGACCACGCGATCGGCCAAGGGAAGCATCCGGCTGTCGTGGGTGGCGACCACAACCACCCGTTCGCCTTGCGCGAGCGAGCGGATGAGTCGCAGCACCTCCTCGACCTGAATGAAATCAAGATGCGCGGTGGGCTCGTCGGCCAGGATCAACGGCGGGTCCAAGGCGATGGCACGAGCGACCGCCACCCGCTGCTGCTGTCCGCCGCTCATGTCGCCCGGGCGGTGCTTCAGCCGGTCCGCCAATCCCACCTGGGTCAGCAGTTCCTCGGCGCGCTCCCGCGCGGACGAGCGGGTTTTGCCGGCCGCACGCAACGGAACCGCAACGTTTTCCAAAGCGGTGAGGCTCGGAACCAGGTTGAACGCTTGGAAAACGATGCCTACCGTGCTGGCCCGGTAGCTCGCCAACGCGGCGCGGTCGAGCGCCGTGACGTCGACGTCGCCGTACTTGATCGTGCCCGACGTCGGGCGCAGGATGCCGCCAAGGCAGGACAGCAGCGTCGTCTTACCGCAGCCGCTGGGTCCGAGCAGAATGACCAGCGACCCGGCCGGCACATCGAGGTCGAAGCCGTTGATCGGCCGAACGGCGTACCCGCCGCTGGAGTATTCGACCACCAGGTCTTGGATGCTCAGATCACCCACTAATCAGGGACCTCCGAATGCGAGCGCGGGATCGACGGCCACCGCCCGCCTCAGTCCGGTGACGCTCGCCAGCAAACCGATGACGATCGCGACCACCGGCAGCGCCAGGTAGCCGACCATCGGCACCGCGACGATCATCGGGAACAACGGTGCCAGCAGCTGAGCGAGGAGTACGCCCAAGAGCGCCGCGACCAGCGCGAGTATCACCGCTTGCAGCGCGAGGCCGGCCAGAATCGATCGCGTGGGCACTCCGATTGCCTTGAACACCGCAAAGTCGCGCATGCGCTCGAGCGCGGAGAGGTACACCACCGATCCGACGATCAACGCCGCCACGATCCACAGCAATATCGCCACGATGGTGATCGCACTGACCGCAACCTTCAACGGACGCAATAGGTCGTTGACGCCGGCCGTCCGATCGACGAACTGGTAGCCGGCGGGAAGCTGCCGGGGTGCGCCGACGGTTCCGATCGAGGTGACCAGCGGCTGCCCGTTGTAGGCCAGTCTCTCCAAACCTTCGGTGGTGAGGAAGATGTTGGGCATCTTCGCCAGTGAGGTGGAATTGGACACGATGCCGACGACTTTCAGTGTGAGCGAACCGATTTTGACGTTGTCACCGATGTGCCGGCCTAATGTGCTTGATACGGCGACCTCTTCGGGCGTCGACGGGGCGCGGCCCTCGCTGACTGACGGCATACCGGGTCCGTGTTCCGGCGCCCCGAAAGCGGTTGTATTCCGCGTCGATGTGCCTTCGGTGATGATCGACGGCGCGCAAGCCAGCGGGGCTGCCGCGGTGACGCCGGGCTCACCGATCACCTGCGGCAGGTCAACCGGAGCGAACGGTGTCGAGCCCAGAAACGGTCCGGCCGCGCCTGATCTCACGACGAACCCGTCGAGACCCAGGGAATCGACCGTCCGCTTGGCCTCGACCCGAAACCCGTTGGCAAGACCGGTGAGCACCAGGGTCATCGCGAAAACCAGTCCGGTGCTGACAATGGCGATCATGAAGCGCCGCCTCCGCCACTGCATGTCGCGCAACGCCGCGAAGAGCATGTTTGGGAGGTTACCGACGTTCGGTCTGATCTGGACCGTAATCGTCCACCTGTGTGGAAGATTAGGCGCGATGAAAGTGGCGATCCTCGACGACTACCAGAACGTGGCGTTGAGCATGGCCGACTGGTCGAAAGTCTCGGCCGAAGCAGACATCACCGTCTTCCACGACCACCTCGCCGATCCCGACGCTGTCGTCGAAAGGCTGCTGCCCTACCACGTGGTGTGCGTCATGCGGGAACGAACACCCTTGCCGCGCAGCATCATCGAGCGCCTTCCCAATCTGAAGATGATCGCGTCGACGGGACCATTCAACGCCTCGATCGACGTCGCGGCTGCGCAGCAGCGCGGCATTCACGTGAGCACAACCGGCGGCTACGTCGAGTCCACGGTCGAGCTGACGTGGGCGCTCATCCTTGCCGCAGCCCGGCGGATCGTCGACGAGACGCTATCGGTGCGCGCCGGAGGTTGGCAGACGTCGGTCGGCAACCAGCTCGGTGGCGCGGTGCTCGGGGTGCTGGGCCTGGGCAGAATCGGCACCCGGGTGGCGCGGGTCGGAGCGGCGTTCGGGATGACCATCATCGCGTGGAGCCCTAACTTAACCTCCGAAGCCGCCGCAGTGGCCGGTGTCGGCTACGTCTGCAAGGAGGAGCTGTTCAGCCGCGCCGACGTGCTGACCATCCATCTGGTTCTCGGTGAGCGCAGCCGCGGCCTGGTCGGCGTTAGCGAACTGAATCAGATGAAGCCGACGGCGTTGCTCATCAACACCTCGCGCGGGCCCATCGTCGACGAGCAGGCCCTGGTCGATGCTTTGCAGTCTCACACGATCGCCGCGGCGGGACTCGACGTCTTCGACGTCGAACCCTTGCCCGAGGGCCACCGGCTACGCACGCTGGACAACGTGGTCGCCACCCCGCACATCGGCTATGTCGCCGACCGGGTCTACCGCGTCTTCTACGGCGAGGCGGCCGCCAGTATCGCCCGCTGGTTGGCCGGTGCTGGCAGACCCGGCAGCTGAGGATTTGTCCCGGCCGCGTCGCGACTCCACCCGGTGGATGACCAGCAAGACGATCGCGGCAAGTGCCCACCCCAGCAGGATGTCGATGACGTAGTGCTCAGCCGAGTACACCAACGTAAAAGCCATGGTCAACACGTACGCCACCAGCACCGGCCGCCAGCGCCAGTGCACGCGGCGCCAGAGGAACACCGCGATCATCGCTGACAGCGCGGCGTGCAGCGACGGAATGGCGGCCACCAGGTTGACGCTGGCCTGCCCCGAGTCGATCAGCACTGAGGCCGACTGCAGATGCAGCGTGCCCCAGCCTCGGGTGGAGATGCGCTCGACGAAGTTGTTCGCACCGGGTTGCAGCATGTGCGTCGCCCCGAGCAGACCGCCGTCGGGCACAGTGGCCGGATTCCCGAACATGCACGCCGGACTGGACGGGCCGGTGGCGACGTCGGCGGCGGTGCACCGCGCCGCGGCCCACGGCGGCGCGGCCGGCAGCAGGATGTAGACGATGAGCGCGGCGAACGACAACGACACGAAGCGCCAGACGAACGCTTTCCAGTCGTCTCGGCTGCGCAGCCACAGCAGCCCGGCGATCACGTACGGCACGATGAAAAACGACATGTAGACGGTGCTGATGATCACTTCCCACCAGGGTGGTTGCGGCATCTTGAGGTGCTCTTGCAACCACACCGTCGGCATCACCCCGAAGAACAACCAGCGGTCAGCGTCTGTTTGAAATCGCCACAGCGTCGGGGTGCCCACGAAAGTCGCCGCATGCCGACTGAGGTCGTACAACAACAGCACGATCGCGAACGGCAGCCAGTCACAGACCACCATGATTACTTTGCGGCCGCGACCGATGCTGGCGGCGATCAACCCGGTGGCGATGTAGACCAGCACGAGTTCGCGGTTGAAGACGAACCCGCCCGTTATGGTCCGGTACACCACCACAGTCGCCCAGGCGACGACTGCGGCCCGACGCGCAAGGGTGAGCCAACGCTCGCGCGACGACACGCGGTCGGGTGCGACGGATTGTTCCCCCGCGAGCACCTGGACATTGCTATCTGTCGTCAGTGACACCGAGCAGACTCCTGATCCACCATGGGAAAACTGTCTACATCTTCGACGTCGCGTACCCGCGAGTCGACGCTTAACATGCCAGATCAACCTGTGAATCGGTATTCCAGATCAGCGGCGAGCGCGACGACGAACCCGCTCGATCCGGAAAACCACAGGTAATCGCGGATTGAACACGGGGTGCACGGCGGTTTGCACGTGCACTCTGCTGGCGCCCCGTCGTCACCGCGAGGCGAACATCCGGACCGTGTCGATGGTGTCGGCTTCGGCGGGAGATTTGTCGTCGCGGTACCGCAGGACGCGGGCAAAGCGAAGCGCCAGTCCGCCGGGGTAGCGCGACGAGCGTTGCACGCCGTCGAAGGCGATCTCGACCACCTGCTCCGGCTTGAGCTGCACGACCCCCTCATCAATCGGGCCGATGGCGAGTTCGCGGAACCGACGGGTTTGCCACTCCAGCATGGCGTCGGTCATCCCTTTGAAAGTCTTTCCGAGCATGACGTATTCGCCGCTGGCCGGATCGCGAGCGCCGAGGTGAATGTTGGATAGCTTGCCGTGACGTCGCCCCGACCCCCACTCCACCGCCAGCACCACCAGATCGAGGGTGTGTACCGGCTTGACTTTCAGCCAACTCGCGCCGCGGCGCCCGGCTTCATACGGGGCGGTCGGCGACTTGGCCACCACACCCTCATGCCCGGCGGCCAGCGCCGCGGTCAGGAAGTCGGCCGCGGCGACCGGATCGGCCGTGATCAGCCGGTCGACTCGGTGCCGCGCGGGCACTCGTTGATCGAGTAGGGCTGTCCGATCGACGGCCGGCGCGTCGACCAGGTCGACGCCGTCGCAGTGCAAGACGTCGAAGTAGAACACGGTCAGTGGCTGCGCTGCGCGGGCGGCCGCGACGTCGACCGAACGGCCGAACCGCGAGGCGGTGACCTGAAACGGCTGCGGCCGGTTGTCGCGCCCCAACGCAATCGCTTCTCCGTCGGCGATGAGGTCGGTGACCGGCAGCGCCCGCGTCGCCTCGACCACCTCGGGCAGCCGCGCGGTGACATCGTCGAGGCTTCGGGTGTACACGGTGACCTGATCACCGGCCCGGTGGACCTGCACCCGTGCGCCGTCGAGTTTCGCTTCGAAAATCGCGGCGCCGCCGAGCTTCTCGAGTGCATCGACTACCCCCGCCGCGGTCTGCGCGAGCATCGGTCCCACCGGACGGCCCACTTGCAGGGCGAATACGTCCAGCGCCACCGCTCCGCCGGTCAGACCCGCGGCCGCCACTGCCGGCAGGTCTCCGCCGAGCATCGCCGCGCGGCGCACCGCGGCCAGCGGGATTCCGGTAGCGGCGGCGACCGCGTCGGCCATCACGCCGGTCAGCGCGCCTTGGCGCAACTCACCGCTGAGCAGCCGGCGCAGGAAGGTCTGTTCGGTCTCGGTCGCGGCGACGAACAATCCTGCCAGCCGTTCTGTCCGACGGGCTTGGGATCCCTTGCCGGCGATCGCACCCGATTTCGGTGAAGATGCCGTCGACTTCCGCGACGTGTAATGACGGGTGTGCGGCGGCGGGCGGCAGCGAGCGCAACGCCGCCCAGCCCACTCCGATCTGGCGTTGCGGCAGTTCACCAGAAAGCCACGAGACGACGATCGCGACCTGCCTGGGATCTGCCTTGGCGCGGTTCAGCAGCTCGGCGATGAGTGCGACTTTGGCCCGGCGCGCAGACGTCTCACCGATTCGGCGGGAGGTGGCGGCGACGTCGGCAAGCAGCACAGTTCAGCTTGGCATGCCTGACCGACACGGCCGGGCGCAGCCGCGATAGCGTGCAGGAGCATCCAGTCAGCCGAGGAGGTTCGATGGAGATCAACGGCAAGAAGGTGATCGTTGTCGGCGGCGCGTCGGGAATGGGCCGGGCCAGTGTCGAGCTGCTGGCGGCTCGCGGCGCCAGCGTCGCGGTACTCGACCGTGAGGGTTCTGACGGCAAGGAGGTCGCCGCCGGTGTCGACGGTGCGTTCTACCCCGTCGACGTCACCGACTTCGCCGGCACCGAAGAAGCGCTGAAAACAGCGGTCACCGGTCTGGGCGGCCTACACGTCATCGTCACCACCGCCGGTGGTGGTATCGCCAAGCGGACATTGTCGAAGTCCGGGCCGCACGACCTGGAGTCCTTTCAGTCCGTCATCGACCTGAACCTGGTCGCCACGTTCAACATCAGCCGGCTGGCGGCGGCACACATGAGCCGCAACGAACCCGAAGACGACGAACGCGGAGTCATCATCAACACCGCGTCGATCGCGGCGTTCGAGGGTCAGATCGGGCAGGTCGCCTACACCGCGGCCAAAGCCGGCATCGCCGGCATGTGCCTGACCATGGCGCGCGATCTGGGGTCGATGGGAATTCGGGTGCTGGCCATCGCCCCCAGCCTCTTTGCGACCGGTCTGACCAAAGGCATTCCCGACGAGTACGCCACCGCTTTGACCAAGGACGCGGCGTTCCCGCGGCGTCTCGGCCGACCGGAGGAGTACGCCAAGCTGGTAGCGGCCATCGTCGACAATCCCATGCTCAACGGGCAGTGCCTGCGCCTCGACGCGGGTCAGCGATTCGCGCCCAAGTGAACCGCCAGATTTCGGCGCTAGCACAGCCACGGCTGCTATCTCGCGGCTTGTCATTCCGAGGAGGGCCTGATGGGTATCGCACTGACTGACGACCACCGTGAGCTCGCCGAGGTGGCCCGCGGGTTTCTGACCGCGCAGAAGGCACGCTGGGCGGCGCGGTCGTTGCTCGACTCGGGTGAAGAGGCCCGGCCGCCGTTCTGGCACGACCTGGTCGAATTGGGCTGGCTCGGATTGCATATCGGTGAGGAGTACGGCGGCTCCGGCTACGGGCTCCCGGAGTTGGTGGTGGTGATCGAGGAACTCGGGCGTGCCGTGGCGCCGGGACCGTTCGTGCCGACCGTCATCGCCTCCGCGGTGATCGCCCACGAGGGGTCCGCGGAGCAGAAAGAACGGCTGCTGCACGGACTGATCGACGGTACGGTGACCGCCGGCGTGGGGCTAGACAGCCGGGTCCGAGTCGAGGGCGGGACCGCCAGCGGCGATGCCGGCATCGCGCTTGGCGTCGGCCTGGCCGACCTGCTGCTGATCGCCGCCGGCGACGACGTGCTGCTGCTGGAACGCGACCGCACCGGGGTCTCGATCGAGGTGCCGCAGAACCTGGACCGCGCCCGACGCTCGGGACGGGTCAGCCTCGACAACGTCAGCGTCAACGCCGACGACATCCTGCCTGGTGCGCGGCAGGCGGCGCTGGCCCGCGCGCGGACGCTTGTCGCCGCCGAAGCAGTTGGCGGCGCCGCAGATTGCGTCGACAGCGCGGTCGACTACGCCAAAGTGCGCCAGCAGTTCGGACGCACCATCGCGACCTTCCAAGCGGTCAAGCATCACTGCGCCAATATGCTGGTCCGCGCCGAGTCGGCGACCGCGGCGGTGTGGGACGCCGCCCGGGCCGCCGCCGAAGACGAGCAGCAATTTCGCCTCATCGCCGCAGTAGCGGCGGCGCTCGCCTTACCCGCCTACGTGCACAACGCCGAGCTCAACATCCAGGTGCACGGTGGTGTCGGGTTCACCTGGGAACACGACGCGCATCTGCATCTGCGGCGCGCCCTGACCGTGCGCGCGCTGCTGGGCGGTGAGACACCAGCGCGGGACGTCTTCTCCTACACCGCGGCCGGTGTCAGCCGGGTCAGCACTCTAGACCTGCCGGCCGAGGCCGAGGAATTACGCACCCGAATCCGGGCTGACGTCAACGAGATCGCCGCACTGAATACCGAGGCACAGCTCGACCGGCTGATCGAGACCGGCTACATCATGCCGCACTGGCCGAAGCCCTGGGGGCTTGCCGCCGGCGCGGTCGAACAGCTGGTGATTGACGAGGAATTTCGCGCGGCGGACATCAAGCGGCCCGATTACTCGATCACCGGCTGGGTGATCCTGACCCTGATCCAGCATGGAACCGCCTCGCAGATCGAACGATTCGTCGAGCCGGCGCTGCGGCGAGACGAAATTTGGTGTCAGCTGTTCTCCGAACCCGACGCCGGATCCGACGCCGCCGCGGTGAAGACCCGAGCCACCCGGGTCGAGGGTGGCTGGCAGATCAACGGGCAAAAGGTGTGGACCAGCGGTGCGCATTACTGCCGACGCGGTCTGGCGACAGTGCGGACCGATCCGGAGGCCCCCAAACACGCCGGCATCACCGCGGTGATCATCGACATGAAGGCGCCCGGGGTCGAGGTGCGGCCGTTACGCCAGATCACCGGCGGCTCAGACTTCAACGAGGTGTTCTTCAACGACGTGTTCGTCCCGGACGACGACGTCGTCGGCGAGCCCAACGCCGGCTGGACGGTCGCGCGCGCGACGCTGGGTAACGAGCGCGTCAGCATCGGCGGCGGCGGGTCGTACCACGAGGGCATCGCCGCGCACCTGGTCCGCATGGTTGGCGAGAACGCGGAACGGTTGAGCGGAGCCGACATTCGGGTCGGCAACTTCGTCGCCCAGGAGCACGCCTTGCGGCTGCTCAATCTGCGCCGCGCCGCGCGCAGCGTCGAAGGGTCGGGGCCGGGCCCGGAAGGCAACGTCACCAAACTCAAGCTCGCCGAGCACATGGGTGAAGGCGCGGCGATCTGGACGGCGCTGCTGGGGCCGGAGGTTGCCCTGTCCGACGGCCCGGCCGGCCTGGCCGGCCGGATGGTGATGGGTGCCCGCGGCATGGCGATCGCCGGCGGCACGTCGGAGGTGACCCGCAACCAGATCGCCGAGCGGATCCTCGGCATGCCGCGCGACCCTTTGATCAAGTAGCGGCCGGGGCGAAAGCCGGTTTGTCGGGCTGCCGGTAACGCAGCTCGACGGGCATCCCGCATACCACTGAATCCGGTTCGCAATCAACAATGTTGGTGGCGATACGCAAGCCCGGCTGTTCGGCCAGCTCGACAATGGCAATCACGTACGGTGTCGGCAGGTCCGGGTGATAGCGGTGGAAGTTCACCGTAAAGGTGAAGACCGTGCCGCGTCCCGATACCGGCCGGGCTACCAGCCTGCCACCGCACTCGGGGCAGTCCTTGCCACCGGGATGCGTCCAGCGCGCGCAGCCGTCGCAGCGTTCGATGAGCAATTCACCGCCCTCGCCGGCCACGGCCAATACCGTACACTCGATTCGTTTTGGTCGGTGTCGGCGGACTTCTGCGGTGGTGTTGATGAACTACTTCGAGAAGAACGCGATTCTGTCGGGCGTCGGAATTTCCCGAATCGGCCGTCGCACCGGCATTCCCGGCCTGGAGCTGACGTTGGAGGCGGTGCGCGCAGCTATCGCCGACGCCGGCCTGACCGGCGCCGACATCGGCGGCATCGGGACGCTGGGGGACACTCCGGCCGGCGAGGTCAGCGCGGCGCTGGGCATCGATGCGGCGGACTACGGATTCGGGTTCGACACCGGCGGCTTGTTGACCCCGGTGATGTCGGCGTGCCGCGCGGTCGCCGAGAAGCAGGCCCGCCATGTGCTGGTCTACCGCACGGTGCAGATGATCGGCGGCACGGTGCCGACGTCGCCGCAGGGCGGCGACGGCCCACGGCCGGCGCTGGCACGCATCGTCGATGCCCCCGCCGACGGCCCACGTCCCGCCGTTGGCCCGATGGACGATATCGGTGAACTTGTTGCTGCGCATGCCTATTCGGCAGCGAACTGGCTGGCGCTGAACTGTCGGCGCCACATGGAGTTGTACGGGACAACCAAGGAGCAGTTGGGCTGGCTGGCGATCAACAGCAGGCGCAACGCCGCGCTGAATCCCCTTGCCGTCTATCGCGAACCGATGACAATGGCCGACTATCTGGCGGCCCGGCCGGTGTCATCGCCGTTCGGCCTGTTCGATTGCGATGTGCCCGTGGACGGTTCGATCGCGGTCGTGGTGTCGGCCGCGGATTATGCGCGCGATTGCCCGCACCGCCCGGTGGCGGTCGATGCGATCGGCGGATCGAACGGCGCGGGCGGTTGGTTTCACCGCGCGGACTATCCGAAGATGGCGTCGGCAGACGCGGCGGCGCAGATGTGGTCGCGTTCCGACCTCAAGCCGGCCGACCTGGACGTCGCTGAGCTGTACGACGGGTTCACATTCCTCACTTTCGCCTGGCTGGAAGCGCTGGGCATCTGCGCAGACGGCGACGCCGGTCCGTTCGTCGAAGGAGCAACCCGCATCGCGCTTGACGGCGCCTTACCGCTGAACACCTACGGAGGCCAGCTGTCGGCCGGTCGGATGCACGGTTACTGGCTGCTGCACGAAGCCTGCCTGCAATTGCGCGGTGACGCCGGCCCGCGCCAGCTGACCCGTCGGCCCGAGGTGGCCGTCGCTGCGGTAGGCGGCGGCCCGATCGCGGGTTGCATGCTCTTGACCTGCTGAACACGGCGCTTGCACGGTCGGCGGGCGAGCGACTACTGTCAGCGATCGTGCGTCATCTCGCGGTAGTAGCCAGTACCCGCAGCGGGGTCTGATCCGGACCGACCCCCCGCTGTGGGTCGCAAGCTACTAACCGTCGGTCGCTCCCTCGAGCAGAGAAGCCCGGCAGATGACCCAGCACCTTGGCGCCGATATCGCGGCGGCCCCACCTGAACCGCTATCGACTCGCTTTGGTGGCATCGCGCTTCCCAGCGGGCTCCGGGAGGACGCCGACACCATGTCATGGAGCACCTTCACCGCCACCTACGCCCCAACCACCGGGCCGCTGCGCCTGGGCCAGTGGGAATGCGCCGACGCCGACCGGCCCGCCACCCGGCTCGGCCCCCAAGCCCGCAGGTTTCGGGCCACCATCGGCTTCGGCGACCGGATCGAGACCGCCACCGCGACCGCCGCCGGGCCGGTCGGCGCGCTGACCGAAATGCTCTACGACCACGGCATAGCGGTCGAGATGCTGCGATTCCACCAGCGGCAGGCCGGCCCAGATGGTCAAGAGACCGCCACCTTCATTCAGGGCAGCGACGGCCACCGCGACGCGTGGGCGATGGGCTGGTCGACCGATCCGACGCAGTCCGCGCTGCGCGCGGTGATCGCCTGCGCCAACCGGCTGCTTTCGGCCGCCTGACAGCAGGCCGAGCAGACGCAAAAGCCCCCATTTGCCGCCGAAATAAGGGGCTTTTGCGTCTGCTCGCGCTAAAAAGTTACAGCGGTCGCAGCACGATCGGCATGCCGTCCTTCGGCGCCGGGATGCTTTGGTAATCCCATTTCGCCTGATAGCCCGGCCGGGGCAGCTCGAGCTGGTAGCGACGCAGCAGCCGGTGCATGATGATCTTGATTTCCAGCTGTCCGAAGACCATCCCGATGCATTTGTGCGCGCCGCCGCCAAATGGTGCGAACGCATAACGGTGCCGTTTGTGCTCGTTGCGCGGCTCGGTGAACCGGTCCGGGTCAAACGTCAGCGGGTCCGTCCACAGCTCGGGCAAGCGATGGTTCATCCCGGGGTAGGCGGTGACAAAGGTTCCCTTGGGCAGGAAGTGGCCCAGCAGATCGGTGTCGCGCACCGTCTGACGCATCGCCCACTGCACCGGCGTCACCAGCCGGATCGACTCGTTCATCACCAGGTCGAGCGACTCGAGCTTCTCCAGCGATTCGATGTCCAGCTGCCCGTCACCGAGGCGATCGGACTCGTCCCGGCAACGCTGCTGCCACTCCGGATGGGCGGCCAAGTGGTAGGCCATCGCGGTAGTGGTCGTGGTCGAAGTGTCGTGCGCCGCCATCATCAAAAAAATCATGTGGTTGACGATGTCGTCGTCGGAAAACCGGTTGCCGTCCTCGTCCTCGGTCTGACACAGCACTGACAGCAGGTCGGTGCCGGGCTTACGGCGTTGTTCTGCGACCCGCTCGCGGAAGTAGTTCTCCAACAGATGGCGAGCCTTCAGGCCCCGCCACCACTTGAACGGCGGCACGCTGGTGCGGATCACCGCATTGCCGGCGCGGACAGTGATGGTGAACGCATCGTTCACTTTGGTGACGAGCTCGTGGTCGGAGCCCGGCTCGTGACCCATGAACACCATCGAGGCGATGTCGAGGGTCAGCTCCTTCATCGCCGGATACAGCAGGAAGCGCGGGTCGTTGGCGACCCAGTCGTTGGCGATGACCTGGGAAACGACGTGGTCCATCTGTTCGACGTAGCCCACCAGTCGCGAGCGGACGAATGCCTCCTGCATGATCCGCCGGTGAAACATGTGTTCCTCGAAGTCGAGCAGCATCAAGCCGCGGCGAAAGAACGGCCCGATCACCGGAACCCAGCCCTGCTGGGAATAGTCCTTGTTGCGGTTGGAGTAGATGACCTGAGCGGCGTCGGGACCGAGTGCCGCCACCCCGGGCAGAACCGGCGAATCCCCGAATACGACGGGGCCCTTGGTGTTGTACAGAAAGAGCAGGTAGTCCGGGCCGCCACGCAGCATTTCGATGACGTGCCCGAGGACGGGCAGTCCCCGGTCGCCGATCACTGGCTTGAGTCCACTACCCGGGGGTGGCTCGGCCAGCGTGCGCTGCGAAAACTGGGTGCGCAGCAGTTTGCGTTCCACCGCGCCCATGCCGGGGAAGTTGTTGAACGACGGGGTGAAGCGGCGGCGTGCTTGGTCGAGTAAGTAATTCGGGGTGCTGATGGTGGCCATAGACTTCCCCCTGGCTCCTAAGCGGTTGTGGCGACCGTCACTTTCCCCTCATCTTTGGATCCGACTTGACGGCTGTCAAGTTTCCTTTTGACTCCGCGTGGTGCAAGGTCGACAGGTGAGCACGCAGCCGGATTCTCTCGGTGCGGCCGGGCCCGCGTCCGGGCCCAAGCGCCGGGGCGACCGACAGCGGCAGGCGATCGTGCAGGCGGTGCGGGAGCTGCTGGAAGAAAAGCCGTTCGCAGAGCTCTCGGTCAGCGCGATCAGTGACCGCGCCGGCGTCGCCCGCTCCGGTTTCTACTTCTATTTCGACTCCAAGTACTCAGTGCTGGCCCACATCCTGGCCGAGGCAACGCATGAACTCGAAGAGCTCACCCAATATTTCGCCCCGCGCGGGCGCGACGAGTCACCGGCGGCTTTCGCCAAACGCATGGTGGGCAGCGCGGCGGCGGTCTATGCACACAACGATCCGGTGATGTCGGCGTGCAATGTCGCCCGCAACACCGACGCCGAGATCCGCAAGATCCTCGACCAGCAGGTCGACACGGTGATCGACCAGATTATTGCGGTGGTGCAAGACGAGATCCGGGTCGGGACCGCTGATCCGATCAGTGACGACGTTCCGGCGCTGGTACGCACGCTGGCGGCCGCCACCGCCTTGATGCTCTCCGGCGACACCACCTTCCTGGGGCGCGACGCCGATGTCGAACGCGGCGTGCGGGTGCTCGAGCAGTTATGGCTCACGGCGCTGTGGGGCGGGCGCTCGGAGGCTTAGCGCAACGCCGGTATCGTCACCGCCATGGCCAAGACGTCGTTCGCGGGCAAAAGGTGCTTGCTCACCGGCGCGGCCAGCGGCATCGGGCGCGCCACCGCGCTGCGACTCGCCACCCAGGGTGCCGAGCTGTACCTGACCGACCGCAACGCGGACGGTCTGATGCAGACCGTGGCCGACGCCCGCGCGCTGGGCGCGGCGGTACCCGAGCATCGGGCACTGGACGTGGCCAACTACGACGAAGTTGCCTCGTTCGCCGACGACATTCATGCCCGCCAGCCCAGCATGGACCTGGTGATGAACATCGCCGGTGTGTCGGCGTGGGGAACGGTTGATCGGCTCACCCACGAGCAGTGGAACAAGATGGTGGCGATCAACCTCATGGGGCCGATCCACGTTATCGAGTCGTTCGTGCCGGCGATGGTGGCGGCCCGCCGGGGCGGACACCTGGTCAACGTGTCCTCGGCGGCCGGACTGGTCGCGCTGCCCTGGCACGCCGCGTACAGCGCCAGCAAGTTCGGCCTGCGCGGGCTTTCGGAGGTGCTGCGTTTCGATTTGGCGCGGTACCACATTGGGGTGTCCGTGGTGGTGCCCGGAGCGGTCAACACTCCACTGGTCGATACCGTCGAGATCGCCGGTGTCGACCGCGACGACCCCAGAGTGCGACGCTGGGTAAACCGCTTCAGCGGCCATGCCGTCTCGCCGGAAAAGGCGGCCGAGAAGATTTTGACCGGGGTAGCCAAGAACCGGTTCCTGATTTACACATCCGGCGACATCCGGGCGCTCTATGCGTTCAAACGCTTGGCGTGGTGGCCCTACAGCGTGGCGATGCGTCAAACCAACGTGGTTTTCTACCGGACGCTGCGTCCCGCGGCGCCGATCCGCTGACTCGGCGCCAACTCGAGTCGCACACCCAGTAACCGGACCGGTTTGTCCAGCTCGAACAGGTCGAGTACCCGCAGTGCCGAGGCGACGATGAGCGCGGGGTCGGTGGTCGGCGCGTCGAGTTTACGAATCTTGGTGCGAGTGTAAAACGTCGCGGTGCGGACGGTGACGGCTACCCGGGTGACGATCCGGGACTGGGCTACCACGTCGGCCAGCGTCTGCTGCGCCAAACTGGTCACCGCCGAGGCGATCTCGTCGCGGTCGGTGAGGTCGTGCGGGAAGGTCACCACGTGGCTTCTCGAGCGCGGCACCCACGGCTCGGCGCTGACGGTGGCATCACCGCCACCCTTGGCGAGCAGCAGCAGCCATAGCCCGGTGCGGGGCCCGAACGCCGACGTGAGCAGTTCCGCATCGCACGCGGCCAGCTGGCCGACCGTTGTGATGCCGAAGTCCTCGAGCTTCTTGGCCGTCTTGGAACCCACACCCCAGAGCGCGTCGACCGGGCGCTCGCCCATCACGGCCATCCAGTTGGCGTCGGTGAGGGTGAAGATGCCGGCCGGCTTGGCGAAGCCGGTGGCCACCTTGGCGCGCTGCTTGTTGTCGCTGATGCCAACCGAACACGACAGCCCGGTTTCCGAGGCGACGACCGCCCTGATCTGCTCGGCCGCCTCGACCGGATCCTCCGTCCGCACCACCCCGATGTACGCCTCGTCCCAGCCCCACACCTCGATCGGACGTCCCAGGTCGCGCAGCAAGTCCATCACCTCGTCGGAGGCCGCGTCGTAGGCAGCGGGATCGGAAGGCAGAAACGTCGCGTCCGGGCAGCGGCGGGCCGCGGTGCGCAACGGCATACCCGCGTGCACGCCGAACTCCCGAGCCGGGTAGGAGGCGCAGGTGACCACCTTGCGCGGTTCGGTCGGATCGCCGTTGCCGCCGACGATCACTGGCAGCCCTGCCAGTTCCGGCCGCCGGCGCAGTTCGACCGACGCCAGGAACTGGTCGAGGTCGACATGCAGGACCCAGCTCGGGGGCGGGCCGGTCAACGGCCGCACAGCTCCCGGCTCATCCCCGAACTGTAGCTCGCAGGGAATGCATCGGACTGTGCTCGGGTTGGGAGGCTGCAGGGTCGGTCCACTTGACGAAGGGAATGCCCGATGCCCGGCATCGAGATCTTGGCGCTGGTAGGGAGTTTGCGTGCCGCGTCGGTCAACCGTCAGATCGCCGAACTGGCCGTCGGTGCGGCGCCGGACGGTGTGCGGGTCACGGTGTTCGAGGGTCTCGGGGATCTGCCGTTCTACAACGAGGACATCGATCCCGCCGTCAACAACGAAGTTTCGGACGCTCCGGCGGCGGTGGCCGCGCTGCGGGCTGCGGCCGCGGAGGCGGACGCCGCGCTGGTGGTCACCCCGGAGTACAACGGCAGCATCCCCGGCGTGGTCAAAAACGCCATCGACTGGCTCTCGCGGCCATACGGCAACAGCGCGCTGAAGGGCAAGCCGCTGGCGGTCATCGGCGGGTCGCTGGGCCAGTACGGCGGCGTGTGGGCGCACGACGAGACCCGCAAGTCGTTCGGCATCGCCGGCGCGCGTGTCGTCGAGACGATCAAACTGTCCGTGCCGTTCAAGACGCTCAACGGCCAGCATCCGCGCGAGCACGCCGAACTGGTCGACAGCGTGCGTGACGTGGTGGGCAAGCTGGCGGCCGAAGTCACCTGATCAGGCGCAGGGCAATGCTTCGAAAACGTTTGCTGGAGCGCCTGGGGCAGGCGCCTACTTCAGCACTCCTGTCGGTGACGGGTGGTATAGCTATGTTGTGGCAAGCTTCCCATCAGATCGCCGCCCGTGTGATCCGCGACACGCCGGGCGACGCACCTTCCTAGGCTTACGACCTGGGAATTTCACCAATGTCGTTCGGAATATCTGGTATCTCTTCTCCTTGTCACCCACTAGGTGTAGTGTTTGGCGCACCGACAAAGCCCATGCTCGCCCGGTCGGTCGACTTGGCGGGTTTCCCGAAACCGGACTTCGGCGGATCAGCCGGCGCGGTACCGCGGAGGGGAATCAGGGGGCTCGGCGGTCTGCTGAACAGCACAGCAGATGCAGTGCATGAATAGTTGCCAGTCCACGATCTCGAGGAGCCGAGTCGCCGATGACCATCACCGTGTACACCAAGCCCGCCTGCGTGCAGTGCAACGCCACCTATAAGGCACTGGACAAGCAGGGCATCGCCTACGAGACGGTCGACATCACGCTGGACTCCGAGGCGCGCGACTACGTGATGGCGCTGGGCTACCTGCAGGCCCCGGTGGTGGTGGCCGGTGGTGAGCACTGGTCGGGTTTCCGGCCCGATCGCATCAAATCGCTGGCCGGCGTGGCACGCACCGCCTAGCAGTCAGGAGATCGGGGTGCCGTCGGGCAGCGTGGTGTATTTCTCCAGCGTTTCGGAGAACACTCACCGCTTCGTGCAGAAGCTCGATGTGGCGGCGACGCGGATTCCGCTGCGCGGCCGCATCGAGGTCGACGAACCTTTCGTCCTGGTGCTGCCGACCTACGGCGGCGGTCATGCGACCCCCGACCTCAATGCGGGCGGCTACGTCCCCAAGCAGGTCATTGCTTTTTTGAACAACGAGCACAACCGCTCGCTGATCCGCGGAGTCATCGCCGCGGGCAACAACAACTTCGGTGCCGAATTCGCCTACGCGGGCAACGTCGTCTCCCGCAAATGCGACGTTCCGTACCTCTACCGCTTCGAACTGATGGGTACCGAGGACGACGTCGCCGCCGTCCGTGCCGGGCTTGCCGATTTCTGGAAGGAACAGACGTGCCACCAACCGTCACAGCTGCAGAGCCTGTAACCACCGGCGCCCACGCTCTGCCCGGGGAGACGGACTACCACGCGCTCAATGCGATGCTGAATCTGTATGACGCCGACGGCAAGATTCAGTTCGACAAAGATCGGGAAGCGGCGAAGCAATACTTTTTGCAGCACGTCAACCAGAACACCGTCTTCTTCCACAACCAGGACGAGAAGCTCGACTACCTGATTCGCGAGAACTACTACGAGCGTGAGGTTCTCGACCAGTACTCGCGTAACTTCGTCAAGACCCTGCTGGATCGGGCTTACGCCAAGAAGTTCCGCTTCCCGACCTTTTTGGGCGCGTTCAAGTACTACACCTCGTACACGCTGAAGACCTTTGACGGCAAGCGTTTCCTGGAGCGCTTCGAGGACCGGGTCGTCATGGTGGCGCTCACTCTGGCCGCCGGTGACACCACGTTGGCCGAAAAGCTGGTCGACGAGATCATCGACGGCCGATTCCAGCCGGCCACCCCGACGTTCTTGAACTCGGGCAAGAAGCAGCGTGGTGAGCCAGTGAGTTGCTTCCTTTTGAGAATCGAAGATTGCATGGAGTCGATCGGCCGCTCGATCAACTCCGCGTTGCAGCTGTCCAAGCGCGGCGGGGGAGTCGCGTTGCTATTGAGCAACATTCGCGAACACGGGGCACCGATCAAAAACATCGAGAACCAGTCGTCAGGCGTCATCCCGATCATGAAGCTGCTCGAGGACTCGTTCTCCTACGCCAATCAGCTCGGTGCGCGGCAAGGGGCTGGAGCGGTGTATCTGCAGGCCCATCACCCCGACATCTGCCGCTTCCTGGACACCAAGCGCGAGAACGCCGATGAGAAGATCCGGATCAAGACGTTGTCGCTCGGGGTGGTGATCCCGGACATCACGTTCGAGCTCGCCAAGCGCAACGACGACATGTACCTGTTCTCGCCCTACGACGTCGAGCGAGTCTACGGGGTGCCGTTCGCCGACATCTCGGTCACCGAGAAGTACTACGAGATGGTCGACGACGCCCGCATCCGCAAGACCAAGATCAAAGCCCGCGAGTTCTTCCAGACGCTGGCCGAGCTGCAGTTCGAGTCCGGTTACCCCTACATCATGTTCGAGGACACGGTGAATCGGGCCAATCCCGTCGAGGGCAAGATCACCCACTCCAACCTGTGCTCGGAAATTCTGCAGGTGTCTACTCCGTCGCTGTTCAACGAGGATCTGACCTACGCCAAAGTCGGTAAAGACATCTCCTGCAACCTCGGGTCGCTGAACATCGCCAAAGCAATGGATTCCCCGGATTTCGCGCAGACGATCGAGGTGGCGATCCGCGCGTTGACTGCCGTGTCCGATCAGACCCACATCTGGTCGGTGCCGTCAATCGAGCAGGGCAACAACGACTCCCATGCGATCGGGCTGGGTCAGATGAACCTGCACGGTTATCTCGCCCGCGAGGGGATCTTCTACGGCTCCGAAGAAGGCATCGACTTCACCAACATCTACTTCTACACGGTGCTCTACCACGCGTTGCGGGCGTCGAATCGCATCGCGATCGAACGTGGTACGCACTTCAAGGGTTTCGAGCGGTCCAAGTATGCGTCGGGGGAGTTCTTCGACCGCTACACCGAGCAGGTGTGGGAGCCTAAGACGGCCAAGGTGCGCGAGCTGTTCGCTGACGCCGGCATCCGGGTACCGGACCAAAACGACTGGCGGCGGTTGAAGGAATCAGTCCAAGCGCACGGCATCTACAACCAGAACCTGCAGGCGGTGCCCCCGACCGGGTCGATCTCCTACATCAACCACTCGACGTCGTCGATCCACCCGATCGTGTCGCGGATCGAGATCCGCAAGGAAGGCAAGATCGGCCGCGTCTACTATCCGGCGCCGTACATGACCAATGACAACCTCCAGTACTACCAGGACGCTTACGAGATTGGCTACGAGAAGATCATCGACACCTACGCCGCGGCCACTCAGCATGTGGATCAAGGGCTTTCGCTGACACTGTTCTTCAAAGACACCGCCACCACCCGCGATGTGAACAAGGCCCAGATCTATGCGTGGCGCAAGGGCATCAAGACGCTCTACTACATCCGGCTCCGCCAGATGGCCTTGGAAGGTACCGAAGTCGAGGGCTGCGTCTCCTGCATGCTGTGAATCAGTGCGTCGAGTGGCCAGTTGATGCACACGACCCGTCGTTTTGCGTGACATAACTGGCCGCTCGGCGACCAAATCGGCGGGCGCAAAGCGGTAAAGTGCGTGACGTGGTGAGAATCCCGCGACCGCATCCCGGCGGCAAGCAAGGGGCAAAGGTCGACGCGCGCAGCGAACGCTGGCGGGAACACCGCAAAAAGGTGCGCGGTGAGATCGTCGAGGCGGCGTTCCGCGCCATCGACCGGGTCGGACCCGACGTCAGCGTGCAGGAAATCGCCGAAGAAGCCGGCACCGCCAAGCCGAAGATCTACCGGCACTTCACCGACAAGTCCGACTTGTTCCAGGCGGTCGGCGTACGCCTGCGCGACATGCTGTGGGCGGCGATCTTTCCTTCGATCGACCTGGCCACCCACTCCGCCCGCGAAGTGATCCGGCGCTGCGTCGAGGAGTACGTCAGCCTGGTCGACCAGCACCCCAACGTGGTGCGGTTCTTCATCCAGGGCCGTTTTCCCGAGCAGTCCGAGGCGACGCTGCGAACCCTCAACGAGGGCCGGGAAATCACACTGACCATCGCCGCCATGTTCGACAATGAGCTGCGCGAAATGCAACTCGACCGGGGCGCAATCGAACTCGCGGCGTTTGCCGCGTTCGGCTCAACTCAGTCGGCCACTGATTGGTGGCTCGGCCCTAACCCCGACAGTCCGCGGCGCATGCCGCGCGACGAGTTCATCGAGCACATGACGACGATCATGCTGGGAGTCATCAACGGCACGGCCGAGGTGCTGGGCATCAAGATGGATCCCGACCTGCCGATTCACGCCGCGGCGCCGCGGAACCCGGTCAGCAGCTGAGTCGACGCGGTGGCGTTGACAGGGTTGCGGTCATCGACAACACTCATCCGATACCCCGGGTACCGGGTACTTGACTACAGGAAGACCGTGCGCAGATGACCGTTGCCGAGTCGACGACCCAACACATGACGCAGGCGCCGCCGGTTCACACCCGTGCGGTGATCATCGGCACGGGCTTCGCCGGACTGGGCATGGCCATCGCGCTGCAGAAGCAAGGTGTGGACTTCGTCGTCCTGGAAAAGGCCGACGACGTCGGCGGCACCTGGCGGGACAACAGCTACCCGGGCTGCGCCTGCGATGTGCCTTCGCACCTGTACTCGTTCTCGTTCGAACCCAAAGCCACCTGGAGCAAGCTGTTCTCCCCGCAACCGGAGATCCTGAATTACCTTCAGGGCGTCACCGACAAATACGGGCTGCGCCGATACATCCGGTTCGGCTCTCTGGTGAACCGCGCGCACTGGGATGACCACGAACTTCGCTGGCACGTGTTCACCGAGTCCGGGCATGAGTATGTGACTCAGTTCCTGATTTCCGGTGCCGGGGCGTTGCACATCCCGCGGTTGCCGGATATCGACGGCATGGACGAATTCGTGGATGCTGGAGGCGCCGCTTTCCATTCCGCGCAGTGGGACCATAGCGTCGACCTGACCGGCAAGCGAGTGGCGGTGATCGGCACCGGGGCCAGCGCCATTCAGATCGTGCCGGAGTTGGTGCGCGACGACGCCGAGGTGGCCGAGGTGCAGCTGTATCAGCGCACCCCGCCGTGGGTGGTGCCGCGGCCGAACAGCCCGCTGCCGGACACCCTGCGCCGGGCTTTTGCGACCGTGCCCGGGCTGCGGCTGGCGGTGCGGACGGGAATCTACTGGGGGCTCGAGGGCCTGGGCTACGCGATGACCAAACGCCCGGGATTGCTGCGTGCCGTCGAGCTGATAGGCCGGTGGAACATCCGCCGCAACGTCGGCGACAAAGAACTGCGTCGCCGGCTCACCCCGCGCTATCGGGCGGGATGCAAGCGAATTCTTTACGGCGGCAACTACTACCAGGCGGTGGCCAACCCGAAGACGACGCTGATCACCGAGCGGATCACGCGGATCACCGCCGACGGCATCGTCACCGCAGACGGCGTCGAGCACCCGGCAGACGTCATCGTTTATGCGACCGGATTCCACGTCACCGACTCCTACACCTACGTCGACGTGACCGGTCCCGGCGGCGAGGACCTGGTGGACCGGTGGAACCGCGAAGGAGTGGTGGCCCACCGCGGCATCGCCGTCGCCGACATGCCCAACTTGTTCTTTCTGCTCGGACCCAACACCGGCCTGGGTCACACCTCGGTGGTGTTCATGATCGAGTCGCAGATCCACTACGTCGCCGAGGCGATCGCGGCGTGTGACCGGCGCGGCGCGCAGGCGCTGGCACCGTCCCGCGCCGCTCAAAATCGGGCGAATCAGGAACTGCAGGACAAGCTGGCCGGTTCGGTGTGGAATACCGGCGGATGCAGCAGCTGGTATCTGGACGAGCACGGAGTGAACCGGACCCTGTGGAGCGGGATGACCTGGCAGTACTGGCTGCACACCCGCAAGCTCCGACTCCCCGAGTACCGCTTCTTCGGGGTGGCCACCGGTTCGCGGGCCGACCGGCCGGCGGTGGCGGCTTCCCGGTAGACATACCCGCGACACTAGGGGTTGTGCTACCACGCCTTGTCGCACCCCAGGGGTAGTGTTTGAGGCCGGAACATGGTGGACAAAAGTCCTGGTGAAATGGGGTTCTGGTGAGCGCAAAGATGAAACTGATCGATCGGGTCTCGGCGATCAACTGGAACCGGCTGCAGGACGAGAAAGACGCCGAAGTCTGGGAGCGGCTCACCGGAAACTTCTGGCTGCCGGAGAAGGTGCCGGTGTCCAACGACATCCCGTCCTGGGGCACCTTGACGGCCAGCGAAAAGCAGCTGACGATGCGCGTCTTCACCGGCTTGACGCTGCTCGACACCATTCAGGGCACGGTCGGAGCGGTCAGCCTGATTCCCGACGCGCTGACCCCACACGAGGAAGCCGTCTACACCAACATCGCGTTCATGGAGTCGGTGCACGCCAAGAGCTACAGCTCTATCTTCTCCACGCTGTGTTCGACCGCTGAGATCGACGACGCGTTCCGGTGGTCGGAGGAAAACACCAACCTGCAGCGCAAGGCCGAGATCGTCATGGAGTACTACCGCGGCGACGAGCCGCTCAAGCGCAAGGTGGCCTCCACCCTGCTGGAAAGCTTTCTGTTTTACTCCGGGTTTTATCTGCCGATGTACTGGTCGAGCCGGGCCAAGCTCACCAACACCGCCGACATGATCCGGCTGATCATCCGCGACGAGGCCGTGCACGGCTACTACATCGGCTACAAATTCCAGCGTGGGCTGGCGCTCGAAGACGAGCTCAAGCAAGCCGAGCTCAAGGACTACACCTACGAGCTGCTCTTCGAGCTCTACGACAACGAAGTCGAGTACACCCAAGACCTTTATGACGAGGTCGGGTTGACCGAAGACGTCAAGAAGTTCCTGCGCTACAACGCAAACAAGGCGTTGATGAACCTCGGATACGAGGCGCTGTTCCCCCGCGACGAGACCGATGTGAACCCAGCGATCCTGTCAGCGCTGTCACCCAACGCCGACGAAAACCACGACTTCTTCTCTGGCTCCGGTTCGTCGTACGTGATCGGTAAGGCCGTCGTCACCGAAGACGAGGACTGGAACTTCTGACGCCGCAGTTCAAGATATCGATCGTCAGCCGATCGGACGCCCGGCCGATCGGCCGCTGAGTCCGAGTTGCCAGTGCCCACGCTGTGCCCACATATTGCCCACACTTTTTTCAACCAAGGAGCTGTTCACTTCTATGGATCACGCACGCGCCCACGAATGCCTGAAGGATGTTTTAGGGGTGATCGATCACTGGGGCGATCTCTACGACCGACGGTGGGGGCACCAACTCCCTCATTTCCAGGAGCACCCCGAGCTCGACCTGAGGTATCGACAAGGTCCACACACGCAGGAGGCTCGCACACGACGTAATCGCAGCGATGGGCGAGAACGAACTTGCGGCTAACGTGGTCGAACACGAAGAGGGACAGTTCGGGGGGCAACCGTTCAGCCGGGCGCGCAAGGCCATTGTGGAAGCTATCGCGATCCTCTCCCAGTGGGAGGAGCTGGCCGAGATTGTCGGCCCCATCGGACCTCGACTCTCGGCATCCGAGTTGCACAACACCATCTGGGCGCGGCCGCCGACTTGTGGGACGACGGTTATTACCGCCAGACTGTGCAGACCGCTGAGCGCGCTCGAGTCTACTCCGGCGCACTGGCCCGAGCGTCGCGCACGATGCGAAGAGCTTCGCCCTTGAGGACCCGACGCAGGACTCACCACGTCTTCGATTTGCGATATCGATCCCGATCCGGAGTCGAAGACGTGGAAATCAGCTCACACAGGTGTGGCCTCGGTCGTTCGTGGGGCCTCTATGGGGCGTCCGCAATCTGGTGTCTCACCCTGGATGGCCTGAACCGACCGTCAGTGAAGCCCTTGAGATGCTTGCTGTTCTGAGCTACGTCTCCCATCTTGTCGATCGGTCTGACATCGCGAAGGCGAACTGACAATTCAGTGAATCGCTTTCAGTGAATGGCTTAACGACGGCTCAAACATATCCGGTCGGTCTGCTTGCGCACACCCGGCGCGGTGAACGCCTTTAGGTAAGTGCGGATCGTCCGGCGGTCGCGGCCGGTATTGGCGTGCGATCCCCGAATCGACCAACCTTGTTTGCGCAGTACATTTATCTCCACATTTTCGTCCCATGTGAGCATCGGAAAAGCGGGCCTCCTCCCACGGTTTGCGGACGGTTGCGGTAACCACCAGCATCAAGGAGGGCCGTTCTCAACGGCGGAGCCACGCGGTGCGCAGTTTTGGCCGTGGCTGTCGCCCCGCCGGCGCTGCCGGGATAAGCCGGCCGCGCCGCCGCGCCACCCACACCGCGGTGCATTCAAGGCCGCCGCGCCGCCGTACGTCAAGAATCAAAGGTTGTCGTCCCGAAACCAGCGCGGGCTTTCCCCGATGTATACCGGTCCCTCCTCGAAGGTATGTACCCGGTGTTCATCCCGCCTCCTGTCGTAACCGCTGGCCCGTCCGTCCCGGTCGTCGTGTACGAGTACAGCAGCGTCTAGACCGTTGCTGGTGTAGACCGAAATGGTAGTTCCCGCTGGCACGGTTCCGAGGTCTGACCGTGTCGAGCACCGATGACGGGATGATCCGTACACACCACCGGAATCGATCGAACACGGTAGAAACGGTACGAGAGGCCCGTTACTGACCTCTACGTCCAGGGAGGTGTGCGGCGCTCCGGCAACCGAGACACCGCTCGTAATGGTTGGGACCGAACTCCAGCAAGCCCTGGGATTCGTTGATGAGCGCACCTTGATCAAGGTGCCCGGCAACGCCGCGATCACAGTGCTGGTGCCCGGTACCCGTCATCGGCCCAATACCCAAAACGCCAACTATGGGGATGCTACCAAAATAGTCCTCGAAAGATACCGCCGAGCTCGTAGTGAAGGTCAACAGCGGTCGGCGCGGTGACGATTCCATTTCCGAAACTCACCGTCGTGTCATACGTCTCGTAGTCAACGTTGCCGACCCGCCGTAACGGAAGTCACCCGAAGAGACCGAGGAGCCGAGGTCTCCCGTTGGGACGTATTGGGTTCAATAACAAGACCAACGGATCCGGTGTCAAGCAACACTAGCTCCATCAGTCCGCCGTTTATGGAGACATTTACTATCGCTTCAGGGCCATACAACGTCAGTGGACGGTTGCGTTCTCTAAAGCTGGGCCGTCGGCCCACCGGGGCGCCGATGCCACCGGCGCCGTTACCCGGCAGCCGACTGGCCGCCGCTGCCGCCGAGCCACCATGCCGCCGTCGCCGCCTGGCATCGGTGATGTTGGCGCTGAACCGTCTCCACTGCCTGTCCTCGCTGACCTCGTCGGAAACCTCAATTCGCCGCTGCTCCAGCTTTTCCAGTTGATCTAGTGCTGCTCGCCGTTACCGGCGTTCCCGCCGTCGCCCCCTTGGCCGCCGTTGCCACCAATGCCGCCGTTGGCGCCGATTCCGCCGGTGCCTCCGTTACCGGCGTTCCCGCCGTCGCCGCCGTTGCCGCCGTTGCCGCCGTTCATGCCCTCTATGTAGCCGCCGGTGCCGCCGTCGCCGGTCCCGCCGATGCCGCCTTGGCCGCCGTTGCCCCCGGTGCCGCCGGCGAAGCCGTCGGCACCTTGCCCGCCGTTCCCGCCGGAGCCTGCCGCACCGCCGAGGCCGCCGGCCCCGCCCGTGCCGACGACCCCCGGCCCGTCGATCCCAGGCCCGTCGTAGTAGCCGTTGCCGGGCGCGCCGCCCGCGCCGGCCGCCCCGCCGTTGCCGCCGTTGCCGCCGTTGCCGCCGACGCCGCTGACGCCGGTGCCGCCGTTGCCGCCGTTGCCGGCGGTGCCGCCGGCACCGCCAGCACCGCCACTGCCATTGAATCCGTGTAGCCTCCTCCACCGCCTGTTTGGCGGCCGCGCCACCTTGCCGCCTTGGCCGCCGGCGCCACCGTTGTCGCCGGACCCGCCGGCCTGACCGTCGCCGACCCCGCTGTTGCCGTTGGCGCCGGCCCCGCCGGTGCCGCCTTGCCGCCGGTGCCGCCGGTGCCGCCGTTGCCCGCAATGCCCGCGGTGCCGGCGCCGGTGCCGGCCGCCCCGCCGGTACCCGGGATCCCGCCGTTGCCCCCGGCGCCGCCGGCGCCGTCGTCGTTGGTGCCGTCGTCGGCGTAGCCAGGCCGCTGACCACCGGGCCGCCGGTGCCACGCGCGTTGCCGTTGGCGCTCAGTTGCCGCGGTACCGTCGGTCGGCCGCTCACGCCGCCGTGCCGCCTGCCGCCGACGCCGCCGTTACCGCCTGCCCCCCGTGCCGCGTGCGCTCGCACCGGCCGTGCTCCTCCCGCCTTATCGCCTTGCCGCCTTGCCGCCTTGCCGCCTCCTCGCCGTTACCGCATGTGCTGATTAGCTCGCCGCCGTTACCGTCGGCGCCTCCGTGCCGCCGACGCGCCGGGTGCCGGGCCGCGGTGGTGCCGTTGGGCTGCGCCGGCCATTCGGCCGGTCGCGCCGTCGTTCCGTCGCGCCTGCCGCCGCCTCGCCTGCCGCCGTGCCGGCAGCTCGCCATACCGCCCTCGCCGCTGCCGCCTGCCGTCGTCACCCGCAACGCCTGCCGCCGCCCGCCGTGCGTCGTTGTCGAACGACGTCAGGCTGCCCGAGCCGCCGTCGTTGCCCGCGGTGCCGCCGCCGCCGACCATGTGCCGGCCGCCCCGCCGCCCCGCCGCTACCCACCGCGCCGGTACCGCCTGCCGCCGTACCGCCGCGTGGCGTGCCCCGCGCCTGCCCTGCCGCCGACTCCGGTGCGCCTGCCGCCTGCCGCCGTGCCTCGCTCACCACGCGCCGTTTGGCCGCCGCTGCCGCCCCTCACCGCCGCCTCACTCGCCACACCGCCTGCCGCCTGCCGCCTTGCCCACCGCGCCGCTTCGCCTGCCGCCTCGCCCTCTCCCCCCTCGCCGCCAGCCGCCCCCGCCGTTACCCGTATGCTGTAGCTCTCCGCCATGCCGCTCCCCCCCTCGCCGCCACCTCGCCTTGCCTGCCGCCTTGCCGTGCGCTCCTGCCATTCTCGCCTCGCCCCAGCCGCTCTCACCGCCGTCCACCCCTCCCTCGCCGCCTGCCTGCAGCTCCCATATCACTGGTCGCCGTTTCGCCTGTCTCTCGCCTGTCGCCTCCTCGCCGTATCGCCTGCCCACACGCTCCACGCCTCTCCGCCTCTCTCGCTGCCGCCGCCGCCACATTGCCCCGCTCCCTCCTCCCGCTATCTCACCTCCCTTACCGCCTGTCGCCTTATCGCCTCTTTTCTGCCCCTCCCTGTCGCCTGTCGCCACTCCTTTGCCGCCTGTCGCCCCGCCTGCTTTCTCTCACCACTCACCATTTTAGTCTTGCTTCGTGTCCGGCCTCACCGTCGCACCTCGTCGACACCGCCTGTCGCCGTGCCGCCGTGTTTCGGACCGCCCGCTTCCCTCCCTCCCCTCCCCCCCTCCCGCCATCCCCCTCCCTTATCCTTATGCCTACTCGCCGCCATGCCGCCCGTCCCGCCTCGCCGCCACCCCGCCGTTGTTGCCTGCCGTCTTGCCGTTGCGCTCCTGCCATTCTCGCCTCGCCCCAGCCGCGCCTCACCACCGTGCCATCTCCTCGCCTTGTCGCCGTTGCCGGCACTCTCCATTACCGCCAGCTCCACCGCTGCCGCCGATCCGTTATCTGCAACGCCGGTCGCCGGCCCCGCCGTGCGTCGTTGCCGGACACGACGTTTCAGGCTCCCGACCGCTAGTTGCTCGCGTTGAGCTTCGGCCGCTCGACCATGGTGCCGGCCGCCCCGCCAGCCCCGCCGTTACTCACCGCGCCTGTTACCGCCGGGCCGCCGTTACCGCCGGCGCGCGTGGCGTGCCGGCCGCGCCGGCACGTTGCCGCCGACCCGGGTGCCGCCGTGCCGCCGTTGCCGCCGTGCCATCGCGCCCACCACCGCCGTGTTGAGCCGTACCGTCGTTGCCGCCGGCCCCACCGGTGCCTCCCACTCGACAGCGTCGGTGCCGCCGTGCCGCCGGGTGCCGGCGACCGCGCGCTGGCGCCGGTGCCGCCGGCGCCGCCCGCCCCGCCGGCCCGCCGATGCCGCCGGCCCCGCCGTTACCGGCGGTATCGCTGACTATCGCCGCCATTGCCGCCCGCCCCGCCGGCGCCGCCGCCCCGCCGGTGTTGCCGGGCCGCCGGGGTGCCGTGGGCTGCTGGCCGTGCCATTCGCGCCGGTCGCCCCAGCCGCGCCGGCACCGCCGTGGCCACCGGCCCCGCGGCCGCCGTTGCCGAGCACCGCCATACCGCCGGCCCCACCGCTGCCGCCGTTGGCGCCGGTGCCGGCGCGCCGGGCCGCCGCCCCGCCGTGCCGCCGTTGCCGACACGACGCTGCCAGGCTGCCCGAGCCGCCGTCGTGCCCGCGTGCCGCCGCCGCCGACCATGGCCGGCCGCCCCGCCGCCCCGCCGCTACCCACCGCGCCGGTTACCGCCACCGCGTACCCCGGCGGGGGCGTGCCGCCGCGCCGGCCGCCGTGCCGCCGACTCCTGTGCCGCCGGCCGCCGCCGCCGTGCCATTGCGCCCACCACAGCGCCGTTTTGAGCCGTGCCCGTTGCGCCGGCCCACCGGGCCCCACCGCCGACACCGCCGCCGCCGTGCCGCCGTGCCGCACCGCGCCGCTGCGCCGCCGCCGCGCCGCCCCCCGCCGCGCCGCCGAGCCGCCCCTCGCCGTTACCGCGTATGCGACTAGCTCACCGCCATGCCGCCCGCCCCGCCGCGCCGCCACCCCGCCGTGCCGCCGCCTGCCGTGCTGCTCCGGCCATTCGCCCTCGCCCCACCGCACCGCTGTGACCACCGCCGCCCGGTGCACGTGTTGCTGAGAGCCCGCCATTACCCCCGCTTCCGCCTGCTCGAGCACCTCTGTGACGCACGCCGCCCGGTTGCACGTGTTCTGAACGACGTTCAGCTCCCCAGCTGACATCGTGCCCGCGTGCGGCCGCCGCCGACCATGGTGCGGCCGCCCCGCCAGCCCTGCCGCTACCCACCGCGCCGGGTTACCGCCGGTGCCGCCGTTACCGCCGGCGGGTGGTGGCGTGCCGGCCGCGCCGGCCGCCGTGCCGCCGATCCGGGTGCCGCCGGCCGCCGGCCGCCGTGCCATGCGCCCACCACGCGCCGTTTTCAGCCGGCCGCGTGCCGCCGCCCCACCGGCCGCCCACCCCGCCGACACCGCCGGCCGCCGTGCCGCCGTGTGCCGCGACCGCGCCGCTGCGCCGGCCGCCGCGCCGCCCGCCCCGCCGCGCCGCCGATGCCGCCGCCCCGCCGTTACCAGCGTATGCTGACTAGCTCGCCGCCATGCCGCCCGCCCCGCCAGCGCCGCCGACCCCGCCGGTGTTGCCGTGCCGCCGTGTGCCGTTGGCTGCTGCCCGGCCATTCGCGCCGTCGCCCCAGCCGCGCCAGCACCGCCGTGCCACCAGCCCCGCCAGCGCCGCCGTTGCCGAGCAGCCCGCCATTACCGCCAGCCCCACCGCTGCCGCCAGATGAACCCGCCGCGTCGTCTGAAACCCGCCCCGCCGTTACCGCCATTACCGACCGCACTAGTAGGCAAACTGCCGCTAGCGCCGGTGACGCCGCGGTCCCGGTGCCGCCGCTGCCCCCGGTGCCAGCCGCCCCACCCGCACCGCCCCTACCCACCGCGGTGTTCCCGCCGTTACCGCCGACCCCACCATGGGATCAGCCGCCGTACCCGCCGCCCCAGCCCCACCATTGCCGGTGTTCCGGCGTTCCCGCCGACCCCACCGGCCCCACCGTTGCCATTGCTCCCACACTGCCGTCAGCGGCCGCGCCGCCATCGCCGCCGGCCCCACCAGCCCTCACCGACCCACCGGCACCGCCGCCGCCGCCGGTACCGCCGGCGCCGGACCCGCCATTGGCGAAGGTGCCGGCCGCCCCGCTGACACCGGAGCCGCCGGTGCCACCGTGGCCACCGGTACCCCCGACCCCACCGGCCCCACCGTTACCGGACACCGAGCCACCCAGCCCGCCGTCACCGCCGATCCCACCAGCCCCACCAGTGCCGCCGGCGGTGCCCGACGCGCCCGCACCCACACCGATGGTGCCCGCAAAACCCGCCCCGCCGGCCCCACCGGCCCCGCCGGCGCCGCCGTTGCCGAGCAGCCCACCATTACCGCCGGCCCCACCGCTGCCGCCGGATGAACCCGCCGCGGCGGGCTGAAACCCGCCCCGCCGTTACCGCCATTACCGACCGCACTGGTAGGCAAACTGCCGCTAGCGCCGGTGACGCCCGCGGTCCCGGTGCCGCCGCTGCCCCCGGTGCCAGCCGCCCCACCCGCACCGCCCCTACCCACCGCGGTGTTCCCGCCGTTACCGCCGACCCCACCATTGGGATCAGCCGCCGTACCCGCCGCCCCAGCCCCACCATTGCCGGGTGTTCCGGCGTTCCCGCCGACCCCACCGGCCCCACCGTTGCCATTGGCGCCCACACTGCCGTGAGCGGCCGCGCCGCCATCGCCGCCGGCCCCACCAGCCCCACCGACCCCACCGGCACCGCCGCTGCCGCCGTACCGCCGGCGCCGGACCCGCCATTGGCGAAGGTGCCGGCCGCCCCGCTGACACCGGAGCCGCCGGTGCCACCGTGGCCACCGGTACCCCCGACCCCACCGGCCCCACCGTTACCGGACACCGAGCCACCCAGCCCGCCGTCACCGCCGATCCCACCAGCCCCACCAGTGCCGCCGGCGGTGCCCGACGCGCCCGCACCCACACCGATGGTGCCCGCAAAACCCGCCCCGCCGGCCCCACCGGCCCCGCCGGCGCCGCCGTTGCCGAGCAGCCCACCATTACCGCCAGCCCCACCGCTGCCGCCGGATGAACCCGCCGCGGTCGGGCTGAAACCCGCCCCGCCGTTACCGCCATTACCGACCGCACTGGTAGGCAAACTGCCGCTAGCGCCGGTGACGCCCGCGGTCCCGGTGCCGCCGCTGCCCCCGGTGCCAGCCGCCCCACCCGCACCGCCCCTACCCACCGCGGTGTTCCCGCCGTTACCGCCGACCCCACCATTGGGATCAGCCGCCGTACCCGCCGCCCCAGCCCCACCATTGCCGGGTGTTCCGGCGTTCCCGCCGACCCCACCGGCCCCACCGTTGCCATTGGCGCCCACACTGCCGTGAGCGGCCGCGCCGCCATCGCCGCCGGCCCCACCGGCCCCACCGACCCCACCGGCACCGCCGCTGCCGCCGGTACCGCCGGCGCCGGACCCGCCATTGGCGAAGGTGCCGGCCGCCCCGCTGACACCGGAGCCGCCGGTGCCACCGTGGCCACCGGTACCCCCGACCCCACCGGCCCCACCGTTACCGGACACCGAGCCACCCAGCCCGCCGTCACCGCCGATCCCACCAGCCCCACCAGTGCCGCCGGCGGTGCCCGACGCGCCCGCACCCACACCGATGGTGCCCGCAAAACCCGCCCCGCCGGCCCCACCGGCCCCGCCGGCGCCGCCGTTACCGTTCGCCGCGCCGTTACCCCCGGCACCGCCGGCCCCACCGGCCCCACCACCGGGATTACTCGCCGTACCCGCTCCCCCAGCACCGCCGTTGCCGCCGTTACCACCGTTAGGGAACGTCAGGCCGCCGTTGCCGCCCTCACCGCCGGCTCCACCGTCACCGCTGTAAAGGCCCGCCCCGCCGTTACCGCCGTTACCGGCGTGGCCCATTAACCCGGCGTTGCCACCGGGTTCGCCCGGCGTCCCGTTAACCGAGCCTGCGCACTCCCCGGGCACTCGAGTCTGTCGTCGCCGCGGCGGGCTCTGCGCCCGAAGCGCTGGGATCTGCGGTCAACGCGGCAGCCCCACCGTCGGTGGCGCTGCCGCCGTTACCGCCGTTGCCCACGATCAACCCGGCATTACCACCATCACCGGTGGGGCCATAACCACTGCCGCCATCACCGAACAACGACCCGGCATTACCACCATCAGGATCTGTCACAGTGCCGTTCACACCGTTGCCGACCAGATCCTCCCCCGACACCTGATTAATCAAGCCATCGACCTGCCCACCCAACGGACTGTTAATCCAGTCCTCCATACCGGTGTGCAACGGCAGATACACGAACTCGTTAAACCACGCAGTAGCCTGCGCATCCCACGACGCCAACCCCGCCAACGAATCCGACGAGGACACCCCCGACGCAGCCGCACCAACACCGTCGCCATCCGCCACGCCAGCAGCCGGCAACGCATCGGCCGGCACCACTAACGCCGAATACACCGACCCCAACCCACCCAGGTCCAAACCGGCGGAGGGATCCAGACCCGCCACGGAGTCCAAACCCGCCGAGGGGTCCAGACCCGCCAACGCGTCGGTCACCCCCGTCATCGCATCCTGCAACGGCTGGATGATCGGATCGATGATCAGGTCGAACACGTCGGCATGAGCGGGCGCCGTGGCCAGCGGGGTCATGCCGAACGCCAAAAATGCGCCCCCACTCGCAATCAAACCGACCACAGCACGACGGAGTGCCTTCGCGTTACGGGACCGGTGACTCCGCTTCGGGCAGCGCTGACCAGCCAATCGCCCAACCTCTTACCACAGGGTTGTTCTAAAGAGCGTTAAGATACTCCTTGGAGAACTCTTGGGGAATAGAGTCGCAGAGCCCTGCTCGAATGAGCTTCGAGGAAACCCCTGGGTTCCGGCATTGACGCAGTTCAACGCCGTTTCCGTCACGTCATCATGCGATCGAGGGTAACGCTGACGAGGCCTTCCTGCTTTACAAAATGCCCAGCAATGAAACCCGACTGACGAAATTCATTAATTACGCAACGAAATATAGCGCCAATCTTTTCAGCTGGCTGTAAGCCGGCTTAAGCTCGCTGCGCCGACTGACGACGAGGTGTCGTCGGGCCTCATCGCGCCGCAAGGTCGACTTGCGGGCGAACGCTCCCGTGGCGGGATGCCCGATTCTCATCCAGCCTATCGGATGCGCCCGCCGCGGCGCTGCGGCCAGCGGTCAACTCGCGATGTGTTCTCACATCATGCATGGACGTTTCGGCTTCGGGTGATGCCTGAAACAATGCTTCGGTAGATCGCTCGACAGTTCCTTCGGTTGATCCTTAATACTCCCTTGATGAGGGACTTGAGCGTGGCTGAGCACAGGTATCAGGCCGTGACGGCAGGGTCGCGCCCCGGGGGTGGTGTAAGTCGAGCGGGCGTTTCGCCTGAGGCTCTGCGGTTCTTCACCATGCCGTGAGAGCGGGTGTGGTGGCAACGCTTTCGGCTGGTTTATCGCAGGGTTTCAACAGCGCCAGGGTGGTTTCGGAGAGGTGGCGTTTGTCGGCGACTTCCCATTCGTCATGCTTGACGTAGCAGGGCGCCGACCATGGAAGGGCTGACGGGATGGAAACTCGGAGCACCGCTGCTACGCTTGATCTCCTTATTCAATCGTTCCAGCGGATTGGTGCTCTAGATTTTCTTCCAGTGCGGGACAGGGGAATCGGCGAAGGCGGTGATGTCGGGCGGCTGCGCAGCGTGATCTCTCCTGCGCATTGACGTCGCCGTATTAGCCGGCCTGATGTAATTCTTCTCGCCTGCTCGGCGCTCGGGCTGGGCGAAGATGGTGCGGATCGCGGCAGCAACATCTCCGCCGATCCCTCGTGTACCTGGGCCAACACGTTGCGCAGAAAATGTCCCGGCAGCGTTGCCAAGCTGCGCCGATCAGGATGGCCTCGATTACGCCGCGCAGCCCGGCATGGGCATCAGAGATGACCAGCTGCACCCGGCCAGACCGCGCGGCTTTAGCGACCGCAGAAGCGCAGTCCAAAAGGCACCGTCTTCGGAGTCACCGACGTTAAAGCCGAGCACTTCGCGGCGGCCGTCGGCGGCCGCCCCGGTGGCGATCACGACCGCTTGGGAGACCACCCGATGGTTGACGCGGGCCTTGCAGTAGGTGGCGACGAGGAACACATACGGAATAACGGCAAGGTGTTCACTGGCCGGTTTTTCCATCCGCCGGTGGCGGTGTTGTTTGACCGGATCTGCCGGGAAAACGGGATCGAGCACTTGTTGACCCAGCCGCGAAGCCCGACCACCAGCGGCAAGTTTGAACGTTTTAACGCAGTATGCGTGCCGAACCCCTCAGAGGCCCGCTTTCGCTAACCTTAAGAGGGCGCAACAGGCATTGGATGAGTTGTGGATTACTACAACAGCGCCCGTCCTCTTCATCGCTAACATGTTCTCACCTGCTCAGCTGTTCATCTCGGGGCTCGGTGAGCTCATCAACCAACCCCTTAGCGGTTTACCACGACCGCAGCGGTGATGACTGGGTCAGTCGCCGGGTATGCGCCAACGGCACCGTGTGCGTGTCCTGGCAGCAAGTCAGCGTGGGCCTCACTACGCCAGCGCCCACCGCGATGTGCACGTCGACGGTGAGCTACTGCGATTTTGGATCGGCAACAATCTAGTCAAGACCGCCGCACGTGCCAGCTTCGACGCGGTAAGGAAAAAGCGGGCCTCAACGGTACGCACGAGGCCTAACCTCTAACCCAGAGTGTCAAGGATCCACCGAAACATATCCGTCAAGAATCAACCGACACTGAACAGTCCCGCGGCCCTTCGGTCGGTGCCGAGCTGTGAACGCCGTATGAATTGTGCGAACACACCAGTGCCGCAGTGGCGCCACTGACCCCCCAACCATGACACTGGTCGCGTGGCGATAACACAATCATCTCCGGCCGCCTTCTTCCGTTCGGTGATCCGGTGGCTGCAGTGCGGCTACCCCGAAGGTGTCCCGGGACCGGACCGGGTCGCGCTGCTGGCGCTCCTGCGCAGCACACCGCTGACCGAGGACCAGATCTCGGACGTGGTCGATGCGATCGACGAGGAAGTCGACGAGGGCGACGCGATCCATCGCGACGTGATCGCCGACTTCATCTCCGACATGACGCACTACGACGCCGGTCCGGAGAACATCGCCCGGGTGGCCGCCAGGCTCGCCGCCGCCGGCTGGCCGCTGGCCGGGATCTCCGGTATGTCAGACGACGAAGCCGACCAACCTAACGGCCAAGCGGCCGCTTCGGAGGCCTCGTCACAAAGTTGACGTGTCGATCACGAAGCGGTATCGCACATCACTGGCCAGCACTCGCTCGTAAGCTTCGTTGACATAATCGGGCTCGATCAGCTCGATCTCGGGTGTCACATCATGCTCGGCGCAGAAGTTCAGCATTTCCTGGGTCTCGGCGATCCCGCCGATGTTGGACCCGGACACGCTGCGTCGCGCCAACGCCAGCGGAAAAGCCGGCACTTCCATGGGGTGTTCGGGTATGCCCAGCTCGACGAGGGTGCCATCGACGTCGAGCAGTTTGAGATAGCCGCCGAGGTCAAGGTTGGCCGATACGGTGTTGAGGATCAGGTCGAAGCTGTCCCGTAGTTTGCGGAAGGTTTCCGGATCGGCCGTCGCGTAGTAGTCGCCGGCGCCCAGCCGCAGCCCGTCTTCCATCTTCTTCAATGACTGGGATAGCACAGTCACGTTGGCGCCCATCGCGGCACCGAGCTTGACGCCCATGTGACCCAGGCCGCCCAGGCCGATGATCGCCAGGCGGGTGTTGGCGCTGGCGTTCCAATGCCGCAGTGGAGAAAACAACGTGATACCGGCACACAGCAGCGGCGCTGCCTTGTCCAGCGGCAGCGAGTCGGGGATGCGCACGACGTAGTTCTCGTCGACCACGATGGCCTGGCTGTAGCCGCCCTGGGTTGGTTCGCCGTCTCGGCCGACCGCGTTGTAGGTGAAGGTCGCGCCCGATTTGCAATACTGCTCGAGACCGGCCCGGCAGCTGCTGCATTCCCGGCAGGAATCGACCATGCAACCCACTCCGGCGTGGTTGCCCACCTGAAACTTGCTGACCTCAGTTCCCACCTCGGTCACCACGCCGGCGATCTCATGGCCAGGCACCACGGGGTAGTTGGGCTGGCCCCACTCGGCTTTGACGGTGTGGATGTCGGAGTGGCATATCCCGGCGAACTTGATCTCGATCACCACATCGTGCGGGCCAGGGGCGCGCCGCTCGATCGTGGTCTTGGTCAGCGGTTCGGTGGGTGAGGTGGCGGCGTACGCGGAGACAGTCGTCATGAACGTCCTCTTTGAGCTATCGGTTTAGGTGAAAAGCTTAGCTAAGGTAAAAGTTTACAGGTGCTGCGAGTTCGGCCGCCTAATTGATCGGGGCGTTGACGAAGCGCAGGTCGTCGAGAATGCCGCGGGCCGCGATCACGCCCTCGCCGGTCTGCCACACCTCGTTGTTGACGACGAACACCCGATTGTCCCGGGTTGCCGAAAGCCTTCGCCATGAATTGCTGTCCAGCACAGTGGGCGCGCGGCCCTTCGCCGCGGGGGAGCCGAAGGAGACGTAAACGATGTCGGCGTCGGCGGCCGAGAAATCCGGTGTTGCGGCGAGGTCGGCGTTGCCGCTGGCAATGTCGATGTACGGCTTGTCGGTGAATCGCTGCGACGCGGGTCGATCCAGCCCGACCACCCGCAGCACGCTCGCCGGGAAGTTGCTGGCGCCGTAGATCCGCACGGTGTTCTCGGTGAACTGGACCACCGACACCTGGTAATGGGCGGCGTCGTGCAGGACGCCGGTCTGCGCCGCCGCCCCGGTGAAATCGTTGAGGACGCCGTCGGCGGCGCCGCTTCGCCCGGTCGCGGCGCCCACCCCGCGCAGCGTGTCCTCCCACGCCGTCCCCGGCGCCCCGGTGAACACCGTCGGCGCTATCGTCGCCAGCGCCGGGTACAGCTGGGGGGTCAACGTGGCCGAGCCCAGGATCAGGTCCGGCTTCGCGGCGGCAATGGCGGGTATGTTCGGAGCGCTACGGGTGCCGACACCGGGCAGCCGATGCACCACGGTGCCCAGGTACGACGGCTGCTCGGCCGACCCGTCCGGCAACGCGGCGTCGACGATTCGCGACTGCAACCCCAAAGCGCAGAGCGCGTCGAGCTGATCACCGGAGAGCACCACGATGCGCTGCGGGTCGGCGTGCACATCGGTATTTGCGGGGTTCACCCCGGCAGCGTTGGGAGCAGACCGCATCGGCGGGCCCGGATCCACCGCCGCGGGTTCCGGCGCGCACGATTCATCGGGCCGGCGCTCATTGCCCAGCACCCCGGCCCCGGCGATCGTGGTGGTGCTGGTGATCACCGACCGGCTCGCCGACCCACGGATGCCCGCGGGGGCGGGTCGACAGCTGGTGCACACGGTGACCGAAACCGCCGTCAGCGCGGCGGCTGCGGCCAGCAGAACGCCGGGTCGCGGACCGCTGCAAAGCACGCGTCTGAACCTAACATTCAGCGGCCGGCTCGCCTTTACGACAGTTTGTAGGACTTTGACCGCACCCGGGCCGACAGTGGGCCGATCGAAGGCTAGGATTCGACTCAAAGATCGCGTGTGTTTGCCCAGCACAAAAGTGGATGTTTGGAGGACCCTTGACCGCCGAAGCGCCCCCGCTGCGAGAACTCGAGGCCAATCGTCCATTCCCGGCCCGGATGGGTCCGAAGGGCAACCTGATCTACCGGCTGGTCACCACCACCGATCACAAGTTGATCGGCATCATGTACGTCGTCACCTGTTTCGGGTTCTTCTTCATCGGCGGCCTGATGGCGTTGCTGATGCGCACCGAACTGGCCGCGCCGGGTCTGCAGTTCCTGTCCAACGAGCAGTACAACCAGCTGTTCACCATGCACGGCACGATCATGCTGCTGTTCTACGCCACCCCGATCGTGTTCGGATTCGCCAACCTTGTGCATGCCGTTGCAGATCGGTGCACCCGACGTAGCGTTCCCGCGGCTGAATGCGTTTTCGTTCTGGCTGTTCCTGTTCGGCGGGTTGACCGCGACCGCCGGGTTCATCACCCCGGGCGGAGCGGCGGACTTCGGCTGGACCGCCTACACCCCGCTCACCGACGCCATCCACTCACCGGGTTCGGGCGCCGACTTGTGGATCATGGGCCTGGCCGTCGCTGGGCTGGGCACCATCCTGGGTGCGGTCAACATGATCACCACCGTGGTCTGCATGCGGGCCCCGGGAATGACCATGTTCCGCATGCCGATCTTCACCTGGAACATCCTGGTGACGTCCATCCTGGTGCTGCTGGCGTTCCCGCTGCTGACCGCGGCGCTGTTCGGGCTGGCCGCTGACCGGCATCTCGGTGCGCATGTCTACGACCCGGCCAACGGCGGAGCCATCCTGTGGCAGCACCTGTTCTGGTTCTTCGGCCACCCCGAGGTCTACATCGTGGCGCTGCCGTTCTTCGGCATCGTCACCGAGATCATTCCGGTGTTCTCGCGCAAGCCGATCTTCGGCTACACCACGCTGGTGTACGCCACCCTGGCGATCGCGGCGCTCTCCGTGGCGGTATGGGCACACCACATGTTCGCCACCGGCGCGGTGCTCCTTCCGTTCTTCTCGTTCATGACGTATCTGATCGCAGTGCCGACCGGCATCAAGTTCTTCAACTGGATCGGCACCATGTGGAAGGGACAGCTGACTTTCGAGTCGCCGATGCTGTTCTCCATCGGCTTCCTGCTTACTTTCCTGCTGGGCGGCTTGACCGGTGTGATGCTGGCCAGCCCGCCGCTGGACTTCCACGTCACCGACACCTACTTCGTCGTCGCGCACTTCCACTACGTGCTCTTCGGCACCATCGTCTTCTCGACGTTCGCCGGAATCTACTTCTGGTTTCCCAAGATGACCGGGCGGCTGCTCGACGAGCGGCTGGGCAAGCTGCACTTCTGGCTGACCTTCATCGGTTTCCACGTGACGTTTTTGATCCAGCACTGGCTCGGCGACGCCGGCATGCCGCGCCGCTACGCCGACTACCTGCCCAGTGACAACTTCACCGTGATGCATATGGTGTCCACGATCGGGGCGTTCATCCTCGGCGCGTCGATGCTTCCGTTCATCTGGAACGTGTTCAAGAGCTGGCGCTACGGCGAGCCGGTCACCGTCGACGACCCGTGGGGGTACGGCAACTCGCTGGAGTGGGCGACCAGTTGCCCCCCGCCGCGGCACAACTTCACCGAGCTGCCTCGTATCCGCTCGGAGCGGCCGGCTTTCGAACTGCACTATCCGCACATGATCGAGCGGCTGCGCGCCGAGGCGCATATCGGCAAGCATCCCACCGCAGGGGAATCCGGCGAAGGATTTGGTCCGCGGACGGAGCCTGATCGCGACCGCGGGTAATGGCTGCTGACGTCGGCAATATCTAGGTGAGCACACCGCCCAAGACGTCGGTGCTGATCACCGTCACCGGTGTCGACAAGCCCGGTGTGACGTCGGCGTTGTTCGAGGTGCTTTCGGGTCACAAGGTCGAGCTGCTCAACGTCGAACAGGTGGTGATCCGCGGCCGGCTCACCCTGGGTGTGCTGGTATCGGCGGCGCTGGAAGTCCCCGAAGCCGAGGCCCTGACCGAGGAGGTTGAAGCCGCCATTCATCGGCTGGGCCTGGACGTGACGATCGAGCGCAGTGACGACTTGCCGATCATCCGGGAGCCGTCCACCCACACCATCGTCGTGCTGGGCCGGCCGATCACCGCGGAGGCGTTCGGCGCCCTGGCCCGAGAGGTGGCCGCGCTGGGTGTCAACATCGACGTCATCCGCGGCGTCTCCGACTATCCCGTCACAGGTCTGGAACTTCAGGTATCGGTGCCGGCAGGCGGGGCCGACCAGTTGCCGGCCGCCCTGACGCGAGTTGCGGCCGATCAGCGCGTCGATGTGGCGGTGGAGGACTACAGCCTGTCGCGGCGGGCGAAGCGGCTCATCGTTTTCGACGTCGACTCCACACTGATTCAGGGCGAGGTCATCGAGATGCTGGCCGCCCGAGTGGGAGTTGAGGACGAGGTCGCGGCGATCACTGACGCGGCGATGCGCGGCGAGCTGGATTTCGCCGCCTCGCTGCAGCAGCGGGTGGCCACCTTGGCCGGCCTTCGCGTCGAGGTGCTCAAGGAGGTCGCCGACCAGTTGGAGCTGACGCCGGGTGCCCGGACGACGCTGCGTACCTTGCGGCGGCTGGGATATCACTGCGGGGTGGTGTCCGGCGGCTTCCGGCAGGTTGTTCAGCCGCTCGCAGACGAGCTGATGCTCGACTTCGTCGCCGCCAACGAGCTGGAGATCATCGACGGTAAGCTCACCGGCCGGGTCCTCGGCACCATCGTCGATCGCGCCGGTAAAGCCGAGGCACTACGCGAATTCGCCCGCCGGGCCGGGGTTCCGCTGGAGCAGACCGTCGCGGTGGGCGACGGCGCCAACGACATCGACATGCTGACCGCGGCCGGCCTGGGTGTGGCGTTCAACGCCAAGCCGGCGCTGCGTGAGATCGCCGACGCGTCGCTGAGTTACCCGTATCTGGACACGGTGCTGTTTTTGCTGGGCATCACCCGCGGTGAGATCGAGGCCGCTGACGCGATCGACGGCGTGCTGCGGCGCGTCGAAATCCCACCCGACTAACAGCGGTGTTCGCCGGCCCTGCCCGGCCACCAGACGCAAAGTCGCCCACATTGCGGCCTTGAATTCGGGTGATTCTGGGTCTGCTCGGGGGCAGGACCCGAAACCCGCCGCGGCGTGCAGGTACGGCACCATGGTCAAGTGCCCGAATCCGGAAGCGATATAGCAGCCGACCCCGATCTGCTGATCGACTTTCACGAGGTTTCCTTGCGCCGCGGTGGGCGGGTTCTGGTCGGCCCGCTGACCTGGGCCGTCGAGCTCGACGAACGGTGGGTAATCGTCGGGCCCAACGGAGCCGGCAAGACTTCGCTGTTGCGGATCGCCGCGGCCACCGAACACCCGTCGTCCGGCTTCGCGTATGTGCTCGGAGAGCGGCTAGGCCGAGTCGACACCGCCGAACTGCGCGCCCGCATCGGGCTGAGTTCCTCGGCGCTGGCGCAACGCATCCCCGGCCAGGAAATGGTGCGCGACCTGGTCGTCTCGGCCGGCTACGCGGTGCTTGGCCGGTGGCGGGAAAGTTACGACGACATCGACTACAACCGGGCGATCGACATCCTGGAAAGCCTGGGCGCCGAGCACCTGGTCGACCGCACCTACGACACCCTGTCCGAGGGTGAGCGCAAGCGGGTGCTGATCGCCCGCGCGTTGATGACCGATCCGGAACTACTGCTGCTCGACGAGCCGGCCGCCGGACTGGACCTGGGTGGACGCGAAGAGCTGGTAGCCCGACTGACCGACCTGGCCGCCGATCCCGACGCGCCGGCCACGGTCCTGGTCACCCACCATGTGGAGGAAATTCCGCCCGGCTTCAGCCACTGCATGCTGTTGTCCCAGGGCCAGATCGTCGCCGCCGGCCTGCTGCCCGACGTGCTGACCGCCGAGAACCTGTCCACGGCATTCGGCCAGTCGATGGCAGTGGACGTCATCGACGGGCGCTACTTCGCCCGGCGGATCCGTACCCGCGCCGCCCACCGGATGCGCGCATGAGCCCGGCCGCCGACGAGCCATTCGTCCCGCTCACCCCCCGCCCGGCCGCGACGGTGATGCTGGTCCGCGACACCGCCGACGGCATCGCCGTCTTCCTGATGCGGCGGCACTCGGGAATGGAATTCGCCGCAGGCGTGATGGTCTTCCCGGGCGGTGGGGTCGACGATCGCGACCGCAACGCCGACATCGCCTGGACTGGACCGGGACCCCCGTGGTGGGCGCAGCGGTTCGGCGTCGAAGCTGACTTGGCCGAAGCGTTGGTCTGCGCCGCTGCCCGCGAAACCTTCGAAGAATCCGGCGTGCTGTTCGCCGGGACCGCCGACGATCCGCACGGCATCGTCAGCGACGCGTCGGTGTACCGCGACTATCGCGTTGCGCTGGCCGACCGGACCTTGTCGTTCGCCGACTTCCTGCGCCGCGAAAACTTGATGCTTCGCGCCGATCTACTCCGGCCGTGGGCGAATTGGGTGACTCCCGAAGCCGAACGCACGCGCCGCTACGACACCTACTTCTTCGTCGGGGCGTTGCCCGACGGCCAGCGCGCCGACGGCGAGAACACCGAGTCCGACCGCGCCGGCTGGACGACTCCGCAGGCCGCCATCGACGACTTCGCGGCCGGCCGCAGCTTCCTGCTGCCGCCGACCTGGACTCAGCTCGATTCACTGGCCCACCGCACCGTGCGCGACGTGCTGGAGGTGGACCGTCAAATCGTGCCCGTTCAACCGGAATTGGCGATCAGAGACGACAACTGGGAAATCGAGTTCTTCGATTCCGACCGCTACAACCAGGCGCGCGGGCAGCGGTGGATGTGACCGAGTTCGTCAGCGTGATGTCCGACCCCGAACATCCCGGCGTCGGAACTCTGGCGTTATCGCGGCCGCCCACCAATACACTGACGCGTCAGGTCTACCGGGAAATTGTGGCCGCGGCCGCCGAGCTGGGGCGCCGCGACGACATCGCCGCCGTCATCCTCTTCGGCGGCCACGAGATATTCTCCGCCGGCGACGAGATGCCCGCGCTGCGCGCGCTGACCCCAGCTGAAGCAGATACTTGGGCCGAGGTCCGGCGCGCCGGCGTCGAAGCCGTCGCGGCGATCCCGAAACCCACCGTCGCCGCCGTCACTGGCTACGCGCTGGGTGCCGGGCTCACCCTGGCCCTGTGCGCCGACTGGCGGGTCAGCGGCGACAACGTGAAGTTCGGCGCGACGGAAATTTCGGCCGGTCTCATTCCCGACGGCGCCGGGCTTGCGCGGTTGACGCAGGCGGTGGGTGCGAGCCGGGCCAAGGAACTGGTGTACAGCGGGCGGTTCTTCGACGCGCGGGAGGCGCAGGCGTTGGGCGTGATCGACGACATGGTGGCGCCGGATCACGTGTACCAAGCCGCCGCGGCGTGGGCCAGCCGGTTCGTCGACGGCCCCGCACACGCACTGGCCGCGGCGAAGGCCGGCGTCGAGGAGGTCTTGGCGAAGTCTGCGGCCGATCGGCTCACCTCCGAACGTCGCCGCTACGTCGAGGTGTTTGCCACCGCCACTGGCTTGTCGGGCGGCGACCCGCTGCGCCTGGCTTCGCCGCCCTGGCGATCGCCGCAGTAGTTGTCGGGCGGCGACCCGCTGCGCCCGGCTTCGCCGCCCTGGCGATCGCCGCTAGGCTGCCTTCGTGACGAGGAGTTCGAAGGTCGCCGGTGAACCGGCGCCGCAGCCGCACGCCACCGCCGAGCAGGTGGAGGCGGCGCGACATGACAGCAAGCTGGCCCAGGTGCTCTACCACGATTGGGAAGCGGAGAACTACGACGAGAAGTGGTCGATCTCTTATGACCAGCGCTGCATCGACTACGCGCGCGCCTGCTTCGACGCCGTCGTCCCCGACGACGAAGTTTACCGAATGCCCTACGACCGGGCTCTCGAATTGGGTTGTGGCACAGGTTTTTTCCTGCTGAACCTAATCCAATCCGGGGTGGCGCGGCGGGGGTCGGTCACCGACCTGTCGCCGGGGATGGTCAAGGTTGCGACCCGCAATGGGCGGTCACTGGGGTTGGACATCGACGGCCGCGTCGCCGATGCCGAGGGCATCCCCTACGACGACGACACGTTCGATCTAGTGGTAGGGCACGCCGTGCTGCACCACATCCCCGATGTCGAGTTGTCGCTGCGGGAAGTGATCCGGGTGCTGAAACCCGGCGGCCGGTTCGTCTTCGCCGGCGAGCCGACCACCGTCGGCGACGAATACGCCCGCAGGCTGTCCACGCTGACCTGGCGGGTCGCCACCAACGTCACCAAACTGCCCGGGCTGGAAAGCTGGCGACGACCGCAAGCCGAACTCGACGAATCGTCGCGCGCCGCCGCCCTGGAGGCCGTCGTCGATCTGCACACCTTCACGCCGGGTGACCTGGAACGCACGGCCACCAACGCCGGTGCGGTCAATGTCGAGACCGCTACCGTCGAATTCGCCGCGGCGATGCTGGGCTGGCCGCTGCGGACCTTGGAGTACGCGGTGCCCGCCGAACGGCTGGGCTGGGGCTGGGCCAAGTTCGCCTTCACCAGCTGGAAGACCTTGAGCTGGGTTGATGAGCACCTGTGCAGCTTGGTGGTGCCGAAGGGCTGGTTCTACAACGTCATGATCACCGGGATCAAGCCGTCCTGAACTTCGGGCTCGACGACGTCGCCTACCTGGCGTCGGATGTGGGCTCCGCGGCGCTGAGCGCCGTCGAATCGCTGCCGCTGACCGACCGCATCGCCGACATTGCGGCCGTGCGGAAACGATTCGGGGACCGGGCACCGGTGCTGGTGGAAACCGTGCTGCTGCGGCGCCGCGCAGCGGCGAAGCTCCCCGGCACGGACGACTGGCTGTTTACCGACGAAGCACTGCAGCAGGCCAGCGCCGCCGCAGTCGCCCGGCATCGCGCGCGCCGGCTGACCGGCACGGTGGTTCATGATGTGACTTGCTCGATCGGGACAGAGCTGGCGGCGCTGCGCGGCACCGCGGCCCGCGCAGTGGGCAGTGACCTCGACCCGGTACGGCTGGCGATGGCGCGGCACAATCTCGGCTCGGCCGCCCACCTCTGCCGCGCTGACGCGCTGCGGCCTGTCACCCGCGACGCCGTAGTGCTGGCCGACCCGGGCCGCCGAAGTGGCGGGCGGCGCCGTTTCGATCCGGACGACTACCAGCCGCCCCTGGCGGAGCTGCTGGAGACTTACCGCGATCGCGAACTGGTCGTCAAATGCGCTCCGGGAATCGATTTTCAGCACATCCGACGCCTCGGCTTCTATGGAGAGATCGAAGTGACCTCCTACGGGGGGTCGGTCCGGGAAGCGTGTTTGTGGTCGGCGGGACTGACCGAGTCCGGTGTGCGCCGCCGGGCGACCGTCCTCGATCGCGGTGAACAGCTCACCGACACTGAATCGGACGACTGCCCGGTTCGGCCCGCGGGAAAATGGATCGTTGACCCCGACGGCGCGGTGGTGCGCGCCGGCCTGGTGCGCCACTATGCCGCGCGGCATGGACTGTGGCAGCTTGATCCCCATATCGCCTACCTGTCCGGAGATCAGCTACCTGCACGAGTGCGCGGATTCGAAGTCCAGGAGCAGCTGCCCTTCGACGAGCGTCGGCTGCGACGGACGCTTTCCGCGCTGGGCTGCGGGGCGGTGGAGATTTTGGTGCGCGGGGTCGACATCGACCCCGATCAATTGCGACGCCGGCTTGCGTTGCAGGGCAGCCATTCTTTGGCAGTGGTGATCAGCCGTATCGGCACTGGCGCCAAGTCACGACCACAGGCGTTCGTGTGTCGGCCGTCGCGATAAAAGTACCCGCACGTGGCGACAAAACTGGGCTGAGTCAAGCCTGAGCGAACATTTGAAATTGCTGAAGCGATTACCCCTATTTTCTTAACGAACTGCTATGCTGACCCGCGGATCGGGTTTGGTAACAAAGTCTGCAGGCACATGAGATGTTCTGCGAGAGGAGACAATACAGGTGAACGCTCGTCGTGGAGGTCGGCTGGGCATGCTCGCAGTTGGTTTGGGAGTGGGGGCAGCTGTGGCATCCGCACCGGGAATCGCCTCGGCGGACCCGTCCAGCGACGTGTTCTCGTCGATCGATTGGGGTGGGCTGCTTAGTCCAGCTCTTGCGGTGCCAGAGTCTTCCGCTTTCCAAGTCTCCTTTGACGGGACGGACTTGTTCCCGACAGCAGGAAACCTCGCCACCGCCACCACGACTCCAGGAGATTTCAGCTTGGCGATTGCCATCGGCAACGGCGCCGATGCCACCGCCACCCACGGCATTGGTGACTACGCCTTGGCCAATGGCACCAACGCCTTAGCCGTGGCCGGTGGGGACAGCACCGGGAACGGCAATTTCGACTCCGCCATCGACATTGGCACCAACACTCTGGGCGGACCGGGCGCCCACGACGGCGCCTACGCCGGCGCCGGCGATATCGGTGGCATCGGCAGTGGCACTGGGGCTGGCAGCTATGACACTGCCATTGACATAGGCAACAACGCCCCCGACGCCGCGGGTGCTGGCGGCAATGACGGCGCCTTCGCCGGTGCCGGCGGTCTGATCGGACTCAGCGGGAACGGCAATAACGACTTCGCCATCGACTTCGGCAACAACAGCGGAGAAAACCTCGGCCCCGCCGCCGTCGGCGGCATTTTCGACACCGCTATTCAGAACGGCAACAGCGTCGGTGAGAACGGCGGTGCTTTCGCGGGCTTCGGCAATAACAACACCGCTATTGACACTGCCACCTTCGGCGGCGCAATCCACGGAGGTGGGGCCAGTGCCACCTTCGGCGACAACGACTTCGCTTCCGTTCTCGGCGACCTCAGCCACGCGCATGCCGGTGGAGTAGGCAATTTCGGCGACCTTGCCGCCAGCGTCCTCGGCAACAACGACAGCGCCAATGTTTTCGACCCGTTCGAAACTGCGGGCAGCTTCGCCACCGCCGGCGCCGGCGGTGGCGTCCCAGGCGATTTCGACTTCGCCTCCGTCTTCGGTGACGGTCTGACCGCGACAGCGACCGGCGCCAACTTCCTCACCGAGATCCTGCCGACGCTGTTCTAGCGCCCGTCTTACCCCGGGGGTCCGCAATTCTTGTCGCCGAGGGTCGCGGACCGCGGGTGGCAATGATCTCGCGGCATCCGTTCGCCGCCCGGCAGGAGGGCGCCCAGGTAGGCTGAGCTCAGACAACCTACCTGGCGTCCCGCCCGTTCTTCAGTCTGCAAGGACAATCCGACGATGCGAAGTTTGACGGCTGCCACAATGCTGGCAGCCGCGGTCATGACGGCCGGCTGGCCCGGGCGTGTCGACGCGGCGCCGCCCTCATGCGCCAACCTGGGTGGCACGGTTGACGACCAGATGTGCCATATATCTACGTCCAACGCCGGCTACACCCTCAGCTTGACCTATCCGGTCGACTATCCCGACCAGCAAGCGCTCACCGACTTTCTCACCCAGAACCGCGACGGGTTCGTCAACGTGGCCCAGACGCCCAGTTCCCGCGACATGACCTACCAAATGGAGGTCACCTCCGAGCAGTTCCACTCCGGCCAGCCGCCGCACGGCACTCAAAGCGTCATGCTCAAAGTCTTCGAGGATCTCGGTGGGCCGCGCCCGTCCACCTTCTACAAAGGTTTCAACTACGACCTCGGCCGGGGGCAACCCGTCACGTTCGACAACCTCTTCGTCCCGGGAAGCAAACCACTGGACGCGATCTACCCGATCGTGCAGCACGAGGTGGCCCACCAGAACGGCTTGGGCGCCGCAATTCCGCCTGGAACGGGTCTTGATCCCACGCACTACCAGAACTTCGCCATCACCGACGGTGACTTGATCTTCTACTTCGCACCCGGTGAACTGCTGCCGTCGTTGGCCGGCGCCAGCCAGGTGCGGATACCACGCAACGCCGTGCCGCCGCTGACGGTGTGATTCATGAGTGCTTCAGCCCGGCGCGAAGCTGTAGACCTGCCCGACGCTGGTAGCGGCCACCACTCGGCGGTCCGCGCCGACCGACACTCCGACCGGATAGCCTGCCGCCGCCGGTAACGGATAGCCGCTGATGGTGTGACCGTCCCGCGGGTCGAAGACCAACAGCGACTGCCCGGACCCGCCGGGACCCGGCCCTCCGGTGACCACGGTATAGCCGACGCCGGTACCGGCGAGGCTCGACGCCGACAGCGGACTAACGTCGTCGCGACGCCAGATCTGCTCGCCGTGGTCGCCGGCGTCCTTGAAGGCGACCAGTCGAGTGTCGGGCCCACCCCCGGAGACAACCAGGCCGCTGGGCTGGACCGCCGGCGGAGTCTGCGCCAAGAAGTTCAGCGCTACGGACCATTTCGGTCTGCCGTCCGCGGTGTGCAGCGCCCACAGCCGGTTGTCTCGGCCGTTGACATAAACCGTTGAGCCGTCGGCGGACAGCACCGGGCTGGCGATCACCCCGGCGGTCACCGCGTCGCTGGACCATTCGCGGGTCAACAATGGATGCTGCCCGGCATGGTATTTCAGCGCGACCAGCCCCGCGGCGTTGGCACCGGGCTGCCAGACGCCGACCACCACCACTCCGCTGGCCGAAGCGAATGCAGGTGCGGCGGCGATCGGGCATTCCGGGCCAGCTGGTGCGCAATCGGACAATCCGCGCTGCGAATCGGTCGGGTCCACTCCGTCGACCAGGTCGATCGGGCTGCCGACGACGGTTCCGCGTTCGGCGTCGAAGATAAGCACCTGGCCCAGGTGCGTCACCACCAGCAGCTGTCCGTTATCGAGGATCCGTGGAGTCAGTGGCATCCCAATCACCGGGTGGCGCCAACGAATCCACTGCGTCGGTGGGAAGGACAGCATCGCGCCCGGCTGGCCGACATAAACGTTGTCAAAACCGTCGAACAGCGCGCTGGAAAAGCCGCCGCCCTGATACAGCCGGGTACACCAGCGCTGCCGACCTCGGTCGTCGTTCTCCCACTCCATCAACGAACAGCCGGCGGGGGTCTGCGCGTTCAGAGCCAGCCAGCCCCGAGCACTGAGAGCCGGCGCTGCTGCCAGATCGCCTTTGACCGAGCGGGTCCACTGCAGCCCCAGGGTGGTCACGCCGGTGATCGCGGTATAGCCGCTGTTTGCCGCGTCGCTGTATTGGGCCGGCCAGCCCCGGGCCGGTGCGGTGTCCACCCAGGAGTCGGTATTGCCGCAGCCGCCAAGAGCGGCGGTAACGAACGCCGCGGACACTGCCGAAAGCAAACGCCGCGCTGCACCGGTTTCTATCGCGCGTCGAGTGCGGGCGTTGTTGAGCCATAACACGGGTTTTTCGCCAATAACCCGCACACTCGGCGGGCGACAGCGGAGGAGTCGCCAGAACACGGTGTGGATCCCAGATCCTTTCGAAACGCCGCAGCGGGCTATCGAGTACAGGTGAGGGTAACTCGTCACCGCAGCGTCGTCTCGGGCGCTGCTTGATTGCCTGACTTCTCCTCGGGACGCGTGCGTCCCGCATCGGCGTCAGGCGCTGCTTGATTGCCTGACTTCTCCTCGGGACTCGTGCGTCCCGCATCGTCGTCAGGCTAGGCTTTCCGGCCATGACGAGCATGTGGGGCGCACCGCTGCATCGCCGCTGGCGAGGATCGAAGCTGCGCGACCCGCGGCAGGCGCGATTCCTCACCCTGGCCTCGCTGCGATGGGTGCTGACCAACCGCGCCTACACCCGGTGGTATCTCGTGCGCTACTGGCGGCTGCTGAAATTCAAACTGGCCAACCCGCACATCGTCACCCGCGGCATGGTGTTTCTCGGCAAGGACGTCGAGATCCACGCGACTCCAGAACTCGCCCAGCTGGAGATCGGGCGCTGGGTCCACATCGGCGACAAGAACACGATCCGCGCCCACGAGGGCTCGCTGCGGTTCGGCGACAAAGTGGTGCTGGGCCGCGACAACGTCATCAACACTTATCTCGACATCGAGCTCGGTGATTCGGTGCTGATGGCGGACTGGTGTTACGTCTGCGACTTCGACCATCGGATGGATGACATCACGTTGCCGATCAAAGACCAGGGCATCGTCAAAAGCCCGGTGCGGATCGGGCCGGACACCTGGATCGCCGCGAAGGTGACAATCCTGCGCGGTACGACGATCGGGCGAGGCTGCGTGCTGGGATCGCACGCAGTCGTCAAGGGCGACGTGCCCGACTACTCGATCGCGGTCGGCGCACCGGCCAAAGTGGTCAAGAACCGGCAGCTGGCGTGGGAGACGTCAGCGGCGCAGCGCGCAGAACTGGCCGCTGCCCTGGCCGATATCGACCGCAAGAAGGCTGCTCACTGACCCGACGGCAGGTTCACGCGAACCTCACCACGGTGCGCTGCTCGCCCAGGTCGATGGACTTGTCGTCGGTGGCAACGCTGGTCTCGACGACATCGCCGTCGTGCAGGTACTTCGGATTCCTGCTTTGCCTGGCAAAGAACAGCCGCAATCTCGTTGGTGTCGACAGCATCAACGCCAACTTCTCGACGGGTTTGGGCGGCGCGCTCAGCGCGGTTCCCACCGGCGTGCCGGTCAACACCAGATCACCAGCGTTGAGTTGCTGAAATAGGGTCAGACCCTGCAACGCCTGCAGCGGCTGATAGATCATGTCACCGGCGACGACCATGTCCTGGCGCAGCTGTCCGTTGACCCGCAATCGCAGCCGCAGGTCGCCGAACCGCTTGAGCTCCTCGGCATCCAGTAGCACCAGCGCCGGACCGACGGGAGTGAAAGTCGGATACGACTTGGCCTCGTAGAACTGGGTTTTCGTCAGCTGTACGTCGCGAGCCGAGACATCGTTAGTCACGACGAGGCCGGCGATGTAATCCGACAGGTTCGCACCGGTGATCGCGGCACCCACCGCCATGTCTCGGGCGATCACCAGGCCGATCTCAACCTCGTAATCCAGCAAGGCGATATGGGGCGGTTTGACGATGTCGTCGAAAGGCCCGCTGATCGAACCCGACGCCTTGCGAAAAAACGTCAGCGGAACCGTTTTCGGGTTCATCGCGGCGTCTTTCGCGTGCGAGGCATAGTTCGTCATCTGAGCGACCACCCGACACGGTGCCGTCACTGGTGAAAGCAGGCGAAGAGTTTCTGAGGGGAGGGTGTCGCTGCTGATGGCGGCGGCATCGATCGCTTTCCGGTCGGACAGCAACTCGCGCGTGGTCGTCGCAGCGGTGTCGATCTTGGCCGCGCGGGCGGCCTTGTGCACCCACCAGTCTTCGACGGTTCGCAAGATGGAGATGGCCACGAGTTTTCCTCCGGCAAGCCACTAAGCAGGGCGAACCCCAATTCGCCTTAGTCGACGACCCTAGGCGCGGTCACCTATTGAGGCGCCAGATTTCCGCGGACATGACGGTGGCAAAAGCGCACCAAAGCGGGTAGGGCAGCAGCACCAGTCCGGCGACCGGCGCGGCGTCGGCCGTTCGTCGCGTCAGGTCAGCGCTACTGACCGCCAGGATCCCCGCACCTAGGGCGGACAGGCCAAGCTTGTGGTATTTGAAGAACAGCCAGCTCCAACCCGCGTTCAGCGCCAGGTTGACGCCCAGCGCGGCGGTGTACCGCCGGGCTTTGCGATGCTGGCCGGTGGCTCGTAATCGGTCAATGGCCTTCGCCGAGGTACCGGCGATATCGGCATACAACGACGTCCAGGCCACCGGGAAGACCGCGTTGGGCGGCACATAGGGCGGCTTTCGCAGCCGCGGATACCACGTGGCTGTCTGCGATCGATTCCCTACGGTGCCGACGCCGGCAGTAGCGGCGACGGCCAGCGCTGTGGCTGCCAGTGTCTGCTTTGTCAACTCTGCCTCCAACTATCTCCGAGCCGATCGACGCGGCTAAAGTCAGCATTTCAATTCTTTAAGTATTAATCAACTGAACGAAAACGCGATTTCACCAGATATGCTGAGGTCGCCATGGTCTCTGACGAGAACGTAACTGACCGGGCCGCGCTGGAGTCGATGATCTCGGCTGATCTGCGAGTGTTGTCGGCGGAATCCGACCAGATCGGCCGGCTGTTCGCCGCGGCCCATGACGTGCGCTCTACCGACTTTCGCGCTCTCCTGCATGTGATGGTGGCCGAGACCGCCGGCGAGCCGATCACGTCGGGCGACCTCCGTCAGCGTATGGGGCTGTCAGGCGCGGCGATCACTTATCTGGTGGACCGAATGATCGATTCTGGTCACTTGCGTCGCGAAGCACACCCGGGAGACCGTCGCAAGGTGGTGCTGCGCTACGCCGAACCCGGCTTCGACACTGCTCGTGCGTTCTTCGTCCCGCTGGGGCAGCACACCCGGACCGCGATGTCTGATTTGACCGACGACGACTTGGCGGTGGGACACCGGGTTTTCGCCGCACTGATCGCGGCTATGCGGCAGTACCAAGACGAACTCAAGTCAGCGGCAACCTAGGCCGCCGACGACGTGAGGATGAAGTCGATCCGCCATGAAGCCTGACCACCGCGACATCAGAACCCGCAAGCGCCGCCACATCGACGTCTGCCTCGACGACGAAGTTGCTTACCGCGGCGTGACGACGGGCCTAGAGCGCTATTGGCTGCCCTACAACGCGCTGACCCAGACCAACTTGGCTGACATCGACCTGTCCACCAACTTCCTCGGAGCCCGGCTTTGTGCGCCGGTGCTCATAGGCGCGATGACCGGCGGCGCGGAAATGTCCGCCACCATCAACCGGAACCTGGCAGCGGTCGCTCAACGACTGGGCATCGGCATGATGCTCGGATCACAGCGGATTATGTTGGACAGCGCGCTCGGTGAGCGGGCGGCGACCAGCTTCGTCGTCCGCGACGTGGCACCAGATATTCTGCTGTTCGGCAATATTGGTCTGGCCCAGGTGACGAAAGCCGCCGTTCCTGATCTTGCGAAGGCGCTGGATCGGGTAGGAGCCGACGCGCTGGCGGTTCATACCAACCCGCTGCAGGAGGCAGTACAGGACAACGGCGACACCGACTTCGTTGGGTCATTGCAGCGGCTCTGCGACGTCGCCGATGAGCTGCGTTATCCGGTGCTGCTCAAGGAAGTAGGCCATGGGATCGGCGCTGCCGCGGTCTCTCAGCTGATTCGGCCTTCCGGCGAGGCGGCCGTGGCGGCGGTTGACGTCGCCGGCGCGGGCGGAACCTCGTGGTCGCGGGTAGAACAGCTGGTCCGCTACGGCGAATTGCGCAATCCTGACTTGGCCGATTGGGGCGTGCCGACAGCACGCGCGATCCGGGAGGTTCGCCAAGCGTTCCCAGCCATCCCCCTCGTTGCCTCCGGAGGTATCCGCACCGGCATGGACGCCGCCAAGGCGCTCGCGTTGGGCGCCGACGTGGTGGCCGTCGCCCGGCCGCTGCTGGCCCCGGCGATCTCCTCCGTCGAGGCTGCATCGGAATGGCTTGAGCGGTTCATTGAGGAACTCAGAATCTGTCTACATGGTTGCGGGGCATCGAATTTGGCCAATTTACGCAGTATCGGTGTCCTACCGGCTCACTGATCGCGGTCTGAACTATGGCGGTTATCCTGGCTTACGGCTCACCGGCGCTCGGTCATCTGTTGCCGTTGAGTGCGCTGCTCGGTGAGTTGGTCGAGCGCGGGCATGACGTGCACGTGCAGACAATGGCTGCCGAAGTGCCGCGGATGCGACGGGCCGGCGTGCACACCGAGCCGGTAGACCCGCGGATCGAGGCTGTCGCCGGGCAGGATTGGACGGCCAAAAACGCCCTGGCGGTGCTCAAGATGTCAATAGATGTGTTATGTGAGAGGGCAGTTCTCGAAGTCGACGACCTGCAAGCCACGATGCAGCGGGTGCGACCCGACGCGCTAATCGTGGACGCAAACTGCTGGGGGGCAATGTCACTCGCCGAAGCCGTCGACATCCCGTGGCTGGTGTTCTCACCATTCAGCCCGTACTTGAGGTCTCGGGGCGTGCCGCCATTCGGCCCAGGGCTGCGACCGTTACCGGGCATCGTCGGCGCTGTGCGTGACGCGTCGATACGCCCGTTCGTCAGATATCTGTTCGACCGGCCGATATTGCCGCGGGTGAACGCGATTCGCGCGCAGCTGGGAGTGCCCGCGGTCCGGACCGTCGACGCCTTGATGCGGCGCCCGCCGCTGCTGTTGGCGGTCGGTGGCGAGCCATTTGAGTATCCGCATGCCGGCTGGGGTGAGGCGGTGCACCTCATCGGCGCTTGCACAGTCGATTCCCCACCCACCGCCGAGCCCGAGTGGCTGCAGTCCATCGATCGACCTGTCGTCCTGGTAAGCACCTCCTCGATCAGGCAGGCCGACACGATCCTGGCCGCAACGGCGTTGCAGGCGCTTTCCGACGAACCGGTTCATGTAGTCGCGACGTTTCCCGCCGGTATACCCGCTGGGTTGCCACGGCCATCCAACGCCACGGTGTGTCAATTCGTTTCGCACAGTCTGGTGCTCCAGCGTGCTTGCTGCGCAATCACGCACGGCGGAATGGGCACCACGGTCAAGGCGCTCGATCGCGGTGTGCCGGTCTGCGTCGTTCCCTTCGCCCGTGATCAGGCTGAAGTGGCGCGGCGGGTGCAGATGGCCGGCTGCGGCACTCGGCTGCCCGTCAAAAGGCTCACAGCGCGGCGACTACGTGCAGCGGTGCGCCGGGCGATGACAATGGGTGACGGCGCTCGTCGCGTCGCCGCCGGTTTCGCCGCGACGGGCGGCGTGGCCCGTGGCGCCGACTTGATAGAGCAGCGGGTACTCGAGCCCGCACGTTCTCGATAACCGTTCGTGCAGAGGTTCTCTCACATCACCGCACCAGCTTGCGGCTTCGGCCAGCCGTTGCGCTGGTGCGCTCAGCAACCGGCAACTGGTGCCTGCCTACGAGCTCGCTCTCGAAGTTGGACATCGCCGTGGCCATCGCCGTGAACACGCGATGTGCAGCCGTCAAGTCCTTATCGTGCAAATCCGCGAGTGTTTTGTGCAGATGAGCACCGAGCGGGCTGAAGAAATCCCTTGCCAGAGCCATCCCGCTGAGCTCGTAACGCAGTAGCGTCTTTCGTCGATCTCCCGGATCAGGTTCGCGCCTAATGTGTCCGGCGTCGATCATTCGATCCACCAGATAAGTGATCGCCGCCGGTGAGACATCCATACGTTGACGCAGCTGAGCCAACGTCAACGGGGTGCCGACAGTTTCGGCAACCATGATGTGCAGTAAGGCATGGAAGTCGCTGCCGCTGACGTCGTTGCGGCGGGCGAAGTAGCGGCCGATGCGGTCAGATTGCGCTGTTAACGCCCGCATGTCGGCCGACATCAGCTTCTCCAGCTCTGCCCGGCTCAGCGGTGCGTTCTTTACGCCGCGCTTGCTCACCCAACCGCACCCTTCTCGGCGATACGTCGACCAAGGGTAACGGAATTACTTGCTATCTACCGGTAGACAGCATTTTCCGGCACCATGTCGCGCCCGCGTTGTGGCTGGGCGCTACCTCGAAGTGTTGAGTGCGGTGACCAGTCCCTCGGTGTCGGCGACCGTCACGGTCAGCGCCGAGTGGTCACGGAACCCCAACACGCGGTGTATCGGCGGCTGGAAGTGGATGCACACGCCGGCGTGAGCGTTTGTGCCGAATGTGAGCCCGTCGTCAACCATCGAAAGCCTGGGTCCGACAGCGGTCCACCACCGGTACGGCCCAGTCACGCGGGCTTCCTGCACATCTGAAAGCGGCACGTCGACCCGGAACGGGCCGTAGCGGGCAACGAGGCGCCCGTCCTCGGTCAGCGTTACGCCTTGGGTGGCCGGCCAGGCGCGAAAAGGTGCCCACAGCGGCGCTAGTCGACGGTCGTAGTGGTAAGGGAAGTGGCGGCCGCGGTCATCTTCGCGTGTCATGGGGCACTCCGATCCCGGTTTTAGCGACGTGACGATGCCATCGGACATTGCACGAGTACGCAGGTCAACATAGCGATCCTCGCCTAACCTGTCACTGTGATAGCCGGCCAAGCAAAGCTGCAGAGCGAGTTGACCCGGGTTGCGGCCGATCCGGGGCCGGCGGCGGCTGCGGCCCAGGCTGCGCTCGCCGACGGGCCGGTGGGTGCCCGCCTGCGCGCGGCAATACTGGCGCTGGCACACCATCGCGGGCCCGCCGGCAGCATCTGTCCCTCCGACGCCGCCCGGGCCGTCGGCGGAGATGACTGGCGGGATCTCACGGCGCAAAGCCGGACAATCGCTTTTGCCCTGGCCAAGGCTGGCGACGTGGAGATCCTGCAACAAGGCATCGTGCGCAATCCCGATCAGGCCTGGCGTGGACCGATCCGCATCCGGACGAACCCTGAAGCACAATGAATTCTGCGCCGAAACCGGATAGGCCCGGGTCCGGTCAGGAATCGGTATGGCAGTATCCGCGCCCGCCGCGGCTGGAGAAGTTCACCGGGCCGATCACCATAGAGCTCGGCGGCCGGATCATCGCGTCGACGAAGTCGGCTTGGCGGGTACTCGAGACCAGCCACCCACCGACGTATTACCTGCCGCGGAGTGCTTTCACCGAGAACGTGCTGCGCCCGGTACGGGGTTCGTCATGGTGTGAATGGAAGGGGCAGGCCAGCTATTACGACCTGGTGACCGAGCGCCGCGAGGCATTGCAGGCTGCCTGGACATACAGGCAGCCCAGTCCGGAGTACGCGGCGATTGCGGAGGCCGTCGCAGTGATGCCCGGCAAAGTCGACCGGTGCACCGTCAACGGCGAGCAGGTAATTCCCCAGCCCGGCGGCTTCTACGGCGGCTGGATCAACAGCTGGATCAGCGGGCCTTTCAAGGGCGTGCCAGGTTCGTCGGGCTGGTAGCGACCGAGGGGAACCTGAGACCCGAGGAACAGCGATTGCCAGTGTCCAGGTTTGGCTATAAACTTAACAATTAAGTTGCTGAAAAGAATCCGTCCGTTGTAATCGGGCAATCCTGCATCGTCGGAAGGGAGTTCTCGGTGGATCAGGGCACCGCGACCTCGGTGATCTCAGGCCGCTCAAATCTGCGCCGCATGAGTGACCTGGTTCTGGACCTGCAGCGGCAGGCGGGTGGCGAGCGCGACCTGGATTCGGCGCTCGACGAGCTGACCGGTCAGGCGGCGCAGCTCGTCCCCGGTGCCTCCTACGCGGCCATCACCATCAGCAGACGACCCGGCGAGATACATACTCTCGCGGCGACGGACCGATATCCGGTGTTACTGGATGAGATTCAGCGGAGCTTTCAGGAGGGGCCCTGTGTGTTGGGCGAGCCGCAACACCAGATGGTCCGCGTAGATGACCTCAGTACTGACGAACGCTGGCCGCGCTATTCCTTCGAGGCCGTCGCACACACGCCGATCCGGGCGTTGATGTCTTTTCAGCTGTTTGCTCATCGCCCGAGCGCCGCAGCACTCAACCTCTACTCCGAGCAGGCGCACGCGTTCGGCGAGGATTCCGTCACGTTAGGTCTGGTGTTCGCCGCCTACACCACGCTGACATGGAGCACGCTGCGCCGTGAACAGCAGTTCCGCAAGGGGCCTGGCGTCCCGCGACATCATCGGCCAAGCCAAAGGGATGCTGATGGAGCGCTTCCACGTCGACGCGGATACCGCATTCGAGTGGCTCAGACGACGTTCTCAGAAGACCAACACCCCGGTTGTGACGCTCGCGCAGCGCCTTACCGAATCCGAAGACCACTCGTGCGAGTGAGTACTAAGCCTGTTGGCCCGGCGTTTTGGGAGCGGAAGACGATATGAGTCTTGTTCCGAAGGTGGATGTGGGTGCGGCGCTGGCTCGGCAGGCCGACGATATCGATACGCGCTATCACCCGGCGGCGGCGGTGCGCCGGCAGCTGAACAAGGTTTTTCCCACGCATTGGTCGTTTCTGCTGGGTGAGATCGCGTTGTACAGCTTCATCGTGCTGTTGCTCACCGGGGTGTATCTGACGTTGTTCTTTGACCCGTCGATGGCCGAGGTCACCTACAACGGGATTTATCAGCCGTTGCGCGGTGTGGAGATGTCGAAGGCTTATGAGTCGGCGCTCAACATCTCCTTTGAGGTGCGCGGTGGGTTGTTCGTGCGGCAGGTGCATCACTGGGCGGCGTTGATGTTCGCCGCGGCGATCATGGTGCATTTGGCGCGGGTGTTTTTCACCGGGGCGTTTCGCCGGCCCCGGGAGGCCAACTGGGTGATCGGGTCGTTGTTGTTGATCCTGGCGATATTCGAGGGCTTCTTCGGCTACTCGCTGCCCGACGACCTGCTCTCGGGTACCGGAATCCGCGCCGCATTGTCCTCGATCACGCTGGGCATACCCCTGATCGGCACCTGGTTGCACTGGGCGCTGTTCGGCGGTGATTTTCCCTGCGGCGGCGTGGGATACAACTGCGCTGAAGGCGGCATTCTCATCCCACGGCTGTACGCCCTGCACATTCTGCTGCTGCCCGGCATCATGCTGGCGTTGATCGGTATTCATCTGGCGCTGGTGTGGTTTCAAAAGCACACCCAGTTCCCCGGGCCGGGGCGCACTGAGACCAATGTGGTCGGGGTGCGGGTGATGCCGGTGTTCGCCGTCAAGTCCGGTGCGTTCTTCGCGATGACCGTCGCCATCTTGGGCCTGATGGGTGGTCTGCTGCAGATCAACCCGATCTGGAACCTGGGCCCCTACAAGCCGTCCCAGATCTCCGCCGGCTCGCAGCCGGACTTCTACTTGATGTGGACTGATGGATTAATTCGGTTGTGGCCGCCCTGGGAGTTCTATGTCGGCGGACACACCATTCCCGCCGCCGTTGCCGTGGCGATCATCATGGGCGTGATTTTCGTGGTGCTGACGATCTATCCGTTCCTGGAGAAGCGGTTCTCCGGTGATTACGCCCACCACAACCTGTTGCAGCGGCCGCGGGATGTGCCGGTGCGTACCGCGGTGGGCGCCATGGCGATCGCGTTCTACATGGTGCTGACATACAGCGCGATGAACGACATTATCGCCTACAAGTTCGACATCTCGCTCAACGCCACCACCTGGATGGGGCGCATCGGCATGGTGGTGTTGCCGCCGTTTGTGTACTTCGCGGCCTACCGCTGGTGTGTGGGGCTGCAGCGCAGCGACCGATCGGTGCTCGAGCACGGCATCGAGACCGGCATCATCAAACGACTGCCGCACGGCGCCTACATCGAACTGCATCAACCGCTGGGCCCCGTCGACGAGCACGGCCACCCGCTGCCGCTGGCCTACCAGGGCGCGCCGATCCCCAGCAAGATGAACCGGCTGGGCTCGGCGGGCTCACCGGGCTCGGGCAGCCTGCTGCGCGCCGACCCGCCCGCCGAAGACGCTGCCCTGCGCGAAGCCCAACACGCCGGCGAACAACGCGCCATGATCGCGCTGCGTGAACACCAGCACGGCTCCAACGGCTCGACAAACGGACACCGCAACGGTTCGTCGAACGGACACGTCCCCGGTTGATTCCCGAATCACTGCGACGGCGCGCCACACCACGCGCGGGCGGAGTGCCGAACATGCTGTCGCTCAACCTAACCGTGTGGGCAAGGGGAAAAGAGACGAACCATGGGTAATACCGCGAAAGACCCTGTCGATCACCACCGCACGACCCGACCACACGCAGGTGTGACGATGAAGAATACCGCCGCAATGCCGGGGCTGATCTTGGTAGCGTTCGGTGTTGTTGCTTTCGTCGGATGCTTGGCCGCACTGGCAAACCGGCAGTACGAATTGGCCGCGGTCTGCATTTCGATAGCTGTCGTCGTGGCGGCGGCGGCGTCGATCTGGCTTTACGCCCAGCGCAGGCGTGTTCGCAACGTCGAAAAAGACTGGCATGGCAAACATCCCGAAGTTCAGCCGACTACGCCGGACAGCTGAATGCCCGCCAAGTGCCAGATCAGCTCTTCGTCGGGTCGTGGCCCCAGTTCATCAACGAGTACCGCCATCGGCTATCACTCACGTCGCCGGAGGGCCGCTGCTTGAGGTGGCGCTTGGCATAACCGACGACCTTGCGCATGTGAGCAAAGTCGTCATCGGTCAAGTCGCTCTTCTTGGTCTTCAGGATCGTCACGATGCGCCGGCCGCTGGCATGCCCGGTCGACTCTTTGCTTCCCTTCTTCTGACCAACCGCGCCGGATCGGTCACTGGTCAGCCACTTCTCGAGCTCCTTCGCCGTCATGTTGACGGTGCTTCGAAACTCGCGCCAGGTGTCGTCGTTACTTGTCACGCTTGAGAGCACCTGGTTTGTGGACAGCGTCAGCGCCGCTCTTGTCACTCGTCACGCGGTATTGCGGATCGTCCTTCGAGGCACGCACTTCTCGTCCGGCCGCCTTGGTGTCGGAGGTGATCTTCTCTTCCACTTTCCCCTTGACGTTCTGGCCGTGGCTTTTCCACTCGACCTTGTCGCCCTTCTTGAAGTTCTCGTCAGCCATAGTCGTCCTTTCGCACTCAGCCGCTGTTACTGATCGTCCCCCGACGGGTCTACCCACTGCAGGGATCGTCAATCCAGCAGGTGAGACCAAAGCCGGCATTCACAACAAAACGAACCCCGCAGGTGACGCTATAATCTTAATAATTAACCAAATGAAAGATATTTCCGACGGGAGGTGAGGCGATGCGGTGCGTCGTGTTCGGCGCCACCGGCTACCTCGGTAGCCGGTCGGTAGCAGAATTGCTGTCAGCTGGGCACGATGAGCAGGTCAAGGCGCGAACGCCGGCCAAACTTCATGACGTGCCCTGCCGAAGTCGCTTCGACGTGGTCGAAGGCGGTGTCACCGAACCCGATCAAGTGCGGCAATCCCGGCGCCACCCGCTGTCAGGGGGCATCGCTCGTGACATCGCTCGCGGTGTCGCGCAGCTGACCTACGCAGCGGCCGCTGACTCGGCAGCGGTGGGAGTCGCTGAGTGGGCGGTGCATTCCGACGCCTGATCACACAGAGCCCGTCGTGAATTCCACTGCGCGGCGATGGTGTTTCGCCGATCAGCTGGGTTCGCACTTCCTCGACGACCCGGACCAGCCGGTGTTGTTGATCGAATCCCGAGCGGTGTTCGAGCGCAGCCGCTTTCATCGCCGCAAGGCGCACCTGGTGCTGTCCGCGTTGCGTCATCGCGCCGCTGAACTCGGCGACCAGGCGGTATTCCTGCAGACCCGTACCTACCGCGAGGCACTGGACAAAGTCAGCGACCCGATCAGTGTCTGTGGCCCCACTTCGTGGGCGGCCGAAAAGTTCGTGCTTTCGCTACCGAATGTCGAAGTGTTGCCGCACCGGGGTTACTGCACCGACCGTGCCACGTTCGAGCAGTGGGCGGGAAACCAACGCGGCCTGCTGCTGGAGAACTTCTACCGGGACGCGCGCCGCCGGTTCGACTTGCTGATGGACGGTAGTCAACCGGTCGGATCCCGGTGGAACTTCGACGCGGACAATCGCGAGCCTCCCCCGAAAAACACTGAGCGGCTCGGTGTTCCGATGCCATGGTGGCCCGAGGAAGACGAGATCGACGAAGAAGTCCGCGCCGATCTGGATCGCTGGGAACGCGACGGCACCGTCTCATTCGTCGGCCGCGACGGTGCACGCGAATTCGCCGCGACGGCCGCCGAAGCCCATCAAGCGTTCGGGGCGTTTCTACGAGAGCGGCTGCCGCACTTCGGTCCCCGTCAGGACGCCATGCTCGCTTCCGACATCTGGATGGCGCACAGCGCGCTGTCCGCTCCGATGAACCTCGGATTGCTCGACCCGTTGGAATGCGCGTATGCGGCTCAGGACGCCTATTGCAGGGGAGCGGCTCCGCTTGCCAGCGTGGAAGGCTACATTCGCCAACTCGTCGGCTGGCGCGATTACATATGGCACAACTACTGGCATTTCGGCGAGGGTTACCGGCGGCGCAACGTACTGGCGGCCCGGTCGACGCTGCCGGACTGGTTCGCCGAGTTGGATGCCGACGCCGTGCAGGCGCGTTGCCTGAAGAACATACTGGCCGATGTGCGTGACCACGGCTGGGTGCACCACATCCCGCGGCTGATGGTGCTGTCCAACTACGCGTTGCAGCGGGGTTGGCACCCCGCCGCAGTCGCCGATTGGTTTCGCCGCTGCTTCGTCGATGGGTACGACTGGGTGATGATCGGCAACGTCATCGGCATGTCTCAACATGCCGACGGGGGATTGCTGGCGACCAAGCCCTACGCCGCCGGTGGTGCATATATCGATCGCATGAGCGATTACTGCGGACCTTGCCGTTACCGCCCGAATCGTCGTGTCGGCGCCGACGCCTGCCCGTTCACCGGCGGTTATTGGTCATTCCTTGCCCGCAACGCCAACCGGCTGTCCGGGAACCGCCGGATGTCGCGGGCGCTGGCCGGCATGCAGCGACTGCAGGATCTGGACGAAGTGGTCGCACACCAAAGCACGCTCGGCAACGACCCACCCTGAGCGGGTGCAACAACAGATGTGGAGAGGAAACGACTATGGCCGTGACGATGGCGTTGTTCACCAGAGACCTACGAGTGCATGACAATCCGGTGCTCGCGGCCGCAGCGAAAAGCGGCGACACGATCGTGGCGCTGTTCGTACTCGACGACGCCATCACCTCGAGCAGCTATCTGACGCCGAACAAGGCCAGCTTCCTGGCCGCTGCTCTGACCGAACTCGATGACGGGTTACGTCGTCGCGGCGGGCATTTGACTGTGCGACACGGGCCGGTCGTCACCGAAGTGGAGCGGCTGGTGGCGGAGCTGTCGATCACCGAAGTCCATGTGGCGTCGGACGTCAGCGGCTACGCCCGGCGACGCGAACATCAATTGCGGGAACGCCTCGCCACCCACAATTGCGGACTGAAGGTGCACTCGGCGAGCGTCACCGTGTCCGAGCCGGCCGAGCTCAGCCCGCAAGGCGGTCAAGGTCACTTCTCGATCTTCACCCCTTACTACCGCAAGTGGTTGCACGCCGCGACGCGTCGCGTTGTGCCCGCGCCGTCGGCGCTGCATGTGGTGAAGGCCCACAGCGAGCCGCTTCCCGAGCCGAGCCAGCTGTGTTCTGGCGCAGCGTCACCGAAGCTAACTGTGGGTGGCGAGACAACTGCCCGGCGGATGGTGAAGGAGTGGCTGGCGGGCCCGGTCGACAAGTATCACAGCCAGCACGACGACCTGGCCGCCGATGCGACGTCGCGGCTGTCGCCGTACCTTCACTTCGGCTGCATTTCCGCTGGGGAGCTGGCGTACCGCAGTAAGTCTTCCACCGAAGGTGCCACGGCGTTCGTCCGCCAACTCGCCTGGCGCGATTTCTATGCCCAGCTATTGGCCGCCCGCCCCGATGCCGCCTGGCACGACTACCGAAGCAGAGACGGCGGCTGGCGAGAAAGCCCAGACATGTTCGACGCCTGGCGCCGTGGTCGCACCGGCTACCCAATAGTTGATGCCGGGATGCGACAATTGGCGGCCGAAGGCTGGATGCACAATCGGGCCCGATTGATCACCGGAAGCTTTTTGACGAAGACTCTGCAATTGGACTGGCGACTTGGCGCCCAACATTTCATGAGTTTGCTCGTTGACGGTGACATCGCCAACAACCAACTGAACTGGCAGTGGGTGGCCGGCACCGGCACCGACACCCGGCCATACCGGGTGCTGAACCCGCTACGGCAAGCCGAGCGATTCGACCCCGACGGCGACTACGTGCGTCGCTGGATTCCTGAGCTCGCCGATGTCACAACCCCACAAGTACACCGGCCGTGGGAGCTGGAAACGCCGGCAGTGCGGCATTATCCGGCCCGTATTGTCGATCATCGCGAGGCAGTCGCCGCGGCGAGATCCCGCCACCAGGCGCCGGCCTGACGCTTCGATGAGGAGCGGCTGCATGAGGGAAGAAGCGATGACCGTAGACGACACGGCCCGCATAGTTTCCGTGACTTCAGGTAGCCACGGCCTGAAGCGCGGGCTCCAACAACCCGGAGTTTGGTGAAGATGGACGCCGAAGTGCTGGTGATCGGCGCAGGATTGGCCGGCTTGCGCTGTGCCGCTGTGCTGGCGTCCGCCGGACGTGACGTGGCGGTGTGGGAGGCCGGTGAGTCGGTGGGTGGGCGGGTCCGCACCGACATCGTCGACGGCTTTCGCTGCGACCGCGGATTTCAGGTGCTCAACCCTGCTTATCCGGAATTGCGCCGAGCTGTTGATCTTTCCGCTCTGCATCTGCAGAAGTTCGGAGCCGGAATCGTGGCTCGTCGGGATCAGGGGCCAGCGCGGTATGTTCATCCGCTGCGTCATCCCGCACAGCTTCCCGGCATGCTTGCCCAGGCAGGGTTGAAGCCCGGTGATTTGTTGGCGGTGGCCCGGTGGGCCGCGCCGGCACTGCGACCGAAAGCCCTCAAGTACTTGCAGCAAGCGGATCTCAGCCTCACCGAGGCGCTTGACCGGGCGAAAGTACGGGGTGAGGTACGGCGGGTGATCGAACGCTTTCTGGCCGGTGTGCTGCTCGACGGGACTGGCAGCAGCTCCAACGCCTTCGCTTTGCTGTTGGCTCGCACCTTTGTGCTGGGCGTGCCTGCGCTTCCGGCCGCTGGCATGCAGGCCCTGCCGGCATTGATGGCAAGCACGCTGGCTGACCGGATTTCGCTCAACCGCACAGTGTCCCGTATTGATAAGGACGTAGACGGATACCGCGTCTTCGACGGCGACCGGACGATGCGGGCACGACATGTGGTGGTCGCCACGGATCCAGCGACCGCGTCGGCGTTGACGCAAGAGGCTGCGCCGCAACTCCATAGCGTCGTTACCGATTGGTGGTCGACAGATCAGCCACTCTCGGGACCGGCGATGCTCTGGATTGATGGACGTCCGTGTGCCCCCGGGCCGGTCCTGAACACCGCGGTGATCAGTGCAGCCGCACCGACTTATGCTCCGCCGAATCGGCACTTGATCGCGGCGTCGGCGTTACCGGAGAGCGACGGCACGGCGCCGCCCGAGAAGGTGACTCGGCGACACGCCGCAGACATTCTGGGCATCGACGGGAACAAATGGACTCTTCTGATACGCCACGAGATTCGCCATGCATTGCCGGCTCAATTACCGCCGCTGAGTTTGCGGCGACCGGTTCGCATCTCGTCGGGATTGTGGTTGTGCGGCGACCACCGTGACACCGCGTCCATCCAGGGCGCGCTGGTCAGTGGCCGCCGGACGGCCGAACAGATCTTGCGGATGTGCCACTGACGGAAAGGCGACACTGATTGCAGGTCAGCGGAAATCGCTGCCGATTCGAGTGTGATCCATTACGTTGCGGGTATCCGGTGCGGATGCAGAAGTTCCGGCACACGGCAAGCGGGGATGGAACGCCTTTCTGGAGTGGACATCGCACGGGACTTTGAGTGACGGCACCGAATTCCGCTATGACGGAGTTAGCGTTCTGGAAGCGCAGGGCGACACTATCGACGCATTCCGAACCTACTACGACACCGCGGCTTTCCTGCACGGCGGCACAAGCTCAAGCTAAAGCTCAATCAAGGGCTCGCCGCTCCGGTCAGCATCTTTTCCATGCGGCGCAACGCGACTGCGCACACACTCAAGTAAGGCGCCGACCACCAGGGCAAGGCAATAGTGGCACGTGTGCCTTGCGCTACCGGATCCACCCGGTGGCTGGTGGCGGGAAGCCCGGCCACTGTCCACGCCCAGTACCTGTCTGGCTCGAATTCACTGACTACGAACGGCAGCCCAACCGGCAGCCAGGTGTACACGTGGCCCGTGGCATGCCGCTCGAGTTGATCGAAGGGCCGGTCGAGTTCGGCTCGCCGGATCGGTGGACCCCACTGCGGCCATGCGTGAAGGTCCACCAGCAGCTGCCAGACCGCCTCGGGTGGCGCGGCGATCACCCGGTCGACTGTGAGCATGATGCCATCGGTCATCGGTGCAGCGTCCCTCTACAGTGTTGCGTTGAGTTGTTCATGATTTCAGCAGGCGCTGAACCACACCCTTGGACACCTCTTCGGGCCGGTATTGCTCATTAGCATACGAAGCGATCAGCACGATCGCCCCGGTGATCGCGGGACCAGCCACTGCAACTGCCTGAGTTGCTTCTGGGCAGCGGCAACGTCTGGTGGCGTCGCGCCGATCGGAGTTGTCCCGTCAGCTGCCGGCGTTGCGTGCTGCTGCGATACTTTTTGACCGAGCTTACGGCTGTAGGCCGTCACGCCTAGCGCCGCCGCCGTCTTGGCCACAGCCATGGTTGGCACGCCTTTTTGGGCTCGCATCCGGCCCAGGTCATGCTTGACCAATCCTGCTGCGCCGATCAGATGCAGACCGGTAGCCCCCCGTTGACCGGCGTCCATCGATCCCATCCCTCGTTGGCAACCGCACCCGTGCGCGAGTCGCTGTCAGCGGCCGAGGCGGCCTTGTTCAGCGCTACCGCGTTGGCGAGGGTGCCTCCGAACCACGCGGCCAGACCCACATCGTGAAACTGATGGAATATGGTGGCCCGAGCCATGAAAACTCCTTCATTTTTTTAACTACCCGTCCCCGGCTGATACCCGGTTAGCGGATGGGTAAACGAGCCAGCGCATCTTCTTGGCGTAGACCGGGTCAAACTCCTTAAGCATTTCGCCGAACTGCAGGTAGTCGGTGTCACAGAACATCGATGCCTCCGAGATGATGCCGGCCCTCAGCGCAACGCGGGTAATGCGCCGCGGCTCACCACAGGTACCGCTCCGGGTCCGCGTTCCGACTGCGGGCTCGGTAGGTCTGCGGGTGAGAGATTCACTCGCGCAACCAGATGGTGTCCTGCCGTAGTTCGACCGGATGCACTTTCAGCCTGAGCCGGTTAGCCACTGATCTGACGACGAAGGAATATGGCTTGAACCCGAATGCGCGACCTTTGGGACCTTCAACCATGGTTCCCTCGCTGACGTTGTAACGCGCCCGGTGCCAAGGGCACTCCAGGCATCCAGAAGGGGTGACTTGTCCTCGGCCCAGCCCGCCGAACTGGTGTCTGCAGGTGTTGCTCACCGCAAACGGCGTCTGGTCCGGTGTGAGCCCAACGGCCAGGACCCCATGGTCGGGCGTTTGCACCTCCACCACGCCTCGGTCGCCCAGGCGGTCGATGTGCACAAGCTGGCGGCCCTGCGCCAACAACGGCCTGGCGGCAGCACTCCTGTTGTCTGGGTGCCCCGTTCGTGCGGATCATTAAATAACTTAAACGTTCTCGCACGATACCCGTGCTCCAAGTCAGCGAAAGCAAGCCGCTGCCAACCGTTCATGGATTATGTGCCCCGGCGCGTGGGTAGTCGAAGAATGTTTAAGAAAGTGAACGGATGGAAGGTATCGATGAGGATGACCGCGAGCTCAGTTCGGTGCGAAAGATGACCGGTGCACAGACTGTCTTGATCACCGGAGCGTCCAGCGGGATCGGCCGCGCAACTGCGCTTCGCTATGCCGCCCGCGGTTGCCAGCTCATACTGGCGGCCCGCGGTCTGGATGCGCTGCAAGCCGCCGCGAGCGAATGTTTCGAGGCAGGTGCGGCAGGCGTGCTGATTCAGCCCACCGACATCAGTGAGCGGACTCAGGTCGAGGAACTATTCGGTGTCGCAACGGCACGCTTCGGCGAAATCGACGTGGTGGTGCAGAATGCCGCGGTTGCGGCATTCGGCCGGTTCACCGAGGTGCCGGCCGACATCTTCGACATGGTCATCAGGACCAATGTCCTCGGCGCAGCCAATGTCGCCCGGTGCGCGTTGTCGCACTTCTGTCTGCGCGGGCAGGGTCAGCTCGTCATCGTGGGATCGGTTCTCGGACATGCCGCGGTGCCGTACATGGGAGCCTACGTAACCGGCAAATTCGCTATCACGGCGCTCATCCGGATACTGCGGCAGGAGATCCGCGAGATGCCCGGGATCGTCGTGCATGGCATCTACCCCGGTGCCGTGGACACACCGGTCTACCCTCTTGCAGCGAACTACTTCGGCCGTCTCGCGAAAGTTCTGCCGGTCAACGACTCGCCCGCAGCCGTCGCTCGTGCCGTAGTGGAGGCCGCCGACTCGGGGCGGCCCAGTGAGCGCCAGGTCGGCTGGACGAACTATCCGATGCTCGCCGGCTACCGCCTGCTGCCCCGGGTTTTCGACGTCCTGGTGAGCCCCTTGATGAAAGCGGGCAGTTTCGCACGCGAAGCGCTGCCGCCTACCTCCGGCAACGTGCTGAAGAAAACGGGTTCGACCGCGCGGTGATCAGTCGTCGCTCAACGTGCGGGCCCGCAGGAGATACGAGTCCGCGCGGCGTACTTCTTCGATGCGGGCGAGAAGGTCGTCCAGATCGTCGTCGACCGTGAGGTGCCGCCCGCTGAGCACGTCGGCCTCGCCGGCCGCCAGTCGCGTCAGCAGTTCGACGGCCTTGGCCGGGTCGGCACCCCGGCCGGACGCCATCTCCTCGCGGAACCAATCGCCCACGGCGGCATGCGGTCCCGGCGCAGGAACGTCGGCTGCCGCGAGGGCAAGCTCTCCAAACCCGATCGGCAGCAGCCCGGGATGCAGGCTGAAGACCGCGATGCCGTACCGCTTGGTTTCCTGCGCGAGATTCTCCACATACTTCACCACCGCCGCTTTGGACACTGAGTACGCCGACAGCATCGGCCATCGGTAAACGCCAGCGCGGCTGGTGATGTTGACGATGCGTCCGCGCCGGCGGGCGATCATGTGGGGCAACACCAACCGGCTGCACAGCTCGACGCCGCGAAGGTTCACCTCGACAGTGCGCCACCATTCGTCTTCGGCCACTTCCCACGCCGGACCGATCGGGCCGTTGACTCCGGCGTTGTTCACGAGTAGATCGATGTGGCCCAGCTGGTCTCGTAACTGCATGACGGCAGCTTCGGCAGCAGCCGGATCTGTGACGTCGGCAACGGCCGCGACCGCCTGGCCACCGGATTTTTGCAAGATTTGCAGGCTCTGCGCGAGTTGGTCCTGCGACCTGGCGATCAGACCGACCGCAGCTCCGGCGCGCACCAGCCCCTGCGCGAGAACTCGCCCCAGTCCGCGACCGCCGCCGGTGACCACCGCCGTCGTGCCGGTCAAGACACGCGGCGGTGGTTCACCGCTCTGCATTTCGCCCACTGTCATCGACCCCGCCGATTGTAGGGTGCGCCCGGGTTTGTTCTCGACGGCAACCGGGAATTCGCGCCCGGTGAGTCTCACCGATCTTGCGGCGGTGCCGTTTCGTTGGGGATCTGCGATCCGGCACGCCCGAATTTTCCATCCGGACGGGCTGCTGGCCGAGGGCTCGATGGAGCGGGTGGTGCCCGCGGATGTCGGCTTGCCGATACCGTCCTGTGACGTCGTTGCCCGGGTGTCGAAGGCCGCCGGAACACCCGGCGCACTGCCCGATGCCATCGGATTGGCTTTGCGGATCCCGCCGCAGGCAGATGATGGGGCGGCGTGGGACATCCTGTTGGCGTCCGCCGGTTCCAGTGTGCTGGGCCGGGCCATCGGGTTGCGCCCCGTCGGATCGTGGACCGGGAACCCGCTGACCAGCCTGATGGCGCTGCGGTTCCGAGGCGTCAACTGGTGGTTGCGCGCCCGAGTGCTGACCGACGTGGACGGTGTGGGGGTATCGCTGGACAGCATTCGCCGCCAGCTCGAGCACGGCGAGGTGGACGTGGCGATCGATCAGGCCCGTGGGAGATCTGACTTCAGCCCGGTGGCGCGCCTCACCCTGCGCCGGCTCGTAGGTGACGGCGAGGGCGAGGATGTGTCATTCGATCCGATCCTGCACACCGCGCCGGGGGTTGCGCTCTACCCGGGCTGGCTCGCCAGTCTTCGGGCGCGGGCCTACGACCGCAGCCGGGAAGGCCGGGACGCCGATTGATGGCGCCGAGCGCGTTGAACGGCGAGCAGAACCCATGAGGCCGCGGCCGCACCGAAGGCCGCGGCCTGCGCGACACTGGTGCCGTTGGAAGGATAGAGAACGCCGGCAACGTAGCGCTCGATGAAGCCCGCCGTCGGTAACGGTTTCATTCCTGCCCGGGCACGGGCCCATTCTTCCAGTCTCGTCAGCGGGCACGGCCAATCACAGGCCACCACCCCGACCCCCCACGCGACGGCCGGTACATGCAGTGCGATGCCGCGGGGCCAGCGCAGCGCCAAAAATCCCCCGCTGGGCAGGTAGAGCAGGTAGGCGAAGTGGACGCCGACGGTGACGAGAACGGCGAGGAAGTACTTGTTCGTCCGGCGCGGCACCGTTATATCGCGCCGGCGCGCAGCTGGTATAGCCGCTCGGCATACGCGAGGTCGTCGCGCCACAGCTTGGTGGCCGCGTGGCGAATCAGCGGTGCGATGAGCGGGGCCGCGGTTAAGGCCCGCCTGAATCCGGCGCGATCGGATTGGGCGATGACGGCTTCGATCACCGCGGTCCGAGGTCGACCGTCAGCGCCGGAACCGATTGCGGTTGCGTGGGTTTCGACGACACTCCCGGTTCCTTCGCCGTCGACGATGCGCATCACGATGCTACGTGCGTCCGGGCTGGTGAACTCTGCGACGACGGGCACGCCCAGGCGGCCGATCCGGAAGGTCACCTTGACCAGGAAGCGGTCAGCCTCTTCGGTCGGGGTGGTCAACACCTCGAGCCGCGTAAACGAGTACGGGTGATACCACGCGCCGTGCCACGGGTCGAGCCGGTTGGCGATGATGTCCCGCGGTTCGCAGACACCGACCAGGCGAGTGACGGCGTGCATGGTGTCACCGGTTGGTCGGCCCACGAGCACGGGCTGTTCCAGCGGCGGCTCGCCACCGGTGTCGTCCAGACGAACCCATGCCAGCACGCCGTCGTCGTGGCTGGGAAACGGCGTCCAGCCGAACCTGGGCTTGTTACCGTCGAGGGCCAGCCCGTGCCAGCGGCAGACCAAGACGCCGCAGTGCACGGTTGCGGTAGCAAGATCCGCCCCGAGATGCGGACAACTGCGTGGGCCGACGCGCAATCGGTTGTCCTGATCGCGCCAGGCGACGAGCTCGATGCCGGCGACCCGCGTGCCCAGCGGGCGTCCGGCACGCACCGAACGGCTTCCCGCGAACGCATACCAGTTGCCGGTAGGTCGGCGCTGGGACCGTTTCAGTGCAGCGTCGATGATGCCGGGCTGCGCTTCGCCATATGTCGGTCGTTGCGCGGTCCAGCTGGTCGACGAAATCGTCTGTACCGGAAGATTTTTCGGCAGATGCTGCCGCACGCGGTCTCCGATGTTCATCGCCGGCGATGCCTTTCTCGGGTGGCGAGCCAACGCAGCGGCGCAGATCGGCCCTGGTTGGCAACGGTGCACAGCGGATGGCCCGCTAGCCCCCATTGTGCCAACAAATGGTTGGCGGCTGACCATCCGCTGGTGGCCGCCCGCTCCATCAGCGCGACCGGTAAGTCGACGCGGATACCGTCGCCGGCCAACACCAGTCCGGAATGTGGTGTGGTGACCGCCGGACGGTGCATATAGGTCCCGGGGGCGAACAGTGGGCAATCACTTCGACGTAATACGCGCTCGTGGACGACGTGTGCTGACGCGGTTTCTGGATACAGCTCGGCCAGCCGCCGCAGCATGGCGTTGTGAGGGAGGGTGGACTGCACTGCGTAGGAATGTAATTCGACGACTGAGCCACCGTTGAGCCGCGCCCATCGGGCGGCTTCCCGCTCGTAGCGTTCCAGCACGCTGATATTGTCCAGCGGCTCGTGGCCGGCGGTGCCCAGGAACGCGGGCCGCTGCGGTGCGACCGGCCGGTCAAGCCACAGCCGTTGCACCACGAACGGCGGCGCGGTGCGAAGCCGTCTGATTTCAGCTCGCCAACGGTCGTCGCCGAGATCGTCTGACGACGCGACGATCTGCTGTAAGCCGGCCAGATCGGTGGCGAGCACCACCGCGTCAGCGTCGAGATGGCCGCCGGAACCTAGGTGCACTGCAAATGCTTTGGCGGATTCACTGTCAATACGCCTCGCGCTGGCGCCCAGCCGAAAGCGGACTCCGAGGTCAATCAGATACCGCATCAGGGGCTGCCACAGGGCGGCGTCGTAGTTGGCGTCGGGCACATCGAAGATCAACCCCTCGGCCGAGCCGAGGAAGTAGATGTGGAACATGGTCGCCAGCTCCGCCGCGGAAAGCTGTGCCGGGTCGGCGAAGAAGCTGCGAGAGAACACCTCAAAGGCCAGGTGCCGCGCCGCCAGCGGGAAATTGATCGCTTTCAGGAATGTCTCGGCGTCGATGTGGTCGAGGCGCTCATAGATGTCCGGCACCGACACCGCTGCGAGCGGCGCGGCGGCGCGAGCATTGATTCGCGCCAGGTCGCGAAGCCGAAAGGTGGGGCTGCGCAACGCGAACAGCAGCGCGTTCAACGGGGGTGTGCGGGGCAGACCGCGGAAGCTGTCCTGCCGGCCGGCCCCGTCAACGAGCGGGTAGTCGTCGACGGCGGTGAGCATGGACAGCTGCGGGTCGACCCGGCGCAGCAAGGCCCGCAAGTTGTAGTACTGGCGAAAGAACGCGTGGAATCCGCGGTTCATCGCCAGGTCGGTGCCGTCCTGCTGTTCGGTCCAGCCGCCCACCCGGCCGCCGAGGTAGTGCTCGCGTTCGACGACCTCCACGGAGACGCCGCGTTCGGCCAGCCCAGTCGCCGCGGCTAGGCCCGCGATGCCGCCGCCGACGACGACTGCGCAGGGCCGCGCGGCCAGCGCACCGGCGTCGAGCAGCCCGCCGGGCGCCGGAATCGTCTGGCTGCGTCGATCGGTCATCGCGGTGCAACCCCGAGGAAGGTGTGCACGATGTTGGCTTCCCAGCCCGGCATGGTCTCACTGTGCACCGCGGTGAATCCGGCGTCGCGCAGCCGCTGCCGGAAACGGGTCGCGCCGTCGAAGGCCAGTACGCTGCGCCATAGGTGCCGGTACAGGGTCGTGTCGCGGGTGCGCCACCAGCCGGCGGGAATGATGATGCTCCAGCACACCGCGTGCCACACCCAGGTGGCCGCGGCAGAGTCACTTACCGAATAGTCGTGCACGGCCAACGTGCCGCCCGGTCGCAACAGTGTCCGAAAAGCCCGCAGTTGGCATTCCGGATCGGCCAGGTTACGCACCAGATAGGCGGCAAGGATGGCGTCGAACGGTCCGCCTACCCCGTGCTCGGCGAGCTCTTCGATCGGTGCGTGCACGAACCGCACCGACGGCGGCCAGGCTTTCGCCGCGGCGGAGTCGAGCATGCCGCGGGATGCGTCGACTGCGACGATGTCGGCCTCCGGCGCGACGGTGAGCAGCGCGGCGGTCGACGCACCGGTGCCGCAGCCCGCGTCGAGTATCCGCAATCCCTTGCCGCGATTGGGAATCCGCATGCGCCGGGCTGAGCGACGCAGGTGCGGATGGTAACCGGGGTTGGCGCCGACAAGCTGGTCGTAGGCGGCGGCTCCGGCGTCGAATGCGGCGGGCACCTGCCGGCGCGGCAGCCCGGTGTCACCGAGGCTCACGCTGGCGCTCCCATCCCAGCAGCACCGCGGTGACCAGCGCGAAGCCGAACAGAAAGTCTTCGATCGGGATGTCGAATGGAAACCGCACGCCGCTCGTCTGCCGGTTGTCGTAGATGACCACGGGCGCGCTCAACTTGGTCAGCCAGCCGTCGACCAGTGTTTGGAACCCGAACACGATCAGCATCGACAACCAGTAAGCCCGTCGTCGGAAAAGACCGGTGTGCAACATGGCGAACTCGGCCGCGCAGACGCCCAGCACGGCCAGCACGGCCGGTGTGGTGTAGCCGAGCCCGCTCACCGTCGGTCGACCCGGTCGATGATCGCACTCACCGCGTTGTAGGTCAGCAGGGCGCACAGCGGAATCACGACGAAAAACAGAACCTCCTCGATCGGCACCTTGACCGGAAGGTAGCGGCCGATGATGTAGGCCGGATTGTAGGTCCACACGTGCGCGCCGATCGCCAGCTCATCCCACAGCAGGAAGATTGCGGTGACGGGCAACACCGCGCGGACGACCCGCCACGGCCGCCGGTAGACGCCGGCGCCGAATATCTCCAACGGTGCGGTGATCGCCAGGCACCCGGCCAGCAGGACCAGGTATTGCCACCGGTCCATCAGGCGGCACCGGATCTGCGGCGGTCGGCGCCGACGCCCGAGCGTGCCCGCCAGGACCGGATCAACCCAGCTCCCGCGACCTGAAGGCGGCGCGCGGTCCCGACGGTGGCGCGGTGGCTGAACACCGCAAAATCGCTGTCTTCGATGCGGTCCAGGATTTCGGAGTACAACGTCAACGCCGTTGCCACACAAGGACGGGAGCGCGGCGCCAGCAGCGGGATCCCGCCGGCGGCGAAACGGTAGACGTTGCGGGTGATCTCATGTTGGTCGGTCAGCGCGCGGCGGACCCGGGCGTCGGTGTGGCGATGGGTGTGACACCACATCAGCAGATCACGGTCGACGCAGTAGCGGGCCAGTTCGTCGGCGGGCAGGTAAATCCGGCCGCGGGCCAGATCTTCGTCGACGTCGCGCAGGAAATTGGTGAGCTGGAAGGCGGTGCCCAGCGCAGCGGCGTACGGTGCGGCTTCCTCCACCGGGCCGACTGTGCCCAGTATCGGAAGTAGTTGTAGGCCAATGGCTTCCGCGGAACCCTTGATATAGCGGTTGAGCGCGGCACGGTCCGGATAGTCGGTGACAGTCAGATCCATCCGCATCGACGTGAGGAAGTCGTCGAACAGCTCGGAGGCGATTCCGTAGCGGTGTGCGGTATGGATGACCGCCGCAAGCACCGGATCGTCGCGGTTGTCGCCGCCGGCGAAGAACTGCTCGGCCAGCCGCTGCAGACGTTGCGCCCGAATGCCGCTGTCCAAAGCCGGGTTCAGGTCATCGAGGATGTCGTCGGCGTGCCGGGCGAACCCGTAGAGCGCGTGCACGGCCGGGCGTTGGTCGGGTGCCAGCAGTCGGGTGGCCAGGAAGAAGGTGCGCCCGTGCGCGGCGTTGATGTCGCGGCAGCGCCGATACGCGTTGCGCAGCCACGGCTCCTCGATGCCAGCGGCGTCCAACTCGCTGCGGATCACGACAATCGCACTTTCGCGTCACCGTGTCTCCTCGCCCTGGCAGCGGGAGCGCTGGAGCCGGTGATGCGCTCGGCGGCCAGCCGCCCCGAGATCAGAGCCGTCGGCACCCCGACTCCGGGAACGGTGGACGAGCCGGCCAGCACCGCGTTGGGCACGCCACGGACGGTGTTGGCCGGGCGGAACGGCCCGGTTTGGGCAAAGGTGTGCGCGAGCGCGAACGGGCTGCCGGCTGCCATGCCCTGGCGTTCCCAGTCAGCGGGATTGGTGACATGCAGGATGCGGGCATCGCTGCGCAGGCCGGGCAGCAGACGGTGCTCGACGGTGTCGACGATCTCCTCGGCGTAGTGGTCGCCGACGCGGGACCAGTCGATGGCGCCGCGCAGTAGGTTGGGCGCCGGCGCGAGCACGTACAGCAGATCGCGGCCGGCGGGGGCGAGGGTCGGGTCGCCGGCCGTTGGTCTGGTGACCAGCAACGACGGATCGCGCATCAACTGGCCGTCGCGGATGATGTCGGTGAACGTGTGGTCCCAGGCGGCGCCGAACAGGATCGAGTGGTGGGCGGTGTCCGACGGCACGCTGCGGCAGCCCACGTGCACCACCACCGCAGACGGCGACGCTCGCAGCGCCAACGGCCGCCGGGGCCGGCGGCCCAGCAGCGAATAGGTCTGCGGCAGTTCGGTTGTCAGCACCAGCGCATCGCAGGCGATGCGCTGACCCGCGCCGGTGCGCACCGCGATCACCCGGCCGCCGGAGCGCTCCAGCTCGGTGACCGTCTGGCCGTAGTGAAACCGCACACCGGCGTCGGCGGCCGCGGCGGCCAGGCTGTCGGGCAAGGCCCGCATCCCGCCGGCGGGGAAGTACACCCCGGAAATGGTGTCCATGTAAGCGATCACCGCGTACGCCGCCAGCGCGTCCTTCGGCGCGACGCCGGCGTAGAGCGATTGAAAGGTGAACACCCGCCGCAGCCGCTCGTCACCGATGTAGCGACGCACCATGACGTCCCACTTGCGGAAGCCACCGATCGCCGCCAGCCGCGCCAGGGTCGGCGTGAGCAGGGACAACGGCGAGTCGAAGTTGCGGCCGATGAAAGCGTCGATCTCGCAGGAATAGAGGCGGCTCAGCCAGGCGCGGAGGCGCCGGTAACCCGCGGCGTCGCGGTGACCGGCAAAACCTTCGATGGACGCCGCCATCCGCTCTTCGTCGGCGTAGACGTCCAGGCTTCCGCCGTCGGCGAAGGTGGCGCGGTAGGCCGGATCCACCGGGAGCAGCTCGAGTCGAACCGACCGCGTCTCGCCGACCGCGGCGAAGACGTCATCGATGATGTCCGGCATCGTCAGCACGGTCGGGCCGGTGTCCAACCGGTAACCGTCGACATCGAGCCGGCCGGCGCGTCCGCCCGGCCACGTTTCGCGCTCGACGACGGTGACCTGCCGGCCCCGCCCCGCCAGATGCAGCGCCGCCGACAGGCCCGCCAACCCGGCACCTACGACGACGACGTGATCGGTGCTGCCCCGAACGGTCCGCATTACCGCGCGGCTGCTGCGGTCGTGGGCGTCATCTGGCGCGCGCCGTGCAGACGGCGGCCATATTGGCCAGCGCGGTCTGCACTGAGTGGTCGATTGGCATGTCGCTCAATTCGTTTCGCGCCGATGCCACGCGGCTGGTGATCATTTCCTCGATCCACTCTACGGCGCCGGTTGTGACGATCAACGACCGCCACTGCCGCATCGCGCTGTCGTCGAGCTCGTCGCGGTTCATCAAGTCGGTGAGCTGGCGGCGCTGGGGTGCATCGGCAAGCTGGTGTGCGGCCATCACCACACTCGTGGGCTTGCGTTCGATCAGATCGCCGCCGCTGGGTTTACCGGTCGCCGATGCGGACCCGAACACACCCAGCATGTCGTCGCGCAGCTGAAAGGCTTCCCCGAGGGCTGCGCCGTAACGGCCGAGCCTCGACAGGGTGCGGTCGTCGCAGCCTGCCATCGCCGCGCCGATCTCCAGCGGCCGTCGCACCGTGTAGTTGCCGGATTTGCGCCGGGCTACGTCCAGCACCGCCTCCATCGGCGGCAGGTCGCGCACGTTGCTGGCCAAATCGGCGAACTGGCCGACCGCCAGTTCGGTGCGCATCGCGTCGTATCGCGGCCAGGCCCGGTGCGCCACTCCGCTCTCGCGCAGCATCTGCTCAGCCCAGATGAGGCAGAGATCACCGAGCAGAATCGCCGCTGATTCACCGAACCTGCGCGGTGAGCCGAACAGTCCACGGTCGCGGTGCCAGCGCTCGAGTTGGATGTGCGCGGCGGGCCGTCCGCGCCGGGACACCGACGCGTCCATGACGTCGTCTTGGAGTAGCGCGAACGCGTGCAGCAGCTCCAGGCTGGCCGCCGCGTTCAAGGCGGCGTCGCTTGGTGTCGCGCCGGCCAGCCAGCCCAGATACATGAAGGTCGACCGCAGGCATTTTCCGCCGGCCACGAACTCGGTCAGGATGTCGCCCGCCACCTCGACGCCGGTCCCACCCAGTTCTGCGGCGCACCGCTCGCCGACGAAGTCGGCGACGCGGGTGAGCACCGCGCGGCGCAGGTCCGCCCGCCAGGTGTCGAAGTGGTCGGGGTCAGCCCACGACCAGTCCTTCGGCGCCGCCCGGTGCGCGACCCGCGTCAAGGGCAGTTCACGCAGCTCGCCCACTGAAGCCCCTCTCCCATGATCCGGTGCTGCCGATGGCGACACACAACTTCCTTCATAAGTTTAAAGGTTAATTTACTGAAATTGTATCCGGCCCGACAGCTGAGGACCTGACACCGCCGCTTTGTCAGCCCTTAGCGCGGCCCAGCAAGTGTCGTAAGGCGTCGTCGAGGCCGGGATGGCGGAAGGGATGGTGGCTCTGCACCAGGCGGGTAGGTATGACGCGCTGATTCGCCAGCGCAAGTTCACGGGCGCCCTGGTCGCCGAGCAACACCCGCGGTCCCAGCCGCGGCACCGGAAGCACAGCGGGCCGGCGCAGCACCCGGGCCAGGACGCGGGTGTAGTCGATGTTGCGGGCCGGCTGCGGGCCGACCGCGTTGACCGGTCCGGACAGTTCGGTGTCCCACAGCCCCCGGTGATAAATGTCGACCAGATCGTCAATTCCGATCCACGACAGCCACTGCCGGCCGTCGCCGATCCGGCCGCCGAGCCCGGCGGCGAACAGCGGACGCAGCAGCCGAAGCGTGCCTCCGCGCGGGGACTGCACAATGCCCGTGCGCACCCGCACCACCCGGACCCCGGCCTGCTCTGCCGGCGTAGTCGCGTCCTCCCAGTCCGCGACTACATCGGCAAGAAATCCTTCGCCGCGAACACTGTCCTCGGTCAACTGCTCGTCGCCGCGGTCGTAGCCGTAGTACCCGATCGCCGACGCGCACACCAACGCGGCCGGCCGGTGGTCGGATCGCGCGATCAGCTCGGCCAGTCGCCGGGTCGGCGCGATTCGGCTGCCGCGGATCGCGCGTCGATGCGCGTCGGTGAACCGGCCCGCGATCGACGCGCCGGCCAGATGGATGACCGCGTCAACCCCGGCCAGCAGCTGCGGGTCGGGATCGGCCGGGTTCCATTGCCGCTCGGACGGTGTGTCCGGCGAGTGACGAACCAGCCGGATCACCCGGTGACCGCCGGTGCTGAGAAAGGCGGCCAGCGCCGAGCCGACGAGCCCCGAAGCGCCGGTGATGGCCACCGTTACCCTGCTCAGTCCCTGGTCGGCGGCGCGACGATGCGCGGCGATGTCATCGGCCAGCTGGCGGTGCCGGTAGGCGAACATCGCCCGCAGCGCAAACCCGGGCACGGTGGTCTCGACTCGGTCGATCACCCGGGTGTGCCGGTCGTCGACCTCCTCGAAGTCGTGCGTGTGGCGCCATCGGATGACCGCTCGCGCCGGCAGCGACGCCATCCCCTCGGCGCCGATCTGGTCGACGAAACGCCGCGGCGGATCGTAGCCGTCGGGCTGATGGTCGGCCACCCACGCCAGCCCGCCGGGCAATCCCAGCCGCGCGCGGCCGTCGGCCAGCGACTCCGCTTCGCTGATCACCCGCATCGGCGACCACGGCGGCGACAGCCGATTGAAGGCGCCCGGTCGGGTGTGCCAGGCGAACACCTCGCTGCGGGGTGCGTCGATGACGCTGGCATAGACGAGACTCACTGCCTCGACGTTACCGGCGATGACCGCGGCGCTACCGGTTCGGCAGCGCGTGCTCGCTGATGAAAACTCGCGGCAGGGTTTGACGTTCGCGACGTTTGGGGCTCAGGTAGACCTGCGCGGTCCGCTGCGCCACGGTCTGCCAGTCGAAGTCGGAGGTGAGTCGCTGCCGGGCGGCCTTCGCGCGGCACTGGGCGGTGGCCGGATCGTCGAGCACCGTGCGGACCGCTGCCGCCAGCCGGACCACGTCGCGCGGCGGAAAAGACGTGCCGGTCTGGCCGTTGATGACGGCCTCGCCCAGCCCGCCGGTGTTCGACGTCACCAGCGGGATACCGGCGGCGGCGGCTTCCAGCGCGGCCAGCCCGAACGGCTCGTAGTGACTGGGCAGCACGGCGGCGTCGGCGCGATGCAAAAGCTGCAGCAACTGCTCGTGGCCGACTCGCCCGAGGAAGGTCGTCGCCTTGCGCACCCGGTGTTTGCGGGCCTGGTCTTCCAGCCAGTCCTGCTGGGTTCCGTCGCCGGCGATGGTCAGCGTCGCACCAGGATGACTGCGCCGGATCGACGGCAGTGCGGCGATCGCGTCGTGGACGCCCTTTTCGTATTCCAGCCGGCCCACGTACAGCAGTTCCGGTGGCCCGGTGCGCGGCCGTCGTAGCGCGAACGGCCAGCGCCCTGCATCAATACCGTTGGGAATCACCGTGACTTCGGCCAGCCCCGGACCGAACAGCTCGGTGACCTCCTCGCGCATCGACGCTGAACAGGTGATCAGCGAATCGGATTGGCGGACCAGCCACGACTCGATCGCGTGCACCTGCCGGCTGACAGGGCCGGAGACCCACCCGGAATGCCGCCCCGCCTCGGTGGCGTGTATCGTGGAAACCATTGGCACGTCGTAAAACTCGGATAGCGCAACCGCGGGGTGGGCGACCAGCCAGTCATGTGCGTGCACGACATCGGGGCGCCAGGCGCTTCGGGCGCCGGACTGTTCGACGGCCAGTCCGGCGCGGATCATCGCGTGGCCCATCGCCAGTGTCCAGGCCATCATGTCGCCGCTGAAAGAAAATTCGTGCGGATCATGCGCGGCGGCGATCACCCGGACGTTGTCGCTGACTTCGTCCGTAGTGGGATGGGTGCTCGGGTCGGTGCCGGTGGGGCGGCGCGACAAGACGACGACATCGTGGCCGGCCGCGGCCAGCGCTGTTGACAAATGATGCACGTGCCGCCCCAGCCCGCCGATCACCACCGGCGGGTACTCCCAGGACAGCATCAGGACCCTCATCCCGACGCCCACGTCCGGCGCGACCGTGCGCAGACTGCCGCGCGCAGCGGCGTGTCGGCGTGCAGACACGCACGCTCGCGGCAGGTCAGCACCGGAGTCGTCGCGCGTCCAACGCGCCGAACAGTCCGTCCGCCCGGTTCCACCCGTCGGCCAGTCGCTGCGCGGCGTCGCGGCGGCCCGAGGCCAGCGCACCGGCGATCTCCCGGGTCGCGTGGGCGTGCAAGTGGGCGCGGTAACGGGCGTAGTCGGCGGCGGAGTCCTTGCTCACCATGAACGGCCAGTCGCTGGACACCGTGAGCAACGTCTCACGCAAGATCTGGTCGGCGATCCGATCGCGGGGCACGGGGCCATCCAGCGACGCGCGCTGAGCCAGCGCCTTATCCACGGTGCTCAACGCCGTGTCGACGACTTCGAGGTTGAGCTGCACCAGATCGGCGACCTGGTCACCTGCCCACACCTGCCAGTCCTTGCCCGAACCCCAGGAGCTGGCCGGCAATTCGACCGGCGAGCCGACGAAGCCGCCGGTGATCGCGTCGCTCAGCGTGCCGACCTGGACCCCGGCGGCCGGCAGCGCCCGCAGTACCCGCTGCAGCCAGACGGGGCCCTCGTACCACCAGTGGCCGAACAGCTCGGTGTCGAAGGCCGCCACCACGTGGGCGGGCCGGCCGATCCGCTCGGACTCGGTGAGCAGTCGGTGGCGCACCACATCGACGAAGTCGGCGACATGGCCTTCGACGGTGTGATCGGCCCGCTCGGGATCGTACGGTGCCTTGGCTTCCGAGGGCACGTTGCGGCCGGTGACCCGGGCGGGCTTCAAACCGGTGCGGTGATCATAGGTGTGAAAGTCGCGGTAGGCGGCGTTGCCCGGATAGCCGGACTTCGGCGACCACACGCGGTAGCTGACCTGCAGGTCACGGCCGAACGCGATGACGTCGGTATCGCCGACCGGCCGGCCCAGCGCGGTATCGCCGTGCAGTGACGGTCCGTCGACCATGAAGTGCCGCACGCCGGCGGCGGTGTAGTCGTGTTCCATCCCGGGCGCGTACGCGCATTCCGGCGCCCAGATGCCGGCCGGGGTGTGCGCTATTCGCTGCTGCGTGTCAGCCAGCCCCTCGCGCAGGGCAAACTCGCGCAGCCGGGGGTTCAGCAGTGGCTGGAAGGGGTGTGCCAGCGGACCGCCGAGCAGTTCCACGGTGCCCGCATCGACCAGGGCGCGGAGCAGCGGGCTGGCACCGTGGTGCCACAGGGTGGCGAAGTCGTCGAGTGCCTGCTCAGCTTCGGCGTGTTCCCGAACACCGAGAGCCCGAAGTGCCGCCGGCGGGCGGGCCACTGCGGCGTCGGGTGCGACCGCAGGCCGCGCGGTGGCGGCCTCCGCCGCACGCAGCTGCCAATTGGCCAGCCAGTGGTACATGCCGTCCAGGCAGTATGGATCGTCCAGCTGGGCCGTCACCACCGGCGTCATCCCCAGCGTGACCAGCCGGTGCCGGTCCTCAGCCGCCAGCGTCTGCAGCACTGACAGCAACGGCAGGTAAGCAGCGGACCAGGACTGGTAGAGCCACTCCTCACCGACCGGCCACCGGCCGTGATGAGCCAGCCACGGCAGGTGAGTGTGCAGGACCAGGGTGAACAGCCCCGGTACGCGGTCAGCGGTCGCCTGGGTCACCGCCGCACCGCGATCGCGACCAGGTCGAGGCTGTCGTCGATGCTGCGGCAGTCGGCCTCGACCAGCTCGAAATCGGCAGCCGTCACCTCCGCGACGTCGGCCAGCAACTCGGGCGGCCAGGGGGCGTCGGCGATCGCGCGGGCGATCTGGGCGTCGATGATCGAGCCGCCGTGGCGGGCATCCATGGTTTGTAGCCGCGACCCATGAAAAACTCCATAAACCCCGTCCACCGAGAAGCCGCCGTCGACCAGCAGGTGGCGGAGTTCTTCGGCGTCGAGCTCCCGGGTGTGAAAAGGGTTGATCGGAGTATCGCGGCCCGGGGAGAACGTGAGCCGGTTGGGGGTCGACATCATCAGCAGTCCCGACGAACGCAGCACCCGGGCGCATTCGCGCACGAAGCCGCGCTGGTCCCACAGGTGTTCGATGACTTGAAAGTTGACGACCGCATCCACCGAATCATCAGCCAGCGGCAGCTCGGTCAAGTTGGCGTGGCTGACCTCGACTCGCGGATAGCGGGCACGCACGTGGGCGACGGTGGCGGCGTCGTAGTCCAGTGCGATGACGCGGCGCGCGACACCGGCAAGCAGGTCAGCGCCGTAGCCCTCCCCGCAACCGGCCTCGAGCACGTCGCGGCCAGCACAGCGGTGGGCCAACCGTTGATACACCACTTCATGACGGCGAAACCAGTAATTCTCCGCCGCCATCCCCGGCACCGTCCGCTCGCCGGTCAGCATCAAGGCGGTATCGGCGCCTCTTGCGTTGCCGGCAGGAGGGTTGGCGGGGACGAATGCGGTCATTGGACAGCAGGCTATCGGTGCAAGTGCGCGGCAGGGAAATGTGTCTCTGCTCACGACCGTCAACGACGCGGGGAGCGGCAGGCGCTCGGCCGAAAACATTAGCTATGGTGAGAGCAGACCGCACGAAGTTACCGAGCAGTAACATAGCGTGTGCGGCTGCGCAAGACGCGACAACGGTCCTGCCGCTTCGGCGGTAGGACTTCTTCGAGGAGGATAGGCCACCCAAATGACGAACATCGTGGTTCTGATCAAGCAGGTTCCAGACACTTGGTCGGAGCGCAAACTCAGCGACGGCGACTACACCCTGGACCGCGAGGCCGCCGACGCGGTGCTTGATGAGATCAACGAGCGCGCCGTCGAAGAGGCACTGCTGATCCGGGAGAAAGAGGCCGGCGGCGGCATCGAGGGATCGGTGACCGTGCTGACCGCGGGTCCCCAGCGCGCCACCGAGGCGATCCGCAAGGCGCTGTCGATGGGCGCCGACAAGGCTGTGCATCTGCTCGACGATGGCCTGCACGGTTCGTGCGTCGTGCAGACCGGGTGGGCGCTGGCCCGCGCGCTGGGCACTATCGAGGGCACCGAGCTGGTGATCGCAGGTAACGAGGCCACCGATGGCGCCGGCGGCGCCGTGCCCGCGGTCATCGCCGAGTACCTGGGCCTGCCGCAGCTCACGCATATGCGCAAGCTCTCGGTCGAGGACGGCAAGATCACTGGTGAGCGGGAGACCGACGACGGGCTGTACACCCTGGAGGCTTCGCTGCCGGCCGTGGTGAGCGTCAACGAGAAAATCAACGAGCCGCGCTTCCCGTCGTTCAAGGGCATCATGGCCGCCAAGAAGAAGGAAGTCACCACGCTCACCCTGGCCGAAATCGGCGTCGAGCCCGACGAGGTGGGGCTCGCCAACGCCGGTTCGAAGGTGCTGACGGCGAATCCCAAACCGCCCAAGACCGCCGGTGAAAAGGTCACCGACGAAGGCGACGGCGGCAGCAAAATCGCCGAGTATCTGGTCGCGCAGAAGCTGATCTAGCCCGCGCACCACCATTTTGAATATTCCCACTCCCACACCGGAAAGACGCGAATAAACCCATGGCTGAAGTACTGGTATTGGTCGAGCACGCCGACGGCGCGCTGAAGAAAGTTACGTCTGAGCTAATCACCGCCGCGCGTGTGTTGGGTGAGCCGGCCGCCGTCGTGGTCGGGGCGCCGGGCACCGCAGAGCCGTTGGTGGACGGCCTGAAGTCGGCCGGCGCCGAGAAGATCTACGTCGCCGAGTCCGACACCGTCGACAACTACCTGATCACTCCGGTGGTCGACGTACTGGCGTCCTTGGCCGAATCGGCCACCCCGGCCGGAGTCCTACTCTCCGCTAGTGCTAGCGGTAAAGAAATCGGAGGCCGGCTCGCCGCCCGTATCGGTTCCGGTCTGCTGGTGGATGTGGTCGACGTCCAAGAGGGCGGCAAGGGCATTCACTCGATCTTCGGCGGCGCATTCACCGTCGAGGCACAGGCCGCCGGTGACACCCCGGTGATCACGGTGCGGGCTGGTGCAATCGAGGCCCAGCCCACCGACGGAGCCGGTGAACAGGCCACTGTGGAGGTGCCCGAACCCGCCGAGAACGCCACCAAGATCACCGACCGGAAACCCGCGGTCGCCGGTGACCGCCCGGAGTTGACCGAAGCCACCATCGTGGTGTCCGGTGGTCGTGGTGTGGGCAGCGCCGAGAAGTTCAGCGTGGTCGAGGAACTGGCCGATTCGCTCGGCGGAGCCGTCGGCGCGTCGCGCGCCGCGGTGGACTCCGGCTACTACCCGGGCCAGTTCCAGGTGGGCCAGACCGGCAAGACGGTGTCGCCGCAGCTCTACATCGCATTGGGTATTTCCGGCGCGATCCAGCACCGCGCGGGCATGCAGACGTCCAAGACGATCGTCGCGGTCAATAAGGACGAGGAAGCCCCGATCTTCGAGATTGCCGACTACGGCGTGGTCGGCGACCTGTTCAAGGTGGCGCCGCAACTCACCGAGGCGGTCAAGACCCGCAAGGGCTGACGGGCCGGAAGCCGGCCACTGCTGCCGGCCTGAGGGCTGCTCGTCTGCGGCTATCCTGGGCGGGTCATGGTGTACCTGGATCACGCCGCCACCACCCCGATGCACGCCGCCGCCATCGAGGCTATGACGGCTGTGTTGGGCACTGTCGGTAACGCGTCATCGCTGCACACCACGGGCCGCACGGCACGCCGGCATATGGAGGAGGCCCGCGAGCTGATCGCGGCCAAGCTGGGTGCGCGACCCTCGGAGGTGATCTTCACCGCGGGCGGCACCGAGAGTGACAACCTCGCGATCAAGGGCATGTTCTGGGCTCGCCGCGACGCCGAGCCGCGACGCCGGCGCATTGTCGTGACGGCCGTAGAGCACCACGCCGTACTCGACTCGGTGGAGTGGCTGGCCGAACACGAAGGGGCCGAGGTCACCACGATGCCCACCGGCCCAGACGGCTCGGTGTCGCCGGCGGCCCTGCGCGAGGCACTCGACGGCCATGATGACGTCGCCCTGGTATCGGTGATGTGGGCCAACAACGAGGTGGGCACCATCATGCCGGTCGCCGAATTAGCTGCTGTCGCGAGCGAATTCGGCGTCCCCATGCACAGTGACGCCGTTCAGGCGGTGGGACAGCTGCCGATTGACTTCGGGGCCAGCGGGCTGTCGGCGATGAGTGTGGCCGCGCACAAATTCGGGGGTCCGCCCGGGGTCGGGGCGCTGCTGCTGCGCAGGGACGTGGCATGCGTGCCGCTGTCGCATGGCGGCGGTCAGGAACGCGACATCCGCTCCGGCACACCAGCTGTCGCCGCCGCCGTGGGAATGGCCACCGCCGCTCGCATCGCTGTAGACGGGTTGGACACCAACGCTGGGCGGCTCCGCACCATGCGGGACCGGCTCATCGACGGTGTGTTGGCCGATATTCCCGACGCCCAGCTGAACGGCGCACACGACCTGCGGCGGCTACCGGGTAACGCCCACTTCTCCTTCGCCGGCTGTGAAGGTGATGCATTGCTGATGCTGTTGGATGCCAACGGCATCGAGTGCTCGACCGGGTCAGCGTGCACCGCCGGTGTGACGCAGCCCTCACACGTCCTGATCGCGATGGGCCGGGATGCGGCCAGCGCTCGCGGGTCGCTGCGGCTGTCGTTGGGACACAGCAGCGTCGACGCCGACGTGGACGCTGCACTGCGGGTGCTGCCGGGGGCGGTGGCCCGGGCCCGGCAAGCCACCCTGGCCGCGGCCGGGGTGTCGCCGTGAGGGTGTTGGCCGCGATGAGCGGTGGCGTCGACTCGTCGGTGGCCGCCGCTCGCATGGTCGACGCCGGCCACGATGTGGTCGGGGTGCATCTGGCGCTGTCCTCGGCGCCGGGAACGCTACGCACCGGCTCACGCGGCTGCTGCTCCAAAGAAGACGCCAACGACGCGCGCCGGGTGGCCGACGTCCTCGAGATCCCGTTTTACGTCTGGGATTTCGCCGAGAAGTTCCGGCACGACGTCATCGACGATTTCGTGTCGTCCTACGCTCGCGGCGAGACGCCCAACCCCTGTGTGCGGTGCAACCAACGGATCAAGTTCGCGTCGCTGTCGGCCAAAGCTTTGTCCCTGGGCTTCGACGCGGTAGCCACCGGCCACTACGCCCGGTTGTCCGGCGGGCGGCTGCGTCGCGCCGTCGACCGCGACAAAGACCAGTCCTATGTGCTGGCCGTTCTCACTGCCGATCAGTTGCGCCACGCGTCGTTTCCCATCGGCGACACCCCTAAGCCACGGATCCGGGCCGAAGCCGCCCGTCGCGGGCTGGCCGTGGCGCAGAAACCGGACAGCCACGACATTTGTTTCATCCCGTCCGGCGACACCCAGGCCTTCTTGGGTGCGCGGATCGGAGTGCGCCGCGGCGCGGTGGTGGACGCCCGGGGCATCGTGCTGGCCGAGCACGACGGCGTGCACGGGTTCACGGTCGGTCAGCGCAAGGGACTGGGCATCGCCGGCCCGGGGCCTGATGGGCGCCCAAGGTATGTGACCGCAATCGACGCCGACACCGCCACCGTCCACGTCGGAGCGGCGGCTGACCTGGACGTGTGGACCGTGAGCGGACGTTCGCCGGTGTTCACCGCCGGAACGGTGCCCGCTGGTCCGGTCGAGTGCCTGGTTCAGGTTCGTGCCCACGGTGAAACGGTCGACGCGGTAGCCGCGTTGAACGGTGACCGGCTCGAGGTGCAATTGCGCGCTGCGCTGCGCGGGGTGGCACGCGGACAGACGCTGGTGCTGTATCGGCCGGATCCCGACGGTGACGAGGTGATCGGCAGCGCGACGATCACCTGATCTCGCCGAACGTGAAACCACTGCGACATTCGGGCGGCGGATTCGCAACCACTACACGCTCGGCGCGACGGGGCGAGTCAGTCGGGCACTTTGGCGGCGATGTTGGTCATCACCATGTCGGGCACCGATTCCGGGAAGCCGCAGAAGGTCACTTCCAGCAGAACCATGGACTTGACCCGATAGTCGCGCCCGCAGTCGCCCGGCCGAGTACGCAGGGAGTACTGATCGGCGCTCCACTGGCCGATCAGCGCAGACCCCTTCGAACTCGCCGCGCAGGCGTCGACGGTGGCCACCAAGGTATCGAAGGTGTGCTGGGCGGTGTCGGCGTCGCGGTACCCGCCGGCGCCTTCGGAGATGAGAGCGCCTCGGGGCGGGTCCTGAAAAGTCGTCTTGTGGAACTGGTCGATATCCGGCCCGAACGTCGCCGTCTCGGCGAAGACGAATCGGCATTCAGCCGGCACGGTCTCGGCGAGCGTGTCCACGTCGACCGGTTGGCTGCCGTCCATCGAGGGGATGACCGTCAGCTCCTCGCCCCCGCCAGTGATGGCCCGCATGCTCGCTTGATCCAGCAGCACCTCGTCGACGTCCACACCGGCGTGGGGAATATCGTCGAGCGAAGGAACCCCCTCGCCGTCTACGACGTGCGTACACCCCGCAGCAAGCAACGCCGCGCACCCCACCATCAGCGATCGCGACATCGTCGTGCCCTTCCTCCGCGTCGAGGGTAATCGGGTACCGGGGCGGCAGCAGAATCTGCCTCCAATACGGTTGACTGATGAGTCTTTTCGCGACCGCCAGCGGCACCGGATCGTGGCCGGGCGTCTCGCCGCGGCAGGCGGCCGAGGTGGTCGTCGGTGAGCTGGCCGGCGCGCTGACCCATGTCGTCGAATTACCCGCCAGGGGGGTGGGCGCAGACATGATCGGGCGGGCCGGCGCGTTACTGGTCGATGTGGCCATCGATACGGTGCCGCGCGGCTATCGCATCGTGGCCCGGCCCGGCGCGGTGACTCGCCGCTCGGCCAGCCTGCTCGACGAGGACATCGACGCCCTGGAGGAGGCTTTCGAGCAGGCCGGCCTGGGTGGCGGGCAGCGTCCGGTCAAGGTGCAGGCGCCCGGCCCGATCACCTTGGCCGCCGAGCTGGAGCTGACCAACGGGCACCGCGCAATCACCGACACCGGTGCGGTCCGTGACATCGCCGCGTCGCTGGCCGAAGGGGTGGCCGCGCACCGCGCGTCGCTGGCCCGGCGGCTGGACACACCAGTGGTGGTGCAGTTCGACGAGCCGTTGCTCCCCGTTGCGCTGGCCGGCCGGTTGACCGGGGTGACCGCGTTGGACCCGGTTCACCCGATCGATGAGGCGCTGGCGACTGCGCTACTGGACACCTGTGTCACTGCGGCGGGCACGGACGTGCTCGTTCACATCTGCGCTGCAAGCCCGTCCTGGAATGTGTTGCAGCAGAGCACTATTCACGCCGTTTCCCTGGACGCCAGCGCACTGCAGGCCGCGGATCTGGACGGCATCGGGGAGTTCTTGGAATCCGGCCGCACCGTCGTGCTGGGTGTGGTTGCCGCGACCGATCCGGGGCGCCGACCGTCGGTGGAACAAGTCGCCGCGGTTGCCGCCGCAGTGACCGACCGTCTCGGTTTTGCCCGGCAAGTGCTACGGGACCAGGTCGGCATCACCCCGGCGTGCGGTCTGGCGGGCGCGACGCCGGCGTGGGCGCGCATGGCGATCGAACTGGCCCGTCGGGCCGGCGAAGCATTCGCTGAGGACCCCGACGCCATCTGATACCTAGGAACGTCAGAGCCCTTCGATAGCCTGCCAAGGTGAGCTCAGCAGAGGCTGATCCGATCGCTCCCGAGGTGCGGCGGCAGTGGCGCGAGCTGGCCGACGAAGTCCGATCGCACCAATTCCGCTACTACGTGCTGGACGCGCCGATCATCACCGACGCGGATTTCGACGCGCTGCTGCGTCGGCTGGCCGCCCTCGAGGACCAATACCCTGAGCTGCGCACCCCCGATTCGCCGACGCAGCTGGTGGGTGGAGCCGGGTTCGCCACCGACTTCGTAGCGGCCGATCACCTCGAGCGGATGCTCAGCTTGGACAACGTGTTCGGCACCGACGAACTCATCGCCTGGGTCAACCGGATCCGCGCTGAGATCGGAGACGATGCGCATTTCCTGTGCGAGCTCAAGATTGACGGGGTTGCGCTGTCATTGCTGTATCGGGAGGGGCGTTTGGTACGGGCGGCGACCCGCGGCGACGGCCGCACCGGCGAGGACGTCACGCTCAACGCGCGCACCATCGACGACGTGCCCGGCCGACTGCGGCTCAGCGACAAATATCCGGTACCCGACGTGCTCGAAGTGCGCGGCGAGGTGTTCTTTCGGCTGTCCGACTTCGAGGCGCTCAATGCCGCTCTGGTTGCCGACGGTAAGGCGCCGTTCGCCAATCCGCGCAACAGTGCGGCGGGGTCGCTGCGGCAGAAGGACCCTGCGGTGACGGCGCGGCGCAAGCTGCGGATGATCTGTCACGGGCTGGGGCAGATCGAAGGATTTCGCCCGACAACGCAGCACGACGCGTACTTGGCGCTAGGAGCTTGGGGCCTGCCGGTTTCGGAGCACACCACCCGCGTCGGCGATGTCGCCGCCGTGCAGGAGCGGATCGACTACTGGGGCGAGCATCGCCACGACGTGGACCACGAAATCGACGGTGTCGTCGTCAAAGTCGACGAGGTAGCGCTGCAGCGCCGGCTTGGCTCGACGTCGCGTGCCCCGCGGTGGGCAATCGCCTACAAGTACCCGCCGGAGGAGGCGCAGACCAAGCTGCTGGATATCCGGGTCAACGTTGGACGCACCGGACGGGTCACCCCGTTCGCGTTCATGACTCCAGTGAAGGTCGCCGGTTCGACGGTGGGGCTGGCCACCTTGCACAACGCTTCTGAGGTCAAGCGCAAAGGGGTGTTGATCGGCGACACCGTGGTGATCCGCAAGGCCGGTGATGTGATCCCGGAGGTGCTCGGGCCCATCGTCGACCTGCGTGACGGATCCGAACACGAATTCGTCATGCCCACCAGCTGCCCGGAATGCGGCACGACGCTGGCGCCGGCCAAGGAGGGTGACGCTGACATCCGCTGTCCCAACCCCCGATCCTGTCCGGCGCAGCTGCGGGAGCGGGTGTTCCACGTGGCCGGCCGGGGTGCGCTGGACATCGAGGGGTTGGGCTACGAAGCGGCCATCGCCCTGTTGAAAGCACAGGTGATCAGCGACGAGGGTGACTTGTTCGGACTGACCGACGACGACCTACTGCGCACCGAGCTGTTCCGGACGAAAGCCGGCGAGCTCTCGGCCAACGGCAAGCGCCTGCTGGGCAATCTCGATAAGGCCAAGGCGGCGCCGCTGTGGCGGGTGCTGGTGGCGCTGTCGATCCGGCACGTCGGGCCGACTGCCGCCCGCGCCCTGGCAACCGAATTCGGTGACCTCGAGTCGATCAGGTCGGCGTCCACCGAGCAGCTGGCCGCGGTCGAAGGGGTCGGGCCGACCATCGCCGCCGCGGTCACCGAGTGGTTCAGCGTCGACTGGCATGGCGCGATCGTCGACAAGTGGCGTGCCGCGGGTGTGCGAATGGCCGACGAGCGTGACACCAGCGTTCCGCGCACGCTGGAGGGGCTGACCATCGTGGTGACCGGCTCACTGACCGGCTTTTCCCGCGACGACGCCAAGGAGGCCATCGTGGCGCGCGGCGGCAAGGCCGCCGGCTCGGTGTCCAAGAAGACCGCCTACGTCGTCGCCGGTGATGCGCCCGGCTCGAAATACGACAAGGCCCTCGAACTCGGTGTACCGATCCTCGACGAGGACGGCTTTCGGGAGCTGTTGGCGCACGGTCCGGGGGACATCACATCGGGCTGACGCTTCACCGTCTGAAGGGCCGGTTTCAGCCGGGTACGTTCACAATGTGCTCGATTTGTACGGTCGCCGCCGGCAATGTAGACAAGTTGTCGGGTCGTGCGCTTTTTGCAGGAATAGTTGTGCCACCGCATAGCAGGGGGTTCGCGACACGCCTGGTCGCCTCCTGCGCTGTCGACCTGGTTCGGCGTTCGCTGACGACGCCGGTAGGTCGGACGTCGCGGACAGATGGCCGATGACCGTTGCCATCTTGACTCAACTTCTCGGGGGGACTCTCAATGCATGTCGCACTTTTCACAGATCTTCACCCCGACAGCCTCGGGGGGACGCAGGTATCGGTGGCCACTCAGCGTCGCGCCCTCGAGCAGCGCGGCCACCGGGTCACCATGTTCACGGCCCCGCTACCCGACAAGATTGATCCCGACCCGTGCGTCGTCGAACTGAAGCCCGTGCCCGTGATCGCCCCGCTGATGCGCAGACTCGGCAGACATGACGACTTTGTTTTCATCTGGCCGTCGAAGACCAATCGCGCGATCATCGACCACGCGTTCCTCGGCGGTGAGCCCATCGACATCGTGCACACCCACGGTGACCTGGGGGTAGCGATAGCCGGCGTCGGAGCCGCCCGCCGGCATGGCATTCCGGTGGTGCAGACCAAACACACCCGATTCGACGTGTACTTCGAGCAAGCCACCGCCACTCCGTTTCTCTTGGCGGTGCTTTTCGGCCAGATGCAGAAGCGTCACCTTCCGCGGGAGTTCACCTTGCTTCCGGTGAAGGAAGGCGCGGCGTCGCGGCTGGCGTGGCGCCTCATGGTGGCGCACGCGCAGGCGGTGGATCACGAGATCACCCCGACAACACACTTCGCGCAGTCACTGGCCCGGCGTGGGGTCAGCCGGCCGATCTCGGCTATTTCCAACGGCGTCGACGACGATGTCATCGACCGGGCCCGAGCGGTCGGAGCGGTCCGGTCCTCGGACACCGAGCCGCTCCGACTGATCTGGTGTGGGCGCCTGTCGTCGGAGAAGCGAGCGCTGGCAGCAGTCGAGGCCGTCGCCCAAGTGAATGGCTGCACGCTTGACATCTACGGTGACGGCCACATGGAGGCCGCCGTCCGGAAACTGATCCAACGTGCAGGTCTTTCCCGACGAGTTCGCCTGCACGGCCGGGTTGATCGCCAAAACTGCCTGATCGCCATGCGATCCAGCAGCGCCGTGCTGTTCACCTCCTACGGTTTCGACACCGAGGGACTGGTGCTGCTGGAAGCGGCCGCTATGTCACTTCCCACGATTTATTGCGACCCCGCGCTGAGCGAAACCGTGCCCGCAGGCGGCGGCATCCTCAGCGCCGACCCGTCGCCTGCCGCGCTGGCTGCGGCTATCCGCACCCTCGTCGAGGACCGCGCCAAGTTGAGGGACATGACCGACATGGTGTCCGCGCATCACGACGTTGCCCGGCAATCGCGTCAGACCGAAAAGATTGTGGCGATCTACAACAGCTTGCTTGACCGCGTGCCCGCGTAGTCAGGGGGCCCTCACCGCCGGCGCCCAAGCGGTCCGGGAAAGGCGGCTTAGCACGGTTGGCAGAAGTGTAAGCCGGATACGCCCTATTGGAGGAGCGTCGCCACGATCCCTGCCAGATACCCAAGCCGAGCGACTTCTGACGGCCGAAATTCCGGACCTCCGGGACGGCCCAGCATCACAGCAATGTCCGGTGTGCCCAGCGGCGCTGCGACGAGGGTCGTGTCCATCTCACGCCAGACCCGCGGCACCCAGTCGTCGGTTGCCGACAGCACAGCCGCATGCGTCAGTGGCAGCCACGGCGTGGCGTCGAGGTTTGTCTCGGGCGCTCCTGGGCTGCCGACAATTCGGTGGATTGCGCCGCGGGAACTATGCACAATCGTGCACCAGCCGACCCGCAGTACCCGCGGGGCTTCGTCGGCGAGCACCTGCAGCTTCGAATCGTGGTCGCCGGCCATGGCGATGTGGTCGAGAAGTTCCAATTCGCGGTGAGCCTCGAGCAGCCCGATGTGCGGCCGCACACTGTCCACCCGCACTCCGTTGAGCGCCTCGGCGGCAGTCAGCAACCGGTCCGGCAGCGCGCCCGGGGGCAGCTCCACGACCAGGTCGTCGATCGCATATCCGGAGCTGCGCTCGACCACGTCCAGTGACAGGATGTCGGCGCCCACCGAACCCAGCGCCACCGCCAGCGAGCCCAGACTGCCGGGCCGGTCGACCAGCTGTACGCGCAGCAGATAAGACGGCACGCGGACACTGTCGCACAGCTTCGAAGGCCTCGCCCGTTCGAGCGTCACGGCAGCGTGACGCTGACGGTCGAGCGTCACGCCAGCGCGGCGAACGGGCTGATCGGGGGCTAGGCTTGCACCTCGTGTCTCAGATCTCCCGCGACGAGGTGGCTCACCTGGCGCGGCTGGCGCGGCTGGCCTTGACGGACAAGGAACTGGACAGCTTCGCCGGCCAACTCGACGCCATCTTGACCCATGTCGGCGCGATCCAGACTGTCGACGTCACCGGGGTCGAGCCCACCGATAACCCACTCAAAGACGTCAACGTGACCCGCCCGGATCAGATGACCCCATGTCTGACGCAGCAGGAGGCGCTCGCCGAGGCGCCCCACGGCGTCGACGGCCGCTTCGCCGTCCCGCAGATTCTCGGAGAAAGCCAGTGACGGACATCGTCCGGATGGACGCCGCATCCCTGGCTGCCAAGATCGCCGACCGCGAGCTGTCGGCCACCGAGCTCACTCAGGCTTGCCTGGACCAGATCGCCACGACCGACGACCGCTACCACGCGTTCCTGCATGTAGCCGCAGACCACGCCCTGTCAGCCGCGGCCGCCGTCGACAACGCGCTGGTCGCGGGCGAACCGCCGCCGTCGCCGCTGGCCGGCGTGCCGCTCGCGCTCAAAGACGTCTTTACTACCGTCGACATGCCCACCACCTGCGGATCCAAAATCCTGCAGGGCTGGCGCTCACCGTACGACGCGACCCTCACCACCCGGCTGCGCGCGGCGGGGATCCCGGTTCTGGGGAAGACCAACATGGACGAGTTCGCGATGGGGTCGTCGACGGAGAATTCCGCCTTCGGCCCCACCCGCAACCCGTGGAACCTCGAGCGGGTACCGGGCGGCTCCGGCGGCGGCAGCGCAGCGGCGCTAGCCGCGTTCCAGGCCCCGCTGGCCATCGGCTCCGACACCGGCGGATCGATCCGCCAACCCGCCGCACTGACAGCTACCGTCGGCGTCAAACCCACCTACGGAACGGTGTCGCGCTATGGCCTGGTGGCGTGCGCGTCGTCGCTGGATCAGGGCGGTCCCTGCGCACGCACGGTTCTCGATACCGCCTTGCTGCATCAGGTGATTGCCGGCCATGACCCCTGTGACTCGACCTCCGTCGATGCGCCGGTTCCCGATGTGGTCGGCGCCGCTCGGGCCGGCGCGGGTGGCGATCTGCGGAACGTGCGGGTCGGCGTAGTCCGCCAACTGCGCGGCGAGGGATACCAGCCCGGCGTGCTGGCGTCGTTCAACGAGGCCGTCGATCAGCTGACGGCGTTGGGCGCTGACGTCTCCGAAGTCGACTGCCCGCACTTCGATTACGCGCTGGCAGCCTACTACCTGATTCTGCCGTCGGAGGTGTCGAGCAACCTCGCACGCTTCGACGCAATGCGTTACGGGCTGCGGGTCGGTGACGACGGCACCCACAGCGCCGAAGAGGTGATGGCACTGACTCGGGCCGCCGGATTCGGGCCAGAAGTCAAGCGCCGCATCATGATCGGCACCTATGCGCTGTCAGCGGGCTATTACGACGCCTATTACAACCAGGCGCAGAAGGTGCGCACGTTGATCGCGCGCGATCTTGACGAGGCTTATCAATCCGTCGATGTGCTGGTATCGCCGGCGACCCCGACCACCGCGTTTCGGCTGGGGGAGAAGGTCGACGATCCACTGGCGATGTACCTATTCGACCTGTGCACGCTGCCGCTGAACCTGGCTGGTCACTGCGGGATGGCGGTGCCGTCGGGATTGTCACCCGATGACGGGCTGCCGGTCGGCTTGCAGATCATGGCGCCTGCGCTTGCCGACGATCGGCTCTACCGCGTGGGCGCCGCCTATGAAGCCGCTCGGGGTCCGCTACCGTCGGCGCCCACCCTGTAGCGCGAGCCCATACCCCACCGCGGGCAGACGCGAAAGCGCCCTGAAACATGCGTTTTCGGGCGAGTTTGCGTCGGCTGGCCGCAATGAACGCCTGTCCGGGGCAAGATGAGGGCATGCGGATCGGGCTGTTGACCGGTGGTGGTGACTGTCCAGGTCTCAACGCGGTCATCCGGGCCGTCGTGCGCACCTGCGACGGCCGCTACGGTTCGTCGGTCGTCGGCTTCCAGGACGGCTGGCGGGGGCTGCTGGAGAACCGGCGCGTGCAGCTGCGCAACGACGACCGCAACGATCGGCTGCTCACCAAGGGCGGCACCATGCTGGGCACCGCCCGGGTGCATCCGGACAAGCTACGGGCCGGGCTGACCCAGATCATGCAGACACTGGACGACAACGGCATCGACGTGCTGATCCCGATCGGTGGTGAAGGGACGTTGACCGCCGCGCACTGGCTGTCCCAGGAGAACGTGCCGGTGGTGGGTGTGCCGAAGACGATCGACAACGACATCGACTGCACTGACGTCACTTTCGGGCACGACACCGCGTTGACCGTCGCCACCGACGCCATCGACCGGTTGCACAGCACAGCCGAGTCGCATCAGCGGGTCATGCTGGTCGAGGTGATGGGCAGACACGCCGGCTGGATCGCACTCAATGCCGGCTTGGCCACCGGCGCTCACATGACGCTCATTCCCGAACAGCCCTTCGACGTCGAAGAGGTGTGCCGGTTGGTCAAGCGGCGCTTCCAACGCGGCGACTCCCACTTCATCTGCGTGGTGGCCGAGGGCGCGAAACCCGCTGAAGGTTCGATGAAGCTGGCCGAGGGCGGCATCGACGAGTTCGGGCATGAGCGGTTCACCGGCGTGGCCGCGCAGCTTGCGGCGGAGGTGGAAAAGCGGATCAATAAGGACGTGCGGGTGACGGTGCTCGGCCACGTGCAGCGCGGCGGGACGCCCACCGCCTACGACCGGGTGCTGGCCACCCGGTTCGGGGTCAACGCCGCCGACGCCGCGCACACCGGTGAGTACGGACTGATGGTGTCACTGCAGGGCCAGGACATCGGTCGAGTGCCGCTGGCCGACGCGGTGCGCCAGCTCAAATTGGTGCCGCAAAGCCGCTACGACGACGCGGCCGCCTTTTTCGGGTGACGCTCCCGATGCGCCGCGACAAGGACTTCGTCAGCGTTACGTTACGGATAGTTGTAACCTAACTGGCTGTGGTGGCGAGTGCCTTGACATGTGTTGTCTGCGGTATCGGGTTCCATGCCAGGTCCGATGCGGTGTACTGCTCGTCGGCTTGCCGGCAGAAAGCCCACCGGGTGCGCGCGTCAGATCACGTGTCACAACTAGCCCTTCAGCGCCGTCGGCATTCCTCGCTGCGGATGAGCGTCGACGCCGCGCTCCAGCGAGCACAGCGTGAATCCGCTCGAGCGCTCGACCTGTGCCGCCTCGCTGCCGGCACTCTCGAGCAGCTCGCCGCTGCCGGGCAACTCCGCACCTCGCGGCAAGGCCAGTCGAGCACTACCAGCAATCCGGAAGGTACGGCGCCGTGCCTTTCGGGTTAGATGGTCAGACGCCCCAAGTCGAGGAAGCGCTCACCGGCGGCGCGGCGCAGCAGGTGGGCTCGTTCCGGTTCTATTTCGAAGATCAGCGCTGGGAATGGTCCGAGCAGGTGCAGCGATTGCACGGCTACGAACCCGGCACGGTGACTCCGACGACCGAGTTGGTGCTGTCCCACAAGCACCCGGACGACCGCGGTCAGATCGCCGCGACCATCGACGAGATCGTCACCACCCATCGGCCGTTCAGCACCCGCCACCGCATCCTCGACACCAGCGGCAACGTTCACCACGTCGTCGTCATCGGGGACCAATTGTGCGACGACAGCGGTGCGGTGATCGGCACCCACGGGTTCTACGTCGACGTCACTCCGATGCCCGGAGCCGGGCCCGAAGACGCAATCACCGTCCGGGTGGCCGAAATCGCCGCGCGGCGCTCGAAGATCGAGCAGGTCAAGGGCATGCTGATGCTGGTCTATGGCATCGACGATATTGCGGCGTTCAAACTTCTCAAATGGCTTTCCCAGGAGAGCAACATCAAACTCAAGTTGCTTGCCGAGCAGATCGCTGAGGACTTCTGTGCCGCCAGCCAGCAAGCCATCTCGCGAACGGTGTTCGACCAGTTGCTGCTTACCGCGCACGCCCGCGCTGCAGGCGCCAACAGCCCGTCGGCCGACGGAACCGCCTGACTTCTAGAATCGACCCCATGACAGTTACTGCCAGGGCGTCTGAGATCCAACTGCTCGGCTATGACGAGGTTGTCGCGCGCTACGAGCCGGTGCTCGGCCTGGAGGTTCATGTCGAGCTGTCGACGGCCACCAAGATGTTCTGCGGCTGTCCCACCACATTCGGCGCCGACCCCAACACGCAGGTATGCCCGGTCTGTCTCGGCCTGCCCGGCTCGCTGCCGGTACTCAATGCGGCTGCGGTCGAGTCGGCGATCCGGATCGGCTTGGCGCTCAACTGCCAGATTGTGCCGTGGTGCCGATTCGCGCGGAAGAACTACTTCTATCCGGATATGCCCAAGAACTACCAGATCTCACAGTACGACGAGCCGATCGCGGTCAACGGCTACCTGGACGTGCCGCTGGATGACGGCAGCAATTGGCGAGTCGAAATCGAACGTGCGCACATGGAGGAAGATACCGGCAAGCTGACTCATCTGGGCAGCCAGACCGGCCGCATCGAAGGCGCGACGATGTCACTGATCGACTACAACCGGTCCGGTGTGCCGCTGATAGAGATTGTCACCAAGCCTATTCAGGAAACGGGCGCCCGGGCGCCGCAGATCGCCAGAGCGTATGTAACCGCGTTACGAGATCTGTTGCGCGCATTAGGAGTTTCTGATGTTCGGATGGACCAGGGCTCGATGCGGTGTGACGCCAACGTCTCGCTGAAGCCGATGGGTGCCCCGATGTTCGGTACCCGCACCGAGACCAAGAACGTCAACTCGCTCAAAAGTGTCGAAGTCGCGGTCCGCTACGAGATGCAGCGCCAGGGTGCCATCCTGTCAGCCGGCGGCTGGATCACCCAGGAAACGCGGCACTTTCATGAGGCCGGGTACACCAGTCCGGGGCGCACCAAGGAGACCGCCGAGGACTACCGTTATTTTCCCGAGCCGGACCTGGAGCCTGTTGCGCCCAGCGCCGAGCTCGTCGACCGGCTGCGCCAGACCATTCCCGAGCTACCGTGGTTGCGGCGCAAGCGCATCCAGCAGGAGTGGGGTCTTTCCGACGAGGTGATGCGCGATCTGGTCAACGCCGGCGCAGTGGACCTAGTGATCGCGACGGTCGAGCACGGTGCGTCGAGTGAAGCCGCCCGGGCGTGGTGGGGCAGCTTCCTTGGCCAGAAGGCCAATGAAGCCGGTGTCCCGCTCGACGAGTTGACTATCACGCCGGCGCAGCTCGCTGCTGTGCTGGCTTTGATCGACGAGGGCAAGTTGTCGGTCAAGCTGGCCCGCCTAGTGGTCGAGGGAGTGTTGGCCGGTGAGGGCGAGCCGGACGAGGTGATGACGTCGCGTGGGTTGGCGTTGGTGCGCGACGACTCGCTGATTCAGGCCGCGGTTGACGAGGCGCTGGCCGCCAATCCCGATGTGGTGGCCAAGATCCAGGGCGGCAAGGTGGCCGCGGCAGGTGCGATCGTGGGGGCCGTGATGAAGGCCACCAAGGGACAGGCCGACGCCACCCGGGTGCGTGAACTCGTGCTCGCGGCCTGCAGCTAGTGTGGTTTGGCTGGATCGCGATTATGCCGATTGAGCTCAGAGGGCGCCCAGCAAGTCGGCCCACACGGTGTTGAGGTCCGCCGAGAGCGCAGGGGCGAGGTCGCCGACCGCAACCGCAGCTTGACTGCCGCCGCCCAGCAGCTCGCCGAAATCGAGGGTGGGAAACGTCAGATGGGTCAGCGGGTTACCGACGGTGTCCCACCCGATCGCCTGCGCGACCGCCTGCGCTCCCTGCACAAGAGAAGCCAGCGGTCCTGCCGCGGGACCGGGGTCAACGGTCAGCAACGGCACAAAGCGGCCCAAAACGGTGATGCCAGCTACCAGGCCAAGGGCGTTGAAGGCTGAGCCGCCCGGGCTGAGCAGGCCGCCCAGGTCCAGGTCCAGTGTCGCGATGTTGCCGAATGACCCCAGGCTCGGCAATTCAACACCAAAACTCTCCAATAACGGGATCAAGTCCACCGGCCCATAGCCGTTGAGGTATGCGCCAGTGAGATTGGCCGGCAGGTTGATCAAGTCTTGCAACGCCGTCGTCAGATCCGGGTTCGGGCCGGTGAGCGCGTCGACAATCCCAGTCACGTCGTCGCGGAACTGCAGTAGCGGGCTCAGGAAGGTGCCGAGTTCACCGTACAGCCATCCGCCAGCGGGTGAGGCCAGAAAGTCCAGCACCGATTTGACCAGATCCTGCGTCGCTTGATCTCCCGGGAAAATGGTCGGGAGCAGAGCGTTGATCGTGCTGAACAGCGACTGGTGAGCGGAGTCAAGTGACCCGGTGAGGTTGGAGTCGGCCGCCGGGATGAACGGGCCGAAAGGCGCGACAGCGCCCGCCTTCACGTTGTCCCAGATCGCTGTCAGGATGCTGCCGATGCTGCCCGGGTTGTTCAGGAAGTCCCCCAGGAAATTGACCTGGTTGACGATCGACTGCTGCACCACCGGGAACGGCGCTTCGAAGTAGTCCTGGGCGATCGCGGTGGCGTTGCTGGACGCGGTATTGAAGACGTCCTGCCACAGCCCCAGAGGGTCGAAGCTTGCGGTGAGCTGTACCGCAGGAGCCTCGATGTCGGGTAGGGGCGGTGCGACAGGGGCGACGGCGATCAGGCTTGCGACGGCGAGGCCGGCACCGGCGACGGCGCACGGACGGGTAGCGATTTCCATGGCGATCTCCTGCCACCGCGATGGAGTCATGCGTGGAAGCCACAACATACCTGAGACGAGACTGAGAAGAAACGCCTTTTACAAAGAAAATGCGCGGATTCGACTGCTATTTAGTCAGTCGCGGCGGCGGCGGTGCCGGGTCGCGGGAACTGCGAGCCCACAAAGCGGTCCCACATCCGGTCGCTCATCAGACTGTGCAGGCCGATCAAAAGGTGCGCCGATGGCGTGACTTTCATCCGGATCGGCGGACGGGTCGCCGTGATGGCTTTTTGGATCGCCCTGGCGACGGTCTCCGGACCGCCGCCGAGCCGAGCGAGCGGACCCTTGGCATAAACGGATTCGGTCGACTCAGCCACAAAGGCGTTGAAGCTTGCGTACGGGCCCTCGTCGTCCCCGAGCTCGGCGGCCGCCGTCGCAGCGAAATTCGTCCGAATCAGTCCCGGCTCCACCACCACGACATCGACACCGAACTCTTTTACCTCGAAACGCAGTGCGTCACTGAACGCTTCGACAGCGTGCTTCGTCGCGTGGTAGGCACCCCCGCCCGGGAAAGTGAACGTCCCGCCCATCGAGCTGATGTTGACGATTCGGCCCCAGTGGTGCTGTCGCATGCCGGGAAGAACGAGCTGGCACATCCTGACCAAGCCGAACACGTTGGTCTCGAACTGCCGACGAAGGTCGCTCATCGACAGAGTCTCCACCGCGCCCGATTGCGAATAACCCGCGTTGTTGACCAGTGCGCCGACCGCCCCCTGTTCACCGACAACCCGCTCGACGGCAGCCACCATGGACGCCTCGTCCGTGACGTCAAGCGCCAGAATTCGGGCACCGGCATCGGCCAGATCAGCGATGGAGTCTTGCCGCCGCGCGGTCGCGTACACGGTATGACCGGCACGAACCAACCTGAGCGCTGTGGCGCGGCCGATGCCGGTAGAACATCCCGTGATGAGTATGGCTTTCGAGGGTGACGACATGGGCGTCACATTAGACGTCTGACTCAACGCGCGACCAGGAACCGCTCGGCATACGGCGCGAAGCGGTCATGCAGATCGCCTTCGTAGAGCCGAACATCTGCGCCGACGTCGCGACCCGGCGGAGCCGGCCGCGCTGGTGTCCACGGAGATATCTGGTCATCGCTTTGTGCGCTTCCACAGTCAGCGATTCACCGGCAAGCGAATAAATGTGCTGTGCCACAACAAATTCATCGGTCATGAACTCGCCGAAGCGAATATCGATCGAGCGTTCCGGCCCGATGAGTTCGCGGTCGCACAATAAGGTGCCCAGCATCTGCTGCACCCGATCCACCCACGACGCTGCCAGCTCTTGCACTGGAAGCGGCGACCGGTGCATCCGGGCGGAGTAGGTCAGCATCGCGGTCATCGACAACACCACCAGCACCGGGTCGCGGTGCGTGAAGACGACCATGAAGACGGGAAAACACGGTCCAAAACTGGCAGCTGCTCGAGATGTTGCGGCGACTTGAGCAGCCAACACCGGCCGCCGCGCAGGAATTGCAGTGCCTTGAGCTGGATCAACAGATACTCGTAACTTGGTGTCTGATCATGGCTTTGGTAGTAGTTATGCCACCGCGGCACCTGCGCGAGGGTCTCGAAGAACATCGTGGAGAAGCATTGGCGAGCAGCTGGATCCACCGCGACTCGGGAACCGCCGCGGCGTCACGGGCCAGCGCGGGCTGGCTGCGCACGAAGTTTGCGATCGTGCCGTTAGCCGTTGGTGTCCGCGTCGACGACGAACACGCTCTAGGACATGAGACACCTCTTGCCGCAAATCGATTCGCGGATCCTTACCGGGTTCCGGACGCCAACTTCGGCTGGTCGGCACGGGACACCTGCTACTGCTACGGAAGCTTCGTCATCGAGGAAGACGAGGCGCTCGTCGTCACTCATCGCCCGCCCAAGTGCCGGTTCTGGAACCAGGTGGGGGGTGGGAACCAGTTCATGGCCACCCCCAATGTCACCGATGCGCGCTGTTCGGTCAACGGCCATACCGCGGTGCCGAACGCCGACGGTTCGGTGACGATCGTCATCTCCCGCGGCATGACCAGGCACCCGAATTCGCTGACCACATAGGACTATCCGCGTGGCAACCTGGCTTACCGGTGGTTCCTGGTCGACGACGTCCCTGCCCGGCCGGACGTTCAGCTGGTCAACGTCGCCGACGCGCCCCGGTGACCCTCAGAACAGACTGGCCAAACCTGTCAGAATGTCCGTCGACAAGGTGCCGAACTCGGTGGACAGGCCGCCGCTCACGGTGGTCGGCAGGTCGCCGCCGAGCGAGCTGACGAGGCTGCTCAACAGGTCATCAAATGGGGCCACGGCGCTAGCAGGGGGAATGTCGTTGAAGTTGAAGCCGAGTGCGGCCGCGATGGCCTGATCCAGTTCGATCGCCGAACCGATCGGCCCGACCGGGTGTCCTACAACGCTGAGCGGAGTCGTGCCGAAGGTCAGACTGACGCCGATGGCGTTGAACAGCGAGCCGCCGGGGCTGAGCAGACCTCCCAGGGTCAGGTCGATCGAGCTGATGTCGAGCCCGGCCGGCAACGTGCCTGCCGGCAACAGCGACAGCAGCGGGGTCAGGTCGATCTGCGGGGTGGTTCCGTCGAGAAATGCCCCGTTGAGCGTCGCGTCGGCGATGTTAGCCGGAATGTTGAGCAGGTCGTTGATCGCCGACGTCGGATCCGGGGCGGCGAGGGCGTCGGAGATGCTGTTCTGCAGCGCCAGCCCCGGGTCGAGTATCGGGCCGAGGTCACCGAGTAGGACGCTGCTCAGTGGTGAAGCCGTGAAAGCCAGCAGCTCCTTCTCCACGGGGTCGGTGAAGAACTGTTGAAGCAGTTGGTAAGCGATCACGTGGAGGTCGGGGCTGAGCGAAGGATAAAGGAAAGCGGGGGGCGGATTCATACCCTGGCCGGTCGGCAGGAACGGGGTGATCGCCGCAGTTTCCACCTTCGCCAAGTCGAAAGAACCAGGGTCGGCGGTGAGCTGCTGCAGCGTCGGGAACGGCGCCGGCGCGAAGTGGTCGTTGATGTCCTCGCCGTTGAGGACTGCACGATTGAAGACGTCTTCGATTGCCGTAATAGGGTCAGGCTCGACCGGACTTGCAGTAAGTTGCACCGCGGGCATTTGTAGAGGCGGCATCGATGCCGCCATCGGGGTGACGGCGACGACACTGGCGCCTGCGAGAACGATTCCCGTGGTGATCCAGGGACGAGTGGTGAGCTCCATATCGGCCTCCTTCGGCTTTGAGGCTGTGACGGTCTGCACAATTGACAAAATGAGAATACGCCTGATAGCGGACTGAGAAAAGGCTTAAATCCACACATTAACTGAATGAACGCTGCAGTTATGCCGGTGGCGAACCACGGCATACTGAGCGCCGCTGCGGTGCTGACGCCGTTATGTCCGACGAACGAGATGACGCTGACACGTTGGACGCGTACTCGGCGGTGATCACGGCGGTGGCCCGCACGGTGCTGCCGAGCGTGGCGAGCCTGAGCGCGCGGAGCCGCCGCGGCAACGGCGCCGGCAGCGCCAGCGTCATCACCTCCGATGGCTACCTTTTGACCAGCGCCCACGTTGTGGACGGAGCGGGTTCAGCGCAGGCGGCGTTCGCCGACGGCACCACCGTGACGGTCGATATCGCCGGTCGCGACGAGCTGTCCGATTTGGCGGTGCTGAAGGCGCGCGGAGGCGTTCCGGCCCCCGTCCCGCTGGGCCGCGCTGAGGACCTGCAAGTCGGCCAATTAGTTGTGGCGGTGGGCAACCCACTTGGACTGGCCGGCAGCGTTACAGCTGGCATCGTCTCGGGTTTGGGGCGGTCGCTGCCCACCCGGGCGGGCCGCGTTGTCGACGAGGTGATCCAGACCGATGCCGCGCTCAACCCGGGCAACAGCGGCGGCGTGCTGGCCGATGGGAGCGGGCGGATGGTCGGCGTCAGCACGGCGGTCGCCGGCGTCGGTCTGGGTCTGGCCGTTCCCATCAACGACTCAACACACAGAATCGTTGCGGCGCTGATGCATAGCGGCCGGGTGCGGCGCGCCTGGTTGGGGATTGCCGGGGCGCGCGTCGCGGTAGCCCCGGCCGTGGCCGCCAAGCTCGGCACCACGCACGGCCTGCAGATCGCCAGCGTGGTCGCCGGCAGCCCGGCCGCGGAAGCAGGATTGCGCCGCGGCGACATCCTTGTCAGCGTTGACGGCCAAAATGTTGTCACCGCCACCGCGATTCAGCGGCTGATGGTGGAGGACGCGATCGCGCGCCAGATCGAGATGACGGTATGGCGCAATGGCGCGCTGGTCGACGTGTTCGTCGTCCCGCGTGAGCTCACCGACCGCTGAGCCGGACGGCCCAGCCCAACGGTGTCTAGGTCTTATCGTCGTTGTTGCGGGGGAATCCGCCACCCTGCGGGAACAACGGGAACACCACGTCGTCAAGTTTCTCGGCGTCACCGGCCGTCTTGTTCACCGTTGCGCCCCAGACGTTTCCGTCCAGCGACATCCGCAGCGCCCACGCGTGGGCGTGGGTGTCTTGACGCACCACGTCCGGGTCGCCGGTGACAGCACCGGTCGCCGGCGCGAGGCGTACCGCCACGGTCTGCTTGGTGTTGATCAGGTTGACCAGCACGGTGCCGTCCAGTGCAGCGCAGCCGGCCACTCCCGGTCGGTTGGGCCAGGTCCACACCGTGGAAACCTTCGAATCCTTGGTGATGCGTTGCAGCCGATCCGCGTCGGGCGCGCGATCGGTGACGTACAGCGAGCCGTCGACGGGATCGATGCACATCCCCCCGCCGCCACCGATGCCGGACAATGCCGTAGTCGGCGGTGCCTGGTTGATTGTTGTGGGCTGCTCGATGCGAATGACCTTGCCCGCCAACGACGCCGGGTCGGCGGCCATCGCCGGGTTGCCCGCGTCACCGGTGAGCACGACCAGCGTGGTGGGGCTGGTGAAGATCAGTGCACCGCTATTGCCGGTGGCGCCTTTGGGGATGCCGGTCAGGATGTCTTTGGGAATGTCGTCGTCGGCAACCCGGATGACCCGGTTGTCCGTGGCGGTGCTGATGTAGGCGTACATCAGCCGGTCCTGTGAGTAGGTCGGCGATAGCACGATGTCCATCAGTCCACCGTCACCGCTGGAGTCGACGGGGATGCTGGTCTTGACTTTGGGTTCGGCGTTGACCGACACCTCTTTGACTGCACCGGTGGTGCGTTCGGCGACCAGCGCGGACTTGCTGTCGGGGCCCATGATCAAGCCGCTGGTGCTTTCCAGGCAGCCTTGCATTACGCCGGGCGCCGGGCACTGTTTGGGAAACGGGTTGGCCGGCAGCGGCGGTGGCGGTGGCGGCTTGGACGTCTGCGCCGGCTGGCGTTCGGGCTGGGTGGTGAACGGCTGCGATTGAGCATCGTTGAATCGGGCGCAACCGGTACCAACGACCAGCAGCACACCCAGTACGGCGAGCCCGCGCCGACCCGGCCACCCAAACCGCATGCCCGCAAGGTTACGGATCATCCGGACCGGTCCGCTACGACGGGTGGCCGACGCGGGAAGTCTGCGGGGCGGTCCGGATACGTCTCTTTTGCACAATAGAAGGGAATAGTCGGCAAAAGCGCCGCATCAAATCCCCGGATCCAGCAGCAATTACCCTTACCCTGACACGCGTGACCAGTCATTTGAATGACGCTCAGTGGCAGCGGCCTGAGGAATCCGCGGCGCCTGTGACGGGACGCCCGGCCGGCGCACGTCTGGTCGATCCGGAAGACGACCTGCCGTCAGCCAACTATGCAGGCGATTTCGAGACCGCCACAATTCCGCATTACAGCTCCCGCACCGAAAATCCGCCGCTGACCGGATCCGGTTACGGATTCATCAATTCCCCAGACCCTTTGCCCTATGTTCAGCCGCAATCCGGTACCCGGGACTCGGCATTCGAACTAGCCGAGATCGAACCCGGCGTAGACCACGATCAGCTGCGCGCCGCTGGTCGACGCGGCACCCAAGATCTGGGCCTGTTGCTGTTACGGGCGGGCCTGGGCATGGTGTTGGTCGCCCACGGGCTGCAGAAACTGTTCGGCTGGTGGGGCGGGGAAGGTTTGACCGGGTTCAAGAACTCGCTGTCAGACATCGGCTATCAGCACGCCGACATCCTCACCTACTGCGCTGCCGGCGGCGAGATCGCCGCCGGGGTACTGCTGATACTGGGACTGTTCACTCCGCTGGCAGCCGCAGGTGCGCTGGCCTACATGATCAACGGCTTGCTCGCCGGCATGGCGGGACAACTGGCCGGGTCGTTCCCGTTCTTCCTGCCCGACGGGCATGAATATGAGCTCACCCTGATCACCGGCACCGCAGCCGTCATCTTGATCGGTCCTGGGCGATACGGTTTCGACGCGGGTCGCGGCTGGGCGCGGCGGCCCTTCATCGGATCGTTCGCCGCGTTGTTGGTGGGCGTGGCCGGTGGTATCGCCGTGTGGGTGCTGCTCAACGGCGGCAATCCGGTGGCGTAGCGGCGACTGCAAACTCGGCGTAGCCGAGTGCAGCAGGTCGACGCCAATGGGCCGCGGCGACTGCAAACTCGGCGTAGCCGAGTGCAGCAGGTCGACGCCAATGGGCCAATGGGCTTAGCCGGTCAGCGGTACGGGTTGGGGACGCGTCCCGCACTGGCCGTCGTCAGCAGCGGCAGCGTCGCGAACGTCACCGCCGGCAGCCGCAACTCGCCCCCGCCCCGCAGTCGTGCGCGCGCCCAGGAACCCTTGCTGAACCGCAGCCCGTCGATGTCCTCCCAGCGCAGTGCGCGTCCGCTCAGCAGGGTGCGCACCCGGACACCCTCCGGATCGGCGACCGTGCGCAGCCGAATGATCAATGCGGACAACACAAGCGGGACTGCCAGCAGCGGCGCGCTGAGCGGCCAGGTGAAGACCGGGATCAGCAGTCCGAGCGCGAAGAAGCCCACCGCCAGGTGCGCCATCGGGGAGATCCGGAGCACCACAGGCGACGGCGCGGCCGGCTCATCCGATGCCCCGGTTGTCACCGACGAATCATCGCACCGGGCGTTCGCAACTCGTCACACGGAGTGCGGATTTGACGGCTGACCTGTGCGGAGACTACCGTCGAGCGCTGTGGAAACCCGCGAAATGCTTGTAGTACTTGGTCAGCGCGTTGGTGTCTGACCAGCCGACGGAGACCTTCAGTATTTGAGGCGGCCCACCACCAACGCGCAACCCTCGTGCAGCTGAGCTGGCGGGGGTTTTTTGTTGCCAGAATGCGCCCTTTCCGACAGCGAGGACTTAAGAGGACACCGTGAGCGCACCCACCAAACGACAACCATCGGCGACGCCGGCCATCGGCGAGCCGGCCTCGGTGAAAGCTGCCGAAGCGGTGGTGCAGACCTCCCCACCGGACAGCTCCAAAGCGACTGATCCGCAACAACTCACCGGCGCGCAATCGGTGATCCGGTCGCTGGAGGAACTCGACGTCGAAGTGATTTTCGGCATTCCGGGCGGTGCTGTGCTGCCGGTCTACGATCCGCTGTTCGACTCTCAGCGGCTGCGCCATGTGCTGGTGCGCCACGAGCAAGGCGCGGGTCATGCCGCCAGCGGCTACGCGCACGCCACCGGCAGGGTCGGGGTTTGCATGGCCACCTCCGGCCCCGGCGCCACCAACCTGGTGACGCCACTGGCCGATGCGCAGATGGACTCGGTGCCGGTGGTAGCCATCACCGGGCAGGTCGGGCGGTCGCTGATCGGGACCGATGCGTTCCAGGAGGCCGACATCTCGGGCATCACGATGCCGATCACCAAGCACAACTTCCTGGTCCGCAGCGGCGACGAGATACCCCGGGTGCTCGCCGAGGCCTTCCACATCGCGGCCACCGGGCGTCCGGGCGCGGTCTTGGTCGACATTCCCAAGGACGTGCTGCAGGGCCAGTGCACCTTTCACTGGCCGCCGCAGATGGATCTGCCCGGTTACAAGCCCAACACCAAACCGCACAACCGGCAGGTCCGGGAGGCCGCCAAGCTGATTGCGGCCGCCCGTAAGCCGGTGCTGTACGTCGGCGGGGGAGTCATCCGCGGCGAGGCGACCGAGCAGCTTCGGCAGCTGGCCGAGCTGACCGGTATCCCGGTCGTGACCACGTTGATGGCGCGCGGCGCATTCCCGGACAGCCACCCGCAAAACCTCGGCATGCCCGGCATGCACGGGACGGTGGCAGCGGTGGCGGCGCTGCAGCGCAGCGACCTGCTGATCGCGCTCGGCACCCGGTTCGACGACCGCGTCACCGGCAAACTCGACTCCTTCGCCCCCGAGGCCAAAGTCATCCACGCCGACATCGACCCGGCCGAGATCGGCAAGAATCGGCACGCCGACGTGCCGATTGTCGGTGACATCAAACCCGTCATCACCGAGCTGATCACCGGGTTGGCGCAGGACCCGGTTCCCAGTGCCGGCGCACTGGCCGAGTGGTGGGAGTACCTGCGCGATGTGCAGTCCACCTATCCGTTGAGTTACGGCCCGCAAAGTGACGGCAGCCTGAGCCCGGAATACGTCATCTCCAAGCTGGGCGAGATCGCCGGCCCCGACGCAATCTACGTCGCCGGTGTCGGCCAGCACCAGATGTGGGCCGCCCAGTTCATCTCCTACGAGAAGCCGCGGACCTGGCTGAATTCCGGCGGGCTGGGGACCATGGGATTCGCCGTCCCGGCGGCGATGGGTGCCAAGATCGCCTGCCCGGACGCCGAGGTGTGGGCGATCGACGGCGACGGCTGCTTCCAGATGACCAACCAGGAACTGGCCACCTGTGCGATCGAGGGCGCACCGATCAAGGTCGCGTTGATCAACAACGGCAACCTGGGCATGGTGCGCCAGTGGCAGTCGCTGTTCTATTCCGAGCGTTACTCGCAGACCGATCTGGCGACCCACTCGCACCGCATCCCCGACTTCGTGAAGTTGGCCGAAGCGCTGGGCTGCGTCGGACTGCGCTGTGAACGCGAAGAAGACGTCGTCGACGTCATCAACGCAGCACGGGCGATCAACGACCGCCCGGTGGTGATCGACTTCATCGTCGGTGCCGACGCCCAGGTCTGGCCGATGGTGGCCGCCGGCACCAGCAACGACGAGATTCAGGCCGCCCGCGGCATTCGCCCGCTGTTCGACGACGAGACAGAAGGCCACGCCTGATGAGCGCCCGGCCGGCGAGCAACGCGTCGCCGACTCACACGCTTTCGGTGCTCGTCGAGGACACACCCGGTGTGCTGGCCCGGGTGGCGGCGCTGTTCTCCCGGCGCGGCTTCAACATCGAGTCGCTGGCGGTGGGAGCCACCGAACAAAAGAACATGTCGCGCATGACGATCGTGGTGTCCGCCGAGGAGGCGCCGCTCGAACAGATCACCAAGCAGCTCAACAAGCTGATCAACGTCATCAAGGTCGTCGAACAAGACGAGGACAACTCGGTCGCTCGAGAGTTGGCGTTGATCAAGGTACGCGCCGACGCCGGTTCCCGAAGCCAGGTCATCGAAGCAGTAAACTTATTCCGCGCCAAGGTGATTGACGTTTCACCGGAGTCGCTGACCGTCGAGGCCACCGGCACGCCGGAGAAGATCGAGGCACTGCTGCGCGTACTGGAGCCGTTCGGCGTCCGCGAAATCGTGCAGTCCGGACTGGTGTCGCTGTCGCGCGGTCCGCGCGGCATGAGCAACGCCAAATAACCATTGATCCGAGCACCATCGATAGGAGATAACTCACGTGGCAGCGCAAGCAGTCGAGATGTTCTACGACGACGATGCCGATCTGTCGATCATCCAGGGCCGCAAGGTGGGTGTCATTGGATATGGCAGCCAAGGACACGCCCACTCGCTAAGCCTGCGCGACTCCGGAGTCCCGGTGCGGGTAGGCCTACGGGAGGACTCCAAGTCGCGGGAGAAGGTCAGCGAGCAGGGCCTGGAGATCGGCACCCCCGCTGAGGTGGCCAAGTGGGCGGACGTCATCATGCTGCTGGCGCCTGACACCGCCCAGGCCGACATCTTCAAGAACGAGATCGAGCCGAACCTGGAGTCAGGTGACGCGCTGTTCTTCGGCCACGGGCTCAACATCCATTTCGACTTGATCGAGCCGGCTCCGGAGGTGACCGTGGCGATGGTTGCCCCGAAAGGTCCGGGGCATCTGGTGCGCCGGCAGTTCGTCGACGGCAAGGGCGTGCCATGCCTGGTCGCGGTGGACCAGGATCCCACCGGGGAAGGCTTCGCGCTGGCGCTGTCCTACGCCAAGGCCATCGGCGGCACCCGAGCCGGCGTCATCAAGACCACATTCAAAGACGAGACCGAAACCGATCTGTTCGGTGAGCAGACGGTGTTGTGCGGCGGCGCCGAAGAATTGGTGAAGGCCGGCTTCGAGGTGATGGTCGAGGCCGGTTACCCGCCCGAACTGGCGTACTTCGAAGTGCTGCACGAATTGAAGCTGATCGTCGACTTGATGTACGAGGGCGGCATCGGCCGGATGTATTACTCGGTTTCCGACACCGCCGAGTTCGGCGGATACCTGTCCGGCCCACGGGTGATCGACGCCGACACCAAAGAGCGGATGCGCGCTGTCCTGCGCGAAATTCAGGACGGCAGCTTCGTCAAGAAGCTGGTTGACGACGTCGAAGGCGGCAGCACGCAGCTGCACGAGTTGCGCCGGCGCAACGCCGAACACCCCATCGAAGTCACCGGCAAGAAGCTGCGCGACCTGATGAGCTGGGTCGACCGCCCCATCACCGAAACGGCGTAGGACGGCTCGCCGAGCGTCACGTCAGCGTGGCGCCCGGCGGCGGTCATCACTCCAGGGTGACGTTCGGTCTTGCCGCGGACTGATGGCGGCGACCCGCTGCGCACGGCTGCGCCGCGCTGGCGATCGCCGCTGGACTGGTGGCGGCGACCCGCTGCGCCCGGCTGCGCCGCGCTGGCGATCGCCGCTGGACTGGTGGCGGCGACCCGTTGCGCCCGGCTGCGCCGCGCTGGCGATCGCCGCTTAGGCTGGCCGGGTGAGCCTGCCAGTTGTTCTGATAGCCGACAAACTCGCCGAATCGACCGTCGCCGCGCTGGGAGATGCGGTCGAAGTCCGCTGGGTCGACGGGCCCGACCGGGAGAAACTCCTGGCAGAGGTGCCCGACGCCGACGCGCTGCTGGTCCGCTCGGCCACCACCGTCGATGCCCAAGTCCTGGCCGCCGCACCCAAACTCAAGATCGTCGCCCGGGCGGGGGTTGGGCTTGACAATGTCGACGTCGACGCCGCCACCGAACGCGGCGTGCTGGTGGTCAACGCTCCGACGTCGAACATCCACAGCGCCGCCGAACACGCGCTGGCGCTGCTGTTGTCCGCGGCCCGTCAGATCACCGCGGCCGACGCCTCGCTGCGCGCCCACAGCTGGAAGCGGTCGTCGTTTTCCGGTACCGAGATCTTCGGGAAGACGGTCGGCATCGTCGGCCTGGGCCGCATCGGACAGCTGGTCAGCCAGCGGCTAGCCGCGTTCGGCGCCAACATCGTCGCCTACGACCCCTATGTGTCCTCGGCCCGCGCCGCCCAGCTGGGCATTGAGCTGCTGACGTTGGAGGAGTTGCTGGGCCGCGCCGACTTCATCTCGGTCCATCTGCCCAAGACGCCCGAGACGGCCGGTCTGATCGATAAGGAGGCGCTGGCGAAGACCAAGCCGGGCGTCATCATCGTCAACGCCGCGCGCGGCGGCCTGGTGGACGAGGCTGCGCTGGCCGAAGCCGTGACAAGCGGTCACGTCCGGGCCGCGGGTATCGACGTATTCGCCAGCGAACCGTGCACCGACAGCCCACTGTTCGACCTGCCGCAGGTCGTCGTTACGCCGCATCTGGGCGCGTCCACCGCCGAAGCCCAGGACCGAGCCGGCACCGATGTCGCCGAAAGCGTGAAGCTCGCGCTGGCAGGAGAATTCGTCCCGGACGCGGTCAATGTCGGTGCCGGAGCGGTCAGCGAAGAGGTGGCGCCGTGGCTGGATCTGGTGCGCAAACTCGGCGTGCTGGTCGGCGCGTTGTCCGATTCGCTTCCGGTGTCGCTGTCGGTGCAAGCACGCGGCGAGCTGGCCGCCGAAGACGTTGAGGTGCTGCGGCTTTCGGCTCTGCGGGGATTGTTCTCGGCTGTCATCGAAGACCAGGTGACGTTCGTCAACGCCCCGTCGATAGCCCAGGAGCGCGGAGTCGCCGCCGACATCAGCACGGCCACCGAAAGCCCCAATCATCGCAGCGTCGTCGACGTGCGCGCGGTCGCCGCCGATGGCACGGTGGTCAACGTCGCCGGCACCCTGTCCGGGCCACAGCTAGTGGAAAAAATCGTGCAGATCAACGCCCGCAATTTCGACCTGCGCGCGCAGGGCATCAACCTTGTCATCAACTACACCGATCAGCCGGGCGCCCTCGGCAAGATCGGCACCCTGCTTGGTACGGCGGGTGTCAACATCCACGCCGCGCAGCTGTCCCAGGACGCCGAAGGGCCCGGCGCGACGATTTTGCTGCGCCTGGACCGCGATGTGCCCGCAGACGTGCGCTCGGCTATCAGCGCCGCCGTGGACGCGAATAAACTGGAAGTGGTCGACCTGTCGTGAAGCGCGCCGCCGACGAAACAATCTGGAGCAATGAGGCGAGGGCACGTCCCGCATGCGGGGGAGAGCGGCGCAATTGAAACTGGCGATCATTGCCGGCGACGGGATCGGTCCGGAGGTGGTGACCGAAGCCGTGCAGGTGCTGGATGCGGTGCTGCCCGGTGTAGCGAAGACCGAGTACGACCTGGGCGCGCGGCGATATCACGCGACCGGCGAAGTATTGCCGGCGTCGGTAGTCGACGAGCTACGCGCCCATGACGCGATACTGCTCGGTGCGATCGGCGATCCGTCGGTGCCCAGCGGGGTGCTGGAGCGCGGATTGCTGTTGAGGCTCCGCTTCGAGCTCGACCATCACGTCAACCTGCGACCCGCGCGGTTGTATCCCGGAGTGAGCAGTCCGCTGACACTCGAGCCCGGCGCCGACATCGACTTCGTGGTGGTGCGCGAGGGCACCGAGGGGCCCTACACCGGCAACGGTGGCGCGATCCGGGTGGGCACCGCGCAAGAAGTGGCCACCGAGGTGAGCGTCAACACCGCGTACGGCGTCCGTCGCGTTGTCCAAGACGCGTTCGCCCGCGCCCGGCAGCGCCGCAAGCAGCTGACGCTGGTGCACAAGACCAACGTGCTGGCGTTCGCGGGAGCGCTGTGGTCGCGGACCGTCCAGGAGATCGCCGGCGACTATCCCGACGTCGAGGTCGGCTATCAACATGTCGACGCTGCGACCATCCACCTGGTCACCGACCCCGGTCGCTTCGACGTCATCGTCACCGACAACTTGTTCGGCGACATCATCACCGATCTGGCGGCCGCGGTGTGCGGCGGTATCGGTCTGGCCGCGAGCGGCAACATCGACGCCACTCGGACCAATCCGTCGATGTTCGAGCCGGTGCACGGCAGTGCCCCCGACATCGCCGGACTGGGGATCGCTGATCCGACGGCGGCGATCATGTCCGTGGCGCTGCTGCTGTCCCACGTCGGCGAAGACGCTGCCGCCGCGCGAGTGGACCGGGCCGTGGCGTCCCATCTGGCCAGTCGCCCGAGCGGAAAGCAATCCACCGCCGAAGTCGGCGAACGGATTGCGTCCGCGCTCTAGTCTCCAGTCCGGGTGGCAGCACGCGAGTCGGTACGATCGGCACCGCCAGCAGCGGGAAGAGACCGCAGACGCCGAACGCCAGCGGGTAGTCGGTCGCGGCGATCAGCGCGCCGAACGCGGGAGGACCGCCGGCCGCCATCAGCCGCTGGTACGTGTTCTGCAGGCCCAGCGCGCGTCCGCTCCAGAACGGCCCGGCGTACTCGGTGATCGCAGTGGACTCCAGCCCGTTGTCGAGGACCGCGATCACCGACGTGGCGACCATCAGCGTCACCGCGATCGACATGCCGAGCTGGTCGGTGATTGCCAATGCCGCCAGCGTCGACGCGCCCGCGATGGCCACCGTGCGAACGGGCCGCAACCGGGAACCGACGCGATCTGACCACCGCCCGACGACGATCCGGCCCACCGCACCGGCCAACTGTGAGACCGTGACCAGCGTCCCGGCCGACCCCACCGACCAATGGTGGGCATTGATCAACCACACCAGCATGAACGTCACCGTGACGGTCTGCGGCATCATCAGCAGCGCTGAAGCAATATGGATTCGACGCAGCACGCGCGTCCGGCGATAGGGGTTGCTCAGCTCCTCGTCGCTGGCTGCCGCCCGGGCTTTGCGTGGCGGATCTACGACGCCCAATGCGGCGGCCACGGCCGATACCGTGCACGCCATCGCGGGAAACATCAGGCCCGCGCCGGGCCCGCGTTCGGCCAGCTCAGGAATTATCAACGCGCCCAAAGCAATCCCGACGGGCTGCGCGGTCTGCCGGATACCCATCGCCAAACCGCGCTGGTGCGGCGGAAACCAGCCGGACACCAGGCGGCCACCAGCGGCGTTGCAGCTGGCGGCGGCCATACCACCGAGAAACAGAATTGCCCCGATGGTCATCAATGAGTGAACCGAGGCCGCGGCGTAGGCCGCGGCTGCGGTGAGCAACGAGCCAACCACGAGCACGATCCGTTCCCCGATGCGGTCGAGCACGTATCCCCACCCGATCAGGGTGGCCACCATGCCGAAACTGGGCATCGACGACAGCAGGCCCGCCTCAGCCAGCGGCGTGCCGCGCTCCGCTTCCAGCGCCGGAATCAGAAACGCGACACCGTTGATGAACACGAACGCGCTTGCCGTCACGGCCAGCGAGATCACCACCATCGACCAGCGCGCACCGGTGCCGAGCGACTCAGTGGCCATCAGCACATGGTTTCACACGGACTGCGAATACCCGGTCAGCTCATTCCCCGACGTCGGCCAGCACACCGCGGTTGTCGGGCGGTGGTGGTGGCGGCTCGGGGTGTCGACGGCCGGACAGCGGTTCTGCTGCTAGGTCCAAATCGGGCGGACGCAAGCCGATCGGCACCACCGGTGCCGCCGCCAACGGAAATACCGCACACAGTGCGAACGCCAGCGGGTAGCCGGCCGCATTGATCAACGCGCCGAGCATCGGTGGCCCCAACAACGCCGTTACCCGTTGCGTGGTGTTCTGGGTGCCCAGCGCACGGCCGCTCCAAAATGAACCAGCGAACTCAGTAATCGCAGTGGCTTCCAGGCCGTTGTCCGACATCGCGATCACCGACGCGGCGATCATCAGCGCCACGGCGACTGGCGACTTCAGTTGATCGACGACCGCCAGCGTCACCAGGCTTGCGGCGGCCGCGATCGCGATCAGGCGCACCGGTCGCATCCGCGAGCCGACCACATCAGACCAGCGACCGGCCGCGATGCGGCCCGCCGCGCCGAGCAACTGTGTGACTGTTACCAGCGCGCCGGCCAATCCGATCGACCAACCGTGGCCTTTGACCAACCAGACCAGCATGAAAGTCACAGTGACGGATTGCGGCATCATCATCAGCGCCGCGGTCGCGTGAATTCGCCACAGTATCGAGCTGCCGCGGTACGGGCTGGCCAACTCTTCGTCTTTGGCGATCTCGCGCGGTTTGCGCGGCGGATCGATGACGAAGATGGCGCTGGCAACCGCCGATACCGTGCAGATGATTGCCGGGAACATCAAGCCGGCGGCCGCCCCGTGTTGGGCCAGCTGAGGTATCACCAAGGCGCCGAGAGCTATTCCCAGCGGTTGCGCGGTCTGGCGAATCGACATGGCCAGGCCGCGCTTATGCCAGGGAAACCAGCCGGACACCAGCCGGCCGCCGGCTGGATTGCAGCTGGCGGCGGCCATTCCGCCGAGAAAGAGGAACGCTCCGATCGCCACCAACGAGTGCACGGACGCCGCGGCGTAGCCGGCGACCGCCGTCAAGGCTGATCCGACGGTCAACACAATCCGCTCGCCGATGCGGTCGACCACATAACCCCAGCCGAATAGGGTCACGACCATGCCAACGCTGGGCATCGACGACAACAAGCCGGCGGCGGCCAGCGGCGTGCCCCGTTCGTCTTCGAGCGCGGGGATCAAAAAGGCGACACCGTTGATGAAGGTGAATGCGCTGGTTGTCACGACCAGCGCGATAGCCACCATTGACCAGCACGTTCGCGTGCTGATCGTATTTGTCATTCACCGATGGTTTCATGCGTGTTCATATTCGGAAGCGAAAGTGAATTATCGGCAAACGAACGCCGAACCAGGTGTATGCGCGAATCGGACGATGACCAAGGGATACTCGGGTCCAAATTCTGCCGGACTGTGCCGAATTGTCCGGCTCCTCCTCGCGCTGAAGCGCGCATCGTCGCGCGACTGTGGTGAATTGTCCGGCTCCTCCTCGCGCTGAAGCGCGCATCGTCGCCGGACTAGGCTGTCACGAATGCGTCTTGGTCGAGTTGCCAGCCCCGACGGCGTCGCGTTCGTCAGCATCGAGGGCGCCGAAACCGATCCTGGCGCCATGACTGCCCATGAGATAGCCGAACACCCGTTCGGCACACCGACATTCACCGGCCGGTCCTGGCCGCTGGCAGACGTGCGGCTGCTGGCCCCGATGCTGGCGAGCAAGGTCGTCTGCGTGGGCAAAAATTACGCGGCCCACATCGCTGAGATGGGCGGCGGCGAGTCGTCGCCCGATCCGGTGATGTTCCTCAAACCGAATACCGCGATCATCGGGCCGAACGTCCCGATCCGGTTGCCCGCGAACGCTTCCCCGGTGCATTTTGAAGGCGAACTGGCAGCGGTAATCAGTCGCCCGTGTAAGGACGTGCCAGCCGGGCGGGCCGCGGGAAGCATCCTGGGTTATACCGTCGGCAACGATGTATCAGCCCGCGATCAACAGCAGGCCGACGGTCAATGGACTCGCGCCAAGGGCCACGACACATTCTGTCCGGTCGGACCGTGGATCACGACCGACATCGACCCGACCGATCTGGAGCTATGCACCGAATTAAACGGCGAGGTCAAACAGCACAGCCGCACGTCTTTGATGATTCATGACATTGCGGCGATCGTGGAATGGATCTCGGCGGTGATGACCTTGCTGCCCGGCGATCTCATCCTCACCGGCACGCCGGACGGAGTCGGCCCCATCGAGGACGGCGACTCCGTGAGCGTGACGGTCGAGGGTATCGGCACGTTGACCAACCCGGTTCTGCGCAAGGGAAACTCGTGACCGCCCCGGACGAGGTTCGGGTCCGTTTCTGCCCGTCGCCCACCGGCGTTCCTCATGTCGGCCTGATCCGCACCGCGCTGTTCAACTGGGCGTACGCCCGGCACACCGGCGGAACCTTCGTCTTCCGCCTGGAGGATACCGATCCCGAACGCGACAGCGAGGAAAGCTATCTCGCGCTGCTCGACGCGTTACGGTGGCTCGGCCTGAGCTGGGACGAGGGGCCTGAAGTCGGCGGACCCTATCGGCCTTATCGGCAGTCGCAACGCGGGGAGATCTATCGGGACGTCGTCAGCCGGCTACTTGCCGCCGACGAGGCCTATGAGGCCTTCTCCACACCTGCCGAAGTGGAAGCCCGCCACATCGCCGCGGGTCGTAATCCCAAGCTTGGTTACGACAACTTCGATCGCAACCTGACCGACGAACAGCGCTCCGGGTATCTGGTAGAGGGGCGCAAACCGGTGGTGCGGCTTCGGATGCCCGACGAAAACCTCGGGTGGAGCGATCTTGTGCGCGGGCCGACCACGTTCGCCGCGGGAACCATTCCCGATTTCGCGTTGACCCGCGCCGGCGGAGAACCGTTGTACACGTTGGTGAACCCGGTCGATGATGCGCTGATGAGGATCACTCATGTACTGCGCGGTGAGGACTTGTTGCCGTCGACTCCGCGCCAGATCGCGCTGTACCGAGCGTTGATCGGCATCGGTGTTGCTCGGCAGATTCCAGAATTCGGTCACCTGCCCACCGTGCTGGGAGAGGGAACCAAGAAGCTGTCGAAGCGTGATCCGCAATCGAATCTGTTCGCGCACCGTGAGCGTGGTTTTATTCCCGAAGGCTTACTGAATTATCTTGCCTTGCTGGGCTGGTCGATTGCCGACGACCGCGATTTGTTCAGCCTCGAGGAGATGGTGGCGGCGTTCGACGTGGTCGACGTGAATTCCAACCCCGCCAGATTCGACCAGAAGAAGGCCGACGCGATCAACGCCGAACACATCCGCCTGCTTGAGGTGGACGACTTCACGGCCAGGTTGAGTGACTACTTTTGCACCCACGGCCTTCACACCGGTTTGGACGACTCAGATTTCAAGACCGCCGCGCACCTGGTGCAAACCCGCATCGTCGTACTCGCCGATGCGTGGAGTTTGCTGAAGTTCCTCAACGACGATGAATACGAAATTGATCCGCGGGCCGCGGCGAAGGAGCTGGGACAGGCTACCGTAGTGGTGCTCGACGCAGCCTTGGCGGCGCTCGACAATGTGACCGACTGGACCGCTCCCCATATCGAGGCCGCCCTCAAGGGGGCTCTGTTGGAAGATCTCGCGCTCAAGCCACGCAAGGCATTCGGTCCCATCCGGGTGGCGGTCACCGGGACGTCGATCAGTCCGCCGTTGTTCGAGTCTCTGGAACTACTCGGGCGGGACCGCTCCCTGCGGCGCCTGCGCGCGGCACACGACCAAGCCCATCGAAGTTAGCCGAGGCGGATCGCTCGGGCAGGATTTGGTAGTCTGCACGTCGGCCCTTGGGCGGTCGGCAGCAGCGGCGAAGCGAGCTCGTCACGGTTCGTTGAAGCGTCCTGACCAGCCGTTTCGAGTGTTCCGATGGGGTATGGTGTAATTGGCAACACAGCTGATTCTGGTTCAGCCGTTCTAGGTTCGAGTCCTGGTACCCCAGCAAAGCCGGTTCACTGCAAGCAATTAGGCGGGCATGCTCAGGTGAGCTATGCTGACAGCTCGGATCAGTTCTGGCCCCGTCGTCTAGCGGCCTAGGACGCCGCCCTCTCACGGCGGTAGCGTGGGTTCGAATCCCATCGGGGCTACAAATTTTCACCGGCCTTCTGATCAGCTGGTGCCGCACTCGGTGCGGTCGTCCCGCCGACCGGCATCGGTTGTAACCCAAGCTTGCGGTGGTCCCACGACCGGGTTCGGCGGCTGACGATACGGACGGCGATCCGTTTATTCATCATCATGTCGACCGCAGGCTTGACATCGTCCGTATAGGGGCCGGTGTAGCGCTCCCACACGCTCACTCCCACCCGGAAGATGGCCTCGGGATCGTCGACGATCTCCGCGACACCTTCGAAGGACACCCCGCGCAGCGTGTCATAGCTTTGGCCGTCCTCGAGCAGGAAGCTGACTCGCGGGTCACGCCGGAGGTTGACAGCCTTCTGCGACTTGGCTTTTGTTTCCAGCCATATTTCGCCGTCGACCACGCCGTACCACATCGCGGTCAGGTGCGGCTGCCCGTCGGGCCCGACGGTGGCCAGCGTGCCGGTGCGGTTACTGGCGACGAAGTCAGCGATCTCCGAGCCGGACATGACGATCTGTGCGCGCTGATTGGCTCCCATCGTGTCAGTGTCTCAGGTCGACGGTGCGATGAGAGCATCGAGCGTGCGCTGACGGTGGCGATCCGGCGATTGTCCCGCCCTGGGCGCACGTTCGGCGCTCGCGGCAACGGTCAGAGCAGGCGGGTGATCTCGTCAGCGGCGGCCACCAGGTCGGCAGCCCACCGCGCGCCGGGCCGGCGCCCGATTCGGTCAATCGGACCAGACACCGATATGGCGGCGAGCACCGCACCGCGGCTGTCACGTACCGGCGCCGACACGCTGGCTACACCGGACTCCCGCTCGGCTGCGCTCTGCGCCCATCCGCGTCGGCGTACTTCGGCCAAGGTGCGCTCGCTGAACATCGCGTCCGGCAAAACGACTTGCTGGGTGGCGCCGTCGCTGTAAGCCAGCAGGACTTTGGCGCCGGAGCCGGCTGTCATCGGCAACCGAGCTCCAACCGGAACCGTATCCCGAAGTCCTGCTGGCGGTTCCAGCGCTGCAATGCAGACCCGCTCGATCCCCTCGGCGCGGTAGACCTGCACGCTTTCGCCAGTGACAGCACGTAACCGGGGCAGCACCGCGGCACTGGCCGCCAACAGCGGATCGTCCACACGAGCCGCCAAATCGGTGACCGCGGAACCGAGTCGCCAGCGCCCGTCACCATTGCGGGTCAACAACCGATGGGCCTCCAGGCCGGCGGCCAGTCGGTGCGCGGTGGCGCGCGGCAGACCCGTGCGCTTGCTCAGTTCGGTCAAATCACACGGCGATTCCGCGACCGTGTAAAGCAGTCCGACGGCTTTGTCCAAAACGCCGATGCCGCTATCATGTCTCACATAGAGATACTAACGTCTCACAATGTGAGATCAAGTACTGAGAGAGTGAACGGATCGAGATGGACTTGTCAGCGGACCCAGCGCGCAGGCCGCGCACCCTGGCCCAGAAGGTGTGGGACGACCACGTGGTGGTGTCCGGCGGCGGGGCGGAACCGGACCTGATTTACATCGACTTGCACTTGGTGCACGAGGTCACCAGCCCGCAAGCGTTCGACGGGCTGCGGCTCGCCGGCCGCAGGGTGCGACGGCCGGATCTGACGCTGGCCACCGAGGATCACAATGTGCCCACAATCGACATCGACAAGCCGATCGCCGATCCGGTGTCGCGCACCCAAGTTGAGACGTTGCGGCGCAACTGTGCGGAATTCGGGATCCGACTCTATCCGATGGGCGACATCGACCAGGGCATCGTGCATGTCGTCGGACCGCAGTTGGGGCTGACTCAGCCGGGCATGACGATCGTCTGCGGCGACAGTCACACCTCAACTCATGGCGCATTCGGGGCAATGGCGGTTGGCATCGGCACCTCAGAGGTCGAGCACGTACTGGCGACGCAAACATTGCCGTTGCGACCGTTCAAGACGATGGCGGTCAACGTCGACGGCCGACTGCCCGCCGGTGTCACGGCCAAAGACATCATTCTGGCGCTGATCGCCAAGATCGGCACTGGCGGCGGGCAGGGCTACGTCATCGAATACCGCGGCAGCGCCATCGAATCGCTGTCGATGGAAGGCCGGATGACCATTTGCAATATGAGCATCGAGGCCGGTGCTCGCGCCGGAATGGTGGCACCGGATGCGACGACCTACGAGTTTCTCGCCGGTCGCCCGCATGCGCCGACGGGAGCGGACGCCGCAGCCGCGCTCAGCTATTGGCGCCACCTGCACACAGATCCTGACGCCGAGTTCGACACCGAGGTATACCTCGACGCGACGGCGTTGAGTCCCTTTGTCACTTGGGGAACCAACCCGGGCCAAGGCGTACCGTTGGCCGACGCGGTGCCCGATCCCGAGCTGATGACCGACGACGCACAGCGTCAGGCCGCCGAGAAGGCGTTGGCGTACATGGACCTTCGGCCGGGCACGCCCATGCGGGATATTTCGGTGCAGGCGGTGTTCGTCGGGTCCTGCACCAACGGACGTATCGAAGACCTGCGCTCGGCGGCCGAGGTGTTGCGGGGCCGCCGCGTGGCGCAAGGGGTACGGATGCTGATCGTTCCCGGCTCGATGCGGGTACGCGCACAGGCTGAAGCCGAAGGGCTCAGCGAGATCTTTACGGCCGCCGGCGCCGAGTGGCGTCAGGCTGGTTGCTCGATGTGCCTTGGCATGAACCCCGATCAACTCGCACCGGGTGAGCGGTGCGCGGCGACCTCGAATCGCAATTTCGAAGGACGCCAAGGTAAGGGCGGCCGGACTCATCTAGTTTCTCCTTCGGTCGCCGCCGCCAGCGCCGTGCGGGGCAGGCTGTCCGCTCCGACCGACTTGAGTTGACGGACTTCAGGGAGTAGAAGCATGGAAGCGTTCCAGACCCATACCGGGATCGGCGTGCCGCTGCGACGGTCGAATGTCGACACCGACCAGATAATTCCCGCGGTGTATTTGAAGCGGGTCATTCGAACGGGTTTCGACGATGGATTGTTCGCGGCCTGGCGCACGGATCCGTCCTTCGTGCTCAATTTGAGTCCGTTCGACAAAGGTTCGGTACTCGTGGCCGGGCCTGATTTCGGCACCGGCTCGTCGCGGGAGCATGCGGTGTGGGCACTGATGGACTACGGATTCAGAGTGGTGATCTCGTCGCGCTTCGGTGACATTTTCCGCGGCAACGCGGGCAAGGCGGGGCTCTTGGCCGCCGAAGTAGCCCAAGAAGATGTGGAACTCCTCTGGAAGCTGATCGAGCAGAGCCCGGGACTGGAAATTACTGCCAATCTTCAAGATCGGATTATCACCGCAGGAACGCTGGTGCTGCCGTTCAAGATTGACGACTACACCGCCTGGCGGCTGCTTGGCGGGTTCGACGATATAGCCCTTACGCTGCGAAAACTTGCCGATATCGAGTCTTTCGAAGCCGCCCGTCCGGCCTGGAAACCACGGGCTGCTCCCACGGGCTGACCGCCGAATTCCGGTGCGACGATCGGGCTATTCAAAGCTCTTTAGACACCCTTCCGACCGGTCAAGGGCGGCAACCAGATTCCTAAAAAATTAGCCAAAGGCGTCTGAAATTGCGCGTGGCTCTTGGAAATCAACCGGGTAAGGGTTTACCGTGTCCATTAGTCGGTCCAACGAGGGCCACTGGTTTCGGAGGGTTTGCATGAACAAAGCAGAGCTCATCGACGTACTCACAGCGAAATTGGGCTCGGACCGCCGGCAGGCCACCGCCGCCGTCGAGAACGTCGTCGACACCATTGTGCGTGCGGTGCACAAGGGCGACAGCGTGACAATCACCGGCTTCGGTGTATTCGAGCAGCGGCGCCGCGCGGCACGCGTGGCCCGCAATCCCCGCACCGGCGAGACGGTGAAGGTGAAGCCTACATCTGTCCCGGCTTTCCGTCCGGGTGCGCAATTCAAAGCGGTTGTGTCTGGCGCACAGCGTCTCCCGTCCGAGGGGCCTGCCGTCAAGCGCGGGGCGGTAGCGGGCGGAGCCAAGAAGACGGCGAAGAAGGCCGGCTCTTCATCGGCGAGGAAGACCGCCAGCAAGTCGACGGCGAAGAAGACGGCGACCAAGGCGCCGGCCAAGAAGTCGACGGCCAAGAAAGCGCCGGCGACGAAGGCTGCGAAGTCGACGACCAAGCGGTCGCCGGCGAAGAAGGCGACCAAGTCGGCCACCAAGTCGACCACCAAGTCGACCACAAGCGCGAAGAAGACTGCTGCGAAGACTCTGGCCCGCAAGACCGCGAAGGCCCCGGCCAAGAAGGCCGCTGCTAAGAAGTTAGCGGGCAAGGCACCGGCCAAGAAGTCGACCAGCCGGCGCGGGCGCAAGTAAGCGCCCAATCGACCGACGTCCAGCACCCTTCGGTGGTTCGCGCTGCCGGAGGGTGCTGGGTTGTTACCTCAGCGCGTCGACGGCGAGTGCGCTGGCGATGTGATCGGCAGCCACCAACCGCCCTGACGACAACGACAGCACCCACGTGCTGCCTTTGCGGTTACGCGATTTGTCGGGTCGCACACCGTCACGGTCACACCACCATGCGATCAAGTCGGGAATGACCTTGCCTTGTGTGCAGATCACCGGTGTCCCTTCGGTCTCGGCGATTTTCAAAATTCGTCGCCGGGCACGCTTCGGGTTGTCCGCGTAGGCTTCCTCGGTCAGCGACGGCTCAGCGCTGATCTTCACTCCCAATTCGGCGGCCAGCGGTTCTACCGTTTGCTGACATCGCACCCGGTCGGCGGCGAACACATCGGTAGCGCCGAACGCCATCAGTTGCCCGACAAGTGCCTCGGCCTGTGCGCGGCCCTTCTTGTCCAGTGGCCGCCGGGTGTCATCGCCGGAGAAGCGGGACTTGCTTCCCGCGGTGCCGTGCCGGACCACCAGCAAAGTGCGGGTGTCGACCGGGCGTTTGACGAACCGGCGCAGAACCTTTCGATCCTGGGTGTACTTGACTCTTTTCACCGCTTCTGCGACCGGCAGCCAAACGAGTTCATCGACTTCTTTATTGGGGGCGAATTGCCCGCCCTTGCTGCGGGCCGCCCAATACCGGACTTTCTTGGCGCCTTGATCGATCGGATAACTCACCGAGGCTATCCGGCAGCCAAGGTAGGCATGGTGACCGGTTTCCTCGAAGACCTCGCGTACCGCCGTCACCGGTTCGGTCTCACCGGAATCGACTTTGCCTTTCGGCAAGGACCAGTCGTCATAGCGAGGGCGGTGGATCACCGCCACCTCGATTGACTTGCCATCGCCCGGTCGCCAGAGCACCGCGCCGGCCGCGTACACCGTCCGATTCGCCGAATTCCTAGTCGGCACCTTAACTCCTGCAGGTCATTTCGGGCCCGTGCCGCTGGAGCGACGGGCGATCGTCAGGTCGGGTGCTGCTAGGGGGTGCGGTGCCGCTCCATGAGCGAACACTGATGGTCGCGCACCGTCTCACCGTCGTGCGGCGACGCGCACCACTGCCCGTCGGGAGTCAATTCCCAACATCGGGTGGCCGGATCCAGAGCGGACTCGAAAACGTCGTCGAGTTGCGCGGTCAATCGGGGATCCTTGACTTGGGCGAGCACTTCGACCCGCCGGTCGAGATTGCGGTGCATCATGTCGGCGCTGCCGATCCAAAACTCATTGATCGCCTGGAAATGGATGATCCGGGAATGCTCCAGGAACCGGCCCAGAATTGAACGCACCACAATGTTTTCCGAGAAGTCCGCCATGCCCGGGCGCAGCGCGCAGATTCCCCGCACTACGACCTCGACGCGAACACCGGCCTGCGAAGCGCGATACAGCGCATCGATGACCTGCTCGTCGACAAGGGCGTTCATCTTCATGCGGATCCGCCCGCCACCGCTTTCGCTGTGCGCCGCGACCTCCCGCTCGACGCGTTCGATGATGCCCGCACGAATTCCGTGCGGGGCTACCAACAGGTTGCGGTAGGAAAGCTTTCGGGAGTAGCCGGTGAGCGAGTTGAACAAATCGGTGAGGTCGGCGCCGATATCGGGGTCGACCGTCAACAGCCCGATATCTTCGTAAAGCCGCGCTGTCTTGCTGTTGTAGTTGCCGGTTCCGACATGGCAGTAGCGCCGTATCGCCGAGCCTTCCCGGCGCACCACTAAGCAGGTCTTGCAGTGCGTCTTCAAGCCCACCATGCCGTAGGCCACATGGACACCCGCCTGCTCAAGCGCTCGCGCCCACCGGATGTTGGCCTGCTCGTCGAACCGCGCCTTTATCTCGACCAGTGCCACCACTTGCTTTCCGGCCTCGGCGGCATCGATCAAAGCCCGCACGATCGGAGAATCCCCCGAGGTGCGGTACAGCGTTTGCTTGATGGCCAGCACATTCGGATCGGCGGCCGCTTGCTCGATGAATCGTTGCACGCTGGTGGAGAAGGAGTCATACGGGTGGTGCACCAGCACATCGCCCTCGCGAAGCGTCGCGAAAATACTCCTCGGCGTTTCCCGTTCGGCGAAGGCCGGCGGAGTCGCCGGCACAAACGGCCGGTCCTTGAGCCCCGGCCGGTCCACAGCGTAGATCTGCCACAGCGATGACAAGTCCAGCAGACCAGGGACCTCGATCACGTCGCCGGGATGCACGTCGAGTTCGCGCAGGAGTAACTCCAGCATGTTCTCGGTCATATCGTCGGCGACCTCGAGCCGCACCGGCGACCCGAAGCGTCGTCGCGCCAACTCCCGCTCGAGCGCCTGCAGAAGATCTTCGTCGCGATCCTCTTCCACCTCGAAGTCGGCGTTGCGGGTGATCCGAAACGCGTGATGCTCGACGATCTCCAGTCCCGGGAACAACACCGGTAGGAAGGCGGCGATCAGTTCTTCCATCGGCAGGAAACGCACTTCTAGGTGGCCGGGTTGCTCTTCTGCGCCTTCGGCGGCATCGAGTTCGACGAAGCGATCGACGTTGTCGGGCACCTTCACCCGGGCGAAGTGCTGCCCGCCGTCCTCCGGTCGCTTGACGGTGACGGCAAGGTTGAGGCTTAGCCCACTGACGAACGGGAACGGATGGGCGGGATCCACGGCTAGCGGCGTCAAGACAGGGAAAACCTGTTCGGTGAAGTACACCGAGAGTTGCTCGCGTTCGGCCTCGTCCAGGTCAGCCCAGGTGACCACGTGGATACCTTCTTCGGCCAGCGCGGGGCGAACCGAGTCGAGAAAGACACGTGCGTGCCGGCTGGCAATCCGCTGTGTCTGTTCACCGATGCAGCGCAGTTGTTCGCGCGGTGTGAGCCCGTCGGCGGAGCGAACCGAAAGCCCCATTTCGTCACGCCGCTTGAGGCCGGCAACCCGAACCATGTAGAACTCGTCAAGGTTAGAGGCGAATATCGCGAGAAATTTGGCCCGCTCCAGCAGCGGCAGCGACGTGTCGTCAGCCAAGGCCAGCACGCGCGCGTTGAAGTCCAGCCAACTCAATTCCCGGTTCAGGTAGCGATGCTCGGGTAACTGGTCGTCGGTCGCGGCCGCGGTCGCAGCAGGCGGTGCCGACGGGGCGTCATCGACCCGCCACCCATTTTCATCGGTGAGCACTTCTGCGACGTCGCTGGTTTTGATTTCGGTCACTCTGCGATCATCGCTCATCGCCCGGCGGTGCTGCCACAGTGCGGTCGACATCTGTCCGCCGTTGGTGTGGTGTTTGCTCCTCGTTATCCTGCTTGCGCATCCGCGAGGACCCGGGCGGTCGCCGCGCCAACGCCGAGGTGACGGGCCACCGCGAGATCGCCTGGCGTGTCGATATCGCACCGCAGGCCCGGCCACATCCCGGTCAACTCGATTGCGCCCGAACGGCGATGACGCGCCGCGGAATCCGGTCCCAGTTGTGGGTCGAGCGGCGCGCCGAACGCACACAGTGCCGCTGTGCCGCTGCCGTGCCGATCGGCGACGAAGCTGCGTCGATGGCGGCGCGCAGCGGTGATCGCCGCACCAAGCTCTTCGGTTCGCAACGCCGGCAAATCACCCTGCAGAACAACGAGATTTGGCGTCCGGCCGGCCACCATCCGCTCGGCAGCGGTGATCGCGTTATTGAGCGGGTCCGGATGGCCCTGCGGTGTCGGATCGGAGAGCACGACTGCTCCCAGCTCGGCCGCCGCGGCGGCCGCGGCTTCGTCGGGCGTGATGACGGTGATCGAGTGCACCGATTTCACGGCGGCGGCTGTGGTCAGCGTGTCGACCAGCATGGCCAACACCACGCTCGCTCGAGTTCTGGCCGAAAACACCGGCGCCAGCCGGGTCTTGGCGGCGGTCAGATGTTTGACCGCAATGACCAACCCGACATCGCCGCTCATGGCGACATCCTGCCAAAAGGGAGTTGTGACCGTGCCGGCTCGCAGCGGAGCTAAGGTGTACCGCCGGCAGTTGTCGTAGCGACGACATGGGCAAGGGATGGCGCAGGTGGCGGGTAGGACAGCAGTGATGGGCGCCGGTGCATGGGGCACCGCATTGGCCAAAGTGCTGGCCGACGCCGGCGGCGAACTGACGTTGTGGGCGCGCCGGTCTGAGCTTGCCGTCGAGATCAACACCACCCGGTTCAATGGCGACTACCTACCTGGTGTGCGACTGCCCGCGGCGATTCACGCCACCGCCGACGCGCAGGAGGCGCTCAGCGAGGCGACGACGGTGCTGCTCGGGGTGCCCGCGCAGACCTTGCGAACCAATCTCGAGCAGTGGAGCGGTTTGCTGTCTGCGGATGCGACGCTGGTCAGCCTGGCCAAGGGCATCGAGCTCGGCAGCTTGATGCGAATGAGCCAGGTCGTCGTCTCGGTGACCGGCGTGGATCCCGCACAGGTGGCAGTGGTTTCCGGACCGAACTTGGCCAGCGAGATCGCCGAGCGGCAGCCGGCCGCCACCGTGGTCGCATGCAGCGATTCCGGACGTGCGGTGGCGCTGCAGCGCGCGCTCAACAGCGGGTACTTCCGTCCGTATACCAACGCCGACGTGATCGGTACCGAGATCGGCGGCGCATGCAAAAACGTCATCGCGCTGGCGTGCGGGATGGCGGCGGGAGTGGGTCTCGGGGAGAACACCGCTGCGGCGATCATCACCCGCGGGCTGGCCGAGATGGTGCGGCTAGGCATCGCGCTGGGTGCAAAATCGGCGACGCTGGCAGGTTTGGCCGGAGTAGGTGACTTGGTGGCCACCTGCAATTCCCGGCAATCACGCAACCGATCGTTCGGTGAAGCGCTGGGGCGGGGCGAGACGCTGGAGTCGGCCCTCCGCGAACGAGGTGGCCACGTCGTCGAAGGTGTGACGTCGTGCCAGTCGGTGCTGGCGCTGGCCGCCAGCTATGACGTCGAAATGCCGCTCACCGACGCCGTGCATCGGGTCTGCCATCGAGGGCTCTCGGTCGACCAGGCGGTGGCGTTGCTGCTGGGTCGCACGCCCAAGCCGGAATGACGTGACGATCGCCAGCGCGGCGAAGCCGGGCGCAGCGGGTCGGCACCGGTCGCTTGGCCCCCGCGACCCGGTAGCCTCTCTAGGTTGTGAACGCCGGAGAAGCGCCTGGATCTGCTGGCCGCGTCCGGGTCGCCGTGGTGTACGGCGGTCGCAGCAATGAACATGCAATCTCCTGCGTGTCGGCGGGCAGCATCATGCGAAACCTCGACCGGCAGCGTTACGAGGTCATTCCGGTGGGGATTACGCCCGACGGTTCCTGGCTGCTCACCGACGCCCGACCGGAGGCTCTGGCGATTACCGACGGGCGGCTGCCCGCGGTGGATGACGCCTCGGGTCTGACCCTGGCGCTGGCTCAGGACCCGCGGCGGCGTGGCCAGTTGGTGTCGCAGGACGCCGGCGGCGAGCGGGCTGCAGGCGCCGTGCTCGCCTCGGTCGACGTGGTGTTTCCGGTGCTGCACGGTCCCTACGGTGAAGACGGCACGATTCAGGGCCTGCTGGAACTCGCCGGTGTGCCCTACGTCGGTGCGGGGGTGCTGGCCAGCGCGGCCGGCATGGACAAGGAGTTCACCAAAAAGCTGCTAGCAGCCGAAGGACTTCCGGTCGGCGAGCACGTGGTGCTGCGGCCGTTCCAGCCGACGCTGACGCCCGAGCAGCGCGAACGGCTCGGGCTCCCGGTCTTCGTCAAACCCGCTCGTGGCGGCTCCTCAATCGGTGTCAGCCGGGTGACCACTTGGGAACAGCTGCCGATGGCCATTGCCGAGGCCCGCCGCCACGATCCCAAGGTGATCGTCGAGGCGGCGATCGCCGGGCGAGAACTCGAGTGTGGCGTGCTCGAATTCCCCGATGGCACGCTGCAGGCCAGCACGCTGGGGGAGATCCGGGTCGCGGGGGTGCGGGGCCGGGAGGATCCTTTCTACGATTTCGCGGCGAAATACCTCGAGGACGCCGCAGAGCTCGATGTGCCCGCCAAGGTGGACGACGACGTCAGCGAGGCGGTGCGCGGCCTGGCGATCGCGGCGTTTCGGGCGCTCGACTGCCAGGGCCTGGCCCGGGTGGACTTCTTCCTCACCGAAGACGGACCGCTGATCAACGAGGTCAACACGATGCCGGGATTCACCACTATTTCGATGTATCCACGGATGTGGGCGGCCAGCGGCGTCGACTATCCCACCTTGCTGGCCACCATGGTCGACACCGCCTTGGCGCGCGGCGTGGGGCTGCGCTGACCGGGTTCCGCCGAGTGGCCACTTATCACACGCACTCTGTCGCCGGCCGTGACTTAACTTCCCACTCGGCGAGGGAACGGCTCAGCCAACGGGTGCCGGCCTGACCGGTACGGCGGCCATCGTCCGATCGACGACGTCGGACAGCTGCTGGATCGGCGTCGGACCTGATCCCGCCGGCAACGTCAGCGCCACATAGACCGGCCGGTCCACCGCGTACCACGTGCTGCTGCCCGTAGCTGAGTGCGACTCTTCAAACCACTGCACCCGATCCACCGCCAGGATCGGCGCGCTAGCGACGAAGCCGGCCGGTCGGTCGACACCACAGCGCAGCACCACTGGCTCACCGTGACCCGTGGCCCGCCATGCCGCCACGCCCACCGGCACGACCGGCGCCCACTGATAACCGCCGAGTTGGCGAGGGAGAGCGTCGAGCAGTGCCCGGCAGGCCGCACTCTGGGCTTGCGGCGCTGAAACTATCGGAACGGTGACCGGTTGCTCGGGAGCTCGGCGCGTCGCGGCGATCGCAAGGACGACGCCGATGGCCCCGACCGCGACCACCAGCGCGGCGATCAGCAGCCCGTGAGGCGGCCCGTCCGGGTTGTGTGTGGTTTGGTTGTCCATGGCGCATCCCGCTTGGTTGCCTACACTCCAGCGTGTCTGCTGCTCGGAGTCGGCGGACCAGAATTTACCCGAGGAGCGACGTGAGCAGCGGCGAACCCGGTCCGACGCTGGGCCAAACGGGGGAGTTTGCACTGATCGACCGGCTGGTGGCGGATCGACGGCAGCCGGCCACCACAGCGCTCGGCCCCGGTGACGACGCCGCGATCGTGACAACCGCCGACGGCCGGGTTCTCATCTCGACCGACATGCTGGTGCAAGACCGGCATTTCCGCCTGGACTGGTCGACCCCGCACGACGTCGGCCGAAAAGCCATCGCGCAGAACGCCGCCGACATCGAGGCGATGGGCGGCCGGGCCACGGCGTTCGTCGTCGGCTTCGGTGCGCCCGCCGAGACTCCGGCCGACCAGGTCAGCACTCTGGCCGACGGCCTGTGGGAGGAAGCCGAGCGGATCGGGGCCGGGATTGTCGGCGGGGATCTGGTCAGCTGTCCGCAGTGGGCGGTGGCGGTGACCGTGTTGGGCGATCTGGCCGGCCGCGGCCCGGTGTTGCGGGCCGGCGCGCGTGCGGGTGCGGTGGTGGCCGTCGTCGGCGAGCTGGGCCGCTCAGCGGCCGGATTCACACTGTGGGACAACAGGATCGAAAGCTTCGATGACTTGCGAAGAACCCATCTGGTGCCGCAGCCGCCGTACGGCCAGGGGCGGGCAGCCGCCGACGGCGGGGCGATAGCGATGATCGACGTCTCCGACGGCCTCATCGCCGACCTGCGGCACATCGCCGAGGCGTCCGCAGTGAGCATCGACCTGTCCACCGAGGCCCTGGCGAAAGACGTCGAGCCGCTGGGCAGGGCAGCCGAATCGGTGGGCGCCGACCCCTGGTCATGGGTTCTAGGTGGGGGGAAGACCATGCTCTTGCCGCAGTGTTCGCCGGCCCGGTTCCAGCCGGGTGGCGCGTGATCGGGCGGGTGACTGACGGACCGGCGGTAGTCCTGGTCGACGGGCAAGAGTGGCGCGGTGACGCCGGCTGGCAGTCTTTCTCGTCATGACCGCACGTCCGTTGCACGAATTGGTCGACGACGGCTGGGCGCGGGCGTTGGAGCCGGTCGGCGCGCAGGTCAGCGCGCTGGGTCGGTTTCTGCGCGACGAGCTTGCCGCCGGGCGACGCTACCTGCCGGCCGGTCCGAACGTGTTGCGCGCCTTTACCTTTCCGTTCGACCAGGTGCGGGTGCTCATCGTCGGTCAGGACCCGTATCCGACACCCGGGCACGCGGTGGGTTTGAGCTTTTCGGTGGGCCCCGACGTGCGGCCATTACCGCGCAGCCTGGAGAACATCTTCGGCGAATACGGCCGCGATCTCGGCTATCCGGCACCGTCGTGCGGGGACCTCACGCCGTGGGCCGAGCGTGGGGTGCTGCTGCTCAACAGGGTTCTCACCGTGCAGCCCGGTAATCCGGCGTCGCATCGCGGCAAAGGCTGGGAGGCTGTCACCGAGGCCGCGATTCGCGCCTTGGTGGATCGCAAGCAGCCGCTGGTCGCGATCCTGTGGGGCCGCGATGCGTCCACCCTGAAACCGATACTGGCCGAAGGCGACTGTGTCGCGATCGAGTCTCCCCATCCGTCGCCGCTGTCGGCGTCGCGGGGCTTCTTCGGGTCACGCCCGTTCAGCAGGGCAAATCAACTACTGGCGGAAATGGGCGCCGAGCCGATCGACTGGCGCCTGCCGTAGTCCACCAAATTTCAGCCGCGGGTGACCCGGCCAGCCTTGATGCACGATGCGCACACGTTGAGCCGCTGCTTGTTGCCGCCGGGCCGGGTGACGGCATGCACGGTCTGGATGTTCGGGTCCCAGCGACGGCTGGTCCGGCGATGCGAGTGCGATACCGACTTGCCGAAGCCAGGACGCTTCCCGCAGATATCGCACACGGCGGCCATAAACAGAACTCCTCAGATCTCATACGGGTGCACCGGGGGCCGCGAACGGCCGAGCCACAGGTGACCCACAACGTGGCCAGGATAGCCGCCGTCACCGGCATGCGCCAAAACTCGGATCATCTGTTGGACGGGCCGAACTCATGCACAGCTGGGCTTGGCCAGGTGACCAGCGTTGTCAGGCCAACTGGATAGGCTGGCGCACCGGAGGCGGGTGCGGGAGGTGATGCGGCGTGGACCTGGGCGAGGGTAGGCCGGATCGTCTCCTGGACGGGTCTGCGCTGCGCGCCTGGGCACACACCGCGGTCGGCGATCTGATCACCCACATCGACGAGATCAACCGTCTCAACGTGTTCCCCGTCGCCGACTCCGACACCGGCACGAACATGCTGTTCACCATGCGATCCGCCCAGGCTCAGGCCGATTCCGACGCCGGCGCCGGGGACGTGGTTCGCGTCGCCGCAGCCCTGTCGGCGGGGGCGCTGCACGGGGCCCGGGGCAATTCCGGGGTGATCCTGTCGCAGATCTTGCGTGGCATCGCCGATGTCACCGCTGCTGCCGGCACCGGCGGTGGCCTGCAGCACATCGACGCAACGTTGCTGGGCGCCGCACTGCGGCGTGGGGCGACCCTGGTGGTGACCTCGATGGGCGGGCAAGAGGTGGCCGGGACGATCGTGTCGGTGCTGCAGGCCGCCGCGGGCGCCGTCGCCGAGCGCGCGGACAGCGGTGAGGGTTTGGCGGTGGCAGTCACCGCCGGCGCCGACGCTGCGGTCACCGCGCTGGAAAAGACCCCCGAGCAGCTCGACGTCCTCGCCCACGCCGGTGTGGTGGATGCCGGAGGAAGGGGCCTGCTGGTGCTGCTCGACGCGCTGCGCTCGACAGTCACCGGGCAGGCGCCGGCACGTCCGGTCTACCAGCCAGCGCCCCCCCGACTGTCGGCCGACGAACCGGCAACACGCCGCGCCCCGCAGTTCGAGGTGATGTACCTGCTGGAGGGTTGCGATCCCGGGTGCGCCGACGCGCTGCGCGACCAGCTCGGACAGTTGGGTGACTCGGTGGCCATCGCCGCTTCGGCGTCGGGCGCGGTCGGCGACTACTCGGTGCACGTCCACACCGACGATGCCGGCGCTGCGGTAGAGGTCGGCCTGGCGTTCGGCAGCCCGCGGCGCATCCAGGTCTCCGCCCTCACCGGCGGTGCCGGGTTGCCGCCGGGCAGCTGGACTCGGGAACGCGCGGTGCTCGCCGTCGTCGACGGGGACGGCGCCGCTACCCTGTTCGCCGGCGAGGGCGCTTGCGTGCTCCGGCCCGATCCGGACGCCGCGGACCCGACGACGGCGGTCAGCGCCCATGACCTTCGTCGCGCGATGGTCGACACCGGCGCGGCGCAAGTGATGGTGCTGCCCAACGGCTTGGTCGCCGCCGAGGAGCTGGTCGCCGGATGCACCGCCGCCATCGGGTGGGGCATCGACGTGGTGCCGCTACCGACCGGATCGATGGTGCAAGGCCTGGCTGCCCTGGCCGTGCACGATCCGGACCGCCAGGCCGTGGATGACGGTTACACGATGGCCCGCGCCGCCGGGGCCGCCCGCCATGGGTCGGTGCGGGTCGCGACCGAGCAAGCGCTAACCTTCGCCGGTCCCTGTGAGCCTGGCGACGGCCTGGGCATCGCGGCCGACGAGGTACTGATCGTTGCCGGAAATGTCGCCTCGGCAGCTGTCGGGCTGATCGATGTGCTGCTGGCCGCCGGCGGCGAGTTGGTGACGGTGCTGCTGGGTTCCGCAATTCCGAGGCTGGACACCGATGTCGAAAAAGTCCTGCAACGGCACGTGCATGACCGGCATCCGGGAACCGAGCTGGTCACCTATGCCACCGGGCATCGCGGCGACGCGCTGTTGATCGGAGTCGAGTAGCGTGGTGGCGCTCAGCGACCGGCTGCAATACGTGGTGGGGGCGAATTCCGCCGACCCCCTCGACGAGGTCTTCGGCATCCGCACCGTGGACGACTTACTGCGCCACTATCCGCGCAGCTACGTCGAGGGCGCCACCGTGCGCGGCGCGAACGACGAGCGACCGCAGGCCGGTCAGCACATCACCCTCGTCGACACCATCACCAGCGCGGTGGAGCGCCCGATCAAGAACCGCCCGAAAGACAAGTTGCTCATCGTCACAGCTCGGCTCCGGCCGCTCGCCGGGTCACCGCCACGTTCTTCAACCCGCGTTTCATCAAAACGCAGCTCACCGAAGGCGCCCGGGTGATGCTCTCCGGAGAAGTCGGATTCTTCCGCGGCACCATGCAATTGACGCATCCTGCTTTTCTCATCCTCGACTCACCGGACGGTAGAAACCCCGGCAGCCGGTCGCTGAAGAGCATCGCCGACGCGTCCAAGGCGGTCAGCGGCGAGGTCCTGCAGGAGGCGTTCGAACGCCGCTTCTATCCCATCTATCCGGCCAGCACCAAAGTGCAGAGCTGGGACATCTTCAAATGCGTGCGTCAGGTACTCGAGATGCTCGACCCCGTGCCCGATCCGCTGCCCGCCGAGCTGCTGGCCGAACACGGGCTGATTGCGGAGGATGACGCGTTGCGGGCGATCCACCTCGCCGAGGACGAGACCGAACGCCAGCGGGCTCGGAAGCGGCTCACGTTCGACGAGGCCGTCGGCCTGCAATGGGCGCTGGTCAGCCGTCGCCACAGCGAACTGGCGGAATCCGGCCCGGCAGCCCCTGCACGCTCCGACGGATTGGCGCATCGGCTGGTTCGGCAGCTGCCGTTCGAGCTGACGGTGGGTCAGCGGGAGGTGCTCGACGTGTTCACCACCGAGTTGGCCGCGTCGCGGCCGATGAACCGGTTGTTGCAGGGCGAGGTCGGATCGGGCAAAACCATCGTCGCGGTGTTGGCGATGCTGCAAATGGTCGATGCAGGTTACCAATGTGCACTGTTGGCCCCGACGGAAGTACTTGCCGCGCAACATCTTCGGTCTATCTCTGCGGTACTCGGCCCGCTCGGGATGGCGGGTCAGCTCGGGGGCTGCGATGACGCCACCCGGGTGGCGCTGCTCACCGGTTCGATGTCTGCGGCGCAGAAGAAACAAGTACGGGCCGAGATCGCCGGTGGCCAGGTGGGCATCGTGGTAGGCACTCATGCACTGCTGCACGACGCCGTGGCATTTCACCGCTTGGGCATGGTGGTGGTCGACGAGCAACACCGTTTCGGTGTCGAGCAGCGTGATCAATTGCGGGCCAAGGCGCCTGCGGGCATCACACCTCACCTGCTGGTCATGACGGCGACCCCAATTCCGCGAACCGTGGCGCTCACGGTCTACGGGGACCTCGAAACCTCCACGCTGCGCGAGCTTCCGCGCGGGCGCCGGCCGATCAGCACCGCCACGATCTTCGTCAAGGACAAGCCGGCATGGCTGGACCGCGCGTGGCGGCGCATCCTCGAGGAGGTGTCCAGCGGGCGCCAAGCCTATGTGGTGGCGCCCCGCATCGACGACACTGACGACTCCGGTCAGGCGGAGGAGGGTGAAAAGCCCTCAGCCACAGCAGAAGAGCTTTACGCCCGGCTGCGACGGCACGAATTGGCCGGTGTGCGTGTGGGCTTGATGCATGGGCGGCTGGCCGGCGAACAGAAAGACGCTGTGATGAGGGCGTTTCGGGACCGCGAAGTCGACGTGCTGGTATGCACCACCGTCATCGAGGTCGGTGTCGACGTCCCCAACGCGACAGTCATGCTCGTGATGGATGCCGACCGGTTCGGCATCAGCCAACTGCATCAGCTGCGCGGACGCATCGGCCGCGGTGAGCATCCGAGCCTGTGTCTACTGGCGAGCTGGGTCCCGCCGTCGTCACGGGCGGGCAAGCGGCTGGAGGCGGTCGCCGGGACACTCGACGGGTTCGAGCTCGCCGACTTGGATCTCAAAGAGCGCCGTGAAGGAGATGTCCTGGGCCGCCACCAGTCCGGTCGTGCGATCACCCTGCAGCTGTTGTCGCTGGCCGATCATCGGCAGCTGATCGAGGAGGCCCGCGGCTTCTGTGAGCGGGTCTACGACGGCAACCCCGCGCATCGCGGGTTGGCGCTGCTGGCCGCGCCGTTCACCGGCACCGACCGGGTCGAATACCTGGACAAGTCATGACCCGTAAGCCTCTGCTGTGGCTTTCAGTGGCCGCCGTGCTGGCCGTGATCGTGGCCTACCAGGTAGTGGCATCGTCGGAGCGAACGCGCGAGTTCATTGCGCGCGCCGACGTGCCGACCGTGCAGCCGGGCACCGATGTGCTGGCCGGGATCGTGGTGACTGCAGCGCGGATTCACCGATACGACTACCGTCGCGCGGCATTCGGCGAAGCGTGGACTGACGACAACGACGCGCCCGACGGGCACAACGGTTGCGACACCCGCGACGACATCCTCAACCGCGATCTCGTCGACAAGACGTACGTAGCGATCAAACGCTGTCCGGACGCCGTCGCCACCGGCACCTTGCACGACCCGTACACCAACGCCACCATCGCCTTTCAGCGCGGCGCGCGGGTCGGCGAATCGGTGCAGATCGACCACATCGTCCCGTTGGCGCTGGCGTGGGACATGGGAGCCTTCGGCTGGCCGATGCCGCAGCGGGTGCGGTTCGCCAACGATCCGGCCAACCTGCTCGCGGTGCAGGGCCAGGCGAACCAAGACAAAGGCGACTCTCAAGCCGCGATCTGGATGCCACCCAACAACGCATTTCACTGCCAGTATGCGATGCAGTACATCGCGGTGCTGCGTGGCTACGGTCTTCCGGTCGACGCTCCTTCGGTGCCGGTGCTGCAGCAGGCCGCGGCGAGTTGCCCGGCTGCCTGATCCCACTGCGCGGTTGCCGGGTTCTGTCGGTCCCGCGTGCTACACACGTGCGGTGAGCACTCTGCTGATGGTTGTCCTCGTCGTCGCTGTCGTCGTCCTGACCGCGCTGACTGTGCATCATCGAACCCGATCGCGATTGATCGGCGCGCAGTTGGCAGCCCGAGAGAACGACGTCCGCGACTTACGCCGGTATCGCGAGACTTTCGCCTCGATCCAGCATCGCGGCGAGCTCGGCCAAGAGGTGCTGTACGAAGCAGCGCGGGCGTGCGGACTGCGAGACGGTGCGCACTTTCAGATTCAGCCGACGTTACCTTCGGGCAAGCGACCCGATCTGGTGTTGTGCTTGGACACCGGCCCGATCCCGGTCGATGCGAAATGTGTTGTCGACAATTATTGGAAGGCCGCCGAGGCGCGTAATCCCGAGGAACGTCGGCGTGAGTTGACAGCGCTGGCTCGCCGGGTGCGGGAACACGCATCAGAGGTCAGCTCGAGGGGTTACGTGTCGGGTGTCCAGGGAGTAGGAGGCACTGTCCTGTTTGTGCCGCTGGACGCGATAGCGGTCGCTGCGCTTGACGCCGACAGTCGGCTTTTCGGTGAATTGCGCCGGTTGAATGTGTATCTGGTGGGGCCGACGGGATTTTTGGTCTTGGCCCGATCGGCCCGGCTGGCGTCGCTTTCGGGTGACTTGCTGGAGAGCCTCGAGCATTCGAAGGGCAGCGCGAGGCTGGTTTATCACAACACCCGGCAACTCATCGAACGGCTACGCGTGACGAACACTCATCTGGTGAACCTGTCCAAAGCGCTCGGGCAAGTGTCACGGTATGCCGAGGGTGTTCGTGGGCCGGCCGCGTCGTTGGGCATCGTGGCCGGGCTCACCGGAGAGCTACCGCCACCGCCGACGGTCGAGGTGGAAGAAGCCACGTTAGCCGGCGGTCTTGAACACCGGGAAAGTTCCTTGCCTCGCTAGAGACGACCCCGTCGCCCGCGACGTGAGTTCTCGTGTTGCACCGGGGGGCGACATATGGGCGCGACTGCCGCAGCGGTATCTCCGGATAGTCGACAACCCGCGCCGATCTTCAGTTCTCCGTCGCAACCGCGCTTACGATGACTGAGCCAATCAGCAGTCAGGCGCTCGAGTGAAGACACTTGTTACGGGCGGCACGGGTTTCACCGGCAAGCACACCGTGCGTGCGCTCATTGCCGCGGGACACCAAATCCGATTGCTCGTACGTGACCCCGCCAGAGTGCGTCGAGTATTCGAGCCGCACGGCTTTGTTCCGGATGACGTGGTCGTCGGCGACATGACGGATGCGAATGCCGTCGATGAGGCGCTAATTGGCTGTGACGGAATGGTTCATACCGCTGCGCTGGTTGATTTGCGCCGTGCTGCTCTTCTCGTCGAGAAGTCCAATCTGCGGGGCGTCGGCGGACACATATCCTGACACGCTGGCTGGATGTACCGCGCAGGCCACCTCACCGCGGCTGAGGTCGGTGTCCTCGCCGAGTGTCAAGGCCAACGGGCTTAACCGATTGAGGCACTGAGGTGTCGGTGACGTACTGGGTGCGCCCAGCTGGTAACAAAAAAGGAGACTTACGCGCCGGTGTAGGTCAGCGGGTCTTCCCGGACCCGGGTGCCGTCATTCAGCCCGTTGAGGGCGTCCATATGTTCGCTGGCTAGCTCGAAATCGAACACGTCGAAATTGCTGGCGATGCGCTCGGGCTTGGCGGAGCGGAAGATGACCGAGTTGCCGAGCTGCAGATTCCAGCGCAGCAAGACCTGTCCGGCCGTGCGGCCATATTCGTTGGCGATCGAGCTGACCACAGGATGCTCCAGGAGCCGGCCGACCGCCAGCGGGCTGTAGGACTGGGTGAGGACATTGTGCTCGGCGTTGGCCTTGCGCAACTCCGCCTGGTTGAGCAGCGGGTGCAGCTCGATCTGATTGACCGCGGGCGTGGAGAACGTCAGTTCGACGATGGTCGTCAAGTGCTCCTCGGTGAAGTTGCACACTCCGATCGAGCGGGCATGGCCATCTCCGCGTACCTGGATCAAGCCGCCGAAGCTGTCTACGTACCTTCCCAGCTGCGGTGCTGGCCAGTGAATCAAGTACAGGTCCAGGTAGTCCAACCCGAGCCGCTCCAGGCTGGCCTTACATGCGTCCTGCGAGATGTTGAAACCATGGTCAGCGGTGGCCAATTTGGTGGTGATGAACAGCTCCGCCCGGGGTATCCCCGAGGCCGCGATCGCGCGCCCGACAGCGGCTTCGTTGCCGTACGCCGCGGCCGTATCGATGAGCCGGCAGCCCAGCCCGAGCGCCGCGGATACCGCCCGCTCGGTTTCGTCGTCCGATAACTCCGCAACTCCCAGTCCGAGCGCCGGAATGCTGTTGTTGTCGTTGAGTGCAATGGAAGGAACGGAATCGCCTGTGCTGCACGTCAAGTCGGTCACCTACCTGTGAAATCGAAGGTTCGTGGATCTCCACCAAGGCGGGTCCCGTCGTCGAGCGAGGCAATCGACGCCATGTCCTCTGCGCTGAGCTCGAAATCGAACACGTCGAAATTGCTCACAATCCGCTCGGGGTTGACCGACTTAGGGATCACGATATTACCGAGCTGAAGGTGCCATCTGATGAGAACTTGCGCGGGTGTCCGGTCCCGATTTTCGGCGATGGCGGTGATGGTGGGATGGTTCAGCAGCGAACCCTGGCCGAGCGGTCCCCACGCTTCGGTGGCGACGCCGAGGCGCGCATGCGCCTCGCGCAAAACGGGTTGGGTCAGCCGAGGATGCAGCTCGATCTGGTTGACGGCGGGCACGATGCCGGTGGCGTCGATGACCATCTGGAGATGTTCGTGCTCGAAATTGCTCACCCCGATCGAGTTGATCCGGCCCTGATCGCGCAGGTGCGCGAACGCCTTGAAGGTGTCGACGAAGGTGTTCGCTCGCGGCAGCGGCCAATGGATCAGGTAAAGGTCTAGGTAGTCGAGTCCCAGCCGGTCCATGCTGGCATCGAACGCTTTGAGCGTTTTGTCGTAGCCCTGGTCGGCGTTCCACAGCTTGGTGACCACGTACAGTTGATCGCGCGGCAAGCCGGAGTTGGCGACGGCGCGTCCCGTCTCGCGTTCGTTGCCGTAGGCCGCCGCGGTGTCGATGTGCCGGTAGCCAGCCCGCAGCGCAGCACCCACCGCGTGCTCGGCCTCTTCGGGTTGAATTTGGAAAACACCGAAACCCACGGCTGGAATGGAGTTGCCGTCGTTCAGCTTGACCAAGGGAGCAGCCATGACGAGCAGTCTGCCAGGCGCTGCTGACCAAAACCTGAAGGCGCTGCCTGCGCGGGCGTCCCGGACCGATCGGCTGCGAAGCTCGACCGCCGCCGTCGCATTCCGGGTGATTCCGCGACTTCCCACCGGCGCCGCGCGCCTACTGGCCGGCGGTCGGTCGGTCACCATCGACGGAAACACGCTGGATCCCAAGCTGAGGTTGATGTTGTCCGGTCAGCTGCTGGTCGGCATCAAGGGCCTCTCGATCGGCGATGAGCCGGTCCGCTCCCGTGCACTTCTGCACGACATGTGCCTAGCGTTCGGCGGTCCACAGATCCACGTCGCGGTGCGGGATACGTCGATACCCGGGCCGGGTGGCGACATCCCGGCTCGGCATTACCGCCCGGCAAGACTGGAGCCGGCGCCGATGCTGGTCTTCTATCACGGCGGCGGTTGGGTGATCGGCGATCTGGATGCCTATGACGCGCTGTGCAGGCTGATCTGTCGGGACGCCGAAATTCACGTGCTATCGGTCGACTACCGGCTGGCTCCCGAGCACCCGGCCCTGGCCGGGCTGGACGACGCGTTCACGGCATTCCGGTGGGCCGTCGAGCACGCCACCGAACTGGGTGCGATCCCCGGCAAAGTTGCGGTCGGCGGAGACAGCGCCGGCGGGAACCTGGCGGCGGTGGTGTCACAGTTGGCGCGCAACGACGGCGGCCCGGCGCCGGCGCTGCAGTGGCTCATCTACCCGCGCACCGACTTGACCGCGCGGACCAGGTCCCACACCTTGTTCGCAACCGGTTTCCTGCTCACCAAGCACGACATCGAATGGTTCGAAGCCAATCTTCTGGCCGGTTCCGGGATCGAGCCGACCGATCCGCGAGTTTCGCCGTTGCTGGCTGACGACTTGTCCGGGCTTCCGCCGGCGCTGATCGCCGTCGCGGGATTCGACCCGTTGCGCGACGAGGGCGAGCAGTATGCGATGGCGCTGCGGGACGCCGGAAACGACGTCGACTTCCGCTCGATGCGGTCGCTGATCCACGGCTTCGTCAACCTGTTCCAGCTCGGTGGTGGCAGCGCTGCGGGGACGACCGAACTTATTTCGGCGCTGCGCGCGCACCTCGCCCGGGTCTGACCGGGTCGCCAGCGCAGCGGAGCCGGGCGCAGCGGGTGCCCACCCAACAACCTGAGTACTCTAGAGGCGCCTGAGCAGCGAACGAAGCCAACAGCAGCCCCACTCGTGAAGCAGGAGGATCAGCCGACCCGTGGCGGACAAACCGAAACGCCCAGCGCGCTACGACCTGAAGGCCGCCGACCGCAGACGGAATCTGCTGGTCCAGATCAGCCTGACCGCGATCGTGGTGGTCTTCGCGGTCGCCCTGGTTCTCTACATCGTGATGACGCACGGCGGCAAAGGGCCCGCGACTCACCAGGCAGTGCGGGTCACGTCGAGCAAGCTGGTGACTAAACCCGGGAGCAAGGACCCCAAGGCGGTGGTGTCGTTCTACGAAGACTTCCTGTGCCCGGCCTGCGGCAACTTCGAACGCAACTTCGGCGCTACGGTGTCCCAGCTCATCGACATCGGCGCCATCGCCGCTGACTACTACATGCTTGGCTTCTTGAGCAGCTCGGAGAACGACGACTACTCCTCCCGCGCCGCCGCGGCCGCGTACTGCGTCGCTGACGAGTCGATCGACGCGTTCCGGCGTTTCCATACCAAGCTGTTCAACAAGAGCTTCCAGCCCGACGAGCGAGGCAAAACCTTCCCGGATAACGCGAAGCTCATCGAAGTCGCCCGTGTGTCAGGGGTGGTGGGCAAGGTCCCGGACTGCATCAACAGCGGCAAGTACATCCAGCTGGTCGATGGTCTGGTCAACGGCGCGAACATCCACGGCACTCCGACCATCCGGATCAACGGCGAGGACTACCGCTGGTCGACACCGCAGGCACTGGTCGACATGCTCAAACCGATCGTCGGCAACGTTCCGGGCCTCGATACCGCGGCGGTAGCGCCGGTTTCGTGACGGCTGCCACGCCGGTGTCGGCGCACCCCGACAAAACACCCGAAGCGGTCGCACGTCCCTTGGGTGTGTCGGTTCGGGTGCCGAGTGCGTGGTGGATTCTCTTCGCCGGGGCGCTCGGTTTGATCGCTTCGCTGATCCTGACGGTAGAGAAGATCAAGCTGTTGACCGACTCGTCCTACGTGCCGTCCTGCAACCTCAACCCGATCCTGTCGTGCGGCTCGGTGATGGCGACTCCGCAGGCGTCTGTGCTGGGCTTTCCCAACTCGTTGATCGGGATCCTCGCCTTCACCGTCGTCCTGGTGACCGGCGTGCTGGCGGTCGCGAAAGTCAGGCTGCCACGGTGGTATTGGAGCGGACTGGCGGCCGGGACTGTGGCCGGCGCGGTGTTCGTGCACTGGTTGATCTATCAAAGCCTCTACCGGATCGGTGCGTTGTGTCCGTATTGCATGGTCGTGTGGGTACTGACCCTCTCGCTGCTGGTTGTCGCGCTGTCGATCGCCCTCAGCCCAGCCGGCGCAGGCGGCGGGAGCGCCGCGGCGCGTGCGGTGTATCAGTGGCGGTGGTCGCTGGCGGCGTTGTGGTTCACCGCGATAGTCCTGCTGATCCTGACCCGGTTTTGGAACTATTGGTCGACGCTGGTCTAGCGTGCCGCTGGAGCTGAGCTGACGCGCATCATCGCCGGCGCCGCCGGAGGCCGGCGCCTCACCGTCCCGCCACGCGGAACCAGGCCAACCACCGATCGGGTACGCGAATCCTTGTTCAACATCCTGTGTGCACGCATGGAGCTGAGCGGACTGTCGGTGTTGGACCTGTATGCCGGCTCGGGCGCATTGGGGCTCGAGGCGCTGTCCCGCGGAGCCGCAACAGCGATTTTCGTCGAAGCCGACCCACGCACCGTCAACGTACTGGAGCGCAACATCTCCGCCGTCGGACTGCCGGGCGCGACGCTGCGGCGCGGCGCCGTGACGGCCGTGCTCTCGGCCGACGCCGCCGTTCCGGCCGATCTGGTGCTGGCTGATCCGCCCTACGACGTCGCCGCGACCGAGGTCAAAATTGTCCTTACTCTGCTGGCCACGCACGGCTGGGTACGGCCCGGCAGCGTCGCCGTCGTGGAGTGCTCCGCGATGGGTGCACCGTTGACCTGGCCGCCGGGCTGGCGCTGTTGGGAACCGCGCCGATACGGCGACACCCGGCTTGAGTTGGCCGAACTGGAAGACTGAATCCTCCTGCTACCGTCATCGGTCATGAGTGGCGCAGTATGTCCGGGATCGTTTGATCCGGTGACGCTGGGTCACATCGACATCTTCGAACGCGCCGCCGCTCAATTCGACGAAGTGATCGTCGCCATTCTGACCAATCCCAGCAAACGTGGCCTGTTCGACCTTGACGAGCGGATCGACATGATCCATGAGTCCACCGCCCACCTGCCCAACCTGCGCGTCGAGTCCGGCTCTGGTCTAGTTGTCGACTTCGTGCGGGCACGAGGGCTGACCGCCATCGTCAAGGGGCTGCGCACGGGCACCGACTTTGAATACGAGCTTCAAATGGCCCAGATGAACAAGCATGTCGCCGGTGTCGACACCTTCTTCGTCGCGTCGACGCCGCGTTATTCGTTCGTTTCGTCCTCGCTTGCCAAAGAAGTGGCCATGCTCGGCGGTGACGTCTCGGAGCTCCTCCCTGAGCCGGTGAACCGCCGATTGGCCGAAAAGCTAAACCAGCGTTCGTAACTACGGGTCGACTTCGTCGTTGGCCGGAGCAGCTTTTCGGGGTGGTGGTAGGTGTTGGTGCGGGGTTGGCCGCGGTCCTGGTGGGGTGGTGGCATCCATTGGGTGGCGCCGTTTGTGGTCTTGCGGGTGGGCCAGCCGCCGGAGGTGACCAGTTTGTGGTGCGGGCCGCAGGCCAGGGTGAGGCCGTCGATGTTGGTTTGCGGGCAGTCGGCGTAGTTGGTGAGGTGGTGCACTTCGGTGAGGTCGCCAGGCAGGTCGCAGCCGGGGGAAGGAACAACCGCGGTTTTTGGCGTAGAGCATGACGCGTTGGGCGGGGGAGGCCGGTTTTCGACGTGCCCGGCGCCGCCTGGGGCACACCCGGCAATGGTTGATCGACAACGACCTCTCGAACGATAGCGTCGGCATGCCACCCGAGATGTACGACCGATCAGCCCATACGCCGCGCCTAGCCGCCGATGCACACCACTATCGAGATTCGATCACCGATAGCGTGCCGTCTACGAGGTTGGTGACGTAGATGGTGTGGGTGCCCGGATCCACCGCCACCCCGCCGGGGCCCTTGCCGACGGTCACGGTGGCGGTCACGGTGCGCGTCGAGCCGTCGATCACTGACACCGTGCCGTCGTCGTAGTTGGTGACGTAGACGGTGTGGGTGCCCGGATCCACAGCCAACGGCCCCGTGCTCTTGCCGACCGGCACGGTGGCGGTCACGGTGCGCGTTGACCCGTCGATCACCGACATCGTCGCCGTCGCCGAGGTTGTTGGTGACGACGTAGACGGTGTGGGTGCCCGCGTCCACCGCCACACCATACGGATGGTTGCCGACCGGCACGGTGGCACTAACCCTGTAAGTCGGACCACTCGACGGCGCAGCGGAGCGGGAACTCGCCGTCGGACCCGGACCTCCGGACAGACCCCCAGATCCAGATAGGAACACGGCCAGCACGACGGCACCGATGACCGCCAGCACGCCGGTGACCACAAGTATCGGCACAAGCCGCCAGCGTTCTCCGGTTGGTTGACCCTCGCCGCTGGCGCTCATATCGCACTCTCCTGGTCACCTAATGTTCTTTTGTAGTGTGCGCCTAGTGCCTTCCTGGGTATGCGAGGTCGTCGGGTTCGTCGTCGAGCACTCGGACCAGCCGGTGGAGGTCTCCGAGCGTGCCGCTGATCTGATCACCCAGCTCACGGTCACGGGCGGCGCGGGCACAGGATTGAGCCTGCTGACCAGGCAATTCGCTAGGGTGCACAACTGTCACCTTCACTGCCATACAACACGATGCGCTGGCCCGGTGTGGCCAGGCGTTTGGTGTGGTAGAGGCCGACGGCTTCGCCGTGGTCGAAGATCGCCAGGTAATGGCCGCCTCGCTCATGCCTGCTCATGCTCGTGCTGCTGACCTTCGCCGTGCTGGTGCTGGTGGCAGTGGCCGTGGTGGTCATGCTCGGCGTCGGGCGAACCGCCCATCATGCGCAACATCGGCATGCCACCGCTGGTGGTGAACCGGATGACCAGCGCAGTGGCCACGACGAGGAAGACGATGTTGAGCCAGGTGGTGTAGTTCCACGAAATCTGCGCATGCATGATGGCCGCATTGCGGTGCCTAGGAATAAGACTCGCTGCGCCGAAGAGCAATTCGACCAGGTACCCGGCTACGATCATCGCCGCGTAGAACGTCCCGAGCAGAGTCAGCGTCATGGCCATGCCGTAGTACTTGCGATAGATGTTCAGGATCGGCAGGATCAGCAGGTCGGCGAAGATGAACGCCACGACTCCGCCGAAACTGATGCCGCCGTTCCAGAGCACCGCGGCCAGCGGCACATTGCCGATCGAGCAGACGAACGAGGCGATCGCCACCAGGGGGCCCACGATCGGGCCCCACAGCGCCGACAACGTCGGGTGCTCTGCGAAAAACAAGTGCTGCCAGGCTGTTTGAGGCATCCACGCCGCGATGGCACCTGCAATCAACAAACCCAGAATGAGGTCACGCAGGATCGCCGACCACTCCATGACAAAGACGTGGGACACCGAGGTGAAGCCCTTGCCGGATACCAGTCGCCGCCAGAACGAGCCCCCGCCCGCTACCGACATGTCCATGGCCGCGTGACCTTCCATCGAGCCGGCGATGCCCCGCTCGGCTTGCTCGCGGGCCTCGTCGATCAGCCGGGAACGCACGAACAACCGGAACAGGACGGCCAGCACCACGATCATCAGCGGGCCGCCCACGAATTCGGCGGCAGTGAACTGCCAGCCCATCAGCAACGCCAGGATGATGCCCAGCTCGAGCACGAGATTGGTGGACCCGATCTCGAACGCCATGGCTGCGGTGAAGTTGGCGCCTTTGCGAAACAGGGACCGCGCCAGCGCCACCGCGGCATACGAGCACGATGACGACGCCGCCCCGAGTCCCGCCGCGACGGCCAACGTGCGGGGTCGGTCGTCGCCAAGCAAGCTGGTGATGGTGGAACGGCGTACCACCGCCTGCACCATCGCCGACAGGGTGAAACCGAGGATCAAAGCCCACAGGATCTCCCATGTCATCGAACCCGCCAGGGCCAATGCATGTCCGATCGCACCCCACACCGTGCTCACTTGAGTCCTCCATTTCGGTCCTGCCGTCGGCCAACAACAACCGGCCCGCGCGTTCGTCTTGTACCCGCTGGGGTACGACAAAGCGTAGTGCGCGTGCGGGGGACTCGCGGATTGCCGCAAATCGTCCCAACCCGACATAATGACGGCTGTGCAGGCGGGTGGCACGGCTCCGTCAGGCCCTTAGAGCAGCAAAGCCCGACACACCGGGCGCGGCACCACAGTCACAGCGGCAACGCCAGGCACACTGGTAACAACAACGATGCCGGAAGGGTGCTGCCGTGTACCGAGTATTTGAGGCGCTCGACGAACTGGGCGCCATCGTGGAGGAAGCGCGCGGCGTGCCGATGACGGCTGGCTGCGTGGTGCCCCGAGGCGATGTTCTAGAGCTGATCGACGACATCAAAGACGCGATCCCCGGCGAGCTCGACGACGCCCAGGACGTACTCGACGCCCGCGACTCGATGCTGCACGACGCCAAGGCGCACGCCGATTCCATGGTGTCCTCGGCCACCACCGAGTCGGAGTCGATGCTCAATCACGCCCGCGCCGAAGCTGACCGGATACTGTCCGACGCCAAGTCGCAGGCTGACCGGATGGTGGGCGAGGCGCGCCAGCACAGCGAGCGGATGGTCGGAGAAGCCCGCGAAGAAGCCGTGCGCATCGCGGCGGCGGCGAAACGCGAGTACGAGGCCAGCACCAGCCGCGCCAAGGCCGAATGCGACCGGATGGTCGAAAGCGGCAACATCTCCTACGAGAAGGCCGTGCAAGAGGGCATCAAGGAGCAGCAGCGTCTGGTGTCGCAGACTGAAGTGGTTCAGGCGGCCAACGCCGAAGCCACCCGCTTGATCGATACGGCCCACGCTGAGGCCGACAGACTGCGGGGTGAATGCGACATCTACGTCGACAGCAAGCTCGCCGAATTCGAGGACTACCTGAACGGCACATTGCGTTCGGTCAGCCGCGGTCGGCACCAATTGCGGACCGCTGCCGGTACGCACGACTACGCGACGCGGTAGAGCCGCGCCCTGGCGTAGAGCCCGGCCGTAGAATCGCGGCTATGGCGAGGCAGCACAGCGCTACTGCACACCGACCGCCGACCTCGCCGCTGATCCTCAGCGTGGCCCGGCTGGGACGACGCCCGGGCTCGATGCTCGAAACGCACTATTCGGTGCTCAGCCCCGAGCGCATCGGCGTGGAGTTGATCGGGATCGAGCGGGGCGCGGCTCTGGAGCTGGACCTGAGGATCGAATCGGTGTCCGAAGGCGTACTGGTCACCGGCACCGTGACCGCACCGACCGTCGGCGAATGCGCTCGTTGTCTCACGCCGGTCAGTGGGCGCGTTGAGGTGGCGTTGACCGAGCTGTTCGCGTATCCGGACACAGCCACCGGGGAAACCACCGAGGAAGGCGAAGTCGGGCGGGTTGTCGACGACACTATCGACCTCGAGCAGCCCATTATCGACGCGGTGGGGCTGGAGCTGCCGTTCTCGCCGGTGTGCCGGCCCGACTGCGCGGGACTGTGCCAGGAATGCGGTGTCGCACTGGCGACCGCGGAACCCGGGCACCACCACGAGCGGATCGACCCGCGCTGGGCCAAGCTGGCCGCGATGTTGCCGTCCGACGACGACAGCGGCCCGCGGAGCCCGCGGTGACCCAGTCCCGGCAAACTCTGCTCGACGCGCTCGGTGTCGACCTACCCGACGACTTGCTGTCGTTGGCGTTGACACACCGCAGCTACGCCTACGAACACGGCGGGCTGCCCACAAACGAGCGGCTGGAGTTTCTCGGTGACGCTGTGCTCGGGTTGACCGTCACCGATGAGCTTTTTCACCGCCATCCGGACCGCTCCGAAGGTGACCTGGCCAAGCTGCGGTCCAGCATTGTCAACACCCAGGCCCTGGCCGACGTCGCGCGACAGCTGACCGACGACGGTCTTGGCGCCCACCTGCTGCTGGGGCGCGGCGAAGTCAACACCGGCGGCGCCGACAAATCCAGCATCTTGGCCGACGGAATGGAATCGCTGCTGGGAGCGGTGTACCTGCACCACGGAATCGACTCCGCCCGGCAAGTGATCCTGCGGTTGTTCGGTGCTTTGCTGGACGCCGCGCCCACGCTTGGCGCCGGGCTGGACTGGAAGACCAGCCTGCAGGAGCTGACCGCCGCCCGCGGACTGGGCGCGCCGTCGTACGTCGTCAGCTCCACCGGTCCAGACCACGACAAGGAATTCACCGCGGTGGTCCTGGTAACGGACACCGAATACGGGTCAGGCCTGGGCCGCTCGAAAAAAGAAGCCGAGCAACAGGCCGCAGCGGCAGCCTGGACCGCGCTAGACGCGCTCGGCGAAACGTGAGCCAAGCCTGAGACGATGCCGGAACTGCCCGAGGTCGAGGTGGTGCGGCGCGGCTTGCAGGCCCAAGTGGCGGGCAAGACCATCACCGCGGTTCGCGTGCACCATCCCCGCGCCGTACGTCGCCACGAGGCCGGACCGGCGGACCTGACAGCGCGGCTGCTCGGCGCGCGGGTTACCGGCACCGATCGGCGCGGCAAATATCTCTGGCTCACCCTCGACGGACCGGACGGCGACACGGCGCTGGTGGTGCACCTCGGCATGAGCGGTCAGATGCTGCTGGGCCCGGTGCCGCGCACCGACCACATCCGGATCGCAGCGCTGCTCGACGACGGCACCGAACTGAGCTTCGTCGACCAGCGCACATTCGGTGGCTGGCTGCTTGCGGACTTGGTCACCATCGACGGCAGCGTAGTACCCGCACCTGTCGCGCACCTGGCACGTGATCCCCTCGACCCGCGGTATGACGCCCATTCGGTCGTTGAAGTGCTGCGGCGCAAGCACTCCGAGATCAAACGTCAACTGCTGGACCAGACCGTCGTGTCGGGAATCGGCAACATCTATGCCGACGAGGCATTGTGGCGGGCTCAGGTCCACGGCAACCGGCTGGCGGATGCCCTGACCCGGCGGCAGCTCACCGCGGTCCTCGAGGCCGCCGCCGACGTCATGCGCGACGCGCTGGCCCACGGCGGCACGTCGTTCGATTCGTTGTACGTCAACGTCAACGGCCAATCCGGGTACTTCGACCGGTCATTGGACGCCTACGGTCGCGAGGACAAACCCTGCCGGCGCTGCGGCGCGATGATCCGCCGGGAGAAGTTCATGAACCGCTCGTCGTTCTACTGCCCTCGGTGTCAGCCGCGACCGCGGCGGTAGTGGCGTCACATCACGGTTCGGTAACGAACGAGCGCCGTTCGAGCCATCAGGTAGCTCTAAGCGAAGAGCTAGTTAAGATCTGCCTTTGCGGCTATGAGCCAGCGTCGACTACACCGCGCTGGCACGCTGGCCCAGCTCGCCGCGGCGCCCGCGGCCGGGGCCGACGTCAGCGACATCATCACGGAACTTGACGGCACTGCGGCGGTCGCTCAAACCGCCTTCAACAACGCGTCAGAAGCATTCCTTGCCGGCAACGTGCCCTACGGCCTGGACTACGGGTTTGGCGCGCTGGACACAAGTCTGCTCTCGTATTTTGGCGACCTTGCGTACGGCGGAGTGGAGTCACTCGAAGGAGTCAGTGGTCCGTATCCATCCTTTGGCTTCTACTACATTGACAATCCGGTTCCAGTGACCCTGGCCGAAGCGACCGCCGATGCCACCGCCCGCTTCGATCTCGCTGACGCGGATTTCGCGAGCGCCTTGACAGCTTTCGGTGACGGGAATTTCAGCAGCGGTGCAACCGACGTCTTCGGCGGCATCGGAGCCCTAGTGGAGAGTTCCCAAATCGACTTCATCGGCCTGTCCGATGCGCTGCTTGGCAGCATCTGACCGCGGCTGGACGCGCCGAGATTGACGTGAGTGTCGCCGCCGCGCTCGGGCGCAGCACTGGCGTCGGTGTCGGCGCCCTAACTGGATCGCACCCAAAGTTGCGGATGACGACACGACGAAATCCGATCTAGGTCATCATCAAGTCCATGACACTGCCGCAGCCGCCCGACGAATACAACCATCCGCCGCCCCCGGGGCAGCAGTCCTATCCGCCGCCGCCGAGCGCTGGCGGATACTCGCACAGCCCGGACCCGTACTCCGCTCCGCCGCCACCTCCGCCGGCGCCGTATGGTCAGCCCGGCGCCTATGGTGTCGACCCTTATGGCCGACAGCTGTCGGACAAGAGCAAGATCACCGCTGGTTTGCTTCAACTGTTTCTCGGCGGCTTCGGAGTTGGTCGGTTCTATCTCGGTTACACCAACATCGGCATTTTGCAGATCGTGGTCACCGTGTTTACCTGCGGTCTCGGCGGGCTCTGGCCGTTGATCGACTCGATCATGATCTTGACCGGCCAGGTACCCGATGCGCAGGGGCGCCCACTGCGCGATTGAGGCGACCGCCGGGTGGGCCGGTACAAATGTGCAATGACGCAACTGTGGGTGCAGCGCACTGGTTCGCGCCGTTACACCGGTCACAGCTCCAGGGGCGCGCAAGTACCGATCGGCTCGGAAGACGTCGACGGCGTGTTCACGCCCGGGGAGCTGCTCAAGATCGCGCTGGCCGCGTGCAGCGGCATGTCCAGCGACCAGCCGCTTGCCCGTCGCCTCGGTGACGACTACCAGGCGGTGGTGACGGTGTCCGGGCCGGCCGACCGTCACCAGGAGCGCTACCCCGTGCTGACGGAGACCCTCGAAGTGGATTTGTCGCACTTGAGCGCGGAGGAGGCAGCGCGGCTGCTGGTCGTCGTCAACCGGGCCGTCGACCAGGTCTGCACGGTCGGCCGGACCCTACAGGCCGGCGCGGAAGTCAAATTTGACATTGCCGATCGCCGTGGCTGACGTCCGGCTCACCGCATGGGTGCACGGACAGGTGCAAGGTGTGGGCTTTCGGTACTGGGCCCGGTCGAGGGCACTGGAACTGGGCCTTGCCGGATACGCCGCCAATCAGCGCGACGGCAGGGTCCTGGTGGTCGCGCAGGGGGCGCGCGACGATTGCCAGACATTGCTGGACCTCCTACAAGGCGGCCACACGCCCGGCGACGTCGACAACGTCGTCGTTGATTGGTCTGAGCCCCCGGAAGACATCACCGGATTCAGCGAACGCTGATCCCGCCTGGCGCCACGATGCAGGATTCGGTCGCCCGACTCCTCCTCGGGACGCCGCGCGTCCCGCATCGTCACCGGGCGAGATCTGATTGCCCGGCTCCTCCTCGGGACGCCGCGCGTCCCGCATCGTCACCGGGCGCCCGCCGGTACGCTGGCACGTCGTGTACCTCAAGAGTCTGACGCTGAAGGGCTTCAAGTCCTTCGCCTCGCCGACGACTCTGCGGTTCGAGCCGGGCATCACCGCGGTCGTCGGTCCCAACGGATCGGGCAAATCCAACGTGGTGGATGCGCTGGCCTGGGTCATGGGGGAGCAGGGCGCCAAAACCCTGCGCGGCGGCAAGATGGAAGACGTCATCTTCGCCGGGACATCCTCGCGGGCCCCGCTGGGTCGCGCCGAAGTCATCGTCACGATCGACAACTCCGACAACGCCCTGCCGATCGAGTACTCGGAGGTCTCGATCACCCGCCGGATGTTCCGCGACGGTGCCAGCGAATACGAAATCAACGGCAGCGGTTGCCGTTTGATGGATGTTCAGGAGCTGCTGAGCGACTCCGGCATCGGCCGCGAGATGCACGTCATCGTCGGACAGGGCAAGCTGAACGAAATACTGGAATCGCGTCCGGAGGACCGGCGGGCGTTCATCGAGGAAGCCGCCGGCGTGCTCAAGCACCGCAAGCGCAAAGAGAAAGCCGTCCGCAAGCTGGACGCGATGTCAGCAAACTTGGCTCGGCTCACCGATCTGACCACCGAACTGCGCCGACAACTCAAGCCGCTGGGGCGGCAGGCGGAGGTGGCCCGGCGCGCGCAAACCATCCAGGCCGACCTGCGGGACGCCCGGCTGCGGCTGGCCGCCGACGACGTGGTCAGCCGGCAGACCGAGCTGGCCGGAACCGCCTCCGCGGAGGCGGCGTTACGCCGTGAGCACGACGAAGCCCACGCGCACCGGCTGGTCGCGACCGAGGAGCTCGCCGGTCACGAAGCCGCGCTCGGCGAGCTGTCGCGACGGGCCGAGTCGGCGCAGCAGACCTGGTTTGCGTTGTCGGCGCTGGCGGAACGGGTGAGCGCGACCGTGCGCATCGCCAGCGAGCGGGCTCAGCACCTCGACCTCGAGCCGGTCACGACGGGCGGCCCAGATCCCGACGCGCTGGAGGCGGAAGCCGGGCAGGTTGCCGCCGCCGAGCGGAAACTGCTCAGCGAGCTGGCCGCCACCCGCGACCGGCTGAAAGCGGCACGTACGGAGCTTGCCTTGCGCGAAGCCGACGCGGCGGCGGCTGATAAGGCGCACATGGCCGCGGTTCGGGCCGAAGCCGACCGGCGGGAGGGGCTGGCGCGGCTGGCAGGCCAAGTCGAGACGATGCGCGCACGGGTAGATTCCACCGATTCGCAGGTGACCACCTTGTCCGAGCGCATCGAAGAGGCCGCGGCTCGGGCGCAGCAGACCCGGGCCGAGTTCGAAACGGTGCAGGCGCGGGTTCGCGAGCTGGATCAAGGTGAAGTCGGCCTGGACGAACAGCACGACCGCACCGTGGCCGCGCTGCGCTTGGCCGACGAGCGGGTGGCGGAGCTCCAATCCGCCGAGCGCGGCGCCGAACGCGAGGTGGCGTCGTTGCGGGCCCGCATCGACGCGCTCTCGGTGCACCTCGAGCGTAAGGATGGCGCTGCCTGGCTCAGCCGAAACCTCAACGGCACTGGCCTTTTCGGTTCGATCGCGGACCTGGTGAAAGTAGCTGCGGGTTACGAGACGGCGCTGTCCGCGGTGCTCGGAGCGGCCGCCGATGCGCTGGCGGCCGACAATTTCGGCGCGGCCCGCTCCGCGGTGACAGCGCTCAAGCACGCCGACGGGGGCCGGGCCGCCCTCGTGCTGGGTGACTGGCCGGTCGACGACACCCGGCCCGCCGAGGCGCTTCCCGAGGGCGCACGGTGGGCGGTCGACCTCGTCGAGGCGCCGCCGAAGCTGCGCGGCGCGATGACCGCGATGCTGTCCGGGGTGGCGGTGGTCGGCGACCTGGCCGAGGCGGTTGATCTGGTGGCCCACCGTTCCCGGTTACGGGCGGTCACCGTGGACGGGGACCTGGTCGGCGCCGGCTGGATCAGCGGTGGCTCGGACCGCAAGCTCAGCACGCTCGAGCTGACCTCCGAGGTCGAGAAAGCCCGCTCCGAGCTGGCCGCAGCCGAGACTCAGGCCGCGCAGTTGAGCGCCGCGCTCGCCGGCGCGCTCGGCGAGCAGGCCACCCGCCGGGACGCTGCCGAGCAGGCGCTGGCTGCGCTCAACGAGTCCGATGCGGCCATCTCGGCGATCTACGAGCAGCTGGGCCGGCTCGGCCAGGAGGCCCGCGCCGGCGACGAGGAGTGGCGCGGACTGGTGCGGCAGCGTGACGATCTGGAGGCCGGACGCGCCGAGACGATGCAGGAGCTGGGCGAGTTGGAAACCCGGCTGCGTAACGCCGAGCAGAGCCAGCACCGCCTCGTAGGCGAGCCCGCGGACCGCGAACAGATCGCCGCGGCTGCCGAGACCGCACGGGCCGCCGAGGTGGAGGCGCTGCTGGCGGTGCGCACCGCCGAAGAACGCGCCAATGCCGTTCGCGGCCGGGCGGATTCGCTGCGCCGCGCCGCCGCGGTCGAACGTGAGTCGCGGCTGCGCGCCCAGCAGGCCCGGACCGCCCGCGAGCACGCCGCGGCGGTGGCCGCGGCGGTCGCCGACTCCGGGCGGCTGCTCGCGACGCGGCTGAGCCAGGTTGTCGCCGCGGCCGCAGGCGTACGCGACGCCCTGACCGCCGAACGCCACCAGCGGTCAGCGGCGATGGCGGCCGCCCGCGATCAGCTCACCTGCCTCGACACCCGGATCACCGGGCTCACCGAGTCGCTGCACCGCGACGAATTGGCCAAAGCACAGGTGGCGCTGCGCATCGAGCAGCTGGAAGCCACGGTGCTCGAGCAGTTCGGAATGGCGCCCGACGACTTGGTCGCCGAGTACGGCCCGCAGGTGCCGCTACCCCCGACCGAACTGGAAACGGCCGAATACGAACAGGCACGCGAACGCGGCGAGCAGGTCAGCGCGCCGGCGCCGATGCCGTTCGACCGTCCCACCCAGGAGCGACGCGCCAGACGTGCGGAGCGGGAGCTGGCCGAGCTGGGCCGGGTGAATCCGCTGGCGCTGGAGGAGTTCGCCGCACTGGAGGAGCGCTACAACTTTCTGGCCACCCAGCTCGAAGACGTCAAGGCCGCGCGCAAGGATCTGCTTCACGTCATCGCCGACGTCGACGCCCGCATCCTGAAAGTGTTCACCGACGCCTTCCTCGACGTCGAACGCGAGTTCCGTTCGGTGTTCGCCGCACTGTTTCCGGGCGGTGAGGGCCGGCTGCGGCTGACCGAGCCCGACGACATGCTGACCACCGGGATCGAGGTCGAGGCGCGGCCGCCGGGCAAAAAGATCAAGCGGCTGTCGCTGCTATCCGGTGGCGAGAAGGCGCTGACCGCCGTGGCGATGCTAGTGGCGATCTTCCGGGCCCGGCCGTCGCCGTTCTACATCATGGACGAGGTGGAGGCGGCGCTGGACGACGTCAACCTGCACCGCTTGCTGGGACTGTTCGAACAGCTACGAAACCAGTCGCAGCTGATCGTCATCACGCACCAGAAGCCGACGATGGAAGTGGCCGATGCACTGTACGGCGTGACAATGCAGGACGACGGCATCACCGCGGTCATCTCGCAGCGGATGCGCAGACAGGATCTGGTGGCGGCGGGGTTGTAATTCTCTAGGCCTTCGGAAGCTATGACTGGACGCGATTCGACCGCTGCCTTGTTAAGTCGGATTCATCTCGATACATGAGGATCTCGAGGGGATTTTCGGCCGCTGGTTGGGATGTCGCTGGTCCTCTCCGGCACAGCCGCTTGGAGTGGGCTTGGCGGGTGGAGTAGCTGACAAACACTGCCATGACCGCTCTCCCTCGCGCGCGCTAGGTGCCAGAGCAGCGTAAATGCGGTGCGTCCCATTAGCAGGCGCCTCAACAAAAGCGGCAGTCGACCGGGGGCTCCCGGCGCCGCGTTGCGACCCTGAAACAATGACCGGGTGTCTGAAGCGCTCTGGATCGTTCTCGCGGTCGCCGCCGTCCTGGTCATCGTCGCGGCCCTGAGCCTGGGCCTGATCCGCTACCGTCGGCGCCGGATCAGCCTCTCCGGCCGTGACCAGGCGGCCACCCTGGACCGGTCGGGCGGCTACGCCGCCTCGTCGGGCATCACGTTCAGCCAGACCCCCATACAGACGCAGCCGGTCGCCCCCACCGAGCCGGTCGCCGAACCGATCGACCGGGTCGACATCATCGATCTGGCCGAGCCGGAGACAGTTGCACCTGCAGACGGCACAGTGGCCGCACCACCGCCGGCGCCACCAGCACCCGAGGTGGAAAGCATTGCACCGCCCGACGGGCGGCTGGAGCGGCTCCGCGGCCGGCTCGCGAGGTCGCAGAACGCCCTGGGCCGCAGCATGCTCGGGCTACTGGGCGGCGGCGACCTGGACGAGGATTCCTGGCAGGACGTCGAAGACACTTTGCTGATCGCCGACCTGGGGCCGGTGGCCACCACATCGGTGGTGACCCAGTTACGCGGTCGGCTGGCGAGCAGCACGGTGCGCACCGAGGCCGACGCCCGAGCGGTGCTGCGCGAGGTCCTGGTGACCGAGTTGCAACCCGAACTGGACCGCTCGATCCGCGCGCTGCCGCATGCCGACCATCCCGCCGTGCTGTTGGTGGTCGGCGTCAACGGCACCGGGAAAACCACCACGGTCGGCAAGCTGGCCCGCGTGCTGGTGGCCGATGGCCGGCGCGTCGTGCTGGGCGCGGCCGACACCTTCCGGGCCGCGGCCGCCGACCAGCTGCAGACCTGGGCGGCGCGGGTCGGCGCAGAGGTGGTGCGCGGAGCCGAGGGCGCCGACCCGGCATCGGTGGCGTTCGACGCCGTCGACAAGGGCGTCGCCGCCGGCGCGGACGTGGTGGTCATCGACACCGCCGGGCGCCTGCACACCAAGACCGGCCTGATGGACGAACTGGGCAAGGTCAAACGGGTGGTGATGCGGCGCGCCGCGGTCGACGAGGTGTTGCTGGTCCTCGACGCGACGATTGGACAGAACGGGCTCGCCCAGGCCCGAGTATTCGCCGACGTGGTCGACATCACCGGCGCGGTACTGACCAAACTGGACGGAACAGCCAAGGGCGGCATCGTCTTCCGGGTGCAGCAGGAACTCGGGGTGCCGGTGAAGTTGGTGGGGCTGGGCGAAGGCCCCGACGACCTCGCGCCGTTCGAACCCGGCGCCTTCGTCGACGCGTTGCTCGGCTGATGGCGGCGACCCGCCGCGCCCGGCTTCGCCGCGCTTGCGATCGCCGCGGCTGACTTACCAACTTCCGCAGACGTTACTTCACCGAAACACACCTGCACTGGTGCCGAAACAAGGACTTTGCATTGTCGTCGAAGTCAAGCGGTGAGGCCCACGGCTGCCGCGGCGGCGCCAACCGGAGGTGAAGAACAGTGGATCAGTTCCCGACCATGGGTGTTCCCGACACCGGCGATACCGCCTGGATGCTGGCCAGTTCGGCGCTCGTGCTGTTGATGACGCCCGGCTTGGCGTTTTTCTACGGCGGGATGGTCCGCGTCAAGAGCGTGCTCAACATGATCATGATGAGCATCATCGCGATGGGCGTGGTGACGGTGCTGTGGGTCCTCTACGGCTACTCGCTGGCGTTCGGTGACGACGTCGGCAACGTCGCCGGCAACCCGACCCAGTACTGGGGCCTCAAAGGCCTCATCGGGGTGAACGGGGCCCACGCCAGCGGCAGCACTGGGTCGACGGATATTGCCCTGGCCGGGACCCTGCCGCAGACCGTCTTCGTGGCATTCCAGCTGATGTTCGCCATCATCACCGTGGCACTTATCTCTGGAGCGGTTGCCGACCGAATGAAGTTTGCCACCTGGACGGTCTTCGCGGGGCTGTGGGCAACCATCGTCTACTTCCCGGTCGCGCACTGGGTGTTCGCGGCGGACGGGGTCACCGCCGCCCATGGCGGCTGGATCGCCAACAAACTGCACGCCATCGACTTCGCCGGCGGCACCGCGGTGCACATCAACGCCGGTGTCGCGGGCCTGGTGCTGGCGATCGTGTTGGGCAAACGCAGAGGCTGGCCGGCCAACCCGACCCGACCGCATAATCTGCCGTTCGTCATGCTTGGCGCCGGCCTGCTGTGGTTCGGCTGGTACGGGTTCAACGCCGGTTCGGCAACCAGCTCCAACGGTGTCGCCGGGTCGACGTTCATCACCACTACCGTGGCCACCGCCGCCGCCATGCTGTCCTGGCTGCTCACCGAACGCATCCGGGACGGGCACGCCACGACACTCGGCGCAGCCTCGGGCATCGTGGCCGGGCTGGTCGCGATCACACCGTCGTGTTCCTCGGTCAACGTGGTCGGCGCGCTGGTGATCGGATTCATGGCGGGTGCCCTGTGCGCGCTGGCAGTGGGTCTGAAATTCAAGTTCGGGTTTGATGACTCGTTGGACGTGGTGGGTGTGCACCTGGTCGGCGGAATCGTGGGCACCCTTATGGTCGGTCTGGTAGCCGCGCCGCAGACCATCGCGATTGCCGGGGGTGCCGGTCACACGTCGCCGGGATTGTTCTACGGCGGTGGCTTCGACCAGTTGATCCGCCAGGCTATCGGCGCATCGAGTGTTTTCCTCTACTCGGGCATCGGCACGCTTATCGTGGCTCTAGCCCTGAAGTACACCATCGGGCTGCGCGTGAACGTGGAGGAGGAAGTCTCGGGCATCGACGAGGCCCAGCACGCTGAGAGCGGCTACGACTTCGCGGCTGTTGGCGTTTCGGTTCCTGCACAACCTGCACACCCGGCGGAGGGAAGAAGATATGAAGCTGATCACCGCGATCGTGAAGCCGTTCACGCTGGAGGACATCAAGACCAGCTTGGAGCAGGCGGGCCTGCTGGGGATGACGGTGAGCGAAGTTCAGGGTTACGGCCGACAGAAGGGGCACACCGAGGTTTATCGGGGCGCTGAGTACTCGGTCGACTTCGTGCCGAAGGTGCGTATCGAGGTCCTGGTCGACGACTTCGTCGTGGATAAGGTCGTCGACAGCATCGTACGGGCCGCCCGCACCGGCAAGATCGGTGACGGCAAAGTGTGGGTGACACCGGTGGAGTCGGTTGTACGGGTACGGACCGGTGAACGCGGACCAGACGCGGTCTAAGGGTTACCCTGATAACACCTGATCGATCGTAACCGGCATGGGACAGCGCCGACCCGATTCACCCCGGTCCTCTCAACCGGACGCGGCACACGACTCTGCCTGCCCGGCAACCGATCTGGCCGCCGCCCGGCAGGAGTTGCTATCCGGCTCCGGGCAGCCGCTGGAAACGTCCGCGCTGCGCGAGGCCTGGCAGGAATTGCACGAATTCTGGCTAAGTGCAAAGGCTTCGCAGATCGGTATCACCGCGGACAGCGGATTTGCGATCGTTGCAACCGGTTCGCTCGGCCGCCGCGAGCTGCTGCCGTGCTCGGATCTGGATTTGCTGCTGCTGCACGACAATCTGCCCGCGAAGACCGTCGGACAGGTGGCCGATTTGCTGTGGTATCCGCTGTGGGACGCCAACATCCGGCTCGATCACAGCGTGCGCACTGTGGCCGAGACACTGCGGGTCGCCGACGCGGAGGTGTCGGCGGCGCTGGCCATGCTCGAAGCGCGTCACATTGCCGGCGACGCGAAACTCTCAGCTTCGCTGGTCGACGGAGTGCGCCGGCAGTGGCGGGCCACCATCCCCTCGCGGTTCGCTGAGCTGGTCGACGAGACGCAGGCGCGCTGGCGTCGCAGCGGTGAGATCGCCCACCGTGCCGAACCGGACCTGAAACTGGGCCGCGGCGGAATGCGCGATGTGCAGTTGCTCGAGGCGCTCGCCGTCGCCCAGCTCACCGACCGCCTCACCGTCGCGGCGCCGGAGAATGTGGGGGGTTCGCTTGCCCGCGCCTATCGCATTCTGCTCAACGTGCGCACGGAACTACACCGCGTCTCCGGGCGGGGGCACGATCAGCTGTTGGCTCAGTACGCCGACGAGATCAGCTCCGCGCTGGACCTGGGCGACCGATACGACTTGTCGCGGACGCTGTCCGATGCGGCTCGCACGGTCAGCTATCGGGTCGACGCCGGGCTGCGAACCGCCGCCAACGCGCTGCCGCGCCGGGGGATGGCCGCTATCCGGCGGCGCCCACGGCGACCGCTGGACGAAGGTGTGGTCGAATCCAGCGGGGAGGTCATGCTGGCCCGCGACGCGCGACCGGCCGGCGATCCGGGTCTGGTGTTGCGGGTGGCGGCCGCATCTGCGGTGACCGGCCTGCCGATTGCTTCATCGGCGCTGAGCCGGCTGGCCGAGACCGCGCCGGAGTTGCGTACCCCTTGGCCGCGCGAGTCGCTGGACAATCTGCTGGTCTTGCTCGCGGCCGGCTCTGCCACGGTGGCCACCATCGAAGCGCTCGACCGCACCGGGCTGTGGGGCCGCCTCTTCCCGGAATGGAGCGCGATCCGCGACCTACCGCCACACGACGTCATCCACATCTGGACGGTGGATCGCCACCTGATGGAAACCGTGTCGCGGGCAAGGGTTTTCACGACCCGGGTGGCACGCCCGGACCTGCTGGTTTTGGCAGCGCTGCTGCACGACATAGGCAAGGGCCGGGGCACCGACCACAGTGTGATCGGGGCTCAATTGGCCACTCAGATCGGCACCAGGCTCGGGATGTGGCCCTCCGACGTCGAACTGCTGTCGACGCTGGTCACGCACCATCTGTTGCTGTCCAAGACCGCGACCAGGCACGACCTCAACGACCCGCAAACGATCGCCACGGTGTGCGATGCGCTCAGCGGGGACCCGGTGCTGCTCGACGTTCTACACGCGCTCACCGAGGCCGACTCGCTGGCCACCGGCCCTGGGGTATGGAGCGACTGGAAGGCCTCGTTAGTGGGCGATCTGGCGCGGCGATGCCGACTGGCGATGGCCGGGGAGCCGCTGCCGCACGCCGATCCGATTGATCCGGAGTACATTTCGCTGGCGGCAGATCACGGGGTGCATGTGCAGCTGCGCCGCGCCGGCAGTCGGCGCCTGTACCACGCGGTGATGATCGCCCCCGACCAACGGGGACTACTGTCCAAGGCTGCCGGCGTGCTCGCGCTGAACTCGCTACGGGTGCACTCGGCGTCGGTGAACATTCACGAAGGCGCCGTCATCAACGATTTCATGGTCTCGCCTCACTTCGGTTCTCCCGCCGCCGAGAAGCTGCTGCGCCAGCAGTTCATCACTGCCCTCGACGGCGACATCGACGTCCTGGCCATGTTGGAAGATCGTGGCCGCGACGCCTACCGCGCCGAGCCCACTCTGGCGGGCACGATGCAGACCGGGGTGCCGATGAATCCGTCGGTCGCTCCGCCGCGTATCCGTTGGTTCGACTCCAACGCGGCCGGCCGGCTGATCCTCGAGATCCGGACGCCTGACCGGCCGGGTTTGCTCGCGCTGCTCGCCGGCGCCCTGGAACGCGCCGGCGCGGACATCGTATGGGCGAAAGCCGCGACTTTGGGGTCGACGGTCGACGACGTGTTCTGCGTGGCGCTGCCGACCGAAAGCTTGGCAGCCGAGGCCAGTGTGGAGGTGCAGGCGGCTGTCGAGCAGGACCTGTTCGCGGTGTTGCGCTCGGCGGCGGACGAAAATCATGTCGACCGCGTCAGCTAGCGCCCTCGGGATATCTGGCTCCGCATATCCGACCGTGGTCGGACTCAATGACCGGTTCCTCATTTGGTCAGCGAGGAATTACCACCACATCGTCCATTTCTCTTTGCGAATTCTGTGCTGTCGCGACGAACGAAGATTGAAATACTGTGTGGTGCCGACGTTGTGGTACTCAGCGAGAACCAACGTGCGACCGCCGCATCGCAATTCGTTCGGTACCGGCGCTGGCCCGATGTGGCAGGATGGCAGGTGAACCCATATATGACGCGGTATTACGAAATCTGGAATGGTGACGATGAGGCAAGGGTCGAGAATCGCGTGCTGCAGCGGCATCGCCGTCATCATCTTCAGCATTGCGTTCGGGTCCGGTGAAGCCAAACCCCTCGACAATCCATCATCGGGCGGGGCTGTTAATGCCCCACTGGCGTCCTCCGGTGTGATGCCACAATCCGCCGACCAGAAGACCGGCAACGGAGATGGCGGTGCCATCCAGGTGTTTCCCGCCGGTGGGGGAGGTTGCATCATTGGCCTGAACTGCGGCTGCACTCAGCGCGCGAAATGCGGTGCGCACGCCCGTGCGGGTACCGGGGTTCGACGCAACGCGCCACCGGCTCCTCCTTTGCCGGCGGCCGAACCTCCGCTCGATGGGCCACCGCCACCGTCAGAACCGTAACGGCACTGTTTCGGCGGTCGTTGGTGTCCTTCGACAGGTAGCCACTTGACCTGCAAAGCCTCAGTCAACGTCCAAGGCCATCGCGACGAAGTCGAGACGCCACAGCGACTGAAACAGCAAGCGGCCGAACTCATCAAGCTCGGCAGCCTCGACAGCAAGCGACCCACCGGACCGGGCGACGCACTGGACTATCTCACGAATCGTGCGACGGCCGTCGATGTGCTGCACGAAGGGCACCTGGTCCGGCTGCAGGGTCCACCGCCGGCCAGGCCAGAAGATGTCACCGTGGTCGACTCCGCACCGCGTTCGCAGCACCGGGACATAATCGAGGGCCTGGGCCGTAGTGAAGTCGATGGCATAGTGCTTTTTGGGTCGCTCGGACCGGCAGGCCATGAATAGATGGGCTGCGTTCAAGGTCTGAATGCGTTCCATCACTGACCATAGTGTGGTCTCCGGCAGCGCAGTGAGAGCTGGATAGAATCCGTGTTTCGGCATGTTGAACTCGTGGGGATAATACGGCGTCTTGTGAAACCAGCCCTGAAATTGCAGGCCTGCCGAGGTGACGAGGTCGATGCAGTCGTCGACGGTGTAACTGCGCTGACGACCGTGCAGGAATGTGTCGACCAAAGCGGCGTCGGACACCATATCCCGTGCGATTTTCAGATAGCTGGTCACAGGGTGATCCGGGGGCAGCAAAGGCAGCAGGTCTTTGACCAATTGCACTGACGCCTCATCTTGAACCAGCCCCATGTCGCGGAACACCGATTCGAGAAGTTCGACTCCGAATCGGCCATACTTCGCATACAGCATGAGAGCGACAACGCCATCGCGCCGAAGGCAACCCGCGAGTGATGTGAGGCCGGCCAACGGCTCGGCCATGTGATGAAGAACACCTGAACACACAATGAGGTCGAAATCGCGTTGTAATGTTGCCAGCTCTTCGATCGGCAGCAGATGCAGCTCCAAGTTCTGCAGCCCGTGCTTGTCCTTCAAGTGCCGCTGATTGTCCAATGATGGCTGGCTGATATCGACAGCGACCACTCGTGCATGGGGATTGGTGAAAGCAAAAATTGCCGCCTGGTTGGTGCCGCAGCCGGCAATCAAGATGTCCATATCGGGCCGGTAGTCCCGGTCCGGCCACAGAATCCGGTGCGAATACGCCGGGTCGAACCATTCCCAGTTATTTTTGGTCCATAAGTCCAGATCATCGATCGGGTGCGGATATTTCCACCGCTCGTACTGGCGGGCCACCAGGTCAGCGCGCGGGTCGTCGTTCACTTATCAAGGCTTCCTCGCGGCTGACTGTAAGTGCGCGCTTGACCGACACCTTTCCACTATGTGCGGGCGCGATGTCGGTCAGCTAGCCGCGGTAGGTCAGTGAGTTGCGAAACACGGCCGTGCGCGAGAACGCTCTCGCTGACACCGACGCCCTACCGCAGCGGCACTTCTGACAACGACCAGCCGGTTATCCGACACCGACCGGCTTGGGCATGACGGTGGGCTTCACGCCGTAGCGCGGTCCGCCGAAGCCGAGCCCGGCACGTCCGGCGTTGGCCATCGCCGGCATGCCGGCGGGCACGGCGCTCACCGGAGCGGGCTCTTCGACGCCGCCGGTCCAGCCGCTGCCCGCCAGTGATGCTCCCTCCGGCGTGGCACTCGACCAGCTGGCCGGCACGGTCAGGCCACCGACGCTGCCGGCTTGTCCGGCGCTGGCCAGCACGGCTGGAGCCTCGGCCGCCATACCGACTCCACTTAAGCCCGCAGCGCCCGAGCCTGCGCCGGCCAACGCCACGCCAGTGCCCAGGCCAGCACCCACCGGGGTGATATCGGAGGCCGTCACGGCGACGGCGGGGACGCTCCCTACGACGCCCAAGGTGTGTCCCAGCGAGACCGCGGTGGGGATGGTGTTCATGACGAACCATGCCGCGGTGTTGACCGCCCCGTTGACGGTGTTTTCCACCGACGGAATACCGATGATCTGACCAAGAGCGTCGACGGGCCCGGTGGCGCCGCCCAACCCGGTGCCGGTGCTGCTCAAGCCTGCCAGCGCGTTCTGCAGGTCGGTGATCAACGTCTGCAGTGGATCGGTGGCGGCGGCAGGGGCCGCAGCGGCCTGAGCGATGCCGGCGGTTCCGGTGGTGGCCGGCATCGGTGTGGTGATCGGGGTCAACGTCGACGCCGCAGACGACGACGCCGAGTAGCCGTACATGGCTCCGGCATCCTGAGCCCACATCTCGGCATAATGCGCCTCGGTGGCCATGATGGCCGGGGTGTTGATGCCCAAGAAGTTGGTGGCAACCAGCGCGGCAAGCAAAGCCCGGTTGGCGGCGATGACCGGTGGCGGCACGGTCGCTGCGAACGCCGTCTCGTACGCGACCGCCGAGGCGGTGGCCTGGGTCGCGGCATGCTCGGCGGCGGCGCCGGTCTGCTGTAGCCAGGTGATCAGAGGCGTCACCGCGGCGACCATCGTCTGTGAAGACGGACCGGTCCACTCGTCGCTAGTCAAGTTGGCGACCACCGAGTCGTAGGACGCGGCAATTTGCTGCAACTCGGCGCCCAGGCTGCCCCACGACGAAGCGGCAGCCATCAGCGGTCCGGCGCCGGCTCCGGCGTACATCCGGCCGGAGTTGACTTCCGGAGGTAACGCTGCATAGTCCAAAACCATGTTGTCATTCGCTTTCTAATCGATATGAGTGAACCAAGCTGCTTTGTTATGCGGCCCGTTCGGGCCGTTGTCTCCAGGTCTAAACGGTCGTCGGCTTGGGCATGACCTTGGGCTTGAGGCCGTAGCGCGGCGCACCCAGCCCGCCGGATTTGCCTGCGGAGGCCACTGCGGGCATGCCGGCGGGAACTGTCGTGCCCGCGGGAGTCGCGCCTGGTGCCGCGCCGGTCCAGCCTGCCAACTGCACCGGGCCGCTGCCGGCCGTGGCCGGCGCTCCTGCGCCGGCTGCCCAGGCGGGCGGCACTGACAGCGGTCCGACCGAAGTCGATGCACCCACACCCGCCAGCACCGGCGCCCCGCCGAGACCGCCGGCGCCAGCCAAACCGCCCGCCGCACCACCGGCCACGGCCGCGCCGTTGAAGCCGACCAAGCCCGCCCCCAGACCGGAGATATCGGGGGCAACCCCGCCCGAAGTGTCCAGAAGGCCACCACCGGCCAGCCCGAGCAGGTCAGAGGCGGCCGACGCATAGTTACCGCCACCGATGTTCGTCACGTTGGACAAGTTGCCCGAGGCGCCGTAGGTGCCGTTGCCGCCGAAGACGGCTTGGAAGCCGGAGACAAGCTGGTCCCAGAAATTGCCAGTGCCTGCTGCGGCCGCATTCGTGGACTCAGCCGTTGAATAGGAACTTCCGCTGAGACCCAGGTTCTGGGCGATCTGCTGCTGAATCGCGGTGGCCTGCCCGCTGATCTGCTGGTACAGGTTGCCGTAGGTCGAGAAAATTCCCGCCTGCAGCGCCGAAACCTCATCTGCAGCGGCGGGAGCAAGACCGGTCGTCGGGGCCGCTATCGCGGTGCTTTGGGCTTCGAAGGTTGTGCCAAGGCCCTGCAGCTGAGCAGCGGCTGCCTGCAGAGCTTCAGGCAGTGCGGTCAAGAACGACATGCAGTTCTCCTCACGGGTGCGCTGATCCAAAAAAGTCGGGTCGCCCCGGCGGAATGTGGGGCGCCCCGTTGCACGGTCTAAGGTTCCCTGAGGTTCGCCGAACAGAAAGCTGCGGTAACTGTCTTTTAACGGTCGTGTGCGGACCGTAACAATTTGGCATGCACGGCCCAGGGGGCGTAATCGACCACTAACGTTCTCGTTTCACAGAATTAACAGTGAGCAGCCGTTAACGTGGTGGTTACAAAGCTATCGCGGAGAGCTGTTTCTGCGGCCTAAGTTGCGGTCATCGCACCTCCGGGCTAGCCTGCGGCCGAACAGGTCTCGCGTCCACGGCGACCTGAAAGCCTGCCCTCGGCGAGCGGCGAACTTGCGGTCTGCGACCCCGGGTCAGGGCAGAATTGGACGCTGGTCAGCTTCTTGACTCTTTACGCTCAGCTGCCATAGGCCGATATCTTTTGAAGACCCGATTACCTGGGGCAAGATCAAATGTTTTGAACGTCAATCGCGCCTGACCGGCATTGCCGGATAGGCGTGAGGCTTTAAACGAAGCGCCGGTTTCAGGTTCGTTACGCAGAGTGCGTCGCCCTGGTGCGTTGAGGTGCCCAGTAGGGCTCGTCGACGCCGATCACCCACGCTGGCCGACTATCACAGGTCTTGGTTGAACACTTACCGCCGCACTCGTCACACGTCGACAGCGGGCACCGCGACCTGGAGCATCAGTAGATACCAGCCACCGGCAGATCGACCAGCAGCCGATGTCAGTTACGAGTTCTGCGGCCTATGATTTGGGCGGTGCCGGCTGACCGCCCTTCGGGCCTGGGCCTGAGCCCATGCGCGGGGGCGTTTGAGCTGGCGGCTGATTGGCGATGGGGTTGTTCTGCGGGCCGGCTCCAGACCCGCCAGGACCGCTTTGGCAGTTTGGGCAGGGCGGGGGTGGATCCCACGGAGCGGCGTTGACCAGCGGTGATCCGAGCAGTGTCGATATGCCGACGCCAGTGGCAATCGTTGCTGCGGCGGCTACGCCTCTGAGATGCATTTAGGCTCCCCCTTGAGATCTTGTTCGCACGTTAGCCGTTAGCGCGGCGGCGCGCTGCGAATCGCGCCGCTACGCGACCATCGCGGCTTGGCAAGTCGCCGCAATGTTTCCAGTGCGCCAGCGCAAAAGCAATTGTCCGGCGCCACTTTGGGCGGCTTCCAGCTTTTCGACGTGGAGTACCGAGGCAGCTGCGGTACCGAGCATTAGCCAAATATTCGGCACCTAACATTGACCGCTTTGAGGTCGACTGGCTCGGTGGCTCCCGCCGCTGTCGCGGCCGCATTGTCGCCGGACCACCAGTGATACGGTGGCGACCCGCTGCGCCCGGCTCCGCCGCGCTGGCGATCGCCATTAGGCTAGCGGTCGTGTTTGAATCGCTGTCCGACCGCTTGACCGGTGCCCTGCAGGGATTGCGGGGCAAGGGCCGGCTGACCGACGCCGATATCGATGCGACCACTCGCGAAATCCGGCTCGCACTGCTGGAAGCCGACGTTTCGCTTCCAGTGGTCCGCTCCTTCGTCACCCGGATCAAAGACCGCGCCAAGGGCGCCGAAGTGTCCGGCGCTCTCAACCCGGCACAACAGGTCGTCAAGATCGTCAATGAGGAACTGATCGGCATCCTGGGCGGCCAGACCCGCCAGCTTGTGTTCGCCAAGACACCGCCGACGGTGGTGATGCTGGCCGGCTTGCAGGGGTCCGGTAAGACGACGCTGGCCGGCAAACTGGCGTCCTGGCTGCGTGGTCAAGGGCATACGCCGCTGCTGGTGGCTTGCGACCTGCAGCGGCCGGGCGCGGTCAACCAGCTGCGCGTCGTGGGGGAACGGGCCGGCGTCGCGGTGTTCGCGCCGCACCCGGGCGCCTCCGCCGAGGCGGATCTCGCCCGACAAGCCGGCCCCGGCGACCCTGTCGCCGTCGCGTCAGCCGGACTTGCCGAGGCCCGAGCCAAGCACTTCGACGTCGTCATCGTCGACACTGCCGGACGCCTGGGTATCGACGACGAGCTGATGGCACAGGCCGCGGCCATCCGCGCAGCGATCGATCCCGACGAAGTGCTGTTCGTCCTGGACGCAATGATCGGCCAGGACGCCGTCACCACCGCCGAGGCGTTCGGGGCCGGCGTTGGTTTCACCGGAGTGGTATTGACCAAGCTCGACGGTGACGCCCGTGGCGGCGCGGCGTTATCGGTACGTGAAGTTACCGGCGTGCCAATCCTTTTCGCGTCGACCGGGGAAAAGCTGGAGGACTTCGACGTCTTCCACCCGGATCGGATGGCCAGCCGCATCCTGGGCATGGGCGACGTGCTCAGCCTGATCGAGCAAGCCGAGCAGGTCTTCGATGCGGAGCAGGCCGAGGCCGCCGCAGCCAAGATCGGGTCTGGCGAGCTGACGTTGGAGGATTTCCTCGAGCAGATGCTCGCCATCCGCAAGATGGGGCCGATAGGCAACCTGCTGGGCATGCTGCCGGGAGCGGGCCAGATGAAGGAGGCGCTGGCCGCCGTCGACGACAAGCAACTCGACCGGCTGCAGGCCATCATCCGCGGCATGACGCCGGCCGAACGGGCCGACCCGAAGATCATCAATGCCTCCCGGCGGCTGCGCATCGCCAACGGCTCCGGGGTCACGGTGTCTGAAGTCAACCAGCTGGTCGACCGGTTCTTCGAAGCCCGCAAAATGATGTCCTCGATGCTGGGCGGCATCCCCGGGCTGGGCCGCAAGTCCGCGACCCGCAGGGCTGGAAAGGCCAGGGCCGGCAAAGGCAAGAAGGGTAAAAAGGGGATGCGCGGGCCGACACCGGCAAAAGCCCGCAGCCCCCTCGGGGCGGGCTTGCCTGGCGGATTCCCCGACCTGTCACACCTGCCCGAGGGCTTGAACGAGCTGCCGCCCGCACTGGCCGACTTCGATCTGTCCAAGCTGAACTTTCCGGGCAAGAAGTAACCACACCGTGCCGCTGCACGTCCGTGGTGTGGGCTTGCCCGACGAGTCCCCGCTCGAGTTATGGGTCGTCGACGGTCAGGTCAGCCTGGAGCCGGTGGCCGGCGCAGACACCGTCTTCGACGGCGGCTGGATCATTCCCGGGCTGGTCGACGCCCACTGTCATGTCGGGATCGGCCCGGGCGGCGGCCCTGTCGAGTATGACGAAGCGATCCGGCAGGCCGAAACCGAACGCGGCGCGGGTGTGTTGCTGCTCCGTGACTGCGGTTCACCGACGGACACCCGCAGCCTCGATGACCGCCCCGATCTGCCCTGCATCATCCGCGCCGGACGCCACCTGGCCAGGCCGAAGCGCTACTCGCCGCAATTGCCGCTCAACATCGAAGACGAGGCGCAGCTTCCCGAGGTAGTGGCCGAGCAGGCACGGCGCGGCGACGGCTGGGTCAAGCTGGTCGGTGACTGGATTGACCGCGGCATAGGTGATCTGGCCCCGCTGTGGTCCGACGACGTGCTCAAAGCCGCGGTCGACAGCGCCCACGCCCATGGCGCGCGGGTCACCGCGCACGTCTTCGGCGAGGCGGCCCTGCCGGGGCTGATCGGTGCCGGCATCGATTGCATCGAGCACGGTTTCGGGCTTACCGACGACACCATCGACTCCATGCTTGAACAGGGCACGGCACTGGTGCCTACCCTGATCAATCTGGAGAACTTCCCGGGCATCGCGGACGCGGCGGCGCGATATCCCACTTATGCCGAGCACATGCGCGGGCTGTACGCGTGCGGTCGACACCGAATCGCCGCGGCGCGCGAAGCCGGCGTGCCGATCTACGCGGGCACCGATGCCGGCGGCATGCTGAGCCATGGGCGCATCGCTGATGAGGTTGAACAGCTCAAGGGCATCGGCATGAGCGCCACCGAGGCGCTGGGAGCGGCGTGCTGGAACGCACGCGACTGGCTGGGCCGACCCGGGCTGAACCACGGCGCGTCGGCGGATCTGGTCTGCTACAACGACGATCCGCGGCACGGTCCGACGGTGCTGACCCAGCCCGACTTGGTAGTGCTGCGGGGTCAGCTGTTCTGAACAGGGCAGCCGACCTGGCCCCCGTTACTATTAACCAATGGCTTTGGCCAGCGGCACCACCTATGCCGGTTACACCGTTTTGCGAATGCTGAATTTCGGGCCGATCGGCGAGCTGTACCTGGTGGCGCACCCAAGGCTCGCGCGTCACCAAGCGCTCAGAGTCCTGCCGGCGGCGACGACAGCGGACGGCGAGTTCCGGCACCGGTTCCTTCGAGAGGCCGATATCGCGGCACGAATTCACCACCCGAACATCGCGGCGATGTACGACCGCGGCGAATGCGACGGACGTCTGTGGATCGCAACGGAATACGTCGCCGGAACCAGCGCCGCGCAGCTGGTGGCGCAGCGGTACCCGTCGGGCATGCCGACCGGGGAGGCCCTGGCCATCATTGCTGCAATCGCCGGAGCGCTTGATCACGCACATCAGCGCGGACTGCTGCACCGCGACGTCAAGCCCGCCAACATACTGCTCACCGACGCCTCGCAGGGTGAAGAACGAATCCTGTTGACCGACTTCGGATTGTCGCAATATCTGGGCGAGCGCAGCGGAATAGCGCCCGCCAACGTCACCGCAGAGTCAGTCGGCTACGTTGCGCCGGAACTGTTGACGATCGGCGCAGACATCGACGGGCGCGTCGATCAGTACGGACTGGCCGCCACCGCTTTCCAGCTTCTTACCGGTAGGCCGCCGTACCAGGACTCCAACCCGACCGCGATCATCAATCAGCACCGCAACGCCGCGCCGCCCAAGCTCAGCGATCGGCGGCCTGAGTTGGCGGCTCTGGACGGCGTCTTGGCCACCGCGCTGGCCAAACAGCCCGCTAATCGGTACGGCCGGTGCCGTGAACTGGCCGATGCACTGATCGGCCGGGCCGGCCCGTTTCTCGCCAACCGCAGCACCGGGGCCGACGGGGAGGTCGTGGACTATCCCGACGAGGAGGAAGTCGCTACCTCAGCACTGCCGCCGGGCAGTTCCCTGTCGACCGCGGAACCGGTGCAGCGCAGGTGGCCCTGGATCTTGCTGGGCGGAGCAGCGGGAGCCGCGGCTGTGTTACTGGGTGTGGTGCTGGTGGTCGCCTTCGCGGCCGAACGGCGGACCGAGCACAGCGTCCCGCACGTCGCCGGCCCCACGACCAGCCGTCCGCCGGCGGCGTCGTCGACTCATACCCAGTCCATCCCGGCGCCCGACCAACAGCTTGACGGCGCGTACCAGGTAGACGTCAATCGTGAGCAGCAGACCTACAACGACCGCCCCGACCCTCAGCCGCCGAATGTGAGCACCTGGTGGGCTTTTCGGTCGTCGTGCACACCCACCGGCTGCGTCGCCGCCGGGATCATGCTCGACGACCAGAATCACCTCGTCAAAAACGCCCAGGCCGGCGATCATCCGCTGGTGCTTGATTTCCGTGACGGTGTCTGGCGCTCCCGGCCGGAAACCGTGCGGTTCCCGTGCCTAGGCCCCAACGGAGCAGCAGCTGTACAGACCACAAAGCAAGTGTTGTCGTTGCAGCCGCAAGGCCACGGACCGATGCACGGCGTCATGACCGTCACTGTGCAGACCGATGAATGCGGTCAGTTGGGAGCCGAGATAGTGATCCCGGCGACCGCGGGCCGCATCGGTGAGGTCCCGCCCGGTATCGCGGTGCCCGACCCGCCGACCTCCACCGAAGTCGACGCCCGCGCCGACCACGTCACCGACGCGCTGACTGGGCGGGCCCGCGAAAAGATTGTAAGTACTCACTATCTATGTTAGGGTCTGGCCAACCCGCAGAACAGGAGAACCCCCATGGCGTACGACGTGATCATCCAGGACGGTTTGTTGTTCGACGGCACCGGCAGCGCGCCGCAGACGCGGACACTGGGCATCCGCGACGGCAAGGTGTGTGCGGTGTCGAGCGCACCGTTGGACGAGACGGGCTGCCAGGAGGTGATCGACGCCGCGGGCAAGTGGGTCCTTCCGGGCTTCATCGACGTGCACACCCATTACGACGCCGAGGTGCTGCTGGACCCCGGCTTGCGCGAATCGGTGCGCCATGGCGTCACTACGGTGCTACTCGGAAACTGTTCGCTGTCAACGGTTTATGCCGACACCAACGACACAGCTGACCTGTTCAGCAGGGTTGAGGCGGTTCCGCGGCAGTTCGTGCTGGGGGCGCTGGAGGCCAAGAAGACCTGGTCGTCGGCCGCAGAGTACGTGGAGGCTCTCGACGAGCTGCCGCTGGGGCCGAATGTGAGCTCGCTGATCGGTCATTCCGACTTGCGCACCGCGGTCTTGGGTCTGGGCCGGGCCACCGACGACGATGTCGAGGTCACCGAAGCCGAGCTGGACCGGATGGCGACGCTGCTGCAGGAGGCGCTGGACGCCGGGCTGCTCGGGATGTCGGGGATGGACGCCGCAATCGACAAGCTCGACGGCGACCGCTATCGGTCGCGGGCGCTGCCTTCGACCTTCGCGACCTGGCGCGAACGGCGCCGGCTGATCGCTGTGCTGCGTAAGCGCGGCCGGATCCTGCAGAGCGCGCCCGACGTCAACAACCCGCTCTCCGGCCTGCTGTTCTTCCTGGCAAGCAGCCGAATCTTCGGTCGCCGCAAGGGAGTACGGATGAGCCTATTGGTCTCGGCGGACGCGAAGTCGATGCCGGCCGCGGCCCACGTATTCGGCCCGCTGACCCGGCTCGCCAACGCTGTCCTGGGCTCGCAGGTACGGTTCCAGCACCTGCCCGTTCCGTTCAAGCTGTATTCCGACGGAATCGACCTGCCGGTCTTCGAAGAATTCGGCGCCGGCACTGCGGCACTGCATCTACGTGACCAGTTGCAGCGCAACGAATTACTTGCTGACGTCGATTACCGCCGAAGGTTCCGGCGCGAGTTCGACCGCCTCAAGCTGGGGCCGTCGTTGTGGCACCGCGACTTTCACGACGCGGTGATCGTCGAGTGCCCGGACAAGACGTTGATCGGCAAGTCGTTCGGGACGATCGCCGACGAGCGTCAGCTGCACCCGCTCGACGCGTTCCTCGACGTTCTCGTCGAAAACGGTGAACGCAATGTCCGGTGGACCACCACCGTCGCCAACCACCGCCGCAAGCAGCTCGACAAGCTCGCCGCGGAGCCCAGCATCCACATGGGCTTCTCCGACGCCGGCGCGCACCTGCGCAACATGGCGTTCTACAACTACCCGCTGAGAATGCTCAAGCGGGTCTTGGACGCCGACCGGTCCGGAACGCCGTTCCTGAGCATCCAACGAGCCGTCTATCGCCTGACCGCCGAGGTGGCCGACTGGTTCGGCCTCGACGCGGGCACGTTGCGCTTGGGCGATCGAGCTGACTTCGTGGTGATTGATCCAGCCGGGCTCGACGAGTCAGTCGACGGCTATTACGAGGAGGAAGTGTCGTTCTATGGCGGCTTACGCCGCATGGTCAACCGCAACGACGCCGCGGTCGTAGCGACCGGGGTGGGCGGCGAGGTCGTGTACCGCGGCGGCGTGTTCCGTGACGGCTATGGCACGACGGTGAAATCGGGCCGATTCCTGCGGGCAGCCCGCCAGCCGATCGCGCCCCGCCTGGGCGCCCGGGTCTGACGTGGCCCGAACCCAGGAGCAGCGTCGATCAGAAACCGTCGCACGCCTGCTGGACGCCAGCATCGCCACCATCGCCGAGGTCGGCTACGGCCGGGCCTCGGCGGCGGTGATCACCAAGCGCGCCGAGGTGTCGGTGGGTGCATTGTTCCGACACTTCGAGAACATGGGTGATTTCATGGCCGCCACGGCCTACGAAGTACTGCGCCGCCAGCTGGACTTGTTCACCAAGAAAGTCGCCGAGATACCAACCGGCACACCGGCCGTGGAAGCGGCGGTGACAATCTTGCGGGACGTCACAGCAACGCCGACGAACGCCATACTCTACGAACTGTTGATCGCCGCGCGCACCGACGACAAGCTCAGAGCCACCCTCCAGCACGTGCTCGACCAGTACCGGTCGAAGATCTATGAGGTGGCGCGCGCACTACCGGGAGCGGACCGTATTCCAGCGGACAGCTTTCCGGTCGTCGTGACGATGCTGACCAACACATTCGACGGCGCAGCGCTGGTGCGCGCGGTCATGCCACAACCCGAGATCGAAGAGCAGCGAATCGCGCTACTGACGGCGCTGCTGAGCAAAGCAGGGCTGGCAGCCGCCGGCGGCGCTTGAGACGGTCTCGGCCGCCCGGCCGTGCTCAGCCGGTGCGAAGGACGTCCAGGGCGTCGTCCAGCGTGCGATAGAGCGGAATGATCTCGTCCAAACCCATCAGAGTCAGCGGGCGATAGGTAGCTGGGCCGTCGCAAACCACGCCAAAGCGGCCCGAGTGATCCGAGTGGCCGTGTGCGGTGACCAGGATGCTGATTCCGGCCGAGGCCAAGAAATCGACGTTGGACATGTCGACGATCAAGCCGGCCGGGCGTTTGGCCAGCGCGGAGTCGATCGCTTCGGTCAACCACGGGGCACTGAGCATGTCGACGCTTCCGCCTACGGACACCACGACCAAACCGTCGACCAAGGTCTCGCTGGCGGTGAACTCACCGTCACGCGGCAGCGGCTGAAAGCGCGGTGAAGTTTCGTCGTCGGCCATCATGACCCTCTGTTCTTGCGGTTCGTGCGCGCGGCTCAGCGACCTTGCTTTTCGAGGCCGGATGCGCGATGAGGGCTGAATGCTCAACCCGGTTGGGCGGCGTCGACGGGCGTCAACACGAAGCCATGCCAGCCACGCTCGGCTGCTTCAAACAAGCCTGGCACGGCATTGAGCAGCTTAGCTCAGCCAGTTCGCGACGACCGCCCAAGGATATTCCTGGCGGACGATCGCGTCGAAAACAGTTGCCTACAGTGCCCCGACGGCAGCCTGCGGACTGACCGCGAAGCCCCAATCCAGCAGGCTGGCGGCCTGATCCCAGTAGGTCGGACCGCCCTGCCGCACCAGCCCGTACATCATGGCAATGACCAGTCGGCGACCGTTGCGGGCAGCCGCGCCGACGAAGGTTTTGCGGGCGGCGTCGGTATATCCGGTCTTGCCCCCGATCGCGCCGGGATACCGCTGCAGCAACTCGTCCTGGTTGACGAGTTGCTGACCACCGCCGTCACCGGGGAAGGTCGCCGACGGCTCGGCGGTGATCCTTGCGAATACCGGGTCGGCCATGGCCGCCCGGAAGATGACCGCGAGATCGTGCGCCGTCGATGAGCCGGAGCCGCCGGGCCCGTCCAGGCCCGAGGGCGTCACGGCACGTGTGCTCAGCGCTCCCAGCGATGCCGCCTTCGCGTTCATGGCCGCGACGGCCGCGTCCTGTCCGCCCAAAAGGTGCGCCAACGTGTTGGCGGCATCGTTGCCGGAGACCAGCAGCGTGCCCTCGAGAAGCTGGCGCGCGGTGTAGGTGCGGCCCGCTTTGACGCCTGCACAGCTGCACTCGGCCGCGGCGTCGGCGGCGTCGGCAACCACGGTGCTGTCTAGGCTCACCTGGTCCAGGGCTGTCAGCGCCAACAGCACTTTGATCGTGCTGGCCGGAGGATGCGGCACGCTTTGGTCCCGGGCGGCCAGCACCTGGCCGGTGTCCAGATCGGCCACGATCCAGGTCTGTGCCGGCCCGTCGGGGATTGGCACCGTGCCGACTGGTTGCACGCTGGTGTCGGCCGCTGCCGGGTGGGCGGTGAGGGTGGCAGCGCAGGTCAGCACTGTCAACAGCGCCGCGATTGCGGCTAAGGACTTCCGCATGGCCGCTCAGCATAGCCCGGTGACGATGCGGAAGGGCCGTCTTCCGCTGAGGAGGCGGGCCATCGAGCCAGCCGGGGTGACGATGCGGAAGGGCATCTTCTGCTGAGGAGGCGGGCGATCAGGCCCAGCTCAGTTGGTCTTGCTGTAGTGCAGCCGTGCGACGCTTGCGGCGTCGATCACATCCAACCACCGTCAACGGCGAGGGTCGAACCCGTGACGAACGAGGCGTCGGCTGACACGAGGAATGCGACCCCCGCCGCGACTTCGTCCGGTGTTGCTAATCGGCCCAATGCGTTGCCCATTGCGAGCACCCGTTCGGGGGGCAGGTCGCGCAGCGAAGGGTGGACGTATTTCATCCCGTGTTCGGTGGCCATGTCGGTCTGGGTGCCGCCGGGAGCAACGGCGTTGATGGTGATGTTGCGCTCGGCCAGCTCGGGTGCCAGATTTCTCACCAGAGCGGAGACCGCTGCTTTGCTCGCGGCGTAGAGGCTGTGGTGGTACACGGCCATGCGTGCGCTGACCGACGATGTCAGAACGATCCGCCCGCCGCTGCCCATCACGGCAGCACTGGCCTGGGCAACGAATAGCTGAGCACGCACATTGGTGTTGAACACCCGGTCGTAGTCGTCAACCGTGATGTCGGCGAGGGCTCCGAAATACTCCACACCAGCGTTGCTGATCGCGATATCCAATCCGCCCAGTTCGTCGACAGCTTTGCCAACCAGCTCGTGTATGGCGATCGGGTCGGTGATATCGGCCTGAAGCGCAATGACACGATTCTCGCCGTAATGTTCGGCGGCCACGGCCTCGGCGCTTGTCGCATCGCGGTGGTAGTTGAGTGCCACCGTTGCCCCTTCGGCCGCGAGGCGGCGGACGATCGCCGCGCCGATCCCGCGACTGCCTCCGGTAACCAGGACCCGTTTGCCGGCAAGTCCGATTGTCATGGCAATCACCTCTCTTTCGAAGGAACTTATTTCTGGTAGCAGCAAATTGAGTCTGTCCAGCCCGAAAGCGGCGAACGCCATCGTCGTTAATCAGGGCCGCCCGCCGCCGGCCGCTTCATTCGCCCTGTGTTTTCAGGAGGTTGAGATCGAGCTTGTGCAGCGTGAGCCAGTCACGGAAGGACTGCACGTGTGGATTTAGCTCGTGGACCAGCGTGAGGTTCCGGTCGCCGGTGAATCGTTCGGAGTTTTCGGCGTAGTACTGGAACATGTTGCCGAACTCCACCGCCCCGGGAAAGCCGAGCGCGCGGTACTCGTCCCAGCCGAAGGGCCGGTAGAGCACTTCTTCACCCAGCGCCTCGGACAGCGCCGCGGCGTACTGTGCGCCGGTGAGGTGCTCGCCGGGATGTTGAGCGTCTTCCGATGAATCTCCGACCGGCTTGAAGATCCAGCGGGTCTTGGCGGTGTCCTCGACGGCAATTCCGACCAATGGGCGGTCGGCCATCGGGATCGTCAATGTCAGCACACCGTCTGCGTTGCGTGCGGGTCCCATGCCCGCCATCTGAAAATCTTCGAAGAACAACGTGGTCCGCAGGAGGGTGGTCGGAACCCCGTAATGGTGGAATATCTGGTCAGCCTCGGCCTTGGCGTCGAAGTGCGGGACCTTGTAGCGACCTTCCAGGGTGGGCACCCGATCACTGTCGTCGAAGAATGCCCGGGTGTCCTCCAAGGTTGACCAAATCAGGTGCTCGACGCCGGCGTCGCCGGCCGCCCGGGCCGCCGTCTCGGCCTGCTCGAGCTCCATCTGAGCGCGGGTGCGTGTGGTCTCTTGTTCTGGTGTGCGCTCGACGAAGTAGTTGGTCATGACGTAGGCGCCGTGGACTCCGTCGAACGCCCTGCGAACGCTCGCCTCGTCGTCGAGATCGGCTTGGACAACGTCGGCCCCGGCTGCTGCCAGCTCCTGCGCTTTTGAAGACTGCGGGTTGCGGGTCAGCGCGCGTGCCGCGAACTGCCGGTCGGGGTCAGCAAGGATAGCCCGAACTAGGCCTCCTCCTTGGGAACCGGTGGCACCAACAACAGCTATCACCTTCTGCTTGGTCATGATGTAGATCCTTCCAATTGGGTTGATGTATCAACCTGCCATCCGAACGGTAGGCCGTTTTGGTTGATTTGTCAACCCGGCTGTACAGTGGCGGCATGGCTGACAAACCGTGGCTCAGCGACGAGGAGCAAACGGCGTGGCGAAGCTATGTGCTGATGCGGCGCACGCTCGAAACCCATCTGGCACGGCAGATGCAGCGCGAGTGCGGGCTGTCACCGTCTGACTTTGAGATTCTGGTCAACCTGTCCGAGTCGCAGACCGGACGCATGCGCGCGGTTGATCTGGGTGCGGCCACCCAATGGGAGAAAAGCCGGATATCCCACCATCTGAGGCGGATGGAGAAACGCGGCCTGATCCGTCGAGAGGACGGGGACGCTCGCTACCCCGACATTGTCATCACCGACATCGGCCTGCAGGCGATCCGGGCCTGCGCACCGGCCAACGCGGCCCGCGTACGGAAGCTCTTCGTCGAGATTCTCGGGCCCAGCCGGCTCAGGGTGCTCCGCGAAGCGTTCGAAGACGTGATCACCGCCGTCAACGAGCACGAGAACACTTAGGCCAAATGCGCATCGGCGCAAAGGGTCGAACAGAGTGCTGAGCCCGGCCAAACACGCTGGGTCAGCTGATCGCGCATGAGCGAAAGGGGTGCGGCTCCACCGCTTAGAGAGAGCAAACGCTTTACCAAGGGTTTACGAGACCCAATTGGAATGCTCCTTCGACGTTGATGGCGACGCTAGCCGCTCAGGGGTCCTCTTCGGGCTCACCTTGCGGACTGCAGGAAACAACCGAACCGGATTTGTTTGCCAAGCGAATCCCTATCGGTTCGCCAAGGCGCGGTGCTCCCAAAGGGCCCGCCAGTCCTGTTCTTCCTGCTGCTTATCGTGGTGCAGTTCTTCCGACGGTGCAGTCAGGTGGATGGCGGGGTGGGGCACCGGCATCGGCCTCCCGAACCATATCGCGCGAGTGCGCGGTCCGGTGATCACCCAGTGGGCGCAACGCGCCCAACAGCGAGGATTCGCCAGCGTGGCCATCTGCGACCGGCTGGTTTACCCCACCCTCGACTCAATCGTCGCGCTCTCCCTGGCAGCCGGCGCGACCAGCGACATCGGCCTGGTCAGCAACGTCCTTCTCGCCCCGGTCTATCCCGCAGCGCTTCTGGCCAAGCAGACCGCCAGTCTGGCCGACGCCGCCAGTGACCGGCTCACTCTGGCCCTGGGCGCGGGCAGTCGCGCCGACGACTTCACGGCGACCGGCGCAGACTTCGACCACCGCGGGGGGTGTTCGATCAGGCCGTGGAGCTGATGCAGCGCGCATGGAGGGCCGAGGTGGTGACCGGCGACCTGCCGCTTTGCCCTGAACCCGTGCAGATCCCGGTCTTATTCGGCGGCACATCGCGGGCGACCATCCGGCGGGTGACCGCAGCCGGCGATGGCTGGGCGTCCGGCGCGCTCCGCGACTATCCGGAAGAGTCGTCGTTCGCCGACCTTGTCCGTGGCGCCTGGCAGCAGGCGGGCCGTTCGGGGATGCCCCGGCTGATGACCTCCGTGAACTTCGCCTTCGGCGATGACGGCATTGCCAGCTCCGGGCATACGCATTTACGCAGCTACTACGGCGGCTTCAGCTCCGAGTATGCCGATTCAACGACTTGGACATGCTGAAATCTTCAGGGGACGCAGCGTCTACCGTCCGCGCCTACGACGATCTCGGCTTCGATGCGCTGTTGTTTCATCCCACCGTTGCGAGCCTCGATCAGGTCGACCGCCTCGCCGACGCCGTGCTCTAGCCGCGTAGCGCGTTGGCTAGCCGGTGGATGAAAAACTCGACCCTTCTACCGCAGTGCGGAGCGGGTGTTGGCGCATCCATCCCAGTGAGCGCACTGAACAGACCCCGGTGATCAAGAATCCGGGCCGCCTGGCCCACAATGCCGTTGACCCGCGGCGTCGGGTTAGGGCCGGGCAGTGGATCCAATACCACCGGCCGGATCCCGGCCAAGCCCAATTCGCACGCCACCATCAGCCCGTCTGGGCCGGCCCCTGCGATGACGACGTCAATCACGGGGTCGGCTGGTCGTGTCCTGCCACGAGTGAACGCGTCCGTCATCGCCGAGTCCCACCAATCTCTAACGGCGAACGCCTGCCGATATCTGTCAACTGTCCGTGGGCACCTCAGCAAATCCCGGTACTCCAGTATCCGCAACGGGATTGAACCGGTAGCGAGTTGTGAGACGCTCGCTGATCTCGTGTATCGCGCTCTCAGGAAGCGCTGTGACATCGAAGTTCTCGCTGATGCGCGCGGGCGTAACGGATCCCGTGAGAACTGCGTTGCCGCGCTGAATACCCCAGGCCAGCAGCACCTGCGCGGGGGTATTTCCAACACTACGGGCGATCGAGACGATGAGGGGGTCGTCGAGCAGTCGCGGTTCCAACCCATGTCCCAGCGAAGCGAACGCCAGCAGGATCATCCCATGTGTCTTGCACAATTCATGGAGTTCCCATTGCGGGTGATACGGGTGCGACTCGACCTCCACGACCGCCGGCTTGATCCGGGCGGTTTCACCGATCCTTCGGGCGCCTTCGACGTCAATGTCCGACAGGCCTATCGCTCGCGAAAGCCCCTCGTCTACAAGGGCTTCCATCGCGGCCCACGTTTCCTCGAAGGTGACTCCGTCGTCATAGACGACGGCTCCGTGCGGGTCGCGGGGATCTTGGTCATCGCCGGGCTGAAACGCGAACGGGGTGTGCACCAGATACAGATCGACTGCGTCGAGCCCGAGCCTGTTCAGGCTGGCCTGCAGCGCGGGCTTTACGCGTTCGGGTCGATGGTTGTTGTTCCACAGCTTTGTGGTCACAAACAGCTCCTCGCGGCGCACCGTGCCGTCCGCGAACAACTCGTCGAGCGCCGCGCCGACCTCGGCCTCGTTGCGGTACCGCTCGGCGGCGTCGAGGTGGCGGAAACCCACCTTCACCGCGGTCTTGACGGCGTTTCGCGTTTTTTTGTTATCGGAAAGCGAAGTCCCGAACCCGAGCGCCGGAATCTCACCGCTGCCGTTGTTCAAGGTGAACCTGTGTTGACTTAGCTTTTCATTCGATGCCATCGCGTTCGGCCTCCTTGTTGATGAAAACTTCATTGGGTTAGCTATGCTCCGAGCTGCCGAATGCGTTCTAGGACAATGCGGTCCGTGACTAGGAAGGGGGGGTCATCAGCCGCCCTGCATAAGGAGAGCGACAGCCGACGCGACAGTGCTGACGTTCATGCGGACGGCCGGTAGATGGCGTCGGCGGCTACGGAGGCGAGACCGAGTTCAGCGGCGACGGCGTCGATCGCTTGCTGCGCGATGTTGAGGTCTACCTGGCGGTCGGGGGTGAAGTACGGGCCGACGTAGCGTTCGTAGTACTGCTGCGCTTCATCACGCGTGAGTCGGTCGAGAAACCAGGCGATGTAGTCGACGGCTCGGCTTGGTTGTTCGGCAAGGGTCTGCAGTGCCCGCTGGTTGGCCCGCACCACCGCCTGCAGCGCGGGGCTGTCCAGCGCGATGTAGACGGGGTCCACGACGACGCCCACGGTGGGGATCTGGAAGTGATCGCCGACCCAGGCCAGCACGTGGAATCCTTCTTCCTCGGCGACCTGTTCGGGTGAGAGCGTGCTGCCTACATATGCGGCGTCGATCGAGCCATCCCGAAGGCGTCGCAGGTCCATCTGGTAGTCACCGGGATGGCGCACCACAGCATACCAGGTCGCGGTCAGGGTCCAGGCCGTGTTTACGCAGGACGATGCGGGCGAAAGTACCGGGAGGGTTATCGGGCGGCGTGGACGGCCAAGCGGCGGCCGCGAAGATCCGCCATGGACGTCACATCGGCATTGCCGAGAAACCAGAACAGCGGACGATCGGTGCTGACGCTCAGAACAGTCCAACCGATCCCATCAGTCAGCCGCGACAACAGGGCTCGGCCCAGACCGATCACCGCACTGCGGCGCAAGCGCTCTGCTGTTCCAGCCGATCCCGTCGCGGACGGCGACGTGGACACCCTCATCCTCGAAGTAGCCCTCCTGGTCGGCAACATGGGCGACCAACTCTTCGTGGACACCCCGCCCGACATACGCGAGATCGATCGCCTCCACGGCACAAACCCCCTTTCCGATCGGCTGACTTCACTGGCGGCGGAACCTGTTTCAATCCATGGCAAGGCCGCCGTTGACCTCCAGGCAGTGGCCGGTGGTGAAACCAGAGTCCTCACTGGCCAGGAAAGCCACCGTCTTGGCAATCTCCTCGGGGCGCACCAGGCGGCCCATCGGGTTGGTTGCGCCGAGTTGATGCACCTCTTCGGCCGCCAGCAGCGCGTTAGCCGCCGTATCGGCCACCGTGGCGGGCGAAACGAGGTTCGCGGTGATCCCATGCGGCGCCAGCTCGAGTGCGACGTACCGAACGAACTGATCCATCGCCGCCTTGGCGGTGCCCACTGTGATCATGCCTGCGCGTGGTCGGCGGGACAGCACCGTGGTGAGAAAGACCAGCCGGCCGTAGCTGCGGGAAAACATCCCCGGCACAACAGCTTTGGTTACCAGGAAGGCGGCACGCAGCTCCCGGTCTAACTTGCCGCCGAGCTGCTCCCAGCTCAGATCGGCGAAAGAGGTGACATCGTAAGGGATCAATGCGTTGTGCACCAGCACGTCGACCCGGCCCCATCGCCGTTCGGTTTCGTCGACCATTGCAGAGACGTCGTCGGGTGCGGTGACATCGGCCCGAATGGCCACAGCCTCACCGCCGGCTGCGGTCACAGCCCGGACCACCTCTTCTGCTTGCTCGGCACTGGAGTGGTAGTTGACGACCACTTGAAACCCCTGCTGCGCGAGGACCAGTGCGGTTGCCGCACCGATTCCCCTACTGGCTCCGGTGACCACCGCAACGCGACCCATTGGCGTTACCTCCGTCTGTATCTGCTGTCCGGATGACTTGCGGACATGTGACGGTTCCCTGACGGTCAAGGGTCATCGCACGCCGAATTTCCTGATGCGCTGTCAAGATGACGTGTGGTGGCAGGGCCGAACGATACGCCTGCGATACACCTCGGTAAAGGATGCGCTAGCGGAAGCGACACCTCCTTAAAGCGTTGTTAACCTTTCTCGCCTACGCAGCCAACACGCGATAGACAGTGGCGCGACTGATGTTCAACGCAGCGGCTCTGCTCTCCCGCCACGCCGGCAATACAAACCGATCCTGAGCGGGTTAAGGTGCGGGATCGACATGTGCGTCGGGTCCCGCCCGATGAAGGGATGTTGATGCATCTACTGGGAGGAGAACTTTCCATGGGTGATGACGACGTGCGGGTCACGCTGCGGCGCCACTGGGCGGCCTCCGACGCTAACGACTTTGCGGCGGAGCACGAAATCTACCGAGCTGATGCAGTTCTTGAGTATCCGCAATCGGGCGAGCGCATCCGGGGTCGAGCCAACATTTAGGCATCGCGCGCCGCCCAGCCGAACACGAAACGCTTCACCGTGCGACGCATGGTTGGCGGCGGCGATCTTTGGATCAGCGAACTCGTCCTGACGTATGACGGGCAGCCGTTCTACACGGTAAGCATCATGGAATTCGAGGGCCGGAAGGTGGTCCGCGAGACGCAGTACTTCAGCGACCCGTTCGAGCCGGGGCCGTCTCGGGCTCAATGGGTCGAACGAATGGGGTGAGAGGTATGGCGTCGATCGCTACCGCGACATGGCGGAACGCATGGCTTCGAGGGGCATATCGCGTGGCCGAGCAAATGCCTTGACGGCGGGATGGCATTGCGAGCCGCTGGGAGCCACGCTGAGCCACTAAGCCCGCTCCGCTGGTGCCCATGATGCTCAACACGACACAGAACCGCTGACGCGCGATATACCCTCGGCCGCAACGAGTCTCGGCCCATGTCGCTGTGCCAGTTGTGCCAACAACTGCCACGCGCCAGCACTGGCTCAGCGCAGGGACGACGGACCCCGTCCAGCGAACATGGCTCACCTGCGCCGACGCTTAGTTCGTTAAGAGAACCCACCGAGCCAGGGCGGACGGTAGCGGTTTCTCCCGCACTGACCGGTCAGCTATCGCAACCAGGCTGTCAACCGTGTTGGTGCCATCGCCGCAGGTCAGCGAGCTGCTGGCCATCACCTGGGGGTGGTCCCGGCGGCGAAGCCGCCTGACCGGCTATGGCGGGCCTTGCGGTCAGCTTGACGGGACGGTCTTCCAGGATCTCGGTCATCGCGCCCTCAGTGGCGCGTTAGCGGACCAGAGCACTTCCTCGCGAAGGTTGCGGCTGCGCCAGCCGTCCCGGGTGCGGACCATGTCGTGGTGGTAGTAGCCGCCGAAGTAGGTCAGCCCCTTCATGCCGGGAAACTGCATTGGGTTGAAGACCGCCGCCCGGACCAGGGCGCTGTCGCCTGTCACCTCGGCCTCGATGTTGGCGATGTAGTGCATGCCGCTCCAGTCGAAGGTGCCGAGGGTGCCAATCAGCCACTCAACAACCTGGTCGCGCTGGCCGGTCATCCCTCCTGACGCCGCGTAGTCAATGAACGCATCCTCGGTGAACACGGAGCGGTACAGCTCCCAGTCCCTGGTGTCGAGGGAGCGGGAATAGCGGGCTAGCAGTTGCTGGATCTCGATAGTGTCGACTATTTCGGTACCGGTCATTGCCTCCGCTTTCGCTTGACATCGGTGCCAGTTTTACGGGGTGCAGCTTATCCACATTGCTCCCAGGAGAGAGGAGGGCTGATGTGGGCGTTGGGCCGTACACCTATGTGTGCCGGGGATTGGGGCTCGTCTGGCACAGCCTAGATTTACGTGCCCCTGACTGCCTATATCGACTATTCCGCGATGGGCGGCGTAGACGGACACTTCCCGGAAGTAAAGGCCTGGCTGGCGCAAGTGCTGCCTGGTTTCGCCAACTATGCGCACATGCTGGGCCTGCCGTCGATTGTGCTCGCCGGTGACTCGGCAACGGCCCGGACCTTTTGTTTCAACCCGATGGTGTTCGGCGGCGAGCAACCCACCACGATGCTGCTCGGCTTGTGGTACGACGACGAATTCGTGCGTACTCCGAAAGGCTGGCGGATGAGCCGCCGCGCGGAAACCAAGTGCTTCGACCGGCGTCCGTAACGCTGCCATGCGCCGAGCGTCAGGCTGGAGTGGCATTCGTCGTCCATGATCACGCCGGCGTGACGATCGACGGTCTAGGGTCTGGCGAGCGCCACCGCACGCTGCAGCCGACGCAGCGGATTTTCACCGACCAGCGACGTTGTGGCACAATTTGCGGCTGTCCGCGGCGTAAATCACTGCAACAACGGTTACCTGCGCCGCCGGTCACACACGCGGGGCAAAACCGGGCTCGACACTTCCGTCTGAGTCGCTGAATTGCAGCGTGTTACATACAGGAGACACCGCTTAACCATGGCCGTGAAAATCAAGCTCACCCGGCTGGGCAAAATCCGCAATCCGCAGTACCGCGTCGCTGTCGCCGACGCGCGGACCCGCCGCGACGGCCGCGCCATCGAGGTCATCGGCCGTTACCACCCGAAAGAAGAGCCCAGCCTCATCGAGATCGACTCCGAGCGGGCCCAGTACTGGCTTTCGGTGGGGGCGCAGCCCACTGAACCGGTGCTCAAGCTGCTGAAGATCACCGGTGATTGGCAGAAATTCAAAGGGCTGCCCGGTGCCGAGGGCACATTGAAAGTGGCCAAGCCTAAGCCGAGCAAGTTGGAGCTTTTCAACGCCGCCCTGGCCGCCGCCGACGGCGCGCCGGCCACCGAGGCGACGACACCGAAGAAGAAGGCCCCGGCGAAGAAAGCCGCAGCCAAGAAGGCCGCCGGCACAGAGCAGAACGCCGAGCCCGATCAGCCTGCGACCGGCGAGCAGTCCGGGCCGGCCGAGAGCTGACCGGTCCGATGAGTACCGTCGTCGTCGATGCCGTCGAGCATCTGGTCCGGGGCATCGTCGACAACCCGGACGAGGTCCGGGTCGATCTGGTGACCAGTCGGCGCGGACGAACCGTCGAAGTCCACGTTCATCCGGACGATCTCGGCAAGGTGATCGGGCGCGGCGGGCGCACCGCGACCGCATTGCGCACCTTGGTCGCGGGTATCGGTGGACGCGGCATCCGGGTCGACGTGGTGGACACCGACCAGTAGCGGACGCACGCTCGTGAGCTTGCCTTGGAGCTGACAGTCGGGCGCGTGGTCAAGGCGCACGGTCTTACCGGAGAGGTCGTCGTCGAAGTCCGCACCGACGACCCCGACAGCCGCTTCGCGCCGGGCAGTGCGCTGCGCGCCAGAGGACCACGGGAAAATGGGCAAGGCCGTGGCTACGTCGTCGAGGCGGTTCGCGACCACGGCACCCGGCTTTTGATGCGACTGGCCGGGGTCGCCGATCGGGACGCCGCCGACGCGCTTCGCGGCAGCCTATTGGTCATCGATTCTGATGAACTGCCGCCGATCGAGGACCCGGACGAATATTACGACCACCAGCTGGAAGGCCTTGCGGTACGCACTATGTCGGGCTGCCGGATCGGCACCGTCGCCGAGGTGCTGCACACGGCTGCCGGCGAGTTGTTGGCGGTCAAGCCCGACGACGGCCGGGATGAACTGCTGGTGCCATTCGTCAGCGCGATCGTCACGTCGGTATCGCTGGCCGACCGAACGATCGAGATCGATCCGCCCGACGGCCTGCTGGACTTGGAGTAGCGATAGCACGGTGAAATGAAAATCGACGTCGTGACCATCTTTCCGGATTACCTGAATCCGCTGCGTCAATCGTTACCCGGCAAAGCGATTCAGTCGGGTTTGGTCGAGCTGAGGATTCATGACCTGCGGCGCTGGACGCACGATGTGCACCGGTCGGTGGATGACGCGCCCTACGGCGGTGGGCCAGGAATGGTGATGAGAGCACCGGTTTGGGGCGACGCTCTGGACGAAATCTGTTCCGAGCAAAGCCTTCTGGTGGTACCGACACCTGTCGGTGCGCTGTTCAGCCAGGCCACCGCACAGCACTGGAGCACAGAGTCGCATCTGGTCTTCGCCTGCGGACGTTACGAGGGGATAGATCAGCGGGTCGTCGACGATGCCGCTCGGCGGATGCGGGTCGCGGAGGTCTCGATCGGTGACTACGTGCTGCCGGGAGGTGAGTCGGCCGCGTTGGTGATGATCGAGGCGGTGCTTCGACTGCTGCCCGGCGTGCTCGGCAATCCACTGTCGGCGCAGGACGATTCACATTCGGCGCAGGCCGGGTTACTGGAAGGGCCAAGCTATACCCGGCCGCCGAGCTGGCGCGGTCTCGATGTGCCCGAGGTGCTGCTGTCCGGCGACCATGCCCGGATAGCAGCTTGGCGGGCGCAGGCTTCGCAACGGCGCACTCGGGAACGCCGCCCCGATCTTGGCCCGAAGTAAGCGACCGGGTGCCGAAATCTACGCCAGTGCCGCAAACAACGAAAAATCCGGCGCTAACGTCGATCTGGACACGCCAAACCAGATCAGATCCGGCCCCCGGGAAACATGGTCTTGACCGCGTTGGTGATCGTCTCCCGCGCGGCCGCGTCATCGGCTGGTTGCAGCGACTCCACGACCATGATGTAGCGGCGGTCGGCGCCGATCACTCCTGTCGACAGGTGCATCCAGTCCTCGCCGATACAACACATCCAGCCTTGTTTGACCGCCACCGGCTCGGCATACAGGCCGTCCGGAATACCGAACCGCTGCGGGTAGCCATCGATTCCGGCTGGGGTCGCTTGGGCCAAGTCGTTGACGATGTCGTTGGCCCGCTCCGGTGGCAGGCCCCCGGACCCGTCGAGCAGCATGCGGTAATAGCGGATCAGATCAGGCGTGGTGCTGATCGTGTTCCACCAGTGTCCGTCGCTGGGCGAAGCCGTCGCAGTCAAACCGTAGCGGCTGATCACATCGGTGATCATCGCGTCCCCGCCGTCGCCCTGGTTCCAGAAGTTCTCTGCAGCGCCATCATCGGATGACCGCAGCATGTCGTCGATCGCCGCGTGGTCTTCGGCGGACAAGGTGGTTGTGCCCTGAGTCTCCCGCAGCAGCAGCTCGTCGGCGATGAAAAGCTTGGCGACTGAGGCGATGCCTGGGATCGGCTGGTCGCCGTTGCTGATCATCTGCTTGGTGGCACGGTCGAAGACCGCTACCGAGATGGTGGCGCCGTCCGCGGCGGCAGCTTCGGTCGCTTGCTGGATGCGCGCCGGCAGCGCGCTTATCGCGGTGTTAGTCCCGGCTAGCGCCGGCGGCGGGACTTCCTGGGCCAGCCGCGCAACGGGGGTTGAGCGCGTCGACGCCGGCTTTGCGTCAGCCGCGCCGTACACCCGTGCCTCGCAGCCCGCCACCAGCATCATCACCAGCGCCGCGACGGCTACGAGCAGTATGGGCGGCCGCGATCGCATGCCCCTCCTCGCTGGTCGGAAGGCTCGCTGAGCACTTGGGATCGGGCCGCCGCACTGCCATTCGCCCGCCGCAACAGGTTAACGCCCGGCTCACGTCTGGTGTGACTGGCCCTCGGCCCAAGCAAGTCATATGTAACCATCGCTCAGGCGTATCGGGACATAGCAATCAGCCTGCGTTTTCCGGTGATTTCGCTGCCTGGACGCCGTCTGGCACAATTGAGCAGTTGTTCTTGGTGTCGACGGGCTGGTGCCCAACGTCACATGCCCGCTACCGCAAGGAAGTGTCACTGAAAGATGAACACGTTGGACTTCGTCGACAAGGCGTCGCTGCGCGACGACATCCCGGCCTTCAACCCCGGCGACACCATCAACGTGCACGTCAAAGTGATCGAGGGCGCCAAGGAACGCATTCAGGTCTTCAAAGGCGTGGTGATCCGCCGACAGGGCGGCGGCATCCGCGAGACGTTTACGGTCCGCAAGGAAAGCTACGGCGTCGGCGTGGAGCGAACCTTCCCCGTGCATTCGCCCAACATCGATCACATCGAGGTGGTGGTTCGGGGCGACGTTCGCCGCGCCAAGCTGTATTACCTGCGTGAGCTTCGCGGCAAGAAGGCCAAGATCAAAGAGAAGCGCTGAGCGGCGCCGGGCATTCGCGCGGGCGGCTGACTGCCCGGCATCGCCGCGGCTGCGTCCGTTTGCCCGGCTCCTCCTCATAGCGCTACGCGCTCCGCATCGTCACCGGGCGGCTGGCTACTCTTGGCTCGTGACTGAAACCGCGGACGCGTCGTCGCCTGAGCCTCAACCCGACGGCGGTCCGTCGGAGCCCAACCTCGCTACGCGTGAGCCCGTCGTCGCAAAACCTGCCGCGGACTCGGAGCCGGAACCGGAGCCGGAGGAAACAAAGCGCCGTGCGCTACGGGAAACCGCGATGCTCACGGCGATCGCAGTGCTGCTCTACTACGTCATGCTTACCTTTGTCGCGCGGCCTTACCTGATCCCGTCCGAGTCGATGGAACCCACGTTGCACGGATGTCCGGGATGCGTCGGCGACCGCATCATGGTCGACAAAATCAGCTACCGCTTCGGATCGCCGCAGCCCGGTGACGTCATCGTCTTCAAAGGACCGCCGTCGTGGAACGCCGGGTACAAATCGATCCGCTCGCACAACCTGGCGGTGCGCTGGCTCCAAAACGGGCTGTCGTTCGTGGGCTTCGTCCCTCCTGACGAGAATGACCTGGTCAAGCGGGTCATCGCGGTCGCCGGACAGATCGTGCAATGCCGCACCAACACCGGCTTGACCGTCGATGGTAAGCGGTTGAACGAGCCCTACCTGAACGCCTCCACGATGATGGCCGATCCGGCGGTGTACCCCTGCCTGGGCGCCGAGTTCGGACCGGTCAGGGTTCCGCCGGACCGGCTGTGGGTGATGGGTGACAACCGCACGCATTCAGCGGACTCGCGTGCTCATTGCACCAGCATCACCGCCGACACGCTCAAGGGCCTGCTGTGTACCGGTGACCCGACGGCGGGCACAGTCCCGGTCGGCAACGTCATCGGCAAAGCCAGGTTCATCGTGTGGCCGCCGACGCGGTGGCGCGGCGTGGGATCGGTGAACCCTCAGCAAGGTCGGTAGACATGGTCACCACCTGGCCACCGCGAACGGTGATCCGCCGATCCTCCGGTTTGCGCACCTTGGAGTCGGCGCTGTACCGCAGCGGACTCGGCCCGGTCGCCGGAGTCGACGAGGTCGGCCGCGGAGCCTGCGCCGGGCCGCTGGTGGTCGCTGCATGCGTGCTCGGTCCCGGACGGTTATCGAGCCTGGCGTTGCTGGACGACTCGAAGAAGCTGACCGAGAAAGCGCGCGAGAGACTGTTCCCTTTGATCCGTCGCTATGCGCTGGCCTACCACGTGGTCTTCATCCCGTGCGACGAAGTGGACCGGCGCGGGGTACACGTGGCCAACATCGAGGGCATGCGCCGGGCGGTCGCGGGGCTGTCGATGCGTCCCGGGTATGTGCTCAGCGACGGGTTTCGCGTTCCCGGGCTGCCGATCCCGTCGCTGCCGGTTATCGGTGGCGACGCCGCCGCAGCGTGCATTGCCGCGGCCAGTGTGCTGGCCAAGGTCAGCCGGGACCGGTTGATGGTGACAATGGATGCCGACCACCCCGGCTACGGCTTCGCCGAACACAAGGGCTACAGCACGCCGGCGCATTCGGCGGCGCTGACCGAGCTCGGCCCATCACCGCAGCACCGCTATTCGTTCATCAACGTGCGGCGGGTGGCGACCGCGTCGGGTTCGCGGGTGGTGGCGGAATGCCAACCGCTCACACCGGCTCAGCACGGTGAATGCGGGTGAGGGAAAATAGGTGCCGGCCCGGCGACGATGCAGAGCGCGCAGCGCGATGATGAGAAGCCGGGCAATCGGGCCGGGCAATCGGCGAGGAGGGCGGCTGAGCAGATGAGTGCCGAAGATCTCGAGAAGTACGAGACCGAGATGGAGCTCTCGCTGTACCGCGAATATAAGGACATCGTGGGCCAGTTCAGCTACGTCGTGGAAACCGAGCGACGGTTCTACCTGGCCAATAGCGTCGAGATGGTGCCGCGCAACGCCGACGGCGAGGTGTACTTCGAGCTACGACTGGCCGACGCGTGGGTGTGGGACATGTACCGCCCGGCGCGTTTCGTCAAGCACGTGCGGGTGATCACCTTCAAGGACGTCAACATCGAAGAGGTCGAGAAACCCGAGCTGCGGCTACCCGAGTAGGGCGGCTTAATCGCCCGCCTCCTGCTCGGCCCCGCGCGGCGGCGGGCCGCACCGTCACCGGGCGGCCGTCAAACCCCGACGGCGCGCTCCAGGTCTTTGAGCGACGTCTCCAGATGTCCGAGCATGCGTTGCATATGCGGTACATCGCCCCGGGCGGCGACCAGGCCGAAGTCGAGGTTGTCGGCGTTGTTGGCGACCGTGATGTTGATCGCTTGACCGTCCAGCGCAACCGACAGCGGATAGTTCCCGACCAGCGGAGTGCCGCGCCAGTACAGCTGCTCCTGAGCGCCGGGCACGTTGGAGATCACGATGTTGAACGGCGGCGGGGCGGTGCGGATGAAACCGGGAATCATCCCGAGGAAGAGCCCGCCGACGACGGTGGCGGACAGCGCCAGTTGCTCAACCTGCGGCAAATCGATGAAAACCTTCTTGTTGTCGCTGATCGATTCGGTGACCGTCTGCAAACGCTTCGCCGGGTCTTCGATATGAGTGCCGAGGTTGCACAGCAACGCACCTACGGCGTTGCCGCCGCCGCCGTCCTCTTTGCGCAGGCTCACCGGAACCATGGCGATCAGCGGAGTGTCCGGAAGCGCGTTCTGGTCCAGCAAATAGGCGCGTAGCGCGCCCGCGGACATTGCCAGGACGACGTCGTTGACGGTGATGCCGGCCGCGTTCTTCACGGCTTTGATCCGGTCCAGCGAATAGGACTGCGCCGCGATGCGTCGCGCACCGCCGATTCGGACGTTGAACATCGTCTTGGGCGCCCGGAAGGGCAACGTCAGCTGCTGTTCCACCAGGGCGGCGCGGGCCAGCGACAACGTCGACGGCGCCAATGCGGCGGCCGAGCCCACCGTGCTGGTCAATCGCTGCAAAGCGGACGGACTTGGCTTGTCGTCGCTCTTGTGTTTGCGGGGCTTCAGCGCCCAGGGCACGCGAACTTCGTCGTCGTCGGGATCGGTGGTGAATGCGCGTTGCATCATCTTCATCGCCGACACCCCGTCGAGCAGCGAGTGGTGGAATTTGATGTAGACCGCGTACCGGCCGTCGTTCAGACCCTCGATCAGATGCGCTTCCCACAGCGGACGATGCCGGTCGAGCAGGTTGCTGTGCAGCCGCGAGCACAGTTCCAGCAGGTCACGAACGCGGCCCGGACTGGGCAGGCCGGATCTGCGGAAGTGATAGTCGAGCTCGACGTCCTCGTCGATCGACCACGCCACATTGGTCAGCGGCCCGAAGAACGCCGGATGCTTGCGGAACAGCGGCTGGACATCCGTTTGGTTCAGCATCGCTTCATAGGACTCGCGGACGAAGTCGGGTCCGGCATCGTCAGGGGGCTGGAAGAGCTGTAAGGCGCCGACGTGCATCGGGCGCTCCCGCGATTCGCCGAGGAGGAACATCGAATCGGCCGGTGGCATCAGCTCCATGATCAATCTCCCGCACTAGAGTTTCTTTCTAGACCTGTATCCCAACTCAGGCTGCCTCACACCTGATCTGTTGCGGTACGTTTCGCTGTCGAACATCGCGGGAAGCTTTTGCGGATGGGACTCTGCATCGCTGTCACCGGCCCGACCGGGGAAATAGGCAAAGCAGCCGTGACGGCGCTGGAGCACGAACCGGCGGTGGAGAAGATCGTGGGGATGGCTCGGCGGCCGTTCGACACGTCGACGCTGGGTTGGACGAAGACGGTGTACCAGCAGGGCGACATCACCGACCGCGAGGCGGTCGACGCGCTGGTCGCCGACGTCGATGTGGTGGTCCACCTCGCGTTCATCATCATGGGCTCCCGCGACGAAAGCGCCCGCGTCAACCTTAAGGGCACCCGCAACGTGTTCGAAGCTACGGTGGCCGCCGAGCGGCCGCGACGGCTGGTGTACACCTCGTCGGTCGCGGCTTACGGCTACCACCCCGACAATCCGACGCCGCTGACCGAAGACGTGCCGGCGCGCGGATCCGACGAGCACTATTACTCCGAGCAGAAGGCCGCCTGTGAGGCGGCGCTGGCCGAGATCACCGAGGGTTCGGACCTGGAGGTGTTCATCCTGCGGCCCTGCATCGTGGCCGGGCCCAAAGCGCAGATGATGGCCGACGCGATGCCGTGGAACAAGCTGCCTTCGCCGGTGCGCGCGGTGGTCAAGGCCGTGCCGGTGCTGAAGCCGGTGGTGCCTGACCCCGGCGTCCCGCTGCAACTGGTGCACCACGACGACGTCGCGTCCGCCATCGCGCTGGCCGCCACGGCACCGGCACCGCCCGGGGCCTACAACATCGCCGGTGAGGGGTTGATCACCTTGTCGGATGTGGCGAAAGCGCTGGGTGGTCGGCCGGTTCGGGTGCCGGCTGCGGCTGCTTCCGCGGCATCCGGGGCGATCTCGCGGCTGCCCTACGTCCCGTCAGCTCTGGAATGGCTGCACGCCGGGCGGACATCGGTGGTGATGGATACCAGCAGGGCAAAAGCACAGCTGGGCTGGCGGCCGAACTACTCGTCCGCCGACACCCTGGCGGCGCTGGCCGCAGCGCTGTAAGACCTGCGCAAATGTCAGGGGCTACGCGCCGAGGGAATGCTGGTTTTCGTCGCTGGGGACGAGCTGGCCGCGGTGCTTGATGATCTGCCGCGCGACGTCGGCCAGCTTGATGTTGAGATGCTGCGAGTGGCGCCGCAGCATGGTGAATGCGTCGTCTTCGGAGAATCCGTGCAGCATCATCAGCATGCCGATGGCTTTGCCGATCTCGCGGTTGCTGACCAGGCCGCGCCGCATAGTTGCGGCGTCCTCGCCCTGAGCCACAGCGTTGATGGCAACGCTGGCGAATGCAGCCAGCACAACGGCCTGCCCGGCGGATTCGCTGTCGAAGGCGTTCGGGGTGTCGCTGAACAGGTTCAGCGCACCGGTCTTGCGCCGATTGACCAGCAACCGAAATCCCATCGCTCCGCGTACCGGCGTCTCGGCAACCAGTAGGCGTGCGAACTTCGGCCACTCGCACGGCTTGGTCAGGTCCGGTTCGATCTGCGGGGTTTCTTCTTCGATCGCATCGACACACGGGCCGTCGCCGGTGCTCCGCTCGAAGTCGTCTACGCGCTGCGCGATGCTGTCGCTGGCCGCGACGGTGACATAATTGCCGTCGCGGCATACGAGCAGGCTGGCGTGATCGCAGCCGGAGACCACCAGCGTCGCGGCGATGCAGATCGCGGCATACACCTCAGTGGGGTCTGATCCTTGATAGATGATCTCGGCCAGCGCAGTAAAGACCGTCGCGGGATCGGCAGCCACCGCAGTAGGTTCCGGTGCTCCGTTACTGGCGTGCGGGGTGCCCGCCGCCTCGTTGCTCATCGTTGTTCTCGTCCTCGTCTTCGGCGCCGCCAGCGTCATATCGCACGCCCGCCCAATGGGTCGTTGCCTCACTATCGTCATCCACACGGCCTGCGTCAACGTTTTGGTGACTTCGAAGTGAAGCACTCTATTGCGCGTCGGCGTTCAACTGGCTCTCAACTTGGGAAGCTCCGTGCCTTTCGCGCAGCCGCTTCGTCGGTCATTGCTGCGGAGTTCTGAAGCTTGGTGAGCAGTGAGTTCGCCCGCGCAGCCAGTTCGTGCAGCTCTGCGATGATTTCTGCCGCCGGCGCGCTCTGCCCCCCCGACGGCTGCTTTCGATCATTGTGACTTATCGTCCGGATGCGCTCATTCGCGCGTCCTGGCGAGGCAGTGCTGCCGACCGCACCGCCGGCAATGGAGGACAACGCCATCTCACCGAAGAGCATGCTGGAACCGCCGGCACCGATGTCCGAGGCGCTATTAGCCGCGGCGAGCGGCAGCGCATAGGCGACAGGCCGATATGCCGGCGCGGCCGACGCCCAACCCGGCGGCACGGGAAGCGACCCGACCATGGCACTTCGCCCGAGTCCCGCGGCCACCGGGGATGGCGCCGCGTCCGACGGAGCGCCGATACCCCCCGAGCCGCCGATGATCCATTCCGGCAGCATGGTGCCGCCCGGACCGTTGCCGGTGAACGGCCCATTGCCCAGTGCGTAATCGCGGTCGGCGTTGATCAGCAGACCCCGGTAAGTCGTACCCACCGATGTGAACGATGCGGACGCGCTCGTCGTCGACGCGGTGGCGCTTGCGGCCGCGATGGGTATGTCGATGGCCGTCAGCGGTACCACCAGAGCTGTCAAAGCGGTGGACAGAGCCGACGCCGGATCAGCCGCCGCCGGCGCGGACGCCAGTCCCTGCAGCGCCGAGGGAACCGCCGACATCAGCTGCGGCCCGTTGGACAGGATGGCTTGCGCGGGTGCCTCGGCAGCTTTTGCGACCGCGGCGCCTTGGCCGGCCAGACCAGCCGCGTCAGCGGTCGGCGGCGGCGGAGTGAACGGGGCAAACGTCGAAGCCGCCGCCGATGAGCCGGCGTAACCGTACATCGCCGTGGCATCCTGCCCCCACATTTCGGCGTAGTCGGCTTCGGTGGCCGCGATCGCCGGAGTGTTCTGCCCCAGTACGTTCGTGGCGATCAGTGTCAGCAACAGACTGCGGTTGGCCGCAACCACGGCAGGCGGCACCGTCATCGCGAACGCCGTCTCGAAGGCGGCCGCTGCAGCCTTGGCTTGAGTTGCTGCCTGCTCTGCCTGTGCCCCGGTTGCGCTCAGCCAGTTGACATAGGGAGCAGCCGCCGCCTGCATTTTGTCCGAAGCCGGGCCTTGCCACGTCTGGGTGGTCAGCGCGGAAAGCACCGCGCCATACCGGGCCGCCGTGGAGTGCAGTTCGGCGGCTAGCTGGTCCCAGGCTGCCGCCGCGGCCAGCATCGGTCCCGCTCCGGGACCGGCATACAATCTGCCGGAGTTGATCTCCGGCGGCAGTAGTGCGAAATCCATCACGTGCCCTTCTTTTTCAGCCGGCTGCTATTGCGTTGGCGGTTTCGGTGCACGCGTAGGAAGCCGCGCTCGTCGTCAGCGTGTTCGCGAACAGTTGATCGATAGCCTCCGCTTGTGCGCTGACGGCTCGGTACATCTGCGCGTGAAGGACGAATTGCGCTGCGGTCAGTGCCGATACTTGGTCGGCGGCGGCAGGTGTCACGCCGGCGGTGGGTGCTGCCGCGGCGGTATTCTCGGCGCTCATCGACGCGCCGATGCTGTGGATCTTGCCGGCGGCCGCGGCCAGCGCTTCCGGTTGGGTGGTCACAAACGACATGGGGTGCTTCCTTTCGGGTGGGCTGGCAAAACCGGGGGATGGTCGTGACTCTCGACGGTCGCCACTCGGGGGACTTCTCGCTGTACGCGGCGCGCCATTTCGCACGCGCCACAGCGATGGGTGAGTGTTCGGGTAAGTCGCCACCGGTTTCATACCTGCCTCACCAACCCGAGAAAGGGCAGAAGCCATCAGCCGGTACGGCGGTTAAAGGCGAGCCTCATCACCTGAACGCGATATTAACGGCTGGTTAACTTGACGCGCAATGCGCACCGGATACGTGCGGGTCCAGTCCTGTGGAGCGACGTATGACTGGGGATAACCGGTTCGTCGACCCACTGTGACGGTCGGGCGGCGGATGTCCGTGTCGGTCCGGGCGCGCACGGTGGGCGGCATGACGACATTGACGCGCGGCGAGCTCGGTGCGCTCGGTGAGCAGTTGGCCGCCGACTACCTGACTGGGCTGGGTCTGGTGATCCTGGAACGCAATTGGCGCTGCCGATACGGGGAGCTGGACGCGATCGCGGCAGACCGGTCCGGTAACACCGTGGTGTTCGTGGAGGTCAAAACCCGAACCGGAGACGGTTTCGGCGGTCTTGCGCAGGCGGTGACCGCGCAGAAGGTGCGCCGGTTGCGCCGGCTGGCCGCGGTGTGGCTGGCCGGGCAGGACTCCCGGTGGGAGAAGCTCCGCATCGACGTGATCGGGGTACGGATCGGCCGGCGTCGCACCCCCGAGATTGCTCATCTGCAGGGGATTGGCTGATGGCGCTGGGACGGGCTTTCTCGGTTGCGGTGTGCGGCTTGGCCGGCCAGATCGTGGAGATCGAAGCCGACATCACCTCCGGGCTGCCCGGCGTGCACCTGGTCGGTCTGCCCGACGCCGCGTTACAGGAGTCCCGCGACCGGGTCCGCGCGGCGATCACCAACTGCAATAACCGCTGGCCGATGTCCCGTCTGACGCTGGCACTCTCCCCGGCCACGCTGCCGAAAGTCGGCTCGGTCTACGACCTGGCGCTGGCCGCGGCGGTGTTGTCGGCGCAGCGCAAGACGCCGTGGCGAAAGCTGGAAACCGTTGTCTTGCTGGGGGAGTTGGCACTGGACGGGCGGGTCCGAGCGGTGCGCGGCGTGCTGCCCGCCGTGCTGGCGGCCAAAGATGACGGCTGGTCGGCCGTGGTGGTTCCGAGCGATAACCTGCCCGAGGCCAGCCTGGTCGACGGCATCACCGTGTGGGGCGTGCGCAGCCTGACGCAGCTACAGGCTTGGCTGTGCGGGCCGGGGCGGTTGGACGAACCAGGCATCGCGGTGGTCCCGGCGACTGAGGCGGCGGCGGATCTCGCCGACGTCGTGGGGCAGGCCCAAGCCCGCTTCGCCGTCGAAGTGGCCGCTGCCGGTGCCCACCACCTCATGCTGACCGGGCCGCCGGGAGTGGGCAAAACAATGCTGGCGCAACGGCTTCCGGGACTGTTGCCGCCGCTCTCAGACAGCGAGTCGTTGGAGGTGACTGCGATTCACTCGATCGCCGGTTTGCTGTCGGAGTCCACGCCGTTGATCAACCGGCCGCCGTTCGTGGCGCCGCATCACAGCTCGAGTGTCGCGGCACTGGTCGGCGGTGGTTCGGGGATGGCTCGGCCGGGCGCGGTCAGCCGGGCGCATCGCGGTGTGCTCTTCCTCGACGAGTGCGCCGAGATCGGCGTCAGCGCCCTTGAAGCGTTGCGAACTCCTCTGGAAGACGGCGAGATTCGGCTGGCCCGCCGCGACGGTGTCGCCCGCTACCCGGCCCGCTTCCAGCTGGTGCTCGCCGCCAACCCGTGCCCGTGCGCGCCGGCGGATCCCCGCGATTGCATCTGTAAGCCGATGGAGAAACGCCGCTATCTGGGCCGACTGTCCGGGCCGCTGCTGGACCGCGTGGATTTGCGGGTGGAGATGCATCCGGTGCGCACGGACGCATTCGCCGCGGCCGAGGCCGAGTCGACGGTTCAGGTGCGTAGCCGGGTAGCGCAGGCCCGAGAGGCCGCGGCCGAGCGGTGGCGCCCGCACGGCTTCCGAACGAACGCGGAGGTCAGCGGAACGCTGCTGCGACGAAAGTTCCGGCCCGGCAGCGCGGCCATGCAGCCGTTGCGTACCGCGCTGGACCGCGGCCTGCTGAGCATTCGCGGCGTCGACCGCTCGCTGCGGGTCGCTTGGACGCTGGCCGACCTCGGCGGTCGCGCGGCGCCAGGGCTCGACGAGGTGGGCGCCGCGCTGAGCTTTCGGCAAGCCGGAGCGTCGCGGTGACCGGCTCGAGACTGTTGGCGTGGGCTTACCTGTCGCGCGTCCTCGAACCACCCTGCGCCGAGCTCGCCGCGCTGGTGCACCGGGTGGGCCCGGTCGAGGCGGCAGAACAGATTCGGCGTGGTCACGTCGACGGCGTCTTGGCCCGGCAGACCGAAGCTCGGCGTGAAGTCGACCGCGCTGCAGACGATCTCGAGCTGCTGTTTCGCCGCGGCGGCCGGTTGATCACCCCGGACAACGACGAGTGGCCGGTGTTGGCCTGCACCGCGTTCGGCGGTGCCGCGGCCGCGGCGAAGCCTCAGGGCAGCCCGCCGCTGGTGTTGTGGGCGCTGGGTCCGGCGCGCCTGGACGAGACCGCGCAGCGCGCCGCCGCCATCGTCGGCACCCGGGCCGCCACCTGTTACGGCGAGCAGGTAGCCGCCGAGCTGGCGGCGGGATTAGCCGAGCGGGATGTCGCGGTGATCTCCGGCGGCGCCTACGGCATCGATGGCGCGGCGCACCGGGCCGCGCTGGCCGCTGAGGGAAGCACCGTCGCGGTGTTGGCCGGCGGCATCGACGTTCCCTATCCGGCCGGGCATTCAGCGCTGCTGCACCGCGTCGGCGTCCACGGCCTGCTGGTCACCGAATACCCGCCGGGTGTCCGCCCGGCGCGGCATCGATTCCTCACCCGCAACCGCCTGGTGGCGGCGTTCGCCGGTGCGGCGGTGGTGGTGGAGGCCGGTCTGCGCAGCGGCGCCGCTAACACTGCGGCGTGGGCGCGAGCGTTGGGCCGGGTGGTGGGGGCGGTGCCCGGACCGGTGACGTCGTCGGCGTCGACGGGGTGTCACGTTCTGCTGCGTGATGGCGCCGCGGTGGTCACCCGCGCTGAAGACGTCGTCGAGTTGATGGGCCGCATCGGCGAATTGGCTCCCGAGGACCCGCGCCCTACGACGGCGCTCGACGGGCTCAGCGAGGTCGAGCGGCAAGTGTATGAGGCGCTGCCCGGTCGCGGGGCCGTTACGGTCGACGAAATTGCCCTCGCCGCCGGACTGGCACCGGCGCGGGTGCTGGCTCCGCTGGCGATGCTCGAGGTCGCGGGACTGACCGAGCGCCACGACGGCCGGTGGCGCATCGTCCGGCCGGCCCGGACGGCGTGAGCAGCTCGCCTCGTATAGTCGACCAGGTCGGGCGGGGGCCAGGCACAGCGGGAGGGACAAGTGGCCGGTCGGCCAGTGCACACCTTCAAGGTGCTGGGTCGGGACCACCTCACGCCGCACATGGTGCGGGTGCTGCTGGGCGGCAGCGGTTTCGACACCTTCGTCCCCAGCGAGTTCACCGACTCCTACGTCAAGGTGGTGTTCGTCGCAGACGACGTCGACGTGGCCGTCCTGCCGCAGCCGTTGACGCTCGACAGCTTCGCTGCGTTGCCGCCGGAACGGCAGCCCGTCATTCGCACGCTGACCGTGCGCCGCGCCGACCCGGCCGCGCGCGAGCTCGCGATCGACGTCGTCGTGCACGGTGAGCACGGCACGGCCGGTTCGTGGGCCGCGTCGGCGCAACCCGGGCAGCCGGTGTACCTGATGGGGCCCAGCGGTGCCTACACCCCAGATCCGGTTGCCGATTGGCATCTGCTGGCCGGCGACGAGTCCGCGCTGCCGGCGATCAGCGTGGCGCTCGAAGCGCTGCCCGCCGACGCAGTCGGCAAAGCGTTCGTCGAGATCGCCGGTCCGGCAGACGAGCTCCCGCTCGTCGTCCCGGAAGGCGTGCAGCTGAACTGGATCTACCGCGGCGGTCGCGCCGATCTGGTCGCCGAAGACCGCGCCGGTGACCACGCCCCGCTGATCGAAGCGGTGCAGACCGCGCAATGGCTGCCCGGTCAGGTGCACGCGTTCATCCATGGCGAAGCGCAGGCCGTCATGCACAACCTGCGTCCCTACATCCGCAAAGACCGTGGCGTGCCGCCGAAATGGGCGTCGATATCCGGTTACTGGCGCCGCGGCCGGACCGAGGAGACCTTCCGCCAGTGGAAAAAAGAGCTCGCGGTGAAAGAGGCCGCCGCCGAAGGCGCAGCCGCCAGAACACCGGACTGATCGCCGGCTGGCATCCTGGCCTGCATGGCATTCGCTGACTACCAGTTCGAGATATACCTGCAAGGGCTTGGCGGCGTAGCGCCGTCGCTGCCGATGACCTTCGCCGACCTGGAGGCCAAGGCCGCCGCGGCGATGCCGCCGGGTGTGTGGTCGTACGTGGCCGGTGGTGCCGGTGACGAGCGCACCCAACGGGCCAATCGCACAGCCTTCGAGCGGTGGGGACTGATTCCGCGGATGTTCGTCGGCGCCGCCGAACGCGACCTGTCGGTGGATGTGTTCGAGATGACGCTTGCCGCACCGGTGTTCATGGCGCCTATCGGCGTCATCGGCATCTGTGCGCAGGACGGCCACGGTGACCTGGCCGCAGCCCGCGCCGCTGCCCGCACCGGGGTCCCGATGGTGGTGTCGACGCTCACCGCTGATCCGCTGGAGCAGGTGGCCGGCGAATTCGGTGACACTCCTGGCTTCTTTCAGCTCTACACGCCGAAGGATCGCGAATTGGCGGCCAGTCTCGTGCAGCGAGCGGAGGCGGCCGGCTACCGGGGCATCATCGTCACCCTTGACACCTGGGTGCCGGGCTGGCGTCCGCGCGACCTGAGCACAGCGAACTTCCCGCAGCTGCGCGGGCACTGCCTGAGCAACTACACCAGTGATCCGGTCTTCCGCGCCGGCCTGGCACAACCGCCGGAAGAAAACCCGCAGGCGGCTGTGCTGCGCTGGGTGCAGGTGTTCGGGAACCCGCTGACCTGGGCAGATCTTCCATGGCTGCGGTCGCTGACGACGTTGCCGCTGGTCGTCAAGGGCATCTGCCACCCCGACGACGCCCGGCGCGCCAAGGACGGTGGCGTCGACGGGATCTACTGCTCCAACCACGGCGGTCGGCAGGCCAACGGCGGCCTGCCCGCGATCGACTGCCTGCCGGCAGTCGTCGAGGCCGCCGACGGGCTGCCCGTGCTGTTCGACTCCGGCATCCGCACCGGCGCCGATATCGTCAAAGCCCTCGCGCTGGGTGCGACGGCGGTCGGCATCGGCCGCCCGTACGCCTACGGTCTGGCTCTGGGCGGTGTGGACGGGATCGTGCACGTGCTGCGCTCGCTGCTGGCCGAAGCCGACCTGACCATGGCCGTCGATGGCTATACAACTCGAAAAGACCTGACTCCGAGTACGCTTCGGCGCGTCGAGTAACAAGCGCGCCCGGCGTCTGCGACCGTTGGGCAGTGGACGCGATCCTCGACGAGTTCGACGAGTATCTGGCGCTGCAGTGCGGTCGCTCCGATCACACCCGGCGGGCCTACCTCGGGGATCTGCGGTCGTTGTTCGCCTTTGTCGACCAACGTGCGCCTGGCTCCGGCCTGCAAGCGCTGAGCTTGCCGCTCCTGCGATCCTGGCTGGCGGCTGCGGCCGGGGCCGGTACTGCCCGCACGACGCTCGCCCGGCGCACCTCGGCGGTCAAAGCATTCACGTCCTGGGCGGTGCGCCGTGGCCTGCTGACTGCTGACCCCGCCGACCGGCTGCAGGTACCCAAGGCGCGCCGCACGCTCCCGGCGGTGTTGCGCCAAGACCACGCCCTGGCCGCGATGGCAGCAGCGAAATCCGGTGCAGAGCAAGGCGACCCGCTGGCGTTGCGCGACCGGTTGATCGTCGAGCTGCTGTACGCCACCGGCATCCGGGTGAGCGAGCTGTGCGGGCTGGACGTCGACGACGTCGACCTCGAGCACCGATTGGTGCGCGTGCTCGGCAAGGGCAACAAGCAGCGCAGCGCGCCGTTCGGCGAGCCGGCGGCAGCGGCGTTGCGCTCGTGGCTCACCGACGGGCGCCCGGCGCTGGTTACTGCGGAGTCCGGTCCGGCATTGCTCTTGGGCGCGCGCGGACGGCGGCTCGACGTGCGGCAGGCCCGAACCGTAGTGCACCAGACCGTCGCAGCGGTGGCCGGCGCACCCGACATCGGGCCGCATGGCCTGCGGCACAGCGCAGCGACCCACCTGCTGGAGGGCGGGGCCGACTTGCGGGTCGTGCAGGAGCTGCTGGGTCACGCCAGCCTGGCCACCACTCAGCTGTACACCCACGTCACGGTGGCACGCCTGCGTGCCGTGCACGACCAGGCCCATCCCCGGGCATGACGGCTTTCTTCACACCTGTCACAGCAGTCTCGGTTGGAGGGAGACACCCGTTGTGCCCAGCTCTGAGCGACAAACGCAGGTGATACGGGACGCGCCTCATCGGAAAGGAGCCGGGCAGCCGGTTGTCGCGGAGAGGTGGGCACAGCACGTATCCTGGCTCGCAGAGACTGCTGTGACTGCTGTGACCGCTGTGACTGCTGTGACTGCGACCGTCAGTAGTAGGCCCGCTAGCGACGATGGCGGGCAGGGCGGGTTCTGCGGGCCGGCGATGTAGCCGAGATGGCGGCCAGAAGCGTGACGTCCCGCTTCGCCACCCGAACGGCAACCATGACGCTCAGTGCAGCGGCTTGAGCCGGATCGGCGTGGCGGCCAGCAGCCCCAGCGGGTCGACATAGTCCGCCCGCGCCGCCGCACCCCACATCGCTCCCCAATGCAGACAGGCCGCGGCCGAACAGCCCGGGTGGCCGGCCACGAGTTCGCCGATCACCGTTTCGCTCCCTACCCACTGACCCACCTTGACGGTCGCGCGCACCGGTTCGTAGCTGGTGCGCAAACCGCCCGGATGAGCCAGCGACACCACCGGGCGACCGGCCAGCTCACCGGCGAACACCACAGTCGCCGGACCGGCCGCGAAGACCCGCTGCCCGGGCACACCGGCCAGGTCGACGCCACGATGGCCGGGCTGCCAGTTTGGCGACGGCGCGTCAAATCGCCGCACGACCGCAGCCGGGGGGCGTAGCGGCCATTCCAGCCGTGGGTCGTCGGCCCGCGCAGGTCCGGCGGACAGCAACACCGCCAGCGCCACGACCAGCACAGTTCGCACCCGCTCAGTTCAGCGCCGAACACGTTCGCACGCCAGGCGATGGGTGCCAGGCTGTGGACAAAGCGGCAGCTCGTGGCGTGTAAACTTGTCGACGCAGCTCGCCGCAGCGGGCTGACTTCGCGTGTCTGCACCGCCAACCGGATGCCGCGCGGTCCCGTCACAAGGCGCTGAAAGGCGCTGCCAGCCGGGTCCGGCATCCCGCAGACACCAGGGCCCGGCGTCACCCGACGCCGGGCGGCAACCGAGCACACGTAAGGCACGAGCATGGCCGTAGTCACCATGAAGCAGCTGCTCGACAGCGGCACCCACTTCGGGCACCAGACCCGACGCTGGAACCCCAAGATGAAGCGGTTCATCTTCACTGACCGCAACGGCATCTACATCATCGATCTGCAGCAGACGCTGACGTTCATCGATAAGGCATACGAGTTCGTCAAAGAGACTGTCGCGCACGGCGGTTCGGTGTTGTTCGTCGGCACCAAGAAGCAAGCGCAGGAGTCCATCGCCGCCGAGGCCACCCGCGTCGGCATGCCGTATGTCAATCAGCGCTGGCTGGGCGGCATGCTGACCAACTTCTCCACCGTCCACAAGCGCTTGCAGCGCCTCAAAGAGCTCGAGGCGATGGAGCAGACCGGCGGCTTCGAGGGCCGCACCAAAAAGGAGATCCTGGGTCTGACGCGGGAGAAGAACAAGCTGGAACGCAGCCTGGGCGGTATCCGCGACATGAACAAGGTGCCGTCGGCGGTCTGGGTCGTCGACACCAACAAGGAGCACATCGCCGTCGGTGAAGCACGCAAGCTGGGCATCCCGGTGATCGCGATCCTGGACACCAACTGCGACCCCGACCAGGTCGACTACCCGATCCCGGGCAATGATGACGCGATCCGCTCAGCGGCCCTGCTCACCAAGGTCATCGCCGCGGCGGTGGCGGAAGGCCTTCAGGCCCGCGCCGGACTGGGCCGCGGCGACGGCAAACCTGAGGCCGCGGACTCGCTGGCCGCCGAGCCGCTGGCCGAATGGGAGCAGGAGCTGCTGGCCTCGGCAACCGCCAGCGCCCCTACCGACGCAGCCGCGGGCGCAACCGACTCGATCACCGACCCCTCATAGGAAGGCTGAGCATTGGCGAACTTCACCGCTGCCGACGTCAAGCGGCTTCGCGAGCTGACCGGCGCCGGCATGCTCGACTGCAAGAACGCACTGGCCGACAGCGACGGTGATTTCGACAAAGCCGTCGAGACGCTGCGCATCAAAGGCGCCAAAGACGTCGGGAAACGCGCCGAACGGGCGACCGCCGAAGGGCTGGTCGCCGCGAAGGACGGTGCGCTGATCGAACTCAACTCCGAGACCGACTTCGTCGCTAAGAACGCAGAGTTCCAGGCGCTGGCGGATACGATCGTCGCCGCCGCGGCCGAGTCGAAAGCGACCGACGTCGACGCGCTGAAAGCCGCTCCGATTTCTGCCGACCGGGCGACAACTACCGTCGAGCAGGCGATCGCGGAGCTGTCGGCCAAGATCGGCGAAAAACTCGAGCTGCGCCGGGTCGCGTACTTCGACGGCACCGTCGAGAGCTACCTGCACAAGCGGGCCGCCGACCTGCCGCCGGCGGTCGGGGTGCTCGTGGAGTACACGGGTAGTGGCAGCGAGGCCGCCCATGCCGTCGCGCTGCAGATCGCCGCCCTCAAAGCCCGCTACCTGAGCCGCGAGGACGTGCCCGACGACGTCGTCGCCAACGAGCGCCGCATCGCCGAAGAAACCTCCCGTAACGAGGGCAAGCCCGAGCAGGCGCTGCCCAAGATCGTCGAAGGCCGTCTGGGCGGCTTCTTCAAAGACGTCGTCTTGCTGGAGCAGCCATCGGTGTCCGACAGCAAAAAGACGGTCAAGGCCCTGCTCGACGAAGCCGGCGTCGCGGTGACGCGCTTCGTCCGGTTCGAGGTGGGTCAAGCCTGACGCGCCTCGTACACGCCTTCGGCGACGACGCCCTGGGTGATCTGGACGCTGTCGGAGTTGCCGAAGCCATCAAAACCGGTCAGACGACGGCGGCCGAAGTTGTCGAAGCGGCCGTCGCGCGCACCCAAGCCGTCAACCCGGCGCTCAACGGGGTGGCCTGCGAGGCGTTCGACCGGGCCCGCGCCGAGGCGGCAGCACCCCCGAAAGGCGGCTTCTTTGGCGGGGTTCCGACCTACGTCAAGGACAACGTCGACGTGGCGGGGCTACCAACAATGCGAGGCACCGACGCCTGGGAACCACGCCCAGCCAAAGCCGACGGTGTTTTCACCCGGCTCTACCTGAGCACCGGCCTGATCACGCTGGGCAAATCCCAGTTGTCGGAATTCGGATTCAGCGCGTCGGCCGAGCACCCCCGGCTCGGGCCGGTTCGCAACCCATGGAACACCGACTACACCGCCGGTGCGTCGTCGTCGGGATCGGGTGCGTTCGTCGCTGCCGGTGTGGTGCCGATCGCGCACGCCAATGACGGCGGCGGCTCAATCCGCATCCCGGCCGCGTGCAACGGGCTGGTCGGCTTGAAGCCGACGCGCGGCCGGTTACCGCTCGACCCGGAGCTGCGCCGGATGCCGGTCGGGATCGTCCGTAACGGTGTGCTGACCCGGTCGGTACGCGACACCGCGGCGTTCTACCGGGAGGCCGAGCGCACGTACCGCCATCGGCAGCTTCCGCCGGTCGGCGACGTCACCGGCCCGGGCCGGCAACGGTTGAAGATCGCCGTGTTCACCCGCTCGGTGGAACGGGAAAGCAGTCCAGAGGTTTGTGAGCTGACGCGACAGACGGCCGGGCTGCTCGAGGAGCTCGGCCATCGGGTCGAGCACCTTGACACACCGCCGATACCGACCAGCTTCGTCACCGACTTCGTCCTGTACTGGGCGCTGCTCGCGCTGGCGCAGGTCCGCACCGGGCGGCGCGCCTTCGGCCCGTCCTTCGACCGCACACGGCTGGATAACCTGACGTTGGGCCTGGACCGCCACGCCAGCCGCAATCTGCTGCGACTGCCGCTGGTGATCATGCGGCTGCGGGCCATTCGGCGGCGCACCGCGCAGTTGTTCCGCCGCTACGACGTGGTGCTCACCCCGACGTTGGCCGATGCAACGCCACCGATCGGTCACCTCGACCCCACCGCGGACTTCGACCAGATCATGGACCGCCTGAGCTCGTGGGTGGCGTTCACCCCGCTGCAGAATGTCACCGGCGAGCCTGCGATCTCGTTGCCGCTGGCTCAGACCGGCGCCGGACTACCCGTGGGCATGATGTTCTCCGCCGACATCGGGCGTGAAGCGCGGCTGCTGGAACTCGCGTATGAACTCGAGGCGGCCCGGCCCTGGCCCCACATCAAGTCCGCCACACCGGCCTGAATCGGCCGCAGAGAATATCAAGACCCTTGACATATATCAGGTAGATTGATATACCGGGGTGGTGACCGATGTACAGAATTTCGATTTTGATTTCGACCCGGCGTACCGCGGGGAAGCCGAAGAGTTCGGGCGCGGTGCTCGACCGCCGTGGAGCTTGGGCGAACCGCAGCCGGAGATCGCTGCGCTGATCGACCAAGGCAAGATCACGGGCACCGTGCTCGACGCCGGCTGTGGCGAAGCGGCGTTGTCTCTGCACCTGGCCGCCCTTGGCCACCAGACAGTCGGCCTCGACGCGTCGCCCACCGCGATCAGGCTGGCCAAGGCCCACGCCGCCGAGCAAGGCTTGACCAACGCCTCCTTCGACGTCGCTGACATCAGTGCCTTCACCGGTTATGACGGCCGGTTCGACACAATCGTCGACTGCACGCTGTTTCATTCGATGCCGGTGGAGCTGCGCGATGGCTACCAGCGCTCAATCGTGCGCGCGGCAGCACCCGGCGCCGCCTACTTCGTGCTGGTTTTCGACCGCACCGGCATGCCGGAAGGGCCGGCCAACCCGGTCAGCGAAGACGAACTGCGCGAGGTGGTGTCCAAATACTGGGTGGTCGACGAGATCCGGCCCGCCAGGATCTACGCCAACATTCCCGACGGCGCTTTTGCCGAGTTCGCCAACCTTGATCTGCGCGACGAGGGCAACGGACGCAAGTCCATGCCAGCCTGGTTGCTGTCGGCGCACCTAGGCTGACCCCGTTCAGGACCCCAGCAGTTTGGCGAAATCGTCGAAATGGTCCAAGATATCCTGCGGGTCGTCGTAGACCGCTGCGGCACCGGCTTCCTCCAGGGCCTCTCGTGCGACTCCGCCGCTGAGGACCGCCACCGTGGGAATCCCGGCACGACGCCCGGCTTCCACGTCCCAAACCGCGTCTCCGACGAAGATCGCTTGACCCTCGTCGCGTCCGGCCCGATCGAGGGCAGTGCTGACGATGTCGGGGTCGGGCTTCGCGCGATCTGCGTCGGCGCTGGAGGTGACTTCCCCGATGAGGTCGTCGATGTCGAGCACCCGACGCAGCAGCTCCAAGGTCTCCTCGCCCGCTGACGAAGCCAGCACTGTGCGCCAGCCCCGGTCGTTGACGGCCTCGAACAGTTCGCGAACGCCCGGAGTGGCGCGCAAGGTCGGTTCGAACTCGCCGAAGTAGCGGCTGTGCAGATCTTTTGCTTCGTCGCCGTGCTTTTCCGCCAAGTCCTCGCCGAGCAGTTCCTCGACCAGCTCAGAACCCGATCGGCCGACCAGCCCGAGAACTTTCCAGCACGGGACCTCTTGGCCGACGTCGAGGAACGCTCGGTGCCATGCCACGGCATGGTGAAAGTTCGAATCGACCAAGGTGCCGTCGAGGTCGAACAGAATTGCCGGCGTGTCACCATCAGATTTGGTCACGACCCGTCCTTTCTCCTACGTCTGCTGTCCTGTACCCCGGCCGGTAGTAAGGAAACTCAGGGCCGCTTGCTGCGGCGGCTCACAGATTGCGCGACACCGACTCCGGGTAACCGGCATGCGGAGTTGACAAAGGAGTGGCAGTGAGTGAACTAGCGGACGCGAAAGCCGGCGTCACCGAACGGGCGCGCCAAGAAGCTGACGCCTACCGCGGCGACAACGCCCGGCCGCTGAGTGGTTATGCGGTGGTACTGGTCGTCTATGGCGCGCTGGTGACGCTGACGGCGATCCTCGCCGCCGCAACCGGTCGTAAGCTGCCGGAGCGTTGGCGGGTCATCGATCTTGTCACCGTGAGCCTGGGCACCCACAAGCTGTCTCGCACCGTCACGAAGGAAGCCGTCACCAGCCCGCTGCGGGCGCCCTTCACCCACTACTCGGGTAGCGGTGGGCCAGCCGAGGTGATGGAGGAAGTCCGCGACGACAGCCCGCTGCGCCACAGCCTCGGGGAGCTGCTCACCTGCCCGTTCTGTCTGGACGTGTGGGTGGCCACCGCGTTTGTGATCGGCCTGATTTTCGTGCCGCGGTTCACCCGATTGGTCGCGGGCTGCTTCACAGCACTCACCGGCGCCGACTTCCTACAGCTGGCGTACGCGTGGGCGCAAAAAATGGCCGAAGGCTGACTGGCGTACTGAAACTAATCTGGAGGTGTCATGCCCAAGACGACGAAGGGCGGCAAGGCCAAGAAGGACGAATTGCCGTCGACCTTGCAGCGGTCCGATGAGAAAGCTCAGCGGACCTTCGCCAAGACCCATGATGCCGCGGCCGAGCAGTATGGCAGCGCGGAGCGCGCCCATCGGGTGGCTTATTCGGCGGTCAAGCACAGTTTCGAGAAAGTCGGCGACCATTGGGAGCCGAAGGAGAAACGAGGACCGTCGGACAAGCGGGCCGAGGGCGGCGGCCCCGACAACACCGCGCCGTCGGCCGAGGGTGTCGACGCCAACGCCAGCAAGCAGCACTTACTCGACATCGCCCGGCGGCTCGATGTGCGCGGTCGCTCGAAGATGACCAAGTCGCAGCTCGTCGAGGCCATCAAGAAGGAAAACCGTCGGGTGCGGGGTCGTTGAGCTCATTCGCCGACGGCGCGGCTCCAAACCCGGTGTTCCTCGAGGCTGGCGACCAATGACTCGACGATCTGCGTGGCGTTCGAGTCGGCGAATACACCTTCGGCTTGGGGCGGGACGCCTGCCATGGCGAGAAGGTCTGTTCCCTGAGGCAGCACACCGATTGGCTTGAAGTGGCGGAACGCCTCGTCGACGACAATCCTCGCGCGGGCGTCTGCTGGTGATCCCGCGATGAGGACGGCGTCGAACTCTACAGATCGTGCCGTCGAATAGGTACGCGACACAGTCAAGCTGACGCCCTCGGAGTCGAGGGTCCCGCCCTGCGGAGCAATCAACAGCGCAACCAACTTTGCCGCGGCTACCGCGGTAACCGATGCGGCCACGTCGCCGAGGTCGGACTCCGCACCGGTGATGATGCCGATGCGGCGGCCCGCGGCCGGCCAGCGTTGGCCGACTTGCGACAGCAGCGGACTGATCGTCGGGTCGATTGGGGTTTTGGTCGGGGCCGGCGGCGTGAGCCCCAGACCCGCGGCGACCGAGGCGCATAGTTCTGCGTTAACATTGGCAAGTACGGCAAGGGTGCGCTCCTTGATGACCTGTTCGTAGCATTTCCCCAGTTCGAAGGTGTAGGCGGCGGCAATGTGAGCCTGCTCCACCGGGGTGAGGCTGCGGTAGAACATCGTCACTTGAGTGAAGTGGTCGTCGTAACTAGCCGGAGCGGCACGGCGTTTGGCCGACGCGGGTAGCGGGGTGGGAACTTCAATGAAAGCCCCGGTGGTGGCGCCGGCGGTGAATGGGCATCCGCCGTCGAGGGAGTTGGGACGATATGGCGCAACGCCGGGATGTACTCCGTTCTGATGGAAGCCGTCCCGAAACATGTCGTTGACCGGCGCGTGCGGGCGGTTGATCGGAATCTGGGAGAAGTTGGGACCGGCCAGCCGGGTGAGCTGGGTGTCGAGGTAGGAGAACAACCGTGCCTGCAGAAGCGGGTCGTCGGTGACGTCGATACCGGGTACCAGATGGCCGATGTGGTAGGCCACCTGCTCGGTCTCGGCGAAGAAGTTGGTGGGGTTGCGATTGAGCTGCATCGTGCCGATGACCTGTACCGGGGCCAGCTCCTCGGGCACGATCTTGGTCGAGTCGAGGAGATCGATGCCTTCGAAGGTTTGCTCGGGTGTGTCTGGAAACACCTGCACTGCGAGATCCCACTCGGGGTAGGCACCCGTCTCGATCGCATCGGCGAGGTCGCGGCGATGGAAATCCGGATCAAACCCAGCGGTGATCTGCGCCTCCTCCCAGATCAGTGAATGCACGCCCAGACGCGGTTTCCAGTGAAATTTCACCAGCGAAGTGGTTTCGTCCGGCGCGATCAGCCGAAACGTGTGCACGCCAAAGCCTTCCATCATCCGAAAGGAACGTGGGATGGCGCGGTCGGACATATGCCAGATGGTGTGCGCGCTCGCTTCGGTGTGCAGAGAAACGAAATCCCAGAAGGTGTCGTGCGCCGACTGCGCTTGTGGGATCTCGCGATCTGGATGTGGTTTGGCCGCATGGATAATGTCGGGAAATTTGATGCCGTCTTGAATGAAAAATACCGGGATGTTGTTGCCGACCAGATCGAAGTTTCCCTCGCTGGTGTAGAACTTGGTAGCGAATCCACGAGTATCTCGCACCGTGTCGGCCGATCCCCGAGAACCGACCACGGTGGAGAACCGGACAAAGACGTCTGTTTTGACACCGGATTTGAGAAATTCCGCCTTACAGATCTTCTCGGCTGCACCGTTGCCTGTGAACACGCCATGGGCGCCGGCGCCGCGGGCATGCACGACACGTTCGGGGATGCGCTCGTGGTCGAAGTGCATGATCTTTTCGCGCAGATGATGGTCCTGCAGCAGCGTCGGTCCGCGTTCGCCCGCTTTGAGCGAGTGATCGGTGTCGTACAACCGCGCGCCCTGCGCGGTCGTGAGGTACGCGCCCTGTTGTCCGCGCGCGGTTGAGGGACCTTCGACAGGAGTTCCGGTTCCGGTGCGAAGTGCCGGCGCATCTTGATCATCTTTGGGAGGCAACGGCTTACGGGGCGTGGTCGGTTCGCTCAACTGCGGTGGTTCAGAGCCGGGCGCGCCGGGTACGTAACCGTGCGCTTGCTCCTGTTGGGCCTTACCCTCGCGAACCATGTCTTCGCGACCGGTCACCGTTCCGACGGCTTGCTTGGCCTTTCCCTTGACGTCCTCAACGACGCCCTTCACTGGGTTGGTGCGTTTGCTGTGCTCTGCCATGAATACTCCTTGATTGGCTCTTCTGATGAACCTGGCCCTGACAGGCCGGAAGTCTTGTCCTCAAAACACTCGATGCGATGAGCTTTGTTGCCGAGGAGATTGCTGAACATACCCGCGGCTCGGCGACTGAAACCTGACCTCGCCGTGAGCGCTAGTTGAACTCAAGGTCCCGGCACGGGAAACGATGAAGCTATGGCAACGGCGGCGCTTGGCCGCAGTAGGTCAACGTTGCTGCGGAGGCAGCCCGGCGTTGGGGCCGTCCGGGTCGTCGTCGGCTGGCGGTTCGGCGTCGCGCCATTCCTCGGCCCGGCTGGAGCGGTTGCCTTGCAGGGTGCCGCGCAGCTCACTCTTGAGCGCGTCGTCTTCGCGCGGACTGTGCTGCCGCTGCCACGTTCCATCATCAGGTGTTCCTTGATACCGGCGTTGCTCTGAGCAGGTCCTTCAACCGGGTCATGACCGATCATGATCGGCCGGTGACGCCAATGCTTTTTGCTCGGTGGTCGGCTCGGGCGAGCGCGTCACCTCCGCCATGCTGCCGACCGGCTACCCGGCGGGCGGAAACGCTAATCGATGAGGCGGCATTGCTACTGGAGTTGAGAATCGGTCGAAGCCCGTCGTCGGTGCTCGGGGCCGACTGTCGAATCGGGCGCGGTCTGGAGTGGAACGGGCGCGTTGAGCGTGTCGTCCGAGATGGCTCGACGGTGCCGGTGGCGTGGTCGCCGGCGTGGCCATAGCCGCAATATCAAGCGGCCTGAACGATGCAATACCAATTGGCAGTAATTGCTCGCGAGCCTCGGCGCGGTCGTCTTGCGGTGGGGTTCGGAGGGCTCGAAGCGGCGGAAGTTCTAGAGCGGACGACGGCGTATGCGGACCGCATAAACCGGTGATTGCCAGCCAAGACGTCGTCAAACAAGCGTTTAAGCTCCGAAATTCGCGCAATTACGTGTTTAAGCAGGACACTGATTGGTTATTGCGCATTAGGTGTGGTGCTGCTCTCGCGATGACGAGTGTCGCCGCAAGAAATGACACGGACGGCTCTATTGAGAGGAGATAGGCGTGAAACTCACCTCGTCCGCCATGAAAGCTGCGATAGGCGCAACCGGAATCGCAGCGGCCGCTGTATTTACTGCTGCAACCGCAGCTGCTGTCAACCCGACGGTTCAGGCTTTCGGCACCAGCGAACAGCTTGTCGACGGTCCGCTCGTCACTGCTTACACCGTGAGCAATTTGCAGCCGAGCAACGTCAACCTGCCCGTCCTCGGTCAGCAGGGTCAGATCTACCAAGCTGACATCACCGCTACCGCCAACAGCGGTACCGTCACCCCGTTGATCACCGACTTCAACGCCCGAGCTGCGGACGGCACGAACTACCGGGTGATCGAAGAGGGCACACCCAACGGGCTCAGCCCGGCGCCGATCGTCCAAGGCGCCCAGTCCAGCGGCACGCTCTACTTCAACGTCACCGGCACACCGCCGAACAGTGTCGTGTACAACGACGGCGTTGAGGACGTGTTGATCTGGACTAATGCGCCCGGCACGGGTCAAAACACCACGCCCGGCACGGGTCAGGGCAACGCCACCGGCACGGGTCAGGGCAACGCCACTGGCACGGGTCAAGACAACCCGACCGGCACCGGTGACGGCAACGCCCCCGCAACCGGCCCAAGCCAGTGATCGCTGGCTAAACCGTCAAGGCGGTTTCGACCTCCCCGCGTCGTTTTGACGCGGGGAGATTCGTCTGCGGCGTGCGTATGGGCCCAGTTGGGTACACCACTGCCATGAGTGAAACAGATCACCGGCCGGCTGAAGTCCGCGAACAAGCGCAACAGCACGCTGACCAGGCAAGGGCGGCGATGGCGGACCGCCGCAGCCGGCAGTCCGGCGGACTGGGCGGCTGGGTGTCCGAGCGGGCCGGCGAATGGGACCTGTCCGGACAGGACGAGGCCACCCTGCAACGCCAGAAGTTTTTCTGGAATCTCTTGGTCGACTACTGGTTCCGGATGGAGATCGACGGCTGGGACAACATTCCCGAGCCGCCGGTACTGTTGATCGGAATCCACTCCGGCGCCCCGTTCGTCTGGGACGCGTGGACCGTCGGGCTGCAATGGTGGCGACGGTTCGGCCAGGAGCGCGCGCTGCACGGCACCGCGCACGACGCGCTGATGGCCATCCCCGGCATCGGCCGCTATTTCCGATCGATGGGTGTCCTTCCGGCAGCGCCGGACGCCATCGCGACCGCGCTTGCCGAAGGACGCGACGTCGCACTGTGGCCCGGCGGCGAAGTGGACTCGCTGCGGCCGTGGAGTGAACGTGACCGCGCCAACCTGGCCGGCCGCAAAGGTTTCGTGAAAATGGCGATCCGGGCCGGGGTACCGATCGTGCCGATCGCAACGGTCGGCGGCGCAGACGCCATGCCGGTGCTGATTCGCGGTGACCGACTTTCCCGCACCTTACGGCTGGACCGGATGCTGCGGCTCAAAGTGTTCCCGGTGGCGGTGTCGCTGCCCTGGGGAATCGCCCCCGCGGCGCTGCCGCAACTGCCGTTGCCGGCCAAAATCAGGACGCGCTTCATGCCCGCGGTCGAGGTTGACCACGACCCGGCCCGCGCAGACGACGACGACTACCTCGACCAGAAGTACCGCGAGGTGCAGGACAGCATCCAGCACGGTATGGACGCATTGGCCCGCAAGCGGGCGTTGCCGCTGTTCGGCTGAACATGTGCGGCGGGACCGCCCTGCCAGGAAGGTCCGCCAAGGACGGCGCAGAAAACCGATGGGCCCGGTCCGTTTCGGACCGGGCCCATCGCTTTCTATCGAGTCTTAATCCTGGTGGGACTGCTGCTTCTTCTCGGCCGACTCCGCACCACCACGGGCCGATTCAGCTTCGGCCTCTTTCTTGGCCGCATCGCGCTGCGCCTCGGCCTTGTCCTGCTGGGCCGAACCTTCGCGCGCGAGATTGTCCTGACCGGTCACATTCCCGACCGCTTCTTTGGCCTTGCCCTTCACGTCCTCGACGACGCCGCGCACGCCTTCTGCAGGTCCGCTCTTGTCCTTGTCGTCCGCCATGGATTCCTCCTTGTTGGCTCATGTGCTCGGGACCGGTCGGATATCCGGCCGGTCCGGCGTGGTGACCCCCGCCGCGACTGGCCGGATTCCCAGGGCATGCCGGGCTCAAACATCCCGCGCCGGTCCCACGGTCCCGCCACCCGGCCGGGTCAGCTTTTCAGCAGGTAAACCGCGTCCGACCCGGGACAGTGTGATGTGGAACACCGTTCGGCGAGGTGGCCGGCGTGGGTTTGGCGCCGATCGGCGGCCGGGTATGGGACGCAAATGACGTCGCTGTGGCTTGACGGTGCTCGACCGTCTCACGAAACACACCGCCTCACCGAGGGCGGCCGCTCGGCCGATGTGGTGGTCGTTGGGGCCGGTATCACCGGCCTGATCACCGCGGTGCTGCTGGCCAGGGCGGGCAAAGACGTGCTCGTGCTGGAGGCTCGCACCGCGGGCGCGGTGACAACCGGCAATACCACTGGAAAGATCAGCCTGCTCCAAGGCACATCGCTGACGAAGATCGTCGGCCGCCACGGCGCGGACATCGCCCGCGACTACGTCAAGGGCAGTCGAGAGGGCCAGGACTGGCTGCTGCGGTACTGCGAGCACAACGGCATCGCGGTGCAGCGCGAAGCGGACTACACCTATGCCCAGTCGGCCAAAGAGGTCCCATCGGCGCGCGCCGAGCTGACGGCCTGCCGGCTCGCGGGTCTGGACGCCGAGTGGGACGACGATGCCGGGGTGCCCTTCCCATATCACGGCGGGGTCCGCCTGGCCGACCAGGCTCAATTCGACCCGATGCCTTTGCTGGACGCTTTGATCGCTGAGCTGACCAGCCGCGGCGGCCGGCTGGCCGAAGCTGCTCGGGTTCGTTCGGTGTCCCAGCAGCGCGACCGGGTGCGGCTGCGGGTCCACAGCGACGGCGACGATGTGAACATCGACGCCGGCCAATGCGTGCTGGCGACCGGCATCCCGATTCTGGACCGGGGCGGTTTTTTCGCCAGGCTCAAACCCAGCAGGTCCTACGCCTTCGCTTTCGATGTGCCCGGTGAGATCACCCGGCCGATGTTCATCTCGGCGGGTTCACCGACCCGCTCTGTGCGTTACGCGCCGGCCGGCGACGGTCAGCGGCTGATTGTCGGCGGCGCCGGTCACACGGTGGGTCGCAAAAGTCCCACCGCCGAGCTCGACGAGTTGTCGCAATGGGCCCAGACCCACTTTCCCGGCGCTGTGCAAACACATCTGTGGTCGGCACAGGACTACACCCCCGTCGATCGCCTGCCGTACGTGGGCCCGATCCTGCCGGGCAACGAAAAGATCTTCGTGGCAACAGGTTTCAACAAGTGGGGCATGACGGGTGGTGCGGCCGCCGCGCTTGTTCTCAGCAGCCGGATATTGGGCGGGCGAATGGACTGGGCACGCGCGTTCGCGGCGTGGAGCCCGCACGAGCTGACCGGCATCACCACAGCGGTGCAGGCCAACCTCGAGGTCGGGTTCCATATGACCAAGGGCTGGCTGACGCCGGTAGCGCGGTCCCGTTCGGTGCCCAGCGCGGGCGGTTCGGTCAGCGGTATGCCGTGGCATCTGCGCGCGCAGTGCACGGTAGACGGTGTGACACATCGGATTTCACCGGTGTGTCCGCATTTGGGCGGCATCGTGAACTGGAATGATGCCAGTGATTCCTGGGAATGCCCGCTGCATGGCTCGCGGTTCGCGCCGGACGGAACGCTGTTGGAGGGGCCGGCAACGCAGGGGCTGACCGCGTCCTAGCGTGCGCGGGCGGCGCGTCGGCCGAATGTTTGACCGCCAAAGTGCCCGGGAAGAACTTCTCGGGTCTACCTGCACACCGCGCGCTGGACGTCGCTGGGAATCTCGCTGTTGGAGGCAATGCATCTGGGCATGCCGGTGGTCGCGGTGGCATCGACAATGGCTCCACTGACGGTGCCGAGCGAGGCCGGGGTGGTCAGCGCCGACGTCGGTATTCTCGGTGACGCGCTACGACGCTATGTCACCGACCCGGAGGCCGCGCGCGCCGCCGGCAAGTCAGCCCGCCAGATTGCGCTGAAGTACTTCGGCCTCGAGCGGTTCCTGAGCGAGTGGGACCAGTTGATCGGGCAGGTGTGCGCATGAAGTCCGCCACCAATTCCGTACGCGAAGGCGGCCGGATGAGGATCGCCATGGTTTCCGAGCATGCGAGCCCGTTGGCGGTACTGGGCGGCCTCGACGCCGGCGGCCAGAACGTCCATGTCGCCGAGCTGTCGGCGGCGCTCTCCCGGCGCGGGCACGAGGTGCTGGTCTACACTCGCTCGGACAGCCGCAGATTGCCCGAGCGGGTGCGCACACCCGATGGATACACCGTGGTGAAAGTGCCGGCCGGGCCGCCCGAAGTACTGTCCAAAGACGTTCTGCTGCAACATATGTCCGCCTCGGGCGGTATCTCGTCGAGCAGTGGCGCGACGAGCCGCCGGATGTCGCCCACGCGCACTTCTGGATGGCCGGCCTGGCCACGTTGCGTGCGGCGCGACGGCGGGACGTTCCTGTCGTGCAGACTTTCCACGCTCTGGGGGTGGTGAAGCGACGCCATCAGGGCGTGCAGGACACCAGTCCGCCGGCGCGCCTGAAGCTGGAGCATTCGATCGCCCGTACCGCCGACTGGGTCGCGGCCACCTGCACCGACGAAGTGTTCGAGCTGGTGCGGCTGGGGCGGCCGCGTTCGGTCTGACGTTCAAGGCGGCCACCAGCGGCATCCGGGATTCGCCGGCGGTAGCCGTGTGCGAGGCGCTGACGCGGGCCGGCGCGCAGGTGACCGCCTATGACCCGCGGCTCGACGCCATCGACACCATTCAGGTCCGGTCGCCACCGCGCGTGACCCGTACGAGTGGCGACGCGAATTCACCGAGCTGGATTGGGACTCCATCGCGCGCTGCGCTTCAGGCGGTGCGCTCGTGGTCGAAACCCGCAACATCCTGGATCGTGAGCTGGTGACGGCCGCGCGACTGGGCTATCTGGGCAACGGCACCACGGACGGCTACTAAGTTAGACGCCGAACGTGCAGCCACTGTGAGATATCGGCGCCTTTTTCGCATTGGTTGCACGTTCGGCGGAGACTAAGGAGCGTGATGACCGACCCGATCAGCACCGACGGCAGTCAGGCATTCGCCACCGACGATGGGTCGGGCCGGCACCGATACTCCCGGGTGGTGCTCAAGCTGGGCGGTGAGATGTTCGGCGGCGGGCAGGTCGGACTGGACCCCGACGTGGTGGCGCAGGTGGCCCGGCAGATCGCCGAAGTGGTCCGCACCGGTGTGCAGGTCGCCGTGGTGATCGGCGGCGGTAACTTCTTCCGTGGCGCCCAGCTGCAGCAGCGCGGTATGGAACGCACCCGGTCGGACTACATGGGGATGCTGGGCACCGTTATGAACAGCCTTGCGCTGCAGGACTTCCTGGAGAGAGAAGGCATCGCGACCCGGGTGCAGACCGCGATCACCATGGGTCAGGTGGCCGAGCCCTATATTCCGCTGCGGGCACGGCGGCATCTGGAGAAGGGCCGGGTGGTTATCTTCGGGGCCGGCATGGGACTGCCGTACTTCTCCACCGACACCACCGCCGCGCAGCGGGCGCTGGAGATCGGCGCCGACGTGGTGTTGATGGCCAAAGCGGTCGACGGGGTGTTCGCCGAGGATCCGCGGGAGAACCCCGACGCCGAGCTGCTCACCGCGATCAGTCACCGCGACGTCATCGATCGGGGGCTGCGCGTGGCCGACGCGACCGCGTTCAGCCTGTGCATGGACAATGGCATGCCGATTCTGGTGTTCAATCTGCTGACCGATGGCAATATCGCCCGCGCCGTCGCAGGTGAGAAGATCGGAACACTGGTCTCAGACGGGAGCGGCGCACATGATTGACGAGACTCTCTTCGATGCCGAGGAGAGAATGGAAAAAGCCGTGTCGGTGGCACGTGACGATTTGGCCACCATTCGCACCGGCCGCGCCACTCCCGGCATGTTCTCCCGGATCGCCATCGACTACTACGGAGCGACCACCCCGATCACTCAACTGGCCAGTATCAACGTCCCCGAGGCACGGCTGGTCGTGATCAAGCCCTACGAGGCCAGCCAGTTGCACGCCATCGTGACCGCGATCCGCAACTCCGATCTAGGGGTCAATCCCACCAACGACGGCACCCTCATCCGGGTGGCCGTGCCGCAGCTGACCGAGGAACGCCGCCGCGACCTGGTCAAGCAGGCCAGGCACAAAGGCGAGGAAGCGCGGGTGTCGGTGCGCAACATCCGTCGCAAAGCGATGGAGGAGCTGGGCCGGATCCGCAAAGACGGTGAGGCCGGTGAGGACGAGGTGGGTCGCGCCGAAAAGGACCTCGAGAAGACCACCCACTCCTACGTCGTCCAGATCGACGAACTGGTCAAACACAAGGAAGGCGAACTGCTGGAGGTCTAGCGGCCGCTCAGCAACCGACGTCGTGGCACACGCAAATACCGCTGCAGGTACACCGCCCGACAAGCCGGCGCCCGGGACGCAGTCGGAAGTTGGCGCGAAGACCTCGAGGACCGGGCGCAACTTGCCGGTGGCGATCGTGGTCGGTGCGGCCATGGCCGGTCTGGTACTGGCCAGCCTGCTGTGGGGGCGGCCGTGGGGCTATATCGGCATCCTGGCCGCCGGTGTCCTGCTGGGCACCCTCGAGGTGGCGCGGCGGTTCAGCGCCGCGGGTTATGTGATCCCGGTCCTGCCACTGGTGATCGGCGGGCAGGCCATGGTGTGGCTGACCGCGCCCTTCAATGTGCGCGGCGTGCTCGGCGGTTTCGGTGGCACGATCGTGATCTGCATGGTGTGGCGGCTGCTCAGCCCGCACGGCCGGCGCGCCGGACACGGCTCCGATAACGCCGCCCCGACCAACTACCTGCGCGACATCTCGGCGACGGTCTTCCTGGCCGTCTGGGTGCCGTTGTTCGCGTCGTTTGCAGCGTTGCTGATCTACTTCCCACGCGGCCAGGCTTACGCGTTCGCGCTGGCCGCCGGGGTGGTGTGCTCCGACGTCGGCGGCTACACCATGGGCGTGCTGATGGGCAGACACCCGATGGTGCCCACCATCAGCCCGCGCAAGTCCTGGGAAGGCTTGGCCGGTTCGCTGATCCTCGGGATCACCGCGACCGTGCTGAGCCTGACTTTGTTGACGCACAAGCCGATCTGGCTCGGCGCCGTGCTGGGGCTGCTGGTGGTCGTCGCCGCCACGCTCGGTGACTTGGTGGAGTCCCAGATCAAGCGCGACCTTCGGATCAAGGACATGGGCAGCCTGATACCCGGTCACGGCGGGGTGCTGGACCGGTTCGACGGCTACCTGCCGGCGGCGGCGACGGCCTGGATCGTGTTGACGCTGCTGGCCTGAGGGGTCAGCGGACCCGCAGTACCCCGTTGGCCCGGACCGCCTTCATCGACAGGGTGCGATAGCCGTAGTTGTCGAAAACAGCACGGTGACGCGGTCGGCTTCCCCGCTGATGACGGCGCCGGGTCCCCATTCGGTGTGCTCGACGGGCGTGTCGACCGGCAGCGCGGATTCCTGCGGTTCGGCCGGCTCGCGGCCTTCAGCCGCGTTGGCCGCACACCGGTCACAGTTGCCGCACGGCTCTGCCAAGGTCTCGCCGAAATAGCCGAGCAGAAATTGCCTTCGGCAGTCCCGGGTTTCGGCGTATCCGCGCATCATCTCCACCCGGGTATGGTCGACCCGTTCGGCGGCGTCGGCGACGTCGACAGCGTGCCGCACCGCTGTCGTCGTGTCGGCGTCGGTGGCCGAGAAGCCGGTGCGCTCCGACGTGATGGCCCCGGCCAGCTCGAGCAGGTTGACGGCGTTGGTCAGCTTGCGGCCCCGCACGTTCAGCTCTGCGCCGAGGTTTTTCAGCCGTTTGCGTGACGCTCCGCGCAGCGCCTCGTGCACCTGCGCCAGCAACACCGGATCGGGACGCTGGGTGGTGAACATCCGCGCCAGCGAAAGGTCTTGCGCGCGGTAGAACAGCCGGGCCAGCGCCGGCCCGCCGTCCCGGCCACCGCGGCCGATCTGCTGGTAGTAGCTGTCCAGCGAATCCGGCACTGAGGCGTGCACAACGAAGCGCACGTCGGGCTTGTCGATGCCCATGCCGAAGGCCGAGGTCGCGGCGACGACGTCGTAGTCGCCCTCGTGGAACCCGCGATGCACCTCGTCGCGCTCGGCTGATCGCAGGCCGGCGTGATACGCCGCCGCCGTCACTCCGCGCTCGCGCAGTGCGCCCGCGTAGAACTCGGCGTCTTTGCGGGTGGCCGTGTACAGCAGACCCGGGCCGTCAAGCTCAGCCACAGTCGCCGACACCGCGCCGCGCTTGTCGGCGTCCTCCAGAAAAAGTGCGGCTTCCAGCCGCAGGTTGGGCCGGTCGAAGCCAGTGGCGATGACGGTCGGGTCGCGCAACCGCAATTGCTCGACGATCTCGCGCCGGACCACCTGTGACGCGGTGGCCGTCAGGGCGGCGATCCGGGGCCGGCCCAGCCGCTCGATGGCGTCGGCCAGGCGCAGATAGCTCGGCCGGAAGTCGTGGCCCCACGCCGACACGCAGTGCGCCTCGTCGTCGACGACCAGCGAGACGTCCGAGGACCGCAGCCGCTCGACGACGTCGTCATTGCCGAGCTGTTCGGGGGCCAGGAAAACGTATTCGGCGCAGTTGCTGCCAGCCGAAGACCCGGCCGGCCACCTGCTCCAGTTCGGCACGTCGGCTCACCGGTGCTCCATACCCGCGGGCCGCGGCACTTCAATCTTGGCTTTGGCGTGGACGGCAGGCCAGGATGGAAGGCGATCATGACCCACCTACTCGTGTTCGACGCGCCCCGGCGCGCGGGGCTGCCGCCCCGGCACTTCGCCGACCTCGACGCTGCCGGTCGCGCGGCGGCGATCGCGGAACTGGGGCTGCCGGCGTTTCGGGCCAATCAGCTGGCCCACCAGTACTACGGCCGGCTCATCGCCGACCCGCAGCAGATGACCGATCTTCCGGTGGCGCTGCGCGGGCAGGTCGGCGACGCGCTGTTCCCGACCTTGCTGACCGCCGCCCGCGAGCTGCGCTGCGATGCCGACGAAACCCGCAAGACGTTGTGGCGCGCGGTCGACCAGACGACGTTCGAATCGGTGTTGATGCGTTACCCGCGGCGCGCGACCGTGTGCATCTCGTCGCAGGCGGGTTGCGGCATGGCCTGCCCGTTCTGTGCGACCGGTCAGGGCGGCCTGACCCGCAACCTGTCGACCGCCGAGATCGTCGAGCAAGTGCGCAGCGCCGCGGCGACGCTGCGCCACGAGCACGGCATCCGGTTGTCCAACGTGGTGTTCATGGGCATGGGCGAGCCGCTGGCCAACTACACCAGGACCGTGGCCGCGGTGCGCCGGATCGTCGAGCGGCCGCCGCACGGGTTCGGGATTTCGGCCCGCTCGGTGACGGTGTCGACGGTCGGTCTCGCCCCGGCGATCCGCAAGCTCGCCGACGAGCGGCTGGCGGTGACGCTGGCGCTGTCGTTGCATGCCCCCGACGACGAACTGCGCGACACCCTGGTGCCGGTCAACAACCGGTGGAAGATCGACGCCGCGCTCGCCGCGGCCCGCTACCACGCCGAGACGACCGGGCGGCGGGTGTCGGTGGAATACGCGCTGATTCGCGACGTCAACGACCAGCCCTGGCGGGCCGACCTGCTGGGCCAGCGTCTGCATCGTGCGCTCGGCCCGCTGGTGCACGTAAATGTGATCCCGCTCAATCCGACGCCGGGCAGCCGGTGGGACGCCAGCGGGAAGGCCGAGCAAGACGAATTTGTGCGCCGGGTGCGCAGTCACGGCGTGTCGTGCACCGTGCGCGACACTCGCGGCCGCGAGATCAGCGCGGCCTGCGGCCAGTTGGCCGCCGAAGGCTGACCGCTGTTCTAGTGTTCGACATGTGAACCACGGGCTGGTCGGGTTGGCGTTCGCCTCCGGGCTGGTGGCGGCGTTGAACCCCTGCGGGTTCGCGATGCTGCCCGGCTACCTGCTTCTGGTGGTACGCGGGGAGGACGCCGACGGGCATCGGCCGGCCGGTGGGCCGCCGGGCTATGGCGCGATGGCCCGCGCCTCGGCCGCGACGGCGATGATGGCGCTTGGGTTTTTGACCGTGTTCGGCGTCTTCGGAGCGCTCACGGTGTCGGCGGCTACGACGGTGCAGCACTACCTGCCGTATCTGACGGTCGTGATCGGCGTCGCACTGGTGGTGTTGGGCGGGTGGTTGCTGCTGGGCCGGCGCCTGACATTGTTCGTGCCTAAACCGCTGGCGCAAGCGCGGGTTCCGACGATTCAGCTGGGCTCGATGTACGGCTACGGCGTCAGTTATGCGGTCGCCTCGCTGTCCTGCACGGTCGGCCCGTTCCTGGCGGTCACCGCGGCCAGTCTGCGCGGCGGCTCGCTGCTCGGCAGTGTGTCGGTCTACCTCGCCTACGTCGCGGGGCTCACTCTGGTCGTCGGCGTGCTGGCGGTCGCCGCCGCTGCGGCCAGTTCCGCCGTCGCGGGCCACCTGCGCCGAATCCTGCCGTGGGTCAACCGGATCGGCGGCGCGCTGATGGTGCTGGTCGGCGTCTACGTCGGCTACTACGGCCTCTACGAGGTCCGGTCGATGGGGGCGCACCCAGACCATGGGCATGCCCACGGGCATCACCACCCGGAGCACGGGAATTCGGTGATTGCCGGCGCCGGTCGCGTGCAGGACGCGTTGGCCGGCTGGGTGCAGCAGCACGGCGCCTGGCCGTGGCTGGTGGCGTTCGCCGTCCTGGTGGCCGGAGTGGTGAGCAGCGCGGCTTATCGGCGGTTGCGGCGGTAGCCCGGCGGCTACCTGAGCCGGCCCCGGCGGCGGCCCCACCAGTCGCGCCCGATGACGAACAACGCGAGCACGGCGAACCCGATGAGATACCAATTCTCGATGCGTCCGACATGGTTACCGCGCAGCATGGCCAGCAGGAAGATCACCGTCACGGCGCCGGTGATGTGCCAGGTCCGGTGATTGATCCGGGTCCAGCCCCACTGCGCGGACGGCACCTCGGCGACCTCGACCCTGGCGTCGCGTTCTACCTCGGTGCTGGCCATAGCGAATCCTCCGGCTCGGCTGGACAACGTTGCCGCCATTTTGGCACATCAAGCGAATGACTCAGGCGGGCCTCACCGATCGGCCGCAGATGAGGCCCGCCTGACGTTTGTAGCCGGCTACGCCGGGGGCATCAGCACGGTGTCGATCATGTACACCGTCGCGTTCGCGGTCGGCACACCACCGCACACCACGCCGGCGTTGTTGACTCGCAGACCGTTGCCCTGCCCGGTCACGTTGACGGTGCCACCCTCCAGGGTGTTCTGGGTACCGACGACCTGGGCCGGACTGAGCTGACCTTGAACGACGTGGTAGGTCAGGATTTTGTTCAACATGCCGGAGTCGGTTTTGAGCTGGTCGATCGTCGACGCGGGCAGCTTGTTGAACGCGGCGTCGGTCGGCGCGAACACCGTGTACTGACCGTTGTTGAGGGTATCCACCAGGTTCACCTGCGGATTGAGCTGCCCCGAAACCGCGGCGGTCAGCGTTGTCAACATCGGGTTGTTCGATGCCGCCGTCGCCACCGGATCCTGTGACATCCCGTCCACCGACGCCGGACCGCTGGGATTGAGCGCCGCGTAATCGGCGCATCCCGGTCCGACGAGGTCGGCTGCCGCGGCCGTGGGGGAGGTGACCACCGCGAGACTCACAAGTGCGGCTGCCGCGACACCGGTGGCCGCGATGGCCTTGCTCTGCCCTTTCATCACCGTCTGCTCCTTCTGTCGAAGACGGCGCACGCCGTCTGGTTGATCCCTACACGATTTGTTCGAAGCCGAGCCGCTGCCGGATGGGTCGCCCGGTAGATCAGCCGTAGGTGAACGAGTAAAGCTGCAGTCCTCGGCTGGGTTGAACCTCCAGTGTTGCAGGCGCCGACTGGTCACCGGCCACGATCTGGTGCGACGTGGGCGGTCCGCTGACTGCCAGCGCCGTCGACTTTCCGTCGCGGGTGACCGTCACGGTTCCGGTACCTCCGACGACGAGGTAGACGTTCTTGGCGTGATAGTTCAGTTTTATGGTCGAGTGGTCGCTGCCGGTTGTCGCGCCCTGATAATCCAGCGACCACGGCCCGCTCAGGGCGAAGCTGTCGGGCGGCAGAGTCGGCGGATAGCTGAACGTCGCGGAGCCCTGGTCGTACGTCCCAACCCCGCGGTAGTTGACCCTCTTGCCCACGCCGAAGTACGTCTCGGGGGTGAGACCGTGCTGGGGCGTGGTGTCCGGGGCGTCGATGGACTGAGGCAGCTTGATACCGGGATGGGCGGCGGTGAGCAGCTGCCTGATCAACTTCTCGGTGACGTCGTAATCACCTTCGCCGAACTTGATATGGCGGACCGTGCCGTTGGCGTCGATCAAGTATTCGGCCGGCCAGTACCGGTTGCGGTAGTTGGTCCACGTTGAGTAGCCGTTGTCCAGGGCGACGGGATATGTGATGCCCAGGTCGGCAGCGCCTTTGGCGACGTTGTTCTCGACCTTCTCGAATGCGTACTCGGGCGTGTGCACGCCGATAACCTCGAAACCCTTGTCTCGGTAAGCGTTGTACCAGCCGACGACGTGCGGGATGGCGCGCTGGCAGTTGATGCACGAATACGCCCAGAAATCGATCAGCACGACCTTGCCGCGCAACGACTGAAGGTCAACGGCTGAGGCGGCGGGCGTGTTCAGCCACGCGGTGATCCTCTTGATGTCGGGTGCGGGACCGCAACTCTCCAGCTGCGCACCACCGTTGCTGCAGTTGGACAACTGCGCGTTCTGCGGGTTGACGATGCCACCCAGGTTCAATTTCTCCCGAATGTTCTCATCGCCGCCGACTCTGGACTGCAGTGTGCCGGTGTAGTCCGGGACCGCGCGCTGCAGCATCGCCGGCAGATCGAACACCAAGGCCACCGCGAGCAGAATCGTCACAATGCCCGTCAGCACCCGGATCTCGCGCTGGCGTCGTCGGAAAGCGCTCACCCGCTCCGCCACCCGTTGGCCGGCGAGCGCGAAGAACAGCAACGGTAGGGCGGCGCCGACCGCGAATGCGGCGGTGAGCGCGACGGTGTCGAGGCCGATCTGCGCGGTGGCACCGGCCACGACGATCGCGGCGAGAACCGGGCCCGCGCAGGGCACGTAGAGCACCCCCAACGCCAGCCCGAGGCCGAACCCATTTGTGCGGGTCCCAAATTGCTTCTGCGGAATGGCGGCGAAGGGCCGCTCCAGCAGCCGTTCGAATGCCGGGAAGATGAGGCCGAGCCCAATCGCGGTCAACGCGGCCAGCGCGACCCAACGAATGGCGTCTTGCGGTAGGTGCAGCAGCGACAAAGCGGCAGAACCGAGCAGAGTGACCACACTGAAGCTGAGCACCAGGCCGCCGATCACCCGGTACGGGCGCAACGTGTCAGAGATCGCACGTTTCGTCTCGACCGCCACAGCGATGCCGCCGCCGGTGTCTGAAAGCGAAGCGACCTCTCCGGCGGCGCGTTGCGCGCCGGAGAAGAAGATCACCGGAAGGACCGGCAGGATGCATGGCGAGATCCCGGTAATCAGGCCACCGACGAGACCGATCAGCGCGAGGGACGACATAATTCCTATTCGGCGCCGTATCGCTCACGGATCGCTCACGGCGACAGCCAGTTCGGCTTTATGCCAGGCAGAAATCGCTAGAACAGCCTGGCGAACCGGACTGCCCTATCAGGCGATCTCCGACTAACTGGGTGGCATCAGCACCGTGTCGATCATGTACACGGTCGCGTTCGCGGTGTGCACCCCGCCGCACACCAAGCCCGCGGTGTTCACCTTGAGATCGTTGCCGGTGCCTGTCACCGTCGCGTCAGCGCCTTGCAGAGTCTTATGCGGGCCGTCGACCTTCGCCGGACTGAGCTGGCCCTGCACCACGTGAAAAGTCAAGATGCCCTTCAACTTCTCGGAGTTGGTCTTGAGCTCGTCAATCGTGGTGGCGGGCAGCTTGTCGAAGGCGTCGTTGGTGGGAGCGAACACCGTGTATTGGCCGTTGTTGAGCGTGTCGACCAGGTTCACATTCGGGTTCAGCTTGCCTGAAAGCGCTGATGTCAGCGTCGACAGCATCGGATTGTTCGACGCGGCCGTGGCAACCGGGTCCTGTGCCATCCCGGCCACCGAGGCCGGACCGCTGGGATGCAAAGCGGCGTAATCCGCGCAGCCGGCACCGATGAGATCCGCCGCCGGATTGGCCGTCGCAGACGTCGGTGCGGGCGCCGCGCTGCTGGAAGCCGGACTGCTGCTGCTTGGCTTCTCCGATTCCGACTTTTTGCTCGAACAGGCCGAGAAGCCGACGAGCGCGATCGCCGCGAGGCTTACTGCCGCGGCTCTCCTGACCTGAGTGGTCGTCATTGCGATGACACTCCTTCTGCTGGACGGCGTTGCCGCCGATCTTGATCGGACACAGTTCATTCGGAGTGGGGATCATCGCGGACGGGCCGGTTGGGCGAGCGGACGCAAAATCACCGATTCGCGTCCGCAAGGTGCTTCGACGTCTGCTGGCCGTGAAGGCGGCCTCAGTAAACGGCACAATAAACAGGTGACAATCCCCGGGCGCAGCGACCGCCGGCTGCAGGTGCTGGTGCTGGGCAGCACCGGCTCGATCGGCACTCAGGCGCTGGAGGTCATCGCCGCCAACCCGGACCGCTTCGAGGTGGTCGGGCTGGCGGCCGGCGGCGGGCGACCGGAGCTGCTCGCCCAGCAGCGCGCGGCGACCGGCACCACCAACATCGCCGTCCTGGACGACACTGCGGCCGACGCCGTGGGCGGCGTCGGCTATCGCGGCCCCGACGCCGTCACCCGGCTGGTCGAGGACGTCGAAGCCGACGTCGTGCTGAACGCGCTGGTCGGGGCGCTGGGCTTGCGGCCGACCCTGGCCGCCCTGGCGTCGGGCGCCAGGTTGGCGCTGGCCAACAAAGAATCGCTGGTCGCCGGTGGCCCACTGGTTCAGGCGGCGGCGCAGCCCGGCCAGATCGTGCCCGTCGACTCCGAGCATTCCGCCCTGGCGCAATGCTTGCGCAGCGGCACCGCCGACGAGGTCGCCAAGCTGGTGCTGACCGCCTCCGGCGGCCCGTTCCGGGGCTGGACGGCCGACGAGCTCGAACAGGTCACCCCCGTGCAGGCCGGCGCGCATCCCACCTGGTCGATGGGCCCGATGAACACGTTGAACTCGGCGTCGCTGGTCAACAAGGGGCTCGAGCTCATCGAAACCCATCTGCTGTTCGGGATTCCCTATCAGCGCATCGAGGTGGTGGTGCACCCGCAGTCGATCGTGCATTCGATGGTGACGTTCACCGACGGATCAACCATCGCCCAGGCCAGCCCACCGGACATGAAGCTGCCGATCGCGCTCGCGCTGGGCTGGCCCGACCGTGTGCCCGGTGCGGCCGCGGCCTGCGACTTCTCCACCGCGAGCCGCTGGGAGTTCGAGCCGTTGGATGCCGAGGTGTTCCCCGCCGTCGAGCTGGCCCGGCGGGCCGGCGAGACCGGCGGCTGCCTGACCGCGGTATACAACGCCGCCAACGAAGAGGCCGCAGCGGCCTTCCTGGCGGGACGGATCGGTTTCCCGGCGATCGTGCGCACCATCGCCGAAGTCCTGAGCGCCGCCGACCAGTGGGGCGCGCAACCCGCTACCGTGGATGACGTACTCGACGCGCAACGCTGGGCCCGCAGGGCGGCCCGGACGGCGATCGATCGAGGCACACGGGAGGTTTTACCGCTTCGATGATGTTCGTTATCGGCATCGTGCTGTTCGCGCTCGCCATCTTGTTCTCGGTGGCCCTGCACGAGTGCGGGCACATGTGGGTGGGACGCGCAACCGGCATGAAAGTGCGTCGTTACTTCGTCGGATTCGGTCCCACGTTGTGGTCGACGCGGCGCGGTGAGACCGAGTACGGTCTCAAGGCGGTCCCGGCCGGCGGTTTCTGCGACATCGCCGGGATGACGTCGGTCGACGAACTCGAGCCCGACGAGCATGGGCGCGCCATGTACAAACAGAAAACCTGGAAGCGGGCCGCGGTGCTGTTGGCCGGACCAGGCATGAACTTCGTCATCGGCGTGGTGCTGATCTATGCCATCGCGCTGGTCGGTGGGCTGCCGAATCTGCACCCGCAGCCTGCGGCGTTCGTCGGTCAAACCACTTGCGTGCAAAGCGAACTCACCAAGGGCCAACTCGACAAGTGCACGGGCCCCGGGCCGGCCGCGCTGGCAGGCATCAAGGCGGGTGACCAGGTAGTCAAGGTCGGCGCGACACCCGTGCACAACCCCGAAGAGCTGGTTGCCGCGGTGCGCAAGCTCACCGGTCCCACGCCGTTCGTCGTCAAGCGGACCGTGAACGGCAGCACAACCGAAATCACGACCGTCGTCGACGTCGCCCAGACCAAGCGCTTCCTTTCTGACGACGCCAAAGCCCCGGCCACCGTCGGCGCGGTCGGTATCTCCGCCTCCGAGTACGGGCCGGCTGTGTTCACGCACTACAACCCGCTGACTGCGATACCTGGCGCCGTGGCCTTCACCGGTGACCTCGGCGTGCAGTTGGGCAAGTCGCTGGTCAAGATCCCGACGAAGATCGGCGCCTTGGTGCACTCGCTCAGCGGTAGCAAACGCGATCCGGAGACGCCCATCAGCGTGGTCGGGGCGAGCATCATCGGCGGCGACCTGGTCAACCTGCGGTCGTGGGCCGGGTTCTGGCTCATGCTGGCTCAGCTGAACTTCGTGCTCGGCATCGTCAACCTCATCCCGCTGCTGCCGTTCGACGGCGGGCACATCGCCATCGCGGTGTTCGAGAAGATCCGCAACATGATCCGGTCGGCGCGGGGCATGGTGGCTGCCGCGCCGGTGAACTATCTCCGGCTCATGCCCGCGACCTATGTCGTCTTCGCGGTGCTGGCCGGGTTCATGCTGCTGACAGTGACCGCCGACTTCATCAACCCGATCAGGCTCAACTAGGAGACACCGATGGTCACCGGCCAACACATTGGTCTGGGAATGCCGGCGCCGCCCGCGCCAACCTTGGCGCCGCGACGCACCACTCGCCAGCTGATGGTTCGCGACGTCGGCGTGGGAAGCGACCACCCCATCTCGGTGCAGTCGATGTGCACCACCAAGACGCACGACATCAACGCGACGCTGCAGCAGATCGCCGAGCTCACCGCGGCCGGCTGTGACATCGTGCGGGTGGCGTGCCCGCGCCAGGAAGACGCCGACGCGCTGGCCGCGATCGCCACGAAGAGCAAGATCCCAGTGATCGCCGACATTCACTTCCAGCCGAAGTACATCTTCGCCGCTATCGACGCCGGCTGCGCGGCGGTGCGCGTCAACCCCGGCAACATCAAAGAATTCGACGGCCGGGTCGGCGAAGTGGCCAAGGCCGCCGGCGCTACCGGCATCCCGATCCGCATCGGCGTCAACGCCGGGTCGCTGGACAAGCGCATCATGGCCAAATACGGCAAGGCCACCCCGGAAGCCCTGGTCGAGTCGGCGCTGTGGGAGGCGTCGCTGTTCGAAGAACACGGCTTCGGCGACATCAAGATCAGCGTCAAGCACAACGACCCGGTGGTGATGGTGGCGGCCTACGAGCTGCTGGCCGCCCAATGCGACTACCCGCTGCATCTCGGCGTCACCGAAGCGGGCCCGGCGTTTCAGGGCACGATCAAGTCCGCGGTCGCCTTCGGTGCGCTGCTGTCGCGGGGCATCGGCGACACCATCCGGGTGTCGCTATCGGCGCCGCCGGTCGAAGAAGTCAAGGTCGGCAATCAGATCCTGGAGTCGCTGAACCTGCGGCCCCGCTCGCTGGAGATCGTGTCCTGCCCATCGTGCGGACGCGCGCAGGTCGACGTGTACACCCTGGCCAACGAGGTGACCGCTGGCCTGGACGGGCTCGACGTGCCGCTGCGGGTGGCGGTGATGGGTTGCGTCGTCAACGGGCCGGGGGAGGCGCGCGAGGCTGACCTCGGCGTCGCGTCCGGCAACGGCAAAGGCCAGATCTTCGTCCGCGGTGAAGTGATCAAGACCGTGCCCGAGGCGCAAATCGTCGAGACGCTGATCGAGGAGGCGATGCGGCTCGCGAGCGAACACGGCACCGCTCCCGGCGCGGCGGCTACTACTGGTTCACCGGTTGTGACCGTAAGCTGAAGAAGGCCGATTGGCCATCGCCACCACCGAAAGAACCACTATGTCGGCTGCGCCTCTGTTTCGTCTGGCCGACGAGCGACGAGTGTCGGTAGTGCGCGATCCGGCCACGGTTCGGCGGGTGCTTGACCAGGATCCCGTCGGGTCCTGCATGGTCGCCGCGCGGGTGGCCGACCACGGCATAGACCCCCATTCGATCGGCGGTGAGCTGTGGACGCGGCGCGGCGCCGAGGAGTCGCTGTGCTACGCCGGCGCCAACCTGATCCCGTTGCGCGGCGGACCCGACGACTTGCAGACGTTCGCGGAAGAGGCGATGAGCACATCACGGCGGTGCTCGTCGCTAGTGGGGCGGGCCGAACTGGTGATGCCGATGTGGCGGCTACTGGAGACCGCGTGGGGTCCCGCTCGCGATGTACGCGACCACCAGCCGCTGATGGCGCTGCACAGCATGCCCGGGTGCGTACTCGACACCGAGGTGCGTCAGGTGCGGCCGGACGAACTCGAGGCCTACCTGGTGGCCGCGATCGACATGTTCATCGGCGAAGTCGGTGTTGACCCGCGGGTCGGTGACGGCGGTCTGGGCTACCGGCGCCGAGTCGCCAGCCTGATCGCGGCCGGTCGGGCCTGGGCCCGATTCGAGGGCGGTGAGGTCATCTTTAAGGCCGAAGTCGGCTCGCAGTCGCCGGCGGTCAGCCAGATTCAGGGGGTGTGGGTGCACCCGGAGTGGCGCGGGCAGGGCCTGGGCGCCGCCGGGACGGCGACCCTGGCGGCGGTGATCGTCGGTACCGGGCGCATCGCCAGCTTGTACGTCAACCACTTCAACGCGGTCGCGCGCGCCACCTACGCCCGCGTCGGGTTCCGCGAAGTCGGCTCGTTCGCGACGATACTGCTGGACTAACCCGGCGCGCCGGGACTGCCGGGGTTACCCGGGAAGCCGGTGCCCGGTGACCCTGGAGCACCGACGGCGCCGCCCGCGCCCGGCGCTCCGCCGCCGCCGGCGGTGCCGTCGCTGCCCGGTGTACCCAGCAGTCCCGCCGATCCGCCGGTACCGCCGAGCGCTCCACCGGTGCCGCCGTTGCCGCCGTTCGCGCCGTTACCGCCCGCACCGCCTGCACCGGCGCTGCCGTTGGTAGTCGAATCACCGGCAGGGGCAGTAGCAGCGCCGCCCGCACCGCCGTTACCGCCGGCTCCGCCGGCGCCACCCGTACCACCGGTTCCGCCGGCTCCGGCGTTGCCGCCGGCGCCACCGTTACCGAGGAACGCAGAGGCGGCGCCGCCGTTGCCGCCGGCCCCGCCGGTGCCACCGTTGCCGCCGACGCTGTAGGCATTCGCCCCGTTGCCACCGCTGCCGCCGTTGCCGCCCACGGCCGAGGCGCCGGGAGACGCGGTGCCCGAGATGGTCGCGGTGCCGCCGTCACCGCCGGCGCCGCCCGCGCCGCCGGGGGCACCGGTGCCGCCGGTGCCCCCCAGTCCGCCGGCACCGCCGGCGCCGCCGTTGCCGAGCAGCTGCCCGCCGGCACCGCCGTCGCCGCCGGCACCGCCCGCGCCACCGTTGCTGGCCGTCAGCGCGACACCGGCGGCCCCATTGCCACCGTCACCGCCGCTACCAGCGTGAATGGCGACGCTGCCGGAATTGGTGGCAGAGGCGTTTCCACCGTCGCCGCCGGCGCCGCCCGGACTGCCGTAGCCGACGGCGTTGGTGCCGTCCCCGCCGTTACCGGCGGTCGCGGAGCCGGACGAGATGTCGTTGAGTGCCGCGTTGCCGCCATTGCCGCCGGCGCCGCCGGCGCCACCCGCGGCGGGGACGTTGTAAGGTGTGCCGCCGTCAGCGCCGGCACCGGCCGTGGCAGTGCCGGTGGTGGGGAAGGGACCCTTGTTCAGGGTCGCAGCACCACCGTCGCCGCCGGTGCCGCCGGTCGGAGTGGCGGCGTTGCCGTCGCTGCCGGGAAAACCCATTTCACCGGAGGAGCCGCCGAAACACGTTCCGGCAGAGGAGCAGGCCAAAAAACCTACGCTGAAGCCGGTTTCACCGCTCTGGGCCGCTGCGCCGGGAGCGGGGTTGGTGGCAGGAGCGCCGGTGCCGCCGGTCCCGCCGGCTCCACCGGCTCCGCCGTTGCCGATGAGCCCGGCATTGCCGCCGTCACCGCCGGTGCCGCCGGGGCCGCCCAGGCCGCCGTTGACGCCGGCCACCCCGGTGGTCCCGGTGCCGCCCATCCCGCCGGTACCGCCGTTGCCTAATAGCACCGCGTTGCCGCCCATCCCGCCGGTGCCACCGTCGTCACCGCCCATTCCGCCGGTTCCGCCGTCGCCGAGCAGCTGCCCGCCGGTGCCGCCCACGCCGCCAGCCGCGCCGTCAGCGCCGGTGCCGCCGGTGCCGCCGTCGCCGATGAGCCCGGCATCCCCGCCGGGCATGCCAATGCCGCCGTCCACGCCGGTGACGCCGTCGGCACCGGTGCCGCCGTCGCCGAACAGGAAGCCGCCGTCGCCGAGATTGCCGAAGTCTCCGGAGTCGCCGAGCAGCGAGGTGTTTGCGCCCGTGAAGTCGTCGAGGCCGTTCCCGACCAGATCCCGGCCGAACAGCTCGACAAACGGCTGGTTGAGCAACGAGTCGAGTTCAGATCCGAGCGGGCTGGTGATCCAGGCTTGGGTGGCCGCCTCGACCTGCGCGTCCAACGACGAGAAAGCAGTGTCGAGTCCGGCCAGCGGGTCTGCTGATGCCGCAAGGCCACTACCGAGGTCGGCCAGGTCCGCGGCCCCGGCTCCGGCGTCGAGCCCGGAACCGGCTGCACCGGTTACGCCGATCAGCGGGTCGATGATCAGGTCCAGCCAGTCGGCGTTGGCGCGCGGCGCGCTGTACAGCGGACCCAGTGCGGCGCTGGCCAGAACTCCGCCCGCGGCTAGGCCGGTAGCCAGCCGGGTGTTGCTCCGCCGGAATCGGCGCTGCCTTTTGTTGCTCTTCTCTGTAGCCATCAGGGCCCCACGAGTCGGAGTTAAATGCCGGTACGCAGGGATTCTAAGTTTCGTCTCAGGGTTTGCGAGGCGGATTCGTGGAATCCATCGTCAATTCGACGACATATGGGCTGCTGCCCCGAGCGCGGGCAGCACACGCCCAGAACAGACGGAGCTCCCGCGGTCACAATCAGGTCTCGGTGTGTCGCCACAGCTCTTGTCATCTCAGCCTTAACATCAGCCACAATGACAACTCAAATCACATGGCTATCAACAGTCACAGTCGTCGTGTCGTTAGCCGCGGTTGCCGTGCCGAGCTGCACCCCACGACCCGACGGTCCGCTTCCCGTTGCCGAGCGGTTCTTCGCTGCGCTGGCGGTTGGCAACACGGCGGCGGCGGCCCAGCTCAGCGACGATCCCGAACCGGCGCGCGAAACTCTCAACGCCGCCTGGGCGGGGCTGCAGGCCGTCCACCTCGACGCGCAGGTCCTGAGCTCGAAGTACACCGAAGACACCGGCACCGTGGCCTATCGCTACACCTGGCAGCTGCCCAAGAACCGGAGCTGGACCTACGACGGCCAGCTGAAGATGGCCCGCTACGAGGGTCGCTGGCAAGTTCGCTGGGCCACCACCGATCTGCATCCCAGGCTCGGTGAGCATCAGACCTTCGCGCTGCGGGCCGACCCGCCGCGGCGTGCTTCGGTCAACGAGCTCGGCGGCACCGATGTGCTGGCGCCGGGCAACCTGTTTCACTACACGCTGGACGCCGGCCGCGCCGGGCCCTATCTGATCGCCACGGCGGTCGCGGTGGCCGACGCGTTGCGCCCCTTCGACGACACTGTGGACCCGCAACGCCTCGCCGAGCAGGCCAGCTCCTCGGGCACCCCGCTGGACCTGATCACACTGCGCAAGGATGACAGCGACCGGCTGGCGCCGATGGTCCGCGACCTGCCCGGGGTGGTGATCACGCCACAGGCCGACCTGCTGCCGACTGACGACGGGTTTGCGCCGGCCATCATCGCCGAGGTGAAGAAGGCTGTGATCGACCAACTCGACGGCCAGGCGGGCTGGCGGGTGGTCAGCGTCAACCAGAACGGGGTCGACGTCGCCGTGCTCAACGAAGTCGAGCCGGCACCCGCCCCGTCGGTGTCGATCAGCCTGGACCGGGCCGTGCAGAACGCCGCTCAGCGCGCCGTGGACAACCAGGGCCGGCAGGCGATGATCGTGGTGCTGAAGCCCTCGACCGGCGAGATCCTGGCCGTCGCTCAGAACTCTGCGGCCGACGCGGCCGGTCCGATCGCCACCACCGGCCTGTACCCGCCCGGGTCGACCTTCAAGATGGTGACCGCGGGTGCGGCCATCGAACGCGACATGGCCACTCCCAACACGTTGCTGGGCTGCCCTGGCCACATGGAGATCGGCCAACGCATCATTCCCAATTACGGCGGCTTCGACCTGGGCGTGGTGCCGATGTCGCGGGCTTTCGCCAGTTCCTGCAATACCACATTCGCCGAGCTGGCCAGCCGAATGCCGCCCCGCGGCTTGACGATGACGGCTGCCCAGTACGGCATCGGCATGGACTACCAGGTCGACGGCATCCCGACGGTGACCGGTTCGGTTCCGCCGACAGTCGATCAGTCTGAGCGGACCGAGGACGGATTCGGGCAGGGCAAGGTGCTGGTCAGCCCGTTCGGGATGGCCTTGGTCGCGGCCACCGTCGCCGCCGGGAGGACCCCGCTGCCGCGGCTCATCGAGGGCCGTGCGACGACGGTCACCGGCGACACCGGCGCGATCAGTGAGAAAATGCTCGACGGCCTGCGCCCGATGATGCGGCTGGTGGTGACCAACGGCACGGCCACCGACATTTCCGGCGCCGGGGCGGTATTCGGAAAGACCGGTGAAGCCGAGTTTCCCGGCGGCTCGCATTCCTGGTTCGCGGGGTACCGCGGCGACATGGCGTTCGCCTCGCTGATCGTGGGCGGCGGCAGTTCGGAGTATGCGGTTCGGATGACCAAGTTCATGCTGGACCAGCTGCCCGGCGACTACCTGGCCTGAGCGGTTGCTGGTAACAGCGCGGGGTGCTCGTCGACAACTTTGACTACTTCGGTCGCCGCAGGCGCAGCTTTCACCGCTGTCACCAGCGGACGCTTTGCATCCTCACCGGGCAGTACGCTTGGCGGCATGCCCGTTCGCACCGCGCTGTCGCCTGGCGTGCAGTCCCCGACGCTGCCGGTGCCCAAGTCGGTCTCTCGCCCCGAATACGTCGGGAAACCGACAGCGCGCGAAGGCAGCGAGCCGTGGGTCCAGACACCCGAGGTGATCGAGAAGATGCGCGCCGCCGGCCGGATCGCGGCCGGTGCACTGACCGAGGCCGGACGCGCCGTCGCTCCGGGCGTGACGACCGACCACCTGGATCGCATCGCCCACAGCTACATGGTCGACCACGGCGCCTATCCGTCGACCCTGGGTTACAAGGGCTACCCGAAGTCGTGCTGCACCTCGCTCAACGAAGTCATCTGCCACGGCATACCGGATTCGACGGTGATCGAGGACGGCGACATCGTCAACATCGACGTCACCGCCTATATCGACGGCGTACACGGTGACACTAACGCGACGTTTCTTGCCGGCGACGTCGCCGAGGAGCACCGGCTGCTGGTGGAACGCACCCGCGAGGCCACCATGCGCGCGATCAACGCCGTGCGGCCCGGTCGGGCGCTCTCGGTTGTCGGCCGAGTCATCGAGTCGTACGCGAACCGCTTCGGCTACAACGTCGTTCGCGATTTCACCGGCCACGGTATCGGCACCACATTTCACAACGGCCTGGTGGTGCTGCATTACGACCAGCCCGCCGTCACCACGATCCTCGAGCCGAATATGACCTTCACGATCGAGCCGATGATCAACCTGGGTGCACTGGACTACGAGATCTGGGACGACGGCTGGACGGTGGTCACCAAGGATCGCAAGTGGACCGCGCAGTTCGAGCACACGCTGCTGGTCACCGACACCGGCGTCGAAATCCTCACCCAGCTATGACTTTGCCGGCGCGACTCTGCGGTTTCCTACGGCACTGCGGCGTGTCGCGGATGAAACCGCAGAGTCGCCTAGCCGCGTGAGCGGCGCGCTGCTCGTCGCTGGAACCAGCTCCGACGCCGGCAAGTCCATGGTGGTGGCAGGCCTGTGCCGGTTGCTGGCGCGCAGCGGGCTGCGGGTGGCGCCGTTCAAGGCGCAGAACATGTCCAACAATTCGGTGGTCACCATCGAGGGCGGTGAGATCGGCCGCGCCCAGGCAATGCAGGCCCGGGCAGCCGGACTGCAGCCCAGCGTTCGGTTCAACCCGGTGCTGCTCAAACCCGGCAGCGATCAAACCGCGCAACTGGTGATCAAGGGGCGAGTCGCCGACTCGGTCACCGCGGCGTCCTACTTCACCCATCGCGACCAGCTCGCCCGGCTGGTCGCCGACGAATTGGCCTGCCTGCGCAGTGAATTCGATGCGGTGATCTGCGAGGGTGCCGGTTCACCCGCCGAAATCAACCTGCGCGCAACCGATATCGCCAACATGGGGCTGGCTCGGGCGGCGAATCTGCCGGTAATTCTGGTCGGCGACATCGACCGCGGGGGTGTGCTGGCTCATCTGTTCGGGACGGTCGCCGTGCTCGAAGCACAGGACCAGGCGCTGATCGCGGGGTTCATCGTGAACAAGTTCCGCGGTGATCAGCAGCTATTGACGCCGGGACTGCGGCAACTGGCGGCGCTGACCGGCCGCCCGACCTACGGCGTGGTGCCCTATGCCGAAGAATGTTGGCTCGACTCCGAGGACTCGGTGTCCGTGGTGGCCAACCGGGTGTTGGGGACGCCACAGCCGCCGTGGGGAAGGCAATGGCTGCGGATAGCCGCGCTGCGGCTGCCGCGCATCTCCAACTCCACCGACGTCGAGGCACTGGCCTGCGAGCCGGGGGTGCTGGTGCGCTGGGTTGCCGACGCCGCCGATCTGACCGACGCCGACGTGATCGTGGTCCCGGGCAGCAAGGCCACGGTCAGCGACTTGCGGTGGCTGTGCGAACGGGGACTGGCCGACGCCGTCACCGCCCACGCCGCCGCCGGCCGCGTGGTGCTGGGGCTCTGCGGCGGCTTCCAGATGCTATGCCGGTCCATCGACGATCGGGTCGAGACACGCTGCGGAGTCGTCGACGGGCTGGCACTGTTGGACGCCGACATCGTCTTTGCCGCCGGCAAAGTGCTTCGCGGATGGCAGATTCCGCTGCACGGCTACGAGATTCACCACGGCCAGGTAACACGCTGCGCGGAGGCCGCCTGGTTCGAAGTGGATGGACACCCGCAGGGCTATCGACGCGGCAATGTGTTCGGCACGCATTGGCATGGCCTGTTCGACAACGACGACTTCCGGCGGGAGTGGTTGGCCGCGGCGGCGGACGCGACCGGGCGTCACGGCTTTGTCGTCGCTGACGACGTCGATGTCGCGTCGCGCCGCGACGCGCAGTTGGACGTGATGGCCGATCTGCTGGCCGCCCACGTCGATATGGACGCCGTCACGGATTTGATCGAACATGGGCCACCGTCGCGCGAGGTCATCGTCGCCGAATTAAGCGGTTAGCACCACGAAAAGTACTGCGCGCGCGTTACATACATGTTTCGGTAAGCCACCGTCGCAACGCGCATGCCACACCGATTGTGAAAACAAGCTAAACAACCGCGGAAACGGCCCGCGCAGCCAACGCCGATGGCGTAATTTGTCCAAAGTGCCTCCGACGATGATGACTACCGTCGACGGGTTCCCCATTCCGGTCAGCAACACCGGGGCGGAGAACGGCTCCGTCGTGGTGTTGCTCAGTGCCGCGCAGCGCGCCGTCGCCGCGTACGACGCGGTGTGTGAGCGCCTGCACACCGCGTCGCTGCGCACGATCGTCGTCGGCCCCGACCCGCGGCTGACACCGAAATCGGTGGTCGGCATTCTCGACGCGCTGGACATTCAGTGGGGAGTCCTGGTCGGTGACCGCACCGGCGGGGAAATCGCCTGGGAGTTGGCGGCCACCCGGCTGGACCGCTTCACCGGCCTGATCGCAATCGACCGCGGCCATCCGCGAGTGGCCGACCTTGCCGGCGTCGTTCGCGACGAGCACTGCCCGCCAGTTGAAATAAACACCACCGCGCTGGTGAGCACCCCGGCCGCACGGGCGGTGGCCCAGGCCAGTCAACGATTCGTCTACGCCGATTACCGCATTGCCGAACTGCTCGGCCGCCGAAACGCACACGAGTCGACCGCGCAATTGGCCGCCGAGATCGTGCTGCGCACCAGCACCTGGTGACGGCATTTGAGCTCCGCTGAAGCGGTCCGCCCGATCATCGGCCTGACCACTTATCTGGACCAGGCGCAAAGCGGGATCTGGAACATGCGTGCCGGTTTCCTGCCCGCCGGTTACTTTCGCGGCGTCACGCTGGCCGGCGGCATCGCCGTGCTGCTGCCGCCGCAACCGGTAAATCCCGCGATCACCGCCCGGGTACTCGACGGTGTGGACGGATTGGTGATCACCGGGGGCAAAGACCTCGATCCGGCACTGTACGGTCAACCGCCCCACCCGACCGCCGACGAGCCGGGCCCGGACCGCGACGCGTGGGAGCTGGCTCTGCTGCGTGAGGCGCTGAACCGTGAACTGCCCGTGCTGGGCATCTGCCGCGGCGCCCAAGTGCTCAATGTCGCGCTGGGCGGAACGCTGCACCAGCATCTGCCCGACGTCGTCGGCCACAGCGGGCATCGGGTCGGCAACGCGGTTTTCACCACGCTGCCGGTCCGTACCGTGCCGGGCACCCGGCTGGCCGCGGTCGTCGGTGAGTCCGCGGACGCGAAGTGCTACCACCACCAGGCGATCGCCGAAGTCGGCGCCGGTCTGGTCGTCAGCGGGTGGGATCTGGACGGTGTGATCGAGGCGATCGAGCTGCCCGGTACCGGCTTCGTCCTCGCCGTACAGTGGCATCCCGAGGAGTCCCTGGACGATCTGCGGCTCTTCGCCGCCGTCGTCGACGCCGCCCGCTGTTATGCCGCCGCGAACGGGTCCGCATGTCCGGGATAGACCTCACCCAGCGGCTGGCGGACCGGGTCGCCGTCGTGACCGGCGGTGCCAGCGGTATCGGCCTGGCGTCGGCACGGCGGTTGCACGCCGAGGGCGCCACCGTCGTGATCGGCGATATCGACCGGACCGCCGGCCGCGACGTCGCCGATGAATTCGGCGGATTGTTCGTGCCGGTCGATGTCTCCGACGAGGCGGGGGTCAACTCGCTGTTCGACACCGCGGCCGCCACCTTCGGCTCAGTTGACGTCGCGGTCAACAACGCCGGAATTTCACCGCCCGACGACGACGTGATCGAGAAGACGGAGCTGCCGGCGTGGCAGCGGGTGCAACAGGTCAACCTCACATCGGTCTACCTGTGTTGCCGCGCGGCGCTGCGACACATGGTCCCCGCCCGGCGCGGATCGATCGTCAACACCGCCTCGTTCGTGGCGGTGATGGGCTCGGCGACATCGCAGATCTCCTACACCGCGTCCAAGGGTGGCGTGGTGGCCCTGTCCCGCGAGCTCGGTGTGCAATTCGCCCGCCACGGCATCCGGGTCAACGCGCTGTGCCCGGGACCGGTGAACACTCCGCTGCTGCAGGAGCTTTTCGCCAAGGACCCCGATCGGGCCGCCCGCCGGTTGGTGCACGTGCCGATGGGCCGCTTCGCCGAGCCGGACGAGATCGCCTCGGCCGTCGCGTTTCTGGCCAGCGACGACGCGTCGTTCATCACGGCTTCGACGTTCCTGGTCGACGGCGGGATCAGCTCGGCGTACGTCACCCCGCTGTAACATCGGCGCCGGACGCGGCTATTCATCCAGCGGACGGTGTGCGCGGAATCACTGTGGGGCGCAGATCGTATTGCGACGGTGAAGCGGTGAGACCGCGCCCGGCCATACTCGCGATTGGCAGGACGGGCGGCAGGGCGGCTGATCCGCCGGCGGCGGCGGTGCCGACGCTGGTCGCCGGCCCTAGCGCAGCGGCTTGGCTTGCGGCACCGACCGGTACTCCGGTCGCGGCCACGCCCGTGGCCCAGCCGTGCGGTACCGATAACGGGCCCAGCGAGACCGCCCGCCCCATTTCTGCTGACGCGGCCGCACCTGCTGGGCCCAGGTTCGAAAATCCCGCCGGCGCAAATGCTCCCGCGGTAGCGGCAAGCCCTGCCAAGACACCGGAATCCGTCGCCTTCACACCCGTGGCGACTGCGGTAGCCGGCGTGGCGGTGGCTTTCGTCAGCGTGATACCGCTTTGAACGAAGTTGAGCGGGTACGTCGCAATCCTGGCCGGCGTAGTGAGGGCGTTCAGTTGCGACAGAGACGACGTCAGAGCTGACAGCGTCGACGTAGACGACGTCGGCGATGGTGACGCAAGCCCCTTCAGTGCAGTTGGGACCGTGTAAATCAGCTGAGGCACGGTCGACATCACCGTTTCCGCCTGGATGCCGGCCGAGCTGCCGACGGTTGGGCGGCCGCGGGGCTTGACTGTCCAGTCCGGCGGGGTTGGTCATGGTCGGCGGCGCACTGAATGGTGTCACCTTCGAGGCCGCCGCCGACGAACCGGCGTAGCCGTACATGGCGGTGGCGTCTCGCGCCCACATTTCGCCATACCGAGCTTCGGTGGCCGCGATCGCCGGCGCGTTCTGCCCTATGACGTTGGTCGCGATCAGCGCCATCAACTCACCGCGGTTGGCGGCGATCAGCGGGAGCATCGGGCAATGCAGAACTGGTCAACAGAGTTCGACCAGAATGATCAACGGCCGGCGCACGAGCCTGGTTTCCGCCAAGCCAGCACCACACAAACTGGCGACGAAATCGCCGACGGTGATGTTTGTGGCGTGGAGACGACCCGCGCGCCGGTCGGTGGCCGATTGCGGTGCAGCTCGCCCCAACTGTGGCAGCGTGCACGAAGGTGCACACCAACGCGTTGCGAATTTTCAGCCGGAGAACGCGATCAGCGGTATCGCCGTCTCGGCGAGAGTGGCCGCGCCGTGCATCCCGATCAGCCGGCTTACCTCCGGCGGCTCGTGGCCGCTGGCCAGCACCGCGGTGTCACCGGTGCAGATGACCACGACATCGCCGAGGCGCGACAGATGCTCAGCACGCACCGGGCCGAACCAGCCCGCTGCCACCGCCTCCTCACGGCTGCACACCTCGGCGCGTCCGTCGAGCACTGCACGCCATGCGGTAAGCACATCCGGCGCCGCACCGGGTTCGGTGTACAGGTAGCGCACCCGCGGGTCACCGGCGACCACACGCACGCCGGCGGCCAGCTGCGGGTTGGCGGCGAGGTCGATCCGCGAATGTGGGGAGATGTTCACACCGCCGTGGTCGGCGCTGACGAGCAGTGCTGCATCCGGCGGCAACGACTCGACCAGCCGGGTGAGCAGCGTGTCCACCGAGGCGGCCGCGGCGTGCCACTGCGGTGAACCGATGCCGAACAGGTGCGCCGCGGTGTCCAGCTCCGCGGTGTAGCCATAGACCAGTCCTGGCGTCGATCGGAGCTCGTCGCTCACCAGCTGGGCGTAGTCCTGCCCGGGATCGGCCGCGCGAAAATGCGCTCCGCGATACGCCGCTTCGGTCAGGCCGCTGCCGAGGAAATGTGCCGGCAACACCGCCCGGGCCGGCACCCCGGCGTCGGCCAGCCGCTCGAACCAGGTCTGGACCGGCTGCCAACGGCCGGGCGGCGGGTCGTCGCGCCAGGAGAGGTGGTTGAGCACCCGGTCGATGCCGGGCAGTTTGACGGTGAAGCCCAGCACCCCGTGCTCGCCGGGAAGGGCGCCGGTCGCGAGCGAAACCAGGCTGGTCGGTGTGGTCGACGGGAAGGTGCAGGTCAATTGCTCGAGCCGACCGATGCGGCCGCTGCGGACCGAAGCGAGCAATGGCGCGTCAGCGATCAGCAGCGGCAGCAGGTGGTAGCCCATCCCGTCGATAAGGACCACCGCGACGCGGCGCACCTCGCCGGCCCAGTCGGTCAGCGACAACGCGTCGACACTGTCGCGGACGCCCAGCAGGGCAGCCGCGGCGGGTAGGACGTCGCAAATCGAACCGGCCATGACGGTCAGTCTGCCGTGCCGCCGCCAGATGCTCTGACCGCCGGGATCATCGTCGACTAAGGCACGCGTGAGAGGCTCAGTACGGCATTTTCGACGACCTCGGTCAGGGCGGGGTGAATATAGTGGTCGCCGCCAGGTATATCTGCGCGCGCGAGGCGATTGGGCCGCGGTCAGTGCCGACACTGCGTCGGCGCGGTCGGAATGACCCCGTGGTCGAAGGGGCCGGGGCCGCATTCTTCTACACCTCATCGAAGGGCGGCGTGGTGGCGATGTCTCGCGAGCTCGGGTGTACAGTTCGCCCGGCAGGGCATTCGGGTCAACGCCCTGTGCACTGAACCGGCGAACACTTAACTGCTGCAGAAGCTTTGGCCAACGACCCGAAGGTGCCGCACGCCGACCGATGCACGTTGGGTTTCAGCCACCCCACTTGGCGGCTTCGGCTTGGTCGCGGGCCAGCATCGAGGTGGTGTTATTTTCGTGGGTGCCGGCCATGGCGCGGTAGGCTAGGACGAGTTGTTCCATGGCTTGGTTCCACTGAGTCTGCCATAGTTGATAGGTCATTCCGGTGTCGCCTTGCCAGGCGTTCGATAGGGCGGCTTGCTCGCTGGCGACATCGGTGCCCACCGCCTGCAGCGTGCCCACGTAGCCGACCATGTCTCCGGCGTGCGCCAGCATGGCCGGGTAGTTGTACAAGATCTGCGACATCTCGTGTCCTTTTCTCGATCAGAAGCCGGTGTAGGTGCTCGCGGCGGCCGAATCGGCGGCCACATAGGTGCCCGCGGCGTCACCGAGGTTGGCTTGGGCGATGTCCAGCAATGTGTTGACCTTGGCGGCGGCGGTAACAAACCGGGCGTGTGCGGCCTGAAACGCCGCCGCCGACTCGCCGGCGTGGAAGGCCTGCGCCGACATGGCCTCCTGCTCGGCTTGACCAATCACGGAGCGCATCAGCGCGGCCCTGGCGCCGAACGCGGACTCTGAGGCCACCAACTGCGGGATGTGCGCGTCAAGAAGGCTCATCGTTATACCTTTCGCATCGATTGCGGTTGGAGTTCAGACGTTTTCAGGTGTCGTATCCCCGTCCCCCGGATCGGTTCGCGCCCTCGGATCGCTGCCCCAGGTGCCCGGCAACATCGGCATCGTCGGGCTCTCGCCGAACGAATCGCCGGCCAGCGAAGTCAGCCCCGCCGGCTCAGCGGCGGCCGTGCTGCGCGTTGTTCCGGCAGAACCCAGCGTTCCTGCGCCCTGATCCGACGCGGCAGTCGAGGTGACGTGCTGATCACCCGTAGCGCCTTCATCGGGGCCCAGACTGTCGTCCAGGTCCATGTATTCATAACCGCGGCCCAGCTGTTTCACCGTCACCCGTTGACGCCTACGTGCTCTAGGCTTTTCTCGCGTGGCCGTGGCCGTGACGGACGGGACTGCCGCCTTGTCGGGTGCCGGTGTCTGAGCCTTCGCACGGGAGCTCGACCTCAACTTGTCAGCGGCGGGAAAACCTCCAACCAGGTAGCCAAAGTTTTCTGCGCCTGTGATCGACGGCGGCGGCACGGCACCGGCCGGGGGCGGCGCCGGTGGGACGCCGGCAGCTGGAGCCACGCCCGGGGCCGGGGTGGGAGCTGCCGGAACAGAAGTCAGCGCCGATCCAGGAGCGGCAGCTGTGCTCGCGGCCACGGACGGGCTCAACAAGGGGGCGAGCCCGACGGCCGTCGGGTCGACTGCGGCTGGAATTGTGGGCACAGCCGCCACGCCCGCTAATCCCGCGGCACCACCCAACGCTCCCAGGGCAGGCAGTCCCGCCAAGGGAGCCACGGGCAGCGGGGCGGCGACAATCGGGGCGAGCGGAAGTAGATAGGCCGGCTGCGTGGCGAACAGGGTAGCGACCTGTCCGATAGTGCCGATTTCGTGAGTGAACAGCGTGGTGAAAAAGAGCGGGAAAGCGAAAAGGAACTGTGCGGGAGTTTGCGCCGTATTTAAGTAAGCGCTAACAAAGAACGGGGGTGCTTCCTGGGCCAACGACGAAACCGTATTGAAGATTACGGAATACGGGTTCGTACCTGGAGGCAGTGGTGGGAGAAATTCCTGATCTGGTGGGAATATAAACTCAAATAGCGTTGGAGGATTGCCATGTGCTGCGAGATTCCCTGGGGAGACCAAGGCATGGTAGACGTCTTGAGGAATCAGTTGACTGACAAGCTGGTCTAGTTGGTAGTACCACTGGGGAACTGTCGGAGTCGAAGGCGGTGCGGTGGAGGCGGCGTTGGCTTTCATGATTTGCGGTGCCGGTGTGGTGGTCGGTGCTTCGGCCACGGCCGAATCAGAGACAGCCTGATAGGTTCCCATCGTGGTCGCGGCTTGAATCCACATTCGGAAATAGTCAGCTTCATTCACCGCAATCGGAATGGTGTTGATCCCGAAGAAATTCGTGGCCAGCAACACCGCGTGTGTGGCGTGGTTGGCGGCCAGTTCCGCCAGTGTCGGCATGGCCGCCAGCGCGGCAGCGTAGGCCGTGGCCGCGGTTTCCTGCTCGGCCGCTATCGCGGCGCTGTTGGCGCTGGCCTGCGCCAACCATTCCAGGTACGGCACATGGGCGGCCACATACGCTTCGGCGCTCGGTCCATCCCACGATCCGCCATGAACCGCACTCAGCAGCGCAGTGAGTTCGGTGGCCACCGAGTTGTATTCGCTGCTCAGCGCGGTCCACGCGTCAGCGGACGCCAGCAACGCACCCGGCCCCGGGCCGCTGCTCAGCAGCGCCGAATGCACCTCTGGTGGCGCGGCCATCCACATCGGCGCGGTCATCGCTAGCCGCCTGCATCCAGGTACGATGACGCCGCCGTCTCCTCGCCAACGGCGTAACTGACGCCGGACTCACCCACACCGACACCGGCGCGGCCCAGTTCCTCAACACCCTGGGCCGCCACAGCGTGATGCGCGATCCCCTGGAGGCTGAAGGAGCCCGCGTTCTGCAGCGATACTGGATCTACCGCAGGCGGCGCCACCGCCGTTGTGATGGTGGCGGCGGCGGCGTGCGCGGCCGCAAGGCGGGCGGTGAGGGCTTCTACGGCGGCAGCAGTGGCGGCTAGGCCTTCCGGGACCACTTGCAGTGCCATGATGACTACTCCTTCCGGTCAATTCCGCTGATTCATCAGCGGATTAAGCTGGGTGACCAGCGGATTAACCGACCTCGATGCAAATGCGGTGGTCCTGTCGCTCAGCAGGATTCCGCGTCGGGCGAGCACCCGGCCGACCGCTGCTCGTGCATCGCGCCGGTGGCGTGGGTTGCCAGGCGCATTGGCGTGCCGTCCTGTATACCGTTGAATCGGCGCAGCAAAGAGGCAGCCATCACCGTATGCCTGAATTGCTAACGCGGTGATGATCACGCGCAACCCCGAATCGCCCGTGCGTAGCAGGTCAACGTGGCTGGACCGCGGCGCTGGCTCAGATGGGGGCCGGTCATCAGCTGGCTACCGGACATCTGCCCGATGTCTGTGTTGTTGAGGTGGTGACCCGTGTCCACCCGTGCCCCCCTTCCCAACAGCGAAGGTTGCTTCCCGCTATACGCCGCTGAGGTTGCAATTGCAACTGGTTCGCAGAAGTGGTCGTCGAGGTGCTCGATTCCGATCGGCCTCTGGACCCGAGCACGGGGCTTACCGGCGCTGAATCCGCGGCGAGGTAGCCCGCTATTGGCGGCTGGGCCGCCTAGATACGAGGCGGCGGCGAAGCACCGCGAGATTACCTGCCACCCCCAGCAGCGCCACGATAGCGATAACCAGTGCCGTGATGGCGATCTTTTCATAGTCATGGGCGGGGGACGCGACCGACGCGGCGCCGCCATCGCCGAAGGTGCGGGACGCCAGTGTGAGCGCGGGCGTCGGATTTATAGGTTCTGGCTGACCGGCGACGGTGTTTTGGTTGAAGTTCACCGAATGGCCGTCGCTGTAGAACTGTTCGGCCGGGAACGCCAGCGACTCCGTATTTGGGAAAGGGCCGCCTTTGATGCTGAACATATCGAATTGCTCGGGCGGGATAGCTGCCTGCGTGCTGTCGGCTTTCCAATCCACTTGCGAAACATACTCGGTCCAGACCGCGCCGTTCTTACCGTTTCGTGGCGTTGGGAGTTTTTTCTTGGTGACGGTCGCTGTCCACCCAGGTTTGTGCTGAGGGTTGGCGAATATTAGTGGGCTGTCGTCCGGCAGGGTCACCCGCAATTCAACGGTCGAGGCGGTGTCTGATTCAGTAGGGACACGAAATGTCAGAACTCCGTAGCCGCCCCGCGTGGCATCCCCTGCGACCGTTACATGGGCCGAGGCTGGCGATGCGAGACCGGCGGCGGCCGCAATGACCAGCGCAGCTATGGGGGCGACACGTGCCAGGGTTCTCATGTGACGGCGTCCTCTCTGATCGGGCGATGTTGGCGCGTTTCAGCCGATGCGTTGGGCTGGCACGGTCCACTTCTCCTCGATTCGGCCGTAGCGCCAGACCAATAAAGCGATGCCCCACGTGACGGCAAACAAGCCGACGATGAGGAACCCGACGGCGTTGAGGTCGATACCGCTGATCCCATCCCAGAATGTGCCGTTCCAGCCAAATTGATCTGCCAGCAGGCCCAGGAGTTCCACGCTGCCGATGAGCAGCGCGACAGCGACCGACAAGCCGGTCACGGTGATGTTGTAGTAGACCTTGCGCACCGGATTCGAGAAGGCCCAGCCGTAAGCAAAATTCATGAACGAGCCATCGATGGTGTCCAGCAGGCACATTCCCGCGGTGAACAGCACGGGCAGACACAAAATCGCATACCAGGGCAGACCGGCCGCCGCGCTGGTTCCCGCTAAAACCAGCAATGCGACCTCGGTTGCGGTGTCGAAGCCGAGCCCGAACAGTACCCCGAGGGGGTACATGTGCCACGACTTGGTGATCGATTTGGTGAACCGGCTGAGGAAACGGTTGAGCAACCCGCGGTTGTTGAGTTGTTCTTCGAGTTCGGCCTCGTCGAAAACGCCGCGGCGCATCCGGGCGAAGACCCGCAGAATGCCGGCCAAGATGATGATGTTGATGAACGCGATCAGGTATAGAAACACTCCTGAGACGGTCGTTCCGATCAAGCCGGTGTAGTGGTGCAGCGCCGATGAGTCCTGCTTGACCGGCCCGATGATGGCCTTCAGGCCGAACGCCAGCAGCAGCGCTAACCCGAAGACCACCGAGGAATGGCCCAGTGAGAAGAAGAACCCGACGCCGAGCGGCCGATGGCCGTCATTCATCAGCTTGCGGGTTGTGTTGTCGATCGCGGCGATGTGGTCGGCGTCGAATGCGTGCCGCAGTCCCAGTGTGTAGGCCGTCAGGCCGATGCCGATGCCGAATGCTTGGTCGCCCAGACTGAAGTGTTCCGGTTCCACGACCACTACCAGGGTGATCCAACCGATCAGGTGCAGCGCGACAATAACCGCGGCCATCGCTGCCAGCCGCAAGAACTCGTCTGGCGCCAACGTGTTCCGTAGACTTCGCCGTGCCGACGACTGCTCGTCCCGGCGACCACCGGGCATGTCGCGCCCCTTCCGCGTCGAAGGCCCCGGCCGTCCAAAACGGTAGACCCTACCCAGCCGTCTTGCGGTAGATTCGCAAACATTGCTGCAAGTATTTCGCAGGTAGCGTGCGCACCGGAGCGGCTATTCCAGTCAGCCGCAGAAGACGACAATCGGGCGCGCGATCACGTGCGGTCCCACCCGTTGGCGCGCGATAATGGATCGATGGCCAAGTCATCGGCCTTAGACCCATCCGTCACCGAGCGGATCGGCGAGTTACTGCGCGCTCATGGGCTGCGACGGATGGCGTCGCGAATCGCGGTGCTCGCGGTGCTCGAGTCGATCAGTGGTCATCTGTCGGTCGCCGAGATCGACCAGCGGCTGCGCCAGTGTCTGCCCGCCGACGCGCAGTCTCCGGATCTGGCGACGATCTACCGGACCGTGACCACCCTGGTCGACCAGGGTGTGCTGCATGCGCTGACCCTCGAACACGGCATCACCACCTACGGGTTGGCCGCAAGTCCCCATCATCATGCGGTCTGTATGCAATGCGGCTCGATCATCGAAGTGCCTGCGGGACAGTTGACTTCGGCGCTGGAACACGCAATGGCGGGCAGCTCTTTCAGGCTTTCCGAGCGGGCCGGTTTGACCTTGCACGGCCTGTGCCCGCAATGCCAGGGAAGCGGGGATCAACCCGGGTCAGCGCTGACCTGAGGGCGGTTAGCCTGCCGTCTGGGGTCGTTCCGCCAACCCCAGTCGCAGGTGCTCGCTGTGGTAGATGGCCTCGTCCAGCAGTTGGGCGACATGGTTGTCGTAGAGGCTGTACACGATGCTGCGGCCCGATCGGGTGCCGGTGACCAGGCCGAGGTTACGCAGCAGCCGCAGCTGATGAGAGACCGCCGAGTGCTCCATCCCGACCTCGTCGGCCAGCTCGGTCACCGGGCGCGGCCCCTGCCGCAGCGTGGTCAGGATCAGCAACCGACTCGGGGTCGCCAACGCCTGCAGCGTGGTCGCCACATGAGCGGCAGATCCGACGTCGAGCCGCGCGGCCGGGCGGGTGCGGCCCTCAACCCCGTGTCCCATACCGATTAATTTATCTCATTAGTTCCAGATGAAGGACTGTTCATATCTGCATATTTTCTGATAACGTCGGTGCCGGTACATTAACGAACGAAAGAGGCGATCCAATGTCGCACCATGCCAATTGCGACCAAGACCCGAACCATTCCCACGAGCAAGGCCATGTCGAGCACGAGCATGCACACACCCACGACGACGGCACCGAACACACTCACTCGCACGCGCACCAGGCGGGTCAGGAAGAAAGCCACGCCCATTCGCACCAGTTGAGTAGCGGCTTCGTCGCGAACCTAGGTCCGCGCCAGCCGTTGATTCGTCACTCGAAGCTGGTATGCAGTGGCGTCGGTCAGCGCTTGAACCTGCTCGGGACGCAGCCGGCCGCACACCCGGCCCCAGTGCATTGCAACTACGTCGCCGGCCGCCAGATCGGGCACCGCGCTGTACCCGTCGGCCCCGACGTCTAGTCGACGCACCGACGGTTCGCAGACGGTTAGCGCGCGACCGTCCCAGACAAGCTTCCGGCACAGGACCTGGGCATCGCCGTCGTCGCGGGAAAGCACTGTGCCCGTGGTGATTCGGCAATTATCCAGCACGCTCAGCGGATGCTCTTCGAGCCCGCGGCTCAGCAATCGTGACCACGGGTACACCCCAAACACGTGAAAGCAGTGATTGGCCGCCGCCTCGCCCACCAACTCCGGGCTCAGGTGCGGCCAATAGCGGCGTGCCTGCGGACCGATGATCGCGAGCAACTCCTGGACGAACTCGCCCGGGTCCAGCTCGGCGCCGACACCACCGCCGAGCCAGTACGACTCGACGAGCCGGTGATCCAACGGATCGGGAATACCTGTCATCTTCGACAGCACCTGCAGATAGGGCCAGGCGCCGGAGAACTTCGTCGCGGCGATCCGCACGTCCTCCATCGAGCCGTCCCGGAGCGTCGTCGCCAGCGGCGGACCGCAATAACCCAGCGCATTCGGAGCATAGGCGTAACGGGCGAACATCTTCGTTCCCCTAGTGTCGACAGACGGTGCCGTCACGCTCACGCCCGTCCGGCGGACCCCGCGAGCTTGACTGCGTCGCGGTGCATCCGGCCGAAGTTGTAGTAAGCCGCACACGCTCCCTCGGGGGACACCATGCAGGTTCCGATCGGCGTCTCTGGAGTACAGGCAGTGCCGAAAACCTTGCATTCCCAGGGCTTCAGCACACCCTTGAGCACCTCGCCACATTGACATGCCTTCGGGTCGGCCACCCGTACACCGGGCATCGCGTAACGCAGTTCGGCGTCGAAGTCCGCAAAATCGTCGCTCAACCGCAGCGCGCTTTGCGAGATGAACCCCAGGCCCCGCCATTCGAAGTGCGGACGCAGCGCGAACACTCTGCCCATCAACGCAAGCGCCGCCGGGTTGCCGAGTTCGGGCACCACCCGCGAGTACTGGTTCTCTACCTCGCAGCGGCCCTCACGGATCTGTGTCAGCAGCATCGCGACCGACGCCAAGATGTCCAGTGGCTCGAATCCGGAGACAACTAAAGGTTTTCCGTACACCTCCGGCACGAACCGGTACGGCCGGTTCCCGACAACGGTGGACACATGTCCGGGGCCGATGAAGCCGGAAAGCCGCAGGTCCGGAGATTCCAGGATGGCCTTGATCGGCGGCACAATCGTGACGTGGTTGCAGAACACGCTGAAGTTGCGCAAACCCAGTTCGCGTGCACGCACCAGCGTCACCGCCGTCGAGGGTGCGGTGGTCTCGAAACCGACGGCGAAAAACACCACCTGCTTGTCCGGCTTGTCGACCGCGATCTTCAATGCGTCCAGCGGTGAATAAACGAACCGCACGTCGGCGCCACGGGCCTTAGCATCGAGCAAACTGCCGTGGGAGCCGGGTACCCGCATCATGTCGCCGAAGCAGGTGAAAATAACGTCGGATTGCTGCGCCAGCCACATGGCGTCATCGACTCGGCCCATCGGGATCACGCACACCGGACATCCAGGACCGTGGACCAATTCGACATTCTCCGGCAGCAGATGTTCGATGCCGTGCCGGTAGATGGTGTGCGTGTGCCCGCCGCATACCTCCATGAACTTGAAGTGCTCGCCACCCTGACCGGCCAGGTGCTCGATCGCAACCAGTAGTCTGCGAGCTGCCGCCGGATCGCGGAACTCATCAACGAATTTCATTACAAATCCTTCCCGGTCAGACGATGGCCGACGAGTCGAACGCTTCCATTTCGGTGGCGTAGGCGTCACCGAGCTTCTGCACAGCCGCAAGTGTGAGCAGCGCCTCGGTCTCGTCGATCTTGGCCATCGCAAAGCCGACATGGACCAGTACCCACTCATCGGGTTCGGGCATGTCGTTCTCCAGTAGCCGCACGCTGATCGTGCGCTGGACACCACTGACGTCGACCTTCGCCAAAAAACTTGCAGCATCGGTAATTTCAACGATTCGCCCGGGAATACCAAGACACATTCCGGTGCCTCCTCTCTGGTGGCGACCCGCTGCGCCCGGCTTCGCCGCGCTTGCGATCGCCACGTCCTCTCTGGTGGCGACCCGCTGCGCCCGGCTTCGCCGCGCTTGCGATCGCCACGTCCTCTCTCAACAGATCCGCGGCAGCGGATCACCAACGAGCATGTCGACGATCCGCGACCCTCCAAACCCGGTCCGCAGCACGACAGTCTCTGCCGGTTCGGCGACAATTTCGCCGACCTCGGCCGCACCGGCACCCAAGGGATGCGATCGCAGCGCAGCGAGCCCGTTCTCGGTCTCGTCCGGCGCGACGACCGCGATGAACTTGCCCTCGTTGGCTACGTAGAGCGGGTCGATGCCCAGCAGCTCGCACGCGCCAGTGACCATCGGGTGCACCGGAAGCCGCTGCTCGTCGAGCACCACCGCCAGACCGCAGGCCTGGGCCAATTCGTTGCATACGGTGCCCACCCCGCCTCGGGTCGCATCCCGCAGCCAACGGGTGGATGGCGCCGCCGCCAACAGCACTTCCACCAGCGGGCTCAACGAGGCAGTGTCGGAACGGATATCAGCTTCGATGGCCAGGTCGCCGCGAGCCAGCATCACCGCCATGCCGTGATCGCCCATCGTTCCCGACAACAGCACCTTGTCGCCGCAACGCACCGACCGCGAGGACAGCTGGCGTCCCGCGGGAATGACCCCGGCGCCCGTGGTGGTAACGAACACACCGTCGGCCGCGCCCCTGGGCACCACCTTGGTGTCACCGGCGACGATCTGCACACCAGTCTGCGCGGCCGCCGCCGCCATGTCGGCCACGATCTCTTTGAGCTCGGCGACGGGAAAACCTTCCTCGAGCACGAAGGCCGCTGAGATCCATTGCGGCACAGCACCCGCCACTGCGAGATCGTTGACGGTGCCGTGTATCGCAAGTTCACCGATCGATCCTCCGGGAAATCGCCGGGGCTGCACTACGAACGAGTCGGTCGATATGGCGATCCGCTCACCGCCGGGCAAGGTGATGACCGCGCTGTCACCGAGCGACTCCAACAGCGGATTGCGAAACGCTTCCATGAACACCGCGTCGATCAGGGCAGCCGAGGCTTTGCCGCCCGCTCCGTGCGCCAGCGTCACGTGGTCGTCGAGCAAACGGGGACGGCGTCTTCGGAAAGATTCGATCCGCTCGATCACCTGGCTCTCGCCGAACCTCGGCCCGGCTGAAAGGTATTCGTTTGCGTTTTTAGTCATCTGACCGCCGCCTCATCCGACCGTCACCCCCTGTTTCGTCATCTGTTCATGCACAGTCAGCCAGAGCTCATAACCCAGCAGGGCTTGCGCTTCCTGGATGCGATGCACGCTCTGTGAGCGAACGACGAAACAAGCGTCCACCTCTGGACTCTTCGCGAAGGTGCCGCCGTCGTAACCGGCGAAGCCGACGGCGTACAGACCGCGGCGATGGGCCTCCGTCAGCCCAGCCATCAGATTGGGTGAACTGCCGCTGGTCGACATCGCAATGGCGATATCCCCTTCTTTTGCACGGGCGATCAACTGCCGGGCGAACACCAACTCATATCCCACGTCGTTGCCCAGCGCGGTGAGGATCGCCTGGTCAGCGGTCAACGACCAGGATGGCAGCGGATCGCCGATCGGCGGCCGCGCGAACAGTTTTGCCAGCGTGGTGGAATCCGTGCAGCTGCCGCCGTTTCCGAACGTGAACAACCGTCCTCCCGCCGCGAACCGGGCCGCCATCTCCGCGGCGGCAGCAGCCAGCAGTTCGGCGTTTTCCTCCAGGGTGGATCGGCGCAGCGCCAGACTCTCAGCCGCCTTCGCTTGCGCCGACGCGGTCAGGTCGGCCAGCAGCGACTGCGGGTCGTCTTCCTCGGCATCCAAAAACGGATACAAGAAGTTGGTCGGTTCTTCACTCATCAACCGTCCTCCTCATCCACGCGGCCGATCGCCGTCCCGGCATGCACCAGCACCAGGTCACCGGTCTTGACCGGGTCGACCAGCATGGTCGCGACAGTCGCCAGTTGTCCGGCGATGCGCACCCGGGCCATGCCGTCGGCCGATACCGCCACCACTTCGCCGAGGCGGCCCTCGTCGCCGCAGGTGACGCACACCTGATCCCCGGCGGCCGGCTTGAGCAGGCCGGGATGTTCGAAACAGACATGGGTCAGTTCCCACAGCAGGTGGTAGAACAGCACGAACCCGCCGGTCGCGGGCACCCTGGGATCAGGGTCGTCCAGCCAAAGAACATGATCGGCGCCGCCACATTTGGGCCGCTCGCCGCTGCCGACCCACACGGTCGTGGCGCCCCAGGCCGGGCACCGGCGCATCACCGATCGCACTTCCTGATTGTTCGCAGCGCCGACGCCAATGACGACGTCGCCGGGACGCACCGACACCCGCACCAAATCCACCACGTCAGGTCCGGTCAGCGCCACGGCCGGCAACGCTTTCTTGCCCACGATCACCGGATGGATGAATTCGACCGCGATATGCAGCGCGTGCGGCTCCCAGCCCGGCGCAATCGACCACATGGTGGCGCCCGCCGCGAACCGCCTGGCCAAGGTGAGCGCGGTGGCGGCCAGATCGGCGGCGAGGTCGGCGCCCAGCCCGCGGTCGATCGCGGTGGTCGTCATTGGTCAGCCCTCCTCTGAATCGAATTGGCAGTCCAGCGCCCGCAGCACAGATATCGCTGCCTGACCGAGGGCCAGCCCGCCGTCGTTCGGTGGGACCGTGTGGTGGGTCAGCACCTCAAACCCCGCTTGTTGCAGCCGTTCTCGGCATGCCCGTAACAGCAACACGTTCTGGAACACCCCACCGGTAAGACCCACCACCCGCACCGCGCCGGCAACCAGACCGACCGCGTCGGCGACTGCGACGGCGATCGCTTCATGGAATGAAGCTGCCAGCTCCGCCGGTTCGACGCCGGCCCGAAGGGCCGACACCATCGCGCGGATCATGTCACGAGGGTCGAGCAACCCACCGGCGCCCACATCCAGCCGCAACGTCGGCGTCGCGGCCCGGGCGGCCGATTCGGCCAGCACCTCAAGCTCAATCGCGGCTTGGGCTTCGTAGTCGATCCGGTGCCGAACGCCCAACAGGGAGGCGACGGCGTCGAACAGCCGCCCCATGCTCGAGCATGGAATGCAGCCGACACCACTTCGCAGCTGGGAACGCGTGACGCGTAGCTCGGCGGACGTGGCGGCGGCGACTGGCGGCAAATCCGGTGTCCAGTCGACACCAGCCACCCACAACTGCGACAGCGCCAGCCGCCACGGATTGCGCACCGCGGCATCTCCACCCGGCAGCGGCACCGGCATCAGGTGGGCCACCCGGGTGAAGCGGTGGCTGTCGCGTCCGAGCGCGAGTATTTCACCGCCCCAGATCGATCCGTCACAGCCATACCCGGTGCCGTCGAAGGACACCCCGACGATCGGTTCACCGAGCCGGCCGTGTTCGGCCAGCAGTGACACCACGTGCGCATGATGATGTTGAACGAGATCCAGCGGGCGGTCACCGACGTGGCGCTCGGCCCAACTCCGCGTCTGATAGCCCGGATGCAGATCGGCGGCTAATCGCACCGGTCGGTGACGGATTTCGCTGAGCTGGCCCACCGCGCGCTCGAACGCCCGCAGCGTCTGGTAGTTGCCCATGTCGCCGATGTGCCCGGACATGAACGCGCGCGGGCCGTCGGTGAGGCAGAACGTGTTCTTCAGTTCGCCGCCGACAGCCAGCACAGCCGGGCCGTCGCGTCCAATATCGACTGGCAGCGGCGCGTAACCGCGGGATCGGCGGATCGGCAGTTCCCGTCCGTCGAGGACTCGCACGACCGAGTCGTCGCAGGGCACCTGGATAGGCCGGTCGTGGTCGAGCATCGCGTCACATAGTGACGAAAGCCTTTGCGTGGCATCATCTTCGGTGAAGCAGATGGGCTCATCGGAGCGGTTGGCGCTGGTCAGCACCAACGCATCGGGCACCGGTGCTTGGCTTCCCGGGACGGGCGCGAGTAGCAGGTGATGAATGGGTGAGTACGGCAGCATCAGCCCGAGTAGCGGACTGCCGGGCGCGACGGCGTCGGTGACCGGCGCGTCGCGGCGCCGTCGCAGCAACACGATCGGCCGGGCCGGACTGCACATGATCGCGGCCTCGGGGTGGTCGATTCGCGCGTACCGGCGCGCCACGTCGAGGTCGCGCACCAGAACCGCAAACGGCTTGTCACCCCGCATCTTTCGGGCGCGAAGCCTTTTTACCACCGCCTCATCGTCGACCACACAGGCCAGGTGGTAGCCACCGATGCTCTTGATTGCGACCACTGCACCGCCAGCCAGCGCCTGCTGGGTGGCGACCAGCGCCGCGTCCGACCCGTCCACCCGGCCAGCCGTGGAGGTGAACCACAGCGACGGCCCGCAGTCCGGGCACGCGATCGGCTGCGCATGAAACCTGCGATTGCCCGGATCGTGGTAGTCGTCGGCGCAGCGGTCACACATCGCGAACGCCGACATGGTGGTGGCGGGACGGTCGTAGGGCAGCGCCCTGATGATGGTGAACCGAGGCCCGCAGTTGGTGCAGGTCACAAACGGGTGCCGGAAATGCCGGTCGTGTGGGTCGAACAGTTCGGCAAGGCAGTCGTCGCACGCCGCCATGTCGGGCGGAATTGCTGTGGTGGCTGTGGCGGCTATCTGGCTTTCCGCGATCCGAAAACCGGTCCGGTCAGCGGCGTTGGTGTCGATGTCGACGACGGACACGTCGCTGATTCTCGCCAGCGGCGGTGCTTGCGCGCGCAGCCGTCGACCGAACTCGCTGATGCGGGTGGGCGGTCCCTGCACTTCGAGGAAGACCGCACCGGAGTCGTTGCCGACGAATCCCGCCAGTCCCAGTTCGCTTGCAATCCGGTGCACGAATGGGCGAAAGCCAACACCCTGGACCACGCCGGTCACAGTGAACCGTTGCCGAACGTCGTCGGACCTGAACAACATGTCAGTCATACCGACCGCCAACCGGAGGTGGGTTGGCCGCCTGCTCGTCGCGGCCCCGGCCCATCAACTCCAGGCCGGCCATGGCCTCCTCGGCGCCGGCTCTGTCGGTCTTGTCGACGACGAAGCCCATGTGGATGATCACCCAGTCGCCGGGGACAAACGTCTCGTCCGGCAGCATGCCGACGTTGACCTTGCGGGTCTCACCGGCGACGTCAACCAGAGCGAGGTGCCCACCGTAGCCGTCGAGCATCTGGACGACTTGACCCGGAATTCCCAGACACATCTGTCAAACCTCTCGCATGCCGTCGACTGGGAGCTGGCCCTCGGCGCGCAGCATCGCCACCGCCGACTCGACCGCCGCCACCGCTCCCGGAACGGCGGATTCAACGGCCGCGCTGAGCCCAATCCCGTCCGCGACGTCAGCGACCTCGCATCCCACCACGATAGTCCGCGGATCATCGCCGCCGAGGGTCCGAAGACTGGCGAATACCGCTGCCGGATCCATGCCGTGCGCGTCGATTCCCGCGGATGGGTCCAGCGACGTGTGGTCGGCCTCGAAAACATGCACGCTTCCTGGTGATCCCCGGTTGGGCAGGGCGTCGACGAGGACCAGAGCATCCCAGCCGTCGAGCAGGTCGTAGGCCAGATGCATGCCCCCGATTCCGTAATCGGTCAGGCGCACGCCGTGCAAATCGGCGAGGCGCTCCGGCACATGACGCAGCACCTCGGGACCGAACCCGTCGTCGCCGAGGAAGATGTTGCCGATGCCAGCCACCAGGATGCGGGACGCCACAACGCCGCCAACTGCCCGCTACATGTGCCGAATCTTCAGATACCTTCGGGCATCCGGAATCGATCGCAGCCCCAAACCGACGGCTATCAGAGCGATCACCGCCAGGATGGCTATGAACACCCAACCTAGGATTTCCATGCCGGATTCCTTTCTCTATCAGGAGTCGAGCGGTTCGACTTCATCGGGCGCAAAGTACAGGTAGCGGCCGTACCAGTCGTGCAGGTCGGCTGCCGGATCATCCTCGACGACTACGCCCACATGCTGGTTACCATCGACGTCTTCGTGTACCGAGGTCACCCGAGCGGTCCTGCCGGAAAAGAACAGATCTTGCGCGTCTGCGCGTCGGCCCGGATGCAGCAGCACCCGGCTGCCGCGGGCCACTCGGACGCCGTTCACCAGAACGGCGTCAGTGTCGGGGCGAACTGCGTTGTCGGCGAGCGGATCCCACCACTGCACACCGTCGGGGACCTCCGGGATGAGCTCTGGCTGGCCGGTCGCGCCGTCCGTGCGCGGATCGCGCAGCACGCCGTGCAGCCGCTGCATCGCTTCGGGCGACATCGCATCGCAGCGGTCGATGATCCGCGCGGCCAATGGGTCGGTGGCGCGAGCCTGAGCCTTCTCCCCGTCGGTCATGGTCATCACCCGCAGGGTGAGGATCTCGTCGATCTCGCATGAGTCGTAGAGCGCGCCTTCGCTCTGCTCGGCGATCTCGGGATGGTCATAGAGAATAATCGGTGAGACCAACAACAAGTCCTGCTCGCCGGCTGGACCGGCCAGCACCGGGAAGCATCGGTGCTGGCGGCAACGGGCTGCCGCAGCCGCGGCATGCGCCGGTGGATCCAGAAGCGAAAGAAACTCTCCGTCAACAGCTTCTGCAACAACGTGGCTGCCGATCAGCGACCTGGCGATACAGTCGTCTTTGTCGGTTGCTGCCGCGCCGGTGTTGTGCAAGCGAATAGTGACCCGGTCGAGATCCTCGAGGTCTTCCTCGCGCTCGACAGCCACGTCCAGCGCCGCGCGGACTTCCTGTCGGGTCCGAACCAGCCGACCGCCGACCACTGATTCGATATCTGTTCCCCCTGGTGCCTTCACCGGTAGTGTCCATTGCTGCGGGGATCCCGCCCACTCCAAAGCAAGAGGCACTTCGACCTCGACCGCCTCCTCCCAGGACAGCCAAGACCCCGAGGCCGTGGTCAGCTCGTCGACCGGCTGGAAGCATCCATCGCCGGTGTCACGTTGGGCGTCGCGACGCTGCAGTTGCAAGAAGCGCACCACCAATGAAATGGCATGTCCCTTATGGATCAGGAATTGCGCGGAAAGAGATTCGTCTTCACCGATTCCCGCATCGGCCGCGCCAGGAGGGCCTAACACCCCAAATTGCCAACGAGATTGATTCTTCCCGGAGTTGGCACGATACGGGTAGAGCAGATAGCCCTCGTAGAGCACGGCATCGGCGACGGCGCGGGCCCGGTCCCAGTTGGCACTCATCGGACCTGCTCGGTGGCCGCGGTCAGCAGCATGGTGACCGCCTCGTCGATACCGAGAAGTCCATGCGCCGACTTGTAGGCGGTCAATGCCGCCATCGTGTCGTGGCTCAACCGTACCCAACCGCTGTTGGGGTAGTGCTGTCCAATCAACTCCCGCCACACCGTGACCGGCATGTCATAACGGTCCTCACGATCCCAAGGCACCTGTTGCACTGAGAAGCCGCGCTCGCCCGCCATGAATACCGTGCCGCTGAACAGGAACACCAGCGGCAGCGCTCCATCACGCAACGCGTGTAGGTACTTGCTCGCCGCTACTTCGAAGTCGTATGTGCAGGGCAATGGGAGCGCCACTTCTGCCGCACCGGTGAACCCCGGCACCATCGCGACGCTGTGTTGCCACAAGAAGGTGTGCTGCGTGGTCGCCCAGCGTTCCCGCGGCCCGAACAAGTCCATCAGTCCTGCAGCCTCTTCGTCGGAATAGCCGCGCCGCAGCGGCTCGATCCGCACCTGGCAGCGCAGGGCGATCGCGCGCACCGGATCGTCACCCGGAGCCGTGACGAGGACGCGCGCGTTCAGCAGGGGTGTTGCCGCGTAGGGTTCCGGGGCCACGTCGACGACGGCGAACGTCAAGTCCGTCATGGTTGTCGCTCGGTACTGCGCGCGGCGAGTGCGGCGAAGAAATCTTCGATGAACTCCCGCGCTTCTTGTCCACCGTCGAAGCCGCGCCACAACAGCCGCAGCCTGCCGACGAACTCGTAGCAGGCGTCGATCGGAACCAGGTAACAGATCGGTTGTTCAGCCTCGGTATCGCTGGGAACCCGCACCAGCAATGCCTCGACGTCGTCGGCGAGCAATCCCAGCCGGGGTTCGGCGGCGCTCATCGCTGTCCAAGCCTCGAGGTCGAGTTCGGACTCGGTGGCGCCCGCCGGTCCCGGGTAGAACGCCACCATGCGGTTCTGCGCTGAATTGCGGAAAAAGAACGCCATACCGACGGGGATCTGCAGCGCCTCCCAGGTGCGGCGATCCAGGGCGAATTCGGGGAAGGCCAGATAGCGGTCGGGTACCGCGCGGTAGCGCAGCTCGGCATGGGAGTCGATGAATAACAGATAACAGCCGCGGCACACGCACATCAATTGCCGGGCCGCAATATTCACCACATGCTGGTGCTCGTCGGCGATCGGCTCCGAGCACATCTCGCATGGTTGATCCGCCGGCTCGGGGGTACGCCGGTTGCCGGTGATGCGGGCTAGAACGTCGTAGGGGCTGCTCACGCCGGCGCCCCCATCGCTTCGGCGGGTACCGCGACCGACATCACCCCGTCACGGGTCAGCAGCGGCATCGGGTCCAGATGGCATTCAGAACCGGGATCGAGGCCAGCGCCCGCATGTACAACATCGAAATGGCTGCGACAGCGGGGGCAGCGCAGTATCGGATCCTTTCCAATCCCACGATGCAGCGCCGCGCCGGCCAGCGACCCGTCGCATACGGGGCAGTGGTCGCGGTAGGAGTACACCTGGTCGCCGACACGGCAGGCCAGCACCGAGACGCCGGCCACGACGAAGCCGCCGACTTCGCCCGGCGCCAGTTCGGCGAGATCAGGCACCCGATGCCAGATAGCACCGTTGGAGTGAACCTTGGCCATCAGCGATTCGGCGGGAATAACCTTCGTGGCCGAGTCCGAATCAGCTGCCACCACCTCGATCGATGAAATCTCCGGCGCGGCAGCGCGGATGGCGTCCTCGACTGCCAGCTCCAGTGTCACCGCCGACGACGGACAGCTCTTGCAGCTGCCGGAAAACTGGAGTTGGACAGCATCACCGACGATGGCGAGCAGATGTACGTCGCCGCCATGCGAACCGAGATAGGGCCGGACCCGCTCCAGCGCGTCCGACACCCGGCGGCGCAACTCATGCGGATGCAGCCCATGCACCAGCAGCAGGCTGGCCACCAAGTCGTCGGCAACCAATCGGTCGATGACGCCCGGACCGTCGAGCAGAGTCACGATCCGGACTAGGCCCTCGCCGTAGAGCTCGACTACTTCTCTGACCAGCTGCTCGGCACGTTCACGCGCGGCAGCCCCACCCGCCGCCGTGGCGTCCAGGAGCGTCTGGATCCGATCGCCCGCCGAGCGCCATTGCGCTTCCCCATGCGACTCCTCGGGGCGATCTGCCATCCATTACTCCCCGGTGGCCGTTTGCGTGGGCGAGTGCAGCCGCTCGATAGTTTTGCCCTTGCCCAGGTACATGTGCACGCCGCAGGGCAGGCACGGGTCGAAGCTGCGTACCGTGCGCATGATGTCGATGCCCTTGAAGTGCTCCCGGCCGTTTTCCTCGAAGATTGGTTGCCCTTGTACCGCATCCTCGTATGGCCCCGGCGTGCCGTATACGTCGCGCGGATTGGCATTCCACGGCGTCGGCGGATACGGGTGATAGTTGGCGATCTTGCCGTCACGAATCACCATATGGTGGCTGAGCACACCCCGCACCGCTTCGGTGAAGCCGCATCCGATGCCTTCGTCGGGCACCGTGAACTTCTCCCACGTCTTGGTGCGCCCGGCCCTGATCTCAACGAGGGCTTTTTCGGCGAAGTGCAGCGCACACGCCGCGGCATAGGCTTGGAAGTAAGTGCGCGCCCGGTCGCGCTCGATGGTGTTGCTGCCGTGCTGCGGAATCTTCCATTCGAACTCAACCGGGCCCTTCAGCGCGGTCTTGGGCAGATTGATCTGCACACTTTTGCCCGTCGATTTGACGTAGCCGACGTCGACCAGACCCGCCAGTGCAGTCGCCCACAGCCGTGCGAGCGGGCCGCCGCCGGTGTCCAGCGCGAGGTAGTCCTTGCCGTCGAACCAGCGCGGCGACATTACCCAGCTGTAGTTGCCGCCTTCCATGTCGCGTTTCTGCGGACGGGGATTGGTGTGCTGATTCCACGGGTGGCGCCGATCCACCGGGTTGCCCAGCGGGTCGGTCTTGACGAACATTTCCTGGTCTTCCCAGTCGTCGTAATACGAACTGCCCAGAAGGATTCGGATGCCGAGATTGATGTCGACCAGCGACGTGGTGACCAGCTTGCCGTCGACGACCACCCCGGGGGTGACGAACATCTTGCGACCCCAGTCCTCCATGTCCTTGTACTCGAAGTTGCACACCTCGGGGTCTTGGAAGGAACCCCAGCAGCCCAGCAGCGTGCGGCGCAGGCCGACCTTTTCGTAACCGGGTATCGCCTCGTAGAAGAAGTCGAAGAGGTCGTCGTGCATGGGTACGACCTTCTTCATGAACTCGACATAGCGCATCAGCCGAGTCATGTAGTCGGTCATCAGCTGGATGGTCGCCGAGGTGCCGACACCACCGGGGTACAGCGTGGACGGGTGGACATGCCTGCCTTCCATCAGGCAGAACATTTCCCGGGTGTACCGGCTGGTTTGCAGCGCCTCCCGGTAGAACTCGCCGCTGAACGGGTTGAGTGACCGCATGATGTCGGCGACGGTCTTGTACCCGTGCATGTCGGCGTGGCGCGCCGGGGTGTTCTCGGCTTTTGCCAGCACCGAAGGATTGGTCTCGGCGACCATCTTCTCGCAGAAGTCAACTCCGACCAGGTTTTCCTGGAAGATGTTGTGGTCGAACATGTATTCCGCGGCCTCGCCGAGGTTGACGATCCATTCGCCGAGGTGGGGCGGCTTGACGCCGTAAGCCATATTTTGCGTGTAGCAGGAACAGGTGGCGTGGTTGTCACCGCAGATCCCGCAGATGCGGCTGGTGATGAAATGCGCGTCGCGGGGGTCCTTGCCTTTCATGAACAGCGAATAGCCGCGGAAGATCGACGACGTGCTGTGGCATTCCACGACTTCTCTGTTTTCGAAGTCGATCTTGGTGTAGATACCCAGGCTGCCGACGATCCGGGTGATCGGGTCCCAGGCCATTTCCACCAGTTGGCCGGGTTCGCGCTTAGTTTGCGACGGTTGGGGGATGATCGTTGTCATCGAATTTTGCTCCCTATGTCGAGGTGAGATGGTGCACTCCCTACCAGGTGCGGCGTGCGCCTGTCGTGAGTTCTTTGCCCGTATGCCGCCAGCGCGGCTCCTTATCGAGGGTGCGCCCGGTGATGCGCCGCAGGGGGCGGATAAACGAGCCGTACAGACCCGACGCTGAGGTTGAAACTTTCCCGCCCGGCGGCTCGTCCATGAACGGCATGAACTTGTCCGGGAATCCTGGCATGGTGCATCCGATGCAGATACCGCCGACGTTAGGGCACCCGCCGATCCCGTTGATCCACCCGCGTTTCGGGACGTTGCATTTGACCACCGGGCCCCAGCAGCCAAGTTTCACAATGCATTTTGGTGATCCGTACTCGGTGGCGAAGTCGCCCTGCTCGTAATAACCGGCGCGATCACACCCTTCGTGCACGGTATAGCCGAACAGCCACTTTGGTCGCAATGCGTCGTCGAGCGGGATCATCGGAGCCTGCCCGGTCGCCATGTACAGCAGGTAGGTCAGCGTCTCTGACAGGTTGTCCGGCTGGATCGGGCAGCCGGGAACGCAGACAATGGGGATTCCGGCCTTGCTCTTCCAGTCCCAGCCGAGGTAGTCCGGGACCCCCATGGCGCCAGTCGGGTTGCCGGCCATGGCATGGATGCCGCCGTAGGTGGCGCACGTTCCTACCGCGACCACCGCGGTCGCCTTGGGTGTGAGCCGGTCCAGCCACTCGCTGGTGGTCATCGGCTGCCCGGTTGCCGGGTTGTTGCCGAAGCCGCACCAATACCCTTCGTCCTTGATCTTCTCGTTGGGGATCGAGCCCTCGACCACGAGGACGAACGGTTCGAGCTCACCGCGGTCGGCTTTGAAGAACCACTCGAGGAAATCGTCGGCTCCACCATTGGGCCCGCATTCAAAATCGATCAGCGGCCAGTGAACAGCGACCTGAGGTAACCCGGGCAGGGCGCCGAGCGCAATCTCCTCGACACTGGGCTGGGTGGCGGCAGTCAATGCCACCGAATCACCGTCGCAACTCAGGCCCGCATTGATCCAAAGCACATGGATCAAGGTTTCTTCTGCTTTGACTGCTGCTTCTGTTGGCATACCGCAGCTTTCCGGGACCGAACCTCGGCCCCTCACACCGCCGGAGTCGACCGTCGGCCCGCCTACGCGGCGCTAATTCCCGGGTCTACTCCGGCGAAGTTGAGTTGTCAACGAGTTGGCGACAACGCCGGAAATCTGGTACGGACTTCCGGAATTTCGTCATTTCTGGCCTGCAGTAGGAGTAGCCTAAGCGGTCGGTTGCAGCCGCAAACAATTGTCGGTGGATGTTCTTCTTTCAGATATCGACGGTCTTGCGAATCACTTGCATAGTTGTCCTGCAAGCCATTTGCAACGGCGATCGTAGCCGGTGATTTGGTTGGAGGCACACCCGCCCGGGTACGCCAAAAAAACTCTTATCGCAGCGTGCGAGGCGGGTCAAAAGGAGGAGTCATGGAAGACACCACATCTGGGAATCAATTCTCGGAGGAACCGCAGTCTGAGCGGGGCGAAATGGGATCGCGTGACACCGGATCCGACCGGCCGAGTGGTGGGCCTACCGATCGGCCGGAAGGCGCAGTCCCGGGCGACGAGGCGGTCCCGTCGCATGGCGGCTCCGACGAAGACCAACTGGGTGGCGCCGGAACCCTCCCGCCGCAGGCCACCGGGTCAGCAGTACCGCCCTATGAGGGACGCCAGACCGAAGCCAAGCCGATCGGTGGAAGCGGCGCGGAAGGGGGCGTCAAACCGGTCGAGTCGTCGGCCGTCAAGGCGCCGGCGCCAGAGAGCACGCCCGTTGGCGCGACGGCATCACCGGCCGACGAGCAACCCGCCGGCGAGCAACCCGAGACCGACCTTGACGATGACCGGGTCGGCCCCGCCCATACCGCCGGCACCGTTACGGGCGAGCAGCGTTCTTAAGGCGCGCCGCGCGGATTAGTTCAAGTCGTCAGGCCTGCCGCGAACCGCCGCAACCAACCGAACCAGGTCGGCATACCGTCGCCGGTGCGAGCACTGACCGGCAAGATCGTCGCCGTCGGATTGACCTGGCGGATGTGAGCGAGGTAGCTGTCCACGTCCGCGTTCAGATAGGGAACCAGGTCGATCTTATTGAGCAGCACCAAGTCCACCGCGCGAAACATCACTGGATACTTCAGTGGTTTGTCGTCACCCTCGGTGATCGAGTAGACCATGGCCTTGGCATGCTCGCCCACGTCGAATTCCGCCGGGCACACCAAGTTTCCGACGTTTTCGATGATGACCAAATCCAGGCTGGTAAGGTCGAGGCCCTGCAGCGCACGATGGACCATCGGTGCGTCGAGATGGCATTCGCCGCCGAACCCGTTGCCCGTATTGAGCAGAGATATTTGCGCCCCCCGGCCGCCCAGCAGGGCCGCGTCGAGGTCGGTAGCGATATCGCCCTCGATCACCCCGATAGCGAACTCGCCCGCCAATTCATCGAGGGTGGCACCCAGCACCGTGGTTTTGCCGGCTCCGGGTGAGCTCATTAAATTGAGGGCACGAACCCCGTTGCGGACAAACAGGTCTCGGTTGTGCTCGGCGCGGGTGTCGTTTTCGGCGAAGATGGCCTCCAGTACATCGATACGCTGGGGGCCGGTGACGTAGCCGCTGTGATCTCCGGGGGCATGATCGTGGGTGTGGGTCATGTCGCCGTGGTCGTGGCTGTGCATGGTGCCATCATCGTGTCGATGAAATCTACCCATGGCGAGCACCTTTCATGAAACGTCCAACGAGGTCACCAGGAATTCTTCACCCCGCAAGACCTCGACGTCAGCGCTCTCGCACTGCGGGCACAATAAACACCACTGCGATGTGATTGCCGACTGTCGGGCACAAGAGCGGCACCGCACCTCCGCGGTGACGACCTCGAGTTCTAGCTCGGTGTCCGGCATATCCTCGTAATCTCGAACCAGCCCCCAACAGAACGACAATGATTCGGGAACCACCTGGCGCAAGGCGCCGATCTTGACACGGACGACGTCGATGTGGCGGCCGTCGGCATACGGTCTGACCACACCGGCAATGGCCTGGCACAGCGACAACTCATGCATGGCGGCTCACCGCCCACATCTCCGAAAAGCCGCGCCGGCAGGGCAGGCCCATGAGCACTGTTCTACACCCGGGAGGCTGTCAAGGTAAGAGCGTGAGTGCAGGAATGGGTTGGCATGAAGATCTCGAGCCTGGTGTGGCAAACCCGGATCCCCGAGGCCGCTCCGAGCGTGGCAGGCGACCCGTCAAAGGCTCAGTAGGGCATTCTCGATCACTTCGGGCAGCGCGGGATGAATCCAGTATTGGCCGCGGGCCATCTGCTGGGCGGTCAGGCCGAAGCTCATCGCCTGGATCAGCGGCTGGATGATCGACGACGCCTGATAGCCCATGATGTGCGCGCCGAGCAGCCGTCCACTGCCTTGCTCGGCGATGAGCTTGACGATCCCGGTGGTGTCTTCCATCGCCCAGCCGTAGGCGACGTCGCCGTAGTCCTGCACCACGCACGAGACGTCGTACCCCTTTGCCAAAGCTTGATTCTCGGTCAATCCGACGGTCGCGATCTGAGGTTCGGTGAATACCGCTGACGGGACGTAGCGATGATCGGTGACCTTTAACGCGTCGGTGTCGTCCCAGTCGCAGAGCAGGTTGTGCGCCACGATTCGGGCCTCGTGGTTGGCAACGTGCTTCAGCTCATAGGGCGACGAGACGTCGCCGAGCGCGAAAACCCCGCGCGCCGAGGTCCGTTGGTATTCGTCGACCACCACCCGGCCGTCGTCTACGTCGATTCCGGCTTGTTCGGCGTCCAGCAGATCGCCGTTGGCCCTGCGTCCGGTGGCAACCAACACCAGGTCGGCGGCCAGCGAGGAACCGTCGTCGAGTTCCAGCACACTTCTCGAGCCGTCAAGGTGGGCGCCCACGACATTGCGGTGGGTGCGCAACTCCCACTTCTGCGACGCGATGCGGGTGAACCGTTCGCAGATGGTGTCATCGGAATGACGAAGCAGCGTGCCGTCCCGGACGACCAGGGTGATCCGCACGCCAAGAGCGGAGAAGATATGCGCGAATTCAGATGCCACATAGCCGCCGCCGACGATCACCAGGTGTTCGGGCAGCTCGGCGATGCGCATGATGGTGTCGCTGGTGTGGTATTCCACCCCGCACTCCACAACGGCCGGCGGTATCACCGGCCGCGAGCCGGCCGCGATGACCACCTGTTCGGCGGTGAACTCGTCGCCGGCGTCGGTGCGCAGCAGGTAGCGCCCGTCGGCCTGCACCGGCCCGAACCGGGTGTGCTGGTCGTAGACGTCGATGTTGGGTGCTGCGCGCCGGTAATCCTTGCCACTGATTCCGATGGGGTCGATCCGGCCGAAGATGCGCGAAACGATGTCGTCCCAGCGCACCCCGTCGAGGTGCGCGTCGATGCCGTAACGGGCAGAGTCGCGGACCGATCGGGCCACTTCGGCGGCGTAGACGAACATTTTGGTGGGGATGCATCCCACGTTCAGGCAGGTACCGCCGAATAAGGCCTGCTCACAAATCGCCACCCGCTTGTCGCCGTAGCGGTCGTCGAGAATGCTGTTGCCCGAACCGGTTCCGATGATCGCGATGTCGTATGTTTCCACGCGCCTCACCCGTTCTGCGACGAGATTGCCGCGTCGGTGTTTGCCCGCAGGCCGAAGTAGCCGGCAAGCCAGCGGTCGAGTTCCGCGTAGGCCACCCGCCGCGGCTCGGGCATCGAAAGGAATACGTCATGCTTGGCGTCCGCGATCGGCACCACGGTGCCGCGATTCCCGATGCAGCCCGCCCACCGGGCGATGTGGCTGACGTCGAGAACCGCGTCGCCGCACTCCAGCCCGGCCGGATCAGCGGTTTCGGCGACACTGTGATCGGAGCGCAGGATCAGATTGGGCACACCTACGTCCAGCCCGCGATGCAGTCGAGCGTGGCCGCGGCGCACCGCATGCAGCCAGCCGAACGTGATAGGGAACCCGCCCGGCGGTTTCCAGCGCAGGTCGTAGTCGAAATCACCGTGATAGTCGCGATGCAGGCTGGCGCCGTAGCCGTCCACGCCGGGCGGCCGGGCCACTCGGGTCTTGGCGACTGCCGCGATCGCGCCGATCGCGGCCGAGGTGACCGCCCATCGCAGCGCCGCATGCCCGGGTAAATCCAGCCACGGGCTGTTGAGCACCAGCCCGTCGATGCCCGCCGATGCGATGGCGTCGCGTTGCCGCAAGCGGTCCAGCCAGAGTGACACGATCAATCCGCCGGCCGAATGCCCGTAGATCAGGATCCTGGCTGAACCGGTCTCCTCGGTGATGAGCGTCAGCGCCTGGTTCAGGTCCGTGTCGTAGCGGGGTAGGGCAGTGGTGAAGTGCGGGGTTTGGCCGGCCCGCCAGGACCGACCGCACTTGCGCAAATCCAGCGCATAGAAGGTGAAGCCACGGTCAGCGAAGTGGTCGGCCAGGGCGGTGTTGAAGAAGTAGTCGGTGTATCCGTGCACCGCCAACACCGCATCGGCGGCCACTGCAGCGTCTTGGCGGCGCACCAAGGTGGCGACGATGTCGCTCTCGCCGTCCGGATCCGGCCCCAGCGGGATGGTCCGCTGCCAGTAACCGGGCAGGACATCGGGCTGCCAGCCAGTCACGACGCCAGCTTAGAGCGTCCCGGCTCGGGGCGGCCCCGCGGCGATCGTGAGCGCGGCGGAAAGCCGGGCGAAGCGGGTCGCCGCAATTAGCCCGCGGTGATCGTGAGCGCGGCGGAAAGCCGGGCGAAGCGGGTCGCCGCAATTAGCCCGCGGTGATCGTGAGCGCGGCGGAAAGCCGGGCGAAGCGGGTCGCCGCAATTAGCCCGCGGTGATCGTGAGCGCGGCGGAAAGCCGAGCGAAGCGGGTCGCCGCAATCAGCCCGCGGCGATCGTGAGCGCGGCGGAAAGCCGAGCGAAGCGGGTCGCCGCAATCAGCCTCAGCGTCGCCAGCCGGATCAGGCGCAACCGGCCGGGATAACCTGAGGACCGGTACTTCACAGCAACCAAGCGAAGGACGACCGACCCGGTGGCAGAGCCGCAGTCAGCAACCCCGGCGAGAACCGATGTCGTGCTGGTGGGCGCGGGGATCATGAGCGCCACCCTGGGCGCGTTGCTGCGCCGGCTGGAAGCCGGCTGGTCGATCACCGTCGTCGAACGCCTCGACGGCGCGGCCGCCGAGAGCAGCGACGCGTGGAACAACGCCGGCACCGGTCACTCGGCGCTGTGCGAGCTGAACTACACCCCGGAGCGCAACGGTTTGATTGACATCACCAAAGCGGTGCGCGTCAACGAGCAGTTCCAGGTCACCCGCCAGTTCTGGGCGTACGCGGTGGAAAACGGGATTCTGCCCGACGTCCACAACATCCTGCACGTCATACCGCACGCCAGCTTCGCGGTGGGCGCCGAGCGGGTGGCGTACCTGCGGCGGCGGCGGAAGGCGCTGGCGGCCAACCCGTTGTTCGCCCGCACCGAGCTGATCGTCGACGCCGACGAGTTCGCCCGCCGGCTGCCGTTGATGGCGGCCGGACGGGACTTCTCCGAGCCGGTCGGGCTGAACTGGGCCGCCGACGGCACCGACGTGGATTTCGGTGCGTTGGCCAGACAGCTTCTCGGCTATTGCGTGCGGGGCGGCGCCACCGCATTGTTCGGGCATGAGCTGCGCGACTTGTCACAGCAGTCCGACGGCAGCTGGACGTGCAAGATCCGCAACCGCCGCACCGATGAAACCACGAAGCTCAATTCCAGGTTCGTGTTCATCGGGGCAGGCGGCAACACGCTGCCGCTGCTGCAGCGATCCGGTATCGGCGCGGCGAAGGGATTCGGCGGCTTCCCGATCGGCGGGCGGTTTCTGCGCAGCGCCGATCCGGGTCTCGCAGCCGCACACCGGGCCAAGGTGTACGGCGTGCCGGCAACCGGAGCGCCGCCCCTGGGGGCGCGGCACCTGGACCTGCGGATGATCAACGGCCGGCAGTGGCTGGTGTTCGGGCCGTTCGCCGGCTGGTCACCGAAATTCCTCAAGCACGGCCGCCGCAGCGATCTGCCGCGATCGGTTCAGCCGAACAACCTGCTGCCGATGCTGGGCGTCGGCGTCAGCCACACAGCGATGGTGAGGTATCTGGTCGGCCACCTGCGTATGTCGCATCGTGATCGAGTCGCTGCGCTGCGCGAATTCGCGCCTAGCGCGATCGATTCGGACTGGCAGACGCTGGTGGCAGGTCAGCGGGTGCAGGTGATCCGGCCGGCCAGCCGTCGAGGCGGGGTGCTGGACTTCGACACCACGGTGCTCAGCAGTGCTGACGGCAGCCTCGCTGGTCTGCTGGGCGCCTCACCCGGGGCGTCCACCGCCGTGTCGGCCATGCTCGACGTCCTGGAGCGCTGCTTTCCCGACCGGTACCAGACCTGGCTGCCCACCCTGAAGGAGATGGTGCCGTCGCTGGGGGCGCAGCTTTCCCGCGAGCCCGCCTTATTCGACGAGGTGTGGTCGTGGGGCAGCAAAGTGCTGGAGCTGAGCCAGTGACGGTAGCTTTACGCCGGGCCTGGGCCAAAGACCTTGACGCCCCGACTCTTTACGAACTGCTCAAGCTTCGGGTGGAGGTCTTCGTCGTCGAACAAGCCTCTGCCTATCCCGAGCTCGACGGCCGCGACCTGCGCGCCGATACCCGCCACTTCTGGCTGGAAACCCCTACGCACGAAGTGATTTGCACACTGCGGCTGATGGAGGAGCACGCCGGCGGCCACAAGGTGTTTCGGATCGGTCGGCTGTGCACCAAACGCGTCGCGCGCGGCCACGGCCACACCACCCGGCTGCTGCGCGCCGCGCTGGCCGAGGTCGGCGACTACCCCTGCCGGATCGACGCGCAGGTCTACCTGGCCGACATGTACGCCCAGCACGGGTTCGTTCGTGACGGTGACGATTTCCTGGACGGTGGTGTGCCGCACGTGCCAATGCTGAGACCTGGTTGTCCGCCTCCTCCTCAGGCCGCTGCTCGGCCTGCATCGTCGGCGGACGGACCTGGTTCTGGTTCGAGCGCGGAGCCGGTGCGGTGAAGCCCTATCCGTTCAGCGCGATAGTCGGGCATGATCAGCTGCGTCTTGCTTTGCTGCTCAGCGCGGTGCGGCCCGAGATCGGCGGCGTGCTGATCCGTGGCGAGAAGGGCACGGCGAAATCGACGGCGGTGCGGGGGCTGGCCGCCCTGCTTCCGCCTACCGCCGGCGCGGCGGGCCACAGCGCCCTGGTCGAGCTGCCGATCGGCGCCACCGAAGACCGGGTGATCGGGTCGCTGGACCTGCAACGGGTGCTGCGCGACGGCGAACACGCCTTCTCCCCGGGACTGTTGGCCCGGGCCCACGGCGGCGTGCTCTATGTCGACGAGGTGAACCTGCTGCCCGATCACCTGGTCGATGTGCTGCTGGACGCCGCCGCCATGGGCCGGGTGCACATAGAGCGGGACGGCATCTCGCATTCCCACCAGGCGCGGTTCGTGTTGATCGGCACGATGAACCCCGAGGAAGGCGAGTTGCGCCCGCAGCTGCTGGACCGCTTCGGTCTCACGGTCGACGTGCACGCATCGCGGGACGTCGACGTGCGAGCCCAGGTCATCCGCCAGCGGATGGCCTATGAGGCTGATCCCGACGCGTTTGCGCAGCGCCATGCCGCCGCAGACGCTGAGCTGGCCAACCGCATCGCCGCGGCGCGCAGACTGATCGAGCAAGTGACGTTGCCCGACAACGAGTTACGCCGTATTGCGGCGTTGTGCGCCTCGTTCGATGTCGACGGGATGCGTGCCGATCTGGTGGTGGCACGCACCGCGGTGGCCCACGCCGCCTGGCGCGGCGGCGGCAGTGTCGACGAGGCGGACATCCGGGTGGCCGCCGAGCTGGCGTTGCCGCACCGGCGGCGCCGCGACCCGTTCGACGACCCCGGCATCGACCCCGGCCAGCTCGACGCCGCCCTGGCCGCAGCCGGTGACCTACCCGACGACCCCGAACCCGACCCCGACCCGCCCGGCGGCGGGCAAGGCAGCGAAGACGTTGCAGCGCATGCCAATTCGCAGAAGGCGGCGCCGGCGTCACGACCGAGCGCGCCGCCGACCGGGACCTTCCGCACCCGCGCGCTGACCGTGCCCGGGATCGGTGAAGGCGCGCCGGGACGCCGGTCGAAGGCCCGCAACGCCACCGGCGCCGTGGTCGCGCCGACGACCACCGGCGGCCACGGTGTGCACCTTTTCGCCACCGTGCTGGCCGCCGCCGAGCGGTCAGCCGCAACGGGACCCGTGCGGCCGCGGCCCGAGGATGTGCGGCGCGCGGTCCGGGCGGGACGGGAAGGCAACCTGGTGATCTTCGTCGTCGACGCGTCGGGTTCGATGGCCGCCCGCGACCGGATGGCCGCGGTCAGCGGCGCCGCGTTGTCACTGCTGCGGGATGCTTACCAGCGGCGCGACAAGGTCGCGGTGATCACCTTCCGTCAGCACGGAGCGCAGCTGCTGCTGCCGCCGACGTCGTCGGCGCACATCGCCGGACGCCGGCTGGCACGGTTCGACACCGGCGGCAGGACACCGCTTGCCGAAGGGCTGCTGGCCGCCCGCGAGCTGGTGCTGCGGGAGCGGGTGCGTGACCGGGCCCGCCGCCCGCTGGTGGTGGTGCTCACCGACGGCCGGGCCACTGCCGGGCCGGACCCGCTGAGCCGCAGCCGGATTGCGGCCGCCGGACTGGTCGCCGAGGGTGCGGCGGCGGTGGTGGTGGACTGTGAAACGTCGTATGTGCGGCTAGGCCTGGCTGCGCAGCTCGCCGTGCAATTGGGCGCGCCCACGGTGCGCCTGGAACACTTGCGCGCCGATCACCTGACCCAAGCCGTGCGCGACGTCGCCTGAGCCGGGAGATGCGTCATGCCACAAGGCCGTCCGTTGCAAGTGCCCGACGACGGGCTGACCACCCGGGCGCGGCGCAACGCGCCGGTGCTGGCCGTGCACACCGGCGACGGCAAGGGCAAATCGACGGCCGCTTTCGGAATGGCGTTGCGGGCCTGGAACTCCGGGCTGGCCATCGCGGTGTTCCAATTCGTGAAGAGCGCCAAGTGGAAGGTCGGGGAAGAGGCAGTGTTCGGCCGGCTGGGCCGCCTGCACGACGAGCACGGCGTCGGCGGAGCGGTCGAGTGGCACAAGATGGGCGCCGGCTGGTCTTGGACGAGAAAGTCGCGGAAGGCCGGCAGCGACGAGGACCACGCGGCAGCCGCCGCCGACGGCTGGGCCGAGATCGCCCGGCGCCTGGCCGAGCAGCGACACGACTTCTATGTGCTAGACGAATTCACCTATCCACTGAACTGGGGGTGGGTCGACGTCGACGATGTGGTTGAGACGCTGCTGACCCGCCCAGGCAGCCAGCATGTGGTGGTCACCGGGCGTGCTGCGCCGCCGCGGCTGGTCGACGTCGCCGATCTGGTGACCGAGATGAGAAAGGTGAAGCACCCGATGGATGTCGGGCGCAAGGGCCAAAAGGGCATCGAGTGGTGAGTCCGGCCTGCCTTTTTCGCCGCGAGCGTGCGTGTTTGCACTCCGACACGCCGCAAAAGCTGTACATCCGTGCACGATCACGGCCAAGGGGAGCGCTGTGAGCGTCCCCGCGATCGTGATCGCGGCACCCGCGTCGGGCAGCGGCAAGACCACCGTCGCAACGGGTCTGATCGGAGCGTTACGACAGGGCGGGCACCGCGTTGCGCCGTTCAAGGTCGGACCTGACTTCATCGACCCCGGCTACCACGCCCTGGCCGCCGGGCGCGCCGGCCGCAATCTCGACGCGGTTCTGGTCGGCGAGCAACTCATCGGTCCGTTGTTCGCCCACGGCGCCACCGGCACGGACATCGCCGTAGTCGAGGGCGTGATGGGACTGTTCGACGGGCGCATCGGCACCTCCGCCCGCGCGCCCGCGCCGGGATCCACCGCACACGTCGCCGCCCTGCTCGGTGCCCCGGTGCTCCTGGTCGTCGACGCACGCGGCCAAAGTCAGAGCATCGCCGCTTTACTGCACGGCTTTTCGACGTTTCACACCACCACCCGCATCGCCGGCGTGATCCTGAACCGGGTCGGCTCCGCCAGACATGAGTCGGTGCTTCGCCAGGCGTGCCAGCAGGCCGGTGTCGCGGTGCTGGGGGCCATTCCGCGAGTCGACGAAATGGGCGTGCCCACAAGGTATCTGGGCCTAATCACCGCCGTCGAGCACGGACAACAGGCAAAGTGCGCTGTCGAGGCGATGACCGCGCTGGTGGCGCGCCACGTCGACGTCGCCGCGGTGTCGGCCGCCGCCACCAGCCAGGTCAGCGGCCCGCAGTGGTCGCCGTCGGCCGCGGTCGCTGAAACCGACCACTCGGTCACCGTGGCGCTGGCCGCCGGTAAGGCATTCAGTTTCGGCTACGCCGAACATGCCGAGCTGCTGCGGGCCGCCGGCGCGGAGGTTGCCGAGTTCGACCCGTGCAGCGACCCGCTGCCCGACGGCGCCGACGCGCTGATCCTGCCGGGCGGATTTCCCGAGCAGTTCGCCGCTGAACTATCCGCCAACGTGGTTGCACGCCGACAGATCAACGCGCTTGCCGGCGCTGGGGCGCCGGTGCACGCGGAGTGCGCGGGACTGACCTACCTCGTGAACGAGCTGGACGGGCACCCGATGTGCGGCGTGCTGGCCGGCTCGGCCCGATTCACCCCGCGGCTGATCCTGGGTTACCGCGACGCCGTCGCCGCGGTCGACTCGGCGTTGTACCGGGCCGGCCAACGCCGAGCCGGGCACGAGTTTCACCGCACCGAGATCACATTCACCGGCAAGTATTCACCGGCGTGGGTGTATGACGGTCCGGAGTTCGACGGCGTCGAAGAAGGCGCGGTCCACCGCGGTGTACACGCCTCCTACCTCCATACTCACCCGGCCGCAGCACCGCACGCGGTGGCGCGCTTTGTCGCTCGCGCGGCCGCGTTGAATAGTGTCCGATGATCGAGAACGCCTACCTGGCGGGCCTGCGGCTGACCGGCAGAAAGGTCGTCGTGGTCGGCGGCGGGACGGTCGCCCAGCGCCGGATACCGCTGCTCTTGGCCAACGGCGCCGACGTCCACGTCATCACCCGGGCCGCGACCCGCGCGGTCGAGGCGATGAGCGCCATCACGCTGTCGCTGCGGGACTACCGCGACGGTGACCTCGCCGACGCCTGGTATGCGATCGCGGCCACCGACGACGCGCAGGTGAACGCAGCCGTGGTCGCCGAGGCCGACCGGCGAAGGATCTTCTGTGTGCGCGCCGATGTGGCGATCGAGGGCACGGCGGTCACCCCGGCGTCGTTCGACTACGCCGGACTGTCGGTCGGCGTGCTGGCCGGCGGCGAGCACCGCCGCTCGGCGGCCATCCGCTCTGCGATTCGCGAGGCCCTGCAGAGCGGCGTCGTCACCGCCGAGAGCAACGACGTGGTGCGGGGCGGCGTGGCGCTGGTCGGCGGTGGACCCGGGGATCCGGAGTTGATCACCGTGCGCGGCCGGCGGCTACTCGCCCAGGCCGACGTCGTGGTCGCCGACCGGCTGGCGCCGGCGGAACTGCTCGCCGAACTGCCACCGCACGTGGAGGTGATCGACGCCGCCAAGATCCCGTACGGGCGTGCCATGGCTCAAGACGCCATCAACGGCGTGCTGATCGAGCGGGCGAAAGCCGGCCAGTTCGTGGTGCGCCTCAAAGGCGGTGACCCGTTCGTCTTCGCCCGCGGCTACGAAGAAGTGCTGGCCTGCGTCGACGCCGGGATCCCGGTGACGGTGGTACCGGGTGTGACGAGTGCCATAGCGGTGCCGGCATTGGCCGGTGTCCCGGTCACCCACCGGGCCGTGAACCATGAATTTGTGGTGGTCAGCGGGCATGTGGCGCCCGGTCACCCCGAATCGTTAGTCAATTGGGACGCTTTAGCCGCATTGTCCGGCACGATTGTGCTGCTGATGGGCCTCGAACGCATCGAACTTTTCACCGAAGTCTTACTCAAAGGCGGCCGACCTGCGCAGACGCCGGTATTGGTGGTGGAGAACGGTACGACAGCCGCCGAGCGCACTTTGCGGATGACCCTCAGCGAGGCTCCGGAGCGGATCCGCGCCGAAGGCATCCGTCCGCCGGCGATCGTGGTCGTGGGGCCGGTCGCCGCCTTCGGCGGTTAAAGGATTCCTAAGACTACTGTAGGGTAGCTTCTTATGACGGCTCTCAACGATGCAGAGCGGGCAGTCCACGCGTGGACCATTGAACGCCCGGAAGGAGCGGTCCCGATGCCCGTCCCTGAGACCGCCCAAGGCAGTATCAGCAGGCTTTATCCCGACTGGTTGTCCCGTCGTTTCGTCGCCGGCGTCGTTGCGATCGCCGGCATGCAACTGATGGCGACCATGGACGGCACCATCGCGATCGTCGCCCTGCCCAAGATCCAAAACGAGCTGGGGCTTTCCGATGCCGGCCGCAGTTGGGTGATCACCGCTTACGTGCTGACCTTCGGCGGGCTGATGCTGCTGGGCGGCCGGCTCGGCGACACCATCGGCCGCAAACGCACGTTCACCGTCGGCGTCGCGCTGTTCGCGATCGCCTCGGCCCTGTGCGGCATCGCTTGGAACGACCCCACCTTGGTCATCGCCCGGTTACTGCAGGGCATCGGGGCGGCCATCGCCACCCCCACCGGCTTGGCGCTGATCGCCACCACGTTCCCGAAAGGTCCGCCCCGCAACGCCGCCACAGCGGTGTTCGGCGCAATGGCCGGCGTGGGCTCGGTGATGGGCCTGGTGGTCGGCGGTGCCCTGACCGAACTGTCCTGGCGGCTGGCTTTCCTGGTGAACGTGCCGATCGGTCTGCTCATGATCTACTTGGCCCGCACCACGCTGCGGGAGACCATGCGGGAGCGGATGAAGCTCGACGCCACCGGCGCGGTGCTGGCCACGCTGGCCTGCACCGCTGCAGTCTTCGCGTTCTCGATCGGCCCGGAGAAGGGCTGGATCTCCACCGTGACGGTTGGCTCGGGCTTGGTCGCCGTCGCGGCGTTTGTGGCGTTCGCCGCGGTGGAGCGCACCGCCGAGAACCCCGTCGTACCCTTCGACCTGTTCTTCGACCGCAACCGGCTGGCTACCTTCGTGGCCATCTTCCTCGGTGGTGGCGTGTTGTTCACCACCACCGTGCTGCTCGGCCTTTACGTGCAGGAGCTAATGGGTTATAGCGCGCTGCGTGCCGGCGTCGGGTTCATTCCGTTCACCATTGCGATGGGGATCGGGCTGGGCATCTCGTCACAACTGGTCACGAGGTTTTCGCCGCGGGTACTGGTGATCAGCGGCGGAGCCTTGATGGTCGGTGCCATGATCTTCGGTTCGACGCTCGACCGTCACATGCCGTACTTCCCGACTTTGGTGACGCTGATCACCTTCGGCGGCGTCGGGATCGGCATGATTATCGTGCCGCTAGCGCTTTCGGCGATCACCGATGTCGGCTTCGACCGGATCGGGCCGACCTCGGCGATCGTGATGATGCTGCAGAACCTCGGCGGACCGGTAGTTCTGGCCGTCGTCCAGGCCGTGATCACTTCGCGCACCCTGTACCTGGGCGGTATCAACGCCCCGGTGAAGAAGATGAACGGCGGCCAGCTGCACGCGTTGGACCACGGCTACACCTACGGCTTGCTGTGGGTGGCGGGGGTCGCCGTTCTCACCGGCGGTGTGGCGCTGATGATTGGCTACAGCGCGAAGCAGGTGGCGCACGCCCAGGAAGTCCAGCAAGCCATCGACTCCGGGGAACTGTAAGTCTCGGTTCCGCGAGATAGCACCCACGGTCGCGATTGACCGGGGCGAACCACAGCCATGGCTGCCATCTCGCGATCGCCGCTGTGCCGATGGCGGCGACCCGCTTCGCCCGGCTTTTAGCCGCGCTCGCGATCGCCGCTGTGCCGATGGCGGCGACCCGCTTCGCCCGGCTTTTAGCCGCGCTCGCGATCGCCGCTGTGCCGATGGCGGCGACCCGCTTCGCCCGGCTTTTAGCCGCGCTCGCGATCGCCGCTGTGCCGATGGCGGCGACCCGCTTCGCCCGGCTTTTAGCCGCGCTCGCGATCGCCGCTAGGCTGACGCGCTGTGATCACCCGGATGTCCGAGCTGTTCTTGCGGACCCTGCGCGAGGATCCCGCCGACGCCGAAGTCCCCAGCCACAAGCTGCTGATTCGGGCCGGCTACATCCGGCCGATCGGGCCGGGTCTATACAGCTGGTTACCGCTCGGTCTGCGAGTGCTGCGCAAGATCGAGCGCGTCGTCCGCGAGGAGATGAACGCCATCGGCGGGCAGGAGATTCTGCTGCCCGCGCTGCTGCCACGGGCGCCGTATGACACCACCAACCGCTGGACCGAATACGGCGAGGGTGTCTTCCGGCTCAAGGACCGCCGCGGCAACGACTACCTGCTCGGGCCGACCCACGAAGAACTGTTCACCCTGACGGTCAAGGGGGAGTACAGCTCCTACAAGGACTTTCCGCTGGTGCTGTACCAGATCCAGACCAAGTACCGCGACGAGGCCCGGCCGCGGGCCGGCATCCTGCGCGGCCGGGAGTTTGTGATGAAGGATTCCTACTCCTTCGATATCGACGACGCCGGGCTCAAAGCCGCCTACCACGCGCACCGCGACGCCTACCAGCGCATGTTCAACCGCCTCGAGGTGCGCTACGTGATGGTGTCCGCGGTGTCCGGAGCGATGGGCGGCAGCGCCTCCGAGGAGTTCCTGGCCGAGAGCCCCATCGGCGAAGACACCTTCGTGCGGTGCGCCGAATCCGGCTATGCCGCCAACGTCGAGGCCGTCATCACCGCGCGGCCGGAGGCGCGGCCCGCGGAAATCGCGGCCGGGCTGCCGGAGCCGCAAATCTACGACACCGGCGACACCCCGACGATCGCCACGCTGGTCGACTGGGCCAATGGTGCCGGCCTGGGCCGCGCCGTCACCGCCGCCGACACCCTGAAAAACGTGCTGCTCAAGGTGCGCCGCCCGGGCGGCGAGTGGGAACTGCTCGGCATCGGGGTGCCCGGTGACCGCGAGGTCGACGACCGCCGGCTGAGCGCTGCGCTGGACCCAGCCGACTACACGCTGCTCGACGACGCCGACTTCGCGCGCTACCCGTTCTTGGTGAAGGGCTATATCGGACCGAAAGCATTGCGCGACAACCAGGTTCGATATCTGCTCGACCCGCGCGTCGTCGACGGCACCAGCTGGATCACCGGAGCCGACGAGCCCGGCAAGCATGTCGTCGGCCTGGTGGCGGGGCGGGATTTCACCGCCGACGGCACCATCGAGGCCGCCGAGGTCCGCGACGGCGACCCCTCGCCCGACGGTGCCGGCCCGCTGGTGTCCGCCCGCGGCATCGAGATCGGCCATATCTTTCAGCTCGGCCGCAAATACACCGACGCGTTCGGCGCCGACGTGCTCGGTGAGGACGGCAAGCCGGTACGGCTGACCATGGGGTCCTACGGCGTCGGGGTGTCGCGGCTGGTCGCCGTCATCGCCGAACAGCACCACGACGAGCTGGGTCTGCGCTGGCCGGCCGCCGCGGCGCCGTTCGGTGTGCACCTGGTGATTGCCAATAAGGACGCCGACGCCCGCGCAGGTGCCGGCAGCCTGGCCGCCGACCTGGACCGGCTCGGCGTCGAGGTGCTGTTCGACGACCGCCAGTCGTCGCCGGGAGTGAAGTTCAAAGACGCCGAACTGCTCGGCATGCCCTGGATCGTCGTGGTCGGGCGGGGCTGGACGAACGGCGTGGTCGAGCTGCGCGAGCGCGCCAGCGGCCAGACCCGCGAGCTGCCGGTCGACACCGCCGTCACCGACATCGCCGCGGCGGTGTCCGGCTAGCTGGGCACAAACGACTGGACACCGATGAGTTTGGCGGCCGGGCGGAGTCAATATCTCCGAAGCGCTGACGGCCACGAACCGACGAGGGAACCGATGACCACCGATGCATTACCGCCCGTTGTCGACGCTGCGACCTGGCAGCGCGAACTTGATGCCCTGCGCGCCCGGGAGAAGGCCGCGACCCGAGAACTCGACGCGATCGCCGCGCAGCGCCGCCGCATGCCGATGGTGGCGGTGCCCGACTACACACTCGAGGGCGAGGAAGGCCCAGCCCGGCTGGCGGAAATCTTCGGTGACCGGTCGCAGCTGATCGTCTACCACCACATGTGGTTTCCCGGTGAGCAGTGGCAGTGCCCGGGCTGCACGGGGTTCACCTCTCAGTTCACCCGAGTGGAATTCCTGCACGAATACGACGCCTGCTTCGTCGTCGTCACCGCGGGGCCGATCGAGGAGGCACTCGCCTACCGGCGGCGAGTCGGCAACCAGATGACGTGGTATTCCACCGCGAACAGTCCGTTCGGCACCGACGTGGGCGCACCGCCGGGCGGTGGATTCGCCGTGAACGTATTTCTGCGCGTCGGCGATAGCGTCTATCGCACCTGGCACACCAACGGTCGCGGCACCGAGCAATTGAGTTTCACCTTCGGGCTGCTCGATGTGCTCCCATATGGCAGGCAAGAGGCGTGGCAGGACTCGCCGGCGGGCTGGCCACAGTCGCCGACCTACAGTCGGTGGGCCACCTCGGAAGCGATCGCCGCGATCTACGGACCGGGTTGAGTGTTATTCGCTGCCGCCCGGGAACGCGGCGGTGAGCGGGAAAACGTCCAGCACCTGGTTCCACCGGGCGCCCAGGATGGCGCTCTGCGTCAACGCTGTGACGGCGAAGCCACGATCGTCGGCGGTTTTGGCTTGCTCCACGACCGCGCGCCACGCCACCGCGGTGTCGCTTTCCATCCGCACCGCCAGCCGCGCAGCGTCGGTGGGATTGTGCACCGGCATCGGCAGCTGGTAGCCGGCGGCGGCGACGGGGGCGGTGACCGACCTGGCCGTCAGCATCACGATGGCCTGGTCGCGCCGGTGCCGGTGTTCGTTGATCGAGGCGGACACCAGCTTGTTGAGATCGGAGTCTGAATGCGCGGACACCATCCCGTACCCGTAGATGACCGCATGCTCGGTGGTCAGCGCGTCGTACAGTGCGGCGTCGGGCTGATTGCCGGGGCGCGACGGTTCGGTGGACGTCACGGCGTTGGCTGTCCCGTGGCCAGCGCGACCGTATAAGCCGTCGTGCAGGACGCGACGATCGACGCCAGCAGTCCGGCCCGGTAACCCGACGACGTGATGGCCAGCTGCCGAGCACTGTCGGCGGCTGCCCGCATCGCGTTGACGACGTCGGCGACCGACGGCGGCGGCGAGGGCACGGCGCGGGTCGTGGTCTGCGTCGAGGTGGTCGGCGTGGCGCTGCTGGAGCTGCCGGCGAGCCGGGCGATCTCGGTGTCCAGCGCCTGCGCGTGTCGCGCACGGTCGGCGGCGACCTGCTTGAGCGCGGCCGCCGTCGGTGGCTCCGCTGCGCCGGCCGCCGCACTGGCCAGTTGGCTGTCATGTAGCGCCAGTTCGGACTGTGCCTTCAACTCGTCGACCTTTGGCGGCGGTGGCGGCCCACCACACCCGGTCGCGGCCATTCCGAGCGCCGTCAGCAACGCGCCGCCGGCCAGCACGCGTCGCCTGCTGACAACCGGCCTGGTGACAGGCTCCGTGCTTGGCACAGCCACATCCTGCCATTGCCGGCAGGCCGGGCCGCCAAGCGGTGACCTCGACCCACCGCGATCTCGGCCGATACCTGTTTCCTGGCGTATCGTTGATAGCTGGTTCTGCTATGGAACGCCTTGCCCGGCGACATCCAGCCGTTGACCGGACAACTCAAGATGAGGAGCTCGCTGTGGCCGTCGGGCTGCCGTCACGCACCCAAGTGATCGAGCTACTCCATGGAACCTTCGCGCGCGCAGGCTACGACATCGAAGACGTCGTCATCGATACCCGCGCGCGGCCGCCGCGGATCACCGTGATCGCCGACGGCGATGACGCGCTCGATCTGGACACCATCGCCGAGTTGTCCCGCCGCGCCGCGGCGTTGCTGGACGAGGTCGACGGAAGCGCGGACGCCTACCTGCTGGAAGTCAGCTCACCCGGCGTGGACAGACCACTGACCACCGAAAAGCATTTCCGCCGGGCGCGCACCCGCAAAGCCGAACTGGAGCTGGCAGACGGGTCCCAGCTGATCGGCCGGGTCGGGGAGACGCGCGACGGCGCCACCACCCTGGTGGTCCGCGGCCCCGGCGGTGACTTGACGACACGGCGAATCACGCTCGATCAGATCGTCAAAGCTGTTGTGCAAGTTGAGTTTTCAGCACCAACACAGCGCGAATTGGAGCTGGCGAGCCGCAGCGCAGGCCTGGGGACGGAGGCCGGAACATGAACCCGCCGGCGACGATGCAGAGCGCGGCGATGAGGAGGAGCGGCGCATGAACATCGACATGGCCGCGCTGCATGCCATCGAAGCCGACAAAGGCATTTCGGTGGATGTAGTGGTCGACACGATCAAATCTGCACTGCTCACCGCCTACCGGCACACCGAAGGACACCAGCCCGAAGCGCACATCGACATCGACCGTAAAACCGGCATGGTGCGGGTGATCGCCCGGGAAACCGACGAAGACGGCAACGTGCTGCACGAATGGGACGACACTCCTGAGGGTTTCGGCCGGATCGCGGCCACGACCGCCCGCCAGGTGATTCTGCAGCGGCTTCGCGACGCGGAGAACGAGCGCAATTACGGCGAGTTCTCTACGCGCGAAGGCGAAATCGTCGCCGGAGTGATTCAGCGCGACAGCCGCGCCAACGCCCGAGGGCTGATCGTCGTTCGAATGGGCAGTGAAACCAAGGGTTCCGAAGGTGTGATCCCGGCGGCCGAACAAGTTCCCGGTGAAACCTATGAGCACGGCAACCGGCTGCGCTGTTATGTCGTCGGCGTGAGCCGGGGTGCCCGCGAGCCGCTGATCACGTTGTCCCGCACCCATCCCAACCTGGTGCGCAAACTGTTCTCGCTGGAGGTCCCCGAGATCGCCGACGGGTCGGTGGAGATCGTCGCGGTGGCCCGGGAGGCCGGCCACCGATCGAAGATCGCGGTCGCGTCCCGCGTCGCCGGGCTCAATGCCAAGGGCGCTTGCATCGGTCCGATGGGCCAGCGGGTGCGCAACGTGATGAGCGAGCTGTCCGGCGAGAAGATCGACATCATCGACCACGACGAAGATCCGGCGCGATTCGTGGCCAATGCCCTGTCGCCCGCGAAGGTTGTCTCGGTCACGGTCATCGACCAGAACGCCCGCGCGGCTCGGGTGGTGGTGCCTGATTTCCAGTTGTCGCTGGCCATCGGCAAGGAAGGGCAGAACGCCCGGCTGGCGGCCCGGCTCACCGGCTGGCGCATCGACATCCGCGGCGACTCGCCCCCACCGCCGACGAGCCAGCCGGAGCACGGGGCCGGTCATGGGCTGCGTCGCGAGCACTGAAGTCAGGCATTCAAGCGCTGAGATGTCCAGTACTCGCGCAGACGCGCTATCCGGTCGCCGTCGAAGTCGAGGATGGCGACTTCCCGCATCAGCTTTCGGTGGCCCGCGACGAGATCGTCGAAGCGCGCTTCCCACTCGGCGATAGCCGTCGTGCCGTCCAAGTACAGACTGAGCAGCTGCGCGCTGATGTTGGCCTGTTCTCTGACGACCTTCGTCTGCCAGTATTCGAAGATTCCGGCCTGGTCGCGGATGGGTTGTCCCAACACCCGCTCGTGATACGTCGCGTCGGGAGTGAAGATCGTGACGATCAGATCGGGATCCTGAGTCGTCCAGGCACGCAGGTAGACATCGATGACCTTGCGGACGGTGTCTTTGGTCAACGTCATGTGAAAGCTTGCGTTACCTGATCGAGCGGGATCGGCCCCTCGAAGTGCGTGCGCCCAAGAATGACGTCGTGCAGCCGGCGCGGATCACCGAGCGCAACGGTGTTCAGGTCGACGCCGTCGGCGGAACCCGGATCCACCCGGACCCATCGCCAACGGCCAGTGGCGACCTCGGTGTCGGTCGCAACGGCTGTGTAGTAGCCGTCGAGCACCGTCTCGCCCGGCAGCACCGCCAGGTGAATCGAACCATAGAAGTAGCGGTCGTTGACGTTGCGCCATTGCCCGATCAAGTGGCGGCCGAACAGCCGGGCTTCAATGTCGTTGGCGTAACCGGAAGCGTGCCCTTCGATTCGGGACTGGGGAGGGTAATTCTTCGCAGCCACCGCCGTGTTCGTGACCGTTACCGTCGACAGGTCTACATGGTGACGATTGTCGACGAGGTAGCAGGTTGCCCATAGGCCCGCGAGACAGGCGGGTTCCACAGCAGCCGCAACCGGTGCCAGCAAGTCACTGTTCGGCGGCAGCGCGCGCTGTTGCCGGTCGGCGCGCCCGAAAAGCTCCTGCGCTGTCCAACCGGGGAACATGCGCTCCAACACGGCACAATGGTAGCCACGTGGCAGGTTCTCAATCTGGTCGCCGACCCAGCGGTAGTACTGCGCTTTTGTCGGCGCCGGCGCACGTCGCGGCAAGTCCATTTCGCTTGCGCGCCGCTCATATTCGGCGACGAAGTCGGAATACGCGTGCAGGTGACGGTCCTGTAGGAGCGATTTCAGCGGGTTCCCCACGTCCCAACCTTAAGCCGGAATTACACCCCGGAGGAGACTTAACGAGACTCAATCAGGGGCAAACGCTGAGGTCAAGATGTCGCGACGTCACTCGCCGGTCGTGCACTGTCGGTGTCACTCGGAAAGGAGTGACATGACCGGACCGCTACATCGGAGCATCCCACTCGGCTGCACGCAGGACCCCGATCGGTGGATCACGGGAACCGACGAGGCAACAAAAGCGATTTGCCGCAGCTGCCCACGGCGCTGGTTGTGCGCGCGGGAAGCCTGTGAAACGCCGCGCGCAGCGGGGGTGTGGGCGGGCGTCGTCATCCCCGAAGGAGGGCGTGGACGTAGCTTCGCGCTGCGCCAACTCCGATCGCTCGCCGAACGAGGTGGCTATCCGGTTCGTAAGGCGCCGCGGCACTGGTCACCCGCGCCAGGGGACTAGGGCGCCGCTGGGCTCCTTGCGAAACAGCCCCCACCGGATCGACGGATAACGGTCGCCGGCGTCGGCGCCGCAGCACTGCGCGCGCCGTTCCCACGGCGGGTTCTGTTCACCTGCTAGCTGGCGGTAGACTGTGCCGTGATCCAGCGCGAGACTTCGGCCTCGGCACATCGGCGCACGGAGGATAAGCCCAGCGGGCCGGTGCGTATGTGTGTCGGTTGCCGAAAGCGAGAGTTGGCCGTCGGACTGCTTCGAGTGGTGGCTGTGTCGACCGGGAACGGGCACTTTGCCGTAATCGTTGACCCAGCAGGTAATCTGCCGGGGCGGGGTGCGTGGCTGCACCTGGCACCGCAGTGCGCGCGTGAAGCGATCCGGCGGCGAGCTTTCACCAGAGCGCTGCGCATCACCGGTTCACCGGACACCTCCGCGGTGGTCGAGCACGTCGAGTTACTCGGTGCGCTCGATCTGCCCGGCAACAGAACAGGTAGCAAAGACGATGAGCACACCGTGAAGTCCCGATGACCATGTGTCATAGCTAACCGAGGCGCGGCCTACCACCGCTGTCGCCTCATGGACAGGAGATGTAGTGGCAGGTAAGGCCCGCGTACACGAGTTGGCCAAGGAACTCGGTGTAACCAGCAAAGAAGTTCTCGCCCGCCTGAGCGAGCAGGGCGAATTCGTCAAATCGGCGTCGTCGACGGTGGAGGCACCCGTCGCGCGGCGACTGCGGGAATCGTTCGGTGGCGGCAAGGCGGCGCCTAAGGCCGCCGGCAACGGCGGAGCGCCTGCGAGTGTCGCTCATGCGACGCCCAGCTCCGGCGGGGCGGCGGCCCCCGCAGCGGCGGCCCCCGAGCGCAAGCCGTCGGCACCCACCATCGAGCCGCCCGCGGCGGCAGCGCCGCAGGTTGCTCCGGTGGCAGAGCGTCCGCCCACCGCGCCGCCCGGCGTGACGCGTCCGGGTCCGCTTCCCGGTGCCCGTCCGGGGCACGTTCCCGGTTCAAGCCCCAGCCCTGGTCCCAAGCCGGGCACCCGGGTGCCGCGCGTCGGTAACAACCCGTTCTCCTCGGCGCAGCCGATCGACCGGCCCATCCCGCGTCCGGTGGCGCCGCGTCCGGGGGCGCCGCGACCCGGTGCACCGCGCCCCGGGGCCTCGCCGGGCAGCATGCCGCCCCGTCCAGGCAGCGCCGGTGGCCCCGGTGGTCCGGGCCGCCCGCCGCGTCCCGGTGCGCCGCGCCCTGGTCCGGGCGGTCGCCCGGGTGCTCCGGCCGGTGGCCGCCCCGGAGGTGGTGGTGGCGGTAACTACCGCGGCGGCGGCGGCGGTGGTGGTGGCGTTGGAGCCCCGCCTGCAGGCGGCGGATATCGCGGTCGCCCCGGTGGTGGGGGTCGGCCCGGTCAGCGCGGCGGTGCCGCCGGTGCTTTCGGTCGTCCCGGCGGTGCGCCACGGCGGGGCCGCAAGTCCAAGCGGGCGAAGCGCGCCGAATACGAGAACATGCAGGCGCCGGTTGTCGGGGGCGTGCGACTGCCGCACGGCAACGGCGAGACGATCCGGCTGGCCCGCGGTGCATCGCTGTCGGACTTCGCCGAGAAGATTGACGCCAACCCCGCGGCGCTGGTGCAGGCGCTGTTCAACCTCGGCGAGATGGTGACCGCGACGCAGTCGGTCGGTGACGAGACACTCGAGCTGCTCGGCAGCGAGATGAACTACGTCGTCCAGGTCGTCAGCCCCGAGGACGAAGATCGCGAGCTGCTGGAATCCTTCGACCTTAGTTATGGCGAGGACGAGGGCACCGAGGAAGACCTACAGACCCGCCCGCCGGTGGTGACCGTGATGGGTCACGTCGACCACGGTAAAACCCGACTGCTGGACACCATCCGAAACGCCAGCGTCCGCGAGGCCGAAGCCGGTGGCATCACCCAGCACATCGGCGCCTACCAGGTCGCGGTCGACCTCGACGGCACCGAGCGGCTCATCACCTTCATCGACACCCCGGGTCACGAGGCGTTCACCGCCATGCGTGCCCGCGGCGCCAAGGCCACCGACATCGCCATTCTGGTGGTCGCCGCCGACGACGGCGTGATGCCACAGACGGTGGAGGCGATCAACCACGCGCAGGCCGCCGACGTGCCGATCGTGGTCGCGGTGAACAAGATCGACAAAGAGGGTGCTGACCCGGCCAAGATCCGCGGCCAGCTCACCGAGTACGGCTTGATCGCTGAGGATTTCGGTGGCGACACCATGTTCGTCGACATCTCGGCGAAGGTCGGCACCAACATCGAGGCGCTGCTGGAGGCGGTGTTGTTGACCGCCGACGCGGCGTTGGACCTGCGGGCCAACCCGGACATGGAGGCCCAGGGTGTGGCGATCGAGGCGCATCTGGACCGTGGCCGCGGACCGGTGGCCACCGTGCTGGTGCAGCGCGGCACGCTGCAGGTCGGCGACTCGGTGGTTGCCGGGGACGCCTACGGTCGGGTACGCCGTATGGTCGACGAGCACGGCGACGACATCGATGCGGCCCTGCCGTCGCGGCCGGTGCAGGTCATCGGTTTCACGTCGGTACCCGGTGCCGGTGACAACTTCCTCGTCGTCGACGAAGACCGCATCGCCCGACAGATCGCCGACCGGCGCAGCGCCCGCAAGCGCAACGCCCTGGCCGCGCGCACCCGCAAGCGGATCAGCCTGGAGGATCTGGATTCTGCACTCAAGGAAACCAGTCAGCTGAACCTCATTTTGAAGGGCGACAACGCCGGTACCGTCGAGGCGCTGGAAGAGGCCTTGATGGGCATCGTCGTCGACGACGAGGTGGAGCTGCGGGTGATCGACCGCGGCGTCGGCGGCATCACCGAGACCAACGTCAATTTGGCGTCGGCCTCGGATGCGGTGATCATCGGTTTCAACGTGCGCGCCGAGGGCAAGGCCACTGAGCTGGCCAACCGCGAAGGTGTGGACATTCGCTACTACTCGGTGATCTACCAGGCCATCGACGAAATCGAGAAGGCCCTGCGCGGCATGCTCAAGCCGATCTACGAAGAGGTGCAGTTGGGCCGCGCCGACATCCGTGCGCTGTTCCGCTCGTCGAAGGTCGGCCTGATCGCCGGCTGCCTGATCACCTCAGGTGTGGTGCGGCGCAACGCGAAGGCCAGGCTGCTGCGCGACAACATCGTGGTCGCCGAGAACCTGGCGATCGCCTCGCTGCGACGGGAGAAAGACGACGTCACCGAAGTGCGGGACGGCTACGAGTGCGGCTTGACGCTGGGCTATTCCGACATCAAGGAAGGCGACGTCATCGAAACCTACGAGCTCGTAGAAAAGCAACGCGCCTGATGGCTGACCCGGCCCGCGCGCGCCGGCTGGCCAAGCGGATCGCCACCATCGTCGCGTCCATGATCGAGCACGAGATCAAGGATCCGCGCCTGGCGGGGGTCACGATCACCGACGCCAAGGTGACCGCCGATCTGCACGACGCCACGCTGTATTACACGGTGCTGGGCCGCACCCTCGACGAGGAACCCGACTACGCCGGGGTCGCCGCGGCGCTGGAACGGGCAACCGGCGTGCTGCGCACCAGGGTTGGTGCCGGCACCGGGGTACGTTTCACACCCACGCTGACGTTCGCCCGCGACGTGGTGCCCGACGCCGCGCACCGGATGGAGGAGCTGCTGGCCCGGGCCCGCGCGGCGGATGCGGACCTGGCGAGGGTGCGCGTCGGCGCCAAACCGGCCGGGGAGGCCGATCCCTACCGCAGTCGACCGTCTGACGACGATGCGGGTCGCGAATCAGCCCGAGGAGGAGTCGGACAAATCGAACTGCGTGCGGCCGGAACCGATGCTGAGGACACCGGTGACGACGACTGACCGCAGGACTGAGCTGGGCGAGCAGGCCCGATGTGTCGATGCCGCCGGCGCGGCGGAGTTGCTGTCGGCCGCCACCACGATCGGCGTGGTCTGCCACGTGCACCCCGACGCCGACACCATCGGCGCCGGGCTGGCCCTGGCCTTGGTGCTCGACCGGTGCGGCAAGCACGTCGAGGTCAGCTTCGCCGCACCGGACACGCTGCCGGAGTCGCTGCGTTCACTTCCCGGCGGAGCGCTGCTGGTCCGACCCGACGCGATGCGGCGCGATGTCGATCTTGTTGTCACCGTGGATATTCCGAGCGTAAACCGGCTCGGGACGCTGGCCGATCTGGCCGAGCCGGGCCGGAAGTTGCTGGTCATCGACCATCACGCGTCGAACCAGCTGTTCGGCACCGCGAATTTCGTTGACAGAAACGCAGATTCGACGACGATGTTGGTCGCTGAACTGCTTGACGCCTGGGGCAAGCCGATCGAGGCCGACGTCGCGCACTGTATCTATGCGGGTCTCACCACGGACACCGGGTCGTTTCGCTGGGCCAGTGCTCGCGCACATCGGCTGGCGGCGCGGCTGGTGGAGTTGGGTGTGGACAATTCCGCAGTGAGCCGGCTGCTACTGGACAACCATCCGTTCGATTGGCTGGTGTTGCTCTCGCGGGTATTGGGCTCGGCGCAATTGGTGCCCGACGCCGCCCGCGGCCGCGGACTGGTGTACGCGGTCGTCGAACATGCCGAATGGGCCGTCGCTCGCCCGGAGGAAGTCGAAAGCATCGTCGACATCGTGCGCACGACGCAGCAAGCGGAGGTGGCCGCGGTGTTGAAAGAAGTTGAGCCGCAGCAGTGGTCGGTGTCGATGCGGGCCAAGGCCGACGCGGATCTGGCCGCGGTCGCGGCCCGATTCGGCGGCGGCGGGCACCGGCTGGCGGCCGGCTTCAACACCACCGGCTCGGCCGACGACGTGGTTGCGTCGCTGCGGGCCGCGCTGGGCTGACACCGCGTTGGGTACCGGGCGTCCTGACGGCCGGCCGGGCCCACCCGCGGGCGGTGGCCGGCAGATCGCGGGACTCGCATTCCCGGCCCTCGGGGTGCTGGCCGCCGAACCGCTGTATCTGCTGTTCGACACCGCCGTCGTCGGCCGGTTGGGCGCGCTGAGCCTGGCCGGGCTGGCCGTCGGCAGCCTGATACTCGGGATGGTCGGTTCCCAGCTGACGTTCTTGTCGTATGGCACGACAGCACGTGCGGCTCGTCACTTCGGCGCTCGCAATCGCCGCGCGGCGGTGGCCGAAGGGGTGCAGGCGACCTGTTTGGCGCTCGCCTTGGGCGTGTTCCTCGTCGCGGCGGTGCAAGGCTGTGCGGTCTCGGTGGTCTCGGCCGTCTCCGGAACCAACACATCCACCGGCGGTGACATCGCCGCGACGGCATTACCGTGGCTGCGGATCGCGATCCTAGGCGCCCCGGCCATCCTGGTGTCGCTGGCCGGCAACGGGTGGCTGCGCGGAGTGCAGAACACCGCGCGGCCGCTGCGGTACGTGGTCGCCGGCTTCGCGACTTCGACGCTGCTGTGCCCGCTGCTGGTGTACGGCTGGTTCGGAGTGCCGCGAATGGGACTCGACGGTTCCGCGGTTGCCAATGTGGTCGGTCAGTGGTTGGCTGCATTGTTGTTCGGGTGGGCGCTGCGTGCCGAGCGGGTGTCGCTGCGTCCGGACCGCACGGTGCTGCGGGACCAGATGGTGCTGGGCCGCGACCTGGTAGTGCGGACCCTCGCCTTTCAAGCCTGCTTCGTTTCGGCAGCCGCGGTGGCAGCCCGCTTCGGCGCAGCAGCCTTGGGCGCACACCAGGTGGTGTTGCAGCTGTGGAACTTTCTGGCCCTGGTCCTGGATTCGCTGGCGATCGCTGCGCAGGCTTTGGTCGGCGCGGCGCTCGGCGCCGGGCACCTTGCGCACGCCAAATGGGTGGCCCGGCGGGTGACGGCCTTATCGGCGTTGGCCGCTGCGGCGCTGGCGGCGATGCTGGCAGTTGGTGCCACACTGCTGCCGCGGCTATTCACCGACGACCGCTCGGTGCTGCTTGCGATCAATGTGCCGTGGTGGTTTCTGGTCGCCCAGCTGCCGCTCGCCGGGATCGTGTTCGCCCTGGACGGGGTGCTGCTCGGCGCCGGGGACGCCGCCTTCATGCGGACCGCCACCGTGGTCAGCGCACTGGTCGGTTTCCTACCGTTGGTCTGGCTGGCGTTGCTGCTGCATTGGGGACTGACAGGTATTTGGTCCGGGCTGAGCATGTTCATCGTGCTGCGACTGGTTTTCGTCGGTGCCCGCGCACTGTCTGGGCGCTGGGCAGTGACGGGGACGACCCCGGGCGTCTGACTCAACCGGTTCGGTGCGCACGCAGCCGAAGGATCGGGATAGTGCGGCTGTCGCGCGCACTGCGGAGGGAAGGTCGAGAGTACCGCCGGCGCCGAACGGTGGTTCGGCGCTGCGCACCGCGGTACTGCTGACGCGCGCCCATCGATCTCGAACCCGACTGGGCTCAAGTTTTTGGGTACGCCATTGGGATCTGTTGACGGCCTGGGTATCGGGTTGGCGGCGCAACCAAGATCTTCTGTGCCACAACGTGATCAGCTCTATATGACGCTGCTAGCCAAGCTAGTTGTTGGTTGGTGGTGGTTGCGGTTGGAAGGGTTCGTACCACCACCAGTCGGCGCGCTCGCCGGTGGGTCCGGGGCACGGCGGCACGGCGGGCGGGGGACGCCGGGGCGGGCGTGCGAGCGATCCTGGGCTAAGCGGTCGCCCGGAGTTGTCGAGGACGGTCAGATCGGCGGCGGGTCCGGTGAGGGTGATGACACCGCGGTGGTGTAGCCGGTGGTGATATGGGCACACCAGCACCAGGTTGGCCAACTCGGTGGGGCCGCCGTCTTCCCAGTGCCGAAGGTGATGTGCGTGCAGACCGCGGGTGGCCCCGCAGCCGGGAACCGCGCAGGTGGGTTGGCGGTGCTCGAGGGCGCGGCGAAGCCGCCGGTTGATGTGGCGGGTGGATCGGCCGGCGCCGATGACCTGGCCGTCGCGTTCGAACCAGACTTCATAGGTGGCATCACAGGTCAGGTAGGAGCGTTCGGCCTCGGTGAGCAGCGGACCCAGATGCAGCGCCGCGGCGCGCTGCTCGACGTCGACATGCACCACCACCGTGGTGTGCTGCCCGTGGGGGCGGCGGGCCACCTCGACATCCCAGCCGGTTTCGACCAGGCGCAGAAACGCCTCCAGGGTGCCCGGCATCGGCGGCGCGCTATCGGAGGGCCGCTCACCATTGCCGCGATCGTGTTTCCATTCGGCGATCAGCGCCTCCCGATGCGACGCCAGCGCCGCGTCGAACTTCGCCGCGTCCAGGTGGGGAAGTGTGATCCGCCAACAACTGAACTCCTCGCTGCAGGTCTTGGTGATCGAGGCTTGTGGTTGCGCCCGAGAGTCGGGTTGGGGTCGCGGTTCCAGCTTGACTGCGGTGCGCAGTTGGTTGACCGTGGCGACGCGCGCCAACTGGGCGTAATGCCCATCAGATCCCGCACCCGCGCGTGCCGCGATGACCCCGACCTGATCCAGCGACAGTCGACCCTCCCGCAGGCCCTGCGCGCAGCGCGGAAACTCCTCCACACGGCGCGCCACAGTGGTGATCGTGTGAGCGGTCGCCGATGAGGAGCCCAGCTTCCACGCCACCAACGCCGCCACCGACCGGGCGCCGGTGGCCCCGCACAGCTCGTCGCGATCCAACTCGGCAACAATCTCCACGATGCGCCCATCAATCGCGTTGCGCTGACCAGCCAACTCCGCCAACTCCTCAAACAACACCTCAAGGCGCTGGTCAGGGCTCACCGCCACCGGAGCCGATGCGATCGAAGACATACCCACATCATCGCAGCCAGGTACGACAACTCTCGCCGGTCAATCCGCGCCGGACCCGCCCGACCCTGTGCGGCTGGCACTGCTGTGCTGCAGTCGGACCTCGCGCCGAACCCCGATCTTCACCGCGGCAGCCCAGGCAGCGTTCCGCCGGCTGGACATGGCTCTGGCTCAGCGACTTTCCGAGGCTGCCGTCGGCGCTGGCGCTGGAGTGGATGCTGAACTTCTGTGCGCCAACACGCTCATGACATTGAGCCAAGGCATATCGGCGCAGCGACAAGAACCGAACTCGCCCAGCTCATCAGACAATCCGAGAGGCCTGGAAGCTGTTAAGACTGGCCGTGGTCAGCGCACTGGTCGGCTTCCTGCCGCTGGTCTGGCTTGCGTTGCTGCTGCATCAGGGTTGGCGGGCGTCCGGTCAGGACGGAGCACGCTCATCGCGCTGCGAATGGTTTTCGTCGGTACCCGCGCGCTGTCCGGGAGACCCCGACTACATCTCTACGGCCGCGCTCGACCCTAGGACGTCGGTAGTCGTCATGGCAATCGCTGTCGGATCTGCTGGCCAGAGGCGACTTCTGCGGTTCGCGGTCAGTAGTCGTGCCGCCGCGAGGCCGTAGTATCCGTGGGCGTGACCGGTCAGCGCGAGCGGATGCTGAGCGGAGCCCTCTATCGGCCCGATGACCCTGACCTCGTCGAACGCCGCCGTATATGTCAGCGGCTGCTCGACGACTTCAACGCGACACGGGCTGACGAAGACGGCCGACGGCAAGAGCTGCTGGGTGAGCTACTCGGATCGTTAGGGTCGAGGTCATCGATAATGCCGCCCTTCCGGTGTGATTACGGGGCCCAGATAACGCTCGGAGCCAACAGCTCCCTCAACTACGACGCGGTCCTGCTGGATTGCGCAGCCATCTCGATCGGCGACGACGTCTCAATTGGTCCGCGCGCCCAGCTCGTGACCGCGCTCCATCCTGTCGACGACCACGCTGCTCGGCGGGAACGATGGGAATCGGCCTTTCCCGTCGCGATCGGCAACAACGTCTGGCTGGGAGCAGGAGTCATCGTTTGTCCGGGTGTGACGGTCGGTGACGATTCGGTCATCGGAGCCGGCAGTGTCGTGATGACGGACGTGCCACCGGGTGTGCTCGCAGCCGGTAACCCTTGCGCAGTTAAACGGACTATTCGCTGAGCTCGCGGAGGCGGATCATCGGAATGGTGCGGTTGATTCGTGCTGCCCGGTCACGGTAGTCGGCGTAAAGGGGATAGATCCGATCGGCCAGCGCCCACAATCGGTCTCGTTCGGCGGAGTCGGTGACCTCGGCCGCGATCATCGCCAGGCCGCCGCCGGTCTTGGCGATCTGGACGCGCGGGTTGGCGACGAGGTTGTGGTACCAGGAGGGGTGCTTGTCGGTGCCGAAGTTCGACGCGATCACCACAACATCAGGGCCGTCGTGAAAGTAGAGGACGGCGTTGGTTCGCGGTTGTCTGCTCTTCGCTCCGGTGGTGGTCAGCAGCGCCGAGGGCAGCATCAAGCCCATTCCCAGGCGCCCGCGGGTCTTCGCGAGCAGCCAGGGGTCGACTTTGGGTGCGACGTTGATCGCTACCCAGCGGCCGACGTTGGTGCGCAGAAAGGCGGCGTAGGCGCGCCGTGAGCGGCTGGCGGGGCGGTGCGGGTCCACCCGCGGCAGCACATCGACAGCAGCACGCGCGTTGCCGACAGTTACTGTCAGCGGCGCCTTTTCGGCGTCGGCTCTGATCAGGTCGGCGGCTTTCTCACCGATCAGGACGGTCGGGGCATGGGTGTGCCCTCGGATGATGGTCGGCATGACGGACGCGTCGGCAACCCGCAAACCCGAAACGCCACGGACCCGCAGTGCGGAATCCACTACGGCGGCGTCGTCGCGGCCCATCCGGCAGGTACCCACCGGGTGATAGAGCGTGTGCGAGCAGGTGTTGAGCGCCTCTTCGAGTGTTTCCTCGCCGGTGTCTCGCGCGCCCAGCGGTCGCGCGACCTTGCCGAGCACGTTGCGCAAGGCCGGAGCCCGGGCGATGTCGACCGACATCCGCAGACCGGCCATCATCGCCGCCCGGTCCAGTCCGCCCGGGTCGCTGAGATACTGCGGGTCGATGATCGGCTTGACGGCGGGATCGGCCGAGCGCAGGGCGATGGTGCCCCGGCTGTGCGGCTTCAGCAGGATCGGTCCCAGGACCACTGCATGCCCATACGGGTCGCCGAGGCCTTCTTCGAAAAACGGTGCGGGAGCGTACAACAACTCGAGATCGGGCAGGTCGAGTTCCGGGCGGCTGCGGACGAACCCGTAGGCCTCGGCGACGTTGGAGGTGAGCATGCCGCGACGCCGAAGTAAATAGTTGATCAGCTCCAGCGGTTTCTCGGCCGTAAAAAGACTGTCGTTCACGATGTCGAAGCCCAGCGGCGTGACCAGATGGTCGATGAGGTTCTTGCCCACCTCGGGTGCATGGTGCACCACCTCGATACCGTGCTCAGTCAAGTGCGCGCGGTCTCCGATGCCGGACAGCATCAGCAGGACCGGGGTGTTGACCGCGCCACAGCACAGCACCACTTCGGCATGCGCTTTGACCACTTGGCGGCTTCCGCCGTTGTCGAATTCCACTCCGACCGCTCGGGTTCCGTCGAACATCACTCGGCGTGCCTGGGCGCCGGTGATCAGCGTCAGGTTCGGTCGTGCGGCGATCGGCTTCAGGTAGGCGTCGGCCGCACTGTACCGCCGGCCCCTGCGCTGCGTCACCATGGTTTCGCAAAACCCCTGCGGCCTAGCTGTATTGGGCGGTTCGACGGGGTAGCCGCATTGGCCGGCGGCCTCCAGGAACGCCGCGGTGGAGCGTCGCGGGCTGCGCTGGGGCGAAATGTGCAGCGCCCCGTTCTCGATCCGCTCGAAATACTTCTGGGCGTGGGTGAAGTTCCACTCGTCGCCGGCCAGCGCGGCCCATTCGTCGTAGTCGGCCGCGAACCCGCGCACCCACATCATCGCGTTCATCGATGACGAGCCGCCCAGCACCTTACCGCGGGGCCAATAAATCTGCCGGCCGTTCAGCTCCTGCTGCGGCTCGGTCAAATAATCCCAGTCGATTTCGCTGCGGAACAGTTTCGAAAACGCCGCCGGTATGTGGATGAACTTGTTGTCGTCGGTCGGGCCTGCCTCCAGGACGACCACGTGCAGGCGCGGATCCGAACTGAGCCGGTTGGCCAGCACCGCTCCGGCCGATCCGGTTCCGACAACGACGTAGTCAGCGTCTATATTCACCGCGCGAAGTTTAAGGGCCGGCACGTCGTGAGGGACCCGAATCGCATGTCACAGCGGCGTTCAGCGCACCTGGGCGCGACCGCGCTGCAGCACGGCCTCCCGGTTGGCGGCGATATCGTCGCCGCTGGTCCGGTACTGCTTGGCCGCGGTTGCCTCCAACCAGAGGCCTTGGGCGGTCTGCGCGTCGTCGATGCGGTGATAGGAGGCCAGAAGTGCGCGCACCGCTTGCTGGTTGTTGCCGACGATCGAGGCCGCCACCTGCCGGGCGGTGGCCAACAGCTGGTCATGGGCGACCACTTCGGTGACCAGGCCGGCACGCAGCGCGTCGCCGGCCGACAGGTAGTCGCCGGTCATGCTCATCCGCCGCGCCAGGCCTACCCCCACCTTCTGCGGCAGTCGCACGCTCAGCCCCCAGGTCGGCAGCAGACCCACCCTGGCGTGGGTATCGGCGAACCTTGCTTGCTCCGAGGCGATCAGGATGTCGCAGTAAAGCACCAATTCCAGCCCGCCGGTGACGGCAGCACCATTGATCGCCCCGATCACCGGCTTGCTCATCGCCGGCCACCGCGGCGAGATGTCCGGCAGCGCCGACTGACCGCCCAGCTCTTTCAAATCGAGCCCTGCGCAGAACACCGGGTCGGCCCCGGTGAGGATCACCACGTCGACGTCGTCGTCCGCCTCAGCCTGGGTCAACGCGCCGAAGAACTGGTCCCGCAGCGCCGCCGATAAGGCGTTGCGGGCCGTCGGCCGGTTCAGGGTGAGGGTGCGCACCCGCTCGTCGGTGTCGATCAGCAGGATGTCCTCAGTCATGACGATCACGGTAGCCAAGTGGCCCGGGGAGCTGTCGCCGGCATCGCTCGACAGTAGAAGACCAGTACGATGCCTTTATGACCAGAAAAATGACCGCTACTGAGGTGAAAGCGAAGATCCTTGCCCTGCTCGACGAGGCGGCAGAAGGCGAGGACATCGAAATCACCAAGCATGGCCGTACCGTCGCCCGCCTGGTCGGGGCGACAGGATCTCACGCGCTCAAGGGCCGAATGTCTGGAGTTGCGATGACAGCGGCCGAGGATGATGAATTGTTCACCACCGGGGCGCCGTGGAACGTGTCATGACGGCGGTGTTGCTCGATTCCCATGTGCTGCACTGGTGGTCAGCTGAGCCACGGCGGTTGAGCGAGGCTGCGACCTCGGCCGTCGAAGGGGCCGACGAGCTGGCTGTTGCCGCAATCACGTGGTTCGAACTCGCGTGGCTGGCCGATCATGAACGCATTCAGTTGAATATTCCACTTCGATCATGGCTGCAACAGCTCGCCGAGCAGGTCCGCACAGTTGGCATCACGCCGTCCGTGGCTGCTACTGCGGTGTCGCTCCCGTCATCGTTTCCCGGTGATCCGGCTGACCGGTTGATCTACGCCACCGCCGTTGAACATGGCTGGCGCCTGGTGACCAAGGACCGGCGGCTTCGGAGCCATCGGCATCCGCGGCCGGTCGCGGTCTGGTAGCGATGAACTTCGCGACCACCACCGTGCCTGGGCTCAAGGAATGGAGCGCGGTAGTGCACGCGCTGCTGGCCGGCCGCCAAGTGGTCTTGCTGCGTAAAGGCGGTATCGGCGAAAAGCGGTTCGAGGTCGCCGCGCGGGAATTCCTGTTGTTCCCGACGATGACGCACAGCCATGCCGAGCGGATCCGCCCGGTTCACCGTGATCTGCTCGACGATGCAGCCGCCGACAGCACCGACAAATACGTTGTGGTGCGGGCCGCGGCGAAAGTCGTTGCGGCCGTGCCGGTTGACCGCCCGGAGAACCTGGAAGCCATCGAGGACCTGCACATCTGGACGACGACGTCGGTGCGGGCTGATCGGCTGGACTTTCGGCCGAAACACCGGCTGGCCGCGCTTGTGGTGCAGGCGATGCCGCTGGTCGAGCCGGTGCGGCTGGCGCGCACCCCAAACTACGCCGGCTGCACCAGTTGGGTGCGCCTGCCGGTGGCCCCGGCGCTGGCCGCGCCCGTGTACGACGACGCGGCGCTACACCGGGTCGTCGCTGCGGTTCGCGACGCCGTCGGCTGAGCCGGAAGGCGCATTCTGGTCTACTAGCACCGCCCCCTGCGGCTCGTTGCCCAGCGTCTGAATTCCGATGTCGGCGCCGCCAGCGGTGAGCCGGACGATTTCCGCAAGTTGCCCCGGGGCGTCGCATTGCACGTAGTGGTCAGCGGTGGGCAGTATCCAGTAGCGGTTCCGGCCGGGCTTGTGACGTAAGAAGTTGTGCCACACATAGTTAGCGACCCGCAGCGGCGAGACATTGTCGTGCACACCCCACACCAAGCTGGTGTTGACGTCATTGCGGGACAGCGTCTCGAGCCACCTGGTTTCGTCCGCGGCGCGCTCATGCAGGTATTGGATGGTGTCCGGCAGTACCCCGATCTGCTCGTTGTAGGCGAAACACTCCGACAGCGCGGCGATCTCTGGATCAGCCAGCGCTCGGCGCGGAAGAAAGGTACTTGCTCCCATGCCAACTGCCAACATGTCCGGCGTGGTGGCGCGCGCGGTATCGCGCGCGGTCGCCGGGTCGAGCAGTGCGGTTTGGAACACGGTGAGATTCGCCAGCGGTAGGTAAATGTTGGCGTTGGTCAAGATGATCTCGGTTGGCGGCGGCGACTCGTGCGATGTCGTCAACATCTCCAGCGCGATCATCCCAACGCTGGTGCCCCGGTCATGGGTGAGCATGAGGTAGCTCTGCAGCTGCCACACCTCGGTAATCGCGTGGATCAGCAGCCGAGCGTCGTCGTACAGCGAATACACGTACGGCGGTCGCGGCTTTTCGGAGAGCCCGTAGCCGGGGAAGTCAAGCAGAAAGATGTCGAACTCAGCGCCTAGTTCGCGGGTCAGCGCGACGTAGTCGATGCTTGCCGTCGGAAAGCCGTGCACACACACCAGCGCAGGTGCTCCTGGGGTGCCGCAGCGGCGGTGGAAGACCTCGACCTCCGCCCCGCCGTTGGCACTGGTCATCGACTGCCAACGCAGATGTGTTCCGCCTTGTCGCCAGTCGGCGAAGATACCCATTCAGCCGCCTTCTACCGGCAGCAGCAGCCGCGAGGACCCGAAATGAACCGCGTGGACGGCCGGTTTCATCTGCCGGCCGGTGGCCACCGGCTCGCCGGTGCCCAGGTTTCGCGCGTATCGCGGATGCGATCCGCCGGCGACTAGCACCCGGATCCGTGAGCCGGCGCTGAATCGGTGTGCGACCGGGTCGAGCTCGATGCTGACGGCACTTTCCTCCGGCGTCGCCGCGGCCAGCCGGCGGTAGCCGTCGCTGACATTGCGCGACCGGCCGCGGCCATCGACCTCACTGACGCGCACGAACAGGTCGACATGGAGATTGTCGGAGCTGTGCGCCAACTGGACGGTCGGGCTGCCGAGCACGCACACGTCCGCGGTGAGAGGGTCACCGGTGAAACTCAGCACGTCGTCGCGGCGGGCCAGCCGGGTGTCATCCCGGTAACCGCCGCCCGGGGAAAGCAGCCGACCGCCGACGGTCGGTGTCGGGTCGGCGGGCTGATAACAGAAGGTGGCCGGCCGCGGTGGCAACGGATCGGTCGGCGGCGCTGTGTCGGCCAGCCCGCCACCGGGTTGCAGGTACAGCGCCTGTTCGCTGGTCGCGGGAGGCCATTTCGGGAGGCTGCGCCAGCCCCGACCGTTGACGAAAACACGGACCGGTCCCGGCCGCTGGGTGGCGGGCGCGGCGCCGAGATGAGCGTCGAGCCAGCTCAGCGACTCCCGGGTGATTCGGGCCAACCCTTTGGTGATCAGGTCGGTGTGCGTCCACGGTCCGATCGTCAGCGCCACGTCGACGCCCCGATCGCGCAGGCATCGGTACTGCTGCAGCGTCTGCAGCACAAACACATCCTGCCAACCGCCGATGAGCAGCACCGGAATGTCCACCTGCTCGAGCGCGGCGCCGCAGCTCAGCGGCTGCCAGAACGGTTCACCCGGATCGGGGTGCTCCAGCCACGATTCGAACCAGGGGGCTCCGCGGCCCAGCAACGCGCGCCCGGCAGCGCCCAGCGGCGCCTCACCGGCCGCGAGCGCCACCTTGCGCCATGCGGTGAGCTGACGGATGCCGTTTCGAAGCTGCCCGGACCCTTCCTGAAGGGCGACCAGGACGCTCCAGCCCAGAAAATCGTTGATGGTGAACGAGCCGGTGCCCCACGTGGACGCGCTCAGATCGTGCGGACCGGCGGTGATCACGGCCGCAGCAAGCTCAGGCGGCGGATCCGTCAGCAGCGCCCATTGGGCAAAACCCAGATAGGACTGTCCGATGGTGGCGAACCGGCCGGTGAACCACGGTTGGCGACGCAGCCAGTCGACCGTGTCCGCGCCGTCGGCGGCTTCGTTAATCATCGGCTCGAATGCCCCGGCGGAGCCAGAGGTTCCGCGCACGCTCTGAAAGATCACGTGGTAGCCACGGGCGGCGTACACCGTCGCCAAGCCAACCGAGAGCGGAAAGCCGCGGCCGTAGGGTCCACGGACAAGCAAAGTCCCGACCGGTTCGCTCGTCGGGGCGTAATGCTCGGCGGCGAGCTCGATACCGTCGCGCATCGGGATCCAGACCTGCCGGACGGTGTAATCGGTGCGGGGTGCGGGCAGGCGCAACAGCCGGCCCAGGGCGCTCGCGCTGGTTCGCCTGGCCCAGGCACGCAGAGCTCCCGGCGCCAGTTCGCTGGATGTGGTTGTCACCGGCCCAGGCTAGCGGCGATCGCAAGCGCGGCGGGGCCGGGCGCAGCGGGTCGCCGCCATATGGCTAGCGGCGATCGCAAGCGCGGCGGGGCCGGGCGCAGCGGGTCGCCGCTGCTTCGTCGGGTGGCGCAGCCGGATCGCTAGGGTGGACGGTTGTGGCCGGCCAACCGACGTTGTGGGCGATCTCTGATCTGCATGTCGGTCACGCCGGCAACAAGTCCGTCACCGAGTCGCTATATCCGTCGTCGCCCGACGACTGGCTGATTGTCGCCGGCGACGTCGGCGAACGCACCGACGACATCCGCTGGTCGCTGGACTTGCTGCGCCGGCGATTCGCCAAGGTCATCTGGGTGCCCGGCAACCATGAGCTGTGGACCACCACCAAAGATCCGATGCAGATCTTCGGCCGCGCCCGCTACGACTACCTGGTCCACATGTGCGACGAGATGGGCATCGTCACCCCGGAGCATCCGTTTCCGGTGTGGACCGAGCGGGGCGGCCCGGCCACGATCGTGGGAATGTTCGTGCTCTACGACTACAGCTTCTTGCCGGAGGGCGCGACCAGCAAAGCTGAAGGGCTTTCCATCGCGCGGCAACGCAACGTGGTGGCCACCGACGAGTTCTTGCTGTCGCCAGATCCCTATCCCACCCGGGACGCGTGGTGCCGCGACCGGCTCGCCGCCACCCGCGCGCGGCTCGAACAGCTGGACTGGATGACGCCGACTGTGCTGGTGAACCATTTTCCGCTGGTGCGCGAGCCCTGCGATGCACTGTTCTACCCGGAGTTCTCGATGTGGTGTGGCACCACCGAGACCGCCGACTGGCACACCCGCTACAACGCTGTGTGTTCGGTATACGGGCACCTGCATATCCCGCGGACCACGTGGTACGACGGCGTGCGGTTCGAGGAGGTGTCGGTAGGCTATCCGCGGGAATGGCGGCGCCGTAAGCCGTACACCTGGCTGCGCCAAGTGCTGCCCGATCCGCAGTACGCGCCGGGCTATCTGAACGATTTCGGCGGCCACTTCGAGATCACCGCCGAGATGCGCGCGCAGGCTGAGCAGTTCCGGGAACGGCTGCGCCAGCGGCAGTCTCGATGAGGCTGGGCACCCTGCTGTCGTCGGTGCTGCCGGACGATCCGGCGAACCTGGCGTCGGCGGAGCTGTACTCCGATCCGCCCGACCTGACGCCGTTGCCCGAAGAAGCACCGCTGATCGCCAGGTCGGTGGCCAAGCGACGCAACGAGTTCATCACCGCCCGGCACTGTGCGCGGGTGGCGTTGCGGCAGCTGGGAGTGCAGGCGGTGCCGATCGGAAAAGGCGAGAAGGGCGAGCCGTGCTGGCCGGACGGGATCGTGGGCAGCCTGACCCATTGTCAGGGTTTCCGGGCTGCGGTGGTCGGCCGGCAGCCCGCGGTGCGCTCAGTGGGCATCGACGCCGAGCCGCACGACGTGCTGCCCGACGGCGTACTCGACGCGGTCACCGTCGCCGAGGAGCGCCACGAGCTCACCGCCCTGCCCGACGACCTGCACTGGGACCGGATCCTGTTCTGCGCCAAAGAAGCCACCTATAAGGCGTGGTTCCCGTTGACCAGGCGGTGGCTCGGCTTCGAGGACGCGCACGTCGTGTTCGACATCGACCCCTCCGATACCACCGGGACTACCGGGGACTTCGTCGCCAAGATCCGCATCGACGGTGCCGCGCTGTCCGGGCCGCCGTTGACCGCGTTGCGCGGGCGGTGGTCGGTACAGCGGGGGCTGGTGCTCACCGCCATCGTGCTGTGACCGGGCGCCTGCCGAGCCCGGGCATCGTCATCGTCGACAAGCCTGCCGGAATGACCAGCCACGACGTGGTGGCGCGGTGCCGGCGGATCTTCGGGACCCGCCGGGTGGGGCACGCCGGGACGCTGGACCCGATGGCCACCGGCGTGCTGATACTGGGAGTGGACCGGGCCACCAAAATCCTGGGGTTGCTGACCGGGGCGTCGAAGTCCTACGACGCCACCATCCGGCTGGGCCAGCGCACCACCACCGAGGATGCCGAAGGCGATGTGCTGCAACAAGTGTCAGCTGAGCACCTGACCGACGCGCAGATCAGCGCCGCAATCGACACGCTGTGTGGCGACATCAGCCAGGTGCCGTCGGCGGTCAGTGCGGTCAAAGTCGGCGGCCGCCGCGCCTACCGGCTCGTCCGGGAAGGGCAACCGGTCGAGCTGGCGGCCCGGCCGGTGCGCATCGACCGGTTCGAGGTGGTGGCCACTCGCCGCCACGATCAGCTGGTCGATGTCGACGTGGAGGTGGACTGCTCGTCGGGCACCTACATCCGCGCGCTGGCCCGCGATCTCGGCGAGATCCTCGGCGTAGGCGGGCATCTGATCGCGTTGCGGCGCACCCGGGTAGGTGGGTTCCGGTTGGACCACGCGGCGGCGTTGGACGACCTGGCCGAGCGGCCGAGACTGAGTCACACACTCGACGAGGCGTGCCTGATGATGTTTCCCCGGCGCGAGCTGTCCGCCGAGGAGGCCGACGCGGCAGGTCACGGCCGGTCGTTGGCGCCGGCCGGCATTGACGGCCTCTACGCCGGCGCCACCGAGGACGGCCGGGTGATCGCGCTGTTGCGCGACGAGGGTGCGCGCACCAGATCCGTCGTCGTGATCCGGCCGGCCACGCTGTAGTCGTACGCTGATGCGATGACAAGCAAGGTCTATGTCGTAGGCGTCGGCATGACGAAGTTCGAAAAGCCAGGCTGCCGCCAGGGCTGGGACTACCCGGATATGGCGCGCGAGTCAGGCACCAAGGCACTCGAGGACGCCGGTATCGGCTACCACGAGGTCCAGCAGGGCTATGTGGGGTACGTGTACGGCGAGTCGACGGCCGGGCAGCGGGCTCTGTACGAGCTGGGCATGAGCGGCATCCCGATCGTCAACGTCAACAACAACTGCTCGACGGGTTCGACCGCGCTGTACCTTGCTGCGCAGGCTATTCGGGGCGGGTTGGCGGACTGCACCATCGCGCTGGGATTTGAGAAGATGAAGCCGGGATCGCTGTCGTCGTCCTACGACGACCGGGCTCAGCCGATGGAAAAGCATGTCAGAGCGCTGGCCGAGCTCACCGAATTGGCCTTCCCGGTTGCCCCGTGGATGTTCGGTGCCGCCGGCCGCGAACACATGCGGAAATACGGTTCCACCGCCGAGCATTTCGCCAAGATCGGCCATAAGAACCACAAGCATTCGGTAAACAACCCTTACGCGCAGTTTCAGGAGTCCTACACGCTTGACGACATCCTGGCGTCGCGCATGATCTACGACCCGCTCACTAAGCTGCAGTGCTCGCCGACGTCGGACGGCTCGGGTGCCGCGATCCTGGCCAGCGAGAAGTTCGTCGACTCCCAGCAGCTGGCGGGGCGGGCGGTAGAAATCGTCGGCCAAGCCATGACCACGGATTCCTCGTCAACCTTTGACGGCACCGCCAAAGCGCTCATCGGCTACGACATGAATGTTCAAGCTGCGCAACGGGTTTATCAGCAATGTAGCCTCGGCCCGGAGGACTTCCAGGTGATCGAGCTGCACGACTGCTTCTCGGCCAACGAGCTGCTGCTCTACGAGGCGTTGGGTTTGTGCGCCGAGGGCGAAGCGCCCAAACTGATCGACAATGGTGAAACCACCTACGGCGGGCGCTGGGTGGTGAATCCGTCGGGCGGACTTATCTCCAAGGGTCACCCGCTGGGTGCGACGGGTCTGGCCCAGTGCGCAGAGCTGACCTGGCAGCTCCGCGGCGCCGCCGACAAGCGCCAAGTCGAGGGGGTCACCGCGGCGCTGCAGCACAACATCGGGTTGGGCGGCGCCGCCGTCGTGACCGCTTATCAGCGCGCCGAGCGCTGAGTTTCAGCACACCACCCAGATCGCGCGGGCGGCAGGGCTGCCCAAGTCGATGGTGGTGCGGGCGCCGTCGGCCGATTCCACCGCCACCGAGACCAGTCCGGCGAACTCGCGCCGGGTGAGGACCTGCAGCCGCGAGTCCAGGCTGATGCCGATGCTGTCGAAGTAGCGCAGCATCTCCGGGTCGGCGTCGGAGATGCGGGCCACGGTGCCGGCGTCGCCGTCGCGGCACGCCCATAGCTGCCGCGCCGGCGGTGTGGGCACTTGGCCGTCGTCGGCCGGGATCGGGTCGCCGTGCGGATCGCGCTGCGGGAACCCCAGCTTGGCGTCGATCCGGGCCACCAACCGGTCGGACACCGCATGTTCGAGGATTTCGGCCTCGTCATGCACTTCGTCCCAGCTGTACCCGAGCTCTTTGACCAGGAAGGTCTCCAGCAACCGGTGTCGGCGCACCACCGCCAGCGCTGCGCGGCGTCCGGCTTCGGTCAGCGTCACCGCGCCGTATTTGGCATGGTCGACTAGGCCCTGCTCGGCCAGTTTGCGGATGGACTCCGAGGCAGTGCTGGCCGACACCCCGATCCGGTCGGCCAGCATCTTGGTACTGACCTTCTCCAGCGACCACTCCTGGGCGCTCCAGATCACCTTCAGGTAGTCCTGGGCAACCGCGCTCAGCCCGGGTGGCTCCTCGTACCGGGAATCAGGGCGCACAACTGGAGTTTAGGCAACAATCGGCCGCACTGGGCGCCGTCGGCGGAGCGCGGGATCGGCGCGTATCACCCGCAGGTGGTCCGCACCGTACGCTTATCTGGTGCAGCGGTGGCGGGGACAAAGCGAGATCCCCACGGACTGGGGCCGATGCGTGTTGACCATCGGAGTGTTCGACGGTGTGCACCGCGGACACGCCGAATTGATCGCGCACGCAGTGAAAGCCAGCCGCAGCCGTGGTGTGCCCTCGGTGCTGATGACGTTCGACCCACACCCGATGGAAGTGGTGTTTCCCGGTAGCCACCCCGCGCAGCTGACGACGCTGACCCGGCGTGCCGAACTAGTCGAAGAACTCGGCATCGACGTGTTTTTGGTGATGCCGTTCACCGCCGACTTCATGAAATTGACCCCCGAGCGTTACGTGCACGAGCTGCTGGTCGAGAAACTGCACGTGGTGGAGGTCGTGGTTGGCGAGAACTTCACGTTCGGGAAGAAAGCCGCAGGCACCGTCGAGAGCTTGCGGCGCGCCGGTGAGCGGTTCGGTTTCGCGGTGGAATCGATGTCGCTGGTGTCGGAGTACCACGACAGCGAGACCGTCACCTTCTCCTCGACCTACATCCGCTCGTGTGTCGACGCCGGCGATGTGGTGGCTGCCACCGAGGCGCTGGGCCGGCCGCATCGGGTCGAGGGCGTCGTGGTCCGCGGCGACGGGCGGGGCATGCAGCTGGGATTCCCGACCGCCAACATCGCCCCGCCGATGCATTCGGCCATCCCGGCCGACGGGGTCTACGCCACCTGGTTCACCGTGCTGGGGCATGGACCCAGGACCGGCACGGTCGTGCCCGGCGAGCGCTATCAGGCCGCGGTGTCGATCGGCACCAACCCGACCTTCTCTGGGCGCACCCGGACGGTCGAGGCCTACGTGCTGGACAGCAACGCCGACCTGTACGGCCAACATGTCGCGCTGGATTTCGTGGCACGGATCCGGGGCCAGCAGAAATTCGACTCCATCGACGATCTTGTCGCCGCGATGGACGACGACACCGCCCGAACCCGCACGCTGCTGTCCGCAGGCTGAGGCCGGCTGCGATGCGCTGCTAGACTGCCTCCCGACACGGGGCGTGCTGCGGTTCGCGGCGGCCGCACCGGACTTGTGGCGATCGCAAGCGCGGCAGAGCCGGGCGCAGCGGGTCGCCGCGAGATAACACTGACCCTTCGCGGACCGATTGATGGAGATGTTTCGTGGCGCTGACAGCCGAGCAGAAAAAGGAAATCCTGGGCTCTTACGGCCTGCACCAGACCGACACCGGATCGCCGGAGGCGCAGGTCGCGCTGCTGACCAAGCGGATCGCGGACCTGACCGAGCACCTCAAGGTGCACAAGCACGACCACCACTCCCGGCGCGGGCTGCTGTTGCTGGTCGGGCGGCGTCGCCGGCTGCTGAAATACGTGGCGCAGATCGACGTGCAGCGGTATCGCTCACTGATCGAGCGGCTCGGTCTGCGCCGCTGACCTCCCTACAGAGGACGACCGCCACACTGGCGTGACGCTCGGCTGCCACTGTCACTCTGGGGTGACGCTCGACCAGATCCCGAGCTCACCGGCCGAGGCAGCTTGCGCCAGCCGTCCGGCAGGAAGTCCCAGGTAGGCGTGTAGAGTGATGGCGTTCTAGCCCCATCGGCGCAGAACAGTGGTGCGGGGCGCAATCCGCGCGCCGTCCCAGCACGTCACATCACGATCGAGGGATAGGCCGAGTCTGTCTCGCGCGGTCTTCGGTAGTGGCTGCCGGATCCCCTCACCGGGTGAGTCGGCCGCTTCGATCGATGGCCGTAGCCCAATAGGCCGGCTCCCCCGGGTTGTCTGTGACGATGCGAACAACTGACAACTTGAGAGAGGCCCGCGGACATCTATGTCTGTCGCTGAAATAGAAGAAGGCGTGTTCGAGTCCACCGCCACAATCGACAACGGGAGTTTTGGCACCCGCACCATCCGATTCGAGACCGGGCGGCTCGCCCTGCAGGCCGCCGGCGCCGTCGTTGCCTATCTGGACGATGAGAACATGCTGCTGTCGGCCACCACCGCCGGCAAGAACCCCAAGGACCACTTCGACTTCTTTCCGCTGACCGTCGACGTCGAAGAGCGGATGTACGCCGCCGGACGCATTCCCGGCTCGTTCTTTCGCCGCGAGGGCCGACCGTCGACCGACGCCATCCTGACCTGCCGGCTCATCGACCGCCCGCTGCGCCCGTCGTTCGTCGACGGCCTGCGCAACGAGATCCAGGTCGTGGTGACCATCTTGAGTCTCGACCCCAACGAGCTTTACGACGTCCTGGCGATCAACGCCGCGTCGGCCTCCACTCAGTTGGGCGGCCTGCCGTTTTCCGGTCCGGTCGGGGGGGTCCGGGTGGCGCTCATCGACGGCACCTGGGTGGCGTTCCCGACCGTCGAGCAGACTGAGCGCGCGGTGTTCGACATGGTGGTGGCCGGCCGGGTGGTCGGCGGCAGCGACGGCACCTCCGACGTAGCCATCATGATGGTCGAAGCCGAGGCGACCGAAAAGGTCGTCGAACTCATCGACGGCGGCGCGCAGGCACCGACGGAAACCGTTGTGGCCGAGGGCCTGGAGGCCGCAAAACCGTTCATCGCCGCATTGTGCGCTGCGCAGCAGGAGCTTGCCGACGCCGCTGCTCGACCAACCAATGACTATCCGGTGTTCCTCGACTACGGCGACGACGTCTACCAATCAGTGTCGTCGGTAGCCACCGACGAGCTGGCTGCCGCGCTGACGATCTCCGGCAAGGCCGAACGCAATAACCGCACCGATGAGATCAAGACCCAGGTGCTGCAACGCCTCGCCGACAGCTTCGCCGGCCGCGAGAAAGAGGTCAGCGCGGCGTTTCGGTCGCTGACCAAGAAACTGGTGCGCCAGCGGATCCTGACCGACCACTTCCGCATCGACGGTCGCGGCATCACCGACATCCGTGCATTGTCCGCTGAGGTCGCCGTGGTGCCGCGGGCACACGGCAGCGCGCTGTTCCAGCGCGGCGAGACGCAGATCCTCGGCGTCACCACTCTCGACATGGTCAAGATGGCCCAGCAGATCGACTCGCTGGGGCCGGAAACGTCCAAGCGGTACATGCACCACTACAACTTCCCGCCGTTCTCCACCGGGGAGACCGGCCGGGTCGGCTCACCGAAGCGCCGGGAGATCGGGCACGGCGCGCTCGCCGAGCGAGCGCTAATGCCGGTGCTGCCCACCGTCGAAGAATTCCCGTACGCGATCCGCCAGGTGTCAGAAGCCTTAAGCTCCAACGGTTCCACGTCGATGGGATCGGTGTGCGCGTCGACGATGGCGCTGCTCAACGCGGGGGTTCCACTGAAGGCGCCGGTGGCCGGAATCGCGATGGGCCTGGTCTCCGACGACGTTCCGCTCGACGGCGGGGGCAGCGAGCGCCGATTCGTGACGCTCACCGACATCCTGGGCGCCGAAGACGCGTTCGGTGACATGGACTTCAAAGTGGCCGGCACCAAAGACTTCGTCACCGCCCTGCAGCTGGACACCAAGCTGGACGGGATTCCGTCGCAGGTGCTGGCCGGCGCGCTCAGCCAGGCCCGCGACGCCCGGCTGACCATCTTGGAGGTGATGGCCGAGGCCATCGACGCACCCGACGAGATGAGCCCGTATGCGCCCCGGGTCACCACGATCAAGGTGCCGGTCGACAAGATCGGCGAGGTCATCGGTCCCAAGGGCAAGATCATCAACGCCATCACTGAAGAGACCGGTGCGCAGATCTCCATCGAAGACGACGGCACCGTGTTCGTAGGCGCCACCGACGGGCCGTCAGCGCAGGCCGCGATCGACCGGATCAACGCCATCGCCAACCCCCAGCTGCCCAAGGTCGGGGAGCGCTTCCTCGGTACGGTCGTGAAGACCACCGATTTCGGCGCGTTCGTGTCGCTGTTGCCGGGCCGCGACGGGCTGGTGCACATCTCCAAGCTCGGCAAAGGTAAGCGCATCGCCAAGGTCGAGGACGTTGTCCACGTCGGTGACAAGCTCCGGGTGGAGATCGCCGACATCGACAAGCGGGGCAAGATCTCGCTGCTGCCGATCACTGAAGACACCGCCGAAGGGTCCGCCGACGGTGCGGAAGTCACCGCCGATGCCGGCGCCGCGCCAGCCGATGCCGCGACGACCAGCAGTTAAGGCGGGCAGCCAGCCCCTGCGACGGGGCCGGTACGGGGCCGAGCCGTCCGCCGCGTTCCGACGCAGCACACTTGCGGGCGGCCTGCGCGTGGTCACCGAGTACCTGCCGGCGGTGCATTCGGCGTCGGTCGGGGTGTGGGTCGGCGTCGGGTCCCGCGACGAAGGTCCCACCGTGGCCGGTGCCGCGCACTTTCTGGAGCACCTGCTGTTCAAGTCCACCCCGACACGCAGCGCGGTGGAAATCGCCCAGGCGGTCGACGCCGTCGGCGGTGAGCTGAACGCGTTCACCGCCAAGGAGCAGACCTGCTACTACGCCCACGTCCTCGACACCGACCTGGAGCTTGCCGTCGACCTGGTCGCCGATGTGGTGCTCAACGGTCGTTGTGCCGCCGAGGACGTCGAACTGGAGCGAGACGTGGTCCTCGAAGAGATCGCGATGCGCGACGACGACCCAGAGGACGCGCTCTCGGACATGTTCCTGCAGGCGCTGTTCGGGGACCATCCGGTGGGACGCCCGGTCATCGGCAGCGTGCAGTCGGTCTCGGCGATGACCCGCGAGCAGCTGCACTCCTTTCACGTGCGGCGCTACGTACCCGAGCGGATGGTCGTCGCGGTGGCGGGCAACGTCGACCACAACGAGGTGGTCGCGTTGGTGCGTGAGCACTTCGGGCCGCGCCTAACCCGCGGGCGGCGGCCGGTGGCACCCCGCAAGGGCGCCGGACGGGTGACTGGCCGCCCGCAGTTGACGTTGGTCAACCGGGATGCCGAGCAGACCCACGTGCTGCTGGGCGTGCGCACACCGGGGCGGCACTGGCAACACCGCTGGGCGCTTTCGGTGCTCCACACCGCGCTGGGCGGTGGCCTGAGTTCACGGTTGTTCCAACAGGTTCGGGAGTCACGGGGGCTGGCGTACTCGGTGTACTCTGCGCTCGACATCTTCGCCGACAGCGGCGCGCTGTCCGTGTACGCCGCGTGTCTGCCCGAGCGTTTCGGCGAGGTGGCCCGAGTGACGACCGAAGTGCTGAAAGCGGTGGCCCGCGAGGGGATCACCGAGTCCGAATGCCGGATCGCGAAGGGCTCGCTGCGCGGCGGAATGGTGCTCGGGCTGGAGGATTCCGGCTCTCGGATGAACCGCATCGGCCGCAGCGAGCTGAATTACGGCGAGCACCGCAGCATCGACCGCGCGCTCCGCGAGCTCGATCACGTCACGCTCGATGAGGTCAACGGCGTGGCTCGGCGGCTGCTCAGCAGGCCGTACGGAGCCGCGGTTCTGGGACCGCACCGTTCGAAACGGTCGTTGCCTCAACAGCTTCGGGGGATAGTACAGTAACGCCATGGTTCTGGGCTTCTGGGATCTGGCGGTCCCCGTGGTCGGGGCGCCGATGGCCGGTGGTCCGGGTACGCCAGCGCTGGCGGCGGCAGTAACCAATGCCGGCGGCATGGGTTTCGTCGCGGGCGGCTACGTCACCCCGGATCGCTTCGCCGACGACATCGCAGCCGCGCGCGCCAGGACAACCGGCCCGATCGGTGCGAATCTATTTGTGCCGCAGCCCAGTGCCGCCGACTACGTCGCCTTGGACCGCTATGCGGAAGAACTCGACGAGATCGCCGAGCATTACGAGGTCGAGGTAGGCCGGCCCCGGTTCGGCGACGACGACAACTGGCGGGCCAAGCTCGAGGTGGTGGCCGATCTGCGGCCCGAGGTGGTGTCGTTCACCTTCGGTGCGCCGCCACCCGACGTGCTGCGCTGGTTCGGTGCGCTGGGAATAATCCTGCTGATCACGGTGACGTCGGTTTATGAGGCCGGCGTGGCCGTCGCCGCCGGCGCGGACGGATTGGTGGTGCAGGGTCCGAATGCCGGTGGGCACCGCGGCACGTTCGCACCCGACATGGAACCCGGCAGCGAGTCGCTGCACGAGCTGCTGGACCGAATCGGTGCCGCGCACGACGTTCCGCTCATCGCAGCGGGTGGGCTGGCGACCGCCGAGGATGTGGCCGGTGTGCTACGCAGAGGAGCAGCCGCGGCGCAGATCGGGACCGCGCTGCTGCTCAGCGACGAAGCGGGCACCAACTCCGCACACCGCTGTGCACTGACGCACCCGCACTTCACCAAGACGCTCGTCACGCGTGCGTTTTCCGGTCGGTACGCGCGGGGTCTGGAGAACGACTTCACCCGCCTGCTCGACGATGTCGCGCCGCTCGGCTATCCGGAGGTCAACCAGATGACGTCGCCGATCCGGGCGGCCTCGGTCGCCGCGGAAGACCCGCACGGTACGAACCTCTGGGCCGGAACCGAATTCGCTAAGGCGCGCACCGGCAAGGCCGCGGGCATCGTCGCCGCACTCGTCGACTAGCGTGGTGTTCTCCCGTCGGCAGCTGCTGTTGGCCGCAACCTCGGCGGTGACTGCGTGCGGGCATCGTGATGTCGCCCGATCGTCCTGTTTCGATGACCGCATCGACGCCCTGGAGCGCAAGTACAACGCGTACGTCGGGTTGTTCGCGCGAGATCTGGCCTCCGGCCGCACGTTGGCCCACCGCGAGAATGACCCGTTCGCGATGTGCTCGACGTTCAAGGCCTACGCGGTTGCATGTGCGCTGCAGAGATCGCAACGCGGGCTGCTCGACCTGCAGCACGCCGTTTTCGTCGATCCGGCGTTGCTGCTGCCCAATTCGCCCGTCACCGGACCGCGCGCAGGCAACAGCATGCCACTGACGCAGCTGTGCGCCGCGGCGTTGCAATATAGCGACAACGCCGCCGCCAACCTCATCCTGCAGGCGATCGGTGGACCGCCTGCCGTCACTGAGTTTGCGCGCTCCATCGGCGACGATCGCACCAGACTGGACCGCTGGGAAACCGACCTGAACACAGCGATCCCCGGTGACCCACGCGACACCAGCACCCCCCTAGCCTATGGCGGTGGAATCCAAAGCCTCCTCATCGGAACGCATCTCGACGAGCCGCGGCGTCCTCAACTGGAGGAGTGGATGCGCGGTAACGTCACCTCGAGCCAGGAGATACGGGCCGGCCTGCCAAGCGGATGGACCACCGCGGACAAAACCGGTACCGGGGCTTACGGCAGCACTAACGACATCGGGCTCGCCTACGGACCGCATGGAGAACGGGTACTGCTGTCGGTGATGACCCGGTCGCAATCGACCAACCCGCACGCTGATCCGCTGCGGTCTTTGGTCGCCGAGGTCACCCGGTCGGCGCTGCCCTGGCTGACCGGCCAGGCTTAGGCTTAACTCAGCACGGTCACGGGATCGGTGAACGGCAAGCTCAGGTCGGTGGCCACCTGCTTCGACAGCAAGGCGCCGTCATGGGTGGAAAGTCCCTTGGCGAGTGCAGGATTCGATCGACACGCGGTGCGCCAGCCACCGGTCGGCCAGCTGAATGACATACGGCATGGTGGCGTTGGTCAACGCCGACGTCGACGTCTTCGGCACTGATCCGGGCATATTCGTCACGCAGTAGAACATCGTGTCGTGCACGGCGAACGTCGGCGCGTCGTGGGTGGTGGGACGCGAGTCTTCGAAGCACCCGCCCTGGTCGATGGCGATGTCGACCAGGACCGCGCCGGCCTTCATCGACGCCACAAGCGAATTGGAGACCAGTTTGGGTGCTTTGGCGCCCGGCACCAGAACCGCGCCGATCACCAGGTCGGCACGTTCGACGAGCTCCGCCAACTCGTAGGCGGAGGAGTAGCGGGTCCGTATCCGACCGCCGATTTCGACATCGAGTCGTCGCAGCTTGTCGATGTTAACGTCTAATACGGTGACCGACGCACCCATGCCGTTGGCCACCCGGGCAGCGTTATATCCGGCCGTGCCGCCGCCGATTACCACGACGTCGGCCGGGTCGACACCGGGTACGCCGCTCATCAGAACACCGCGGCCGCCGTGGGCCCGCATCAAGTGGTAGGCCCCGACCTGGGCGGCCAGCCGACCGGCGATCTCGCTCATCGGGGCGAGCAGCGGCAGTGCGCCGGCGGCCTGCACGGTTTCGTAGGCGAGCGAGGTGGTGCCGGCGGCCAACAGGGCGTCGGTGCACGACGGTGAGGCGGCCAGATGCAGGTAAGCGAACAAGGTCTGGCCGCGTCGCAGCCGCGAGTACTCGGCCGGCGTGGGCTCTTTGACCTTGAGCAACAGGTCGGCGTCGGCCCACACCTCGTCGGCGCTGCTGATCAGCTGAGCACCCGCCGCCTTGAACTCGCGGTCGGCGATCGCTGACCCCTCACCGGCGCCCGCCTGAACGAGCACCTCATGGCGGCGACGCGTCAACTCGGCCACCCCGGCAGGCGTGATGGCTACCCGGTACTCGTTGTTCTTGGTTTCGGCCGGGACCCCGACGCGCATACTCGCTCCTTGCGGCGCTTGGCGAGAAAACTATCTCCATTGTGAACGACGTTTGGTGAGCCGGCACCGTTCATTAGGCGCGGTGTCCAGCAGCCGTTGAAGAGGGGGCTGGGCTTCCTGAGGAGAACTTATGAGGACCGGCCATTCTCTGGGGATTGCGTATGAGTATCGCCTTTCCATAGACGCGACTCGGCAATACGAGTTGTCTAGGAAGAGGTTTGTTATCTATCTCTTGAGTCGCCAGGAGGTATTCGGCAATGCCTGAAAAGGTCGCCCTCACGCTGCAAGGCTTCGCCTCCGAGGTCAGGCAACTCGCGTATCAGGTCCCGGCCGGTCAAGGCGAGTTCGCCCTGCTGCAGCTCAGCCAGCGCATGGCTGCTGAGGCCGAGCAGTGGCAGCGGAGACCGGCCGCACAAGCGTAGTTGGCGGCGGGAACAGCCGAGGCTTAATCGCGTCGCGCAGCCGCCTTTAAGGTGAGCGTGCAAAGACCGCCGTCCGCGGTGTATCGACGCACAGACACGCCCGTTCGCGTCCGAGCACTAGTGTGAAGCCATGCGGGTAGGAGTGCTCGGCGCCAAAGGAAAAGTCGGTGCGACCATGGTGCAGGCGGTGCAATCCGCCGAGGATTTGACGTTGTCGGCCGAGGTCGACGCCGGCGATCCGCTGAGCCTGTTCACCGACACTCACACCGAGGTCGTCATCGACTTCACCCACCCTGACGTCGTCATGGGCAACCTGGATTTTCTGATAGACAACGGGATTCACGCCGTGGTCGGCACCACCGGATTCACCGACGAGCGGCTGGACCAGGTGCGGTCATGGCTGACCGGCAAGCCGAACCTAGCCGTGCTGATCGCACCCAACTTCGCGATCGGGGCGGTGTTGTGCATGCATTTCGCCCAGCAAGCCGCGCCGTTCTACGACTCGGTCGAAGTCATCGAGCTGCACCACCCGCAGAAGGCCGATGCACCGTCAGGCACCGCCGCGCGCACCGCCCAGCTGATCGCCGGCGCTCGAAAAGACCTGCCGCCCAACCCCGATGCCACCAGCACTGCGTTGCCCGGCGCTCGCGGGGCCGACGTCGGCGGCGTTCCGGTGCACTCGGTGCGGTTGGCCGGACTGGTCGCCCACCAAGAGGTGCTGTTCGGCACGGCGGGGGAAACGCTGACGATCCGCCATGACAGCCTCGACCGCACCTCCTTCGTCCCGGGCGTGCTGTTGGCCGTCCGGCGCGTCAACGAGCTACCGGGATTGACCGTGGGTATCGAGACCCTTCTCGGCCTTCAATGACGAAATTGCGAGCTGCGCTGCGCTTTCAAATGCTCGTCGCACTGATGTGCCTGGTGCTGGTGGCGTATCTCGTCTTGCTGGGACGCACCGCAGTGCTGCTGATCACTTCCGGCCGGGCCGGTGGCGTCAGCCTCGGCGTCGCGTTGCTGGCGCTGCTCGCCATCGGATGCTGGGCGATGATCGCCACGCTGCGGGCAGGGTACGCGCACCAACGGCTGGCCCGGCTGATCGCCGACGAGGAAATGGAACTCGACGTGAGTGCGCTGCCCAGACGAGCGTCGGGTCGCATCGAGACGCACGCGGCCGACGGGTTGTTCGACACGGTTCGTACCGAACTGCGAAGCGCACCCGGGGACTGGCGCCGTTGGTATCGGCTGGCCCGAGCCTACGACTACGCCGGAGATCGCGCCCGTGCCCGCCGCGCCATGCGGAAAGCCATTGAGCTGCAAGGTGATTCATGAGCAAGCTGCTCGTTGTCCATCACACACCATCGCCGCACTGCCAGGAGTTGTTTGCGGCGGTGGTGGCCGGTGCCACCGATCCCGAGATCGAGGGTGTGGAGGTTGTACGCAGACCGGCCCTTACGGTGTCGCCGGTCGAGATGCTGGAGGCTGACGGCTACCTGCTCGGCACCCCGGCCAACCTCGGGTACCTAAGCGGGGCCATGAAACACGCATTCGACTGTGCCTACTACCAGCTGCTCGACACCACCCGTGGACGACCGTTCGCCGTCTACCTCCACGGCAACGAGGGCACGGAAGGTGCCGAGCGCGCCATCGACGGCATCACCGCCGGGCTCGGCTGGCAAAAAGCCGCCGAGACCGTCGTGGTCACGGGCAAGCCCACCAAGGCCGACGTTGAGGCGTGCTGGAACCTTGGCGCGACGATCGCTGCGACGTTAGTGGGATGAGCCGCGCGGCAAGTGCACCTTTCGTATGCCACGCTGACCACTGTGCTGAAGTCAGCGGGTTGAACGAGGCCGGCGGCGCGGTAGTTTTGATCCGACATTTCGAGGAGTTGGCTGACCGATTGAATGACGCCGAATATGCGTTCAACATAGGCCATCCGGTCGCCGAGACGGTCGAACGCGCTGACAGCGATGCGAATTTGGTCCGCGCTATTCAGGCGTACAAGTTTTTTTATCCGACAGTTTCGGGCGCCGCAACGTAAAGGGCAACGAAGCGGTAGGCCTGGTCCCCGACAAGGTCTTCGGCGTTCTGGATTGCGGACCCCAGCAGCTGGTGTTCACCGCCAACTCCGACACGCCATATGGGCCGCTGTCGCTCGACTTGGCCGTGGGTCCGCTGGTTGTTGAACTCACTCCGGGCCCGCTGATCGTATGCTCGATGGACATCAACCAGCGCTGGGTCGCTGACATGGGTCTGCCCGGTCCCGACGCGGGGGGCGGCGGCAAGCGTCTGCTGCTCGGAGCTGATTACGCTAGTGACCTGCCGAGACACGGTTACTAGTGTTAAACACGATCGTCACAAAGACATGGAGCAGCGCGTGGACCGTTGGAGGTCCCAAATGTTTGGCGGCGTTGCGTCGGAGGTGCGCCTCGCGACGGGCCCACCGCCGGCACGGACTGCTTAGCGCAGGCGGTACGACGCGATATGACCAGCCGGCGCCGGTTTATTCTCGGTCTTGGCACTGTTCTGCTCGCGAGCGGCCTATTCGCATCAGCATTCCCCGTCTACCTGAGCAGCTACAACCACTGGGGCGTTCAGATCAGATGCGGAACCGGGTACAAGTCAGAGTTGCTTCAGGCCCAGCTCGCCGATAACGACGACATCGCACTCTCCGTGCCCCCGCCCTATGCCGCCGTAGTAACGGCGGATGCAGGTTATACCGCCCAATGCAACCACGCCTTGGCCGCACGTCGAGCGTGGGTGTTAACGCCAGCCGGTGCAGGGTTCCTCATGATCACGGCCGAGTTGGCAGCGTTGACGCTCACCGGGTCAGGGCGCAGTCTGTACCGGTTTTTGCGCGGCTCGGCTGCAGCCAGCGTGAGAAGTGAAGTCGTCGCTGCGGCGGCTTATCTGGCCTGCCGGCCTTGGGCGGCGTTCGTTCCGGCGAATCGATTTGGGGTCGCGATCATTCGTTTCAATCTGCGGACCATGTGCCTGTTGAGCCGTCCGGTGCTGGGGACCCACATCGAGCCGGTACGTGGATCCGTCGACGGTGAGTGGGTGCGCGCCCCGGGAGCCAACGACAGCACCGGTGTGGTGCTGCTGCTGCATGGCAGCGGTTACATCGGCTGCTCACCGAGAACCCATCGCGGCTTCGCCTCACAGATCTCGCGGTACTCCAGGCTGCCGGTGTTCGTGGCGCGCTACCGCCTGGCACCAGAACACCCCTTTCCCGCCGCTGATGACGACGCGTTCGCCGCCTATCGCTGGTTGCTCGGCCAAGGCTTCGACGCCGCCAAGATCGCCGTGGTGGGCGACTCGGCCGGCGGCCATCTTGCTATCGCAATGGCCGTCCGTGCCCGCAGAGAGCGCATTCCTTCGCCAGCAGCCCTGACGTTGTTCGGTCCGCTAATTGACCCCTCGTTTAAGACCTCGATAGCCGACGCACGGACTCGATACAGCCCGATCGACCCGACCGACGCACGGCGGTTTCTCGCCCTCTATGTAGGACGTCACGACATTGACGACCCTCGGTTGTCACTGCTTGACACTGCGGCGTCCGGGTTGCCGCCGATTCAGCTGCATTACGGCACCCTCGAGGTCATGCGCGCCGAGGCCGAGCTGTTCGCGGCCCGCATCAACGAGGCGGGAGGGTACTGTCAACAATGCATTTGGCCGAATCTGATACACGGTTACTGGTTGTTCCCACACTTCGTTCCCGAGGCTCGGGAAAGCCTTCGGATCGCCGGCCGCTTCACGCACAATGCACTTGAGTGGCGACGCCAATGATTTACTGTTACTGCGTGCGAGGATTCGACGCGCAATTCGCCAATAAGCCGCCATGTCAACCGATCTCCCCTGGGAAGACCGTTCGGCCGCAACTAACATAAGGTGTGAAGAATGTTGGCCAAGCTGCAGCGTGTGCTCAACTACAAGCTGAGCGTCGCAACGCTTATCGAAATTTATCTGTGGATACTGCTGCCTTACGTCACGGTCGGCTTGGTCTGGTCGGCGTTTCACCCCGCCAACGCCGCTCAGATGCAAGCTCAGCTCGCTGGACGCCTACCCGCAGGAGCGGAAGTAGTCGCGTTAACTTTTTCAGCGCTGTTGTGGCCCGTGCTGCTTTTCACTTCCTTCATCTGTCCGACCTGAGGCGGCGACATCGCCTGGCTGATCGCCTCGGCATCGCGCAATAGAGAGCAAAGGCGGGTCTCGCAGTCCTCGGATCGTCAGCAATGAGTCCACCGCCGTCAAGTAGTAGAGCCGGTGGTTTGTTCGGGCGAAATCAGAAGTGCCACCGCGATATTGAGTGGGCCGAGCATCAGTAACGCCAATGCGAAGAATACCGCCCGGTTGTGATTCTTCTGTGCCGCAATTGATGAAGCCACGCTCGCGCAAGTCAGCTGATAAACCGCGGTAACCAGGACGCCGAAAAAGATGAACATCGTCACTATACTCATAAGGGATTTTACACCCGCACTGGTTTTGTATGACCGCGCTCGCATACGCAGATGAGAGACCACCATTCGAGTGGGGCCGAAATTCATGACGACAAGCCGACCAATTAAAGCAGCGCCAGGTGACCACATTGACCACAGGATTCGTTGTCGGGTTGACGGGTCAGCTGGTGTGACCGAGGAAAGCTTCGAAAACTGCGTCTGCCGATCTACAACACGCCGTCGCCGCACTGCCAACAGACGTCCGAGGCGGTAGTAGCCGGTGCCCACGGTCCCGAGATCAAGGATTGCTGGGATCGTGCACCGGAATCAGTCACCAAAGCCGCGGAGGTGGTCGAAGTCGTCGATGCGATCGACGCGGGGGTGCGTAAGCGGGCCTACCAGTTGGGTGGCACGCTGGCCGCAACGTTGATGGAATGACGAGGCGTAAGGGGACGTCACCACAATGCCCGGTCTGACAGGCGCTGCTCTGAACACCGCTCCGATCTTCGGCGGCCTTCTCCTCGGGATGGCGGCTGGACAACTCAAGGGTCCGGACTATCGAAGCATGATTAAACAAGACTTCGATCTGCTCGAACGCCTTCCTGCTGAACAGGCGGCTCGGCGGGCAGAGTTGCAGCGCACCATCGAAGAGCGCATTGATGATTTGATCGCCACCAGTGACCGCAGTCGGGCGCTACGAGCGGCGGTGCTCTCCTTTCGAGGCGGCTGGCGTGACATCGTGTTGTTCGTCTGCGTCGGGCTGTTCACCTTCATCTGGTGGAATGTGGACCACCAGCGAAGCAATTGGCTGCCAACGCTCATCGTCTTGGCCATTGCGTTGGTGGCAACGGCCTTCCAAGCGCTACGGGGGATTTTCAAGACACTGGCTCACTGGCAATCGTTACGACAACGCCAGGCCTCCTGATTGCTCATTTAAGGCAGCGGTGCCCGGCTCAGTCGTCGATGTGTGTCGGTGGGTCATTGAAGGCGAGGCCCCAGGGATCTGGTCGGGCCCATGACATCGCGCCTTCTGTCGTTCAGGAGGTAATTGCTGCTACTCGTCGCAGGAAAGACCACGCATCGCTGCCAGGTGCCGTCGGGCTCAACGGCCCATCACACTGCTGAAGACGAGTCCTCCGTACGGGCAGCCGGCGCTGGCCGGGGATGCGGAGTCGATTGGCGCTCCGGCGATCAGTACGGCGCCCAGGCCACGACGATATAGCGCTTCGCGGCCCAAACCTTGCGTCGCCGCTGGTGAGGACGGTACTGGTTACCCCGGCCACGCCCTCCGGATCTGAGGAAAGTCAGCCCGGCCGCCCAGCCATAGTCGTCAAAACCGCGGTAGCGGATGATGTGATCCGAATGCGACATGGTCAACCCGACGAAGGACCGGATGTGAGGCGCCTGCTGATCGCCAACCGCGGCGAGATCGCGCTGCGGATCATCCGTACAGCGACTGAGCTTGGACTGCACACCGTCGCGGTCTATGCCGAAGACGACGCCGACAGTCCCCATGTGCACACCGCCGACGAGGCGTTCGGTCTGCTGGGCAGCGGCCCGGAAGCGTATCTCGACCAAGCTGGGATTCTGGCAGCAGCCGGCAAGTGCGCGGCCGAGCTCATTCACCCGGGTTACGGATTTCTCAGCGAGAAGGCTGATTTCGCTCGCGCATGTGCGGCCGCGGGGTACACCTTCGTCGGCCCGGATCCCGAGCCGCTCGAGCTGTTCGGGGACAAGTCCGCGGCGCGCCGAACCGCCCAAGCGATCGGTGTTCCGGTGTTGGACGCCACTGATGGACCGAGCGGCATCGACGATGTCCGGGCCTTCTTCGCCGCCCACGAAAAAGGAATTGTCATCAAAGCAGTGGCCGGTGGCGGCGGCAGGGGTATGCGCACCGTCCGCGAGGCCGACGAGCTTGATGACGCCTTCCGTCGATGTGCCGCTGAAGCACAACTCGGTTTCGGTGACCCAGCGGTGTTCGCTGAGGCCTATTTCGCCGATGCGCGGCACATCGAGGTGCAGGTCGTCGCCGCGCACACCGAGCACGGCATCCGTGTACTGGCTCTGGGTGACCGCGACTGCAGTGTTCAGCGCCGGTATCAGAAACTTATTGAAATCGCGCCAGCACAAAGCCTTTCCGCGGCCGTGCGCACTCGGCTGCACGAGGCGGCCGTGCGACTGTGCGCGCAGGTGAAGTATCGAGGCCTAGCCACGGTCGAATTCCTCGTGGCGGATGAGCGATTCGTCTTTGTCGAAGTCAATCCGCGGATTCAGGTTGAGCACACCGTCACCGAAGAGGTCACTGCGGTGGACTTGGTGGCGATTCAACTGGCCATCGCCGGCGGTGCATCGTTCGACGAGCTCGAATTGCCGGCTGGGGTCAGCGCCCACGGTAGCGACGTCGTCGGTGAGCCTGCTGCCACGCAGGGAATCGCGATCCAAACCCGGGTAAACTCCGAGACCTTGGGCGCTGACGGCTCGGTACTTCCCGCGACCGGGATACTGTCGGTGTTCTCTGCGCCAAATGGTCCCGGAGTGCGCGTCGACACCTACGGCCGGGCCGGACTGGCCCCCAGTCCGCGGTACGACTCGCTGTTGGCCAAGGTGATAACCCACGTGCGGGTCGACTCTTTTCCCGCAGCGCTGCGCAAGGCGCAAACGGCGCTGGCCGATTTTCACATCGAGGGAATCCGCACCAACATCGGATTATTACGAGAGCTACTGTGCGACAGCGATCTTCACTCCAGCTACGTGACGACGGGATTCGTCGACGAAAAGCTTCCGCAGTTGGTGAGCGCCGCGCTGTCACACCAATACGAAACCCGTATCGCACCGGTCGAATTGCATCCCGGTGAAGAGGTGCTGCGCGCACAGCTGGCAGGCACCGTGGTCGAGATAGCGCCGGAGGGTGCCGACATCGCCGCCGGCAGACAACTGGTCGTACTTGAGGCGATGAAGATGCAACACGTGCTGCATGCCCCGGATGCGCTGCGCACGGTTCGGAACTTGGTGACGCCCGGCCAGGTCGTCGCCACCGCCGACCCATTGGTGGTCTACGCCCGCAGCGGTGCCGGGGGCATGCACGACCCGACCGCCGACCTCGATCTCGACCGCGAACGCCCAGACCTCGACGAGGTACGACAGCGCCACCTGCTCACTCGTGATGAGGGGCGCCCCGCCGTCGTCGACAAGCGCCACCGGCAACAACGCCGCACCGCGCGGGAGAACATCGCTGACTTGGTCGATGAGGGCAGCTTCGTGGAGTACGGCGCTCTTGCTGTTGCCGCCCAGCGCAATCGGCGCTCGGAGCAGGATCTGATCACCAACACTCCGGCCGACGGCCTGGTGGCAGGGGTGGCGACGATCGGGGCGGACCGGTTCGGCGCAGCTGCAGCCAAGGTCGTCGTATTGTCCTACGACTACACGGTGCTCGCCGGCACTCAGGGTATGCGTAACCACGCGAAAACCGATCGGGTCTTCGAGTTGGCCGCCCGTCACCGCGTGCCGGTGGTGCTCTTCGCCGAAGGCGGGGGCGGCAGGCCCGGTGACACCGACCTTGGCAACATCGCCGGTTTGGACGTGCCGACGTTTCGGGCGCTCGGCGCGTTGAACGGCCAAGTGCCGCTGGTCTCGATCGTGTCCGGTCGCTGCTTCGCCGGTAACGCCGCGCTGGCCGGCGCGTGCGACGTGATCATCGCTACGCCGGACGCCAACATCGGCATGGGCGGGCCCGCGATGATCGAAGGTGGGGGACTGGGGGAGTACCGCCCGGAGGATATCGGGCCGATCGACGTGCAGCGGCGCAACGGGGTGGTCAGCGTGGTTGCCCGCGATGAGGCGCACGCGGTGTCGCTTGCCAAGAAGTATCTATCGTATTTTCAGGGCCGCGTTGACGATTGGCAGGCACCGGACCCGCGAATAGCGCGACACGTCGTGCCGCAGAATCGGTTACGGGCCTACGACGTGCACCGGGCGATCGAGTCAGTCGTCGATGTAGGTTCGGTTCTCGAGCTGCGGCCCGACTTCGGAGTGGGTGTGGTGACGGCACTGGTCCGGGTGGAAGGCGCGACTTACGGGTTGTTGGCCAACAGCAGCCATCATCTCGGTGGCGCCATCGACGCGGAGGCTGCCGACAAGATCGGCGACTTTCTTCAACTGTGCGAGTCGTTTCAGCTGCCGGTGGTTTCGCTGTGCGACACGCCGGGATTCATGGTCGGCCCCGAAGCGGAGAAGGACGCCACCGTACGGCGGTTCGGCCGGCTTTTCGTCCAGGGTGCCCGGTTGACCATCCCGCTCGGGATGATCATTTTGCGCAAGGGCTACGGCCTGGGTGCAATGGCCATGGCTGGCGGATCTTTTCACGCGCCCGACTTCACCGTCGCCTGGCCGACGGGAGAAATCGGCGGAATGGGGCTCGAAGGTGCGGTGCGCTTGGGGTTCAGCAAGGAACTGGCCGCCGTGTCCGATCCCAACGAGCGCCAACAGCTGTTCGACCGATTGGTCGAGGCGGCTTACCAACATGGCAAAGCGCTCACCTCCGCCACTACCTTCGAACTCGACGACGTCATCGACCCCGCGGACTCCCGCGCCTGGATCAGGCGGCTACCCCGCCGCTGAGGAAAGCCGTTACGAAAGGATCGTGCGTGTGAAGGTTTCGGACAAGGTCGCCATCGTCACCGGCGGCGGCAACGGCATCGGTGCCGCGCTGGCCGGCAAACTCGCCCAGCACGGGGCACGCGTCGTCGTCGCCGACCTCGACACCGACGCCGCCGCGGCCGTGGCCGACGAGGTCAACGCCGAGCGCTCGGGTGCGGCCACCAGCGCCGGTGGCGACGTATCGGACACCGCGCAGATACAGCGACTGATCGGTCTGGCGGAAAACGAATTCGGCCCGGTCGATCTGTATTTCGCCAACGCGGGCATCACCGGGGTAGCCGGTCTGGACGTGACCGAAGCCGACTGGGACCGGTCACTGGACGTAAATCTGCGCGCACACATCCGCGCCGCGCAACTGCTCATCCCCGGCTGGGTTGAGCGCGGCGAAGGTTACTTCGTCAGCACGGCGTCGGCCGCCGGGCTGCTCACTCAACTCGGCTCCGCCACCTACTCGGTGACCAAGCACGCTGCCGTCGGTTTCGCCGAGTGGCTCAACATCACCTACGGCGACCAAGGGGTCCGGGTGAGCTGCCTGTGCCCCATGGGCGTCAACACCAAACTGCTGTACAGCGGCGAACAGTCCGGTGATCTGTTGGGCGAGCTGGCCACCCGGGCGGTCACCACCGCAGGGGACGTGCTGGAGCCGGCCGCCGTCGCCGACGCCGTGCTGGAAGCCATTGACACTGAGCGCTTCTTGATTCTGCCGCATCCGGCCGTTCTGGAGATGTACCGGCATAAGGCAACCGACTACGACCGGTGGCTGCGCGGTATGCGCCGCTACCAGCGCGGCCTGCTGGGAGGCATTCGATGACAACGCAGAACTTGACCGGCCGCACCGCAATCGTCACCGGGGCGTCGCGGGGAATCGGGCTTGCGGTCGCGCAGCATCTAGCCGGTGCCGGGGCGAACGTGGTCCTCACCTCCCGCAAACAGGACAGCGCCGACACGGCCGCCGCCCAGGTCCACGGCAACGCCCTGGGGGTGGCCGCTCATGCCGTCGACGAGGACGCGGCCCAGCGTTGCGTCGACCTCACCCTCGAACGATTCGGCAGCGTGGACATTCTGGTCAACAATGCCGGCACCAACCCGGCGTACGGCCCACTGGTCGATCAGGACCACGGCCGCTTCGCCAAAACCTTCGACGTCAACCTGTGGGCCCCGCTGCTGTGGACCTCGCTCGCGGTCAAGGCGTGGATGGGTGAGCACGGTGGCGCCGTGGTCAATACCGCGTCCATCGGCGGCATGCACTTCGCGCCGAACATGGGAATGTACAACGCCACCAAAGCGGCACTGATCCATGTGACGAAGCAACTGGCGCTGGAACTTTCACCGCGTGTGCGGGTCAACGCGGTCTGCCCGGGAGTGGTGCGCACTCGCTTGGCCGAAGCGCTGTGGAAGGACCACGAGGACGCGGTGTCGGAGTCGACTCCGCTGGGGCGGATCGGTGAGCCGGTCGACGTGGCGGCCGCGGTCGCATTTCTGGTGTCGGACGCGGCCAGCTGGATCACCGGCGAGGCCATGGTGATGGACGGCGGCCGGTTACTGGGGGATCCGCAGCCGTTCCGTCAGGGTCCAAATGGCTAACCCCGTCGTCGGGATCGACGCGGGGGCCGTCACCGGCTGGATCGAGCAGCTGGGGATACCGTTCACCGGGCCGCTGCGCTTTGAGCGCATCGGGCTTGGCCAGTCGAATCTCACCTACCTGGTACGCGATGCCGAGGACCGCCGATGGGTGCTACGTCGTCCGCCGCTGGGGACGCTGCTGGCCTCGGCGCACGACGTGGCGCGGGAAGCCCGCATCTTGTCCGCGCTTGAGGCCACCGCGGTTCCCACCCCACGGGTGTACGGCCTGGCCCGAGTTGCCGGTGGCGCGCCGCCACAGGAAACAGACATTCCGCTGCTGCTGATGGAATACGTCGACGGTCTTGTGGTCGACCGGATGCCGATCGCCGAGGCATTGACTCCGCAGCGCCGCAGACAGATCGGGCTTTCGCTACCCGTGACGCTGGCCAAGGTGCATGCCGTCGACATCGAAAAAGTTGGTCTGGACAACCTGGCCAGTCACAAACCGTACGCGCAGCGCCAGCTCAAACGTTGGGCCGGCCAATGGGAGTTGTCGAAGACCCGCGAACTGCCTGCACTCGACGATTTGACTCGTCGGCTGGTCGCCGCCGCGCCGCAGCGGCAGGAATTGACGTTGGTGCATGGTGACTTTCACCTGCGCAACGTCATCACGTCGCACACCACCGGAGAGGTGGTCGCCGTGCTGGATTGGGAGCTGTCCACTCTCGGCGACCCGCTGGCCGACATGGGCAGCCTACTGGCGTACTGGCCGGCGCCCGGCGAGGACACCGCCGGTGACTTCGCCGCGTCCGCGCTCGACGGTTTCCCGGACCGTGCTGAAATGGCGCGGGTATATCTGACCGAGACCGGGCGCGACGAAGAGACATTGAAGTACTGGCACGCCCTGGGGCTGTGGAAGGTCGCGGTGATCGCCGAAGGCGTGATGCGCCGCGCCCTGGACGAGCCGCAGAACAAAGCAGCCGCCGGAACGCCGACCGTTGACCGCATCGACGCGTTGGTCGCCAAAGCGCGCGAGGTAGCCGACGCCGCCGGTATCTAGTCAACGACCTGACCGGCCGCCGGCTATTACCGGCACTTCGTTCGCGAAGCTGTTAGTAGCCGCCGCAACCGACGCCCGGCACGCATCCGCTACCGCCCGGCACGCCGCCGGGGCCCGCGTTCTGGCCGCCGGAGCCGCAACCGACGCCCGGGACGCAGCCCTGGCCGCCCGGACCGCCGCCCGGACCGTTGTCTTGGCCGCCGGAGCCGCAGTTGCCGTTGTTGTCGCAGCCGCCTCCGTCGTTCGGGTCGTCGGTGAAGACGACGTGAGTGGTCGCGGTGGAGGTCATCGCTGGACCAGCCGCAGCAGCATCGGCTGCTGTCGCCGGTAGGGCGGCGAGCGCCGCTGCGACAGCCCCGGCCATCACCAGGGGTTTCATCGAATTCAATTTCGCTAACATTCGCTTCGGATACCACCTGAATACGTGTACAAAACATGCATCGAGGTAATCGCGAGCCGAATACCCAAGCCGAATTAATTTGCGAGGTGCGTGCCGAAGAAGTCTCGTGTCGCCGCCCAGTGCCGCTCTGCGGCCTCGGCGTCATACGGGGGATTGTCCGGGACGGCGAAACCGTGCCCGGCCGGATATATTTCGATCTTGTACTCAACCTCAGCCGCTGTCAGCGCCTTCTCGAGTTGTTCGGCCTGCTCGGGTGTGAATGAACCGTCATTCTGGGCGCCGCCGACGTAAATGGCCGCCTGGATGCGATCGGCATTTAGATGTGGGCTGTCCGCGGCATCGGTCACCAGTCCGCCGCCGTGAAAGGACGCCGCCGCGGCGACCCGGCTCGGCAGCCGTCCCGCCACCACCAGCGACGTCCGACCGCCCATGCAGTAGCCGGTGGTGCCGAATCGGTCACCGCTGACCTCGGACCGGCTTTGGAGGTAGTCGAAGAAGGCTTCGCCGTCCATCGCCATCGTCATTGGTGTCACACTGCCGATCATCGACATCAGCCGTTTCCGCTCGTCGGCGTCGGTGAACGCGGTCGACATGTCGAACGGCGCCCAGTCGCCGGATCGGTAGTAGACGTCGGGCAGTAGCACCGCGTATCCGGATTCGGCCAGCTGTGTGGCCATTTCGTAGAAGGTGTCCCGCGCTCCGCCGGCGTCGGGATACATGACAATCGCTGGCCAGGGGCCTTCGCCATCGGGAGTGAAAAGTTTGACGGTGCAATCGCCGTCTTGGGTCGTGACAGTGTCGGTAATGGTGGGCATGGTTTCCGTTGTACTCCTGCTGACTGAGCTGAAATACCCGGCGTCGACCCGCTGCGCCCGGCTTCGCCGCGCTGGCGATCGCCGCTAAAATGACCGCGTGCCGATTGCCACACCATACGAGGATCTGTTGCGCCTGGTGTTGCAGCAGGGCACACCGAAAGCAGACCGCACCGGCACCGGGACGCGCAGCCTGTTCGGCCATCAGCTGCGTTACGACCTGTCTGTTGGCTTCCCGCTGATCACCACTAAGAAAGTGCATTTGAAATCGGTGATCTACGAGCTGCTGTGGTTTCTGCGCGGCGACTCCAATGTCGACTGGCTGCGCCGGCACGGCGTCACCATCTGGGACGAATGGGCAGACGCAACTGGGGATTTGGGTCCGGTCTACGGGGTGCAGTGGCGATCCTGGCCGACACCGTCCGGTGAGCACGTCGACCAGATCAGCTCGGCATTGCGGCTTTTGCGCACCGACCCCAATTCGCGCCGCATCATCGTGTCGGCCTGGAATGTCGGCGACATCCCGCAGATGGCGCTGGCGCCCTGCCACGCGTTGTTCCAGTTCTACGTAGCCGACGGAAAGCTCAGCTGCCAGCTTTACCAGCGCAGCGCCGACCTGTTCCTCGGGGTGCCGTTCAATATCGCCAGTTATGCCCTGCTGACCCACATGATGGCCGCTCAGGCCGGCTTGGCGGTCGGTGAGTTCATCTGGACCGGTGGCGATTGCCACATCTACGACAACCACGTCGAGCAGGTCGCCGAGCAGCTGCGTCGGGAGCCGCGACCATACCCGAAAGTGTCGCTGAAACAACGCGATTCGATATTCGACTACATCTTCGACGACGTGGTCGTCGAGAACTACGATCCGCATCCGGCGATCAAAGCTCCCGTCGCCGTATGAGAGAACTGAGCCTGATTTGGGCTCAATCCCCGTCGGGTGTCATCGGTCGGGGCGGCCGTATCCCGTGGCAGCTGCCCGAAGATCTCGGCCGTTTCAAAGAGCTCACCATCAGCTGCACTGTGGTGATGGGTCGTCGCACCTGGGACTCCCTGCCGGCCAGATTCCGGCCGTTGCCCGGCCGGCGCAACGTCGTATTGACTCGCCAAGCCGATTTCGCGGCGGATGGCGCAACGGTGGTCGGTAGCCTTGATGACGCCTTGACCGATCCGGACACCTGGGTGATCGGCGGGGAGCAAATCTATGCCCTCGCATTGCCGCGGGCTACCCGATGCGAAGTCACCGAGGTCGAGATCGACCTGCCCCGCGACGACGGCGACAGCGTGGCCCCGCTGCTCGACGAGAACTGGGTGGGTACGACCGGCGAGTGGCTGACCAGCTGCTCGGGACTGCGCTACCGGTTTCACAGCTATCGGCGTCAATGACGTCGTCCCGGCCGAGACTGTCCGGCGCTCAGGCCCGGCGGGTGGCCGTCGCGGCCCAGGGCCTCTCCGAGCCGCGGCCCGCCGGACCGATCACTCGGGCGCATCTGCGTCGGCTGATCTCCCGCATCCAGGTGCTGCAACTGGATTCGGTGTCGGTGGCGGTCCGCGCGCACTATGCGCCGGTGTTCAGCCGGTTCGGGCCGTATGACCGCGGCGTGCTCGATCGCGCTGCGTGGGCCCACAGCGCGCGCTCGCCGCGGCTGCTGGTGGAGTATTGGGCGCACGAAGCCGCGCTGATGGCCGTCGACGACTGGCCCTTGCTGCGCTGGCGGATGCGCCAGTACCGGCACGGTCGCTGGGGCATCCATATCGTCAAGGCCAACCCGCAACTGGTCGACGACGTCGTCGCCGCTGTCGCCGACCTGGGACCATGCACGGCCGGGCAGATCGAAGCACAGCTGACCGGGGGCTCTCGCCGCTCCAAAGGTGCCTGGTGGAACCGCAGCGACACCAAATGGGTGGCCGAGGCGCTGTTCGCCTCTGGTGTGCTGACCACGGCCACCCGGGTCGGGTTCGCCCGCCACTACGACTTGACCGACAACGTTCTGCCCGCCTCCGTGCTGGCGCGCCAGGTGGACGACGACGAGGCGATACGAGAGTTGCTGTTGCGCTCCGCCGCCGCGCTGGGTGTCGCTACCGAAGCCGACATCCGGGACTATTTCCGGTTGGCCGCCGGCCAGAGCAAGCCGGCGATCGCCAAACTGGTCGCCGATGGGGAGCTGGAATCCGTCGAGGTCGAAGGATGGCCGGCGCCGGCGTATCTGCACGCGGGCCGACCGATACCCCGTCAGGACCGTGGTACGGCGTTGCTGTGCCCGTTTGACCCACTGATCTTTTTTCGCCCAAGGGTGCAGCGGCTGTTCGGATTCCATTACCGCGTCGAGATCTACACCCCGGCGACGCAGCGCCGGTACGGCTACTACGTGTGGCCGTTCCTGCTGGACGGCGAGCTGGTCGGCCGGGTCGACCTGAAGGCGGACCGCGACCGCGGTGCGCTGCACGTCGTCGGCGCCTTCGCCGAGCCGCACCGGTCGCGGGCCCGGGTAGCCGCGGCGCTCACCGCGGAGCTGACCACGATGGCGTCGTGGCTGGGGCTGAGCGACGTCACCGTCGGTGGGCGCGGTGATTTGGCGCACGAGCTGAAGGCGGCAGTGGAATCGCTATAGCGACAACGTTGTCTGATGGTCCGGATCTGCTGTTACGGCGTCCGCTTCCCCAGGATGTGAACGACATCGTCGAACAGTGCCGCGACCCTGAAGTTCAGCGCTGGACACGGATTCCGGTGCCGTACAGCACGGCCGACGCGGTGGAGTTTCTGTCCTGCGTCGACGAAGGCTGGCGCGACAGTACCGTTCTGACGTTCGCCACCGTGTACCGCGGACGCTTCGCCGGAAGCCTCGACTTGCGGTCAGACGGTGGGGGCGCCGCCGACGTGGGATACTGGATTAGGGCCGTGGGCACGTGGCAACGGTGTGATGACGCGAGCGATGAGTCTCGCACTGGTGTGCGCGGCCTGGTCGAACAGCGCGGGGAGCGCCACGACGGCTGGATCGGCTCGCTCTTGCGCGGCGATCCGCTCAGCGGCGAGCCAGACGAACCGCCTGGCTGAATTAACGCATCTAGGCTGCGCCCCCGGCGTCAACACCCGGGGACCCCGCGGGTGCGCACAGCGTCGAGGCCACCTACGCAGTGTCGATGCGAAACCGGTCACGGCACATAAAATCCCCTGATCCGGTGAAAACGGTGCCGGCCCAGCAGAACGTTCGCCGCTTCCAATCCCGACAGGACGGCCGCCTCGATGCAGCCGGCGTTCATGCCCGAGTCGGTCCAGTCGCCCGCCAACACCAAATTGTCATATCCGCTTTCGTCGGGCCGCAGACGATAGCGATCACTGCCGGGAACCGACTGCACATAGCGGTCGGACGGGTCGACGTTGGCGCTGAGATGCTGAGTGCTCAACGCCACCGCATCCCGTTCGCCGTTCACCCCTGCCAGCAGATGCCAGTCGAAGCCATTGCTGGTCAACGCTTTCGGGAAGAACGGACCGAGATTCCGGTCGACGAAGTCGGCGGCGTCCGCCCGCAGGCGCTGCTGGTACCGGCGCAGATAGCCGGCGCCGACTTCGGCCGAAGGCCATGGCGCGTTGACGGTTCCGCAGAAGTAGGCGACGGTGCGGGGCCGGTCGTGCTCCGGCCAGTCTTCGGCCCACAAGGTCTGTGGCATGGACGCCCAGGTCTCGAAGGGGCGAAGGTAAGCGCTGATCGTCACAGCCGGCTCGTCCCAGCCCAGCGACCGCTCGTCGGGGCCAAGCCACAGCTGAAACGCCTGAGTGGCGACCGTCCGGATCTTCGACGTCATCTCGCGCCACTCCACCCGGTCCTCGATCAGCTCACCGGCGACGACGGGAAGCATGCCGAGGGATACCGCGAGCACGACATGATCGAAATCGGCACCCCGGCGCAACACCCTGGTTGCGGCGTCGACGTGATCCGACCAGTAAGTCTCCAGCGAATGCCAACCGCTGCTGGGATTCTGGTCGCCCAGCTGGTCTCTTATCGGCGTGTCCGGGAACACCGGCAACCCGCGGACCCGGGTCAACGGTTCGTAGTGCGCTACGCCCTCGGCGAGGTGTACTTGGCGGCCTATCGTGATCGCGTCGACCCTCAGGCGCTGATCGTCGAGGTGCAGCGCATCCAACCGGTGGAAGAATTCGAACTCGACCCCTCGTCGGCGCAACGCCTGGTATGTCGGAGCGATCACAATGTCGCCCATCCCGGCGGTCATCTTCCAGAAAATCGCACCCTTGTACTGGAAAAGCGCTAGGGCGGTGAGGAATATCGCTTGGCCGGCGCCGAACGAGGGCCGTTCGGGGTCGGCATCTTCGTAGGCGAAGACGAGGTCGTACAGGCCGCGCACCAGCGCGAAGTCCAGCACGTCCGGGTGTGCGCCGTGGCGCAGCAGCCACGCGTTGTAGTCCTCGTCGTTGGCCGCACGGAAACCTCGCGGATCAGTGACCAGGTTGTCGGCGAGGATCCCGCGGATCACCGCGGTCATCATCGACAGCAGCTGCCAGGACCGCCGGTGGTCGGGCCGGTGCTCGAAGTCCAGGGCGGTGCGCGCGGCGTCGACCGCCACTTCTATCTGCTGAGTCACCGAGCGACGCAGCGTTTTCGGGTCGGTCAGGGCGAGCAGCGCGGCCCGCGCCGCATTCCCAACCGTCTCGAACCATCCGGCGGCCCGTGGCGGCGTGGCGGAGGTGGACAGCGTGACTCCGACCGGGGCGGCGGCACGTTGCGATTCGGCGAAGTCGCGAACCAGGTGCACCGCGCGACGGGTGAAGTCCAGTACCGTGATCTCGCGCCCGGCGCTGCCCGGTTCACCGGGCAACCCGTCATTGCGGGTGAACGTTCCGAGCCACATCAGCCAGTCACCGCCGAATTTGTCCGCCAGTCCCAGATTGTCGCCGGGAATCAGCGCCTGGTCCCACGTCTTGATCGGCGATGCCGGATCGGTTGCCGTTCTGTTCAGTTCGGCGTAGCACTCGCGCAGCATGCTGAAGGCGTTCTCGTAATAGCCCAGCCAGATGTGCAGCCCGTGTTCCTCGATGCGCCCGTGGATGCCCCGGCTCGAAGCCGCCTTACCGCCGAGTCGCCAGCCGCGCTGGTAGACCGTGATGGCGTCGAAGCGGTCCCGCCAGCCGGGTTCGCTCAGCCGCCAGGCGGCGCTGAGCCCGGCCATGCCGCCGCCGAGGATGGCGACCTTGCCGCCGGGCCGGCTCACCCGAGCAGCCTCCGTGCTCGGGCCAGCTCCGGCCAGCCGCTGTCGGCGGGGAACCGGCTGATAGCCTCGGTCAGCGTGTTGCGCGAGGACTCGCGGTGCAGCTCGAAATGGTCGATGGCAGCGCGTAACTCAAAGATTCTCGCGCCCTGCGAGTGGGCCGTGGTCACCGCCGCGCGCAGGTCCGCGTCGCGTGCGTCGACGTCATCGCAGGTGTGGGCGCGCAGCCGCAATAACTCGGCGCGGTAGAAATTCACTCCGGTCTCAGTGCCCAGTTGCAGTGCGATCTCAAGATGGTGACGCGCCTTATCCACCTGGCCGGCAGCAATGAGCAGCCGCGCAAGAACCCCGTCGTAGAATGAGACGAACAGTTTGGCCTCGGCTTCCCGCCAGCTTTTCACGATGAAGGTCATCGTCGCGATGTGGGTTTGCAAATCGGTGTCACCGGCCGAAAGTGCCGACAGCGCAGTGACGGTGGCCTGTTGGGTGGCACCGATGGAGACCCAGAAGTCGAAGCCGTGCCGTTGCGCTTGGCGGTTGAGTTCCTTGACGATGTCTGCCGCGCGGTCGAGCTGGCCGGCTTCGATGCGCATCCAGATTTCGTAACACCGTTCGTAGGCATGACTGAACGGTCCTTGCGGAAAGCCAAGAGCGGCCACCCGATGTACGGTTTCGCCGATCTGTTCCTCGGCACCGCGTAGGTCGCCCTGCACGAAGCGCGCCAACGCCAAGTGGGTGTGCATCGAGGCGATCGGCTCGTTGGGCACGAACCACGTCGAGTCGAAGTGGGTGAGTTCGGTATGCGCTACCGCCGGTGTGGCTTCTTCGAGAATCGAGCGGGCGTCACCGAAATCGCCGGCATACCAAGCGACCATGCCAAAGCCGGCATCGTTGACCCGGTGAAACCAGCGGCGGGAACCGTAAGCCTGACCGCGGATGGATTCGGCGACCTGCAGCGTTCGACGCAGGTCGCCGCGCGGCAAGTAATACGCCCACAGGGCGGTCAGAGTCGAGAACAGGTCGGCCTCCCGCAGATCGGTTCCGGCCAGCTGTAGGCAACGTTCGAAGTCTCCCGCCGCTTGGGGGCTGGCGGTTCCCTCGGCTGCCGATGCGAGAAACCCGCGGCGAAGACGCAGCCGTATCTCGCGCCGGTCCCGCGCCGGACCCGGTGCCGCACGTCCGATCTGTTCAATGGCACGGCTGAGGTGAGTGCGCGCCTCCTGGAGGGCTCCGCGTCGCCGGGCATCGTGTGCTGCCTGCTGATAAGCGTTGGCAGCCTCCTCGAAGCGGTCCGCCTGCTCGTAGTGCACGGCGACCAGATGCCAGTCCGGCTGGTCCGAGCCGGCAACGAGCGCGTCGGCGACCCGGCTGTGCAGGGTCCGGCGCACACTGGGCGGCGGCAGCTCATAGGCGACCTCGCGCAGCAGCTCGTGCCGAAACCGCCAGCTGTCTAGTGCCGTCGGCTCGAAAACCAATGCGGCTTCCAGATCGCTGATGGCGTCGTCGACATCGGCTTCCGCCATGTCGAGCACACTGCGCAGAATGTCGTGATCGAAGTCGCGGCCCACCGTGGCCGCGGCCTCGACGACCTGAATCGTATTGTCGCTGGCACGAAGACGGGCGAACAGCGGCTCGTAGAGCGCGTCGGGCACCCGCGCCCAGCGCGCGCCGTCGGCGGGCTGTTCACGCATTTTGGCGACGACCTCTTCGATGTACAGCGGTACGCCGTCACAGCGGTGCTGGACTTCGGCGCGCTCGTCGGCGGACAGCGTCGGGTCGAGCGCGGTGATGAGATCGTCGGTTTCTTCAGCGGTCAACGGCTCGAGGGCGAACACTTCGACGCCGGCCACGCTGGGAAGTGGGCTGATATCGCGTCCGGTCAGCACCACCAGCACCCTGCCGGTGCCGGCGGCCAGCAGCGATTCCACGACATCGAGCGTCGACGAATCGAACCATTGCAGATCTTCGGCCAGCACCACCGCGGGGCCGTCGCCGACACAGGCGAGCAAGTAGCCCACGACCGCCCGGGTGATCTGCTCGTAAAGTTTTGTGCCCTCGGCTCGCACCGGTTGATATCCGTGTTCGGCGGCGATGCCCAGCACCGGCGCCAGCAGCGGGACCGTCGAGGCGTCGAGGCCGCGTGCTCGGACCTCGTCGGTCAGCAACCGCAATCGGTCGGCCTGCTCGGTGGCCCGCTCGATGCCGGACCGCTGTTCGAGCAGCGCACGGACGGGGTGGAGCCCGGAGTCGGTGTGAAACGGGGAGCCGATAAACGCCAGCACCGGGTTGCCGGATTGTTCGGCCAGGTCGGCCGCCACCGTGGCCAATCGGCTCTTGCCCACACCGGCCTCGCCGATGAAGGCGACTCCCGGGCTGGTGAGCGTCCCTCGTCTCGCCGAGTCCCAACTGTGCTGCAGGAATCGCAGCTCACGCTCGCGGCCGACCAGCGGGCCGAGCGGGATCCGGATCATGGTGACCCGTTCGCCGATGACTTGGTAGTGGTCGACGGGCTCGTCGACGCCTTTGACCTGCTGGGCCGGCCGAGCTTGGAGATCGAAGTGATCCCGCACCAACGGCGCGATCGCGCCGGAAACGACCACCGAACCCGGCGGCGCCAGCCCGCATACCCGGGCTGCGAGGTTAGCGCCGAGCCCGTAGACGTCGTCTTGTGCGATGTCGAGGTAAACCAGGCCGCGATGTACCCCGGCGCGCACCGAAATGTCGAAGCCGAACCGCGACCGGACGCGCTGGCTGAGCCGGGCGACTTCCCGGGTGATGTCCAGACCGGCCTGCACCGCTCTGCGCACGTCGTTCTCGTGTGCTCTGGGGTGGCCGAATACGGCCAGCAAACCATCGCCTTTGGTGGAGAAGACGTGGCCTTCGTAGCGGTCGACGATCTCGTTGACCTGGCGCCGGTAGCGCCCGATCACCGTGTAGTAGATCTCTGGCTCGATGCGAGTCGACAGGGCGGTCGAGTCCACGACGTCGGCGAAAAGAATCGTCAACCGCCGCAGCCCGCCGGCGCCCGCCGCCGGGCTGGCCAGCAGGTCCTCGGCGTCCTGATTGCCGCTGTCGACGGCCAGCACCTGCTCGGCCAGCGCACTGGCGGTCGCGCGGTCGCCGCTGTTGATCGCCTGGATAGCGGAATCAAGCAGTTCGTCGATCGTGCGGCGGGGTCCGAACGTGCTCACGGCTCGATGTTGACGTCCACATCGCGCATCCGGGAACCGGCGGACCGGACGCGCATCGGCCGAAAACCGACCCGGCGCCACCGCGCGCCGACGATTACGAACGGCTTCCGCATTGGACCTCCACTCCCCGGTTTGCCCAGGTAGCATACCGTCGAGCCGATCGAGCCACAGCGCTAGCCGCCTAGATGGCCCGGCTGTCAGAGGCATTCGCGGCGGGATCTTCTCAGGAGGTGTCGGTGACAGGTCGGGGCGTCGGCGACGACGGCACCATCGACGACCTGCCGTGGGCGTCGGTGTTCGACCCGGCCGCGAATGCCCGGGCACTCAGCGCTATTCAGGCCGAAGGCTTCCGCGCGGCCAGCCGGATCGTCGACCGCTTCGTCCGATCGGCGGGACCGGACGGCAACGGCCATGCGCCCGCACCTGCAGCTGGGACCGATGGAAACGGCGCGGCTGACACCGGCCCGCCCGGCGTGCCCGAGTTCGAGCGATTGACCCGGGCGTGGTGGTCGATGGCCGGCCAATTCCTGCTTCGGTCGATGCCCGATGGCGCGCGCGCCGGTGGTGACGTGCTGAGCCTCGATGTGACGAATCCCGACTCAGGGGGTGCGTTGACGTTGCAGGCCGTCATCGGAGGTTCGGCCGCCGCTGAAGTCTGGTTGCACAACCGGGGACCCGAAGACCGGGCGGACGTCCGGTTGCGGTGTAGTGACCTGCTCAGTCACGAGGGCCACCTGATCCGTGCCGACGCGGTGCTGCTGGACAGCGCCGTCGTGCCGATGCCTCGGCGGTCCAGCCGCGGGGTGGCCGTCACCGTCGACGTGGCGCCGCACGTCCGGCCCGGTGTCTACCGAGGCACCTTGCTGGGCAGCGGCCACCCAGACTTGTGGCTGCCCGTCACGCTGACCGTCCGGCTGCCGCAGACATGACCACGACCGTCGCCGGGCCGGTTTTCGCGGTCGAAGAGCGGCTGCGTGAGGTCGGCAAGCTGATTCGCCGCTCGATGCTGGACGCTTTGCCCGACGGCGAGCCCAGTCAGTGGCTCTACGCGCCGATGCGCGCCTACCCGTCTCGGCCGGGCAAGGCGTTGCGGCCCGCGCTGTGCTTGTCCGCCGGTCGGGCGTTCGGCGCGGACCCAGACCAGCTGTTGGGCATCGCCGTGGCGATCGAAATCTTGCACAACGCGTTTCTGGTGCACGACGACGTCGCTGACGGCAGCGAAATGCGCCGCGGCAGGCCGACTTTGGTGGCCACACATGGAATCGCCGCGGCCCTGAACGCCGGCGACGCGCTGGCCGTGGTGGCCGGACAGGTGTTGCGGCGGGCGACCCGGCGGCTTGATCGCGACCTCGCCGAGTTGGTGTGGGCCGAGTTCGACACGATGGCGATGCGCACGCTCGAGGGGCAGGCGACCGAGGTGGGCTGGCAGTTCGACAATGTCGAGGACCTGGGTCCTGAGGACTATCTCTCGCTGATCATGCACAAGACCTGCTGGTACACCACGATCCATCCGCTGCGGGTCGGGGCGATCGTGGGTTCGGGCGGCACCGCCGAACTGGGACCGTTGGTGCGGTTCGGTTTTCATTTCGGCGCGGCCTTTCAAATCCGCGACGATCTGCTCAACCTTGTTGGGGACGAACGGATCTACGGCAAGGAGATCCTCGGCGACCTCTACGAGGGCAAGCGGACGCTGCCGCTGGTGCACTTGGTGTCCGTCGCGCAGGGGCGGGACGCGGTTCTGGTTCGAGACTATCTGCGCCGCAATCGATCCGGACGGTCACAGGAGTTGGTGGGCCGGGTGCGCGCGCTGATGGACGACTACGGCAGCATCGCGTTCACCAGCGAATTCGCCGAGGGGATTCTGCTGGTGGCCGAGGAGTATTTCGAGCACGCATTCGCCGATGCGCAATCCGGCCCGGACCTGGATTTCCTGCGGGCGCTGGTGCCGTATGTGTGGGCCCGCTGGCGTTGACCGCCGTGCCGGCCGCGCCGCCGGGCTAAGGTGAGCGCCGTGGCAAAGACGGCCCCGCTGCGCGTACAGGTGATTGCCAAGACGGAGTTCGTCGCGCCACCGGACGTGGCGTGGGGCACCGACGCCGACGGCGGCCAGGCGCTGGTCGAGTTCGCCGGACGGGCCTGTTACCAGAGCTGGTCGAAACCCAACCCCAAGACCGCGACCAACGTCGGCTATCTGCGGCATATCATCGACGTTGGGCATCTCTCGGTGCTCGAACATGCGACGGTGTCGTTCTACATCACCGGTGTCTCGCGGTCCTGCACCCATGAGCTGATCCGGCACCGCCACTTCTCCTACTCGCAGCTGTCACAGCGCTATGTGCCGGAGGCCGGTTCGCGGGTTGTGCTGCCGCCGGGCCTGGAAGACGACCCCGACCTGCAACAACTTCTGACAACGGCAGCCGATGCCAGTTACGGGGCGTATCGGGCGTTGCTGGGCAAACTCGAAGCGAAGTTCGCCGACCAGCCCAACTCCGTCCTCCGTCGTAAACAGGCGCGCCAGGCTGCCCGCGCCGTGCTGCCCAACGCTACCGAAACCCGAATCGTAGTCACCGGCAACTATCGTGCCTGGCGGCACTTCGTCGCGATGCGGGCCAGCGAGCACGCCGACATCGAGATCCGGCGGCTGGCTATAGCATGCCTGCGCGAGCTTGTCGACGTCGCGCCCGCAGTGTTCGCCGACTTCGAAATCGCCACGCTGGCCGACGGCACCGAGGTCGCGACCAGTCCCCTGGCCACGGAGGCGTGACTCCCGCCGCGCGACACCACCGGCGCGAGCGTGCAGCTGCACAGCTTCCGCGGCTCTGATCAAACACGCACGCTCGGGGGTTAAGGGGAGAAAAGGGGCCAGGTAATCTGGGCAGCGTGAGCACCGGCGGATTCGACGCCCACGAACGCCTGGGCACCGTAATGACCGCAATGGTGACGCCGTTCAAGCCTGACGGCTCCCTGGACACCGCCGCCGCCGCGCAGCTCGCGGGCCACCTCGTCGACGCCGGCAGTGACGGCCTGGTGCTGTCCGGCACCACCGGCGAGTCGCCCACCACGACCGATGCCGAAAAACTGACCTTGCTGCGGACAGTGCTGGAGGCGGTCGGTGACCGGGCCCGGGTCATCGCCGGCGCCGGCACCTACGACACCGCGCACAGCATCCAGCTGGCCAAGGCATGCGCCGCTGAGGGCGCGCACGGGCTGCTGGTGGTCACGCCGTACTACTCCCGACCGCCGCAGGCCGGCCTGGTGGCGCATTTCACCGCCGTCGCCGATGCCACCCCGCTGCCGGTGCTGCTGTATGACATTCCGCCGCGCTCGGTGGTGCCGATCCTGCCCGACACTATCCGCACGCTGGCGTCGCATCCCAACATCGTCGGCATCAAAGACGCCAAAGGCGATCTGCACAGCGGCGGGCAGATCATGGCCGAGACCGGGCTGGCCTACTACTCCGGCGACGATGCGCTTAACCTGCCCTGGCTGGCAATGGGCGCCACCGGCTTCATCAGCGTGATCTCGCACCTGGCCGCCGGTCAGCTCCGGGACATGCACTCCGCCTTCTCCTCCGGCGACACCGCCACCGCCCGCAAGATCAACGTGACGCTCAGCCCGCTCTGTGACGCCTTGAGCCGTACCGGCGGAGTGACGATGGTCAAGGCCGGTCTGCGCTTGCAGGGCTTCGACGTCGGCGATCCCCGGCTGCCGCAGCTGCCGGCGACGGCCGCCGAGATCGACGCGCTGGCCGCCGACATGCGCGCGGCCTCGGTGCTCAGGTGAGCCGGCGGTGAACCAGGAGCTCGCACCGCCAGGTCCCTTGGCCGCGGGCGGGCTGCGGGTCACCGCGCTGGGCGGGATCGGCGAAATCGGCCGCAACCTGACCGTTTTCGAGCATCTGGGCCGGCTGCTGATCGTGGACTGCGGTGTGCTGTTCCCCGGTCACGACGAGCCCGGTGTCGATTTGATCCTGCCGGACCTGCGTCATATCGAAGACCGGCTCGACGACGTCGAGGCGCTGGTGTTGACCCACGCGCACGAAGACCACATCGGGGCGATCCCGTTTCTGCTCAAGCTGCGACCCGACATTCCGGTGGTCGGCTCGAAGTTCACCCTTGCCCTTGTCGCCGCGAAATGCCGCGAGCACCGCCTGTCACCGGACTTGGTGGAGGCCCGCGAGGGTCAGCGCAGCACCCACGGCGTGTTCGAGTGCGAGTTCTTCGCTGTCAACCACTCGGTTCCGGATGCGCTGGCCGTCGCCCTGCGCACCGGGGCGGGCACGGTGCTGCTCACCGGTGACATCAAGCTCGACCAGCTTCCGCTCGACGGCCGCCCGACCGATCTACCGGGGCTGTCGCGGCTCGGGGACGCCGGCGTCGACCTGTTTCTGTGCGACTCCACCAACGCCGAGCACCCCGGAGTCGGGCCGTCGGAAAGCGAGGTCGGGCCGACGCTGCACCGGCTGATCAGGGGCGCCGACGGACGGGTCATCGTGGCGTGCTTCGCCTCCAACGTCGACCGCGTGCAGCAGATCATCGACGCCGCTGTGGCGTTGGGCCGGCGGGTGTCGTTCGTCGGCCGGTCGATGGTGCGCAACATGGGAATCGCCCGGGAACTGGGCTTTCTGCGGATCGCCGACTCCGATCTTCTCGACATCGGCGCCGCCGAGATGATGTCGCCCGATCAGGTGGTGCTGATCACCACCGGAACCCAGGGCGAGCCGATGTCGGCGCTGGCCCGGATGTCACGCGGTGAACACCGCAGCATCACGCTGACCTCAGGCGATCTGATCGTGCTGTCGTCGTCGCTGATACCCGGCAATGAAGAAGAGGTATACGGGGTCATCGACGCGCTGTCCAAGATCGGGGCCCGCGTGGTCACGAACGCCCGGGCGCGCGTGCACGTTTCAGGTCATGCCTACTCCGGTGAACTGCTCTTCCTCTACAACGGGGTGCGCCCGCGTCACGTCATGCCGGTGCACGGCACCTGGCGGCACCTGCGAGCCAACGCCGCACTGGCCGCCAGCACCGGGATACCCAAGGAGCGGATCCTGCTGGCGGAGAACGGCGTCAGCGTCGACCTCGTCGCCGGACAGGCCACCATATCCGGCGCGGTGCCGGTCGGCAAGATGTTCGTCGACGGCCTGATCACCGGTGACGTCGGCGACATCACGTTGGGCGAACGGCTCATCCTGTCGTCAGGTTTCGTGGCGGTGACCGTGGTGGTACGGCGCGGCACCGGGCAACCGGCCGCGCCGCCGCATCTGCATTCGCGCGGGTTCTCCGAAGACCCCAAAGCGCTCGAACCGGCGGTGCGAAAGGTGGAGGCGGAGCTGGAAGCGCTTGCCGCGGAACGTGTTACCGATCCGGTCCGGATCGCCCAGGCGGTGCGCCGCATCGTCGGCAAGTGGGTGGGGGAAACCTATCGCCGCCAGCCGATGATCGTGCCAACCGTCTTGGAGGTCTGAGCCTTCGATGACCGGTGACGATCTGGCTTTCAATCCGGAGGCTCTGCGCGCAAAGTATGCCCGGGAACGACGACGGCGCTTGCGCCCCGACGGCCTCTCGCAGTACGTCGAGGTCACCGGACGTTTCGCCCAGTTCGCCGCCGATCCCTGGGCCGAGCCGGGATTCACCCGAGCGCCGATCGCCGACGAGGTCGACGTCGCGATGGTGGGCGCGGGTTTCGGTGGGCTGCTGACCGGGGCGCGGTGCAAAGAACTGGGTGTGCGCAGCGTGCGGCTGATCGACAAAGCCGCTGACGTGGGCGGCACCTGGTACTGGAATCGGTATCCCGGCATCGCCTGCGACGTGGAATCGTATGTGTACATGCCGCTGCTGGAGGAACTGGGCTATGTGCCCACCGAGAAGTACACCAAGGGTCGGGAGATCTTCGCGCATTGTCAACGCATCGCCGAGTGCTACGACCTGTACTCCGGGGCGTGCTTGCAGACCGAGGTACGCGAGATCCGTTGGCAGCCGGCCGAAAAGCGCTGGCTGATCTCGACAGATCGCGGGGACGCGATCCGGGCCCGCTTCGTGGCGATGGCCAACGGGTATCTGCAGAAGCCGAAGTTGCCGGGGATTCCCGGCATCACCGATTTTCGTGGTCACGCTTTTCACACCAGCCGGTGGGATTACCGCTACACCGGTGATGATCTGCACCGGTTGGCCGACAAGCGCGTCGGGATCATCGGTACCGGCGCGACTGCTATCCAATGTGTGCCGCAGCTGGCGCGAGCGGTGCAGCAGTTGTTCGTCTTCCAGCGGACCCCGTCCTCGGTCGATGTGCGGGCCAACCGGGCGACCGATCCGGACTGGGCGGCGAGTCTGGGCGCGGGCTGGCAGCGACGGCGCATCGAAAACTTCCAGATACTTACCGCCGGCGGCGAATCCGACGAAGACCTGGTTGACGACGCGTGGACCAGCATCACCAAGAAACTTCCGATCGTGCGCCACAGTGTGGACGCCGGCGCGGTGGCCGACAACCCGGCGTCGGCGCTGGAACTGGCGGACTTCGCCAAGATGGCCGACATCCGGGACCGAGTGGACGCGATCGTCGCCGACGGCGCGACCGCAGAAGCGCTCAAGCCGTGGTACGGCTATTTCTGCAAACGGCCGTGTTTTCACGACGAGTACTTGCAGACGTTCAACCGCGACAACGTGACCCTGGTCGACACCCACGGTCGCGGCGTCCAGCAGATCACCGAGCGCGGCGTCGTGGTGGACGGCGTGGAGTACCAACTCGACTGCCTGATCTTCGCCACCGGGTTCGAAGTCGGCACCGAGTACAGCCGGCGCACCGGATTCGAGGTGATCGGCCGCGACGGTCTCACCCTGACCGACAAGTGGCGTGACGGTGTGCGCACCTTCCACGGCGTGCACCTGCACGGCTTCCCGAACTGTTTTGTGCTCAGCATCGCGCAGTCGGGATTCACGGTGAACTTCCCCTACCTGCTGGACGTGCAGGCCAGCCACGTCGCCTGGGTGATCGCGTGGGCGTTGGCCAACAACGCAACGGAGATCGAGGCCTCGGCCAGCGCCGAAGCGGCATGGGTCGACGCCGTGCGGCAGCGGTCGACGATGATCATGGAGCGCAGGAAAGCCTGCACACCCGGCTATTACAACGCCGAGGGCAGCGCTGACGACAAACTGCGTCAGGGCAGCTTTTTCTTCGGCGCACCGACCGAATACGCCGACATTCTGCAGGCCTGGCGGTCCGCCGGTGCGCTCGACGGGCTCGACGTCCGCACCACACAGCTCACAGCGAGTTAAATCTTCTCGGCATGCGCCGACCACTCGATCTGCGAAGCGCCAAGATCGCGCCCGGTCGGCTCGATGTAGCGGCTGACGAGTTGCTCCGGTCCCAGCTGCTCCACCAGGCGCCAGTCGTATTGCGCGAGAAACTCCGTCACGTCTTCCGGCTGCAATCCGAAGTGCCACATCTGCCGGCGGCGCCGTACGGTGCGGTACAGCATCGGTGTGCCGTAGAGATTCGTCCCGTCGATAAAATCGCTACGGACATAGGTGAACACCAGTTGGCTTGCCGGCGCGACCGGTCGCAGGCCGGTCAATGTGGCGCGGACCGCCTCCTCGGTGAGGTACTGGGTGACGCCCTCCCAGATGAAGAAGGTGCGGTTGTCGATGCGGTAGCCGTGTTCGGCCAGCGTCGTGAGCAGATCGTCACGCTCGAAGTCCAACGCCACCAGCCGAACTGACCGGGGCACTACGCCCAACACGCGGCGCACGGCTACCGCTTTACGCGCGATGTTGACCGGCTGGTCGACCTCGAAGACCGGGATCGTCGTGTGGCGCGCCAGATGGTAAGCGCGGGTGTCCATCCCCGAGCCGAGGATGACGACCGCGTCGATGCCGGCCAGCGCTTCGTCGAGGACGTCGGCGATGAAGTGCTTACGGCACGTCAAGTTGGCCCACAACCCCGGACCGGTCCGGTCCATCGCGGCGATGAACCACCGACGCAGCAGCGCTGGCCGGGTCACCGTAGTCAGCAACCGCGCGGGCCTGGGCAGGAACTGTCTCGCCAAGTCGTCGTCCACCAGGCGACGCCCGGGTGGCTCACACTGCTCTATGGCCGTCATCACCATGGGGCCGAAGGCGGTCTGCGCCACGGGATTACGAACCACCGACGTTATCCGGAACGCAGCTGGCCTTTGTCCGGGTCGCCTGCGACGACCGGGCTGAGCATCTTGATATCCGGCGCACCGGCCACATGCTCGCCGGCGTCTTTGAACATCGTCGTGATCGCGGGCGCGGTGCCGTGTGTCTTGAGTGCATCGGAGTCGGCCCATTGTTCGACGAAGACGAAGGTGTTGCCGGATTCGTGCAGCGAATACAGCTGGCAGCCCGGCTCGTCGTGCACCTCTGCGACGGCGCGCTTGAGAATCTCGCGCAGGGCGTCGACCGACTCGGGCTTGGCGGTGAGGGTGGCGACGACGACGACGGGCATGCCGGGGCTCCTGGTGTCCGTGGGCTGTGACGGCCATCACCCTACTCAGCCGACCTCGGGTCCGGCCGGTCGGCCTTCGAGCGGTGACCAGTGTGGCGAATGGTGCCCATGGTGCTGTTGCGATTACGCTAGCAGTCATGGCCAACAAGACCGCCGCCCGATCCGCCGCTCGAAAGAGCAGGTCGCGGGCCAGCACGCGGAGCGGCAGCCGATCGACGCGGGCCTCGGCGCCGCGACGCAGGCCGGCACGCGGTCGTCGTCAATCGGTGCTGGTGGCCGCCGGGCTCAGCTGCGGCCGGGCCGCGCTGGCAGCCTGGTCGATGCTGGCCCGGAGCACCGGCACCGCCGCGCGATCGATCGGCCGCGCCCGCGACATCGAGTCGGGCCACCGCCGCGACGGGGTCGCGCTGAGCCTGCTGGGTCTCGCGGTGATCATCGCGGCCAGCTCGTGGTTCGACGCGGCCCGCCCGGTCGGTGCCTGGGTGGATTCGGGGCTTCGACTGTTCATCGGGTCGGCCGTCGTGCTGCTGCCGCTGGCGACCGTCGCGGTTGCCGTGCTGCTGATGCGGACCCAGCCGGATCCGGACACCCGGCCGCGGCTGGTGCTCGGCGCCGGCATGGTCGCATTGTCGGTGCTGGGCCTGTGGCATCTGTGGGCCGGCTCGCCGGACAGCCCGGACGGGCGCCGGCACGCGGCCGGTTTCCTCGGATTCGCCATCGCCGGACCGCTTTCCGACGGGCTAACCGTCTGGATCGCGGCACCGCTGCTGTTCATCGGCGCACTGTTCGGGCTGCTGCTGCTGACCGGCACCACGATCCGCGAGCTGCCCGCCACCGCCCGGTCCATGTTCGGCACCACGATGTTCGGCCAACGCCGCCTCGCCGAAGCGGAGTATTACGCCGAGGCCGAGGACTTTGCCGCTGAGGACGTTGCCGCTGACGACTTTTCCGATGGCTACTATGACGATCTCGGCTACGGCGACGACGATGCCCAGGCGTGGCCGTCCGCGGGCTATCCCGCTGACGGCCCCGCCGCCGACGACAGCCCGACCGTTCCCGAGGCCACCCGTCGGCGCAAAGCGGCCAAACGTGAACCGCTCGTCGTGGACCGGATTGTGGAAGGGCCGTACACCCTGCCGTCGCTGAGCTTGCTCATCGCCGGCGACCCGCCCAAGAAGCGCAGCGCGGCCAACACCCACATGGCCGAAGCCATCGGTGAGGTGCTCACCCAGTTCAAGGTCGATGCCGCCGTCACCGGCTGCACCCGCGGACCGACCGTCACCCGCTACGAAGTCGAGCTGGGCCCCGGTGTCAAGGTCGAGAAGATCACCGCGTTGCAGCGCAACATCGCCTATGCGGTGGCCACCGAAAGTGTCCGGATGCTGGCCCCGATTCCCGGCAAATCGGCCGTCGGCATCGAGGTGCCCAACACCGACCGCGAGATGGTGCGGCTGGCCGACGTGCTCACCGCGCCGTCCACCCGGCGCGACCATCATCCGCTGGTGATCGGGCTCGGCAAGGACATCGAAGGCGACTTCATCTCGGCCAACCTGGCCAAAATGCCGCATCTGCTGGTCGCCGGTTCTACCGGATCCGGCAAGTCCAGCTTCGTCAACTCGATGCTGGTGTCGCTGCTGACCCGCGCCAGCCCCGAAGAGGTCAGGATGATCCTGATCGACCCGAAGATGGTGGAACTGACACCCTATGAGGGCATCCCGCATCTGATCACCCCGATCATCACCGAGCCGAAGAAGGCGGCCGCGGCGCTGGCGTGGCTGGTCGAGGAGATGGAACAGCGCTACCAGGACATGCAGGCCTCGCGCGTCCGTCACATCGACGACTTCAACGCTGCGGTGCGGTCCGGCAAGATCACCACGCCGTTGGGCAGTCAGCGCGAATACCGGCCCTACCCGTATGTCGTCGCGATCGTCGACGAGCTGGCCGACCTGATGATGACCGCCCCGCGTGACGTGGAAGACGCCATCGTGCGGATCACGCAGAAGGCTCGCGCCGCCGGGATACACCTGGTGCTGGCGACCCAGCGGCCCTCGGTCGACGTGGTCACCGGACTGATCAAAACCAACGTGCCGTCGCGGCTGGCGTTCGCGACGTCGTCGCTGATCGACAGCAGGGTGATCCTGGACCAGGCCGGCGCGGAGAAGCTGATCGGCATGGGCGACGGCCTATTCTTGCCGATGGGCGCGGGCAAACCCATCCGGCTGCAGGGCGCCTTCATCACCGACGAAGAGATCCAGGCCGTCGTCACCGCGTGCAAAGAGCAGGCCGAACCCGAATACACCGAGGGCGTCACCGCCGCGAGGACCAGTGGTGAACGCAGGGACGTCGACCCTGACATCGGCGACGACATGGACGTCTTCCTGCAGGCCGTCGAGCTGGTGGTGTCCAGCCAGTTCGGCTCCACGTCGATGTTGCAGCGCAAACTGCGGGTCGGGTTCGCCAAGGCCGGGCGGCTGATGGACCTGATGGAAACCCGTGGCATCGTCGGCCCCAGCGAGGGTTCCAAAGCACGCGACGTGCTGGTCAAGCCCGACGAGCTGGCCGCGACCCTGGCTTCGATTCGCGGCCTTGGCGAGCCCGACGACTAGCGCCTCGAACGTCACGCCAGAGTGGCATTCGGCCTCGAGCGTCACGCCAGCCTGACGTTCGGCGGTCTTCGAGCACCAGTCGACGCTTAGAGCACCAGCAGCATCCGTGAGTTGCCCAGAATGTTGGGTTTGACGTAGCTCAGATCCAGGAACTCGGCGACGCCGATGTCGTAGGAGCGGCACATCTCGTCGAACACCTCGGCGGTCACCGGCGTGCCCTCGATCTCGGTGAACCCGTGCCTGCTGAAGAAATCGGTCTCGAAAGTCAACACAAACAGCCGCTTGAGCTGCAGCTCACGCGCCACCGCGATGAGCCGGTCGACAATTGCGTGGCCGATACCGCGCCCGGTCAGGTCGGGATGGACCGCGACCGTGCGGACTTCACCCAGGTCCGCCCACAACACGTGCAGCGCTCCGCACCCCACGACGTCGTCGCCAACCTCGGCGACCCAGAATTCCTGAACCGCCTCATACAGCGTCACCAGATTCTTCTCCAGCAGAATTTTGCCGGCGTAGATGTCGACGAGTTGCTTGATCGCCGAGACGTCGGAAGTCCGCGCCCGCCGCAGCAGGAGCCGATCGTCGGCGGCAGCTCCCGCTGGAGTCACGGATGCACGATATCGGCATTGTTACGCTGTTGCCGTGTCGGGACAGCCGCAGACCGGTCCCACGGTGCGGCGTGTCCCGGTGACCAACCTGGCCAACCTGCTTACCGGTCTGCGCCTGGTGCTGGTGCCGATTTTCCTGTTGGCGCTGTTCGCCGGCAACGGGCACGACACGACGGGCCGAGTCGTGGCATTCGCGGTGTTCGCTGTCGCCGTCATCACCGACCGGTTCGACGGCGCCCTGGCCCGCAATTACGGGATGGTGACCGAGTTCGGCACCCTGGCCGATCCCATCGCGGACAAGACGCTGATCGGTGCGGCGCTCATCGGGCTGTCGATGCTCGGCGACCTGCCATGGTGGGTGACGGTGTTGATCCTGGTCCGTGAAATCGGTGTGACCGCGCTGCGCTTCGCGGTGCTGCGCCGCGGTGTCATCCCGGCCAGTTGGGGCGGAAAGCTCAAGACCCTCGTTCAAGCGGTGGCCATCGGGTTGTTCGTGCTGCCGCTGTCCGGGTCGTGGCTGGTGGCGGCGCAGGTGGTGATGGGCGCCGCGGTGGTGCTGACGGTGGTCACCGGGGCGGATTATGTGGCGTCGGCCGTCCGAGATGTGCGCTGGTCGGCCCGCTGAAAACCCGTGGGGAACCAACGCTTGAGGGTCGGCGTTGAGCTTGAATAGTCCGGCTGATCCGACGAAGGAGCACACCATGGCGTCACTGTTGCGAGAGGTCATCGGTGACGTGCTGCGCCGCGCCCGGTCGGCGCAGGGCCGCACGCTGCGGGAAGTGTCGGATGCTGCGCGGGTGAGTCTGGGGTATCTGTCCGAGGTTGAGCGCGGTCGCAAAGAGGCCTCCAGTGAGCTGCTGACCGCGATCTGCGACGCGTTGGGGGTGCCGCTGTCGACCGTCCTGCTCGACGCCGCCACCCAGATGGCGGACCGCGAGCGTACGCAGCTGTCCGCAGTCGGCGCTGCTCGGATCGACGCCACTACCAAGGTGGTGATTCCGCCGGTGGCGGCGCTGGCGATGGCTTGACCTGTCGGCGGTCAGCCGCCTGGGTGTGGCCAGAGTGTGTTAGGGCGCGCTGAACCATTAAATTGAGCGGCAGGGTATGCGGAATCGATAGAAGGGGCGGAGCGAACTTATGGCCAATCCGTTCGTCAAAGCGTGGAAGTACCTCGCCGCGTTGTTCAACTCGAAGATCGACGAGTACGCCGACCCCAAGGTGCAAATTCAGCAGGCCATCGAGGAAGCGCAGCGTCAGCATCAGGCGCTCACCCAGCAGGCCGCCCAGGTGATCGGCAATCAGCGGCAACTCGAGATGCGGCTCAACCGGCAGCTGGCCGATGTGGAGAAGCTGCAGGTCAACGTGCGCCAAGCGGTGACGCTGGCGGACCAGGCCACCGGTGCCGGGGATGCCGCCAAGGCGACCGAGTACAACAACGCGGCCGAGGCGTTCGCGGCGCAACTGGTGACCGCCGAGAAGAATGTGGAAGACCTCAAAGGACTGCACGACCAGGCGCTCAGCGCGGCCGGTCAGGCCAAGAAGGCCGTGGAGCAGAACGCAATGGTGCTGCAACAGCGCATCGCCGAGCGCAGCAAACTGCTCAGCCAGCTCGAGCAGGCCAAGATGCAGGAGCAGGTCAGCTCGTCGCTGCGGTCGATGAGCGAAATCGCCGCACCCGGCAACGTTCCCAGTCTCGACGAGGTACGCGACAAGATCGAACGTCGCTACGCCAACGCGCTGGGTGCGGCCGAACTAGCGCAAAACTCGGTGCAGGGACGCATGCTCGAAGTCGAGCAGGCCGGCGTGCAGATGGCCGGGCACTCGCGGCTCGAGCAAATCCGCGCGTCGATGCGCGGCGAGGCGCTGCCCGCGGGTGGCACAGCCACCCCGGCCGTGCCGGCGGCGGCGCCCGAAGCCGCACCGGAAAATCCACTCACTCAGCAGTAGGGGACCACGGTGACTGTCCACTCGCGCACCAGACCTTGGCGAGGTCTGGTGCAACGGGGCTTGCAACACGGCATGGACACCGCCAGCGGGGTCGCCGACGTCGTCGCCGCCAAGCTCAGTGCGCTCGCCGATCCAAGGGCCCGGTTGCTGCGCAAGCGGCGCTGGGCGCTTCGGTGGACGCTGTTTTTCGCGATCGCCTGCCTGTTCTGGGCGGTGGTGACGGTGCTGCTGGCGGCCTGGGGCTGGTTCCAGCTGCTGCTGATCATCACCGGTTCGTTTGCGGTGGGTGCGGCTATTCCGGCGACGCTGTTGTTCTTCCGCTACCGCTGGTTGCGCTCGCTGCCGCTGCCATCGGAGCGGCCGGCCAGCACCCGCCGGTTGCCACCGCCGGGTTCGGCTGCGCGGCCTGCGATGTACGCGCTGGGCGCGTCCGAGCGAGGATTCGTCTCCCTGCTGGGTGTGATCGAGCGGGCGGATCTGCTGCCCAGGGGGGAGATCCGCGACTTGTCCGCTGCGGCAAGCCAGTCCGCGTCGGCCATGGCTGCCACCGCGGCCGAGGTGGTGTCGATGGAGCGGGCGGCCAATCACAGTGCACAGTCGCGCCAGTACCTGGTACCGACCATCAACGCGTTTACCGCGCAATTGGGCGCCGGCGTGCGTCAGTACAACGAAATGGTCACTGCTGCCGCCCAATTGGTGTCCGCGGCCAACGGTGCACCGGTGTCGACGGTGGCGCCGCAGCGCTACCGCGCGGAGCTGGCCGATGCCACCGATCGCCTGGTCAGTTGGGCCCAGGCTTTCGACGAGCTCGGTGGCCTCCGCGGCGCTTAGTTGTCGATGGCGTGTCGGTGCAGCAATGCTGACGTCGTGTTGCGCCGACTCGACGAACTTCAGGGCCAGGAAGGCCAATCAACTTGTTGGGACGGTCGTGTGGCCCGACAGCACGACGATCCGCCGCTGAAGGCGGCGAGGCGACTGCAGCAGGCGGATGAAGAGCGCGGCGAAGAAGACGAACGCCAGCCACCACCACGGCGACTCCAGCAGCGCAACGGCCGCGGAGAGGACAAGTAATCCGGCGTAGACGACGACGCTGAACCACCATCGCCGCTCGGTGAGCTCGAGGACCCGCTCGACGTAGTGCAGCGCCGCCGCACGAATAGCGGGGTCAGCTGGTGCGGGTCCTCGCGCCGCAGCTCCCATCGCTGCCTTGCGCCGATTCAGCGGCAACTGTGCGAGCTCCGGGCGGATAGCACCGAAGTCGTTTTTCGAAAAAATCCCCATGACGACACCGAAGATCACCCCCTGGACCAGGCCGATGATGATCCGCGATGGCCAGCCGCCGTGGCTGCCCGACCCAGACGCAAGCGTCATCACCAGCCCGAACACCAGGCCCATAATCAACGCGCGGACCCAATTCGGAGCTGCAATCAGATATGCCTTGAACAGCATGTCGTCTAACGTATCGCGTCGCGGCCCGCACGACACCAGTCTGCGCTAGTCGGGCCGGGGGCCGTAGCGCTCGATGTACCTGCGGTGAAGGTCGGCGTCGCGCCGGCGGGCGCGTTCGTCGACCAAGTCGGGATCGAGGTTGTGCATCCGCAGCATGTGCCGGCGCCAGACCTTGTTCAGCGCGTGCGAAAAGTAGACGAACGGAATCAGAATCGGCAGCGTCATCTCGGCATGGACGTAGAGCGATGCCGGGATCAACCAGAACGGCGCCAGCACCAGCACCGCCGGAACGGCAACCCGGATCATCATCCGCGCGGTGGCGCCTTTGCCGGCCAGGTCGTGACGCACCCAGTCGCGCATTGAGGCGGGCAGCGGATGGCCGTAGCAGTAGCGCAGGTACTGAATCAGGTTGGGCCGTCGGCTATCGCCCATGGGCTAGAAAGATGACCGCAGCGACGGCACCACCAAGCCAGCGATGCCGCGCAGGGTCGCCTTGAACATGTCGTAAAAGTCGAAGTAGTCCCGCCACAACGTGATCCGTCCGTCGTGCACCTCGAAGACGCCGCACACCCAGAACTGCAGCCGAAGCGGGCCGAAAATCAGCGCATCGGTGCGTTCGGTCAGTACGGCGGCGCCGTCGGCGGCGATGCGGTGAATCTTCACCTCGAATCGGGCACGGCCTTCCATCCGGCGGAACAGCTTCATGGCGCGGTCGCGGCCATAGACCGTCGGTAACCCGACGTTTTGGTACACCAGGTCGTGGGCGAGCGCCGCGCTGGCGGTGTCGAAGTCTTCGTCTTGCAGCGCATGCAGAAAGACCTCGACCGTGCGGTTGTTCAAGGCGGTCAACTCGGTCATGACTGCCAGGGTAGGCGTGCGTCGCCAGCGCGGCGGAGCCGGGCAGAGGGTCGTCATCAACGGCTCCCGCGTGCGTCGCTGTGGCAGGGTGGGGCGATGCGCGTCGCCGTGGTGGCCGGTCCTGATCCGGGGCACTCGTTTCCGGCGATCGCGCTGTGCCAACGGTTCAGCGCCGCAGGTGACACGGCGACTCTGCTTACCGGCACCGAATGGCTCGACGCCGCCCGCGACGCCGGTGTCGAGGCCGTCGAGCTGGCGGGACTGGAGCCCACCGCCGTCGACGATGACCGCGACGCCGGGGCCAAGATCCACCAGCGGGCCGCGCGGATGGCAGTGCTGAATGCACCGGCGCTGCAGGCGATGCGGCTCGATCTGGTGGTCTCCGATGTCATCACCGCCTGCGGCGGCTTGGCGGCCGAGCTGCTGGAAATTCCGTGGGTCGAGCTCAACCCGCATCCGCTGTATCTTCCGTCGAAGGGGCTGCCGCCGATCGGTAGCGGGCTGGCGCCGGGCCGCGGCGTTCGGGGCCGGCTGCGCGACACGGTGATGCGGGCGCTGACGGCGCGGTCCTGGCGTGCCGGGCTGGGCCAGCGAGCCGAGGCCCGAGCCGGTATCGGCCTGCCCGCGGCGGACCCCGGGCCGCTGCGACGGTTGATCGCAACATTGCCCGCGTTGGAGGTGCCGCGTCCCGATTGGCCGGCCGAAGCGGTCGTGGTCGGTCCGCTGCACTTCGAGCCGACCGACCAAGTGTTGCCGATCCCTTCGGGCACCGGGCCCCTGGTGGTGGTGGCACCGTCCACCGCGTTGACCGGGACGCGCGGGATGGCGCAAACCGCGCTGGACTGTCTGGTCCCCGGCGCCGGACTGCCTGGCGGCTCACGCGTGGTGGTGTCGCGGCTGAACGGTCCTGAGCTGAGGGTGCCGCCCTGGGCGGTGGTCGGGCGGGGCCGCCAGGACGAGCTGTTGGCACAGGCCGACGTGGTGGTGTGCGGCGGCGGCCATGGACTGGTGGCCAAGGCGTTGTTGGCCGGCGTGCCGCTGGTGGTGGTGCCCGGCGGCGGAGACCAATGGGAGATCGCCAACCGGGTGGTCCGGCAAGGCAGCGGCCGGCTGATCCGCCCGTTGACCGACGACGCGCTGGTCGCCGCGGTCGGCGAGGTCCTGTCGTCGCCGCGTTACCGCGAGACCGCCCGACGGGCCGCGGCGAGTGTTGGCGACGTTGTCGATCCCGTCGAGGTGTGCCACGAAGCGCTGGCGCACGCTGGGTAGGTTGAACACCGTGCGACTGACCGAGTTTCACGAGCGGGTCACGTTGCGGTTCGGCGCTGCCTACGGCGCGTCGGTGCTGGCTGATCACGTGTTGCCCGGCTTCGATGGGCGCACCGCCGCTCAGGCGATCGAGGACGGCGCAGAGCCCCGCGACGTGTGGCGGGCGTTGTGCGTCGACTTCGACGTGCCCCGCGAGCAGTGGTGAGTTGGGCTGGCTGTTTCGTCGAGTCTGCGTCTCGGGCTGTCGAAACGTCGGCGTCGACGCCCAGAGTCTTCGCTCGGGCATTGGCCGAGGCCGGTTATCGGGTCTGGCGATAAGCCGACGCTAGGTTCTGGCCGTTGGTGCGCCGCGGTCGGGTGGCGACCATGATCACGCAGGACGGAACGACCTCGAGGTCGCGATGATTACGTGCCCGGTACTGCGACGGGGTTTCGCCGACGATCTCGGTGAAGCGCGAGCTGAACGAGCCCAGCGACGTCGCGCCGACGGCGACGCAGGTCTCGGTAACCGACTTCCCTTGCCGCAGAAGGGACATCGAGCGTTCGATGCGTCGTGTCATGAGATAGGCATACGGCGTCTCGCCGTATGCTGCGCGGAATTTCCGCGAGAAATGCGCGGGTGACATCAGGGCGGCACGCGCCATGGCCGGAACATCGAGAGGTTGCGCATAGTAGCGGTCTATGTGGTCACGCGCGCGGCGAAGGTGCGCAAGGTCGGCGATCGCCTCCGGCGTCATGCCGACGACGGTACGTGATTGATGCTCGCGGACTGAGAAGCAGATTACTGGTCTCGTGTCATGCCTGCGCGATGCGAACGAGGTTCCCCGAGGGGTCGCGGAATGCGCAGTCCCGTGCGCCCCAGGGCTGCGACATCGGCTCCTGCAATACCTCGGCGCCTGACGCGCGAATCTTCTCGAAGGTGGTGTCGAGGTCCTCGGCGCGGAAGATCGCGGCCTGCAGCGATCCCTTCGTCACCAGCGATAGCAGGGCATCGCCGTCGGCCTGCGAACGACCGCCGTGCGGCTGGGACAAGACGACGTCGACGTCCTGCCCGGGGGCCCCGACAGTAATCCAGCGGAAGCCGTTGGACTCGACGTCGTTGCGGAGTTCCAGGCCGAGGGCGTCACGGTAGAAGCCGAGCGCGGCGTCGGGGTCGTGGACGGAGATGAACATTGCGGAGACGGTGACTGTCATGAGACGACCGTAGAAGCGGCGAGTCGGTTGATGCTTCTCCGATCCTGCTCAGTTGCGTACGGCGTGCCGTCTTGCCATCGAACACACGTTCGCTACTGTGGTGAGTGTTCGAAGAAATCGACTTGTCGGTGGGCTGTTCTAACGTCGCGGCCAACTGACCGATACCCGGTCAACCGAACACCGACGACATCGAAAGGCAAGACTATGGCGCAAGCCCCTGATCGCGAGAAGGCTCTCGAACTGGCGATGGCCCAGATCGAGAAAAGTTACGGCAAAGGCTCTGTGATGCGCCTCGGCGACGACGTGCGTCAGCCGATCTCGGTCATCCCGACCGGATCGATCGCACTGGATGTGGCGCTGGGCATCGGCGGTCTGCCGCGCGGCCGGATCGTGGAGATCTATGGCCCGGAATCTTCGGGTAAGACCACCGTCGCTCTACACGCGGTAGCCAATGCCCAGGCCGCCGGCGGCATCGCCGCCTTCATCGACGCCGAGCACGCGCTGGATCCCGAGTACGCCAAAAAGTTGGGTGTGGACACCGATTCACTGTTAGTCAGCCAGCCCGACACCGGCGAACAGGCACTCGAGATCGCCGACATGCTGATCCGCTCCGGCGCGCTGGACATCCTGGTCATCGACTCGGTGGCCGCGCTGGTGCCGCGGGCGGAGATCGAAGGCGAGATGGGGGACAGCCACGTCGGCTTGCAGGCCCGGCTGATGAGCCAGGCGCTGCGGAAAATGACCGGCGCTCTGAACAATTCCGGTACCACCGCGATCTTCATCAACCAGCTGCGGGAAAAAATCGGAGTGATGTTCGGCTCACCCGAAACGACAACGGGCGGAAAGGCTTTGAAGTTCTACGCCTCGGTGCGCATGGATGTGCGGCGCATCGAGACGCTCAAGGACGGCACCGACGCGGTCGGCAACCGCACCCGGGTCAAGGTCGTCAAGAACAAGGTGGCCAGCCCGTTCAAGCAGGCCGAGTTCGACATCCTTTACGGGAAGGGCATCAGCCGGGAAGGCTCGTTGATCGACATGGGTGTGGACCAGGGCTTCATCCGTAAGTCGGGTTCCTGGTTCACCTACGAGGGCGAGCAGCTCGGTCAGGGCAAGGAGAATGCCCGCAACTTCCTGCTCACCAATACCGATGTGGCCAACGAGATCGAGAAGAAGATCAAGGAGAAGCTCGGCATTGGCGCGGTGGTGACCGATGAAGACATCTTGCCCGCCCCCGTCGATTTCTGAGCCGGCTCGCGAGGAGCAGGCGCGGGCACTGTGCCTGCGTCTGCTCACCGCGCGCTCGCGCACCCGGGCGGAGTTGGCCGACCAGTTGGCGAAGCGGGGCTATTCCGACGACGTCAGCGCCCGGGTGCTCGATCGGCTGGCCGCTGTAGGCCTGGTGGACGACACCGACTTCGCCGAGCAGTGGGTGTACTCGCGGCGGGCCAACGCCGCCAAAGGCAAGCGGGCGTTGGCTGCTGAATTGCGTACCAAGGGTATTGACGACGACGTGATCAGCGTGGTCTTGGGCGGTATCGACACTGCCAGCGAGCGGGAAAGGGCCGAGCAGTTGGTGCGGACCAAGCTGCGCCGGGAGACCCTTGACGACGACGCGAAGGTGAGCCGCCGGTTGATCGGGATGCTGGCCCGTCGCGGCTATGGCCAGACCATGGCCTGCGACGTGGTCAGCGCCGAGCTGGCCGCCGAACGGGAGCGCCGACGGGTCTAATAGCCAGCGGTTCTCGCTGGCGTCGCGGCAACCTAGCGCCGGACCGTGACGACGGGTTGTCGTGCCGTCAACGCCAGCTGGTGCTGAGCAGCCGGTCGCGGGCGTGGCTCACCACGTCGCGGCGGGAGCGGCCGTCATGCTCGGCAGTGATCAGGCTATTACCGACGAACAAGGAGAACGCCAGCAGACTGCGCGCCTCGGCGTCGTCGTCGTCAATGCTGATCTGCCGAAAGAGTGCGCGCAGGTACGCAATCCGCCTGTTGTCCACGCGGTGGAGTCGCTCGTTGACGCCAGGGCTGCGACGGGCCCAGTCGCGAATCGCCAGCTCGACCGCAGAACCGGGGCCGGCGGTGGAGTGATCGCGCGCCAGATAAAAAAGGTGCCTCAGCTTCGTGCGGGGGTCGTCGTCGGTGTCCTCGATCCGGTAAATGACGCCGTCGACGACCGTCTGCTCCCAGGTGTCGAGCATTCGCTCAACCAGCGCGTTGCGATCGGCGAACTCCCCATAGAAACCGCCCTTGGTAACGCCGAGCGACGCTGCGAGGGCCTCGATGCGGATGGCGTCCGGACCGCCCTCGGCCAATGCGGTGAACGCGGCACCGATCCACGCTTCCGGAGGAGTCTTTCTTGCGGGCACAACCACCTATTATACGGCAGCGTATTGACGGCTGAGCGCATTCTGCGTACCGTTATACGCAACCGTATAAAGGAGCCGTGGTGCGGATTCCCAACAAAGTCCAGCTGATGCAGCCGTGGCGCATCCATAGCCTGGTGGCCGATTTCAGGCTCGAAGATGTGTGGGCACTGCGCGCCCTTTGCGGCGGCCGGGACGATTTCGACCGCGTCATCGCGATGGCTGCTCGGTCCGACCCGACTCACGCGAACTCAGCGCCGGCGCGGTTGCTGTGGGGTGTACGCGACCGCCTGGGTAAGTGGTTCTCCTTGGGTCGCATATCGACCGGTGCGAGCGCAGAAGAGCCGTTGCCCATTACCGACACCCATGACTACTCCCTTGCCGAACGATTATCGGATGAGTTGCGAGACTCGGCCAAAGACGTGCATTTCGACAAGTTGCCGTTCGTCCCGCTGTACCGCACCGAACACGAGTTCGCCGCTGAGGTCTCAAATCGGACCGTCCATGGAGTGATGCACCTTGCGTGGGTGAAAGGCGATGGCGGGTACCACGCGCAGATGGCCGTCTACGTAAAGCCGCGCGGCTGGTTGGGTCAGGCATACATGGCGTTCATCAAGCCGTTTCGGTACTGGATCGTCTACCCGGCACTTGAGCGTCAACTCGAACGTGCCTGGAGTCATCGCCAAGCGGCGCAGTGACTGCATCGCGTTCCACGGGGCGGCTCGGAGTGTGACGCGCCGTGGTCCCTGACGGCGGGAACGCGGCAAAGTGCCCGGCGTCAGGTCGCCGTACCATGGCCCCGTGACATCTGTGGTGGCCGGTGAGGCGGCGGGCGTGCGCGATTCAGCGCAAATCGCCGCGGAGCAGCGGACCTATCAGGTCCGCACCTACGGCTGCCAGATGAACGTCCACGACTCCGAGCGGTTGGCGGGCTTGCTGGAGACCGCCGGTTACCGGCGCGCCGCCGACGGCGCCGAGGCCGACGTGGTGGTGTTCAACACCTGCGCGGTCCGCGAAAACGCCGACAACAAGCTTTACGGCAACCTCAGCCACCTGGCGCCGCGAAAACGCGAAAACCCCGGCATGCAGATCGCGGTCGGCGGCTGCCTGGCGCAGAAGGACCGCGCCGCGATATTGGACAAGGCGCCGTGGGTCGACGTCGTCTTCGGGACGCATAACATCGGGTCGCTGCCCACGCTGCTCGATCGCGCCCGCCACAACCGCGTCGCGCAAGTGGAAATCGCCGAGGCGCTGCAGCAGTTCCCGTCGTCGCTGCCGGCGGCTCGCGAATCCGCTTACGCCGCGTGGGTTTCCATCTCAGTGGGCTGCAACAACAGCTGCACGTTCTGCATCGTTCCGTCGCTGCGTGGCAGGGAGGTTGACCGCTCGCCTGACGACATCCTCGCCGAGGTGCAGGCGCTGGTGGACAGCGGCGTGCTGGAAGTCACGCTGTTGGGACAAAACGTCAACGCCTACGGAGTCTCCTTCGCCGACCCGCATCTACCCCGCAACCGCGGGGCTTTCGCCGAACTGTTGCGGGCCTGCGGACGTATCGACGGGCTGGAGCGGGTGCGGTTCACCTCACCACATCCAGCCGAGTTCACCCACGACGTGATCGAGGCGATGGCGGCGACGCGTAACGTGTGCCCCACTCTGCATATGCCGCTGCAATCCGGCTCCGACCGGGTGCTGCGCGCGATGCGGCGTTCGTATCGCGCCGAACGTTATCTCGGCATCATCGAGCGGGTTCGGGCCGCGATGCCGCACGCAGCGATCACCACCGACCTGATCGTGGGCTTCCCCGGCGAGACCGAGGAGGACTTCACCGCCACACTGGACTTGGTGCGCCAAGCGCGGTTCGCCAGTGCGTTTACCTTCCAATACTCCAAGCGCCCGGGCACACCGGCCGCCGAGCTCGACGGTCAGCTAGCGAAAGCCGTTGTGCAGGAACGCTATCAGCGGCTGGTGGCAGTGCAGGACCAGATCGCGTGGGAGGAAAATCGCGCCCAGGTGGGACGAACCGTCGAGCTGCTGGTCGCCCTCGGAGAGGGGCGCAAAGACGCCCGCACTGCCCGGATGAGTGGGCGGGCCCGCGACGGCCGGCTGGTGCATTTCGCGCCGGGTGAGCAGCAGATACGCCCTGGCGACATCGTCATCACGACCGTCACCGACGCCGCGCCGCACCATTTGATCGCCGACAGCGGCATTCTGTCGCATCGCCGGACCCGCGCCGGTGACGCGCACGCGGCCCGGCAGGGCCCCGCGCAGGTCGGTCTGGGCATGCCCGGACTGGGACGCCCCGCCGCCGAAACCCTCGGATGCACCTGATGACAGGCGAGTTCGACGCGTTCCGCGCTGACATCGAAGATGCCGAACGCCGAGTCGCCCGCGAAATCGAGCCCGGGCCACGCGCATTGGTTGTCTCAATACTGGTGTTCGTGCTGCTGGTCTCTTTCATCCTGCCGCACACCGGCGATGTGCGAGGCGGGGACGTGCTGTTCGGCAGCCGCGGTGCGTCCGCGGCCGCGGTGGCACTGCCGTCCCGAATCTTCTGCTGGCTGGCGCTGATATTCGGCGTCGGCTTCTCCATGCTGGCCTTGCTGACCCGCCGCTGGGCGTTGGCCTGGGTAGCACTGGCAGGGTCGGCGCTGGCCAGCGCCGTCGGGCTGCTGGCCGTCTGGTCACGGCAGACTGTGCCCGCCGGACATCCGGGGCCCGGTGTAGGCCTGATCCTCGGGTGGATCACTGTGCTGGTGCTGTCGTTTCACTGGGCCCGAGTGGTGTGGTCGCGCACCGCCCTCCAGCTTGCCGCCGAGGAGCAGCGCCGGCGGGCCGTCGCGCGCCAGCAGTCCCGAACGCTGCTGGAACGCTTCGGTGACCAGGACGAGTCGCCCCCTGAGGCAGAGCCGACGGACTGACACGCCTATGACAGCGCTTACGACTTTCGGGTCAGCGCGTCCGCGGCGGCCTCTGCCCACTGCCGCCACTGCTCGGCGTTCGCCTTCGCCTCGTCGGCCTCTCTGACGCGGCCGGCGGCGGCGGCCTTTTGCGCTTGCCGTTCGAATTGCTCGGCGCGGGCCCGGAACTGCTCCGCGCGGGCCAGGGCTTGCGGGTCCGCCCGGGTCGACGTCTCGTCGCGGACTTTCTTCTCGACCGCCCGCAGCCGCCGCTCCAACTCCGCGGACCGTTCGCGTGGCACTTTGCCAATCGCGTCCCATTTGTCTGTGATCGACCGCAGCGCTGCCCGGGCGGCTTCGGAGTTGGTCGCGTCCAGCTTCTCGGCCTCGCTCAGTAGCGCCTCCTTGGCGGCGGCGTTGGCCTGCAGCTCGGCATCGCGCTCGGCCGTGGCGGACTTGCGCGCCTTGAAGAAGGTGTCCTGCGCAGCCTTGAACCGGCGCCACAGCGCGTCGTCGACATCGCGGCTTGCTCGTCCGGCAGCCTTCCAGTCGGTGAGCAACTTACGGAATTCGGCGCTGGTGGCGCCCCAATCAGTTGACTCGACCAGTTCGTCGGCCCGGGCGCAAAGTCGTTCCTTGGCCTCGCGCGCGCACAGCCGCTCTCGATCCAGCTCGGCGAAATGGGATCCGCGCCGTCGGTTGAAGGTTTCCCGGGCTGCGGAGTAACGCTTCCACAACGCGTCGTCGGTCTTGCGGTCTACACCGCCGATCGTCTTCCACTCGTCGAGAATCGTGCGCATCCGGTCCCCGGCCGATTTCCACTGGATGGCCGTGGCGGCCAGCTCTTCAGCCTCGGCGGCCAACGCCTCTTTGCGAGCGACCTGGGCGGCGCGATGCTCGTCTCGTCGCGCGCGATCGGCCGCGGCGACGGCGTCAGCGCGTTCGGTGATCGCGGCCAGCCGCTCGGCGAGCGCGTCCACGTCGCCGAGCACGTGCGCCGCGGGCAACGACTCGGCCAGTGACCCCGCAGCGGCCCTGATCTTGCGGGCATCGCCGGTGCCCGAGGCCAGCCGCTCCTCCATCAGCGTCACTTCAGTGCTCAGGTCGTCGAAGCGCCGGCCGAAATGCGCGAAGGCGGCTTCGGCGTCCCCGGCCTGCCACGAGCCGATCACCCGCTCACCGGCAGCGGTGATCAACCACACTGTGCCGTCATCGTCGACCCGTCCGAATCGGTGCGGATCGCTGCGCGGCGCCACGATGACCGGGTGAGCGGTGGGTCTGGGTGTCGGTCGCGGCCCCGGCCGCGGTGCCGGCCGGGGAACCGGCCTCGGTTCGTCGCTGCGGGGTTCTTCAGCGGTCATGGGCTACCGTCACCTACCCTTCGCGCGGCTACTTCCCGCGCCTCTGCCGCGCATCGCGGCGCCGTCTGCTGCACCCACGCAGTCTCAGCCGGCGTCTTCGGCCGCCCACCAGGTGCCAACAGCCATTCAAGCAGCTGGGCGGGTCGTTTGCCGCCGCGTTGGCGTTGTCCGTTGCGACAGCGGGTATGACAGGCTGATTGGCCACAAGTGGCGAGGGGGAATTATGGCCGAGGCGGACATCGCCGGTCTGCTCGCGTTAAGCGCGGCGCTCTTCGTGGCGATCGGCAACGTCTTGCAACAGCGCCGGGCGCAGGAGGTCACCCAAGGAGCGGTCGGCAGCATCGAGTTGTTCGCCAAGCTGCTGCGTGATCGGCGCTGGTGGTGGGGCAGCTTGGTCGGAGTCGCGGGCGTAGGCCTGCAGGCGGCGGCCCTGGGCTTGGGCTCGGTCCTGCTGGTGCAGGCGTTGTTGGTCAGCTCGCTGCTGTTCGCGCTGCTGATCAGCGCGCGGATCTCCCGGCGCGCGGTGACCCGGTGGGAGATGGTCTGGGCGCTGTTGCTGGTCGCCGCGATGTCGGTGATCGTCACGCTGGCGAACCCGCAAGCTGGTCAATCTCGGGCGTCGCTGGAGATCTGGACCGTGGTGGTCGCGGTGCTGGGACCGGCGCTGATCGTCTGCGTGATCTGTGCCCGCATCTGGCCTGGCCGCGTGGGCGCGGTGCTCTTCGCACTGGTCGCCGGTTCGCTGTGGGGCGTCTTCGCGGTCGTGACCAAGGGCGTCGTCGATCAGTTGGCGAACGGCGTCTGGAGCCTGGTGCGCGCCCCCGAGCTGTACGCCTGGGTGTTGATCGCCTTGGCGGCGACGTCCTGGGAGCAGTCGGCGTATCGGTGCGGCGCCCTGACGGCGTCGATGCCGACGCTAACCGTGGCCGAGCCGGCCGTGGGCGCCGCGCTGGGGATCGTGGTTCTCGGCGAGACGCTGCAGACCGGCGGGATTCGGCTGGTAGTCCTGCTGACGGCGGTGCTGGTGATGGTGATTGCCACCGCGGCGTTGGCGCGCAGCGAGGCCGCCGCAACGGGGCCACGGACCGAGCCAGACCTCGACCAACGTTCGGCCACCCAACCTGCCTGACAGCGCCGAGGTGGGCCGTTACGGCCGCGGTGGCGTGGGCGCCCTAGAGTGGTCGGCAAACGGGAGGTGAACCGCAGCCATACCGAGAACCGTTCGGGGCGCCCGCCGGCCAGGAGGTGATGGATGCTGAGGGCTGACTTGGCAGCGTCACTGGCCTTGTGCGCCGCTCTGGCATCGGCGTTCGGCGACGTGATCCGCCAGCGATCCGCACAGGAGATCACCGACAAACCAGTTGGTCATTTGGAGCTGTTTCGCATGTCCTTGCGCGACGGCCGGTGGTGGCTGGGTGGCGGCGGCGCCGTGGCGAATTACGGCCTGCAGGCCGCGGCGCTGGCGTTCGGGTCGGTGATGCTGGTGACGTCGCTGCAGGTCACCGCGCTGCTGTTCGCACTGCCGATCTATGCGCGCCTCACCGGTCACCGGGTGACTCGGTCGGAATGGCTGTGGGCGCTGCTGCTGGCGGTGGCGCTGGCCGTCACCGTCGCGGTCGGCGACCCGGAGGCCGGCCAGTCCCGCGGATCGCTGACGACGTGGCTGCTGGTGGCCGCGGTGCTGACCCCGGTGCTGGTGGCGTGTGTGTTGGCAGCGCGGATCTGGTCGAACGGGCCCGCCGCACCGGTGTTGCTGGCCGTAGTAGCCGGCTCGTCGTTGGCGGTGTTCGCCGTGCTCACCAAAGGTGTAGTCGAGCTGGCCGAACGCGGGCCGGTGGCGGTGCTGCGCGCGCCGGAGTTCTACGCCTGGATCGCGACATCGCTGGCCGGGATGATCTTTCAGCAATCCGCGTTTCGCGCCGGTGCGCTGACGGCCTCGATGCCGACGGTGACGGTGGCCAAGCCGGTGGTGGCGTCGGCGCTGGGTGTCATCGTGCTGCGCGAAACGCTCGACGCCGACGGCCCCGAGATCGTCGTGCTGATCGCCGCAGTAGTGGTGGTCATCGTCGCGACCGTGGCGTTGGCCCGAGGTGAGGCCGCCACCATCTCGGCCGGTAGCGGCCGCGACGTGCGTCGAGTGCCCGTCGAGCCGGTGGCGGCGCCGAGTGCGCTAGGGGGCGCGGAGGCATCTACCGCGCAGCAACCCGGCGAGTTGGGTAACCACGCTTAGGTTCAGTCCGCCGGGACCGGCTAGGTTCAATCCGCTGGGACCGGCAGCTCCTTGCATAGCTTGATGTAGTCGACACTGGTGGAGATCCAGTCGCGCCACTCACGCTGGCTGATATTTGTGGCGAGTTTCGAGCAGAGGGTCGCTGTGGCGGTGGTGCTGTCAGGGGTCGGCCACAGTCGCACGGAGGAATCGCGACCGCCGGAGACCAGGGTCCGCCGGTCAGGACTGAACGCCACACTGGAAACCTCGCCGATGTGGCCTTGCAGGGGGAGGCCCAACGATCTGGCGTGCGAAGGGTCACTGAGATCCCATAACCGCACGGTGGAATCGATGCTGGCCGACGCCAGGGTTTCTCGGTCGGGTCCAAAGGCCACACTGGACACGCCGTTGGTGTGGCCTTTTAGGGGTTGACCTAGCTGTTTGGCGTGTGCCGGGTCGATGACATTCCACAACCGCACGGTGGAATCGTTGCTGCCAGAGGCCAAGACGTGACCGTCGGGGCTGAACGCCACCGTCAGCACGGCATCGGTATGGCCCTGCAAGATTTGACCGCCTGGCGGTTGGGGGTGGGCAGGGTCGGTGAGGCTCCACAACCGCACGTCGTGATCGGCGCCAGCGGAGGCCAGGGTCTGCCCGTCCGGGCTGAACGCCACACTTAACGCGGCGTTGGTGTGCCCCTGCAGGACTTGCCCGCCTGGCGGTTGCGGGTGGGCAGGGTCGGTGAGATTCCATAACCGCACGGTGCCATCGTTGCCGGCGGAGGCGACGATGCGACCGTCCGGGCTGAACGCCACGCTGTAGACCGGTCCGCTGTGGCCGAGCAGGGGTTGGCCGAGCGGTTCGGGGTGCGCGGGATCGTTGACGTTCCACAGCCGCACGGTGGAGTCGTTGCTGGCGGAGGCCAGAATTAGACCATCGGGGCTGAACGCCACGCTCCACACCGCGTCGCGGTGACCTTGCAGGGGATTGCCCAGCGGTTGAGGATGCGCGGGGTCGGCGAGATCCCACAGGCGCACGGTGGCATCGCCGCCGCCAGAGGCCAGCGTCTGCCCTACTGGCCTGGACGCCACACTGAGCACACCATTGGTATGGCCCTGCCGCGGCGACGCTATGTCGAGGTTCCATAGTCGCAGCGTGTCGTCACCGGCGCCGGAAACCACGGTACGGCCGTCGGGGCTGAACGCCACACCGTAGATGGTGGACGTTTGGCCTCGTAGAGGCTGGCCCAGTGAAGCCGGGTGCGCCGGATCGCTGACATTCCACAACTGCAGGGTATTGTCGGCGCTGCTGGAAGCCAGGGTGCCGCCGTCGGGACTGAACGTAACGCTTTCCAGAAAACTGGTGTGGCCTGGCAGCGGACTGATCGGTTGCGGGTGGGCCGGATCGGTGAGGTCCCATAGCCACACCAGGCCATTGGCATGGCCGGACGCCAGGGTGTGCCCGACGGGGTCGAACGCGACACTATCCACGGCGCTGTCGGCGCTCTCACTTGTGCGGGGGGCCCGCAGCTGATCCAACTGTTGAGGGTGGGCCGGGTCGGTGACATTCCACAACCCCACGGTGTTGTCGTCGCTGCCGGAGGCCAGGGTGTGACCGTCGGGGCTGAACGCGACACTCCAGATGGTGTCGGTGTGGCCTCGCAACGGCGGCCCCAGGTCGCTGGGGTGGGCCGGGTCGGTCAGATTCCACAACCGCACGGTGTTGTCGTTGCTGCCGGAGGCCAGGGTGTGACCGTCGGGGCTGAAGGCAACACTCCAGATGGTGTCGGTGTGGCCTTGCAGGGGCGGGCCCAACGGGGTGGGGCGGGCCGGGTCGGTCAGATTCCACAACCGCACCGATTTATCGCTGCTGCTGGAGGCCAGGGTGCGACCGTCGGGACTGAACGCCACACCCCACACGCGATCGCTATGTCCTGTTAGTGGCTGGCCTAGGGGGCGGGGGTGCGCCGGGTCGGTCAGACTCCACAACCGCACGGTTTTGTCGCCGATGCCCGCCGCGATGGTGTGTCCATCAGGGCTGAACGCCACGCTGGACGCTGATGCCGGGGTGGAAAGAATGGCACGGGTGCTGTTCAGCGCGGCAGCGGCGGTGTAGAGAGCACTGCGCTCGGTGTTGGGATGCAAGCGCGATGCGTGCGGGCTCAAGCGCAATCGGTGCGCTGCCAAGGCTTCGGCCAGCGCGTGAATGGCACTGTCGGGGGTGACTCCGGAGAATATTTCTGAGGCTTCGGCCTCGAGTTGGGCGGCCAGGGCGTCGTGCGCTTCCCGGGTGGCCCGGTGGATCTCGACCACAGCTACGACGGCGCTGATGACGGCGATGACAGCGACGATGGCGGTACAGGCAAGGACGGCGCGCAAAATCCGGGAGCGTCTACGGAGGTCATTGGCATGGGCTTCGGCGACGCGTTGGCTTTCCTGGGCACGGTGCAGTTCGGCTTGGCGTTGTTCTTCTTCTTTGGCCTGCCGCTGGTTTTCGGTTTGGCGGCTGGCTGCCAGGTAGTCGCGGGTCGGTTGCTGAGCGAGGCGGTCGTGGTAGCCGGTTCGGGTCGTCAGTGTTTCGGCGTCGGCGAGCCGGGTGCCCGTCAGCAGCCAGGCGGTGTCTTCCTGGTGGGTGTGCCAGGCGGTCGCGGCCCGTTCGATGTCGTCGGCGGCGATCAGGTGCTGACGCTCTTCTCGCAGCCAGCCCGCGAGTTCGTCCCATTGCCGCAGCAAACTTTCCAGCGCGACTTCGACCACTACGTCGGTGCCGCGCTGGTCCTGAACGAGCAGCCGTTTCTCGACGAAGGCCGCGATCAGTGGCCGGCTGGATTCCGGCAGGTCGGTGAAGCGGGCGACTCGGCGCATGGGTTGGTCGTTGTCGCGGTTGATGGTGGCCAGCCACGGGACGAACGCCGCCCGCAGCGCGCTGAGTTGACGCTGACGCTGTTGAGGGTCGGCGGCGAGCACCTCGTCGACGGCCGACTGCACTACCCGGGCGGTGCCGCCCATCGCCTGGTAGTTGGCCAAGGTCAGCTCGCCGGTGACGAAGTATCGGTCGTAGAGCCGGCGCAGCGTCAACGCCAGTAAAGGCAGCGCGTCTCCGCCTTCGGCGGCGTCCTCGAGCAGTTGGTTGATTAGATCAGGAGCGATGCCCAATCGGTGACCCGCGGCGCTCGCCCGCTCCGCAGGTCCGGTGATGACAGCACGGAATTGGTTGTCCGGCATGGGTTTGAGGTCGTCGAAGACCTCCGAGGTGAGTTCAGCAAGCTCGGGTGCCGTCTGCATCACCTCGTAGCGGTCGGTGCGGATGGTGCCCGCCACGATCAGTCCCAGCTGCTGCCCGTCGGCATCAGGCCGAGCGAGCTCGGCGATCAGCCGCAGGAATGCCGACGCTTCTGCTCCGGCGTCTGCGGTGAACAGTTCTTCGGCCTGGTCCAGTGGCAAGACCAAGGTGGGCAGCGGCGCGTCGGGTCCCGCATCCGGAAGTCGGCGTGCGGCGGCGTGGCGGCATTCGGCCAGCAGCGCTCGCACCGCGGCCGGATCAGCGCTGCACGCGACTTCGATGTCACCCAGCGCCGGCTGCTCGAAACCCAGACGCCGGCGACCGGCGCAGATCGCGTGAGCCAGGCCGGTGTCACCGCTCAGCGCGTGCCGTTCCGGGCGCAAGATGTCCAGCAGCACGAAGTGGCGGTCTTCGCGCCGCAGCCTTGGCAGCAACCCGGCCCGTAGAAACGACGACTTGCCGGACCCCGACGGGCCCAACACCACGAACAAGCTGTCCACGCCGGTAATGCGCATGCCGCGCAACATGTCGAGCGCGCGCACGATCTGGGCGTCGCGGCCGAAGAACACGCCGGCGTCGACTTCTTCGAACGGCTCCCATCCGCGAAATGGCGCCCGGTCGGGCTGGGCGGGCGGGGGCCAGACGAAGTTGTTGGCCGCAACGCCCACGCCGCGGATGGCTTCGCGCAGCTGACGCAAACCAGTTTTGGCGAACTGCACCGGCGGACCACCGGACACCGGGATGGTTTCTACCTCCTCGGGCGCCAACCCGTCGACGAACAAGTTGGTGTGCTGCCACTCGCTGGTGTGTTCGCCGGTGCCCTCCTCCAGGCGCGCGCACAAGATCTGCTTGCCGAGGTTTTCCGCAGTCCGGTACTCGGCCAGGCACTCGGCGGACGATTCCCAGTTGTTCGACAGCAGGCAGATCACCGCTTCACACCGCGAGTTGGCGCTGACGAGAACGGTTTTCCACTTGACACCGGGTTTCAGACCGGTATCGGTGTCAAGGTCCAAGAAGATCTCAGTGGCCAACGGCGGATCCTGTGCCACCAGCCACGCCCGCAAGGCCTGCGACTGACGGTTGTCCTTGCTGGAATGACTCACGAAGATCCGCGACACCGGTCCGCCCCCTCATCACGCCATCCAGTCGGAGAAGCCGGCGGATGAGCCCTTTCACGTCGCACCGGGGCCCTGAATGACCGGCCACAGCATATGCGGGTCAGCAATCCCGCACCGCGAATTACCTTAATGGCCGCCTCGTCGTCCGATTCAGCATCCGAAGGCCAATCGGCTCAGCGGCCGGCCCGACTGCCCATTCGGTCGAGTCGTGCCGGTATATGGGTCCTGATGGTGCCGGTCGGCGCTGCCGCCGTCGATCATCGAGCCAAGGGATTCAGTCGGTCGGCGACGCCGCGCTTTCGGCGTCGGCCACCGTCAACGGCAAAGCCAGCTCTTCCAGGGGCTTTTGTTCGGCCGCAATACCGAGCCACAATTCCACCAAGCCGCCTATCGCCATCACCGCCGCTCCGATGAGGAATGACCAGACCACCTCCCCACGCTGTCCCGAACTGATCAATTGACCGAAGAGCAACGGTCCGCTGATGCCGCCGATCGCCGTGCCCACCGCATAGAAGAAGGCGATGGCCAAAGCCCTGGTCTCCATCGGGAAGATCTCGCTGACAGTCAAATAGGCGGCGCTACCGCCCGCTGATGCCAGAAAGAAGACTACTGCCAGCACGGCGATGAATGTCGAGGGACCGCCGACCTGCCGCACGAAGACCGCCGCGAGGACAACGACGACGAACGCTGAGCCCAGGTAGCACAGGGTGATCATCGGTTTGCGGCCGACGGTATCGAAGAAGTGCCCGAGCACAATCGGGCCGGCGAAATTACTCAGCGACCAGAGGACGACGAACAACGGCACATGCCCGGACGCAACTCCGTAGAACCCGTGCAGCAGCGTGCCCAAATTGAATGTCACGCCGTTGTACAGGAACGCTTGGCCGATGAACAATGCCAGCCCGAGGATCGCGCGCCGCGGGTAGAGGGTGAATGCGACCCGGGCGATCTCCCGGAACGAAATCGACTTGCGTTGACGAATCGTGAGCGGCTTTCCGGCTGGTTCGGGGAGCGGTTGGCCGGTTTTGCGCTGGACTTCGGCTTCTATGTCGCCGATGATCCGCTCCGCTTCCTCATCGCGGCCGTGGATGAACAACCACCGAGGACTTTCTGGAAGGTTGCGCCGCATAAGCAGGACGAAAACGCCGATGAAAGCGCCGATGCCGAAGGCCAGCCGCCATCCGATGTTGGCCGGAAAGTGCGACGTATTCAGCAGGACCAGTGCGCCGCCTGCTCCCGCGGCGGCACCCAGCCAATATGTCCCGTTGATCACCAGATCCACCCGGCCGCGGACCCGCGCGGGAATCAACTCGTCGATCGCCGAGTTGATGGCCGCGTATTCGCCGCCGATGCCGCAGCCGGTGAAGAACGTCGCGGTGAAGAAATACCAGGGTGCGAAAGCGAACGCGGTCGCGACGGTGGCGGTCAGGAACACCGAGAGGGTGAGCATGAACAGCTTGCGCCGTCCGAAGCGGTCGGTCAGGTGACCGAAGAACAACGCGCCCAAGCAGGCGCCGGCGATGTAGAAGGCAGCCGCCACACCGATGTCTTGAGTGGTGAGGTCGATTCCGCTGTCCTTCTCGGTCAGGCGGGACGACACGTTGCCTACCATCGTGACCTCGAGTCCATCGAGTATCCACACGCCGCCCAGCCCGATGACCACCCGCCAGTGAAAGCGCGACCAGGGCAACCGGTCCAGCCGTGCTGGTACCCGCGTGGTGATCGTTCCGGTCTGCACACGTTCGCTCATAACGGCTCCGTTCTGGCGGGGGGACACTCGGGTTTACCCGCAACGGCGTATCGCACGCCTGACAACAAAAAGCAGGCGATAGTTTTGAGTGCGTGCTGAGCGCCATCGCGATCATCCCGTCGGCGCCGGTGCTGGTTCCCGAACTGGCCGGCGCCGCGGCCGGCGAGCTGGCGGACCTGCGTGAAGCGGTGATCGCCGCGACGGCGTCGTTGCCGCCACGCTGGATCGGCGTCGGCGTCGATCGCTCGGACCGGGTGATCAGCCAAGATAGTGTCGGCACCTTCGCCGGTTATGGCGCCGACGTAGAGGTGCGGCTTTCGCCAGAGGCCGACGGTGACCCGGCCGTGTTGCCGCTGTGCGCGCTGTTCACCGCCTGGGTCCGGGGCCGCGCCCAGCCAGGCGCCTGCGCCGAGGTACGCGCGTACGCCGCCCACCATCAGGCCGACGCGGCGATCGCTGTGGGCCGCCGGTTGCGCGCTGAAATTGACCGGCACAGCGAACCGACGGGCGTATTGATCGTCGCCGACGGCGCCAGCACGCTGACCGCGGCGGCACCCGGCGGCTACCAGCCCGGCGACATCGAGGTGCAACGCCGCCTGGACGACGCGCTGGCCAGCGGCGACGCCGCCGCTCTCGTGAAAGTGCCCGCGCAGGTCGTTGGCCGAGTCGCTTTCCACCTGCTGGCCGGGCTGACCGAGCCGGCGCCGCGATCAGCCAAAGAGCTGTACCGTGGTGCGCCCTTCGGTGTCGGATACTTCGCCGGTGTCTGGCAGCCCTGAGCAGCTCGCGGTGCGACCCCTGGCGATCGTCGGTCCGACCGGTACCGGCAAATCGCGGCTGGCACTCGAGCTAGCCGAACGACTCGACGGTGAAATCGGCTGCGAGATCATTAACGCCGACGCGATGCAGCTCTACCGCGGCATGAACATCGGCACCGCCAAGCTGGCCGTCGCGCAGCGCCGTGGAATCCCGCATCATCAGCTCGACGTCTTGGACGTCACCGAAACGGCCAGCGCCGCCCGCTATCAGCAGGCGGCGGCGGCCGACGTCGAAGCGATCGCGGCCCGCGGCGCGGTGCCCATCGTGGTGGGCGGTTCGATGCTGTACATCCAATCGCTGCTGGACGACTGGGTCTTCCCGGCCACCGACCCGCAGGTGCGGGCCAAATGGGAGCTGCGGCTGGCCGAGGCCGGCGTGACCGGCCTGCACGCCGAGCTGAGCCGACGCGACCCGGTGGCCGCCGCGTCGATCTTGCCGACCGACGGCCGGCGGATCGTGCGGGCATTGGAAGTCGTCGAGCTCACCGGGCAACCGTTTGCAGCGTCGGCGCCGGCCATCAGCGCCCCCCGATGGGGGACGGCGATCATCGGATTGGACTGTGCGAGAGCAGTGCTCGACGAGCGGCTGGCCCGGCGCACCGACGCCATGTTCGACCACGGGCTGGTCGACGAGGTCGTCACGCTGCTCGGGCGGGGGCTGCGCGACGGGGTGACGGCGTCGCGGGCGCTGGGCTACGGCCAAGTGATCGCCGACCTCGACGCCGGGGGGAACGGCGACGGCGCCCGGGAACCGACGTTCATCGGCACCCGCCGCTATGTGCGACGCCAGCGGTCCTGGTTTCGCCGCGACCACCGCATTCACTGGCTCGACGCCTGCGACGACGGCGTCGTCGACACCGCGTTACGGATGTGGCGCAACGTATCCTGAGCAGGTGATCTTCGCGAAGGGCCACGGCACGCAGAACGACTTCGTCCTGCTGCCCGACCTGGACGCGGCCATAGAGCTCAGACCCGCGGCGGTGGCGGCATTGTGCGACCGGCGCCGCGGGTTGGGCGCCGACGGGCTGCTGCGTGTCACCACCGCGGGGGCGGCGTTGGCGGCGGCCGCGCTCGATCGCTTGCCCGACGGTGTCGATTCCGCGGACTGGTACTTGGACTACCGCAATGCCGACGGCTCCGTCGCGCAGATGTGCGGCAACGGCGCGCGGGTGTTTGCGCATTATCTGCGGGCCAGCGGCCTGGAGCAGCGAGACGAGTTCGTCGTAGGGTCGCTGGCCGGTCCCCGCCCGGTCACCCTGCACCACGTCGATCAGACAATCGCTGACGTCACCGTCGACATGGGCAAGGCCAACCGGCTCGGACCGGGGGAGGCGATAGTCGGTGGCCGCCGGTTCGCCGGTGTGGCAGTCGACGTCGGCAACCCGCATCTGGCCTGCGTCGACCCGGCGCTGACGGCCGAGGCGCTCGACGCGCTGGACGTCGCGGCGCCGGTGACCTTCGACTCCGGGCAATTCCCGGACGGCGTCAACGTCGAAGTGCTCACCGCGCCGGCCGATGGTGCGGTCGCGATGCGGGTGCACGAACGCGGCGTCGGCGAGACCCGCTCGTGCGGAACCGGAACGGTCGCCGCGACGGTGGCCGCTTTGGCCAGCACCGGCGCTGCCGCCGGCACGCTCACCGTCTTGGTGCCCGGCGGGCAGGTCGTCGTCACGATCACCGAGGCCACCAGCTACCTGCGCGGGCCGTCGGTGCTGTTGGCTCGGGGTGAACTCAGCGAGGACTGGTGGCGGACACAGCGTTAAATGACGTGCGCGCCGCCGATTCGGCAGGCACCATGTGTTATCGCCTATGACGTATCCCGACATCTCTGATTCCGCCGCACCCGAGCCCAGCACGGGCGAACTGGCGCTGGACGATCGCTCCGCGCTGCGCCGCGTTGCGGGTCTGTCCACCGAACTCGCCGACGTCTCCGAGGTCGAATACCGGCAGCTTCGCCTCGAGCGGGTGGTGCTGGTCGGTGTGTGGACCGACGGCACCGCCGCCGACGCCGCGGCCAGCCTGGCCGAACTCGGGGCGCTGGCCGAAACTGCCGGCTCACTGGTACTCGAAGGGCTGGTGCAACGCCGTGCCAAGCCCGACCCGTCGACCTACATCGGCTCGGGTAAGGCCCGCGAGCTTCGCGAAGTGGTGCTGGCCACCGGCGCCGACACGGTGATCTGCGATGGCGAGCTGTCCCCGGCGCAACTGACCGCGCTGGAGAAGGCGGTCAGGGTCAAAGTCATCGACCGCACCGCGTTGATCCTCGACATCTTCGCCCAGCACGCGACGAGCCGCGAAGGCAAAGCTCAGGTGTCGCTGGCGCAGATGGAGTACATGCTCCCGCGGCTGCGCGGCTGGGGTGAGTCGATGTCTCGGCAGGCCGGCGGCCGCGCCGGCGGCAGCGGCGGCGGAGTGGGGTTGCGCGGTCCCGGTGAGACGAAGATCGAGACCGACCGCCGCCGCATCCGTGAGCGGATGGCCAAGGTGCGCCGCGACATCAAAGACATGAAGCAGGTGCGCGACACCCAGCGCAGCCGCCGGCTGGCCAGCGATGTCCCGTCGATCGCGATCGTCGGCTACACCAACGCCGGCAAATCCAGCCTGCTCAACGCGCTGACCGGTGCCGGAGTGCTGGTTCAGGACGCGCTCTTCGCGACCTTGGAGCCCACCACCCGCAGAGCTCACCTCGACGACGGCCAGACCGTGGTGTTCACCGACACCGTAGGTTTCGTGCGGCACTTACCCACCCAGTTGGTGGAAGCGTTCCGCTCCACGCTGGAGGAGGTGGTCGACGCCGATGTGCTGCTGCATGTGGTCGACGGCTCCGACGCCAATCCGATCGCCCAGATCAACGCCGTACGCGAGGTGGTGTCTGAGGTGATCGCCGATCGCGGCGTCCATAGCGGTGACCCCGCACCCGAGCTGCTGGTGGTCAACAAGACTGACACCGCAAGCCAGCTGACGCTGGCTCAGCTACGCCGCGCCTTGCCGGGAGCGGTGTTCGTGTCGGCCCGCACCGGTGACGGTATCGAGTTGCTACGTCGGCGGGTAGCCGGATTGGCTGAGCAGGCTCGCTTATCCGGGTCCACCGAAACCGCCGTCGACGTGGTGATTCCCTACGACCGCGGCGATCTGGTGGCAAGGGTGCACGCCGACGGCCGGGTCGAACGCGCCGAACACGACACGGAGGGCACCCGGATCAGGGCGCGGGTACCGGTAGCGCTGGCGGCGAGCTTGCAGAAGTTCGCGACGCCTTGACCGCGAGCGGTCGCCGACATCTGCCCTGAGCCGTGCGGTATCGTTACCGGCAACGTTGGCGTCACGAGGAATGTCGCCAATACGTCGTGACGATTTTTCATCCCGAACTCTTCTCGCGGCGATCGATTTTGCCCACCGGCAATCTCGCCACCCTGTGATCTGCGCCGCCTGACCTCTTCGTTGCGGTCGCGCGATCACCACTAATGCCGGAAAGGCATGCCACTCTTGACCACCACATCGTTCGCCGACCTCGGCGTGCCCGAATCAGTTACTCGGGTGCTGGCCTCCTGCGGAATCGAGGCTCCTCTCCCCATACAGGTCCACACCCTTCCCGACACCCTCGCAGGCCGTGATGTGCTCGGCCGCGGAAAGACAGGCAGCGGAAAGACGCTGGCCTTCTCGATTCCGCTGGTGACCCGGCTGGCCGGCGGTAAACGACGCCCCTCAAGACCGTCGGGTCTGGTGCTGGCTCCGACCCGGGAACTGGCCAGCCAGATCTCCGCGGTGCTCGAACCGCTCGCGGTCGCGAACGGGCTGAACGTCACAACGATCTTCGGCGGTGTCCCGCAGGCCCGGCAGGTAGCCGCGCTCAAGGCCGGCGCCGACATCGTCGTCGCCTGCCCCGGTCGGCTGGAAGACCTGATGAAACAGCGTTTGATCAGCCTCGACGCAGTCGAGGTCAGCGTGCTCGACGAGGCCGACCACATGGCCGACCTCGGGTTTCTACCGGGCGTGACGCGCATCCTGGCGGCGACACCGGCCGCTGCTCAGCGGCTGCTGTTCTCTGCAACGCTGGACAACGGCGTGGATGTGCTGGTTCGCCGTTTCCTCAGCAACGAGGTGTCACACTCCGTCGATGAGGTCAACGCACCGCCAGCGGAGATGACGCATCACGTCTTCCACGTTGGCGGGGTTGACGCCAAAAAGGTTTTGGTGCACCGCCTGGCATCCGGTACCGGTCGCCGGATTCTGTTCATGCGCACCAAACACCAAGCCCGCAAGCTCGCCAGGCAGCTGACCGAATCCGGCGTGCCCTCGGTTGATTTACACGGCAACCTGTCTCAGCCCGCACGGGCTCGCAATCTGGCCGCGTTCGCCGCAGGTGAGGCCCGTGTACTGGTGGCCACCGACATCGCCGCGCGTGGGGTACACGTCGACGAGGTCGAGCTGGTGGTGCACGTCGATCCGCCCGCGGAGCATAAGGCGTACCTGCACCGATCCGGCCGCACGGCGCGTGCGGGGAGCGCGGGTGACGTCGTCACCGTTGTGTTGCCAGAACAACGCAAAGACACCCAGCTCCTATTGCGCAGGGCCGGTATCGACGTCACGCCACAACACGTGGCGCCCGACTCCGCGGCGGTACAGGCCCTCGCCGGTGACATAGCTCCGCTCCGGAAGCCTGCCCAGTCGTCAGCGGGACAGAGCGAGCGAGCCGGGGATGCCCGACAACGACGACGCGGCCCTGGGGCTCGAAGCAGTCGCAGCGAGCAGCATGTTCGGCACCACGCCGGCGCTCCGCGACCCCAGGGTCGGCGGCGCGCACGTCGCGCCCAGCAGAACACCGGCTAGTCCGGGCTCCAACCCGGCGCCCGTGCCGATCCCCCAACCAACCATCCGGTTGGTATATGTTGGGCGTCAGCGTCCCGTCCGCCGGAGGTCAGCCGTGGGTAGTCCCGTGAAGTATCAGCGCACCTTGTTCGAGCCCGAGCACGAACTGTTCCGGGAGTCCTACCGGGCGTTCCTCGACCGCCATGTCGCCCCGTACCACGACGAGTGGGAGAAGGCGAAGATCGTCGACCGCGGGGTGTGGCTGGAGGCCGGCAAGCAGGGCTTTCTGGGGATGGCGGTGCCCGAGGAGTACGGCGGCGGCGGTGACCCGGACTTCCGCTACAACACGATCATCACCGAGGAAACCACCAAGGGCCGTTACAGCGGTATCGGATTCGGCCTGCACAACGACGTGGTGGCGCCGTACCTGATGCGGCTGACCAGCGACGAGCAGAAGCAGCGCTGGTTGCCGAAATTCTGTTCCGGCGAACTGATCACGGCGATCGCGATGACCGAGCCCGGCACCGGCAGCGATCTGCAGGGCATCAAGACCCGTGCGGTCAAGCACGGGGATCATTACGTACTCAACGGGTCGAAGACGTTCATCACCAACGGTATCAACTCCGATCTGGTCATCGTGGTCGCGCAGACCGACCCGGACAAAGGCGCGCAGGGCTTTTCGCTGCTGGTCGTAGAGCGCGGTATGGCGGGCTTCGAGCGCGGCCGTCATCTCGACAAGATCGGCCTGGATGCGCAGGACACCGCAGAATTGTCGTTCACCGATGTCGAAGTCCCCGCCGAAAACCTGCTCGGCGACGAAGGCCTGGGCTTCATCTACCTGATGCAGAACCTGCCGCAGGAACGGATATCGATCGCCATCATGGCCGCCGCCGCTATGGAGGCGGTGCTGCAGCAGACTCTGGAATACGCTAAAGAACGAAAGGCTTTCGGCAAACCGATCGGCAGCTTCCAGAACAGCCGGTTCCTGCTGGCCGAACTGGCGACCGAAACGACGGTGGTGCGGATGATGGTCGACGAGTTCATCCGGCTGCATCTCGAGGAGAAGCTGTCCGTCGAGCAGGCCGCGATGGCCAAGTGGTATTCAACCGAAAAGCAGGTGCACCTCATCGACCGCTGCCTGCAATTGCACGGCGGATACGGTTACATGCGTGAATACGACATCGCCCGAGCGTTTCTCGACGCCCGGGTGCAGACGATCTACGGCGGCACCACCGAGATCATGAAAGAGATCATCGGTCGCAGCCTCGGCGTTTAGGTCTGCCCCTGGCCGCCGGCGTCGTGCGCGCGGTGAGCGCGCTGCAGCAAGTCCGTCAGCTCGTCTTCGCGCGGGATCCACTTACGGTTTTTGGTTGGCAGCGTGGCGATTTGGCGCTCCGCCGCGAGGACGCGGCCGAACAGCTCCGCTCGCTCGACCGGATCGTCGTCGTAGTCACGGTTCAGATACGCCGTGGCGTGACGTAAAGCCCGGGCGACGACGCTTCGGGTCCGTCCTCGCGCGGACAGTAATGACACCGTCGTCGTAAGGACCAAGATGGTGACGATGACAGTGAGCGACGCGCTGGTGCTCAGCTCGGCCACCGGGACCGGCTTTCCGTGGTTGACGAATGGAATGTTGTTCCCGTGCAACGCTTGCAGCACCAGCTTGACGCCGATGAAGGCCAGCACCGCTGCCAAGCCGTAGGAGAGGTACACCAGCCGATCCAGCAGGCCGTCGAGCAGGAAGTACAACTGGCGCAGACCGAGTAGGGAAAACGCAGTGGACGCGAAGACGATGTAGACATTGCGGGTGAGCCCGAACAGCGCGGGGATCGAGTCGAACGCGAACAACAAGTCGGTGCCGCCGACGACGATCATCACCAACAGCATTGGCGTCATTACCCGTTTGCCATTCTCGTCGATGAACAACCGGTCGCCGTCGAACTTGTCAGAGGTACGCAAAAACCGTTTGGCGAGACGTACCACAGCCGTGTCGGCGCCACGCTGGTCGGAGTCCGATGGTCTGAGAAGGTTGCCTGCTGCGATCAGCAGAGCCACACCGAACAGATAGAACACCGGATCGAAGACGGCGATGAGCGCGGCACCGACGAAGATGAAGACGCTACGAGCGATCAACGCAAACACGATGCCGAACAGCAAGACCTTTTGCTGCGCAACACGAGGAACCGCGAAACTCGTGATGACGATCAAGAAGACGAACAGGTTGTCGACCGACAGCGCCTGGTTGATCAGGTAGCCGGCGAAATACTCAACGCCGGGTCCGAAGCCGGCGGAGATCGATACGCCGATGCCGAACACCACGGCGGCTCCGATGTAGATCGCCGACCAGACAGCGGAGTCACGCAACGTCGGCTTCTGTGTCTTGCGAACGTGAAACAGGTAGTCGAACAACGCCAAGCCGACGATCAAGGCCACGGTGAGCACCCACACCGCTGCGGAAACACTCATGTCAGTTGTGCTTCCTCCCGTGGCGTGCGTCGCTCGATTCTTGCGCGCACGTTAGCCCGCGCAGCGCGCCGGACCCCGGCGCAACTCGCATCATTTCAACATCGGCTGGGTATCCGTTTCCGTAATGTCTGCGATATGACTTCGCAATTGCCGCTGGCTGTAGCAAAGTTGTTTCAGCCCGGGCAGTTCGGGCAGAGCGGCGTCCGGGAGGCTGGGTGAGTAGACAGCGAGGTCGGTTCGGCGCGGCAATCAGCCGCGTAGTGCTCGCTGCCGCCGCCACGAGTGCGGTCGCGCTGCTGCTCGCATCCACTGCGACGGCAACTCCGGAAAGCGACGCCGACGACGCCATCACTTCGGCGTGGAAGGCCGCGGGCGGCCCGACATCGAGCCTGGGTGACAAGCAGGGCGATGTCTATCCGATCGCCGACGGATTCGGCCAAAACTTCGCCAACGGCAAAATGTTCTTCACTCCCGCTACCGGCGCCCGGGCGATATTCGGCCCGATCCTGGACAAATACGAAGCACTGGGCGGTCCGGCCGGCAGCGATCTGGGTTTTCCGACCATCAACGAAGTCCCCGGTCTGGCGGGACCGGACAGCCGGGTGAGCACCTTTTCCGCGAGCGACAAGCCGGTGATCTTCTGGACACCCGACCACGGGGCGTTCGTCGTGCGCGGAGCGATCAACGCCGCGTGGGACAAGCTCGGCAGCTCCGGCGGCACGCTGGGCGTTCCGGTCGGAGACGAAACTTACGACGGCGAGGTCACCACCCAGCCGTTCAGCGGCGGCAAGGTGTCCTGGGACCGGCTGACCAAGGTGTTCACCACCACCCCGCCGAACCTGGCTCAACAACTGACCGGCTTGCAGGTCCCGGTTGATCCCACCGCGGCCATCAACGCGGCGTGGCGCGCAGCCGGCGGGGACAAAGGGCCGCTGGGCGCTAAACAGGGCGGCCAGTACCCGCTCGGCGATGACGCAATAGCCCAGAACTTCGCCGGCGGAAAAGTCTTCTTCACTCCGGCGACCGGAGCTAACGCCGTCGAAAGCGACATCCTGGCGAAGTATGAGTCACTGGGTGGACCGGTCGGCAGCAATCTGGGCTTCCCGGTGGCCAACGAAGCCGACGGCGGTCTCAGCAACAGCCGGATCAGTACGTTCGCGGCCGCGGACAAGCCGGTGATCTTCTGGACCCGCGGCCACGGTGCTTTTGTCGTGCGTGGCGCCATGAAAGCCGCGTGGGACAAGCTCGGCAGCGCGAAAGGCAAACTCGGCGCGCCGGTCGGCGACCAGACAGTCGACCATGACGTCATCAGCCAGGCTTTCACCGGCGGGAAGGTCTCCTGGAACAAGACCACGAACGTTTTCACCACCGACCCGACCAAGCTGGCGTCGTTGCTGTCCGGTGTCCAGGTGCCGGGGCAGAACCAGCCGAGCCGGCCGGCGGCAGCGTCCACCGGCGTCAAAGGATCGTCGTGGCACTGGTGGTGGCTGCTGGTCGCCGTCGCAGTGCTGCTCGGGGTGGGCCTGTTGGCGATGCTGGCGCTTCGACGGCCGCGACGGCGACCGGACGCCGTTCCGCAGACCGGGGCAGCCGAGACCGACCGTACGCCGACCGCTGCGCCCGTCTACGACACCGGTCCGGACGCCGGTGTGGCGTGGTCCACCGAGCCGGTCGACGAGGCGAGCACCTCGCAGTTGTCCCAGCACTACCCAGAACCGCAGCCGTCTGCGCCAGGCAGGGGTGAGCCGGGGTGGCCGGCGGAAGCCGGTGCCGCCGCCGACCTTGGCGCGACAAACGCTGCGGGCGCCGGGCCCCTGCACGAGCCCACGCACGAGCCACCATCTGACCTCGACGACGCCGACGCTGAAGATCCCGATGCGGTCGACACCACGCCGACTCGCATTCCGTCGGCTGCCGAGCTGAGCGGCGGCCGGCACGCTGCTGCGGACGACGGCGCGGACGTCGAACCCGTGGACGGGCGCCGGCGCGGGACCGCTCAGCTGGCGATGCACCTGCCCCTGGAGGATCCCTACCAGGTGCCGGACGGATATCCGGTCAAGGCCAACGCCAGCTTCGGCCTTTACTACACCCCGGGCAGTGCCCTCTATGACGACACCCTGGCCGAGGTCTGGTTCGTCAGCGAAGAAGCGGCCGAAGTGAACGGATTCATCAGAGCCGGTTAGCGCACCGCCTCGGCGGGCCGGGCAGCACGTCCGGCGTCAGATCTTGCGGATCACCGTCACGACTTTGCCGAGCACCGCGGCGTCGTTGCCCGGGATGGGGTCGAACGCCGGGTTGTGCGGCATCAGCCAAATTTGACCGCCGGTCCGTTTGAACGTCTTCACCGTGGCTTCGCCGTCGATCATCGCCGCGACGATGTCGCCGTTGTCGGCGACGTTCTGCTGCCGCACGACCACCCAGTCACCGTCACAGATCGCGGCGTCGACCATCGAGTCGCCGACCACCTTGAGCAGAAACAGCGCGCCTTCACCGACGAGCTCGCGCGGCAGCGGAAACACATCTTCGACGGCTTCCTCGGCCAAGATCGGTCCGCCGGCGGCGATGCGGCCGAGCACCGGAACGAAAGTAGGTTCGGGCAGGGCGTCGGAACCGACGACATCAGTGACCGGGGGCGTGGCGGCGGCAGTTTCCTCGGCTCCCCGCACGTCGACTGCCCGCGGCCGGTTCGGGTCGCGGCGCAGGAAACCCTTGCGCTCCAGGGTGCGCAGCTGGTGCGCCACCGACGATGTCGACGTGAGACCCACGGCATCACCGATTTCCCGGATGCTCGGCGGATACCCGCGGGTGGTGACCGAAGCGCGGATGACTTCCAGGATGGTGCGCTGCCGCGGGGTCAGTGTCGCGTGCCCCGAGGCGCTGCGGCGTGGCGCCGATGTATCGCTGCTGTCGCTCATGCAGGCGAATTTAGTCGCTCGGCCGCCATTTATCAAACATGTGTTCGACGCGTGTCGCGCCGTGTGCGCACAAGTCGCGGAGCAACTTGTCGGTGGCCGGTCCTATCGTGTGTGTTCGTAGACAACGATTCGATCACATGTTCGGGTATCGAACACGTTATCGAATATAGTTCGAACGTACGATCGACCACGACCCGACAGGAGGACCGCCATGACACTCATCCACACCGCTCCGACCCTGACTCCTGTGCGTCGACAGCCGGTTCGCATACCGGCGCGGGGGGAGGTCGGGTCAGCGCCCCGGCCGTCGCGCAGCCGGCGACGCCCGGGCGGTGCGCCGCCACGTTACCGGGGCACCGGCGTCATGGTGTCGGGTGCGTCGCACCGCCGACGCCCGATCACACCGTTGACGACGGTCGGCCTGTCTCTGCTGGCCGCGCTGATCACCATGTGGCTCGGAGTGGTGGCCCACTTCGGCGAGATGGCCGACGGCTCGCAGACACCCGCCCGCATCCCCGACCGGCTGGCCGTGGTACGGGTCGATGCAGGGGAGAGCCTGCAGCACCTTGCGGCCCGGGTCGCGCCCGGCGCGCCGGTCAGCGAAGTCGCCCGGCGCATCCGGGAACTCAACGGCCTGGACTCGCCGGCGCTGGCCGCGGGTCAGACGCTGATCGCCCCGGTCGGCTAGGCAGTCGCGGTGCTGCGCGGGTCGGCGGCCACCCAGGTACTCTCGGAGTGGTCCACGACGTGCCGGCGTGCCGAAGGAGCGGTCATGCACTGTCCGTTCTGCCGTCACCCCGATTCCCGAGTCGTGGACTCCCGCGAAACCGATGAAGGGCAGGCGATTCGCCGCCGTCGGTCCTGCCCGGAGTGCGGCCGGCGCTTCACCACCGTCGAAACCGCCGTGCTGGCCGTGGTCAAGCGCAGCGGTGTCACCGAGCCGTTCAGCCGGGAGAAGCTGATCAGCGGAGTGCGACGGGCTTGCCAGGGCCGCCAGGTCGACGACGATGCGCTGAACCTGCTCGCCCAGCAGGTGGAAGACACGGTACGGGCGAAGGGTTCCCCCGAAGTCCCGAGCCACGAGGTCGGCCTGGCGATTCTGGGTCCGCTGCGCGAACTGGACGAGGTCGCGTACTTGCGGTTCGCCTCGGTGTACCGGTCGTTCTCCTCGGCTGCGGATTTCGAACGCGAGATCGAGGCGCTGCGGGCGCACCGCGGGGTTTCCGCGCCGAGCTGACCCGTAGGCGCGGACGCGCCTTAGGCTTGGTGAATGCCGCCCGGCCTGCATTCCGCTCTGGAGGAGCTGACGCCGCTGCTGGGTGTGTGGACAGGCCGCGGGTGCGGGAGATATCCGACGATCGAGCCGTTCGACTACTTGGAGGAAGTCGAGTTCTCGCATGTGGGCAAGCCGTTTCTGGCCTATCGGCAGAAGACCCAAGCGGTCGACGACCACACCCCGCTGCATGCCGAAGTCGGGTATCTGCGGGTGCCGCAGCCGGGTCATGTCGAACTTGTCCTCGCCCATCCCAGTGGGATCACCGAAATTGAAGTGGGCACATACCGCGTCACCGGTGATGTCATTGAGACTGAATTGACCAGTATATCAATTGGTTTGACGCCGTCGGCCAAACAGGTGACTGCCCTGGGCCGTCGATTCCGGATCGACGGTGATGAGTTGTCGTACTCGGTGCAGATGGGAGCGGTCGGACAGCCGCTGCAGAATCACCTCGCGGCGCTGCTGCGCCGTGAAAGCTGATCGGCCGTCAGGTGGCGCTGCGTTCGTCGGAACCCATGGCGTTCAGCACGGCGACGCGGGTGTCGATCGAGCCGGTGAGGGCGCCCGGGCCGCTGCCGGAGCGAAGCAACTCACGAAGCATGGTTTGGTCGTATACGGCAGGCTCGGTGCTGTCGATGAAGCGCTCGACGACTTCCACGAAGCGATCCGGCTCCTCGTGAAACGGGAAATGCCCGCAGCGGTCGAAAACCTCCAGCCGTGACCCGGGCATCGCCGCATGCGCCATCTTGGCATGACCGACCGGCACCACCACGTCGTGGGTGCCCCAAATGAGCTGCACCGGAACGGATTCGGTCAAATAACATCTGTCCAGGAAGGTGACCATCTGCCCGCGCCAATCCACCACCGAGCGCAATGTCCGGGTGAACGCTGCGTATGCCTTCGGCTCCGGCAGGTCGGCCAGTATCCGCAATACGTCGGGCAAGTCGTGGCCCACCGCGGTCGATCCGATGATTCGTCCCACGGCGCGACCCGCGAGCTGCAGCGCCGGCAGCACGAACGGCAGCCGCAGCAGCGCCACCCCTTCGCCGCCCATCGGCAGCGACGCCCACCGCAGAATGATGCTGACGTCCTTGGTCACTCCTCCGGTGCTGACCAGGATCAGCCGCTCGACCAATTGCGGAAATTGGTACGCGAACTGCATGGCTACTCCGCCGCCCAGCGAATGGCCCACCACGGTGACACGCTCGACGTCGAGCACACTGAGCAGATCCCGCATGCCGTTGGCGTAGGCGGCTATCGAGTAGTCCGCGCGCGGTTTGTCGGACTGGCCGTGGCCGAGCAGGTCCGGGGCGATGACCGTGAACCGCTGCGCCAGCTTGGCCTGCACCGTGCTCCACGTCGAGGAGTTGTCGGCGATGCCGTGAATGAGCAGGAGCACCGGCCCTGAGCCGGCGATGCGAAACGCCCGCCGGTAGCCGTGGATGGTGCAGAAGTGCAGCGACGGCGTCACTTCACGCACCGAGCGGAGGTTGCGCTTTCGCTCGGTCATGTCGCCAACTTCTCGTCGCATCGGATCGGGGCGCTCAGTTCGAGTCGTCGTCGTTCGACTTCTTCTTCTTCGCCTCTTGAGCCAGGAACCGCTCGAACTCGGCACCCAACTCGTCTCCGCTCGGCAGTTCTTCGTCGCGCGTCAACAGTGACCGGTTCTCCTGAGCCGCGATGAAGGCATCGTACTGGCGCTCCAGGGCCGCCACCACTTGAGCGACTTCGGTGCTGGCCTCGACTTGTTCGTCGATCTTGACCCGGATTTCGATGGCCGACTCCGCCAGTGCGGTCAGCGGCAGTTGCAGCGAGCCGGCTTTGGCCACCTGTTCGAGTAGCGCCTGCGCGGCTGCCGGGTAGTCCGTCTGGGTCAGGTAGTGCGGGACGTGCACGGTGAAACCGACCACCTCGTGGCCGTGCTGAGCCATCCGGTATTCGAGCAGATTCGACGCGCTGCCAGGCACCTGGACCTCGGTTATCCATGGGGTGAAGTCGGCGATGAGTTCGGAGTTGTTGGAATGCGCGGTGATCGTCACCGGCCGCGTGTGCGGCACGGCCATCGGGATGGTGCCCAGGCCGATGGTCTGCCGGACCCCCAGACGCTCGGCCAGCAGCCGCACCGCGGTGATGAACCGCTCCCACTTGAGATCAGGTTCGAGGCCCGCCAACAGCAGAAACGGCGTACCCACGCTGTCGTGCAGCGCGTACAGGCTCAGCTCCGGGTCGTCGTAGGCGGTGAAGTGGTCGGTCTTGAACGTCATCAGCGGCCGTCGCGAACGGTAGTCGAGCAGATCATCGATCGCGAACGACGCGACTAATTCGGTGTCCAGCGCGTCCTTCAGGTGGGCGGCGGCTAGCCGAATCGCATGACCGGCGTCGGAAAAGCCTTCCAGGGCGTGGACCAGGACCGGCCCCCGGCCGTCCGGTGAGGACAGCTGCGGCGCCGGGAACTCGGGCTCGTACATCTCGGACTGGTGGGGCTGCTGCTCGGGTCTTGGTTGCTCGTGCCGGCCCATCGTGGTGCCTCCTTGTCACGGCCGATGTCAGGCCGCGTTAGCTCAGTGTCCCTTAAATCGGACGGACCCGAAAACCGAACGGGCTTGGAATCGGACCCCGGTACCCAGTTTGGGGCAGCTTCAGGGCAGCGTTCGGGGGCGGAGGGGCCACCGTCCGCCGGCCACTGAGGCATCATCAACCGATGCGCACTGTGGCGGCCGTAGTGTGCCTGCTGGTCAGCCCGACCATCGCGGCAGCGGCCTGCGGTCGTCCGGATCATCCGCGGTCGACCACCACCAGCCGGAAGGCGGACGCCGGCCCGGGGCAGACGACGATGGCCAAACCGGTGGAGCCGGACCCGCGGGTCGGCGCCGTCTTCCTCGGCGGCGGCGATCTGCACACCTGCACCGGAGCGGTGTTGCAGTCGCCCGGTCACGACCTCATGCTGACCGCCGCGCACTGTCTGATCGGCGATGTCAGCTCCACCACGTTCGTTCCCGGTTTCGCGCGCACTGCCCAGCCGGCCGACGTCTGGAAGGTGGAAACGGTCTATTTCGACCCGCGCTGGCTCACCACGAAAGACCCGCGTGCCGACTATGTGATCGCGCGGCTGGCCCGGCGCGGCAGGGGATCGGCTGACCAACATCTCGGCTCAGGGTTGTCGCTGGGCCCCGCGCCCGCACCCGGCACCCGGATCAGCGTCATCGCTTATCCGGCCGGGGCGGGTGGCATGCCGGTCGGTTGCCAGGCCAGCACCGGCGTCACCGACGGCTATCCGTCGCTGCCGTGCGCCGGTTTGGCCGGTGGCACCAGCGGCGCACCGTGGTTGACGGGGTCGACCATCACCGGACTCATCAGCGGCCTCGACGGCGGCGGCTGTGACGAGCACACCTCCTACTCCGCGCCTTTGGACGAGCACGTCCACCAAGTCCTTGCCCGCGCCGAGGCGGGCGGTCCGGGCGACAACCCGCCGGTCGGCATCGACAGCGGTTGCTAGCCGCTGCCTTCAACCGGCGGCATCCACAGTTGCGACTTCACCCACAGCCGCCCGGTTTCTCGCCCTTTAGCGCCTACCGCTGACGGTGGCGGTTGCGAGCGTTCGCTCATGACCAAGCATCCAGCTGACTTCGAACTTCATCGTCCCGGCGCACTGATCGCCGCCCTGCCGGCGGTTCTCGGCTTCGTGCCGGAGAAATCGCTGGTGTTGGTGTCGATCGGCGGCGGCGAAATGGGGTCGGTGATGCGGGTGGATTTGTCCGCCAAACTCCTGCAAGAAGTCGAGCACCTTGCCCAGGTCGCCGCGGCGGCCGAACCCGATGCGACCATCGCGGTCGTTGTCGACGCCGAAGGCGCCCACTGCCCGGTGTGTAACGAGGAATACCGCGAGCTGTGCGAGGCGCTCTGCCAAGCCCTGTCGGACAACGCCATCGAGATGTGGGCGGCGCACGTGGTGGATCAGGTCGCCGCCGGTGGACGGTGGCATTGCGTCGACGGTTGCGGGGCGGGCGGGGTGATCGATGATCCCTCGGCGTCGCCGCTGGCGGCCGCGGCGGTACTGGAGGGCCGGCGCCTCTACGCCCGGCGGGCCGATCTGCAGGCTGTCATCGCAGCCAACGATCCGGGCCGCAGCACCGAGCTGGCCGTGGCCTTGGGCGCGGCTGAAGCGTCTCGCGCAGTGGCGCACCGAGCCGATGCCGACGACTGCGGTCGCCGCGATGTCGAGGAAATGATGGCCGCGGCGGCTCGGGTAAGCAATGGGCAACAGCTGTCAAACGCCGAGCTCGCCCGGTTGGGTTGCGCGCTGGTTGATGTTCAGGTCCGTGACACCCTGTACGCCCTGGCGGTGGGGGAGACCGCCGGCGAAGCCGAGTCGCTGTGGGCGCTGCTGGCCCGTACTCTGCCGGCGCCCTGGCGGGTCGAGGCGCTGGTGCTGCTCGCCTTCAGCGCCTACGCCCGCGGCGACGGCCCGCTGGCCGGGGTGTCATTGGAGGCGGCGCTGCGCAGCGAGCCCGGGCATCGGATGGCGGGGATGCTGGATACGGCGTTGCAGTCCGGTATGCGGCCCGAACGCATCCGCGACCTCGCGCTCATCGGTTACCGATTGGCGCAACGGCTGGGGGTGCGGTTACCGCCGCGACGGGCGTTCGGCCGGCGTGCGGGCTGATCAGACCTTTTCGACCTTGACCGCATGCGCCATCTCGTGCGGCAGCGTGACATTCTCGTGGCCGGGAATCACGATGGTCACGCCGCCGGCCGGGTTGGTCGCCACGGTCACCCGTGCGTTGGGCACGACGCCGGCGTCCTTGAAACGGGTGATCAGGTCGATGTCGCCCTGCACGTGTTCGGTGATCTGCCGAACGACCACCGCGACAGGTGATCCTGCCGGCAACTCGGTCAACCGCACCAGATTGGCGTCATCGGCGAAGCCGTCACCCACACCGAGGTCCAACAGTCCGGGGATGGGGTTGCCGAACGGCGAGGTGGTCGGGTTGTCGAGCACGTGCACGAGCCGACGCTCGACGTCCTCGCTCATCACGTGCTCCCAGCGGCACGCCTCGGCGTGCACTTCTTCCCATGGCAACCCGATGACGTCGACCAGCAGCCGTTCGGCCAGACGATGCTTGCGCATCACCGCGACGGCCAGCGTTCGGCCCTTGTCGGTGAGCTCCAAGTGGCGATCGCCGGCCACGTGCAGCAACCCGTCGCGCTCCATCCGCGACACCGTCTGGCTGACCGTCGGCCCGCTCTGATCGAGCCGCTCGGCGATCCGTGCCCGCAGCGGTGTCACGCCCTCTTCCTCGAGGTCGTAGATCGTCCGCAGGTACATCTCGGTGGTGTCCACCAGGTCGTTCATTCAGCACCCTCCAATGCCGCCGAGTCTACTTCGCCAGCAGCGGCAATGGTTCGCCAAACACTCCAGCAGCGGCGACCGCAAGCGCGGGGAAGCCGGGCGCGGCGGGTCGACGCCGTTGAGCAGCGGCGACCGCAAGCGCGGGGAAGCCGGGCGCGGCGGGTCGACGCCGTTGAGCAGCGGCGACCGCAAGCGCGGGGAAGCCGGGCGCGGCGGGTCGACGCCGTTGAACAGCGGCGACCGCAAGCGCGGGGAAGCCGGGCGCGGCGGGTCGACGCCGTTGAACAGCGGCGACCGCAAGCGCGGGGAAGCCGGGCGCGGCGGGTCGACGCCGTTGAACACAGCAGTATGCCCGCCGCGTATCGCGGCGGGCATACGTGTGGTCAAGCTCAGCTGGCGTAGGAACGAAGCCGGTCAGCTCGTTCGCCGTTGCGAAGCTTGGACATCACTTCGCGTTCGATCTGGCGAACCCGCTCCCGGGACAGGCCGAACAGCTTGCCGATCTGGTCGAGAGTGCGCGGCTGCCCATCGTCCAGGCCGAACCGCAGCCGGATCACCTGGTGCTCACGCTCGTCGAGCGTGGCGAGCACGCTGCGAATGTCGGTGTGCAGCAACTCGGCGATCACCGCGTTCTCCGCCGACATCGCCTCAGCATCCTCGATGAAATCGCCCAGCGGGGCTTCCTCCTCGGATCCAACCGGCATGTCGAGGCTCACCGGGTCGCGGCTGTGCTCCAGCAGGTCGTTGATCTTCTCGACCGGGATTCCGGATTCGGCGGCCAGCTCCTCATCAGTGGCTTCACGACCCAGGTTCTGATGCATCTCCCGCTTGATCCGGGCCAGCTTGTTGACCTGTTCGACCAAGTGGACCGGCAGCCGAATGGTGCGGCTCTGGTCGGCCATGCCCCGGGTGATGGCCTGACGGATCCACCAGGTGGCGTAGGTCGAAAACTTGAAACCCTTTGTGTAATCGAACTTCTCCATCGCGCGGATCAGGCCCAGGTTGCCTTCCTGGATGAGATCCAGCAGGGGCATCCCACGGCCGGTGTAACGCTTTGCCAGCGACACCACCAGACGCAGATTGGCTTCCAGCAGATGCCGGCGTGCCGCCGCCCCGTCGCGAACAACCAGCGCGAGTTCGCGTTTGCGGCTTTCGCCCAGGCGCTTACGGGTGTCGAGCACGTGCTGCGCGTAAAGCCCTGCCTCGATGCGCTTTGCCAGTTCGACCTCATCGGCGGCGGTGAGCAACGCCGTTTTGCCAATGCCGTTCAGATAAACCCGCACCAAGTCCGCGGCTGGGCTTTGAGCATCCAGATCGCTATCAATCCGGCTTGTGGTGGCGTTTGCCATGGCCCCTCCCGATCGGCTTGAACTGTCATGTGGTCCAACGACCAAACCAGGCCATGAGTTCCCAATGCGAAGCGATCTCACACGCCCTGACGTGCGCAAATGTGCAGGCGACACTGTGAATGTGCTGAGAAGTCGCTGCCTGTTGATCGGCTAGACGGTTTCGCCGTCGATCCATCCCGGCTTGTCGGAGCGTGACTCGGGCTGCCTGCGTGGCTCGAGCGCCGGACGCTCGGCAGTGGGAAACAGCGGCGTGCGCCGGCGGGTGTCGAAGCGCCGCGGCTCGTCGGCGCGCAGCGGCGGCCGGTCATTGGCGATCAGCACCGCCATCCACGGCAGCGGCACTGAGGCAATCAAGATCAGCAGCGAGATCAATCCGTTGTGCCACAAGCCGTAGGCCACCGCGGCGAACACCAGAGCTGGCACGCGAAAAGCCATCAGCGTCAAGTATTTGCGCACCCGCTCGCGGTGCTGCACTTCATAGGAGGGCGCGGCGGCGGTGATCAGGACCGGTCGACCGTCGTCGTCGAAAGCCAGCTCGGGACCGCGCTTCATCCCTCCACTGTTCCACAATCCGCCGTTTTCGGCTCAACCGGTTTCGAGGGAAATCATCCCGGAGTTCCGGCACAATATGCGGCATGGACACCCAGACGATCGAGCGCACTGACACCGACGAACGCGTCGACGACGGGACCGATAGCGACACTCCGAAGTATTTCCACTACGTCAAGAAAAACAAGATCGTCGAGAGTGCGGTGATGGGGACTCACGTCGTCGCGCTATGCGGGGAAGTATTTCCGGTGACACGCTCGGCCAAGCCAGGATCACCGGTCTGCCCGGACTGTAAGCGCATCTACGAGAAGCTCAAGAAAGGCTGACTGGCGAGTCGAAGTCACGCTTCCAGTGCAGCGCTGACCTCCAGCACGGCGGCTAACTCGATCAGCTTGGCTTCGTGCTCGTTGGCGTGGTGCTGGCAAAAGAGGAGCTCGGCGCCCGACGGCAGCGTGGCACGCACCCGGGCGGCGGCGCCGCAGCGATCGCAGCGATCAGCCCTGGTGAGTTCCGGACTGGTCAACGTTGCGTTCATGGCGTCTCCGTTTCTGGCACGTACTACTACTGTCTCAGACGTCGAGACGTCCGGCCTTGTTCCCCGGGGGTAACCAGTTGTGTCTTTTCTCACGCGTGGTGGCGCAGGCTGGTTCAGGTGAAGCCGAATCCGGCGACCTTGGTCCACCTCTGCTCGACCGCGGAGTGGGCGTCGGCGCAGGCGCGCGGCGAGATGCGACCTTCATCGCTGGAAAGCAGCGGGTTCGTGCACCTGTCGGCACCGAGCCAGGTGCACCTGCCGGCAAATCGGCTGTTTCGGGGACGCCACGATCTGGTGCTGTTGCACATCGCTACGGGCCGCTTGAGCTCGCCGCTGCGCTGGGAGCCCGGCGTGGCGACCGATCCCCAGTCGATGCTGTTCCCACATCTGTACGGGCCGTTACCTGTCGATGCCGTGACTGCTGTCACCAAGTACCGGCCCGGGTCGGACGGCACTTTCGCGCCAATTTAGCTGCGTGCGTTCACAGTTCGACTTCGACATCCAACTGAACCGGTGTATCGGCTGTGGCGGGCACAGGCGTCACGACCACTTTGCCGGTGTAGCAACCGCTGTGCAGACCCAATCGGTACACGACGATACGGAATCGCGCGCTTCCGGCGGGCAGTACACCGTCGGTGCATGACGCAGATCCGTCCACGGTCTGCACCTCAAAACCGATGCGCTCGCCCGAAATCGAGTCGTTCGAAACGAATCGGCGCAGCCGATCTGTCTCAGCGATTCTGACGTTGTGCGCGCACGACTGATCGCCGGGAATGTCGTACCACTTTGAGCTGGTGACCGGGGGCAGCACATTGAATTGGGGGCCGGCGAACAAGGTGGTGGCGTATTCCATGCCATTGAGCAGCGCGAGATCGGCCAGTTTGCCGGCCGTCTTGACGCAGGAACTCACCGTGTGCTCGCCGGTGCTCATTTCGTCGGTTCCCGCGACGATCACCTGCGCTGACTGGGTGACCCACCGCAGCGTGATCTCGTTGAGATATTGCAGCCAGACGACGGGATTGGTGACGACCGGCTTTGTCATGACGAACCGCCCTTGTCGGTGTTTTGGGTTGCCTGTTGCGGCGGCGGCTGGGACGGGAACCGGTTACGAACGTCTTCCAGGTACCGCCATGGCTCGCTGGCCAGCCGGCCACCGAGGTCACTGCTGTAGCGGACCATGTCGTCAACCGTGAGCTGACCGTCGTACCACTTGTTCATGATTGCGCTGGTGGTCTTCGCGGTGTCTTCGACGCACCTGGCCCACAGGCGGACAGCGTCCCTGACGAGGGCTCCGCCCGATCCTGGCGGCAGTTGTGCGGGTGGTGACTGGGCCGGCCCTTGACCGGCGCCGGTGGGCGGGCCCTTGTCGGATGGTTCGGGATTGACGCTCCATTTGTGCAGCGGACGGCCGTCGGGCAACGACGTCGGCGGATTGGCCGCATTGTCGAGCAGCATGGCGTTGCTGGCCGCCGCCCAGCCCAGGTTGAGCGCGAGCATCGCGATGACCGTCACGCTCGAGCCCTCGATCGCCACCATCTTGCTGGTCCGTATCCGGACCCCCTTCACCGTTCCGTCGTCTTGGATGTTCTCGCTGATGTGGATATATCCGTTGTCGACGAGCACCAGGCCGCTGTCGCCGGTTCCGGTCCGCTTGTCGGCCAGGTCGTAGTTCAAAATCGCGCTGTCGCCGAAGGTTCGTCGCCAGTTCTTCAGCGCCGTTTTCATCCGATAACTGTTTTTGTCGGTGCTGATGTGTTCCAGCACCTGGCTGGCGCCGTTCGCGTCGGCGCCGAGCGCGTCGATTTCGCAGAAGAAGGCGTTGAGGGCCGCCCAATTGCGGGGGTCGACGATGTCTTTGACAGCGCCGACGGTCAGACCCGTAGTTTGCTGCCAGCAATCCGTGGTCAGTACGGCGCAGGTGATCCCGTCGATCTCGGTCACCGCGGCAGTGCCGCTGGAACCCTTGCTGTCAGTGACTGCGCCGGTGGTGATACCGGCGAGCAGGATCGGCGCGGTGGCGACCTCGATCGCAACGTATCCCGAGTCGAAAGCGTCCGTCATGGCAGCGGGCCAGCCTCGGTGGTGGTGAAACCGGTTTCCGATGGCCTCTCTCAATCCGTCGATCTGCTCTCTACGATCGGAGTCGCTTCGGGGACTGGTGATGGCACCACCGCGCCGGTAGATGGTCGACGTGGACTCACCGGCCAGCCCGAGGATGGCGTTCAGATTGTCGTCAGTGAATGCGGAGAAGTCGACGGTGGTCTGTGGGGCTTCCGACTTGAGCCGATGGCCGACTGTGAAGATGTAGAGAGCCTGGGCGATGTCCGTGGTCGTCAGCGGCGGTTCCAATGTCGGCGGCTCACCGGGTAAGTCGCCGCCGGCACCGTCCACATCATCCTCGACCGGGTTTGAGCCCGGGTCCTCTGTTACCGCCCGCGGTTCAGTCTCCGCCAAGAGCTGGCTGACACCGCTGATGGCGTCCGCCACCGAGGTGAGTTCGGCAACCGCGTCGGCGACGCTGGGAAGGCGCGCCGCCGTAGGATCGGGGGCCAATCGATCAATCAGCTCTTGGAGCTTGGCAAACCAACCGCGCTCATTCAATCCAGTTGTGCCGGGAAGGAATCGCTCGACCAGGGCGGTCCACTCCGGGTCTTCTGCTTCGATGACCGACTGATCGAACGCGCCGTATAACGCCAACAAAGAATGGAGCGCCGCCATTGCCCCTCCTAGGCCACGTAGGGCCCTCAGCTTACTCGGGGGGCGGTTGAGCGAAGATCTTTTAACCGGCTCCGTCGTGCGAGACTGCTGCGGTGGCCCACCTCGAACAGAGCACGCGGCAGGCTTTGCTGCGCAGAGGCTTCGCCTTGGAGTACCTCACGCTGGCATGGAATGTGGTGGGCATATTGATCTTGGCCGTCGCAGCGTTTCGTGCGCGGTCGGTGGCGTTGGCCGGCTTCGGGCTGGATTCGCTGATCGAAATCGGCGCGTCGATAGTGGTGATTTGGGAACTGTCGGGCACGGGGGAGGTACGGCGGCGCTTGGCGCTGCGGTTGATCGGCGTCGGTTTCGCAGCGCTGGCGGTGTATCTCTTGATCCAGTCGACGTTGTCGATAGTTCTCGGTCTTCATCCGCGCCACTCAGCTTTGGGTATCGCGTGGACTGCGATCACGACGGTCGCAATGTCCGTGCTGGCGGGCGCCAAAGCTCGAACTGGGGCGGCGTTGGGCAACTCGGTACTGAGCACCGAGGGTCGCGTCACGCTGATCGACGGGCTGTTAGCGGCGGCAGTGTTGTTGGGTCTGCTGTTCAACAGCCTGGCTGGCTGGTGGTGGGCAGACCCCGTCGCAGGCTACGTATTGGTGCTGTATGCGGTGTACGAGGCCAGGGGATCGCTCCTCCCGCCGAGAACACCTGCCGCTCAGAAGTAATGAAGCCGAGTCGCTCAGCCCAGGTAGTCGGACATTGGCGTGCACCGCCCGAGTTCATTACCCACATGAAATGCTGCTGGTAACGATGCTATGTGCGCGCAACACCTCTACTGAAATTCTGAACTTTGTCTGCTCCATTGTGGTTCACGGCTTGGTGCAAGCTGCCGTATCTGGCGACCCAGACGCGAAGGGACAGACCTGTGCGGTGTTCATGTGGCGTTGGTGGCGGGAAGGAGTTCAGCAATCAGCGCCTTGATGTGTTCGGCGATGTCATCGCGGATGGCACGAACGTTGTTGAGGGATAGGCCTGCTGGGTCGTCGAGTTTCCAGTCGCGGTAGGCGACTCCGGGGAAGTAGGGGCAGGCGTCGCCGCATCCCATAGTGATCACGAGGTCGCTGGACTCCACCGTGTCGGTGGCGAGGATTTTGGGGGTGGCGGCGGCGATGTCGATACCAATTTCAGCCATCGCAGTGACGGCAGCAGGGTTGACTTGGTCAGCGGGTTCGGTTCCCGCGGAGCGAACTTCGATGCGACCGCCCGCGAGGTGGGTGAGCAGTGCGGCGGCCATTTGGGAACGGCCGGCATTGTGCAAGCACACGAACAGGACGCTGGGTTTGCGGCTCATCGGTGAAGGCTCCTTGATGGCGTCGGGAATATCCGCGGTCGAAGGGCCAGGGAGACGTAGACCAGTGCGACGAGCACAGGCACCTCGATCAGCGGGCCCACCACGCCGGCCAGGGCTTGTCCGGAGGCGGCGCCATAGGTGGCAATCGCCACCGCGATGGCCAGCTCGAAGTTGTTGCCCGCGGCGGTGAACGCCAGGGCGGTGGTGCGCTCATAGCCAAAGCCGAGTGCGGCGCCTACCAGGTAGCCGCCGCCCCACATGATGCCGAAGTAGGCCAGAAGTGGGAGAGCTATACGCGCGACATCCCATGGGCGGGTGGTGATTTGGTGGCCTTGGAGGGCGAACAGGATCACGATGGTGACCAGCAGCCCGTAGAGCGCCCAGGGTCCGACCTTCGGCAGGAACCGGCTCTCGTACCGGTCGCGGCCCTTTGTGTGCTCGCCGATCCGGCGCGACAGGTAGCCGAGGACCAGGGGCACGCCGAGAAAGATCAGCACCGACTTGGCAATCTGCCACGGCGAGACGCTGATTGACGTTTGATCCAGGCCGAGCCATCCCGGCAGCACCGACAAGTAGATCCAGCCGAGCGCGGCGAACATGACTACCTGGAACACCGAATTGAGTGCGACTAAGACGGCGGCGGCTTCCCGGTCACCGCACGCGAGGTCATTCCAGATGATGACCATCGCGATGCATCGCGCCAGGCCGACGATGATCAGGCCGGTGCGGTACTCGGGCAGGTCGGAGAGGAGCAGCCACGCGAGCGCGAACATGAGCGCCGGGCCGATGACCCAGTTGAGCAGGAGCGACGCGGCCATGAGCTTGCGGTCGCCGGTAACAGTCGCTAGCCGGTCGTAGCGAACCTTGGCCAGCACCGGGTACATCATCACCAACAGCCCGATGGCGATGGGCAGGCTGATTCCGCCGAGCTGGACGGCGCTGAGCATCCGGTCGAGACCCGGGATGGCGCGGCCCAGCAGCAGCCCGGCGACCATCGCGGCGCCGATCCAAAGTGGTAGAAATCGGTCGAGTGTGGACAGCTTGCTGACGACGGGGGCGTTGTCGGCGGTGGCCGGTGCGCTCATCCGGCGGCTTTCGGACCGCAGTTGCACGCGCAGGCGTCGGCTTGTCCGGCAACGGGGTCGGATGCGCCGAATGTCTCGGCGTCGGCGAGTTTGGTGTAGACCTCCCACTTTTCATCGTCGGGCGCGGTGACCCACACTTTGTCTTGGGTGGCAAAGCAGCAGGTGATGTTCATCTCCTCCTCGGTGACCAGACCGGCCCTGCCCAGGCGGGCGATCTCTGCACGCACAGTCTCGCTGGACTCCACCTCGACGCCGAGGTGGTTGAGCGATCCGCCCTTCCCGGAGTTCTCGATCAGGACCAGTTTGAGCGGTGGTTCAGCCACGGCGAAGTTGGCGTAGCCGGGCTTGCGTTTAGCTGGCTCGGTGTTAAACATCTTGGAGTAGAACGTGATTGCCTCATCGAGGTTATCGACGTTGAGAGCCAATTGAACGCAAGACAAGGCAGCGAACCTCCCAGGTTCTGAGACATATATCGAACTCGTGGCGCGTGGCCAAGCATGCCACCTTTTCGATATATGTCAATCTATCTGGCAAGATGGTCTGATGCCCAGAGCGTTGCCGGTAATCGACACGAGTGCGCCGGTCTGTTGCGCCCCCATGGCCTCAGGTCCGATGAGCGACGAAGACGCGTTGCAGATCGCGTTGCGTCTCAAGGCCCTGGCAGATCCTGTGCGGGTCAAGATCGTGTCGTATCTGTTCAGTTCCGCCGCAGGCGAGGAGATCTCGGGGGAGCTCACGGCGGTGTTGGGACTTAGCGAGTCCACGGTCAGCCATCATTTGAACCAGTTGCGGAAGGCAGGGCTCATAGTCTCGGATCGGCGCGGCATGAACGTGTTTCATCGGGTCCGTCCGGATGCGTTGCAAGCATTATGTGCCGCGTTGGACCCGAACTGTTGCTGCTAGCGAAGCCGGACGGGCTTTCCCATGGAGTGTGCGACTGACTGTCTATCGGGTTATCGCACCGCTATCCGTTAGCGTCTAAGCCGGCAGGAGCCGGCAACCCGTGTGGTGAGGATGCGACCGGAGTAGTGTCAAGGTCTCGGCGGCAGTTCGAATAGACCACATCGAGATCAACTAATCGCCGACTCGGAACGATCCGGCCGTTTCGGGCGCAAGACAGGAGCGTCGCAATGACGCTAGAAATCGCGCCGCTTACCGATGTCGGGTTGCCCGGCAACTCGCTCGGCTAGACGTGCCGATCCACGAGCAACTACTCGCGGCCGTCGACGGCCACCGTGGGGTTGAAGCCGCCGACCGTCTGTGCGAGGTTTGCGTCGTCCTCCTCAACGTCGACGCCGCAGCCATCTCCTTAATCTTTGACGGCGCCACGATAGGAACCCTCGGCTGCAGCAGCGAGTCGGCCCGCAGGCTTGACGAGGTCCAGTTCACCGTTGGCGAAGGCCCTTGCGTGGACTCCATCACCCAGCGAGCGCCCGTCCTCGTCGTCGATCTCGTCGACGCTGACGACCGCCGCTGGCCTGCTTTCGGTCCGGCGATGCTCGCTCAGCAGATTCGCGCAGTCTTCGCCTTGCCCGTCGTGGTAGCCGGTGAGTACGTCGGCGCCCTTGACCTCTTCCGCCACCAGCCCGGACCTCTCGACCGCGAGAGCCTCGCCGGTGCCGTCGTCGCCGCCGAAATTGCCGGTATCCCGCTTATCGACCTCCTCAGCGCGGACTTCCAAGCCGCCATCGGCGATCCGAAGAGCAACGCCTGGACTGACCTCAACGCGCTGTCTCGGGCTGAGGTCGGCCAGGCCACCGGCATGCTCATGGCCCAACTCGATATCGACCCTACCGAGGCGCTCGTCCGACTACGCGCACACGCCTTCGCCACCGGCCGCAGCGCCACCGACATCGCCCGCGACATCCTTGACCGCCGCCTCAAGCTTGAATCCGATTGAAAATACCGAGGAGGACAACGTGACCGACACCCCCCATGAGACCCGCGTCCTCGCAGCCGTGGTCAGCCTGGTCGACAGCCTGCTCGACGACTTCGACGTCGTCGACCTGCTCACCGACCTCACCCAGCGTTGCGCCGAACTGCTCGACATTGCGGCGGCGGGGTTCCTACTGGCAGACCCACTCGAACAGCTCCGCCTACTGGCCGCCACCTCCGAGCAAGCCCGCGAAATCGAACTCTTCCAGCTCCAGGCCGACGAAGGCCCATGCATGGACTGCTATGCGACTGGCCAACCCGTCTCCGTCGCCGACGTGCGGGCCAAAACCGATCGCTGGCCTCAATTCGCAATTGCCGCGCACGATGCCGGTTTTGCATCGGTGCATGCCGTCCCGATGCGCGCGGCCGGCGCCGTACTCGGTGCCCTCGGCCTGTTCGGCAGCCGCCCCGGCACACTGACTGACGCCGATCTGATTGTCGCCCAGACTCTTACGCATATCGCCTGCGTCGCGCTGGTTCAGCAGCACCCGGTCACACCGTCGGTTGTGCTTCCCCGGCTACGGTCGGCGCTTGCCAACCGCGTCACGATCGAGCAGGCCAAGGGCTTCCTCCATGAGCGCCTCGACGTCGAAGTCGACCAAGCCTTCGCCATCTTGCGTACCTATGCCCGCCGTCGAAAGGAACACCTCACCGGGGTCGCCCATCGGTTACTGAACGAGCGTGAGTTCCGTCCCGCACTGCTGTCCGCGTTATCGGAACTCGCGCGCTAACCCCGGCGCGCGCGGGCCCGCCGAGCAGCCTCCTCGACCAAACGCTCAGCCACAACGTGAAGCTTGAGGTTCTGGTGCTGGCTCAGGCCGCTGAGCCGCTCGAATGCTTCCTCCGCGTCGACGCCGGATCGGCTGCGGATGATCCCGATCGCTTGATCGATCACCGCCCGGCTCACCAATGCCCGCTGGAGCCGCTCCGTCCGCTCCCGCGCACTGGCCAACAGCTGCGCGTGGTACACCGACACCGCCGCCGGCCGCGCGAATTGTGATCCAAGCTCTACGGCGTGATCTGCGAACGCATCGCGGCCAAATGCATACGAGTTGATGGCACCGATCACCTGATCATCGATCATCAGCGGCAGGGCAAGCACGGAATGCACTCCCATCCGAGCCACCCGCCCGCCGAAGTGCAGCCAACGGGAATCGCTTCCGAGCGATCCGCTGACGGTGGGGCGCCTCGATCGCATGCAGGTGATGCAGGGCCCCTCATCGAGATCCTCGTACTGGGCGGTATCGATCTCTTCGACGAACGCTGCAGTCACCGCCCATGTGTGGACCCGCGGTCGGTGAAAGTTCGACTTGATCAACGTCACACCCGCGCCGTCCACGCCGGGAATGGCCTGGGACGCAAAAACGGCCACATCCTGCAGGATTTCGCTGACTCGCCGCGCGTCGGCGACGATCCCTGCCACCCCGCTGAGGCCCGCGTGCAGATCAACCTCGTCCGCTTCGAGCTGCGCCCGGGACAGCGCACGTTCCGCCGGCTCGCGGCCAGGTTGGGCGTCGTAGTCGGACATCGTCCGACAATTTTAGGCCGTTCGGCGCAGAGCGGATCAGTTGAGCAGCGTCAGCGCCTGCGCGCGCCGAAGCTTTCCCGACGGTGTCTTGGGGATCATCCCGGGCGCGAGAACCACCACCTTGCGAGGCCGCACATCGACCTCGGCGAACACCTCGTGCGCCACTTCATGCTCGATGCGGCGGACTTGTGCAGGCTGCTGCCATGCGTTCGACTCGACCGCCACGGCAAAGGTCTCGCGCGACGGGTCGGCGTCCATCCGAACCGCCACGGCACACCCCGGCCGGACCCCTGCCACCCTGACACCAGCGCGCTCGATGTCGGTGGGGTAGATCTTGCGGCCGGCCATGATGATGACGTCTTTCACCCGACCACAGACCACTATGCTGCCGGTTTCGGTCAGATACCCGAGGTCACCAGTGTCGTACCAACCCCCGTCGTCTTGGGCCGCAACCAGACCGGCCACGGTGCAGTATCCCTCGGTCACCGATTGGCCCCGCACCTGAATGACGCCGACGCCGCGGGCCGGCAGCACGTCGCCGTCCTCGTCGACGATCCGCACCGATATGCCTTCCAGCGGCCGTCCGAGGCATGTCAGCCGACGGGTGCAGCCTTTGGTCGCGGGGATTGCCCGATGCAAAACCGCGAGTATGTCGGCGTCCACTTCATCAACGGCCATTCCGCCGCCGCAATCGCTGAACGAGACCGCCACTGTCGTCTCCGCCATTCCGTACGCGGGAACGATCGCCTGTGGCTTCAGCCCGAACGGTGCGCCGGCGTCACACAACTCCTCCACATCGGATGGGTTCACCTGCTCGGCGCCCGACAGCGCCCACCGCAGCGACGACAGATCGAACTGCCCCGGCGTCGCCAGCCGACGCAGCCGCTTGGCGAACAGATTGTAAGCAAAATTGGGCGCAGCCGTCATGGTGCCCTGGTACTTGTCAATGAGCTTGCCCCACAACAAGACATCGCGAAGAAAATCCATTGGGGTGATTTTGACCAGCTCGACACCGTAGTACATCGGAACGGTCAGGTACCCCGTCATGCCCATGTCGTGAAAGCACGGCAGCCAGCTGACGATCACATCGGTGTCAACATCGACTTTCGCACCGGCGAACATTGCCTCCGCGTTAGCAACGATGTTCGCGTGGGTAATCCGGACCGCCTTCGGATCCCCCGTGGAGCCCGAAGTCAACTGCAGGAACGCGACGTCACCATCGTCGGTTCGCACCGGACCGATCGCCCGGCCGTCGAGCAGCTCCGCAATGGTCAACACAGTCATACCCGACTGTGCGAGCAGCGGTCCCGCGGCAGTGAACGGCTCCGAGACCAAAACCACCCTCGCCTCGATCATTCTGGTGACAGCGGTGGTCTCCTCGGTCCAGCGCCGTACGTCGGTTCGAGGGGTCGGCTGATGCAACATCGTGAGACTGGCACCGCGCATCCAGATGGCTTGGGCGGCCGGCGCGATCTCGACCGGAGCCCCCGCTAAGACGGCGACCGCGTTGCCGGGTCCGACTCCCGCCGCGGCCAGACCACCGGCAACACGACGGGCTCGCTCGTGTACTTCCGCCCACATGTGCCGTATTGGCGCATGTGGCTCGCCAGTGACCATGCCCTTAAGGCTGCACTGGGCATTGATGAACATCGTGTCGGTAAAAGCGCTCATGGTATTCCTTTGCTGCCGCGCGGCCGCTCGGCCACGTCGCCCGCCGGACGCGTCATGTACTGCAGATCCCGCACCCGCACTTGAAGCGATTAGGAGACGACGTGATGCTCGGGAGAACGCCTGAGGAATAAGGCCGGCGCTTGGCCACCCAGCTTGTTCTACCGACACCCGCCCCCGAGGAGCGGCACCCAAATCTGTCGGCTTACGTCGCAGTTCGTCGCAACCCGGCGGGGGAGTTCAGATCGCCGCCGTGACGTTTCCGGAAGGCTGGAGGGTCAACCAAGATCAGACCGTACACCGTCTACCGGGCTTGTTCACAGCACCGGCTGCAAAAGCCGGGTGATAGATCGCGGGAAAAGCTCCGACCGGCGTGGCGGACAAGAGTAATCGTCACGTGTCTAATAGGATCGCCCATAGGGTAGTCGCTTTGAGACGTGTACGCTGGTAAGAGCGACGAAATAGGGCCGGTTGCGTCCGCTTTTCGAAGTCAGACGACCGTTGGTGCAACTGTGGTGTTAAGCCGTTAGCATCAGACTGGCCGTTGTCGACTCGGCTGTGTGGACAAACGCGGCACCTCTTAATCGGGCTGTTAGCTTTGGACGCCCAGCTTCGCTTGTGACAAGTACGCGCCCCGGCCGAGCTGTTGATTCATCACCATCGCCGGTGGACTCAGAGCATCGTCGCGTGCGTTGAGGTATTTGGCGCGTATCGCAGGTGGGAGTATTTTGCTTTCTACTCTCAGTCCAAGTAATCGCGCAGGACTTGAGAACGGCTGGGGTGCCGCAGCTTCGACATTGTCTTCGACTCGATCTGACGAATCCGTTCCCGGGTAACGCCGTACACCTGGCCAATTTCGTCCAGGGTGCGGGGCTGGCCGTCGGTGAGTCCGAAGCGCAGGCGCACCACCCCGGCCTCGCGTTCGGACAGCGTCTCCAGCACCGACTGCAGCTGGTCTTGCAGCAAGGTGAACGACACAGCGTCGACAGCGACCACCGCTTCGCTGTCTTCGATGAAATCGCCGAGTTGGCTGTCACCCTCGTCGCCGATGGTCTGGTCCAGCGAGATCGGCTCACGGGCGTACTGCTGGATTTCCAGCACCTTCTCCGGCGTGATGTCCATCTCTTTGGCCAGCTCCTCAGGAGTTGGCTCACGGCCCAGATCCTGCAGCAGCTCACGCTGGATGCGGCCCAGCTTGTTGATCACCTCGACCATGTGCACCGGGATGCGGATGGTCCGGGCCTGATCGGCCATGGCCCGGGTGATCGCCTGACGGATCCACCACGTCGCGTACGTGGAGAACTTGTATCCCTTGGTGTAGTCGAACTTCTCGACCGCACGGATCAGACCCAGGTTGCCCTCCTGGATGAGGTCCAGGAATGCCATGCCACGGCCGGTGTAGCGCTTGGCGAGCGACACCACCAGCCGCAGGTTTGCTTCGAGCAGGTGATTTTTCGCGCGGTCGCCGTCGCGGCAGATCCACGCCATGTCACGACGCTGGGCGGCGGGCAACTTCTCGCCCCGCTCGGTCAGCTCGGCCATCAGCTGGGTGGCGTACAGACCGGCCTCGATCCGCTTGGCGAGCTCAACCTCTTCTTCGGCGTTGAGCAGCGCCACCTTGCCGATCTGCTTGAGATATGCCCGCACCGAGTCCGCCGACGCGGTGAGTTCGGCGTCCTTACGGGCCTGCCGCAGCGCTTCGGACTCGTCTTCGTCCCAGACGAAATCGCCCGACGCCTTGTCTTTCTCGCTGGGTTCGGCGATCTCCTCGTCGTCTTCGACGGGAACGGCAGCCACCGCCACCGGTTCGGCGACGACGTCCTCGGTGTCGCCCGGGACGAGCGCCTCCACCTCGGTCTCGGGTACGTCGTCCTCGAGATCCTCGTCAAGAGTCAGGTCGGCGGCGTCCAACTCGATCTCGATGTCCTCGGATGCGAGTCCCTCGCCCGGTTCAAGATCCGGCTCGGCGTCGAGATCCTCGTCCGCGATATCAGCGACCACCTCGTCGGGCGTGACCTCGGCGTCCTTCGGCGCTGCCGCTTTCTTGCCGCGCGCGGGGGCTGACTCTGTTGCGTCGTCTTGGCCCGGGGTTGCTTTCTTGGCGCCGCCGGCGCGGGTGGACGTGGCTTTGGCGCCCGCCGTCTTCGGAGGCCGGGCGGCGGCCTTGGCGGGCCGCTTGGCGGTGGCGGCGCCGTTGGCGGCCTTGGCCGGAGCCCGCTTCGAGCCAGCTTTCGCGGGTGACTTGGCGGCCGTGCGCTTCACCGGCTCATCGGTCGACGGGCTTGCCTTGGTCGCTGCCACGTACATCCCTTCGGTCGAATCCACTTCCGGCGCCCTTGGGCGTGCTCGACGGAAAGTGTCGGCTATATCGATTGTCGGCACGGGTACTCGCCGCTATCGGTTCAGGCGGCCGCCGGTGACCATTGTAACGACAGCAAGCGCTGTTACCCCGCCGAGCGCGCAGAATCAGTGCGTCACGTCGCTGGTCGCCGCCATGGCCGCGCCCACGATGCCCGCAGTGTTCTGCAGCGCGGCGGCCACCACCGGAGTGCGGTTCTCCAGCAGCGGCAGCCACTTGTCGGCCTTGCGGCTGATCCCGCCACCGGCGATGAACAGGTCGGGCCAAAACGCGTTCTCGAACGCGATCAGCACCTTCGTCACCTGCTTGGCCCACTTCTTGTAGCTCCAGCCGTGCTTGTCACGCACCGAGGACGCCGCCCGGTGTTCGGCCTCCTTACCACCGACTTCGAGATGGCCGAACTCAGTGTTGGGCAGCAGTACTCCGTTGTGAATGAGCGCAGAGCCGATGCCGGTGCCGAAGGTCAGCAGCACCACCACGCCGGATTTGTCCTTGCCCGCGCCGTAATGCTGCTCTGCCAGGCCGGCCGCGTCGGCGTCATTGAGGACGACGAGCTTCTGCCCGTCCAGTTCGGCTCCGATGACGTCTTGCGCGTTGGTTCCGATCCACGACTTGTCCACGTTGGCGGCCGTCTGAACCACCCCTTCGGTGACGACCCCGGGATACGTCACTCCGAGTGGACCGGTCCAGCCGAACTCGTTGACGACCTTGGCGATGGTCTTGGCGACCGCCGACGGAGTGGCCGGTTGCGGGGTTGGCAATTTGACCCGGTCACCGACGAGCTTGCCGGTGCTTAGATCGACGATGCCGCCCTTGACGCCGCTGCCCCCGACGTCGATACCGAACCCGCGACCCTCTTGCGAACCCGCGTCGTTTCCGGTCGAGCCCCTGGTCGAGTCGGTCCTGCTCATCGAATCTCCTCGGCGAGACGTGGGTGTGCCCACACCTTAACCTGGCCGGCCGAAGTTCACCCCGCGTCGCGCGCGCAAGATGCTGTGATGCGATAGGCCGGTGACGACACCTGACATCGAGCCGGCGCAGCTGCGTTCGGTGGCCGAAGCTGTGGCCGCGGAGGCGGCGGCGTTTGCCCGGCGTCGCCGCGCCGAGGTGTTCGGCGAACACGGGCAGAGCGCCGACGGCGCGGCGGTGCGTACCAAGAGCACCCCGACCGATCCGGTCACCGTCGTCGACACCGAAACCGAGCGGCTGCTGCGTGATCGGCTGGCCGAAGTGCGACCCGGTGAGGCGGTTCTGGGTGAAGAAGGCGGCGGGCCGCAATCGGCGGCGGCCGCCGATCCGGGCTCGGTCACCTGGGTGGTCGACCCCATCGACGGCACGGTCAACTTCGTCTACGGCGTCCCGGCTTACGCGGTGTCGGTCGCCGCCCAGGTCGACGGTGTATCGGTGGCCGGCGCGGTCGCCGACGTCGTCGCCGGCCGGGTCTATTCGGCTGCACGCGGGCTCGGCGCGCAGGTCACCGACGAGCATGGTACCCAGGCGCTGCGGTGCACCGTTGCCGACGAGTTGGCGATGGCCTTGGTGGGCACCGGTTTCGCATACTCCACGCAGCGTCGCACCACCCAGGCGGCGCTGCTGGCGCGCATGTTGCCGGTGGTACGGGACGTGCGTCGCATCGGTTCAGCGGCGCTGGATTTGTGCATGGTGGCCGAGGGCCGGCTGGATGCCTACTACGAGCACGGGTTGCAGATCTGGGATCGGGCGGCGGGCTCACTGATCGCCGCCGAGGCCGGAGCCCGAGTTCTGCTGCCCGCACCGCAGGAGTCGGGTGGCGGCCTGGTCGTGGCGGCTGCGCCGGGCGTTGCCGACGAACTGCTGGCCGCCCTCGAGCGATTCGGCGGTCTCGAGCCGATCGCCGACTGACTGCTCGGTCAGCAGGTACTGGAGTGAATTTTGGCCAGCAACGTCGGATCGGACTGCCCGGTGGCCTCCGGGCGCAGACCGGCGAGCACGGTGTCGATGTCGTCGCTGTGGATCAGTGCGCTGAACTCGGTGCCCAGCGCCAGGTCGACCGAGTCGTCGCCGCGATCATCCTTGAAGAGTTCGGTGCAGGGCGCCACCAGCCACACAGCAGCCGCGGCGGCCTGACCCGCTTCGCCGAAGCGAATCTGGCCCTGGCAGGTCAGCCGAGTGTTGGCGTACACCGGATCGTTCGCGGCGGTGGGCTGGGCGAACCCGAGATCGCGCAGCGCGTCGGCGACGTCGGCGGCCTGACCACCGCGACCGCTGGCGTTTAGCACGCGAACTTTTGTGTCGATCAACTTCGCCGGGCCGACGTGCAACATTTCCGATCGGCTCACCGCCTCGCCTAGGCTGGGTGGTTCACCGCCGGGCTGCGACGGCGGCGGCGGGTTGCACACCACGGCCTCGTGAACATCAGTCGGCCGGGTCAGCGCCATCGTCCATACCAGCCCGGTCGCCGCCAGCAGCAGGACCACCACGACGATCGCCGGCAGGGAATTGCGTCGCCGGAAGGGACGGCCATGCTTGTCGAAGGCAGTGCCCTCGGTAATTTGCGTGACCACGTGAAGCACTCTAAACGCACGATTCGAACCTGACCGCAACGGTTAACCTGCAGCTGTGACGTAAATCACAGTTGATTGGACCGAGATACGGGCACGAATCGTTTTGTGGATGCGTTCGACGCTGGTACAACAAAGCGTTGCTTGGCTGGTTCGAGGGGATGCGAGGGACAAGACCATGCCTACCGACTATGACGCCCCCCGGCGGACCGAGACCGACGAGGTTTCCGAAGATTCGTTGGAGGAGCTGAAAGCACGGCGGAACGAAGCGGCGTCGGCGGTGGTCGACGTAGACGAATCGGAATCCGCTGAATCCTTCGAGCTGCCCGGCGCCGATCTGTCCGGTGAAGAGCTGTCAGTTCGCGTCATTCCCAAACAAGCCGATGAATTCACTTGCTCCAGCTGCTTTTTGGTGCAACACCGCAGCAGGCTCGCCAGCGAGAACAATGGCGTCATGATCTGCACCGACTGCGCTGCCTGATCAGGCGGCAGGGTTGTCCGGTTCGACCCGGTTGGCCGGTAATACCGCTAGCTTCGGCAGGTGCAGCGAGCACATCGCCGCAGCCCCGGTCAGCTGCGCAGCGCCGATAGCACCCGCTGCGGTTGGCGGCAGCTCACCAGCCAATACGGCGTCGGATCGTCGGCGTCGTCGAGGACGAGCAGAACCATCGGCCCGACCCAGCCCCGGTGCAACACAAAGGCGGCCGGATCGAGCTGGCGTCCGAGCGCCGCGGATTTGGCCGAGCGCGGCACCTCGGCGGACCGGACGATCACGGTGACCGGCACGTGCGCCTCGCCGGCCCACAATTCGACGACGCCGCCGTCGTCGGCAGCTACCTGGATCTCGATCCGGCCCAACCACAGCAACCCGCCGGCGGCAACGACGCACAGCACCGCGAACGGCAGCCAATCCGGCAGGCCTGGAACACCCCGGTTGACTTCGAGCGCAAGAAGCGCCGCTACTCCGAAGCCCGGTGGCCACCACCACCACGGCACCCACAATCGCTCGCGATACCGCACCTTCTGCGGCGCGACGGCCGAACCTGACACCCGGTCAAGGGTAATCTGTGGCCCCGTGCCGGAAAGTCTTGCGGTGGTTCGCCTGGACGCCGGGCTGCCGCTGCCCAGCCGCGCCCATGACGGCGACGCTGGTGTGGATCTGTACAGCGCCGAGCAAGTGGAACTCGCCCCGGGTCAGCGCGCGCTGGTGGCCACCGGCATCGCGGTCGCGATCCCGTACGGCATGGTCGGGCTGGTGCACCCGCGCTCCGGTTTGGCTGCGCGATTGGGCCTTTCGATCGTCAACAGCCCAGGCACGATCGACGCCGGCTACCGCGGCGAGGTCAAGGTCGCGCTGATCAACCTCGACCCGGTCACTCCGATCGTGGTGCACCGCGGCGACCGGATCGCCCAACTGGTGGTGCAGCGGGTTGAGTTGGTCGACGTGGTCGAGGTCTCGTCTTTTCATGAGGCCGGCTTGGCTGACACATCCCGTGGCGACGGCGGTCACGGCTCCTCCGGCGGACATGCGAGTTTGTGATCATGGCATTCGGTAAGCGCAAACCCAAGCACGCCGCCGACACACCGGCTGAGTCGGCAGCGGAGGCTGAGATCGCTGAAGCCGGGTCACTGGTCGAACCTGAAGCCGCCGAGGATCTGCAAGGCCCGTTCGACATCGAAGACTTCGACGATCCGGCGAGCGCGGAGCTGGCCCGGCTCGACCTCGGTTCGGTGCTGATCCCGATGCCCAGTGCGGGTCAGCTGCAAGTCGAGCTCACCCAGACCGGGGTCCCCAGCGCGATATGGGTGGTGACACCCAACGGCCGGTACACGATCGCCGCGTACGCGGCACCCAAGACCGGCAGCCTGTGGCGTGAGGTGGCCGGTGAACTCGCCGAGTCGCTGCGCGCCGACTCGGCCAAGGTTTCCATCCAGGATGGCCCGTGGGGCCGGGAGGTGGTGGGCACCGCGACCGGTGCGGTGCGCTTCATCGGCGTCGACGGCTATCGCTGGATGATCCGCTGCGTCGTCAACGGTTCGCACGAAACCGTGGACGCTTTGACCGCCGAGGCGCGGGAAGCGTTGGCCGACACCGTGGTTCGCCGTGGGGACACGCCACTGCCGGTCCGCACACCACTGCCGGTGCGGCTGCCCGAGCCGATGGCCGCGCAGCTACGCGACGCGGCCGCTCAACAGGCCGCTCAACAGACCCCGGCCCAACCGTCCGACGCGGCCGAGCCGGAGGCGCGCCGCAGCGCGGAGGGTTCGGCGATGCAGCAGCTGCGCAGCACCGGCGGCTAGCCGGTGACGATGCTGACCTAGCGTCCAACGTCACGCCAGTGTCACGTTCGGCCACGAACGTCACGCCAGCTTGACGCTCGGCGGCTGCCCCGGCGGTCAACCAGCTATGTCGCGCAGCGCGGCCAGACACGCTGCGCCCAGGGTGGCCTGTTCGGCGCCGATCTCGGCGAGCCTCACGGTCCGCAGCGCTGCGCGCGGGGCCGCGGCAACCCATTCGACAGCCACCGCCAGCGGGTGCACCGCGTCGTCGGTCGCGCCGGCCACCGCCAACGGCGCTGTGAGCCGGGCGAGCTGGGCACGGGTCGGCGCGACGTAGGCCGCGGCTTCCTCCATGGCCGCGGGCAGCTGCGGCCACTGATCCGACCATGATCGGATCAGCTCGTCGGCCAGCCACGGCGGGCTGGATGCGCGCAACTGGGTCGTCGCCGCTGGCAGGCCGTCGCGACGCAGCTGCTCCGCGGAGTAGCGGGCCGCGAGCGCAGCCGGAGCGGCCCGGGGCGCACCCGTCCACGCCGGCAGCGCTGCCAGGACGGCAACTGCACGGTCGGGATGCTCGAGTGCCCACGCCGCGGCGACCGCGGCGCCGATCGACACCCCCCCGACCGCGATCGGACCTCCGCGGGCGGCGCCGTCCATGCTGGCCCGGTAGCCGTCGATTAGCCGCCCCGGCTGCGGGGCTGCCGCCACCAGCACCGCGCCTGCCTGGGACAAAGGTCCGCCGAAAGCGCGGGTGACGTAGTCGTCGTCGGATCCCGTTCCGGGCAGCACGACGGTGGTGACACCGCGCAAGTCGACCGGCATCATCCGATAGTGCCCGGCGGTGGAATCAACGCCTTCGTTTTGCGGTTGGCGAAGCTAGAGTTCAGTCATAACTGGATCGGTAGAAGGGTCAGGAGAGGTCATGGCGGCCGGAGGATACCTGCGCCGACTCACCCGTCGTCTGACGGAGGACCCCGAGCAGCGTGATGTCAAGGCGCTGTCCGACGAGGCTGTCAACACCGGTGCCCAGCGTGTGATCGACTGCCAGCGGGGGCAAGAAGTGACGATGGTGGGCACGCTGCGCAGCGTGGAAGCCAACGCGAGGGGTTGCGCGGGCGGGTTGCGCGCTGAGCTGTTCGACGGCACTGACTCCGTAACCCTCGTGTGGCTGGGTCAGCGCCGCATCCCCGGCATCGAGTCGGGACGCACCCTGCGGGTGCGCGGCCGGCTCGGCAAGCTGGACAACGGCGCCAAGGCGATCTACAACCCGCATTACGAAATTCAGCGGTGACGGGGCCGGAGGCGACCGACAGCCATGCCCCAGCTGCGGCCACTGCACACACCGATGCGAAAACACTGCTGAGCCAGCTGGGCGGGGTCAGCGGAATCGTTTACTCGTCGCTGCCGGTGCTGATCTTCGCGCTGATCTCCACCGTCGCCGGCCTGCTCGCGGCGGTCGCCTCCGCCTTGGGCGTGGCGTTGCTGATTCTGCTGTGGCGGCTGCTCCGGCGCGATTCCGTGCAGCCGGCGTTCGCGGGTTTTTTCGGGGTCGGGGTGTGCGCGCTGATCGCCTTGGTGGCGGGGGAGTCCAGGGGCTATTTCCTGCTCGGCATCTGGACCTCGTTGTGGTGGGCCGTGGTGTTTACGGTTTCGGTGCTGATCCGCCGGCCGGCCGTCGGCTACCTGTGGAGCTGGACAACCAAGCGGGACCGCAGCTGGCGCGGCCTGCGCCGGGCACGGTTCGCCTTCGACGTCGCCACGCTGGCCTGGGCGCTGGTTTTCGCCGCCCGGTTCGTGGTGCAGCGGCTGCTCTACGAGGCGCACGAAACCGGCTGGCTGGGGGTGGCCCGCCTCGCAATGGGCTGGCCGCTGACCGCGGTCGCGGCGATAGTGACCTACCTGGTCATTCGCACCGCGCAACGCGCTATGGCTGCTGATCTGCTGTCGGCGCCGGATGCAACAGTTGACGCAGCTCCGCCTCCACCCCGCTGACCGCTACAAAAAGCAGCTCGTCGCCGCCCTCCAATGGCTCGTCGGCCTGCGGCACGATGACCCGGGCCCCGCGCAAGATCGCCACCAGCGCAGCGTCTCGCGGCAACTGCAGCTTGCGGACCGGCTTACCGCCCCACGGCGTGTCGTCGGGCAAGGTGATCTCGGCCAGATTGGCCTGGCTTCGGTGAAACTCCAGCAGCCGCACCAGATCCCCGACGGCGACGGCCTCTTCGACCAGAGAGGCCAGCATCCGCGGCGTGGACACCGCCACGTCCACGCCCCAGGCGTCGGTGAACAGCCATTCGTTGCGCGGATCGTTGACCCGAGCCACCACCCGCGGCACCGCGAACTCCGTTTTGGCCAGCAAGCTGAGCACGACGTTGGCCTTGTCGTCACCGGTGGCGGCGATCACCACGTCGAAGTCCTCGAGGTGCACCGACTCCAGCAAGCTCAGCTCGCAGGCGTCGCCCAACCACCAATGCGCCGACGGGATGGCGTCGACGTCGTGGTGTTCGGGGCTGCGTTCGATCAAGGTCACGTCATGGCCGCTCTCGAGCAGCTCGCGGGCGATCGAGCGGCCGACCGCACCCGCGCCGGCTATCGCTACTTTCATGGTGCGCCACTCCTCGACCCCGGCTTCGCCGGAAATTTTGATTCCAACTGCGCCGGCGTCATCGTCGTCGGCGCGCACGACCCCGGCTTCGCCGGAAATTTTGATTCCAACTGCGCCGGCGTCATCGTCGTCGGCGCGCTGGTGCGCCACTCCTCGATCCCGGCTTCGCCGGGATCTTCGATCCAACTGCGCCGGCGTCATCGTCGTCAGCGCGTTTCATTACAAGTCCTCGCTGGGCGGCATGGCGGCAATGGCGAGGGCCTCGGCCGCACGCCCGGATATCGCGGCGACATACACCTGATCGCCGGCCTGGATGACGGTCTTCGGTTCGGGCAAAATGCCCGTGCCGAACCGGATCACAAAAGCCGCCCGCGCGCTCGTCGCCTCCTCCAGCAAGGTCAGACGGCGCCCCACCCAGTCTTCATGCAGCAGCACCTCGGCGACGACGACGGTACCGGTCGGGTCGCGCCACCTGGTGGTCTCGGTCTCCCGGATAAGCGCGTTCAGCAGCCGGTCAGTGGTCCAGGGAACCGTGGCGATGGTAGGGATGCCGAGCCGTTCGTAGACCGCTGCGCGTTTGGCGTCGTAGATGCGCGCGACCACGCGCTGCACGCCGAACGTATCGCGGGCCAGTCGGGCCGAGATGATGTTGGAGTTGTCGCCGGAGGACACCGCGGCGAAGGCATCGGCACTCTCGATGCCGGCCCGTAGCAGCACCTCGCGGTCAAACCCCACGCCCAGCACCCGCTCGCCGCCGAACTCCGGGCTGAGCCGGTGAAAGGCGGTTTCGTCGCGGTCGATGACGGCGACATCATGGCCGAGCCGCGAGAGTCCGTCGGCCACCGAAGCGCCCACCCGGCCACACCCCATCACCACTACCCGCATCTGTGGGTCCTTTCGAGGAGCATCGTCGTGACGGAACGCTACCGTCAGCGCGGCGCAAGCCTAATCTTGACTCTCGTGTCCAAAATCTCGACCGCTGCGCGCCGGCTGGTGCTGGGCAGCCCGTTCCGCAGCGATCGGCTGAGTCACACCCTGCTGCCCAAGCGGATCGCCTTACCGGTTTTCGCCTCAGATGCCTTGTCCTCGGTGGCTTACGCCCCCGAGGAGGTGTTCCTCATGCTGTCGGTGGCGGGACTGACCGCGTACGCGTTGACGCCGTGGATCGGCCTTGCGGTAGGCGCGGTCATGTTGGTGGTGGTGGCCTCCTATCGCCAGAATGTGCACGCTTATCCTTCCGGCGGCGGTGACTTCGAGGTGGTGACCACAAACGTCGGTACCACCGCCGGTCTGGTTGTGGCGAGCGCTCTGATGGTGGATTACGTTCTGACTGTTGCTGTTTCGACCGCCTCGGCCATGTCGAACATCGGCTCGGCATTTCCGTTCGTGGCCGATCACAAAGTGCTGCTCTCGACCGGCGCGATCCTGCTGGTGATGGCGATGAACTTGCGTGGTGTCCGCGAGTCCGGCGTGGCGTTCGCGATCCCCACCTACGCGTTCATCATCGGGCTTGTCGTCATGCTCGGCTGGGGACTTGTGCGGATATTCCTCCTGGGCGAGCCGTTGCGGGCGGAATCCGCGGGCTTCGAAATACGCTCGGCGAACGGCGATGTCGTTGGATTCGCCATGGTGTTTCTGGTGGCACGGTCTTTCTCGTCGGGCTGTGCCGCGCTCACCGGTGTGGAGGCGATCAGCAACGGGGTGCCCGCGTTCCGGAAACCGAAGTCTCGCAACGCAGCCACCACATTGCTGATGCTCGGTGTTGTCGCCGTGACGCTGTTCATGGGGATCATCGTGCTGGCCAATGAAACCGGGGTCAGGATTGTCGACGACCCGGCCACCCAGCTGGCCGGCACGCCACCGGACTACCACCAGAAGACTCTGGTGGCGCAACTGGCACAAGCGGTCTTCGGCAACTTCCACCTCGGCTTGGTGCTGATCACCACCGTGACCGCACTGATTTTGGTGCTGGCGGCCAACACCGCGTTCAACGGCTTCCCGGTGCTCGGTTCGGTGTTGGCCCAGCACAGCTACCTGCCCCGTCAGCTGCACACCCGCGGTGACCGGTTGGCGTTCTCCAACGGAATCGTGTTCTTGTCGATGGCGGCGCTGGCCGCCATTTTCGCGTTCCGCGCCGAAGTCACCGCGCTGATTCACCTGTACATCGTCGGAGTGTTCATCTCGTTCACGCTGAGCCAGATCGGCATGGTGCGGCACTGGACCCGGCTGCTGCGCACCGAATCCGACTCCTCGATGCGGCGCAAGATGATGCGATCTCGGGTGGTGAACACGATCGGCCTGCTGTCCACCGGCGCTGTGTTGCTGGTCGTGCTGGTTACCAAGTTCCTGGCCGGCGCGTGGATTGCCGTGGTGGCCATGTCGTTGCTCTTCGGTGTGATGAAGCTGATCCGTCGGCATTACCAGGCCGTCGGCCAAGAACTGGAACAGCGCGCCGACGACGACCAGGTCCTGCCCAGCCGTAACCACGCGGTGGTGCTGGTCTCCAAGCTGCATCTGCCTACGCTGCGCGCGCTGGCCTACGCGCGCGCGACTCGCCCGGACACACTGGAGGCGGTGACGGTGAGCGTCGACGACGCGGAGACCCGTGCGCTGGTGCGTCAGTGGGAAGAAAGCGACATCGCCGCGCCGCTGAAGGTCATCGCCTCGCCCTACCGCGAAGTGACCAGGCCGGTGCTCGATTACATCAAGCGCGTCAGCACCGAATCGCCCCGCTCGGTGGTGACGGTGTTCATCCCCGAATACGTCGTGGGCCACTGGTGGGAACAATTGCTGCACAACCAAAGTGCGCTGCGGCTCAAGGGCCGGCTGCTGTTCATGCCCGGGGTGATGGTGACTTCGGTTCCCTGGCAGCTGAATTCGTCGGAGCGACGCGGGACGCTGCAACCACACGTCGCGCCCGGCGACACCCGACGGGGTTTGGGGAGTTGACGCTTGCCGGGCCGACGCCGGCAGAGCTCATCCTGACTGTCGGCGCTGCGGCCAACGGTGGCAGCTGCGTGGCGCGTCACGAGGGCCGGGTGGTGTTCGTCCGCTACGCGTTACCTGGTGAGCGGGTACGGGTGCGGGTCAGGGGCGACCGGGGCAGGGGCGGGGGCTCCTATTGGCACGCCGAGGCTGTCGAGGTGCTCGAGCCGTCACCGGATCGCATCCAGTCGCTGTGCCCGATCGCCGGGGTAAACGGCGCTGGATGCTGCGACCTGGCGTACGCCGAGCCGGCCGCCGCGCGTGCGCTCAAAGCGCAGGTGGTTGCCGATCAGCTGCAGCGCCTGGGCGGCCACCGCTGGGACGGCGACGCCGAACCGTTGTCGGCGGCCGGCCCGACCGGTTGGCGGATCCGGGTGCGGCTCGCGGTGGGCACCGACGGACGGGCCGGGTTTCACCGCCACCGCAGTGACGAGCTGGTCACCGACCTGCGCTGCGGGCAGCTGGCCGCCGGTCTGCTGGACGGGCTCGATGCGGCCCGGTGGACACCGGGCAGTCAGGTGCTGGTCGCCGTCGACGACCTCGGCGAGCGGCACGTGCTGCAAACCCTGCGGGACGGCGGGCGGACCCGCACCAAGGTGGTCGAGGGCAGCGGTCAGGCCGTGCAGCAGGTGGGCGGGCGCCGCTGGCGGATACCGGTGACGGCGTTCTGGCAGTCGCACCGCGACGCGGCCCGGACCTACAGCCGCCTGGTCGGCGACTGGGCGCAGGCCGCGCCGGGAATGACCGCATGGGACCTCTACGGCGGTGCCGGCCTGTTCGCCGCGGTACTCGCCGAGTCGGTCGGGGAGCCCGGTCGGGTGCTGACCGTCGATACCGGACGGGCGGCATCGCGGGCCGCCCGAACCGCGCTGGCCGACCTGCCGCAGGTGCGCGTGGTCACCGATTCGGTGCGCCGCATGCTGGCCACGCAGCAACCGGCTGCCGACGTGGCGGTGCTGGACCCGCCGCGCTCCGGCGCCGGGCGCGACGTCATCGACCTGCTGGCCGCCGCGGGTGTTCCCCGGTTGGTGCACATCGGTTGCGAGGCAGCGTCATTCGCACGTGACGTCGGCCTCTACCGCGGCCACGGCTACGTCGTCGAAGACCTCAAGGTGTTCGACGCGTTTCCGCTGACCCATCACGTCGAATGCGTCGCAGTGCTGACACGTGCCCGCTGAGCTCAGCTCAACACGAAGTACCGCAGCCACAAGTAGAGCGCGCAGACGGCGGTGGAAAGCGCGGTCACCACCACGCCCTTGCGGGTGAATTCCCAAAACGAGATCGGGTTGCCGGTGCGCGAGGCGATGCCGAGCATGACGATATTTGCGGTGGCACCGACTGCGGTCAGGTTGCCGCCCAGATCACCGCCCAGTGCCAGCGACCACCACAGCACATCGTGGTGTGACTGCCCGGGCACGTTGTCGGCCAGGTGCCCGACGATCGGGGTCATCGTGGCCACATATGGAACGTTGTCGATGACCCCGGACACCACTGTCGAGAAGCCCAGGATCAGCATCGTCGTGAACAGCACATTGCCCCCGGTGGCCTCGGCCGCCAACCGGCCGAGGACGTTGATCACACCGGTCTTGAACAGGGCGCCGATCATGACGAACAACCCGACGATGAACAGCAGGGTGTCCCACTCGACGTTGGCCATGTAATCGGACTGATCCAGCCGCGACACCAGAATGAGCAGGCCGCCACCGAGCAGGGCCACCAGGGACGGCGCGATGTGGATCAGCGGGGAGACGACGAACCCGGCGAACACCGCCACCAAAACCAGGCCACACTTGACCAGCAGCCCGCGATCGCGCAGGGCCTCCCGCTCGTTCACCGCCATGACCTCAGCGAGCCGCTCGGGAGCGACTGTGGACAAGCCGCGGAAAAGCAGCGGCGTCGTGGCGATGAAGACCAGCATCACCAAAACCACGACCGGTGCCATGTTGACCAGAAAGGCGTTGAACGACAACCCGCGGCGGGCGCCGATGATGATGTTCGGCGGATCGCCGACCAGCGTCGCGGCGCCGCCGATGTTGGAAGCGAACACCTCGGCCATCAGAAACGGAACCGGTTTCATGTCCAATCGGTCGCAGACCAGCAAGGTCACCGGAGCGATCAGCAACACCGAGACGACGTTGGGCAGCACCGCAGAAGCCAGTGCCATCACCAGCATCAGCAGGATCATGATCCGCAGCGGCGAGCCGTTGGCGCGTTTGACCGACCAGATCGCGGCATATTCGAACAGCCCAGTCTGCCGCAGAACGCTGACGATGATCATCATGCCGAGCATCAAAAAGATGACATCCCAGTCGACTCCGCTGGCCTGGGAGTAGAACACGTCAGGAGAATCGATGACCGGTAGCAGGACCACGCAGCCGGCGCCGACCAGCGCAACCGCGGTCTTGTTGAAGCGCTCAGTGACGATGAAGACGTAGGCGACCACGAAGACGGTGATCGCGTAGTACATCATCGGCGCCGCCCGGCTGGACGCCCGATCAACGCTTCAGCGCTGCGGCTAAAAGGCGCGATGCGGTGATCACCCCGTGCAACCTGCCGTCCTTGACCACGGTGACCAGCGGGCTGTGCAGACGCGCCATCACCTCGGCCACCTCGATGATCGTGTCGTCGGCGTCGACGACCGGCACGTGCTGGCGTTTCTGCGGCAGCACCTCGCGAATCGTCTTGCCGCGCAACTTGTCCGTCGCATGATCAGCCATGGATTCGGTCAACACACCGGCCAGCCCGGGATCGTCTTGCACATAGCCGGGCACGATGAACCGGACGACTTGGGAGGCCGGCAGCACCGCGAACGGCTGGTCGGACGTGCCGGTGCCGACCACGATTCCGGTCAGGCGGTGCTCGGCGAGCAGGCGCACGGCGTCCAGTGCGCTGGAGTCGATGTCCACGATCGGGAAGTCCTCGACGATGTCGCTCGCACGCATGGGGTCACGATACAAAACGGGAACAACCGCTAGGCGGCGAAACCCCATGGCGCACTCCCGGGTCGACGTTCATCGACGCCGACCAGACTTCCCGGCTCACCGAGGCCATACGCTAGCAGGCCCGGCGCTTCTTCGCCTCGGCTGCGTACACTGGCGGGATGCTTGATCGGATCCGGGGGCCCGCCGATCTGCAGCACCTTTCGCAAGCCCAGCTCGGTGACCTGGCCGACGAGATCCGTCAGTTCTTGATTCACAAAGTCGCCGCCACCGGGGGGCACCTCGGGCCCAATCTCGGCGTCGTCGAGCTGACGCTGGCCTTGCACCGGGTATTCGATTCGCCGCACGACCCGATCATCTTCGACACCGGTCACCAGGCGTACGTGCACAAGATGCTGACCGGACGCTCGCCGGATTTCGAAACGCTACGGAAGAAGGGCGGTCTATCCGGCTACCCGAGCCGCGCCGAAAGCGACCACGACTGGGTGGAGTCCAGTCACGCCAGTGCGGCGCTGTCGTACGCCGACGGGCTGGCGAAGGCTTTCGAGCTGACCGGGCACCGCAACCGGCATGTGGTGGCCGTCGTTGGCGACGGCGCGCTGACCGGCGGGATGTGCTGGGAGGCGTTGAACAACATGGCCGCCGCCCGCCGGCCGGTGATCATCGTGGTCAACGACAACGGCCGCAGCTACGCGCCCACCTTCGGCGGGTTCGCCGACCACCTCGCCATGCTGCGGCTGCAGCCCGGCTACGAGCAGTTGCTGGAGAAAGGCCGCAATGCGGTGCGCGGCATGCCCGTGGTCGGCGAGCCGTCTTACCACTTCCTGCACAGCCTCAAAGCCGGCTTCAAGGACGCGCTGTCTCCGCAACTGCTTTTCACCGACCTCGGACTGAAGTACGTCGGGCCTATCGACGGCCACGACGAACACGCGGTAGAGACTGCGCTGCGCAGTGCCCGCGGCTTCGGCGGTCCGGTGATCGTGCACGTCGTCACCCGCAAGGGCATGGGTTATGCGCCGGCCGAAGACGACGAAGCCGAGCAGATGCATTCCTGCGGTGTGATCGATCCGGTGACCGGGCTGGCCACCTCGATACCCGGGCCCGGCTGGACGGCCACCTTCTCCGACGCGCTGATCAGCTATGGCGCCAAGCGCCGCGACATCGTGGCGATCACGGCGGCCATGCCGGGCCCCACCGGGCTGACGCCGTTCGGGCAGCGGTTCCCCGACCGGCTGTTCGACGTCGGCATCGCCGAACAGCACGCGATGACGTCGGCGGCCGGGTTGGCGATGGGCGGGCTGCACCCGGTGGTGGCGATCTACTCGACGTTCCTCAACCGGGCGTTCGACCAGATCATGATGGATGTCGCGTTGCATCGGCTGCCGGTCACCATCGTGCTGGACCGGGCCGGCATCACCGGCCCGGACGGAGCCAGCCACAACGGCATTTGGGATCTGTCGATGCTGGGCATCGTGCCGGGCATGCGCGTGGCGGCCCCCAGGGACGGCGCCCGGCTGCGCGAGGAGCTCGGCGAGGCGCTCGACGTCAGCGATGGTCCGACCACAATTCGTTTCCCGAAAGGCGATGTGGGCGAGGATATCCCGGCGTTGGAGCGGCGTTCTGGGGTCGACGTGCTGGCGGTCCCGGCGACGGAGTTTAGCGCTGACGTGCTGCTGGTGTCGATCGGGGCGTTCGCGGCGATGGCGCTGGCGGTGGCCAAGCGGCTGCGCAACCAGGGTATCGGCGTCACGGTGATCGACCCGCGCTGGGTGCTGCCCGTCCCGGCCGTGCTGGGTGAACTGGCCGTCGCGCACAAGCTGGTCGTCACCGTGGAGGACAACGGAGTCAACGGCGGTGTGGGTTCGGCGGTGTCCGCGGCGCTGCGGCGCGCCGGCATCGACACGCCCTGCCGCGACGTGGGTTTGCCGCAGCAGTTCTACGACCACGCGTCGCGCGGTGAGGTGCTGGCTGAGGTGGGCCTGACCGAGCAGGGCGTGGCCCGCCAGGTCACCGGCTGGGTGGCGGCGCTGGGTAGCACCGTCACCGATGACGCCGTCGACGATGCGCGGATTAGCGAACGCTTGGACTGACCGGCTGCAGGGTCACAGATCCGGTCGTCGCTCGAACCACGGCTGGGCCTCTTCAAGCTGCGAAGCAAGGCGGATCAGCTGTCCTTCTGCCCCGAGCCGCGCAACGAACTGCACGCCGATCGGCAGCCCGTCGGGCGTCCAGTGCAAGGGAACGCTGATCGCGGGACGGCCGGTGAGGTTCGCCAGTTGCGTGTACGGAACCCATCCGAGATTGTCGTTGATGAGCTGATCGACGATCGGTGTGAACCGCAGCGCCCCGGCGGCACGGGCGGTGAGCAGCAACTGCTGTGCCTTGCGCAGCATGGGCGACAGGTCGAACGCCCCGATTCTGGGCGGCGGGGTCGCCGTCGTGGGGGTGAGCAGCAGGTCGTGAGACTGATGGAAGTCCGCCAGCCGCCGCACGTGATCGTGGCGTCGCTGAACGGCGCGGTTGAAGTCGACAGATTTAGTTGCCCGACCCAACACCGCCATCAGGCGGGTGTCGAGTTCGAACCCGGAGTCGTCGGCACCACTGGCCGCTTTGGCCTCGTCGACTTCGTAGGCGCACTCGACGAACCAGGTGGTGAGGAAGTCTTTGGCCAGGGCCGCGTCGTCGACCGGAGCGCCGGAAAGTTCAGTGACGTCGTGCCCGAGTTCGGTGAGTAGTTCAGCTGCTCCGGACATCGCAGCCAGGGCTTGCGGATGCGGATGCGGATTGATCGAACTGGCGACGCACATGCCGATCCGGAGACGTCCTGGCGGGCGTCCCACCTCCTCGAGATAGCTGCCCGGCGGATCGGCCGCCAGGTAGGGTGCGACCGGGGTGGCTCCGATCAGCACGTCCAGCATCGCGGCGGTGTCTCGCACCGAGCGTGAGATGACGCCGTCGGTAGCGCTTCCGCCCAGATACTCACCGTGCAGGGGCCCGGCCGGAACCAGGCCGCGGGAGACCTTGAGGCCGAACAGTCCGCACGCCGACGCGGGAATCCGTATCGAACCCCCGCCATCGCTGGCGCCCGCGCAGGGCACGATGCCGGCCGCCACCGCCGCTGCAGCACCACCCGACGACCCGCCCGGGGTGTGGTCGGTGTTCCAGGGGTTGCGCGCGGGACCGAAAAGTTCGGGCTCGGTAATCCCCTTGGCGCCGAACTCGGGGGTGTTCGTCTTGCCGAAGATGACCAGCCCGGCGTCCAGCCAGCGCTGCACTACCGTGGCATTTTCTTTCGCAGCGACGGCAGCCAGCGACCGCGAGCCGTTGCTAGTGGGATAGCCCGCCAGGTGCTGATGCAGGTCTTTGATGAGGAACGGGACCCCGGCGAACGGGGCGTCAGTCACTTCGCCGCTGACCGGCCCGACGTCGGTCACGATCGCGTTGATCCGCGGGTTGACCTCGGCCGCCCTGGCCTGCGCCGCCTCCAGCAGCTCAGCGGGTTTGGCTGTTCCGGACCGGACCAGTTCAGCCAGCGCGATCGCATCACAAAGCGGGTAGGAGTCCACGCGAGCACCCTATCGGCAGGCGGGTGTTCGCGCGTCTAACGAGCAGGGTGCGCCGAGATCGACGCTGGTGTCGACAAACGGGGGGCCTTAAGCGGCGCTCACGTCGATCTCGGCGATGGTCACGGTTGCAACGCCGCTGCCAGCACCGGAACCACGAGTTCGCGCTGCCATGGGCGGGCCTGGCCGGCGCGCAGGAAGTCGTCGATCGCGGACTCGCCGCCGCCTTCCCAGTCCCAGCACAGCCGTCGCACCAGGTCCGGAGAGATCAGGTTCTCGCTCGGCACCGACACCTGCTGCGCCAGTGCGCTCAGTGCGGCCCGGGCCGCGTCCAGTCGGGCGGCGGCCTCGGGCCGCCGCTTGGCCCACCGCACCGCCGCCGGCGGGCCGTTCGACGGGTCAGCCTTCTCCGGTGGGTCGGGATGGTCGCGAGCCGCCGCCAGCGCGGCCAGCCAGGTCGTCGCGCTGAGGCGCTGTTTGCGTCCGCGGAACACTGGAAGTGCGGTCAGGTCGTCGACGGTCTTCGGGTCGACGACGGCGGCTTCGACGATGGCCGAGTCGGGCAGGATGCGTCCGGGCGCCGTGTCGCGGCGCTGCGCGATGCGGTCGCGGACGGTCCACAGCTCGCGAACCGCGGCCAGTCCTCGCCGGTCACGTACCCGATGGATGCCCGACGTGCGCCGCCAACGGTCCCGCCGGGTGGGCAGCGCGATCATCGTCCGCAGGTAGTCGAATTCCTGGGCCGCCCATTCGGTTTTGCCTTGTTCGGCCAGCTCCGCGGCAACTGCGTCGCGCAGTTCGATCAACAACTCGACGTCCAGTGCCGCGTAGTTCAGCCAGGCCGCCGGCAGGGGCCGCCTGGACCAGTCAGCGGCGCCGTGGCCTTTGGCCAGGCCCAAACCGAGTAACCGCTGCACCATGGCCGCCAGGTTGACCCGATCGAAGTTTGCCAGCCGTCCGGCGAGCTCGGTGTCGTACAACGTCGGGGCACGCATGCCGACTTCGGCCAGGCAAGGCAAATCCTGGTCGGCGGCGTGCAGGATCCACTCGCCGGTGCCCAGCACTTCGGCGACCGGCCGAAGCACTGTCAGCGGATCGCCGCCGTGGCAGACCGGATCGATCAGCACGGTGCCGGCGCCGGCCCGGCGGATCTGAATCAGGTAGGCCCGGTTGGAGTAGCGGAACCCGGAGGCCCGCTCGGCGTCCACCGCGAACGGTCCGCGGCCGGTGGCCAGCAGTTGCGCGGCCGCCGCGATCTCGGCGGCGGTCACCGAGAGGTCCGGGACCCCGTCGGCGGGATGCAATAACGGGATAGGTTCGGGCTCGGAGCTGCCGCCGGCCGAACCGGCTGGCGGCTCTGTCATCTGCGCCGCTCCTCGGTCCTGGCAGCGCCGGCACCTTCGTCGGCGCAGCGCATCATGTCAAGCGCGTGACCGCGAACCCAGGTCGGTCACCCCGACCGGGGGCAGGCCGGCGGCGTGCTCGAGCACCTCGCAGAACGCCTCGACGTGCGTGGCGATCGCAGGGGTGGTCGCCGTCCACGACGCACGTAATTCCAGCTGGTGGGCCCGCGGCGGTCCGGAGATGTCGCCGTAGCGCACCGACGTCGTCGCGGTGACGGTTCCGCCCAGCGCGGTGAAATGCTCGGCGCGCGTCGCCAGGGCATCCGCCAGCCAGCTCCAGGCGACCTCCGGCAGCAGCGGATCGACCGCCTCCTGCGAGTCCAGGTCGGCCTGGATGTAGGCGACCAGCCGGGTGGTGCCGTCCCAGGCGTCCAGCCCTTCGGGGTCGTAGAGCAGGATCAGCCTCCCGAAGGCTTCCCCGGCCAGCTCCTCGGACCGTTCGGAAACCATGTCGATCTCGGGTTGTTTCACCTCGGCGCCGAGCGCGTAGCTGTACGGCGCCAGGCGTTGCGGCGGCCGGATCGGGCCGAGTTCGATCTCTGCCCGCACGGTGGCGCTGTTCATCGCCGCCACAGCATCGCGGAACGGAGCCGGCTCGGAGGGACTCACAGCGTTTGACGCTAGACCTATCCGTCGACGCGCGGGAGAGGCGCGCCGGTCGTGCGCCCCTCAGCGGCGGGTCTCGGGCGCCGCGGTGTCGGGCCCGCCGGTGAAGCGCGCCGGCCGCTTCTCGCGGTGCGCCGCCAACCCCTCTTGCACGTCAGGTCCGCCGAAGCCGAGGAACTCCAGGCCCAGCGCCGTCTCGAAGGTCGGCCCGAACATGCGATACCAATGGTTGAGGCTGCGCTTGGTCCACCGGATCGCGCTCTGCGCACCCTGCCCGAGGTCCTCGGCGATGCGCGACGCCGTCGTCAGCACATCGTCGTCGTCCACGCACACCGAAACCAGCCCGATCCGCTCGGCCTCTTCGCCGGACAGCGGCTCGCAGGTCAGCAGGTAGTACTTGGCTTTCGCCATCCCGACCAGCAGCGGCCAGCAGATCGCGGCGTGGTCGCCGGCGGCCACCCCCAGCTTGGTGTGGCCGTCGATGATCTTCGCGGAACGTCCGGCCACTGAGATGTCGGCGAGCAGCGCCACCACCAAACCGGCGCCGACGGCCGGGCCCCGGATCGCCGACACCACCGGCTTGTCGAAGTTGACCATGTTGAGCACCAGGTCGCGGGCTTCGGTCATGATGCGCATCCGGCCGGCGTAGTCACCCATGGTTTCGTCGATCAGGTCGAAGCTGCCGCCGGAGGAGAACGCTCTGCCTTCGCCCCGCACCAGCACGACGCGCACGTCGCGGTCACGGGCGATCACCGGCCAGATGTCGGCGAGGTCGCGGTGCATCTGCGGCCCGACCGAATTCAGCCCGGGCGCGTCGAGAACCAGGTTCAGCACACCGTTGCCGCTGGGCTCGCAGCGCAGAGCGGGGAACTCGTCATAGGTGACCGGCATCGGGTTGATGTTACGCAAGGGCCGTCTGCCGAGCTCGTGGCAGCATTGAGGCCGATGAGTAACCGCCGCGACCTTCCCGAATCGCCCTATCTGGCTGCAACCGCCGGGCGTAAGCCGCAGCGGGTGCCGGTGTGGTTCATGCGGCAAGCGGGCCGCTCGTTGCCGGAATATCGCGCGCTGCGGCAACGCACCAGCATGCTGGCGGCCTGCTTCGACGCCGAGATGGTCTGCGAGATCACGCTGCAGCCGGTGCGCCGTCATCGCGTCGACGCGGCGATTCTGTTCTCCGATATCGTCGTGCCGCTGCGCGCCAGCGGAATCGAGCTGGACATCGTTCCCGACGTCGGGCCGGTGATCGCCCAACCGGTGCGCGACGCCGCTGCGGTGGCGGCGCTGCAGCCCCTGGACCCGGCCACGGTGCAGCCGGTCGCCGCGGCGGTGTCCCTGCTGGTTGCCGCACTCGGCGACGTCCCGCTGATCGGTTTCGCGGGTGCGCCGTTCACGTTGGCCTCCTACCTGGTCGAGGGCGGCCCCAGCCGACACCATGCCCGGACCAAGGCGATGATGCTGGCCGATTCGACTGCATGGCATGCGTTGATGAGCGCGCTGACGGACCTGACGATCGCTTTCCTCCAGGTGCAACTCGACGCCGGGGTTGACGCGATCCAAGTTTTCGATTCCTGGGCCGGAACGTTGTCGCTGGCCGACTACCGCGAATCGGTGTTGCCGCACAGCGCTCGGGTCTTCGCGGCGTTGGCCGGCCATGGCGTGCCGATGACGCACTTCGGGATCGGGACCGCCGAGCTGCTGGGTGCGATGTCGACCGCTGGAGCGACGGTCGTCGGCGTCGACTGGCGCACCGCGCTGACCGACGCGGCCGCGCGGGTCGAGCCCGGCACGGCGCTGCAGGGCAACCTTGACCCGTCTGTGCCGCTGGCGGGCTGGCCGGCGGTGGAACGCGCAGCCCGCGCCGTCGTCGACGACGGGCGCCGCGCCGTCGACGCCGGCGCTTCCGGCCACATCTTCAACCTGGGGCACGGAGTGCTGCCCGACACCGATCCCGGTGTACTGACCGAGCTGGTGTCCTTGGTCCACACGCTATGAGCGTCTCGTATTGCGTTGTCGGCGGCGGTATTTCGGGCTTGACAGCGGCCTACCGGTTGCGGGCTGCTGCTGGCGACCAGGCGACGATCACGCTGTTCGAACCGGCTGACCGACTCGGCGGGGTGCTGCGCACCGAGCAGGTCGGCGGCCAGCCGATGGACGTCGGTGCCGAGGCGTTTGTCGCGCGCCGGCCCGAAGTGCCGGCGCTGCTGGCCGAACTCGGCATGGCCGACCGCCAGCTCACCACCACCGGCGCGCGACCGCTGATCTACAGCCAGGACCGGCTGCATCCGCTGCCGACCGACACGGTGGCCGGAATCCCGTCGTCGGCTGCCGCCATGGCCGGGCTGGTCGACGACGCCGCGCTTTCTCGGATACGCCGGGAAGCCACCCGCCCGCTGAGCTGGCGCCCCGGCAGCGACCCAGCGACGGCGGAGTTGGTGGCCGATCGGTTCGGCGAGCAGGTGGTGACCCGCTCGGTCGATCCGCTGCTGACCGGGGTGTATGCCGGGTCTGCGGCGACGATCGGCCTGCGCTCAGCGGCCCCCGGGCTGGCCGCGGCCCTCGACGACGGCGCGGCGACGTTGACCGACGCGGTCCGCGCGGCGCTGCCGACGGTGACCGACGGACCGGTGTTCGGCGCCGTGGCCGGCGGATACACGGTGCTGGTCGATGAGCTGGTGGGCCGCAGCCGGCTGCAATGGGTGCAGGCGGCGGTGCACCAGATCGACTTTGCGGGGCGGGGCTGGGCGCTGCGCGACGCCACCGGTGCGACGTGGCGCGCCGATGCGGTGATCCTGGCGGTTCCGTCGTCGCGGCTGGCGCCCCTCGTCGACGGCATCGCCCCGCGCACCGCCGCCGCGGCACGCCGGATCAACACTGCGTCGTCGGTGGTGGTCGCGCTGGCGCTGCCGGTGTCGACGAGGTTTCCGCAGTATTCCGGGGTGCTGGCGGCCAGCGGAGAACCATTGCGGGCCAAGGCAATTACGTTGTCGTCGCGAAAGTGGGGGCATAGAGGGGCTAGCGGGGAGACGGAGCTGGTGCGGCTGTCATTCGGGCGGTTCGGCGACCACGTCACCGACCTCGCCACCGACGACGAACTCGTGGGGTGGGCCATCGATGACCTGGCGACGGTGTTCGGGCTAGCCGTCGACCCCATCGACGTGCGGGTGCGGCGCTGGATGGACACGATGCCGCAGTATGGTCCCGGCCACGGCAATTTGGCGGCCGAGCTGCGCGCGGGTTTACCGCCGACTCTGGCTGTCGCCGGCAACTATCTCGACGGCATCGGCGTGCCCGCCTGTATCGCCACCGCGGGCCTCGCCGCCGCTCGCGCGGTTCGGGGCGCCGCGGCCCCCGTGGCACGATAGATCTCATGGCCCGCCTGGACTACGACGCCCTGAACGCCGCGGTGCGCTACCTGATGTTCTCGGTATTTTCGGTGCGGCCGGGCGTCCTCGGCGAGGACCGCAGCGCGGTCATTGACGAGACGGCGACTTTCCTCAAGCAGCAGGAGGAACGCGGCGTCAGGGTGCGAGGGCTCTACGACGTCGCAGGCCTGCGCGCCGACGCCGACTTCATGGTCTGGACTCATGCCGAACAGGTGGAAGCGCTGCAGGCGACCTACGCGGATTTCCGCCGCACCACCACCTTGGGCCGTGCTTGCACACCGGTGTGGAGCAGCGTGGGATTGCATCGGCCGGCCGAGTTCAACAAAAGCCACATCCCGGCTTTTCTGGCCGGCGAAGAGCCGGGCGCCTACATCTGCGTCTATCCGTTCGTGCGGTCCTATGAGTGGTATCTGCTGCCCGACGAAGAGCGGCGCCGCATGCTCGCCGAACACGGCATGGCCGCACGCGGCTACAAGGATGTCCGGGCGAACACCGTTCCGGCATTCGCACTCGGCGACTACGAGTGGATCCTGGCGTTCGAGTCGCCCGAACTGCACCGCATCGTGGACCTGATGCGTGACCTGCGGGCCACCGACGCCCGCCGGCACACCCGAGCGGAGACACCGTTCTTCACCGGCCCGCGGGTGCCGGTCGAGCAGCTCGTGAGCACGCTGCCATGACCCAATTCGACCCGACCGACCCGACCCGCTTCGAGCAGATGTATCGCGACGAGCGGACGTCGTACGGCCTGCCCGTCGCCACGCCGTGGGATATCGGGGGTCCGCAGCCGGTGGTCCAGCAGCTGGTAGCACTGGGTGCGGTCAAAGGTGAGGTGCTCGACCCCGGGACCGGGCCGGGCCATCACGCGATCTACTACGCGTCGAAGGGCTATTCGGCCACGGGCATCGACGGGTCGGCGACGGCCGTTGAGCGCGCCCGCGACAACGCGCGCAAGGCCGGGGTTTCGGTCAACTTCGAGCTGGCCGACGCCACCAAGCTGGACGGGCTGGACGGCCGGTTCGACACCGTCGTCGACTGCGCTTTCTATCACACCTTCAGCACCGACCCGAACCTGCAAAGCGCCTATGCGCAGGCGCTACACCGGGCCACCAAGCCGGGCGCGCGGCTGTACATGTTCGAGTTCGGCGAGCACGACGTCAACGGCTTCAAGATGCTGCGGTCGTTGTCCGAGAACGACTTCCGCCAGGTGTTCCCCGAGGCCGGGTGGGAGATCAACTACTTGGGGCCGACGACCTACCAGGTCAACCTCAGCGTGGAATCCATCGAGATGATGGCTGCGCGCAACCCCGACATGGCGGACCAGATCGAGCCGATGCTGGAACGCTTCCGGGTGATGGAACCGTGGTTGACCAACGGCCGCGTCCACGCCCCGTTCTGGGAGATGCACGCCACCCGAGTCGACTGACTGGTGCCTTCGACGCACCAACTGTCACAGCAGTCCCGTGAGGGAGGGAAGTGGCTGTGTGCCCACCTTTGAGCGACAAATTCGTGGAGTGGCCGTCTGCGCGACGCAGTTGTCGCTCAAAGATGGGCACAGCGGCGCACCCCAGGTCCAGTGACTACTGAGGTGTTTGAGGCGAAAGGGGCTGCGGTTAGCCGCCTGCCGGCACCATCCGCAGCGAGATCGAGTTGATGCAGTAACGCAGGTCGGTCGGAGTGGGGTAACCCTCGCCGGCGAAGACGTGGCCCAGATGGCTGTGGCAGTTCGCGCACAGCACCTCGGTGCGCGTGGCGCCCAGCGAGTGGTCGGGGCGCAAGATCACCGCATCGGAATCCGATGGATCAAAAAAGGACGGCCATCCGCAGTGCGACTCGAATTTTTCGGTGCTGCGGAACAGTTCGGCGCCGCACGCCCGGCACTGATAACTGCCCTGGGTTTTGGTGTCGGTGTATTCACCGGTGAACGGCCGCTCGGTCCCGGCCCGCCGCAGCACGGCGAATTCCTCCGGGGTCAGCTTGTGGCGCCACTCGTCGTCGGTCAATTGCACGTGCGGACGCGAGCTTTCAGAACTCATGCCTCCACGCTAGCGCCAATTGCGGTGACCCGCTGCGCCCGGCTCCGCCGCGCTTGCGATCACCGCGCGCGGCTGCTCGGCCGTCAGCCATGCCGGATCGATGCCGCCGCCCAACCGGTTCTCGGCCTTGGCGTCCAGATAGCGGAAGTACAGCACACAGAATGTCACGATCATCAACAGTGACCAGCCGTAGGTGATCTTCAGGTAATCCAGCGGCCGGCCGATGTACATCCAGTGAAACAGCAGCCACTTATCCAGCGTGAGGAAGCCGTACACGGCCAGCCATGCCGGCCAGTTGCGGATCACCGAGTTGGGCAGCACCACCGTCATCAAGAACGGGAACAGCATCATCGAGTAGTAACCCTGAGCCAGCGACAGCACCAGCCAGGACCACAGCAACAACACACCGGAGGACGTGAGTAGCCAGAACCGCGGATCCCGCAGCCGGTAGTAGCGGTACAGCAGCCACAGGCTACCGATCGCGATGAGCGTGAACAGGATTCGCAAGAAGAGGATCAGCCAGGTCGGCAAGCCGAAATACACGCCGTTGCCCAGGATCGAGCTGTTGAAGTAGTCGCGAGTGCCCAAAATGTAGGGCAGCGTGCGGGTGAAGAAGTCCATTGGATCGCTGATCAGCGGCAGCGCGGCCGCGTTGAACACCGCCGGCACCACGATGGCCGCGAGCACGGCCCGCCACTGGCGATTCAGCAGCGGCAGCAGCAGCAGCGGTCCCAGCACTGGTTTGACCACCAGCGCCAAGCCGATCGCAATGCCCGCCCACCACTGATGACTGCGGTTGCCGTCGAGCAGCCAGCGCAGAAACAGCACCTCCAGCAACAGGATGCAGCCGTTGATGTTGGTGAATACCAGCGTGCTGGAGACCGACTCGGTGCAGAACATCGCCAGCAGCAGGGCCGGCGCGGCCACCGAGGTCAGCGTGTAGTTGAACAGCCGCAGCAACAGGTAGGCGGCGAGCAGAATAGCCACCGTGTTGGCGAATATGAACAAGTATCGGGACGTCGAAAACGACAAGTAGCCGAATGGTGCCATGATCAGCGTCCCGCCCGGCGGATACAGGTAGTGCGGGTCGACGTAGTCGAAGTGCTCGTTGTAGATCGCCACGCCTTGCCGGAAATTGCGGACCGCCCGGTAGACCGGACTGAAGTCGTCGGTGATGTTGCCGTTGGTGGTCAGCACGACGCTGCGATGAATGATCGACAGAATGGCCGCCGGCCACAACACAGACCGCAGCACGGTGGCGGTGCTCGGTATACCGGTTCGGGGGCGGAATGCGGCCAGCGCGGAATCCGTCACCAGCGCACCGTACACCGGGGGCCCGCGAGCCGATCACACCGAAGTGTCAGGCGGGGCAGTAGATGTCGGTGTCGGGTAACTTGCCGCTGTTCAAATAGCCGATCAGCGGCGGTACCGCGCACGAGGAGTAGATACTGGCGCCGTGGCCGATCCCTTGCCACATCACCCGCTTGCTCGCGGCGCCGGCGTTGATGATCGTGGCGGCCGTGGCTGCGACGCCTTCCATGCCGACAATCGGGTCGTTCTGCACGCCCATCAACATGACGTCGACCTTGAGGTGCTTGGGCGGCTGCGGCGCCGCGCCGCTCGGCCAGTGCACGCAGTCGGCCAGATTCAGTGCGGCGACGGGGCCGAACTGAGGGTAGAGCTTGGCCCACGCGACCACCAGTTCGCGGATCCGGTCCGGCGTCGGGCGGTTGAGCGAATCGCTGCAGAAGTTGACGAACTGGCCGTCGGTGTCGGTGGTGGACTCGGCCCGGTTGATCAGGCTGATCAACTTGTTCGAATCGCCGGAGTTCGCGGCCGCCAGCGCATCGGCCAGGCCGGTGGTGTTGGAGACCCGGTCACCGGTCGGGAAGCCCAGCGCGGTGACGATCGCGTTGGCGACCGACGCCACCGACGAGCCCCCCGGCCCGTGACCCGCCTTGGCCGCGGTCAGCAGCGAGCTGACGGCGCCTTTGGGGTCGGGCCCCAGCGCGCAGTTCACCGCGACGCACTGCGCGGCGAAGGCATCCAGCGCAGCCTGCTGTCCTTTGACCCTCTGCTCGGCGGCGGCCTCGGCGTTGATGCCCAACGGAATCGGAGAATCCAGCACCAGCCGGGCGACCTTCTCGGGGTTCGCCCCGGCGAAGCTCAGCGCCACTTGCGCACCGTTGCCGATGCCAAGCAGCGCCAGCGCAGGCACATCCCAGATGCTGCGCAGGCGTTCGATATCGCCGGCGGCGTGGGCGTTGTCGTAATCGGAGTCGCCGGGTGCGATGGTGTCGGTGCAACTGGTGGTGGCGCTATTGGCGGTGTCGGACAGGTTGGCCACCGGGTCATCGCCGGGCTGGAACTGCGCCTGGTCGCGCATCTGTCCGCGGTCCAGCTGGTCGCGGCAGTCGACCGCGCTGGACAGGCCCATGCCACGACGGTCGACGGCGACGACCGGGTGAGCGCGCAGCACGTCGGCGCCGGCCCGGGACAGCCAGATCGGCAGCTGCAGCGACGACGGCAGATCCCAGCCGGTGGTGAAGAGCAGTGGCCCGGCGTCTTGCGGGGTTTGCACCGAGCGGGCGCGGACAGCGCCGATGCTCAGCGTGCCGTTGGCGCCGTTCAGCGGATCCAGGTCGGCGTCGTACGTGGCGCAGTCCAGCGTGACTCCGGGCGCGGCGGGCACCGCGGCGTCGGCGAACTCTCGCGACGTGCAGTCGTGCCAAGACAAATCGTTCTTGGGCGCCGCGATCGGCGGCGGACCGCTGGGCGGGGGCGCCGTGGGCGCCGCACCGTGCGGGCGGCTGCCGGAGTTGGTGGCGAACCGTGGATTGGCGGCCAGCACCGGGACGCACCCGGCCAGCAACGCGGTCAACGCGACAATGACCGTCGCGGACCTGATGTGCCGGCTCATGCGACTACCCTAGCGATCCGCTGGCTCGGCGCCTTTCACGTAGCGGGTGTACAGGTAGCCGGAGTCGTCGGAGAGGACGTGCGCGCAGCGCATCCGGGTCAGCACCTGGCCGCGGCCGGTCGCGATGCGCGTGCCGGAACCTCCGACCACGAACGGCGCGACCGTCAGGCACAGCTCGTCGATCAGGTCGGCGTCGATGAACGAGCTGAACAGGGTCGGACCGCCTTCGGTCAGGACCCGGTACAGGCCGCGCGACGCTGCCTCCCCAGCCACGGCGCGGACGTCGACCCGGCCGGGGTCGTCGCCCGAGCAGTCGATCACCTCGGCAAGCCCGGAGAGTCGCTGCCGCGTCGCGTCGATGGCTGCGGTGCACGTCAACACCAGCGGCATCACTTCGGTGTGGGTGAAGATCGGCATCCCGCGATCCAGTCGGCCCGATTCGGTCACGATCGCCAGCTGCGGAACTTCGCTCTGCCCGCGGGCCTGGCGGTGCTGTCGTTCGGCGACGGTCAGCCGCGCGCCGCTGTAGCTCTCGGTCCGTACGGTGCCGGCGCCGACGACGATGACGTCGGCCAGTGCACGCAGCAGGTTGAACAACGCCCGATCGCCGGGGCCGCCGAGGCCGCCGGTGGCGCCGTCGACGGTGGCCGCGCCGTCGAGGCTGGCGATGAAGTTCGCGCGGATCCGCGCCTGTGGCAATCGGCTCGGATAGCTGTAGAGCCGCGCCAGCTCACCGTCGGTCAGCTGACGGACCGACCCGAGCAGCCTCAGTCGTGTCCCGGCGGCTTGGTCGGCACCGGGCTCGGGCATGGGGTTGATTGCAGCACGTGGCGGTGGCGCCGGCGCGCTCGGCCCTGGTTGCAGGACACGCACCATGACGTAGTCGTGTTCGCGGTGTCCGCCCAGCTGAAACGTTCTGCGGCCGCTGACCGTGAAGCCGTGTTTCGCGTAGAACCGTTGCGCGCGTTGGTTTTGCTGGTTGACCCCGAGCCACACGCAGCCCACGCCTGATTCCGCGGCGGCGGCCAGCGCGTGATGCATCAGGGCCGTCGACACGCCGGTGCCGTGAACGTCGGGTAGCACATACATTTTGGACAGCTCAACGGCTGGGCGCACGCGGACGGCTTGCTGGACGTCGACGTCGTCGGCCACCCCGCCAACGAGCATGGCGTAGCCGACAAGTCGGTCTTCGAGCTGCGCGGTGAGGACTACTCGGTCCGGGTCGGCTAGATATTGCCGAAAGTGTGCACCGGACAGATTGGCCTCGACGAACGCTGCGATGTCTGCGGCACTCACCGACGGTGGACAGGCCAGCGGGAAAGTTTGGCCGGCGACCGCGGCCAGCTCGTCGACATCGACGGAATCCGGGAGGACGCGCCGCACGGCCAGCACGGTTCTACGCTAACAACGCCCGAGAAGGGGACCGTCGGCGGCAGCTGGGCGCTCGAGATGCGAAACCCGCGCGTGGCGGCGATGATATGCAGATGCGAATCCGACTCATGCTGCCGATCGTCGCCGCGGCTACGGTCGCCCTGGCGACACCGTCTCATGCCGACGACACCGACCAGGCTTTCCTGTCCGATCTGGATACCGCCGGGATCCATTACGGCGATCCGGATAAAGCGGTGACCGCCGGCAAAACGGTGTGCTCGTTGAAAGACACCGGCATGAGCGACGACGACGTCGTCTCCAATCTGACCGGGCAGAACGATGGGTTTACTCAGGCGAAGGCAACGAAATTCGAGACCATCGCTACGAACGACTATTGCCCGGCAGGCGACGAACCGGCAGCCGGCGATAGCCCAGGCGAGCCGGGCGCTACGAACGAGACCGGACCTCCAAGCGGAACAACGACTCATTGAGCTGGCTGCCCCTGGCAACGCCGGTTTTCGTCCGCTGTCGAACCGGCCAGACGTATCGGCGCTACGTGCCCGGCATCCCGGTAGCCAGGGGCGAGTAGTCGCAATGCTGCCGAATCCCCCAGCCGTCGATGTCTCTCCAGTCGAGCTGGGCGGTGCGCTGCCGGTCGCAGGTCAGCGAAAAATATGGCTGCGTCGGGTTTTTCGCGGTATCCGACGTGGCCGGGCCGCTGACCGTAATCGTCCCGGACTGGAACTGCGAGTCGGCGAAGAGCGTCTTCCAGATCTGGCGTGTGGGGCGGACCATCTCGTTGTCTTCCCATTCGCTTGAGCCGCCGACGGACTGCGCAATGGAATAGGCGATTTTGCAACGGGTTTGGCCCTCGCAGCTCACCTCGGGCCTGCCATCGAGCGTCACCAAGGAGTTATTGGCGACCACCTCTTCGATCGTCTTGGTGACCGACTCGTCGCTCACCGCGAAAGTAGCCGGCGCCGAGTAGGTGTACGGGTGCGAGCAGCCGATCAAGTGACCAGCTGCCAGGGCGACAACGCTGGCGCACACGGCACGGTTCACGCAAGCAGGTTACGCCGCCCGGCGCGATTCGGCGGGCAGTCTGCCGCTGGCCTGAAGGTCAGCCGGAGACGCAGGTTCACTAGACGTCCCGCAGCGCCTTCGCGTTGGTGTCCTCGGTGTCGGCGAATCCGTATGCCGCACGACGGGCTTTGTCGCCGACCTTCTCAAGCGTCCCGTGATGAGTCTGCAGGGCGTTGACGTGCCGGGTGTGTGCTGAACTGATCGCGTCGTGGAAGGTGTCGGCTGCGGCGAAGTCGCCGAACATCCCGGCCGTCAGCGGCACGCGCGACAGCTGACCAGCCCCGTCGTGGGCATGTTCGCCCGCGCGGTGAGACTCATCGCCTCCTGAGTGCAGCATTTCGGCATCGACTAACATCGCGACCCCTTCCAAGCTGGTCGTAACGCTACTAGCGCCAGGCTGGCATTCAATTCACTTTCCGGCTTGCCAACAGGCACGGTTCCGCGGCGTCACCAGAACCGAGAACGATCACCGGCAGATGAACGCGGTAAGAGTTATCGTTAGTTCCTCTGAGTGTGCCGTCTGGCAAGGAGGTCACAATGGGCACCGTTCATCTGGTCCGGGTGGCCATAACCTTCGCCCTGGCATCGCTGGCCGTCATGGCGGGGGCTCATGTGGCGCAGGCTGATCCGCCCTCGCCGGGCGATCCGTGCTCGGTATGGCATGCCACGACGCAGGACAGTAGCGGTCAGACGATGTGGTGCAATCACATGATGACCGGCACCCATGGTCTGGTGTGGCAGTACGGCGGTCCGTCGGACTAGTGGGTAGGCTCCCGGCCCAAACCTATTCTCTGACTGCTGACTCGGCCGCTGCGGCGTCGCGATCTCTCGTGTCTGCGGACTAGTTGATTGGAGATCTGCTGATACTTGAATCCCAGTTCATAGATTAATGGGGGGTTGCTGTGGCGATAAGCATGCGAATGCCTGCTTACACCGAAGTTCGGCAACACAATGACGGCCAACGTACTGGTTGCTGTGCAACGACTTCTTAGGATCTTGGTTCCCCCTGCTTGGCCGCTCTAGCAGTGGTGAGTTGCGATGACCAACATTGGGTGCCCGACTCTAATGGCTCAACTTTGGCGACGATACAGGCCAGTACACCGACGCGGACCCAGCGAGGTAGACCATTGGGAACATCCCTTCGGCGTGAACGGATGCCGATTCGCATATCCCGACGTAATTGCCGGCCCAGCAAGAGTGTCAGTGACTCAGGAAGTAGACCGCGGCTCGTCCGGGTGCACGTACAACAACGGCGAGGATGCTTTCAGCGCGAAAACGTTCGTCAAGTTTGACATTTCGGACCCTTCCGACTTCGATCACATTGCCACCAACATGGGGGCGCTCGGCCAGGTGGTCGACATCCCAAATCTGGGTCGACGCGCCGAGTACCTCCGGTCGAACGGAGGCGCCGAACCATCCGGGTATCTCTTAGTTGATGTCGACGGCAAGAATGGTTTCGGGGTGCAAATCGCGCCGAGCGGCGACCGCGCTGATGAAATCGCCGTAGCTAAGCTGCTTGTACCCCGGGTTCAACAGAGCTGAATCGCTCATTCGTGATGGCCCCGCCGGTCGAAACTGTCGGTCAGGCGGCCACGTCTTTGCGATCGAGGACTCGTCGAACCGGTATTTGGGTGAAAGGGCCTGAGGTGTGTCCTGCTGATCGCCTCGCCTGTGTCCGTCGCCGTCTGGCGGGTTACCCAAGGCCGGCCCGCCACCGCGTGCAGAGATTACCGCCCCCAACGGTGGCGAAGCGATACCTCCACCATCGCAGGGAAACTCATCGTGACGCAGACGAAGCAACAGCCGCCAGAACCAGTCATCCGGCCGGGGGGATCAACCAGTGCGTAGAATCATCGTTCCTGTTGCCGTTGTGTGCTCGATATGGGCCACGATTCCGCCTAGAGACGACAACGTCGACCAAACCGTTGACCAGCGCCGGCCAACACGCCGCACCCTGCGGGCCGTAACCCTCCGCGCCCTGAAAGCTCGAGCCAACAATTCAGTGGCCTCCGAGACCGCGGTCGCAGAATCATTGGTGAAAGTGACAGAGATCCAAGGGCCTGGCAGGGTATTTGTTGTGGAAGAAAGCGAAATAGACGCAAAGGCGCTTGATGCACTGATCGAGGACCTGCGTAGTTTGGCGGATCCGAGCAGCCCTGCGGCGGACGCCAACGTGGTGGAGCCGCTCGCCTTCGGTTTACTCAAAGTGGTTGATCAGCTCGACGGAAGGCCTTCCTCCCATGGTCGGCGCGCGGGCGGGTCATATCTCCCGTTACTACAGCATTACGCCGAACATGATGGCCATACCAGAGGCCATGAATGTGTGACATAGCGTTCCCCAATCCCCGAGGCCGGGGTTCGTTTTCCGCTGGGCGAAGTATCGGTACAGCCAATACACCGCGGCGCTTGCGAATCCGATAGCCCCGATCCAGTCGAGGGCGGTAATCCACCCGGGTTCGGTTGTCGCGGCTACGGGCATGTCCATGCCGGACATCTTCATATCCGGTGAGCTAGACATGGTGTGGCCGGGTGAGTGACCGGGCGGGCCCAGCGGGCCGCCGGTCATCACCGCGTAGAGCCAAGCTACCGCCGCCATCATTATTGCGTGGTAGCCGTTGGTCAGTCGGGCATCGTCGCCGGAGAACACGTGGGCAGCCACGAGCACGAACCAGACCGCCGCAGCTAGGAAGAAGATGATCGGCCCGAGAGTGGGGAGCTTCATTCCGACGGGCCAGGCCATGACGACCATTGCCGCGCACATGACTATGTGCAGCAGGCGTTCGATTGTGCATATCCAGCGTTCACGTTGCGCGACAAGGCCATACAGGTGTCCCGCGAAGCTGGCGCCGAAGAGGACGGTAACCATCCACCGTAGCGCGATGTCGCCGATCAAGATTCGCTACATCGCATACTCGGGAATCTTCCGTGCTGCGCTGGCACCGTTGGTCGTCTCCTTTGGCTAGATTCACGATTTAAGGTCGGAGGGGTTCGATCGCCACATCGGTATTGTTGCCGCTCACCTTTGCGCGGCAACGTGATAGCCCTCCTCCTCGATGGCCTCGACCAGCCGCTCTGCGGGTGCGCCGTCGTCGTGGTGGATGATCGTGACCGTCTTGGCTGGCACGTCGACTTCCACCGCGGTCACGCCCGCAATGGCGGCGACTATGCCTTCGATCGCGGGCTTGCATGTCTGCGACGAAATCCCGGGAAGCGTCAAGATGGTGATGGTCATGAGCTGCTCCTTCATCTGTGCCGGGGATCCCGTAAACGTGCGGGTCCGAATCGCGCAGTTGCGTGGTGGCGTCGTCTTTGCTTGGTCGGCCGGTGGCGCCGGATGCGGGGTCAAGGTGCCGGTTCTGCTGTCGTTGCCCATTCGTTTCGGGCAATGCGCCCTGGTACCACGCCCGGCTCCTGTCGGGTATCCCGGCCAAAGCGGCGTAGCCGCAGCGAGTTAGTCAGCACGCTCACCGAGGAGAACCCCATCACGGCCCCTCCGATGACCGGGTTCAGCACGCCGAGCGCGGCAAGGGGGATCGCGGCGGTGTTGTAGCCGAAGGCCCAGCCAAGGTTCTGATGGATTGTGCGCAGGGTCCGCCTGGAGAGCTGGATCGCATGCACGACACCGTCGAGCCGGTCGGACATCAGGGTGATATCGGAGGCCTCGATGGCCACGTCGGTACCGGTGCCGATCGCAATGCCCAGATCGGCCTGCACCAGGGCCGGCGCGTCGTTGACGCCGTCGCCAACCATCGCGATCACCCGGCCTTCGTCCTGCAGCCGCCGAATCTCGGTGACCTTGTCTTCGGGTAACACCTCGGCCAGCACTCGGTCGATGCCGACTTGCTTGGCGATCGCGGCGGCAGTGCGGGCGTTGTCGCCGGTGATCATGACGACCTGCAGTCCCATGGCGTGCAGCTGACGGACCGACTCGGCGGCGTCGGCCTTGACCGTGTCAGCCACGGCGAGTACCCCCACAACCTGGTCGTCCCGGCCGACGAATACCGCCGTGCGGCCCCGCTCCTCCAGTTCCGCGGCCGCCGTGGCAAGGTGCTCAGGCAGCAGTAGATGGTGCTCGTCGATGAGCTTGCGCCGCCCGACCAGCACCGGCCGACGGTCGACCTCGGCGCGCACCCCGTGCCCCGCGACGTTGGCGAACGCCGTGGCGGCCGGAATCTCTAACCCCCGCTCGCGCGCACCGGCGACGATAGCCGCGCCGATGGGGTGTTCGGAGCCCGACTCCACCGCGGCAGCGATCCGGAGCACCAGATCAGGCTGGCGCCGTTTGCCGGCAATAACATCGGTGAGCTGCATCTGGGCGCGGGTGAGGGTGCCGGTCTTGTCGAACACGACGGTGTCGATCTTCTTCGAGGCTTCCAGCACCTCGCCGCCCTTGATCAGGATGCCCATGTCTGCGCCTCGCCCGGTGCCGACCGTGATTGCCGTGGGGGTGGCCAGGCCAAGTGCACACGGGCACGCGATGATCAGCACCGCGACCGCGGCGGTCATGCCAGCGACCGGGTTGGCGGCGAGCAGCGTCCACCCCGCAAATGTCGTGATGGCAACCCCAATGACGGCCGGCACAAATACCGCCGAGACCCGGTCGGCCATCCGCTGCACCGGGGCCTTGCCGCCTTGGGCCTGCTCGACTAGGCGCACAATCTGGGCCAGCGCGGTGTCCGCCCCCACCGCGGTGGCGCGCACGGTCAGCAGCCCATCGGTGTTGACTGTTGCCCCGGCAACATGGTCACCCACCGTTTTCTCGACCGGAACGGATTCGCCGGTCAGCATCGACTCATCGACCGCGGCGCGCCCGTCGGTGACCTCGCCGTCGACGGGGATCTTCTCGCCCGGCCGTACCCACACCAGGTCTCCGACACGGACCTGATCAACTGGCACGCGGCGCTCCTCGCCGTCGACCAGCAGGGTGGCTTCCTTGGCGCCCATCTCCAGCAGCTTGCTGATCGCCTCCGACGCCTTGCCGTGGGCTCTGGCTTCGAAATAGCGGCCCAGCACCACGGCCGCCATAATCAGCGCCGCGGTGTCGAAGAACAGTGGTCCACCGGTGAACAACTGATAGGTGGAGTAGGTGAACGCAGTCAGCGTGCCCAGTGCGATCAGCGTGTCCATATTCGCGCTGAATGCCCGCGCCTGCTGCACTGCACCCCTGAGAGCCGGCCACCCGGCGACGAATTGCACCGGTATCGTCGCGGCGAAAGCCAACCACCGCGCCCACGGATAAGCGCCGAAAAACATTGTCGACGCAAACGTCACCAGCCCCAACGGCAAGGCCAGCCACACCCGCCGCAACCACTTCCGCCGCTCGCGCCTACTCTGCTCAGCCGGGGACACTTCGCCGGCGCTGACCGGCCCGGAACCGCAGCCGCTGCAATCCGTGACGTCGGCCGTACCGTCGACCTTCTGAGACCGCAGGCCGAACAGCGCCAGCCCGATACCGCTGGCGATTCTGCGCATCACACCGATCTTGTGGATATCGACTGAGTGCGGGGCTCGCGCAGCCACCAATTCTGCAGGAATGTGCTCGGCTTCACCGATCGCCGACAACACGGCGGCAGTGTCGCACTGCTCGGGCGAATACCGGATCACCACCGATGCCGTTCGCGGATACGCTTGCACGGCGTGCACGCCAGGCACCTTGGCGACCGTGTCCTCTATCGCGACGGCCCGAACCTCGTCGACACCAAACCCCATGATGTGCACACGCATCCGCCCCGACGCGTCAGATACAACTTTCAGCGTGACGACGGCATCAGGGAGAACATCAGTGGTCATGGTCGTCGCTTGAGTCCGCCACCGTCAACGGTGCAACTTCCTCCCCGGCACGCTCTTTCGCCTCGGCGAACACGTCGGCGGCTATCAGTCGAGCCCGCTCGGCGCTCACCTCAGCCTTGCGGACACCGCGCATACTGCAGGCGACGGCGGTAACGGTTGCCTCCCGCAGCGGAGTCTTCACTATTTTGCGTAACGCCTCATATGCCGCAACCCCCACCACACCGGTCACCACCGTGGGTGCCGCCTTCGCTAAAAATCCATGCCACACCATCTCGAACGCTCCCTTCACTCATTGCCCGAAAGACACCTGAGTTGCCGTCATGTCGATGCCTCCTCGGTCGCTAAATCACGGTCCCAGATCCAGCGCGCGCCGGTTGAACTTCAACGTTCCCGTCGACTCGTTCACGCTCTCGGCGGCGCGCGTCGCGCGTCGCGTTAGCCGACGGGCAACCCCACGGTATTGGTTGCCCCTGGGGCAAGGTCAAGCATTCGTCGCCCCGGCGCCGATGGCTGGATTCATCGCATTGACCGAGTCTTAATTGCACCTGATCATTCGAGCCCAAGCGCCGTGTCGAAACACGATGGAACACAATCGCTTACGCAATCGCAGCGAGGCTGAGCGAGAAGTGCCGCAACGCAATTGGTTCGCGGTTACCAGCCAGTGACTATGCGGCGCATCCGGGGCCAAGTCCTATCACTAAAGGATTCACCTTCACGGGCGTTCTCACCACAGAGAAGGAGGAGCCCGATGAAATCTCAAGTCAAAAAGGCAATCACGCTGTCCGGTGGTGCCGCCGTCCTCGTCTTAGCGGTCGGGTTCGGCGGCTACGAGCTGTCGCCAAGCGGCACGACGCCAACGGGTTCGTCCAGCATTGCACTGGCCTACGCAGGCGAACCGCCGTGCATCACCGACTCGACCAATCCGTGCCCGCAGGTGGCCGGCGATGTGACCAATTCGCCGAGTCCACCTCCTATGCAGATTATTTGCCGGCCAGCTGGGACGTTTGGGCAGCACTGCTATCGCCGGTGAAGCCGCGTACCACGGCTACCAGGTGCTGCTGACCAAATCTTGGCCAGTTGCGCAGCAGAACCCTCGCGTCAAGAGCACCGCCAATCACGAGACCGCCAAAGCCGTAAGTAGATTCATCGATGCCCATGACAAAGGAGCATCAGCGGTCTACCGAAACATTCTGCGACGCGATCGCCCACGGGACCGCCGCGGGTGTCACACAAAGTCGGCGGTCCGCACGATCCATTACGGCGCTGCATTGCCTGTTGTCCGGCCACCGCGGCGCAGTGTTGACCTTGCCCCTAGGGCAACCCGTACCGTTGGAGTTAACGTCGGCGATGCCCGCGGCGCACAAACCGGGGCGCCGCACTTCCGACGGAAAAGGAGGACGGGGAAACGGACCCGCTACGCCGACACTGCGCCCCTAACGACCAATGAGTGAAACACCTGCGGGGACTCCCACGGATGCGCTCGAAGCCCGCCGCTGGGAAAGGATCATCCATGACGGCCGCCGTCCATGAACAAAACCTTGTGACGCACACCATCGGTGACGCCGCCAAAGCCATCGGCGTCTCGGCCAAGGCCATCCGGATCTGGGAAGCCAAAGGACTGCTGCCACCGGCCGAGCGCACCGACGCCGGCTACCGGCTGTTCAGCGAGCACGACATCGCGATCCTGCGGTTCATTTTGCGGGCCCGGACCCTCGGCCTGACACTGGCGGAGATCAAAGACATCCTCGACCTGCATCGCCTCGGGAACCCTCCCTGCGAGCAGGTCACCGCGCTGCTCGACAAGCACATTCGCGACATCGACCGCGCCATCGCCGACCTGCGCGCCTTACGCACGACCCTGGCCGCGGCGCTACAGACGGCCCGCAGCGATCAACGCCGCGGACAGGCTGCGACTGTCTGCCGCATCATCGAATCGCCAACTGCATAAAGGGTCATACCGTACGTGCCCACGGTTGTGCAGCAGCGCGTATTATATTGGGCCGCACTGCATTACGCCGACACCATCGACGACGCCGGCCTGCTGGTGGCGTGTTCATCCTGCCGACAGACCCGCCGCCGGCGCCGGCGGGCGACGCCGCCGGTGTGGAGCCGGCGCCTGAGCGGCTCGGCTTGGCCGTCCGCGTCTACACCGCCACGCGGCGCAGCGGGCCACCCCTGGCCAGGCCATCGCGTGCGCCGTCGCCCTCGGTGGGACGCTGGCGGCTACGGTTTCGACTGCAACGTCGTAAGCAGGTTCACCATCGCCGAGCAGGTGACCAGGAAGTATTGCGCCAATTCCGAAGTCGCCGGAACGCTGCCCGCGATATCGGCATGGCGGATTCCGCCGCTGTCGCTGGTGAACCCGTAGATGGCTTTCCAACCTTTCAGTAGGGCCGGGTGCACCGACGCAGCCTGCTTCGCGATCTCATCGAGCGCGGCGCCCAGCACCGCCGACTGCTTGCCGGAGGCATCCCGTGCCGCCGCCTCGACCGCCGAAATCGACTTGATTGAGTTCGCAAACCCTATCGCTGGGCGTCGGCCGGCCAGGTCATCGGCTGCGGCGTAGCCTTCGGCGGGGCGCCGGCCGCCACGCCGGCCACCGAGGTGTCCACGCAGGCTGACGCGCTACTGCCCTTGCGCCATCGCTTGCTCGTAGATCCCGCGGATGTGGCGCACGCTCACCGCCAAACCCTGCGGCAGCATGTAGCGGATTTCACCGTATCCGGTGTTGTCGGCGTTGAGCACTTCCTCGATTTGGGCTGGCGCGAGGTGGTACGAGGCGTTCGCAATCACCACTCCGACGACGGCGCCGGACTCTTTCTGCTCGAACGCATACCCGACCGGCTCGTTAATCATCACCGGAGCGCCGCTCGCACCGCGTAGGGCGGGGAAAGACAGCTCAATTGCTTCATCGGTCAGAGAGGTCAGTCCGTCTCCGGGTCCGAGCCGTCGCGTCATATGGCCGATCCTCGTGGCCGGATTTAGCAATATGTGGTTGCCCTTTTGCCGGGTGGTCCCATATTCGTAAGTCATCAGCGTCGTGTTGTCGCTGAAGTCGCCGAACTCCATCTTGAGTGCCCGCGGCGGGCGGTAATCAGTGATTCTCAGCAGCGCCAAGTCGTGAGCAGTGTCGCGGCCAATTAGGGCGATGGGAACGGCGGGCGGTCAAGATGTTTCATGGGCAGGATGCCCTGTGGCCCATCGAAGGCCGTGAAAACGTGATTGGCTGTCAGCAGAATCGACCCGTCGCCGACGATTGCGCCGGTGCCGAGGAACGGCCCCGCCAGGCCATTCGCCGCCAGACCGAAAATCGGCACCACAACTTCCTGCGGGTTCACCTGAAGGGTCGGCGTCGTCATTTCCATATTCTGCACGCTCAGCCGAGCTGTCCCCACAGGTAAGCAGTTGACGCGCTACCGCGCGCGGCGGCACGCCGCGCCGAAAGGCGGGGGCCGTCGGCACACCCCGATAGCGCCTCGAGCCCTATGTCATGGTTCGGAGGCCCTCAAGTTTATTGAGAGCCCCGCGGGTGTCAAATTCCCCACTGGTGGCGTGCTCGGTGCCCTGGCGACATTCGGCCTGTCGTGGCGGCGGGAGCACCGGCGCAGCCTCGACGCCTACCGGGCACCTCAGCGGCAAGCCATCAGCGACATTCTCGCGGCCAATTTCGACTACCAGCAGGCCGAGCTCGACCGGCGCAGGGACTTAACCGAGCTGGCCCAAATCGCCATTCAGCAGCAGTCTTTCATCGACCAGAGTGGCTGCGAGTCGATGGCGGCAACCAAGGTGGCGGGCGCCGCAGAACTCGCCCTCGACCATGCGTTCGCCATCGGCAGACTGACTATCGTCGACCCGCCGGCCTGGGAGGCGATGGGCGCTGCCTACGTCAAGTTCGACCGCCTGCGCAAGTTGAAGACCGACCCGCCCGGCGTGCGCAACGCCCAGGAGATAAACGCCTACCTCAAAGACCTCGCCGACCGCGCTGCCGAGCTCAACTCGGCCGTGAGCGCGCTTATGCTCGCCGGGATTGATCGGCTGTCTCCTGCGGAGACTCTGTTCGATCCCTGGCGCCGACGCGGCGGACGTCGTCGACTCGAATAGCTTTTCCGGCAATCACTTCAGGCCGAAGCAGGCCAGCAGCCCGAGACACCGCCCCCGCCTAACTACTGACAGGAGTCGGCCGCGTCGAGCAGTGCCGCGGCCAGCTGGTGCGCTTTCGCGGCGGTGTGCTCGATATCGCTCTCGTAGGGGCAGTCGGCACCACTCCCGGCGACTGCATCGGAGGGGAATTGCTTGGTGCGGTGCGCTCGCTTCAGGTCCCGTTGAGGTCCTGTCGAAGGTTCCCCGCCCTAAAAATGAGCATCTAGCAGCCAAAGCTCTGGTGCGCGGTACTGGGATTGAACCAGCGACCTCTTCCGTGTCAGGGAAGCGCTCTCCCGCTGAGCTAACCGCGCGCGGACCGACGAAATCGAGGTGGAGACGGGAATCGAACCCGTGTGCACGGCTTTGCAGGCCGTTGCCTCACCACTCGGCCACTCCACCGCTGGGGTTGATGCCACTTGCACCCTCGAGCGGATGACGGGATTCGAACCCGCGACCCTCACCTTGGCAAGGTGATGCGCTACCAACTGCGCTACATCCGCACGCAACAGACGAGATCGTCGTCCGGTGCGAAGCACGACGATAGTCCAGTGAGCGAGACCGCACAAATCTCTTGATACCACTGAAGCGCGACCATCTGCGGTCTATCGCCGCAGGTTCTGCCGTGCTGCCCGCGCGTGCTAGTCTTCGACCTCGTTCGCTCTAGGCACCGGTCTCGTGGCTCAGTGGAAGAGCGCCCGCCTCACACGCGGGAGGTCGCTGGTTCGAACCCAGCCGGGACCACAAGGTAGATGAGTTTTATTGGCATTCCGGGCTATAACCGGGCTATTGCCTCGACCGTGTGTGTCGTACCCGACAACTAATGTCCTAGGGGTTGGGCTGTAGCCGGCAGCCAGGGCACGACGGGCCTGGGTTGGGTCAAAAGCCGCAGAGGCAGTGGTGGTTGACGCAAGCCGAGCAATGACGGGTAGGCGCGCTACACCTTCGGTGCGACGGTGGATTCTCAATTGACGGAGGGATACACCGTTGGGTGACGTAGCCAAGCTGCACCATACGGTGCCGCAATTCTACCTACGTGGTTTTGCAGACGCCGCTGAGCGGATCACCACGGTGAGGTTGCCAGGAGACAGGAGCTACACCCAGGTCGTCAGGAAGACTGCAGCTACAAACCAGTTTTATTCCATCGATGGCCACCCACACGGTAGCGACGTCTTCGAAAAGGCACTGTCAGACATGGAGGCCGACGCCGCGTCGGTCTTACGCGCAATCGAGGGCGGCGCATGGCCGCTTTCGGAGGAGCAGCGCGGCGCTCTGGCGACATTCATGGCGGTGCAGCACGTGCGCGGGCCGGACCACCGTCGCACGATGGGGTACCTCGCGGCCACCATGACACGTCTAGAGGTACAAGTCACCGGCCGAGAGAACATCCAGCAGTGGGTCAGGCAGCGGTACGGCGTGGAAGTGGACGACGATGAGGCTGAGGATGTTTGGAAAGAGGCAACTCAACCAGGAGGCCCGCCGATCGCCATCGCTCCCCAGGAGCACATCGCTCAGTTGGTCCACTTGGCTGCGGAAATCGTGCCCTATATCTTGGGTCGGCCTTGGAGTCTGGTTCGATTCCAACGCCGTTCGTTGATTACCTGCGACTCGCCCGTTGCTCTCGTGCGGCAGCCAGACGACGACCCGGGTCGAGGCGTCGGGTTTCTGACAGCGTTGGCTATCACCTTCCCGCTGACCCGGCGGCTTGGGTTGCTTATGAACGACATCAGGCAGTTGGCCGAGGCCAACATTCCAGTGGAACGGGTGCACGCGGGCGAAGGGGACGGAGTGGAGAGCGGCACGACGGTCCTGCAAAAGCTATTCAACGACAAGACGGTGCACTCGGCCAGCGAGTACATCTACCACCATCCAGACGACGAAAACGTCCCGCCGTCGCCGCTGCCTGAACCGAGATTGAGCAATCTCTCAGCGCCGAGCCTGGATGAGCCAGAATCCGACGACGACCAGCCGTAGAGCCAACCTTCGCGTTGCGCTCGCGTGTCAGCAAGGCGACGGCGCGCTTTTGGTGTCAGCCTCAGCGGTGGTTTCGTTGCGGGAGTTCATGTATTTGATATGCCGCACGGGCGGGATGAGATAGGGCGCGAAGACCGACCCTCCGCGAAGCACCCTTGGCATGGCTGCGTGCATCCATGCCAGTGTCCACGCGAGCGGGGCGTCCGTCTCAACAAACGCCCAACCAGACACGTCGTCACGAAGCTGCTTGTTTCCGTCTTGATCCTCGAAGCCAATGCGGATACCCATTGGGTTGTGGGGGCGCACGTACAGCCAGATTCCGCGCCCCAGGATGCACAGCGCATCCAGGGGTGGCTGCGGGGTGTCGGCGGAGTCCTCCTCGCCCATGGACTTGCCCGGCGGGGGCGGAACCAGACCCGCGTCCTTTAGCCGCGCACCCATGGTGTCATCGGCGATCTTGTTATTGAACGCGATGACAAAATACGGCGGCACCAAGCCGATCTGCTTCATATATGCCGAGTCTTTGACGGTAATCGCATGATCGGACGAGTTGATCGTCATGCGAAGCTCCTTGAAGGCCGTGCCCTTCTTGATGCAGTCATCGAGCGCGCCTACATCCAGCTGGGCCTTGACTTCCCCAGCTGCGGACACACCGTCTACGACGTACGTACCCGACCTGCCTTCGGGGAACGACAATGGGTGCTCGGGGTTGGTAACCACAACGTCGGTCTGTCGCGAGCCGTCACCATAGGCGTCGTAGACGTGGCCGTACCCGACGCCATAGCCTGACGGCAGATATCGACGCAGCGTGTCCCTCACCGCTGCCTCTGCCTGCTCGCCGACGGTGAGGCTGTGATCTGATTCGAGACGCGCCTTGCTCAGCGCGGTTTGCAGTTCCGTCTCGACGTTCATCAATATGCTGTGGAAACGAAGACCGCCGAGGCTGAGTCCGCGTTGTTGGTTCTGCTCTTCCGCCATGGCGGCGAGTATGCCGGAGCCCACCGACAACTCGGTCACGCAAGCCGATCGTCGATCCGGCGGCGCAGATAAGCCGAGATCGGCGTAATAGGCGCGCGGTCGCCGACCCGCCGCGACAGGCGTGGGTCGGCACTTCCCGCCCTGGCGCGCGCTGCCAGGCGCTGTTCAAGGTCCAATGGCGACGCGAACGACCACTGCCGACCAGCAGCGTGCACCAGCACATCGTGGGCGACGACCAGGGCGGCCAGGCGCGTCAGGCTGGTGCTGCCCGGCCTGCCAGGTGACCGCCGCCTCTTCGAAAGGTGGGAAGTGCCCGGCGAGCCGACAAGTGCCGACCTCAAGCCCTTGCAGCAGTGCCGCCGACCGGGCCAGCGCGTCACCGCCGCCACGTCCCGACCCTCGCGGCGGCCAGCTTGTCACTCGAACAGGCCGGTCAATGCGATACCGCTTCAAAGCGTCATTGACCACCCGCACGTAGGTCGTGCCCGCGCTAAACGCCTCGACGGCGATCTCGCTCGCGCCGACGTCGCCAGCCAATTCGACCGCAGCTCTAGCCCATTGGTCGCTGGTCATCGGTGCGGATTGATCGGCGATCACCGCCACCACGCCCTCGGCTGTCATCGACGCCGCGATGAGACCGCAGGCGTCACCTTCGCCGGAGTCGGCAGGGTCGACGCCCACGACGGTCAGCAGCGGACGCTGCGGGGCGGCCGGCAGCCGCCAGTCATCGAGCCATTGCCGTTTGACCAGCCCACCCTCGGGAGCGGCGGGCACACCCTGAAACAGCGCGTACCACGACCGCAAGCCGACCGACCGGCGTAGGTCATCGAATTGCTCGGGCGTGCGCCCGAGGGCGCTGGTCATCGTTACACCCGGCTCGCGGCCCAGCGCGTCGGGAATGCCGGCCTCGGCGATCGCCGGAATATTGATGTGCCGCCACCGATCCGGCTCCTCGGCCAGCAGCGTGCCGATCAAGTCTTGCTCGTGCCAGCGGGTGCCGATGACCACGACCGACCCGCCAGGATGAAGCCGCGTTATCAGCGTCGACCGAAACTCATACAGCACCCGGCGGCGGTGCGCGGCAGAGTCGGCCTCTTGGGCGTTCTTGATCGGGTCATCGATCAGTAACAGGTCGGCACCGAAACCCGTAATGCCGCTCAGGATTCCGGCTGCGAGCAGGCCGCCGTCGTGGCCGTCGACCCGCCAGCGGCCGACCGCCGTCTTGTCGGCGCGCAGCCCGAAGCCCAGCAGGTCAGCGTGTTCGGCGACCAGCGTTCGGGCGGCGTGGGAGTGCTCCTGGGCCAGGGTGTCGGCGTAGCTGGCGAGGATCACCCGTGCGTCAGGGTTGTCGGCCAGCGCGAACAGCACGCCGACCTGGCTCGCCAGCACCGACTTACCAGTACGCGGCGGGGTCGAAATGATCACCCGCTGGTCAGGCTCGGCGACCGCCTCAGCGAGCGCATCGGAGATCAACGCGATGGCCGGGGTGACCCGATAACCCGGCACGATGCGCGCCGCCAGCTCGGCCGGTGTCTCGGGCCGCCGACGCGCACGCACAGCTTGCGCGGCGCGGGCTGCGACGAGGTTGCTCGCGGACTCTCGCTGCGCTGGCCGCACAGAACCACGCGACACGGGGCTCTCGGCCGGGCTAAGCAACGGGTCGTCTAACGGGCTAACTCGGGTCAATCGGTCAGCGTCTGCGCCGCGGCGGTAGTGGCGATCGACGCATTCGCCTCCAACCCGTCCGCGAGCTTCACCAGCTTCGCTGCCTCCTCGCGCAGCCGTGCGGCCACGGCACGATCGCGGCCAGCGACCTCGCAGAGGCGGTCAATACACCGTGATGCTTTATCGATTGTGGTCTCATCGAGTGGACCCGTCATCCTCATACATCGAACGGTAGCGGGCCGGGGTGCAACGGTAGCTGCGGTTAGTGGCCGCGCGGGTTCGGTGCAATTGCGGGGGTAGAAGTCCTGAGCCGAGCTCCTTTGCCGCGCGCCCGCGGCGACAACTTTTGACCCGCTGCCCGCCGTTGGGTGTAACACCATCCCTGGCTCATCCGAAAGCGGCATGGAGCTCGGACGGCCAAGACGTGCGGATAGGAATTAGCTACCACTGCGCGGAAGGAATGGAAAGGTAGGGGCGTGGCTCGGATATTCGACAACATCACCCGGAGACTCGGTGACCACCTGATCGAGACACTCAAGGCCTCGGACAGAGTTGACGCCGCTGTCGGGTACTTCAACCTCCGTGGGTGGGCGCTCTTCGATTCGATCGTGCGAGCGAAGGCGACGGCTCAACCGGGAAAGCCCGTAATGCGAATCCTGATCGGGATGGTGATGGGTGGACCCCAAATCGAGACTCTCGAGGAACTGGAAGCAGAGCTCAGCGGCCAGGAAACGGCGGAAGCCGACGCCAACGCCGCGCGCACGCGTAAATCGGAACTACTCGAACACCTACGAACTCAGTTGATGCGGGGTGCGCCCAACAATTCCGACCGTGAAGCTTTGCAATCGCTGCGAGAATTGCTCGCGGCAGGAGCGGTCGAACTGAAGGTGTTCACGCGTCGTCCCCTGCACGGCAAGACTTATGTTTGCCATCGCGAGGACTTGAACAACCCAATCACAGGCTTCGTGGGTTCCTCAAATCTCACTGTTCCGGGTCTCACCAGCAACCTCGAATTGAATGTCGACGTCACCGAGTATCACGGCGCACAGGATCTTGCTACATCGTTCAACGACCGCTGGGACGACCCGTTTAGCCGACCAGTGACCGCGGAGGTGCTCGGGCTACTCGACGAATCATGGGCTAGGCGGGAACCGCGCCGCCCCTATGAGATATTCATGAAGGTTTGTTACGACATGTCTCGTGACGTACGGGAAGGTTTGGCAGAGTACACGATTCCCGCGTCGATTCGCGATCAACTATTGCAATTCCAGGCCTCTGTCGTCCAGGCGTTGGGACGACGCATCGTCACCCGTCGAGGTACCATGCTCGGCGATGTCGTGGGCCTCGGCAAGACGCTGACCGCAATAGCTGTTGCGCTAATGCTCCGCGAGGAGCATGGATATCTGCCACTCGTGTTGTGCCCTAAAAATCTAGTCGCGATGTGGCGGGAGCACCTCGACGCCTTTGATCTGCCGGGGCACGTAGTGCCGTACAGCCAAGCGCACAACGAACTACCCGATTTGCGCCGGTTCTTGCTGGTGATCGTCGACGAATCGCACACATTGCGTCACGACACCCGCCGCGACTATCGAGCAATTTGGGATTACATCGACCGCAATGACAGCAAGGTGTTACTCCTGACCGCGACGCCCTACAACATCCGGTTCCGGGATGTGGCAAACCAGCTCGGCCTGTTCATCAGCGATGACGATGATCTCGGAATCGCGCCTACGAACGCAATGGTGCTGGACCCGCGGCTCGCGGACAGGGTAGACAACAAGATCACCACAATGGCCGCCTTCCGGCTCTCTGAGGACCCCGACGACTGGAAGCGCTTGATGAGTGAGCATCTGATTCGCCGGACCCGCGGCTTTATCCGTGCCAACTACTCCCGAACGGACTCCGACGGGAGCCCCTACCTCGAGTTCGCCAACGGAGAGCGGTTCCGTTTCCCCACCCGCACGGCTGTGTCAATCAACCACTCGTTCGGTGCGGGTGATCCCGCCGCGATAATGGCAGACCCACACACCTTAGCCACGATCCAAAATCTCAGGCTGCCCCGTTACCAGCTTGAGAGGTACTTGGACGACAACGTGACGCGTACGGACGCCGACCAGCAGATCATTGCGAACCTGATCCGAGGTCGCGGCAACGTCGCCGGGTTCGTGCGAACCACTTTTTACAAAAGGCTGTGGTCCTGCGGCTACTCGTTCACGCAGTCGCTCCGCCACCATATTGCGCGAAACGAACTTTTCCTCTACGCCATCGACGCAGGACTCATGCTGCCGACAGGCATCATCACCAAGGCGGCATTGGAAGCCGACTTCGACGACGACGACGACCCGATCAGCGACGAATCAACTGAAGATGCGGGTCATCTCGACGACAGTCCCGAGCGCCGTTACAACGCGCTACTCGACGCCGACCCTCCCGGAGTGACGTGGACCCGTCCGCAACTTTTCACAGCACAGCTGCGTGCCCACCTTCAAGCCGATACCGACACTCTTCGAGGGATTCTGAATTCCTATGGCGGCTGGAGTACTGAACGGGACTCGAAATTGGCGGCGCTTGTCGAACTACTCACCGACACCCATCGCGACGATAAGGTGCTGGTGTTCACTGAATACAAGGACACAGCTAACTACATCGGCGGGGCGCTAAGGGCCGCCGGGATCGAACATGTCGGGGTAGCTACCGGCGACACGGACGACCCCACTGCGTTAGCCCAACGCTTCTCGCCGCATTTTAACAGGCTGCTGACTTCCGCAGACATTCCTCGCGAGGACGAGGTCCGTGTGTTGGTGGCTACGGATGTGCTCAGCGAAGGGCAAAACCTTCAGGACAGCCACGTCATCGTCAACTACGACCTTCCCTGGGCGATCGTGCGACTCATCCAACGCGCCGGGCGCGTGGACCGTCTCGGACAGCAGTCAGACACCGTGCTCGTGTATTCGTTCTTCCACGAATCCGTTGAAAACGTCATCGCGTTACGGCGTCGCATCGCTGCGCGGTTAAGCGCTAACGCCGCGGCATTCGGCTCTGATGAGCAATTCTTCGGTAGCCCTGGTGAGGTCCAGATCATCACTGATCTATACAACGGGATGATCGACGATCAGGATGAACCCGACGACGTCGACGCATCCAGCATCGCGTACGAACGTTGGAACGCACTACAGGAGAACGATGCCCGCCTGGCAAAGCGAATTGCCGGGATGCCTGACATGGTGTCAGCGACCCGGGCTCGGCGAATCGCAGACAGCAGTGCAGCCGCGGTCTGCTATGTACGCACCGAGTCGGGCATCGACGGCTTCGGCGTGGCCGATTTAGACGGCCAACAACGCTTGTTGACCGGCCATGAGGCGCTTCACGCCTTCGAAGCCCATCCAGACGAACCCGGCTTGGAGCACCCCGACACCCACGATGAGCATATCGCAGGGTTGGTGCGAGGCCCGCTGGCCAGCCCTGCACGCATCGCGGGGAAGCTTCGAGGGACGCGGCGTACGGTTTGGAATCGACTTGGTGGGCAACTAAACGAGCAGGACGCCGAGCTTCAGGATGCTTTAGAGATGCTGTACCAGCATCCGCTGACCAGCGAAGCTGAGCGTCGACTGCGCAGAGCAATTCGCCAGGGCGCTAACGACACCGATCTCGCCGCGAGGGTTACTGCGCTGTATCGCGATGACCAGCTGGTCATCGCCTCGCGTGGGATCAATGACCCAATCCGCATCGTAAGCAGTCTCGGAATCGCACAATCGCTCGTACCGGCTCGCTGTTGGAATTGGTTGATTCTCAACAGTTTCGGAAGTTATTTATCGAACAGTTGGGGTGGCATAACCCGGATCGGCCCGATTTAACTGTGACCGTCGGCGGGCATGATTATGCACTCACCCAGATTGCTGGGTATAAAGGTCTGCGCATCTGGCATTGCGACGCCATGCCACCGCGGCCCATGCAGCGGATAATCGATGTCGAGGTCGGCCAAGAGAGCACCGAGCGGCTAGTCATTTTTAGCGATGACAAGCGCCAAGAGTGGAGATGGCCGCGTCGCGCCCAATTGGGCAGTGCGAACGCAAAACTCGTCGTGCACGAACACCTAGTCGGTGTCCCTCAGCCTGATCTGGAACGCCGACTGCAGTCGATACAGATCGACTTCGACGAGGACCTTCGGCTAGGTGAGCTCCTCCAGCGCATGCGCGATGCGTTTGACGAGGAGACAGAAACAGCCAGCATCCAAGCGGCGCGAGTGATGAACGTGCTTTACAGCGAACTCGCAGCCGCGCGGGTGCCGCAGGTGGACGCCACCTTGACGTTGGCACGGCTGCTGTTCCTGATGTTCGGCGACGACACTGAAATGTGGCGCAAAGGCCAGTTTTTGAACTATCTGTCGCACAATACCGACGCTGAGACGCTTCACGAGGACCTTGCTGCTCTGTTCGAAATCGTTGATATGCCAGAGCGGGAGCGACATCATGCGCTTGACCACCCGCTCGCCACATTCCGCTATATCAACGGTGGCCTCTTCTCCGATCCGTTGACACTGCCACCTCTAACGGCAGCATTCCGTGCTGGCCTCATCGACGCATGCCGCTTCGACTGGGGGTTAATCTCGCCGGCGATCTTCGGTTCGATGTTCCAGGTCGTTCACGATCAGCGAGCCAGACGCGGAGGCGGCGAGCACTACACCTCCGAAGAGACATCCTGAAGACAATCGAGCCCCTATTCCTCGACGAGTACCGACACAAGCTGGAAGCGGCCTGGGACGACAAGCGTCGCCTCACCGAGCTGCACAATGAGCTTGGCGAACTGCGCGTATTCGACCCGGCTTGTGGATGTGGAAATTTTCTGATTGTCGCCTACCGCGAATTGCGTTCGCTGGAACTGGAACTGATGAAGCGGCGTCGGGACTTGGACAGATCGACGGCAAGCGGAGCGGGGGGATCAACCGCTCTCAGTACAACATGGATGTTACCGCCACGACGAAGGTGAGGCTAGATCACTTTTACGGTATTGAAATCAGCGAATGGCCCGCCCGAATCGCTGAGACGGCAATGCTGCTCGTAGATCACCTTGCCAACCAGGCGATGCAGGAAGAATTCGGTATACCACCCGACCGGCTGCCGATCACCATTGCTCCAACTATCAGACATGACAACGCCCTTCGAACGGACTGGGAAGAGCTTCTGCCGCCCAGCGCGCGAGTGATCATCCTCGGCAATCCGCCCTACGCTGGCCGTGGCGACAGATCCGCTGAGCAGACCGCGGACCAGCGATTCGTTTGGGGCGATGACTACAACATCAATCTTGACTACGTCACGTCTTGGTTCCTCAAGTCCGTCGAATATTTCGGCCAGCTTGACGGTCGGTGGGCTTTCGTGGCGACCAGTTCAATCTGTCAAGGCGAACCCGTTGCCCGCTTGTGGCGGCCCATTCTCGATGCGGGTTGGCGCTGCCGTTTCGCGCATCAGTCGTTCGTATGGGAGTCCGAGGCACCAGGTGGGGCGGGTGTTCATGTGTCCATCGTTGGCTTCGACCGTGCCACCTCGCCAAAACCAGTTCTGTGGACGTACTCCCGGGGTGAAGCAGAGAAGGGGAGCGTCGGACATATCAATCCATTCCTGTTTGACGGACCGACCGTGTTTGTTGACAGCCGGACGCGTCCGCTCTCCACACAGATGCCGCCCGCAAGCTTCGGCAGCATGCCAAATGATGGTGGAAATCTCCTTGTCGGAGCAGATGAGTATGACGAAGTTGCCGCTGATCCGATCGCCGCGAAGTATCTGCGGCGATTCGTCGGGGCAGGCGAACTGATCCACAATCGAATGCGCTGGTGTTTGTGGCTGAACCACGCCACCGAAGAGGACCTGGAGTCCAGCCCAATTCTGGCTGAACGGGTCGCAGCAGTGCAACGACACCGCAGAGGTAGTGACAGTCCCACCACCAGCACGCGTGACCACCCAGGGCACTTATTCGGGCAGATCGCTCAACCGTCCAGTTCATACCTCGCAATACCCCGCCATGTCAGCGAACACCGCCGCTTCTACCCCGCCGCGCGCTTCGATGCCGATGTAATCTGTGGCGACGCAAATTTTCTCATTCCCGACCCCGACGGCTTCGCGCTCGCTGTGGTTTCGTCGAGCATGTTCATTGTCTGGCAGAAGGCAATTGGTGGACGCCTGAGGTCAGACCTGCGATTCGCAAAGAACTTCACTTACAACACTTTTCCGCTGCCCCCGCTATCCGATGGGCAATACACAAATGCATGTGCCGCCGCACAGCAGATACTGCAGGCTCGTAGCGCGCATCAAGGCGCGTCGTTGGCTGACCTTTATGAAGTTGACGCAATACCCGATGACGTCGTCGAAGCCCACCTGGCCGTCGACGCAATGATCGACCAGCTCTACGCGCCCGCCCAGCTCAATACGGAGAAGGACCGGCGTGACACGCTATTTGCCCGCTACTTGAGCATGACCCAAGCAGCCTCTCCACGAACGAGAATAGCGAGCCGATCAAGATCGGGTGGATAAGGTGCGCTGTCCTCAGAACGTCTTCGTTAACCCGCGGTGCTACGCAAGACATAGCAGCCGCTTGAGTCGGTATGTGCAGAAGCGTTTCGGCCAGGCCAGACGGCGCGCCGTCACAGTTTTAGCTGCTTTCCGGATGGAATACGCAGAATCAGTGCGCGCTCACTTCATGTCTGGTCACAGGCCGTCGCCGATGTGATGGTCAGGCTCACCAATTTTGACCGGAGGTGCAGTCGGGTCGCGGTGGTAGCACTGGAATATGGGCGTCTCAACGCAGCGGGTCCATCCCCCGTTTGGCTGTACCGGGCCGTCGCAGTACAGCGCCCCGAGCGGGACGGTCTCGCAGTTTGCTCCCGGCGGATCGCCGGGGTAGTCGTGGGCACTGGCTCCGGTGGCCGCCGGGCCCAGCGCGCCAGGATGCGCGTACTGCGGGCACAAGTCGCTAATGGCGTAACCGGCGATCGTCATAGCCATTTGCGGTGGCATGCCACCACCGGCAACCATGCGTTGAGCAGCTTCGGCGATGGGCATCCCGCCTCCGACATTCTGGCAGACCAATTGGCCGAGGTAGACCTCCTCGGCAGCGGTGCCGATCGCAACGCCTGCGGATGCCAGGTGGGCAATGTAGGTCGTTTCGGCGTCAGCGTGCGCGGGGGGCGACACGGCTGCCCCGAGCGCGGCGAGGCCAGCGATAATCAGTTTGACCTTCTTGACGGTCCTCATGGCGAGTCTCCGTTTCGGTGTGACGCAGGCGCGTAACCCGACCCCCCCGCTGATAGCAAATGCTACTTATAGGTCTGTAGACGCTCAAGTAGCAGGTCGGCACTGTCGATGTTGCTATGGAAGGCGACCTGCAGCGAGCCCTGGGGCGCAATCTGCGCGCAGTTCGGGCTGACCTCGGGCTCAGCCAGGAAGCCTTCGCCAACGTGCTCGGCGTGCACCGCACCTACATGGGCGGCCTAGAGCGCGGCGAGCGCAATCTCACTCTCAAAGCCGTGGAACGCATCGCGGAGGTGCTCGGTATCGAGCCGCTGAACCTGCTCACCGGGGAACCGTGAGACTTGTGCCGGGTCACTCATCGGCCGCGTCAACCGCTTTATCGTCCCCTACCTGTGGAAGCTCAACGTCAGTCGCGCTGGACACCACATCGAACGCCTCCTTGGGGAGATACTCCGCATACTTCGCCCGCATCGCCGCTAGCCCCGAGTCGCGGTTTGATTCGTATTGCAACGATCTCTGCACAAATTTCAGCCGGTGTTGCGCATCACCGATTATCTCTGCCCAGGTGCGAACGATGATTCGGTATTTTTTGCTGTGCTGGGCGACACCGAATGGCAGGTGTTCTTGATTCCGTAGGTCGTCAACAGTGTCGGTAGTCTCATTGCCAACGAGCCAAAATTCCCACGATGAGTTTGGCTGATCGAAACGCTCATCGTTGGTTATGGCATTTGCATAGCTGCGCAACTGAGCGACGTCTTCGTCATTCAGTTTGTGGTTGGGCCGTTTAAGTTCGACCACAAGGTGTGTGAATTGATTAGCGCTGGTTTCGAGCTGCCTCCCGAGCACAAGGTCGGGGATCGCCACAGTGCCATCTTCCCGCAAGATCGGCTCGTCGCCGGCCATCGCGACGTCACCGCAGAGTTTGTTGAGGTAATTCTTCAACACCACATTTAAGCGGTCGTCATCGCCAGTGAGCGACCATCCTTCGCCGAAAATCCACGTTTCGTGTGCGAGTATCCGATGCAATTGCCGCCGCTCCAGCAGTCGCCGCTTGGTAGCTTTATCGAACAAGAGCGCGTTCAACCCATTAATGAATTCGATACGACCACCAATTTCTTTGCCGACTGAAATCAAGTGCGTCAAAGTAGTATGCTCAAGAATTTCTCTTAATTCGTCAATCCGCGCAGAATTTAGTTTTGAAAACTGCTGCAAAATCGGGAGGAGTGATTCTGGATTATTTTCAAAGGTCTCTTTAAGTAGATTCAGGGCGAGCGCCTTCGATGACAACGATTTCGCTTCATTTACTGTCCGCGACGCCGCCATGACCACGACCTTGAAGGTGTCGCGCGTCGCTTTGTCGACCTCGGTCTTGGGTTCGCCTTTGTACGGGTAGACGCCCTCGTCCTCCCACTGCTTAACCGTCTCGGCCTCGCGCCGCCGCGCGGCGGCGAGGAGGTGGTCCCGCAAAGCTGCGCGGCCTGCCTGTAATACCTTGCCCGCTGGCGTGTCGTTGTCTCCTTCAAGGAGAAGCCCGTGATCGTGGGTGAACCCTGCCCACTGGAGGTAGGCGGTGAATTCTGCTCCGACAGCCTGGATACCGGCATTCAGCTCGTCGACGATTGCCCCGTCGGAGTCGCACAGGTAGAGGCGTCGCTTGACATCTTGGAGTTTCCACTCGATGACGGTCAGTGTCGCCGGTCCGGTAACTCCTTCGGGTAGTTCGATGTCGAAGGTGTTGCGGGTTTCAATCACCGCATCGGGCTCGATGGTGGCACCCAAGAATTCGATCCGGAAATCTGGGTGCCGTTCGAGATGTAGGGCAAATTCGGTTAGGAGTCGTTCGCGGATCGAGTTGGCTTCATCGAAAGCGGCTGCGGCCTTATCGGTCACCACCGTGATGACCACGCGGGTGCCGGTGGTCGAACTCTCGGTCGGCAGTTCATCGATCTGGAATCGGTCCAGGCTGGAGTGATTGCCGGAGATCTGGATAGTGGCCAGCTCCCCCACCCTCGATGGCCTCACTGGTTGACACCCAGTTGACTGAATTACCCAGCGAGAATGCCGTATAGCGTCCGCGGCCGTACTTGCCATGGACGGGCCGGCCACCCTCACTCTTGGTTCCGGCCATCAGCTTCCAGCTGTCACCGACCTTCGAGAAGGACGTCTCTGCCCGCTGTCGGTTCATGCCGTTGCCGTCGTCTTCGACAGTAATGGCTTCAACGCCACCAAGGTCGTTCGTCTCCGCACGGATGCGAACGAGTTTTGCGTCTTCGTCGAACGCATTCCACACCAGCTCGCAGACACCAACCTCGGGTGTCTTGACGAGCGCCTCCAGCATCGTCTTGCCAGCGCCGACCTGGATTTCAGTCACAATTGCATCCTTGCATGGGGGGCTGACGGCCAGCACGAACTCAGGTCGGCGGCATTTATCGGCCCGGTCCTGATCGGAGCGGGGCGTCGCGGTTGGAGAGGGTGCCCGTCAGCTTGCCAGCGCGCGGTACAGCGTGGCGCGGCTGACGCCTAGCGTCTGGGCGATCACGGGCACCGGCTCACCGCTGGCGCGCAGCGCCTCGGCCTGTCTGATCTGCGCGGCGGTGAGCTTCGACGGGCGACCAACAGGCATGTCGCGGGCCTTACGAGCGGCACGCGCCGCCGCCCGGCGCTCACGACCCAGCTCAAGCTCAAGCTCAGCCAGCGACGCCAGCACGCCGGCCACCATGCGCCCGGTGGCGTTTGACGTGTCGATGCCTTCGCGCAGCGACCGCAGGATGATCCGGCGCTGGCCGAGTTCGCGGATCGTGGTCATCACCTCGGCGGCGTTGCGACCCAGGCGGTCAATGCCGACGACCACAATGGTGTCCCCTGGCCGCGCGTAGTCGAGCACAGCGGCCAAGCCGGGCCGCTGCTCGCGGGACGACGTGCCGGTCAGCTTGTCGGAATAGATGCGTTCGGGATCGACCCCGGTCGCGGTGAGTGCGTCAGTCTGCTGGTCGAGCGACTGGTGGCCGGTGCTGACGCGGACGTAGCCGAGCAGTGCGCCGGTCGACGCGGGGGCGGTGATGGTGGCGGTGGTCATGGCATAAAGCCTATCTCAAAAGTCAGCGCGACACTCTTTCGATACGCGACAACTTTTAAGACTGGCGTCCTCGGCCTTCGTCTGCTGTCTGGCAATTCGTTCATGCTGTCTTGAAACTAAAGATTCGAGACTGCTGGCTGCCGCTGCCGACCGGCCCGCCAAGAGAAGGGCACGCGCTGTGCATAGTCGCTAGGGAACCGGTCACCCTTCACCTGATGGTTAGACATCAACGAAGCCCTGGCGGACTGAGTTAGTGCTAGAGCGAATGGCGACCGCAAATCAATCAACTGCGCATCAGCGACGACCAACCATGCAAGAATCGCCCGGAGCAGCTTTCTCGAACCGCGTCAGTCGAGTTCGGGCCGGAAGAGAACCGATTAGGTGTCCGCTGAAGGGGAGCTATCTTCTTTGACGACCGACTTCCTCAATTCGATCCTGTTCCGAGCGGTTGGCATCCCACTGATCACGGTCGTTGTGATCATCGTGGCTAAAATGGCTTGTCGGCGTGATGATGCAACTGAGAGTTTTTTTGAGGTCTTCGCAGTAGGACCTGACCTGCTAATCGCAGCGCTCGTCGCCGTTCCTGCGTTCCTGACGGAGAAGACCATCACGCTGAAAGCAGACGCCACTAGCGCGGTGGAGGACAAGGGGAAGGTTGCGGCAGAAATCAATGGGATTGCTACGACCTCTTGGTTGTATCTCGGTGTGGTTTGTCTCGCCGTTATCGGCTTCGTTGCTGAACGATTCGTTAAGAAAACGAGGGTTAAGGGTGGCTGGGCACAGGCGACTTTTGTGGGCATCGTGCCGGTGATCTTGCTCGGGGCGATCGCCATCGCGGCAACGTTCGGGCTCGCGAGATGAGATCAAAATCGTTTACTGCCGCCGGGACGACGCTACTTCTGGCCCTCAGCGCGGTTGGGCTTGTGGTGTCGCTGGTTGGATACGGCCGCACAGCCCGTCATCCAGGAATCCACCTTGGTGCAGTTGCGCTGGGAAGCGCCGTAGCTGCGCTGGTCGCTGCAGTCGTCACGACGGCGGTGGTATTCGTCTCACGACGCCGGTGGGTGGCGCAAGAGTCACAGCGCCTTGAACGCGCAGCTGCCAGGCTCTCCGAGTCCGACACGCGAACAGAGCTTAAATACGTCCCGCGCACCTTGGATCGCCTTCTCAATGCGGCGGTAACCGACTCGGCAAACGAACTCGGCGTCCATCCCCAGAGCTTGACCGCACAGATCCTTCTATTGCTCGGCCAACACGATAAGGAATCCGAAGAAGCACAGAAAGAATTCACTTGGCCGGAGGTACCGGTCGGGCATTCAGGTCGGTTAAGCTCTGCGGCCCGACGTGCCGTGGAGAAGAACACACCGGTGGCTATCCTTCCGGAACCTGAAGCAGCCGCTCAACCAGGCCAAACCGACCCGACACTCCGTTGGGTTATCAGCGTCCCGGTCCCCTCAACTCAAAACGCTCCCCCCTTGGGTGCTATTACCGTCAGCGGCACGAACGAGGATGTGTCCAAGCTACCTAAGCTCAAAGACCTCGAATCAGTCGTATCATTGCTGTTGAGCTGGGCTCGTCTTGCAGCGTTGCAGATCGGTGTACCGAGCCCGACCGGTCCGGATCTTGAAGGGCAAGACAATGGAGACTAGGGACGCCGGCAGCGGGATCATCGAGCTAAAGATCGATGACAAGGCAGATGTCCGCGCACCAACCGAGCTCTTCCGCGAGTTCGTTGTCACGTCAGGGGACAAAGACCTGAGCGATGCGATTCAAACTGGCGAGTTTGAGCACCAGCTCCGCCAGGCGCTGATCACGCATCCCTGAATCGCGCCTGACCCGTAGGCCAACTAGCGCGTTTGGGCTTGGACCCTACTCCTTCGTGTCTTCAGCAAAGCGCGGTATACCGTAGCTCCGGTTACCCCAAGAGCGCTTGCAGTCAACCTCGCCTACGTGCCGTTGGCACGGATGCGCCGTGTCGGCTCGACTTTCGATTTGTCGAGAGCCTTCGGACGCCCGATGTGCTGTGCGCGTGCCCGATGCGCCCCATGCGCTGCCACCCGCCGCCCGCGACCCAACTCCAAGTCAAGCTCCGCCAGGCTGGCAAGCACGCCGGCCACCGTGCGCCCGTGGCGTTGGAGGTGTCGATGCCCTCGCGAAGAGAACGCAGCAGGATCCCACGCTCACCAAGTTCACGAATGGTCGTCATCACCTCGGCAGCGTTGCGGCCCAGCCGGTCGATTCCGACCACAACGATTGCGTCACCAGGCGGCGCATAGTTCAGCAGCACCGCAAGACCGGCCACCTTTCGCTAGCCGCCGATAAAGTCATCGATCACCGAGGCCGGCACGAATGTGCGGCTGCCAATCTTTACCGTCCGGAGCTCGCCATCGTTGACGAGCTTGTAGAACGTGGTCGGGCTGATCCCGCCTAAACGCTGCCTGGCCTCCTTGACCGGGATGAGCCGCGGTCCCTCGCCCCACGTTTTTGGGGCAGGTTCCCCGAACCTTTTTTCGTACTCCTGCCTTATCTCCTCATCGACCGAATCTCCCGGCCGCTGCCCGGGCGGAGGCCGCCCCTCCGTTGGGGCGCGTGTAGTGCCTGGGATTTGCATTTGCCGCAGGTGCGCCCGGCTTCGCGGAGTCATGCTCGTAATCTTTGGTACCTGCTGGCGGGCGATGGCCACCTCGACGGCCTCGGTAATGAGGTCGCGGATCGCTTGGGCTAAGCGGTCGGCAGCGTCACTCACCGCAGCGTCTCAGCTGCTGTCGCAACTCGTCCGCTTCGGCCTCCAGCTTTTTCAGCCGGCGTTGCAGAATGGCCTTTGACGGCTGCTTCGCCTGTGTGATCGGCTGTGGTGGCTCCCCGCGAAGCCCTATGGGCTCGTAGGCCACGATAGCGGCCGGGTCCATTCCACAATGCGGACAGCACATGGACACTGAGCCATGGTTGGTCGGCTTGTCATTTTCGCGATGACGGCTCGTCTCGACGGCGTGACCGCAGTAGAGCCGAACGCGCCAACGCATGACCTCGTAATCGGCTTGAGGTCGCAGAAGTTCACGCAGACGGGCGTTTTGGTGGTTGCTCAACGGCGGGGGCGGGTTCTGTTTGAACATCCGCTCGACCGCCTCACGGGTGCCTTCAGACTGCTTCTGATGTCGATGATCTTCGCGGGTCAACTCGTAATCTTCCAGCGGAACGCCCTTGCTGCGATAAGTCACTTCTTTCGCCATGGGCACTAATCTTATGAGCACCCCGCCTGGAGGCCTGATGGGCGTTTGTGGGCCTAGCTCAGCTGCCCCTGCACCTTCAGGTGGTTGGGCCGAGCAGGACTGGCGCATTAATCGCATGTCAGACAAGGTAGCTCGGGTCCGGCAGACCACGGCCGCGCGCGATGATCAGCCGGGAAGGTATGCGGCGGCCGTCGGCGGTGGTCACGACCTTTGGGCTGGTGGTGCCGCAGCCGCACTCGGCATCAGCGGCACGTCCAGGGTCGTCTTCGGCCTGCTGGCCGGGCTCTGGGTCGTCGCTGAGATCGCGCTCCGAAAAGCCGACTTCGGGGCTGAGCGGCCCGCTCGCTGACGATGCGGCGGACAATAGGTCGACGGGTGGCTGTGGGCCGCTGATCATCTCTCCGGCCCGCGAGCGGGCCACGGCCAGCCACTCGCTCAATTCATCGGCCGACAGCGCACCAAGAGCCAGCGCCTGGCGCGCTACGTCGATGTGCAACGGCCACAGCGGGTCACCCTCACCGGCCACGCTGCCGAACAGCTTGCGGCATTCATCGGCGACGTCCTGGTCGAGCGAGGCCGGATCGACCTTGCCTTCGGCCACGTCCTCGGCCAGCGACATCGCGGCGTCGATGGCATCGCGTTTGGTTGCTGCGCTCACTGCTCGATCTCCTTCGTCGTTGGCATCTCGACCACCTCGGCGTCGACCACCGCCCGCAGCCGCTCGCGGGTGTCGGCGATGATCTGCGACGCCGAGGTGTTGACGTTGAGGTTCACGGTCGTCTCCGAGCCGATGCCGAACCACTTCGCCAAGTCGGCATCGTTGGCTTCCAACGCGCGGATCAGCGACGCGACACCCGAGAAGTCTCCGGCCGCTTGCGCTTTCGCCATCGCGAGCGTGCCCTGCTGGTTGCGGTACTGCTGGCGGTCCAGCAACTCCGCCAGCACGACCTCGCCGCTGGGAGGCGGATAGCGCCTGCGATGCGCCTTGTATGCCTGCTGCGCAGCCCCGATCGACTGGAAGCCGAGCTGGTCGCGAATCTTGGTCCACGAGAGCCCGACGACGGCGCGAAGGTAGGCGACCTTCTCGGCGCGGGCTCGGCTCTCGGCGAGCGGCATAACGTGCGGCATACCTGATGCTTACCTGACAACGGTGCAAAATTTGCGGCGGCGCGGCCGTCGGCCGCGCGCGGATTGGCGAGCCTGGCAGACGTCTCCACAGCTCTCCACTCCCGTCCGTTGGTCATCCTCCTCGCGCGCGAGCCCTCATATTGCGATCTATGCGATCTATGACAAACACACTGTTCAGAGCGGTGTAGCAGTTGCGATGTATGGGCGACCTATGTGCGATCCATATGCGACGTATGACGCGCCCATAGATCGCAGATCCGCGGATATAGATCGCGCCCATAGATCGCCATAGATCGCCGTTTCGATATGCCCCTACCAGGGCAAACGTCATAGATCGCATAGATCGCCTGTGGGCACGCGCGCGCGTGCGCGCGTGCCAGGTCAAGGGCGTTCGATCTTCCAGAAGCTCTGGCCGTTCGCGCCGAAACCCTCACGCCGCGTGTTGATCTTGGGGTCGGTGCAACGGGCACGCGCGTCGATAACCTGCTTGGCGCTGAACCCCTCGGCCTCGCCGGCGGCGATGACATCGGCGGCGTCAACCTCGCCGGTCTGCTCGTCGGCGTGCTCAGTGACGTAATCAACCACGAACGAGGTCACCGGGGACTTGCGGCGCTTGCGGCTGCGTTCCTCAGCCAACATCTCGTCAACGCTTCGGTCGGCGCATCCCGTGAACGCGAACTTGCCGGTGGCGGTTTTGCCCTTGGGGGTGTCGACGACGGCCTGCCTGATCTCGTAGTGAAGGGACGGCAGGTCGTCGCGCCCGACGGAGTTTTTGGGCTGGGTGAACACGCGCTCGTCGCCGTCGCGGGCGAAAACCATCACCGCCCGCGCGACGTCTTTGAACGCGCCGCTGCCGGTGATGCGGCTCAGCGAGTCGAGCCCGGTGGCTTTGTTGAAGTGGGCGATGGCGACAACCGCCGCCCCGGTCCGCTCGGCCATCGCGCTAATCGGTTCTAGCGCCGTGCGCACGTCGCGGCTGGCGTTGGCGTCCAGGCCCGCGCCCAGCGTGCTCATCAGCGGGTCGATGACCACCAGCGCGACCTGGTTCTCGGTGATCGACTCGGTGAGCATGTCGATGTCCTCGGGCAGGCTGAGCGTCACGGTCGATCGCTCGTTCACTACGACCTCGACCCGCGCGATCATCGACATGTCGGCCCCAGCCGCGATCAGTCGGGGCACCAGAGTGTGCTTCCAGCTGTCCTCCGTCGCCAGGTAGAACACCCGGCGCGGCACGCCGTAGTGCGCTCCTGGCAGCTCGCCGCGAGTGATCTTCGCCGTCAGCCAGATGCCGAAGCTGGATTTGCCCGACCCCTCACGCCCGGCGGCGACCGACACCATGCCGCAGGCGATTCGGCCGTCGGTTTCGACCTCGGGCGGGCTCCATTCGTGCCCGCTGGCGACGCAGGCGATGTCGTCCACGGCGAACGGATCGGGTGACGTGCCGGGCTGTGCGTCAGGCGACCAGGTGTTGCGGGCGGTGATGTCGACCCACAGCCACACGACGGGCTCCGGCTCGATGTCGGCCGCCCATGTGATTTGCAGGCGGCGCTTGGCCTTCGCCTGCTGGGTCTGGGAGCCGCTATCGTCACCCTGGCAGTCGCCGCCCTCGGTGTCGTCGCTGTCGGCGACGTCGAAGCCGTCAGGACCGGCGAAGCTCAGGTCGTCGTCGTGCACACCCAGGGCGGCCATCGCGGCTCCTATGTCGCTGTCGTGGTCGATCGCCGCGACCGCGCGCAGCCTGGTGATCGTCGGTGAGCCGGTCTCGTCAACAACCGCACCGAACGGCTCGACGTCGTGGTTGGTCCAGACATGCAGCGGCGGATCCGGCGAGTCCCACCGCGCGCAGCCCAGCTCATGTGCGGTGGCCGATTTCGGGCTGGCGTGCGCGCCGGGCGCGGTCCACGTCTCGCACCCGCAGCTGGCGGGCTTGCCGGTGGCCGTCCAGTCGATGCCGGACAAAATCTCGGCCCACGTGATCGTCGCGCCCCACGTCGTGACCGGGTTGTCGTCGTCGGCGCGGTCGCGGCTGTGCCGGGCGCGCTCGGCGCGCAACCGCGCGTGCTCGGTGATGCGCTCGCACAGCCACTCCGACAGCGGATAGACCGCACCGACGGCGGCATACGGACCCTCAGCGCGCACGCTCGGGGGCAGCAACACGTATCGCTGACGCCACAGCACGGCATACCGCGCGGCGTCATCGCCGTCACCCAACGTCATCGCACCCGAGGCAGTGGGTAGCTCAACACTTTCGGGCACGACGAACCAGAAGTGGCCGCCGTCGCTGTGCAGCCACTCGCCGGTAACCGGGTCACGTTGACCGGGGCTGCGCACCGTAGGTGCGGTGTCGGCGTCGGCTTCCGTCTCGGCCAGAAACGCCGCCTTCTGCGCGGCGGTGTCGCAGTCGATTACCACCAGCCCCGACGCGCCGACCTCGGCGGCCACGTTGACCGCGACCGGCTCGATCATCTGTAGCGGTGTCTTGGCGTGCACCTTGGCGTCGAAATAGACCGGGTTGCCGTCAGCGTCAGCCCACTTGCTGTAGGTCTGCACGTAGCGGTCGAGGTACCCGTCCAGCGCGGCGGTATCGGTGGTTGCCAGCGCCAGTCCGGCGGGCGACTTGACCCGCTGCCAGTTGCGCCGCCCGGTCTCACGTGCGGCCCGCTGGGCGGCGCGATCGTCAGCTCTTCGACGTTGCGGGGTGCGCATGTCGGCGGGCTGCTTGCTGCGGGGCATCACTAGCAGCGGCGCGCAGCGCAGCGCGGCCAGGCCGTGCAGGTACTTGCGCACGCCGTCGTGGTCATCGGCCTTGGGCGCATCGGCCAGCAGCGCCGTCAACGCTTTAGCGCGGCTACCTGGTGCCGGGGTATTCTGTTTGCGAGTCACCGCTTTTCCTGTCAGGTCTAGTGGTTGTTCGGGGAGATGCCGCTCGGTCGAGGCCAAGTACCGGGCGGCGTCGCCGTCTGTGGGGCTGCTGAGTTGCAATGCGGTGGTGGCGTTCTTAGCGTTACGGCGGTTCGCTTTCACCAACCACCGACACGTCTTTCGGCTCTACGCGCGTCAGCAACGCATCAACGTCGCTGACCTTGACTCGCAGCGCCGAGGTCGGGCTGGTGCGGTAGGCGGGCAGCAGCCCGTCACGGACGCGGCCGCGAATCGACCAGTAACTCAGGGCGATTCGCTGCCCGGCTTCGCGCAGCCCAACAAAACGATCGTCCTCGGCGGCGTTGGTGGCGGTCATGGTGTCCTCCCCGTGCGGTTGCGGCTATGTGCAACTGAAGCAAAGTAGGGTGCGCGCACCGACTGACCCGGCTCTCCAATGCCGACCTCGGGGGCTTTGTCCTCGTGCCGGTTTCGCGGTAGGGCCAGCGCGGCTGGGTGGCGATGCGGCGGGTCGATATCGGCAACGATGTGCACGCCGTTGCAGCGCGGGCCGCACGGAGCCAGCTCAGCCAACGCCTGGCGCGCGTCGTCGTTGCTCGGCCAATAGGTGACCTCGACGCTCGGCTTGCCGGTGTCGCGGTAGCAGATCAGCGCGAACCTGCGGCTTAGGGTCATCGCAGAGCGTCGTTGCGGTCGGCGTAGACCTCGGTCGGGATGACTGGTCGCATAAGCGCGTTGACGTCGGCGACGCGAACGCGAATCGCCGCGCCCGGCCTGTAGCTGATGCGGTAAGCGCGCAGCTCACCGTTGGCGACCTTTTCGCGGAAGGTAAACACCGAGAACCCGGTGCGGGCGGCGGCGTCTTGCAGGGATTCCCACTCAGCGGTGGGACTGGGCTTCATGCTCACGGGATTTAGCTCTCCGGTGTGGTGCTTCCCCGGTGCGAGTGCAGGTGCGGGAGCGTGTGAGCGTGAGCGGGAAGAGGTCTGGGGCTATGACCTGGCGGCCAGTTTAGCCGATGGGACGGAGGGTTGCGTTAGGTTCTGGTGGGGGCCAGCGGCAACCATTGCGGCGCTGAGGTTTTCAGCTCGCGCGTGGCGTGTCGCCGGGCGCAACCGCCTGTGCCGCCAGCGCGGCTATCCGCTCGGCCAGCAGCGCGTCACGGTTGGCTGCACGCTCGGCGTAATGCAGCGCCATTGTTGGGCTGCTGTGGCCCAGCCGGGCCATGCTCTCGGTGATCGTCGCCCCGGCGTAGGCGGCGACCATTCCGGCATGGTGCCGTAGATCGTGAAAACGCAGAGTCGGCTGCCCAGTCGCCTCGCGCGCGGCGTGCCAGTGCGGCCGCAACTTGCCCTCGGTGATGCGTTGTCCGTCGGCGTCGGTGAACAATGGTGCGCGCGGCCCTGCGGCGACATGGGAGACCAGGTGCTCGACCAGTGCGTCGCGAATGTGTGGCGGCGTCACCACGACTCGGATCGAGGTCTCCGATTTGGGCGCGCCGATCTCAGTGACGCCTGCCCGCCGGGTTAGGCCCTTGCTGACGTTCACGGTTGAGCCGTCCGCGGCGAGGTCAGCCCGGTCGAGCGCGATCAGCTCACCGAAGCGCAGCCCACACCAGGCCGCGATCAGTACAGCCGCGCGAAGCCGCGCCGGCATCTTCGCGGCCAAGGCCTCGACCTCGGTGGACTCGATGTGTGTCACCGAGCGCGCGCGGCGCACCTTGGTCGCACCCTTGATGCGGCAGGGGTTAGCGGGCAGCAGGTCATCCGCGACGGCCGAGCTGAACATGCTCGACACCGCCTCGTAGGCCCGCGCGCGGGCGGTGGGCGTCGAGGCGTCCAATGCTCCGAACCACTCGCGGACATCGGCCACGATGACGTCGGTAATCGGCATGTCGGCCAGCGTCGTGCCGTCGAGCCGCGTTTCGAGCAGGTAGCGATAGCTCTCACGACTTCGCCGCGCTAGCGGTTTGTCGCGCAACCACGCCTTCGCATAGTCGCGCACGGTGACCGCCGACCTTGCCGCTGCCGCCTTCGCGGCACGCTGAGCGGGCGGTGTCCAGGTGCCAGGCTTGCGTCGGTCGAGGTCGATCATGTCCTGCTCGTTCAGCAGCCACGACGCGCCCGCATCCTTAGTCGGGAACGTGGCGGGCGCGTAGTGCAGCTGGCCGTGATGGACATAGCTGGCCTGCCACCGGCCCGACCCGCGCTGCCGCAGTCGTCCGAATCCGCGCCGCGTCCGCTGCTTCTGCGTCGTGCTTCGGGCCATAGAGCAACCCCTTAGCGGGCTAATTCCGGGCTATAACCGGGCTATAACGAACCTGACAGACCCTAATAGAACCTAACAGGGCCTAACGTCAAATATGCGCTATACCAGTAAGTATAGCGCATTTTCCGGTGGTCACGATGGACCACGACACCATCTACCCGGCTAGTTCGAACCCAGCCGGGACCACCAGTTCATCCAGTTATTCACCGGTGGTGCACGACTTCGCCTTAATCGCCAGTAGCGGCGTTGCTTTTATCTAAGTAATCCTCGGCGTTTACATCATCCGCTTGATTGCCTGACCGCGTCGCGCCAGGAGGGGTCGATCTTGTCCTTTTGATCTGGACATACGTCGGTGATTGCCCAGTAGGCAGTCACTTTCGCCTCGTTGGGGTTGAACGCCGTGTCGGCTTTGAAGTTGTTGAAAACATCCGTGAACGTTAAGGGATTTTTCCCGTCCCGCGCATACCGACAGATCACGTCGGCCACGGTCTCATGCGTTCCCAGAGTGACCATTGTTTTCGATTGAGGTACCCCGTACTCGTGAGTGTCGTCCCAGAATTTCTGCTCCGCAGATCGACCGAGCCCAGTCATGTTGTAAACGACCACCAACGACAACATTGCGAGGACTGCCACCCCAACACCCACCAAGATCCACTTGGCCCTGCCGGATCTTCGCAAGGCGGGAGTCGGTCTGTGCGCGTGCGACTCAGACGAGTCATCCGGCAGACCTGTGGGTGATGACTGCGACGATGGTTGGGTGTGCTGTGTCCACCGGGATCCGTTCCAGTAGCGCGTCAATTCCCGGGCTTGCGGATCTGGATACCAGCCAGGCGCCGGGGGACCACCACCCGGACCAGCGTTCATCGCGCACCCCCAACCTCTCGTGTGTTCGTCACGGGAACCCCACAGTTTTCAGCACCCGGCTTCGCGCCGCGGCGCCGATCGTGCTCAACGATATCGTTGAGCATCAGAGGTATGCCGGTCACTGTCGAAGGCAATCAGCCAAAGACCTGAGGCAAACCAAAATCGCTCAGCGCAGAGCAAACCCGTCGTTCACTAATGATCGCTACGCGGAAGAGATGAATCCATCTACCAGCTTGCTGATCAGCGGCGGGTCCTCCAGCGCGGCCAGATGAGCCACCCGAGGAAGCACTTCGAATACGGCGCCAGGAATCGCGTCGGCCATCTTCTTCGTCTCGGCAACCGGGAACGTTGCATCCTCCGCGCCGGCGAGCACCAGAACCGGTGTTCGGACTTGCGAGAGCAGCGGCAGCTGATCCGGCCGTTGCGGCACCACACTCTTGACCGCATAGCTGACGCTGCTGACGTCGACCTGTTGCACAGCGTCGCGCACGTACGCCACCACGCTTGGGCGCTCGCGGAACGTGGTGGGGCCGAGGAAGGCTTTCTTCACCGAACGGGTCAGTGGCGGCCGAATGCCGCCTACTGCCTTCGCCAATTGCAGGAGCGCGCTGAATTCAAGCTTCTGTCTCAAGCCGGCTGGGGAGCCGGTGCAGTTCATCAGTACCGCATGACCGACGCGATCGGGATACCTGGCCGCGAAGGTGCTGCCGATCATACCGCCCCACGAATTGCCGACGAAATGAGCGCGGTCGATCCCTAAGCCGTCGAGGATGTCGGTGACTGTCCGCGCGCACTCGCCGAAACTGAACGTCCGCGTGAGCTTTTCGCTATGGCCATGTCCAGGAGAATCGACGAGAATCACGGTGTAGCGGTCGCTGAAGTAATCGACCTGCGCCGACCACATGTCGCCGGTCATCAACAGACTCGGCCAGAAAAGGATTACGTCGCCCGTGCCCTCGACGCGGACGCTTATCTGCCCGAGCGCGGTATCGAGCAAACGCTCGCTCACGCCAGCACACTACGGCGAGCAGCTGACTCTATGCAACGCTCAGTGGGGGCAACCCTTTTCCATGCCACGTCTAAGCGGAACTGGCAACGCGACAAGGTCTTCCAGTGCGAGACACGTCTCCCGTCGTGCTCTTTTAGTCATCAGGACTCCTTGGGTGAGCCTGGCAGAATCCTCTCAAGGCGGGCAGGCCGGCGCGTGCCGACATCAACGGCGATGACGCAAATTTCCTCGCGATGCTCAACCAACAGGGCATCAGCTACGGCAACGCGAACCAAGCCATAGCGGCCGGCAAGTCAGCGTGTCAGCTGATGGATAGCGGCACGTCCGACGCTGAAGTAGTCAAACGGCTGAAGGCGCAGAATGCCGGTTTAGCCGATTTGGACGGAGCATTTCACTTCTTGGCGATCGCGGCCAAGGCCTACTGCCCGAAATACCTCTAGCGGCCGTCAATACCAGATCGCCAGCTGCTGCCCGCGCTCATTGAGCTGCGGCGGGTCCGGCACGCTTGCCGCGACGCCGCAGCTGATTCGGTGCGCGCTCCATGCCGCTGCGGCGGCGTCGAGGATGTCGTCGGCCGGGACAACCCCGGCAGCTCCCAGCCGGTCCGGCAGCTCGATGCCGACCGAACGCAGCCGCTCGAGCCGGTCGCGCTGGCCCTCCCAGGTCTTTTTGCTTCTGGCCGGCGGCCCGTCTCCCATCATCGTGAACGACATCTCGGGGTGGACTTCACGCAGCACAAAGGTCCCGCGGTCATAGAGCGCGTTGGCCTCGAGCAGCCGGGTCCGCAACGCATAGCTTTGCCGGCTGAGACCTTTACCCATCAATTCGACGTGGCGCTGGGCTGCCGCCCGGTAGGTCTCTTCGGCCAGCACTGCGCGCGGCGGTGTCGGGAAGACGCTGGATCGGCGCGGTCCGAGCAGCAGCGGAATCTCGACGTCGGCCTGCCGCGGACCCTCGTCGACCAGTCCGAGCGGGATATCGACGGCGACCCACGACATTTCGGGAGCCGCGGTGAGAAGCCCATAGAGCGTGGAGTCGACACGGACGCCGGCGAACCGGCCGTCGTCGAGCTCGACGCTCACCCAGCCTTTCGTCCAACCGTCGACGCCCAACACGCGCATGGCAACAGATCAAATCAGCCAGCCGCTGGTACTGCATTCGGTAACGGCGAATCAGCCGTAACCGACATGGTCACCGTCGCCCGGCCTTCGTGCTGCCAAGCCCGACGTGCAGAAACGCGCGCTCGCGTGGTTTCATGGTCAGCTGTGCCTGAGTTGAATCGCCGCAGACTGATGTTGATGACCGGGGCTGGTGTGCTGGCCGCCGCGGTCCCCGTCTCGGTGGCCAGCGCGGGTCGACAGCCTGCGCCGGCCGCCCCGTCCGGGAACACCGTCAACTACATCTTCCAAGACGAGTTCGACGGCGCGGCCGGCTCAGCCCCCAATCCGTCGAAGTGGACGGTGGCCACGGCCCGCGAGACGATCAAGGACCCGACCTACTGGGAGCTGCCCGAGCACATCGGGCAGTATCGCAACGATCGCAAGAACGTTTTCCTCGACGGCAACTCAAATCTGGTGCTGCGCGCCTCGAAAGATGGCCCCACCTACTACAGCGGCAAGGTGCAGAGTTCGTGGCACGGCGGCGTCGGCCATACCTGGGAGGCCCGGATAAAACTCAACTGCCTGACCGCCGGCGCGTGGCCGGCCTGGTGGTTGGGCAACGAGGACAACGGCGAGATCGACACAGTCGAGTGGTACGGCAACGGCAGCTGGCCGGCGGCCACCACCGTGCACGCCAAAGCCAATGGCGGCGAATGGAAGACCCAGAACATTGCGCTGGACAGCGGTTGGCACACCTGGCGGTTCCAGTGGGATCAGGCCGGAATTCGGTTCTGGAAGGACTATGTCGACGGCGCCCAACCGTATTTCGACGTGGCGGCAAGCTCGCTACCGGACTGGCCGTTCAACAACCCTGGCTACACCATGTTTCCGGTGTTCAATCTGGCGGTCGCCGGTTCCGGCGGGGGCGATCCCGGCTCGGGCAGCTATCCGGCAGACATGCTGATCGACTACATACGAGTCTGGTAAAGCCGTCAGAACCGAAGGCGCGGGAGGTTCAGCCGCGGCGCCTGCGGCATGACCGGCATCCGCGGAGCGACCGGAACCTGGAAGATCGGAGCTCGGGGCGCCGGCATCTCAGGCATCCGTGGCGCTTCGGGCACGCGCAGGGGCGGCTCCTGCGCCGGCACATTGAAACGCGGCTCCTGCTGGGGAACACGGATGGGCGGCTGCTGCGAAGGCACGTCGAAACGCGGCTCCTGCTGGGGTATGCGCACCGGATTCTGCGGTGTCAAGCCATTGCCAGGCTGCTCGCCACCTGGCACGCGCACGGGTGAACGCTGCCAGGGATTCTGCTCAGGCGGCGTCACTACTCGGCTGGGTGGAACCGGCCGATGCACGGGCTGCGGAGTCGGCGCTTGCACCGGCTGCGGGTTCGGTATCTGAACCGGCGGCTGCAAGGCCGGCAGGTGGACCGGCAGTTGCGGTACGCGCGGCGCCGCAGGAGCCGGCAGCACGACCGGGATCGGCAGCGGAGCGACCGGAACCGGCGCGACGACGGGCGGAGCCGCCGGGATCGGCGCCGGAGCCGCGGGTGGCGCGGCTGCGGCCGGCGGCACCGCGACCACGTGCGCAGGGCCCGGCTGCACCGCAGGCAGGTGAAGGGGTGCTGGTGCCGATGCGCGCGGGCGCCGGCGGCGCCGGCGCTTGGGCCGTCGGGACGATCAGCGACTGGCCGGGAACCGGCCGCAACGCCACCGTCGTCGACCGGATGTTGATCGCCAGCGAAACGACCAGGGCCAAGGCGGCTGCCGTGACAGCCGTCGCGGCCACGGCGCTGCCGGTCAGCAGAGTCGTCCGCTGCCGCGAGCCCGCCGCGGCGAGGTCCTGGACAGGATCCAGCACAACGGTTTCGGCGGCGGCGTCCTCGTCGGCGACCGCACTGTAGGCGAACGCCTCTCTGCCCACGCTGGCGGCGTCGACCTCGTCGGGGATCGCCAGGTAGCCGGGGGAGACCGCGAACGGGTCCACCGCCCCGGTGCCGGGATCCTGGGCGTACGCCAGGGCTGCGGTCGACGAAGCGAACAGCGGCGCGTTCGCCGAGGCCAGTGCCGCGCCCCGCGCCAGCGCCATCTCCGGCTCCTCGGGAACGCTCACGGCCAATGTGGTGGCCGCTTCCAGCTGCGGCTTGACCGGTGCAACGTCGACACCGCACCCGACGACGAAGACGCCATCGGGCCGCGACGGCAGCGTCTGCAGTCCGGCCAGCATGTCGACCAGCTCGGTGGCTGTGTCACCCTGACTCAAAGCTTGCCGATGTACGTCGGTGACCGAGCCGTCGGCAGAGTCGACCACCGCCAGCGTAGCGGTGTCGGGTTCGACGAAGAGCATCGCGGTGCGCTGGTAACCGATTGCGCTGCCGACAGTTTGGGCAAGCGCGGCCGCGGCCAGAAACGCGGAGACCAGCACGACGTTCTCGATCTTGCGGGTGGCCAGCGCGTCGCGGAGGGCGACGGCCTCGACCTGATCGGTCCAGGTAACACCGGTGGACATCAACCTAGAGCCGGCGTCGACCGCACCTTCCCTAGTGCCCAGTATCGCGGCGATCACCTGGTCAGTTGCGCTCAAGGTCGGCGAGTCATCGGCGGCTTCGAGTCCAACGACCTCGATGTTGTCTTCCTCGACCGTGACCCCGTCGGCGTTCTCGCCCTCCACGAGCACCATGCCGATCGACGTGGGTGCCATCGACATCCCAAGTATCAGTTCCACGGCTCCTCCAAGGTCGGTCTGCCTGGGCGTGAGCGGGGAATTAACCGCGCGTTCGCAGTTCATAAGTTTGCCACCGCAGCTTGTTGGGAGGTTACCGATCGCAGCTAGGTGTCTGCTGTGAGTTCGTGGTTCGCCGATTGACGTCGCGCTGCCCGGTACCGCGGGCCAACGCCTAGGCATTTGCGGGCCGTTTGGTGGCTGACGTCGTAGGGTAGCCAGCAACCGCGCCGCAACGGCCCGCCAGGACGCACACCAGCTCACGACTATGCAGGAGGAATCCATGGCCGATGACCAGTCGCCCACCGACGTGGTCGAATTCCTTAAAAGCCAGCACGAGCAGATCAAATCGTTGTTCGCCGAGACGCTCGAGCACTCCGGCAAAGAGCGGGAAAAGGCGTTCATCGAGCTTCGCCGACTGCTCGCGGTGCATGAGACCGCCGAGGAAGAGGTCGTGCACCCCCGCGCCAAGCGCAAGATTGCCGACGGCGACAAGGTGGTCGGAAAACGACTGGAGGAAGAGCACGAGGCCAAGACCGCCCTGGGCAAACTCGAGGAACTCGACCTTGACGGAGATGAGTTCACCGAAGAGCTCAAGAAGCTGCGCGACGCTGTGCTCGACCACGCCGACCATGAGGAGAAAGAGGAGTTTCCCCAACTGGCGGAGGAGCTGGACGAAAAAGAGCTCGAGCGGCTGGGCCGTGCCGCCAAGCTCGCCGAATCCATTGCGCCAACCAGACCGCATGCCGGCGTCGAGTCGCGAACAGCAAACCTGTTCGTCGGCCCGTTCGCGGCGATGAGGGACCGGGCTCGCGACGCGATTCTCGGCAAGGGCTAGTTCGGCGAACCGCGTCAAACTCTGTCCTACAGACTTTTTCGCGCTTGACCTCTGAGTTGGGTAGTGCGGCCATGGCCAGAACGAAGGAACCGGGCGCAGAGCGTTACCTTCCCGACGAGCGCGCCTTGGAGTCCCTGAACGCCGCGGCCAGCTGCTGCCAGGGCTGCCAGTTGTATCAGGACGCCTCCCAAACCGTCTTTGGCCACGGACCGTCGGATGCTCACCTCATGCTGGTAGGTGAGCAACCGGGCGATCGTGAAGACGTCGAGGGGCTCCCGTTCGTCGGCCCGGCGGGGCGACTACTGGCGCGTGCGCTCGACGACGCCGACATCGATCCGGACCTGACGTACCAGACCAATGCGGTCAAGCATTTCAAGTTCACGCGGAAAAACGGTAAGCGGCGGATTCATCAAAAGCCCAGCCGCACTGAGGTTGTCGCATGCCAGCCATGGTTGCTCGCTGAGATCGAGGCGGTGCAGCCGCGGGTGATCGTCTGCCTGGGCGCGACCGCCGCGCAATCGTTGCTGGGCGCCTCCTTTCGCGTCTCCGCGCATCGCGGTGAACCGTTGCGGTTGCCCGCGGACAGCGGCCTTCAGCTGCGGCCCGAGCCGGTCGTCATCGCCACCCTGCACCCGTCAGCTGTGCTGCGAGACCGCAGCGACCAGCGCGACGAGGCCTACCGCTCGTTGGTCGACGACTTGCGCAGCGCCGACAAAGCCGGCGTCGTCAGTTGACGTCGCTTAGATCGTAGAAAGCTCTACCTAAAGGGCACCCTGCGGATGGGTGGTGCCGCGGTTGCGGCACCACCCAGACTTGCAGAGATAGGCCTTCTAACAGCTAGGGCTAGAAGAACAGTTGGAAGAGATCCGTGTAGGCGGTGGTCAACCCGGTGAGGCCTCCCGCGCCGAACAGGTCTCCGAAGAAGGTGGCGTCGGGAATGCCGTCGATCTGGAACGTGTTCGACGTGTCGACGACGTGTAGCAAGCCGTCACCGACGAAGTTCCCGGCGTTGGTGATCGGGACGTCATTGGTAAACGGAACACCATTCACAACGCCACCCTCGATGTTGGCAGCACTGCCCGCGTTGGTGGCGTAGGCGTAGCTGTTGTTGGCCAGGTCGACTGCCGAGCCACCTGCCAAAACCGTCGGGCTGAAGTTGAAGCCTGTGTCGTTGGCAATGGACACGGCGTTATTGCTGTCGAGAATCTCTCCAACGCTGGTTGTGCCGGCGAGGGAGCCGGTGCCGAGGCCGTTCGCGCCCGCGAAGTCACCGGTCATCGTGGTGAGACTGGCCTCGTTTCCGTCGTTTCCTAGAAGCGCAGTACCGCCGTTCAAGCCGATGGCCCCGCTGTCGGTGACTTGAAGGGGATTGGCACCATATTGCGGTGCGAAGTCGTTCACAAAGGCATTGCCGCCCCCGAAGACATCCGCATAGCTATTGGTAGCGTTTGTAATTAGGGCCCCATCTGTACCGAAAAATTCGGTGGGCGGCGTGGTCGCCCCGGCGCCGTCGTAGAACGCGATGTCGTTCGCGTCGGTAGTGGCACTGTCGTTGGCCAGCCCGGGGATGTTGTCGGCCGAGGGGCCGAAGACCTCTGCGAAGTCACCGTGGGTGCCCGACAGGGCGGAAGTGCCGATGTCGCTGCCGGACGTGGCCTGGCCGGGGAAATCGTTGAAGATGGTCTGCCCGTCGTACTAGATGTCGACGTAGTCGGTTTCGGCCCAAGCGGTGAACGCTGTGGCAATCGGGATGGCCGCGCCGGCGATGGCGGCACCGGCGGCCGTGGTCACGCGTCGACGTAATTTCCTGCTCATTGGTTTTCCGCCCCTTCATTGAGTTGGTTGAGATGGTCCCCGACAGTGGTGGTGGTGGCTGCTCACAGTTGCAGTCGGTGTGAGGCGCCCCCCTTCCGCTGTCGAGGCGATGATCGGTGGGCTGCTGCCGTGCCGAAACCGGCCGCGAAGTCAGCGGGGGCTGCGTGAGCGGCCGGTTTGGTGTAGACGGTCAGCATCGTCAACCCCCGTTCCGCGGCGGCTCGCCGCTCCCCTAAGCGTGTTGGCCACTCAGCTTTTACTCAGGCCGAGGTTACCCCAACTCTTAGCTTGCACACAGAATCTAAGTATAACGATTAGGTAACGGCGGGTATGGGGGTGCTGTGACGCTGCATCGCCCGCGGCGCGATGCGGGGTGAGCGGGGGTCACTCGATTACGGGTCGTCGTCGTCGCTGGCGCGCAGGATTTTTTCGGGGTGGTGGTAGGTGTTGGTGCGGGGTTGGCCGTGGTCTTGGTGGGGTGGTGGGATCCAGTCGGTGTCGCCGTTGGCGCGTTTGTGGGTGGTCCAGCCGGCAGTGGTGATGAGGCGGTGGTGGGGGCCGCAGGCGAAGGTGAGGTTGTCGATGTCGGTGTCGGGGCAGGTGGCGTAGTCGGTGCAGTGGTGGACTTCGCAGAGGTAGCCGGGTACGTCGCAGCCGGGGTGGCTGCAGCCGCGGTCTTTGGCGTGTAGCACGATGCGTTGGGCGGGTGAGGCCAGGCGTTTGGTGTGATACAGGCCCAGGGCGCGGCCGCGGTCGAAGATCGCCAGGTAGTGGTGGGCGTGGGCGGCCAGGCGAATCACCTCCGACATTGGCAGTAGCGTGCCGCCGCCGCTCAGCCCTTTGCCGCAACCGGTTTCTAGTTCTTTCAGGGTGGTGGACACGATGATGGTGGCGGGTAGGCCGTTGTGTTGGCCGAGGTCGCCGCAGGCCAGCACGGCGCGCAGGGCGGCGTGCAGGCCGTCGTGGTGGCGTTGGGCGGGGGTGCGGGTGTCGCGGTCGACGGCGTTTTGGCTGGGGGTGTTGTCGAGTGTGGGGGTGGGGTCGTTGGGGTTGGCCATGCCGGGGGCGGCCAGTTTGGCCAGCACGGCTTCCAGGGCGGCGCGCGCTGCGGGGGTCAGCCAGCCGGTGATGGTGGACATGCCGTCGCGGTCTTGGTTGCCCAGGGTTAGGCCGCGTCGGCGCGCGCGGTCGTCGTCGCTGAACTCACCGTCGGGGTTGAGGCAGTCGGTGAGTTTGTCGGCCAGTTTGGTCAGTTCGTCAGGGCGGTGCTCGGTGGCCAACCGGGCCAGCTGGGCTTCGGCGTGCTGGGCGGTCTCGAGGTCGACGAACTCAGGTAGCCGGTGGACAAAGCCGCGGATCACCGCCACGTGGGCGGCGCCGATGCGGCCGGCTCGCTGGGCCTCGGCGGTGGCGGGCAGCAGCGGGGGCAGTGGTTGGCCGGTCATGGCCGTGCGTTCGCCGAGGTCGGCGGCTTCCCCGATGCGCCGCGATGCCTCGGCGCGGGTGATGTGTAGCCGGTTGGCCAGCGCTGAGGGTAGTTTGCCGCCCAGTTCGGTGGCATCGGCCTGGGCGCCGATTTGGTTGAGCAGCGGATGTTCGACGGCTGGTAGCCGGCGGCGGATGGTTTCGCAGCGTTGCAGCATGGCCAGCCGTTCGGGGGTGCTCAGCGCGTCGAAGGACAACTCCAGGACGCGGTCGAGGTCTGCTTCGAGCGCGTCGAACGCCTCGATGATCTCCGACCGGCCACTCGAAAGCATGTTCGAATAGTATCGCGGCTCGCCGACAAAAACTTCCGCGCGCAAGCCCGAAACAGAAGTTACAGAAGTGATTTCGCCGTCGCCGCGGGCCGAGCCCGAGCCGAAAACTACAGCGAAGGTACGCCGGCCATGATGGTCAGCGCCGCGTCCACCGTCGGATAGACCCGCAGTCCGTCGCTGAGCCCGCACGCCTCGAGGATCCGCGAGATCACTGGCTGGCAGGTCACCAATCGCACTTCCACACCGCGATCGCGGCACGACGCCAGTTGGTCTGCGAGCACCGAGAAAGCGCCGCAGGCTATGAAGTCCAGACCACTGAGGTCGACGACGAGAATTCCGGGCGGGGTGACAGCCGCGGCGGCCTCCACCAGCAGGTGGCGCCAGATGTCTTCGTTGCAGGCATCGACTTCACCGCCGGCGTACACCGTCACGGCGGAGCCGCTGCGCTGCGTGGTAGCCCTGAGCTTGCTGTGAACCCTGCCCAGCTCAGAAAGCAACCGGGTGCTCAACATCAGGTGGTTCGAACTGCTGGAGAAAGGGTCCGCGGGGGCGAGGGTCATGGTGCACTCCTAATCGACTGACGCCCGAGGCGCCGCGATGGATGCCCGTCCTACGTAGCTGAAGACGAGATGGATGCCCGTCCTACGTCCTTAAGACAGACCGTTGCTTTAGTAAGTGACAATTGAATAACGAAATAGCGATGTGTGTCCACATATTGGGCCTGAGAGTATGGTAAGGCTCCCTGACCAGCGCCTTTGCCGATCAAACCGGAAGCCCTACGTCTGGCCGAGGACGCCCCCAACAGGGTCTTAGGCGCTGGTACGGCCGGACTCTCGCTTGTGCTCGACCTCATACTCGGCGACTGCCCGCGCTGTTCGTTTTCGCAGCAACACCGCGAGGATTCCCGCGCCTATAACTGCGACAACCAGCGCAATCCACGAGAACCGAGTGAGCCAGCGTTCGGCAGCGACCCCCGCGTAGTACACGAGTGCTGTGGTGCCTCCGGCCCAGCACACCGCGCCGGCTACGTTCGCCGCGAGAAAGTGTGGGTAACGCATTTTCAGCGCGCCGGCCAATGGCCCGGCGAAGATGCGCAGCAGCGCGACGAAACGACCGAGAAACACCGCCCATGTCCCCGCGCGGCCGAATACCCGTTCGGCGAGCGCGACGTGTCCCGGACCGAAATGCGTTGGGAAGCGCCGACCTAGCCAATCGAAGAGCGGCATACCGAGGCGCCGGCCAATCGTATAACCGATCGAATCGCCGACCACGGCTCCGAGCACGCCGGCGGCGCCAACCAGAACGGGATTCACCGCCAGCGCATGATCCGACGCCATCAAAGCCGCAGCGACGAGGACAACTTCGCCGGGCAGCGGCACTCCCAAGCTTTCTACTCCGACCACGGTCCCGACCACGATGTACACCGCAGCGGGCGGAATCGCCTGGAGCAAGGAGACGACCGACATGCGGTCAAGCATGCCCGACCCGATCGGTCCGCTTGAGAAGGCCCGCCCACGGCGTGGGATCGCAGGTAGCGTCCGCCTTATGCACGAGAAAAGGCAGCGGGCCGAGCGCGTGCCGGCAACCGATTCGCCTGCGCCGCAATACCCGATCGAGTCGGTCGACAACGCGCTCAAATTGCTGTTGCTGTTGGCCGACCAGCCCGAGATCCGGTTGAGCGAGGCAACCCGCTACCTGGGCGTCGCCTCGTCCACTGCGCACCGGCTGCTGGCGATGTTGGCGTATCGCGGATTCGTCCGGCAGGACGCGACTTCCAAGGCTTATCGGCCCGGTCCCGCCTTAACCGGCGTCGCGTTCGCGGCGTTGCGCCGCAACGATATTCAAGCAATCGCCACGCCGGTGCTGCACCGGCTCAGCGAACTCTTGGGCGAGACGGTGGATGTCGCAATGCTGGACGGCGCGACTGTGCGGTTCGTTGCCGCGGTAGAGGGTCCGACCGCTGTTAGGGTGGCCTCCCGGCTCGGACGCTCCCTGCCGGCGCATTGCACCTCGGCGGGTAAGGCGATGCTCGCCCAGCTGCCGCAAGCGGAGCTGCATCAACTCCTGCCCGACAAGCAACTGGAACGAACGACGCCCCGCTCGCTCGGCAGCCGTGCCGCGTTGGAAGCTGAGTTAACGCAGATCCGCGAACGGGGATATGCAGTCAACCGGGAGGAGAGCGAAGAAGGCGTTGCGGCGATCTCGGTAGCGATACCGACTTGCCTGCCCGGACCCGCGCTGGCGCTCAATGCCGCGGCGCCGCAGCATCGCCTGACCAAGTCGCGGTACGCGCGCGTAACGGCGGGACTCGTCAAAGCCGCGAAGTCCATCGCCGACGAGCTCTGCTAGCAGAGAATGATTCTGCTGACCAGAAAACGGCGGGTGCGCGCCCCAGACGGTATTTGAGTTGCGCTGGAGCATGGCCGCTTTCCAGCTACTTCGCGTGGGCCGGCAGTCGCGAAAGTCTGAGAATTGCTTGTTTCCGCCGGGCGGCTCAGGGTCGGTATTTCCGCTCCCCGTTACGGTGGGCCAAGGGTTGGGTAGCGCAGGTGGGGAAGGCGGGAAGCCGTGGTGGAGCAGTTGCCCGAAGCTCGATTCCGCAGGCGGGGCACGCGCGTGTTGTCCGTCGTAGGCCGGCAAACGTGGCTGGACCGACCGAGTTACCGATTCGAGCACCTGCTGAGCTACGCCTACAACGCGTTGGGGGGAGCGCGCGACCGCGTTGCCAATGCGCTCAACGGCGTCTGGCTTGGGCATCCGGTGCATCCGCCGCTGGCGTCGCTGACCAGCGGTGCGATCGGCACGACGGTGGCCCTGGACGCGCTGAGCGTCTTGCCGGGCAGGCCCCGGTCGGAAGTCCTCGACGCGTCGCGGTTCGCGTCCCGGGCGCTGGCACTGGGCATTTTGGCGAATCTGGGGTCGGCCGTCACCGGTGTGACCGACTGGCAGCACACCCATGAGGAAGATCGTCGCATCGGGCTGGTGCACGGCCTGCTGAATCTGCTGGCGACGGGCCTCTACCTGCGCTCGTGGTGGGATCGCCGCCACGGTCGGCACCTTCGGGGAATGACGGTCAGTGCGCTGGGTTACGGGATCACCGTCGGCAGTAGCTATCTGGGCGGTGCGTTGGTGTTCGATTCGGGTATCGGCGTCGACCAATCCGGGCGACGGCTCCGGACGCCGCATTGGACGCCGGTGCTGCCGGTGGCGTCCTTGCTGAACGGCAAGCCGCAGCGTGTCGAGGTCGACGGACTGGGCCTGGTGCTGTGCCGAACCGGCGACGGACAGGTGGCGGCGTTCGGCGAGTTCTGCCCACACCTGGCGGCCCCGATGAGCGACGGCTGGGTTGACCGCGGCCGCATCGTATGCCCTTGGCACGGTTCACGATTCGACATCGAGTCCGGGGCGGTCATTCGCGGCCCGTCGGCGGCACCACTGCCGTGCTATCAGACGCGAATCACCGACGGGATGATCGAGTTGCGCACGAAAGGGGTTGCCGAATGAACGCCTACAGCGTATTGCAGGACCACCACAAGACCCTCAAAGGGCTGGTCAGGAAAATCAGCGAAACTCAGCCCGCCGCCGCGGAACGCCAGCAGTACCTCGACGACCTGTTGGTCGAACTGGACATCCACTTCCGCATCGAGGACGACCTGTACTACCCGGCAATGGCGGCGGCCAGCTCGCTGATCGCGGTTGCGCACGCCGAGCACCGCCAGGTCATCGACCAGCTGTCGGTGCTGCTTCGCACGCCGCCAACGGCGCCCGGCTACACCGACGAATGGCAGTCTTTCGCTACTGTCCTGGAAGCGCACGCCGACGAGGAGGAACGGGACATGATTCCGGCGCCGCCGCCGGTGCAGATCAGCGACGCCGAGCTGGTGGACCTTGGTGACAAGATGGCCACCCGTATCGAGCAGCTGCGCGACTCAACGGTTCACAAGCTGCGGGTGAAGGGCCGCAAGGCAATGCTGAGAGGAATGTAAGTCCGTTGGCGGGATGCAGGTCGGACGGCGGTGATAGTTCGCGGTGGTGGCACCGGTGAACTCGTGGCCTTATCGGTGCGGCGGTGGTTCGCGCCGGGTTTCTTCGAGCGGGAACCCGGCTGCGCCCGAGCGCTGCTCGAAAGTCTGCGCCACGTCGACGACGAGGGTTACGCATGGACCTGTGAGGCGTTGGCGCAATTCGACGTCCGCGATCGCCTATCCGAGATCGCTACCCCCGTCGTCGCCATTGCCGGCGCGAAGGACATTGCCGTTCCGCCTAATTCGCTGCGCTATGTTGCGGCCAATGTCTTGCGCGGGCGGTTCCTCGAGGTCGCGAACGCGGCTCACCTCGCCCCGGCCGAGCAGCCCGGCCGCATCGCAGAAGTGTTGACGAAGCTCAGGAAACTGCAGTACTGATGACGGGCAGCTGGGGCGCGGCGGTTGCCGTCGCCGTGATCTTCGTCTGGCTCGGCATGGTGGTGGCGATCTCTTTCCTGGAGACGCCGCTGAAATTCCGCGCGCCCGGCGTCACGCTGCAAATCGGTTTGGGCATCGGCCGCTTGGTCTTTCGTGCGCTCAACAGCGTCGAACTGGTTTTCGGCCTGATCTTGGTAGTGGTGCTGGTGGCTGGCCGGTTGCCGGTGACTGTCGTCGTGGCTTCGGCGACGGCGTTAGTTGCCTTGGCCGTGCAGCTGGTCGTGATACGGCCACGGCTGAACCGCCGTTCCGATGCGGTGCTGGCCGGCCTTGACGCGCCGCGCTCGCGGGGACACTATGCCTACGTCGGCCTGGAGCTGGTCAAAGCGATCGCCTTGGCGGTAACTGGGATTCTTTTACTAACCAGCTGACCCATTCACTCTAACGAAGGGCTTCGATGGAATCCATCTCGCTGACCGGTCTGGCCGCCGAGAAGTTGGCCGAGGCGCGACAGTCTCACAGCGGGCGCGCCGCCCACACAATCCATGGAGGGCACGCCCACGAACTGCGCCAGACGCTGGTCGCCCTGCTCGCCGGGCGTGAGCTGTCCGAGCACGACAGCCCCGGGCAAGCGTCATTGCAGGTGCTGCAAGGGCATGTGCATCTGACCGCCGGTGCGGATGTGTGGGACGGGAAGACCGGCGACTATGTCGTGATCCCCCCGCAACGACACTCGTTGCAGGCGGTCGAGGATTCGGTCGTCATGCTGACCGTCTTCAAAAGCCTTTCCTCGACATAGCGGATCAGCTATGTTGTCGACGCCGTGGTCGCGCCGGATCGGACTACGGACGCCGATCGTCAACGCGCCGATGGGTGGCGTGGCGGGCGGTCGGCTGGCCGCCGCGGTCACTGCAGCCGGCGGTCTGGGCATGGTTGGGATGGGCAGCGCCGGGTCGGTCGCGTTGCTGCAATCGGAGCTGGAGCAGGTGTCCGGAGCTTTTGGAATCGGCTTAGTGGACTGGGTGATTCGACAGCAACCAGGCTTGCTGGAGAGCGCGCTGGCCGCGAAACCCATCCTGCTCTCGGTCAGCTTCGGCGCGGACTGGTCGTGGGTCGAACGCGCACGTGCCACCGGAATCGCCACGGCAACACAGGTTTACAACAGCATCGAAGCCCGGCGGGCGCAGGATGCCGGTGTCGACGTGCTGGTGGCGCGCGGCGCCGAAGGCGGCGGCCACGGCGAGGCGAAGGTCGCGACGCTGCCGCTGCTGGACGCTGTTCTCGACGTCGTGTCGGTCCCGGTGCTGGCAGCCGGCGGGATCGCGTCGCCCCGAAGCCTAGCCGCCGTGCTGGCCGCCGGCGCGAGCGGAGCTTGGCTGGGTACCTGCCTGTCGGCGTGCGCGGAGGCGTTGACCAGCCCAGGTGCTCGCGAGGCGTTGATCGCGGCCGGCGAGACCGACACCGCGACCACCCGCGTCTTCGACATCGGCCAGCAGCGCCCTTGGCCGGCGCGCTTCCCGTCCCGGGTGCTGGACAATGACTACCTGCATCGCTGGGCCGGCCGCGAGTCCGCGCTGGCGGCTGACCCGACTGCCCGTGCGGAGCTGGTTGCCGGTATTGCCGCCGACGACCGCCGGGTCGCCCCGGTCGACGCCGGGCAGGGGGTGGCGATGGTCACCCGCGTCGCGCCGGCGGGCGAGGTGATCGAGCAGCTGTGTGCCGGGGCGGAACGTCTGCTCTCGGCCTGGGGATCATGACCCCGGCGTGCTCGACCGTCGCGCTGGCGTGACGTTCGGCGTCCGGAGCCACGCTGGCGTGACTCTCGGCACGGGACGTGACCCCGGCGTGCTCGACCGTCGCGCTGGCGTGACGTTCGGCGTCCGGAGCCACGCTGGCGTGACTCTCGGCACGGGACGTGACCCCGGCGTGCTCGACCGTCGCGCTGGCGTGACGTTCGGCGTCCGGAGCCACGCTGGCATGACTCTCGGCACGGGACGTGACCCCGGCTGCGTCACACCGCCCGCAGATAACGTCTGCCGATAATCCGTTGGCCTAAGTGCAGAACCGGCTTGGCGGCGCGGCCCCACTTGGTTGCGGGGCGCGAGAACGACACGACTTCGGTATATACCGCCGCGGTCACCGGGTCGTGACGCACCGCGAACCGCTCCTCACCGCTTTCCGGGTGGCCGGGCAGCGTGCCGTAGGCGAATCCGCATAGATGCGGTTCTTCGAAGACGTAGACGACCCGGCAGGGTGCGCGCAGGAATGCGAGGCTGACGACGACCACCGCCCCGACACGGACCACGTCGTGAGTGGCCTGTACCCGCAGCCCGGCGCCGCGCTGCATGCCCCAGCGCATGATCGCGTCGGCGGCCTGCTCGAACCGTTGCCGGCCGGCGCCGATCTGGCTGGAGAAGCCGAGGTGGTCGTATCCGGGCGGCAGCGGTCCGGCAGTGGCGCCGACTTCTGGATAGGTCAGCGGCAGTGCGGCCAGCGTGTGCAAGTCCACCGGGCCAGCTTGCCATGCCGCACTGCCGCCTCCCGCGGCTAGGCGTACGGTCGGCCGGGTGACTGCCCAAACTGCTCAAGCGTCCGGAACGTTCAGCCTCGGCGGCGATCTCACCATCAACCGGCTCGGTTTCGGCGCCATGCGGCTGACCGGCAAGGGGGTCTGGGGGCCGCCCGCCGACCGCGACGAAGCCATCCGGGTGCTGCGGCGCGCGGTCGAATTGGGGGTCAACTTCATCGACACCGCCGACTCCTACGGTCCCTACGTCGCGGAGGAGATCATCCGCGAGGCGCTGTATCCCTACGACGGCCTGGTGATCGCGACGAAGGCCGGCTTGCTGCGCACCGGCCCGGACAAGTGGGTGCCGCTCGGTTACCCGAGTTACCTGCGCCAGGAGTGCGAGATGAGCCTGCGACGGCTCGGCGTGGACACCATCGACCTGTATCAGCTGCACCGCATCGACGACAAGTTCCCGCTGGAGGATCAGGTGTTGGAGCTGAACAAGCTGCAGACCGAGGGCAAGATCCGCCATATCGGGCTGTCGGAGGTCAGTGTCGACCAGCTCGCCGCGGCGCAGCTGGTCGCGCCGATCGTGTCGGTGCAGAACAGGTACAACCTGACCGACCGCGCTGCCGAAATGCTCGTCGACGAGGCGACCGCACAGGGCATCGGTTTCATTCCGTGGTTCCCGCTGGCGGCCGGTCCGCTGGCGGCGCCGGACGGTCCGCTGGCACAGTTCGGCGCCGAGCATGGCAATGCCACGCCCTCGCAGATGGCGCTGGCCTGGTTGCTGAAGCGCTCGCCGGTGATGCTGCCCATCCCGGGGACCTCCAGCCTGGCGCACCTGGAAGAAAACGTTGCTGCCGCCGAGATCACGCTCACCGACGAAGAAGAGGAGACGCTGAGCGTCATTGGCGAGCAGCAGGCTTAGGTTCGCCGAAATCGACGCCAGTGCCACGAAACCGCGGGAAAGCGGATCGGACGTCGATCTCGGCGCACGACTGAGCGTGGCGGTCACCGCCCCAAGCAATACGGTGTCCTGGTGGCAACCGGAGAAGTCCGACACCCCGGCGGCGGGTTCAATCCGCCGGAACCGACGACCAAAGGTGGGCCCGACTACGGCCGATTCATCGATGGCGTCCGCAAGCTGCAGGACCATGCCCGGGCCGTCGACGCGCCGGACGACGTCATCACCGAGGCGGCCGACCTGCTGGAGAAGGTATCCGACCTGCTGACCCCGTTCGACACCGACGAGTGGTCATCGCCGTCGGGGCGCCGGATGGACTTGCCGGTGCGCGGCAACATCCTGACCGTGCCCATGTCGGCCCGCAAGACCCCCGACGGTCGCATTCACGGCTGGGCGCGGTTCGCCCGGTTCCATCTCGGCCGCAACGGGGCCGTGCACGGCGGGTCGATCGGCATGCTGTTCGACACCGTGCTGGGGTTGACGTCGGCGGTGCTCACCGGCGGCCCGCGTCAACGCACCGCGTATCTCCACGTCAACTACCGCCACGTCGTCCCGATCGAGACGAAGCTGGGCATCGACGCCGAAATCGACCGGGTAGAAGGACGCAAGATCTTCGTCTCCGGGCGCCTGACCAACGGTGACACCGTGCTCACCGACGCCGAGGCGTTGTTCGTCATGCTCAAGCCCGGACAGCCTTAGCTGGCCCGTTAGCATGGTCGCTACCGCCCGCGAAATCTGACATCACCGAAAGAGCACGCTGTGAGCGTCCCAGCACACCCATTCGCCGGAGCCGATGGCGGCGACCCGCCGCGCCCGGCTACGCCGGGCTTGCGATCGCCGCAAGGCCCGATCCGGGTTCCTGCCGGGACGACCGCGGCCGCGGCGGTGCGGGATGCCGGGTTGCCGAGTCGGGGCGCCCCGGACGCCATTGTGGTGGTGCGCGACGCCGACGGCACGCTGCGCGACTTGAGCTGGGCACCCGATCACGACGTCGAGGTCACCGCGGTGGCGGCCAACACCGACGAGGGCCGCAGCGTGCTGCGGCACTCCTGCGCCCACGTGCTGGCCCAAGCGGTGCAAGACGTCTTCCCGCAGGCCAAACTGGGCATCGGCCCGCCGATCACCGACGGCTTCTACTACGACTTCGACGTGCCGGAGCCGTTCACCCCCGAAGATCTCGAAGCGCTGGAAAAGCGGATGCGCCAGATCGTCAAAGACGGGCAACTGTTTTCGCGTCGGGCGTACGAATCCAAAGAGCAAGCCCGCGCCGAATTGGTCGACGAACCCTACAAGCTGCAGCTCGTTGACGACAAATCCGGTGATGCCGAGATCATGGAGGTCGGCGGCGACGAGCTCACCGCCTACGACAACCTCAATCCCCGCACGCGCGAACGGGTTTGGGGCGACCTGTGCCGCGGCCCGCACATCCCCACCACCCGTCATATCCCGGCGTTCAAGTTGACCCGCAGCTCGGCGGCGTACTGGCGCGGCGACCAGAACAACGCCAGCCTGCAGCGCATTTACGGCACCGCGTGGGAATCGCAGGAAGCGTTGACCCGGCATCTGCAGCTGGTGGAAGAGGCGCAGCGCCGCGACCACCGCAAACTGGGCACCGAATTGGACCTGTTCAGTTTCCCCGACGAAATCGGTTCGGGCTTGGCCGTTTTCCACCCCAAGGGTGGTGTGGTGCGCCGCGAGCTGGAGGAGTATTCGCGGCGCAAGCACATCGAGGCCGGCTACGAATTCGTCAACACCCCGCACATCACCAAAGCCGAGCTGTTCCACACCTCCGGGCACTTGGACTGGTATGCCGACGGCATGTTCCCGCCGATGCATCTCGACGCCGAGTACGGCGAGGACGGCGCGGTGCGCAAGCCCGGGCAGGACTATTACCTCAAGCCGATGAACTGTCCGATGCACACGTTGATCTACCGGTCACGCGGGCGGTCCTATCGCGAACTTCCGTTGCGGCTCTTCGAATTCGGCACCGTGTACCGGTACGAGAAGTCCGGTGTGGTGCACGGGTTGACGCGGGCGCGCGGGTTCACCATGGACGACTCGCACATCTTCTGCACCCGCGAGCAGCTGCACGGCGAGCTGGCGTCGCTGCTGCGGTTCGTGCTGGACCTACTCAGCGACTACGGGCTGGAGGACTTCTACCTGGAGCTGTCCACCAAGGACCCGGACAAGTTCGTCGGTTCCGATGCCATGTGGACTCAAGCCACCGACGCGCTGGCGGAGGTGGCGGCGGAGTCTGGCCTGGAGCTGGTGCCCGACCCCGGCGGTGCAGCGTTCTACGGTCCGAAGATCTCGGTGCAGGCCCGCGACGCGCTGGGCCGCAGCTGGCAGATGTCGACCATTCAGGTGGACTTCAACTTCCCGGAGCGTTTCGCGCTGGAGTACACCGCCTCTGACGGGATGCGGCAGCGCCCCGTGATGATTCACCGGGCGCTGTTCGGATCGATCGAGCGGTTCTTCGGCATCCTCACCGAGCATTACGCCGGCGCGTTCCCGGCCTGGCTGGCGCCGGTGCAGGTGGTCGGCATCCCGGTCGCCGACGATCACGTACCGTATCTGAAAGATGTTGCGGCGCAGCTGCGGTCGCATGGTATTCGGGTCGAGGTGGACGCCAGCGACGACCGGATGGCCAAGAAGATCGTGCAGCATACCAACCAGAAGGTGCCGTTCCTGCTGCTGGCGGGGGACCGTGATATCAGCGCCGGCGCGGTCAGTTTCCGCTTCGGTGACCGCACCCAGATCAACGGCGTCGCCCGCGACGACGCGGTGAAGGCGATCGTGGACTGGATCGCCAACCGCGAAAACGCCGTTCCCACCGCTGAACTGGTGAAGTTGGTCAGCAGTGGCTAAGGACGAGCGGGCCGAGCCGATCATCGACCGGGGCGTCGGGGACAGCGACCACCTGCAGCGGTTGTGGACGCCGTATCGGATGAGTTATCTGGCCGAAGCGCCGCTGCGACGCGACGACTCGGGGCCGCCGCAGCCGTTCACCGAGATCCCGCAGTTGGCCGACGAGGACGGCCTGGTGGTGGCCCGCGGTGACCTGGTCTACGCCGTGTTGAACCTCTACCCGTACAACCCGGGGCATCTGATGGTGGTGCCCTATCGGCAGGTGTCCGAGCTGGAGGATTTGACCGATCCGGAGAGCGCCGAGCTGATGGCATTCGTGCAGAAGGCGATCCGGGTCATCAAGAACGTGTCGCGTCCGCATGGTTTTAATGTCGGGCTGAACCTGGGCACCTCAGCGGGGGGATCGCTGGCTGAGCATCTGCATGTGCATGTGGTGCCGCGGTGGGGCGGCGACGCGAATTTCATCACGATCATCGGCGACTCCAAGGTCCTGCCGCAGCTGCTGCGCGAGACTCGGCAGCTGCTGGCGACGGAGTGGAGCAAGCAGTCATGAGCAAGCTGTTGTCCCGCGAGGGCGTCGCGCGGGTGACCACACCGGTGGCCCGGACGTTACTGCGGGCCGGCTTCACCGCCGACGGCGTGACGATTATCGCCACCGCGGCGGCCGTGCTCGCCGCGTTGACCTTGTTTCCGATTGGCAAGCTGTTCGCCGGTGCGCTGGTGATCACGTTTTTCGTCATGTTCGACACGGTCGACGGCGCGATGGCGCGAGAAAGCGGCGGCGGCAGCAGCTTCGGTGCGGTGCTGGACGCCACCTGCGACCGGATCAGCGATGGCGCGGTATTTTCCGGATTGCTGTGGTGGGTGGCGTACGGTCGGCACGACCCGCCGTTGGTGGCGGCGACGTTGATCTGCCTGGTGACGTCACAGGTGATCTCCTACATCAAGGCCCGCGCGGAGGCCAGCGGGCTGCGCGGCGACAAGGGCATCATCGAACGGCCGGAACGGTTGATCATCGTGCTGACCGGCGCCGGTATCTCGGACTGGCCGGTGCATCCGCTGCCATGGGCGTTGCCGGTTGCGATGTGGGTGCTGGCGGCGGCGAGCGTCATCACCTGCGTGCAGCGGCTGCATACGGTGCGGCACTCTCCCGGCGCAGCCGAGCCGATCGGCGCATCCGGCGGCGAGACGAGCGAGCCGTGAGCGCCACCAGCACCATGACCGATTGGGGCTTCGCAGCCGGCTGGATGATGGTGCGCGCGATGCCGGACGTCGCCGCCCGCACCGCCTTCGACGCCGGCGCGCGGTACACCGCCCGCAACGGCGGGCCCGAGCAGCTGCGCAAGAACCTGGCCCGGGTCATCGGGGTGTCGCCCGCCCAGGTGCCGGACAGCTTGATGCGGGCCGCACTCTCCTCCTACGCCCGCTATTGGCGGGAGGCGTTTCGGCTGCCGACGATGGATCACCAGGTCCTGGCGCGGCAGCTCGCCGCAATGACCCAGGGCACTGAACATCTGGAAGCGGCGCTGGCGGCCGGCCGCGGCGCGGTATGCGCGTTGCCGCACAGCGGCAACTGGGATATGGCCGGGGTGTGGATGGTACAGACCCGGGGCACCTTCACCACCGTCGCCGAGAGGCTCAAACCCGAGTCGCTGTACCGGCGTTTCATCGCCTACCGCGAAAGCCTCGGGTTCGAGGTGATCCCGCTGTCCGGCGGACAGCGCCCGCCGTTCGAGCTGCTCTGTGAACGGTTGCGCGACAACCGGATAGTCTGCCTGATGGCCGAGCGCGATCTCACCCGCACCGGGGTTCCGGTCGATTTTTTCGGCGAACCGTCCCGGATGCCGGCCGGACCGGCGAAGCTGGCGATCGAAACCGGCGCGGCGCTGTTGCCGGTGCACGTGTGGTACCAGGGCGACGGGTGCGTGATCCAGTTTCATCCGGCGCTGGACTGCAGCAACGGGGACGTCGGCGCGATCACGCAGGCCCTGGCCGACGTCTTCGCGCGCAACATTGCCGCCCACCCGGCTGACTGGCACATGCTGCAGCCGCAATGGCTGGCCGACCTCTCCGATGCCCGGCGCGCCAGCCTGGAGACGTCCTGATGCGGATCGGCATGGTGTGTCCGTATTCGTTCGACGTGCCGGGCGGCGTGCAGTCGCATGTGCTGCAGCTGGCCAAGGTGATGCGCAACCGCGGGCACAGCGTCAGCGTGCTGGCCCCGTCGTCGCCGCATGTCAGGCTGCCCGACTACGTCGTCTCCGCCGGGCGGGCCGTCCCGATTCGCTACAACGGTTCGGTGGCGCGCCTGCAGTTCAGTCCGGCGGTGCACGGCCGGGTCCGACGCTGGCTGGCCGACGGCGATTTCGACGTGCTGCACGTGCACGAGCCGAACGCGCCCAGCCTGTCGCTGTGGGCGCTGCGGGTGGCCGAGGGCCCAATCGTGGCGACCTTCCACGCGTCGACCACCAAATCGCTGACGCTGAAGGTCGTTCAAGGGTTGCTGCGGCCCTCGCTCGAGAAGATCGTCGGCCGCATCGCGGTTTCCGATCTGGCGCGGCGTTGGCAGATGGAGGCGCTGGGCAATGACGCGGTGGAGATACCCAACGGCGTGGATGTGGCCTCCATCGCCGGGGCGCCGCTGTTGAAGGGGTATCCGCGGCCCGGGAAGACGGTGCTGTTTTTGGGCCGCTATGACGAGCCGCGCAAGGGCGTGTCGGCGCTGCTCGACGCACTGCCCAAGCTGGTGCAGCATTTCCCCGACGTCGAGTTGCTGGTCGTCGGTCACGGTGACGAGGACGAATTGCGGTCGGCGGCCGGTGATCTCGGCAGCCATCTGCGTTTCCTCGGGCAGGTCGACGATGCGGGCAAGGCGTCGGCGCTGCGCAGCGCCGACGTCTACTGTGCGCCCCACATCGGCGGGGAAAGTTTCGGCATCGTGTTGGTCGAGGCGATGGCCGCCGGCACCGCGGTGGTGGCCAGCGACCTGCACGCGTTCCGGCGGGTGCTGCGCGACGGCGAAGCGGGTCGCCTGGTGCTCGTCGACGACAGTGCCGCGCTGGCCGACGCCCTGGTCGAGGTGCTGCGAGACGACGTGCTGCGGGAACGTTATGTCGAGGCCGGTGCTGCCGCGGTACGCCAGTACGACTGGTCGGTGGTGTCCGAGCAGATCATGCGGGTGTACGAGACGGTGGCCGGATCCGGCGCGAAGGTGCAGGTGGCCAGTTGATGAGCTGGCTGATCGTCGCGCTCATCGTCGTCGCCGTCGTGCTGCTGGTGTTCGCCAACTGGACGTTGCAGACCGCCAACCGGCTGGACCGGCTGCACGTCCGCTACGACTTGTCCTGGCAGGCGCTGGACGGGGCGTTGGCGCGACGCGCCGTCGTGGCCCGTGCCTTGGAAAGCTCAGCGGTCGGTATCGGCGCGTCCGGGGGCAAGCGGCTGGCAGCGCTGGCCGACGCCGCCGAGCGGGCGCCCCGGCCGGAGCGGGAGGCAAGCGAGAACGAGCTGTCCGCCGCGCTGGCGATGGTCGATCCGGCGGCACTGCCGTCGGCACTGGTCGCTGAGCTGGCCGACGCCGAAGCGCGGGTCCTGCTGGCTCGCCGTTTCCACAACGACGCGGTCCGTGACACCCGAGCGTTGGGGGAGCGGCCCCTGGTGCGGCTGCTGCGGCTCGGCGGTACCGCGCCGTTGCCCGAGTATTTCGAGATCGCCGAACGCTCGCATCGGGCCCCGTCGGGCGACCCCGACGGGGGCGGTAAGCGCATCTCGGCGCGGGTGGTGCTGCTCGACGACACGGGGGCCGTGCTGCTGCTGTGCGGATCGGATCCGGCCCTGCCTGGCGCCGCGGCGCCGAAGTGGTGGTTCACCGTCGGCGGGCAGGTCCGCCCCGGCGAGCACCTGGCCGACGCCGCGGCGCGGGAGCTGGCCGAAGAGACCGGGTTGCGGGTCGAGCCCGCTGACATGATCGGGCCGATCTGGCGCCGCGACGCGATCTTCGAGTTCAACGGCTCGATGCTGGACAGCCAGGAGTTCTTCTTCGTCTACCGCACGCAGCGGTTCGAGCCGTCGATCGCGGGCCGCACCGAACTGGAACGCCGTTACATCAGCTGCGCGCGCTGGTGTGACGCCGACGACATCGCCGACCTGGTCGCGGCCGGCCAGCCGGTGTATCCGCTGCAGCTGTCCGAACTGCTCGCCGACGCGGACGCGCTGGCCACGATGGCCTCGGGGGCGTCGGCGCCGCAGCGTCAGCTGCAGTCCATCCGCTGACTTCAGCGCCCGCCACCAGACGCAAAAGTCCCTTCCCGCTCGGCGTGTCGGGAGCTTCTGCGTCTGCTGGCGGGCATAAGGGGCTCGGCTTTCAGAACACGACGGTCTGGTTGCCGTATCGGATGACGCGGTCTTCACAGTGCCAGCGCACGGCCCGGGACAACGTCATGCGCTCGACGTCAGCGCCGAGGCGCGCCAGATCCGCCACGGTATGACGGTGATCCACCCGGACCACGTCCTGCTCGATGATCGGCCCTTCGTCGAGCTGTTCGGTGACGTAGTGAGCGGTCGCGCCGACGAGCTTGACCCCACGCTCCTTGGCCGACCGATAGGGGGCGGCGCCGACGAACGCCGGAAGAAACGAGTGGTGAATATTGATGACCGGGCAGTCGATCTCGGCGAGAAAGTCCGGGGTGAGGATCTGCATGTAGCGCGCCAACACCACCAAGTCGACATTGCCGCGCAGCAACTCGAGTTGGCGTCGTTCGGCCTCGGTGCGAATCTGCTTATGGGCCGGGATATGGATGAACGGCGTCCCGAACGGCCGAACCTGCTCGGCCAGGTCGGGATGGTTGGACAGCACCATCACCACCGACATGTCGAGGTCACCACGGCGGTTGCGCCACAACAAGTCGAGCAGGCAGTGGTCCTCCTTCGAGGCCATGATGGCGACCCGCTTCGGTTTGCCCGCCTCGGTGAGCCGGAAATCGATCTCGAACTTCCCGGCCACCTGTTCGGCAAAGTCCCGCGCCAGACCGTCGCGGGCGGCGGTCAGTCCCGGTAGATGAAACACGGTGCGCTGCATGAACATCCCGCCGGTCTGCTCGGTTGAGTGTTGGTCGAGCGAGATGATGTTGGCGCCGGCCCGAGTCAGGAATGTGCTCACTGCTGCCACCAGCCCCGACCGGTCGGCACATCGCAGCAACAGCCGGCCGATGTCCTTGACTGGCAGCGCAGCACCGGTTGCGCGGGCAAAATCTCCGCCGACGGCGATGTCCTGGTTTTCGCTTCCGACTCGGATGGTCATCGGTTTCAGACTCCCGTCGAATGAGTCATTCGGCGATGATAACGCTTCGCATGCGGATCAGCGGTCGAAAACCCAAGGCTTTGAGACTCTTTCGGCCGGTGGGATGGCATCGTGCCGGCAACAAACGGCAACCGCGGCCGGGTCTGTCGACCGGGCCGCGGTTGCCGTATCTGTCAGCGTCGGGCGATCACGACTCGTTCGCGCCGTTCGTGCCGCCTTGGCCGTTCACATTGCCGACGCCGTTGTTGCCGTTGGTGCCGTTTTGGCCGGTGGCCCCGGTTCCGTTGCCGCCGTCGCCGCCGTAGCCGCCGTGGCCGGTGCCGGTAGTGCTGCCCGCGCCGCCGAGCCCGCCGGAGCCGCCGGCACCGGACACGGCGCCGTCGTTGAAGCCGGCGCCACCGCTGCCGCCGCCACCGCCGTACGCACCGGCGAAGCTGCCACCGGCGCCGCCCGCCGCGCCGGCACCGCCGGTACCGGTGACGCCGGTGAGGGTGCCGGAATTCGCGTAGACCTGGCCGAAGCCACCCTGGCCGCCGTACCCGCCGGGAACTCCGGCTACGGTGCCGCCGCCGCCTGCCCCGCCGACTCCGCCGTGGGCTGTGCTGCCGCTGATAACCGTGCTGCCGGGGTCGCCGTTACCGACGGCCTGAACTTGTGCGCCTCCGCCGTCGCCGCCATAGCCGTCGCCTCTGCCGAACACTGCGGGGCCGCCAAGTTGGTTGCCGGCGCCGCCGGCTCCGCCGATGCCGCCGGTGGCGGTGGAGGTTGTGACGATGCCACCATTGAACGCTTCGACGCTGGCGTTGCCGCCGCTGCCGGCTGCGCCGCCGTCGACGCCTCCGGCCCCGCCGTTGCCGCCGGTGGCGGCGCTGCCGGTGACGCTGCTGCCGGTCCCGTCGGCGGAGACGGTTGCGTAGCCGCCGGTGCCGCCGTACCCGCCGGCGGCGGTGGTGTTGCCGGCGGCGCCGGCCCCACCGGTGCCGCCAGTGGCGCTACTGACGGTGACGCTGCCACCGTCGGTGCCTTGGACGAGGGCGCCGCCTCCGCCGCCCCCACCGCCACCGCCGAAGCCGTCCGCGGTGGTAGTGCCCGTGGCGCCGGCTCCGCCGGCTCCGCCGGCCCCGCCGCTGGCGCCGGTGCCGACACTCGCGCCGCTTCCGCCCGCGCCACCGTGGCCGCCGTTGCCGTACGGGGCGCCGCTGAAGCTGCTGCCGGCACCGCCGGCGCCACCCGTGCCACCGGTGCCGCCGCTCTCCGCAGCGTCTTGGTAGCCCAGGCCCACGCCGTTGCCGCCGTTGCCGCCGTTGGCGCCGTTGCCGGCGCTACCGGAGTGCGCCCCGGCAGCACCGCCGGCGCCGCCGTGGCCGCCGTCGCCGCCGTAGACGTTGTTGCCGGCGGACATGATCAGCTGGGCCTTGGGGTTGGGGTTGGCGGGTGGCACGGCCGTGCTGTTGCCGCCGGTGCCACCCTGGCCGCCGTTGCCGCCGTTGCCGTTATCCCAGCCGGAGCCGCCCTGGCCGCCGTTGCCGCCGTTGCCGCCGTCGGCACCCTGGTTGTCGTTGAATGCGGTGTTAGGTCCATAGCTGAAGCCGTCACCGCCCTTGCCGCCGTCACCGCCGGTGCCGTAGTGGCCTACGCCGCCGTCGTGCCCGTCGGCGCCGGGCGTGGCGTAGGGGGACGCGGCCGCGCCGCCGTCCCCGCCGTCGCCCGGAGTGCCGAGGGCCTGGCCGGGTGAACCACCGTTGCCGCCGTTGCCGCCTTGGCCATCGCTCACTCCGACGCGGGCGAGGTCTGCCCTGGCCTGCAGCGGGCCGCCGCCTGGGAAGTAGCCCGGAGCGCCGTTCGCACCGTTGCCGCCGTCCCCTCCATTGCCGACGGAGCCCGCATCACCGCCGTTGCCGCCGGCGCCGGCGGTGCCGATGTAGCCGGATGCGCCGCCGTCACCGCCCGCGCCGCCGTTGCCGCCGTCGCCGCCGGTGCCACCGTTGCCACCCAGGCCGAGGCCCGTGCGCGCGACAGGCTGGGTGGCATAGGGCTCGGTGCCGTTGCCGCCGCCGCCGCCCGGCACGGCGTTCGGAGGCACGATGGCGCCGGTGCCACCGGTGCCACCGGTTCCGCCGTCACCGCCCGCGCCGCCGTTACCGCCATACCCTCCATCGCCGAAGAACGTCCCGCCGTGACCACCGTCGCCGCCGGACCCGCCGTTTCCGCCGTTGTCGGCGGTGCCGCCGTTTCCGCCGGTGCCGGTGGTGTTGCCGTCGGCGAAGCCGTTGGTGCCGGTAGTGCCATCTGGGCCGGTCGCGCCGTCGCCGCCGTTGCCGCCGTCGCCGCCGATGCCGAAGCAGAAGGCGTTGGCATTGCCGCCGGCCCCGCCGTCGCCGCCGTTGCCGGTGCCGTCCTCGGCGAAGGTGCCGCCGCCGCCGTTACCGCCGTTGCCGGCGATCCCCAATTCGGTGTTGCCGCCAGCGCCGCCGTCAGCTCCGGCGCCGCCGTTGCCGCCCTCACCGCCGTCGCCGAAGTAGGCAACCCCGCCGTTGCCGCCGGCCACACCGGCTTCGTCGCTGTTCCAGCCGTTGCCGCCATCGCCGAACAACAGCCCGCCGGCACCGCCGTTGGGATCTGCCGCCGAGACTCCGTCAGGGCCATTGCCGATCAGGATGCCCTGCTCACCGAGGTCGTGCCAGAAAGTGTTGAGCTGAGTATCGACCGCTTCCCCGAACGAGCTGTTGATCCAGCTCTGCTGGGCCGCCAGCACCGGCTGATAGATGTCGGTGTTGACCAGCTGAGTCAGATCCGTTGCCGGGGCACCCTCGGCTGCCGGAAGCGCGACATCGGCCGCCGGCAGCGCTGCCAACGCCGGATCGGCGAACGTGGGATCGAAGCTGCTCGCCACACCACCCAGATCCACCGCAAGGCCGGGGTCGAAGCTCCCTAGCGAATTGATGATCGGGTCGATGATGACGTCGAGCACGTCGGCGTCGGCCTTGGGCGCGTTGGCCAATGGGCTGAGGCCCAACGCCAGAAACGCCCCCGCACCGCCGCCCACGCCGATCACACGCGCCTTGCGGTTGTGTGACCGACGATTCCGCTTTCTGTGTGCACCGGCCATGGTCCAAACCTTCCGCTCAGGTCCCTGGCAGAGACGTTAATTTCTCAGATTGGCTTAAGGTAGAACATCGCGGTCCGTTTCGTAAGGGGTTTCCTAAAATTTCTTCAGGAAAAGTTCAGCCAGGTTTCGAGTAGCCGGATTTGACACGTACCGGTTGACTTTGGGGAGCTCAGCGGCATGCTTCAGGTCCATTCGCCCCAGCCTTAGCCCAGAGAAGTGCAGGTGGAGGAAGGGCTTGATCTTCTCCTCAGTACGCCCGCTTCGAAACTCCGCTGAGCGTTTCTTCTGATGCCCTCGCGGCTGGCTCTCTCGTTCTGCCGCCGAGTGGGCTGTGGAAGCGTCGACATGGGCGGGGGCGGCAACCGGACCACTACCTCGGTCAGCCTCAATCAGCGACGATCTTGCCGAACGCAATCTGTGAAAGAAGTTCGTCCGAGTGTGACCGCGGGTGCCCGCAGTCAGGGTTCGGCGCGGGCGTCAGCGTTGTGACGTCTTCTCCAAGGCCATCGCAACGAAATCGAGGCGCCATAGTGCCTGGAAGAGTTTGCGGGCAAAGTTTTCGACGTCGGCCAAGCTGCCCCGCTGCGGAGCAACACTGTTCGCCACAGCTGCGGCGATCTCTCGAATCGTGCGATGGCCATCGACATGTTGCACAAAGGGCAACTGAGCCGAGTTCAAGCCCACCCGCCAATCCGGCCGGAAAATCTCGCTGCCGGCAAGTCCGCAGCGCATACGCATCAGCGGGACATAATCCAGGCAGGCTTGAGTTGAAAAGTCAATCAGATAGCACTCTTTCGGCTGTTCTGGTCGGCGTGCCATGAAGAAGTGGCAGGCGTTAACTGTGTGGATGTTTTCCATCATCGACCACAGTGTCGGCTCGGGCAATGCGTTTATCGCCGGGTAGAGCTGGTTGGGGGCGGAGAACAGATCGTGCGGATAGTACGGGGCTTTGAAAAACCAACCCTGGAAGACAAGTCCGGCCGCGGTGACCAGGTCGATACAGTCCTCGACGGTGAAATCGTGTTCGCGGCCGTGTAAGAACGTATCGACCAGCCCGGCATCGGACTCTAAGTCTCTAGCGGAGCTCAGATAGCTCCGTATCGGGTGAGCGGCTGGCAGTAACGAAAGCGTTTGCCGCACCAGCGCAATCGACGACTCATTCTGCTGCAGTCCCAAGTTGCGAAATAACGACTGCAACAGGTTGATTCCGATCCGGCCGTTCTTGGCATACAGCATCAGGCCCATGGCGCCATCAGGTCGCAGACACTGTGCCACGGCGTTCATCCCGACTTGCGGATCGGCCAGGTGATGTAGAACACCGGTCGACACCACCAGGTCGAAGTCACGGCCCAGCGTGGGCAGCTCCTCGACCGGCAGGAGATGCAATTCCAGATTGAACAACCCGTGCTTGTCTTTGAGGTATTGCTGATGATCAAGCGACGGCTGGCTGATATCGACCGCCACCACGTTGGCGTCGGGGTTCATGAACGCGAAAACCGACGCCTGGTTGGTACCACAGCCGGCGATGAGAATGTCCATGTCCGGCTTGTATTCCCGATCCGGCCACAAAACTCGGTGAGCGTGGCTGGGATCGAACCACTCCCAGTTGTCGGCTAGCCATACCTCCAAATCCTCTATCGGGTGGGGGTATCTGTATCGCTCGTATTGGCGAGAAACGACATCAGAACGCGGATTGTCGGTCACTTCCGCACTGGCTCCTTCGCTCGCATCAGACTCATACGACCTGCAGCCCCTCGGGGATGTTTTGCTGATGACGCCAAAAGGCGTCGTTGACGAATCGGTTGAACAGATCTGGCGGCAGTAGGCTCGCGCGGGGCTCGGCTTCAACGGTGGGGCGCACGGTGTGTAGGCCTGGCGTGCCGGCACGGTCGTCGAACTCGGTGACGTCGTAGTCGACGCGGTCGAAGTCGTGTTCGAAAGCCGGCTCGCCGATAAATCCGTAGAGGGCGTGCATGGTCTTGGCCGGGTCGGTGGTCAAGGTTTCGTATTGGACCAGCAGCAGCCGGTCGCGTTGGGCGCCGTAGCAGGCTTGTTTGAGCGCATCGTAGGGGGCACCGACCATGCCATCTTGGGCGGCGACGCCGTTGGCGCGGGTGTACACCGTGCCGCCGGCGCTGTAGTTGAAGATCGATGACGGGCTGAAGACGTTGCGCTGCACCAGCCGCTCGATGCTGTCGATCACCCAGGGCAGTTCGCGCACGCAGGCGACCACCTTTGCTTCGGGAAAGAGCTTGGCAATGGCTGGCATCCAGGCGCACCACGCTCGGTTGGTGTCGAAGATGACCTGGGCGGGGCAGTCGGCATAGTAGTTGTCGAACAATCCATGCAGAATGCGCTCGCGCTTGGCGTCGTCGATAAATATCGAAAATTCGTTGCGTGCGCTCATCTCGCTGAGCAGGGCGCCGAACAGGCCGGCCAGCGGGCCCGACATACCGGCCTGAAAACGCGGATTTTGGCGCAGCAACGCCGCCAGCAGGGTCGAGCCGGAACGCGGCAGCCCCGAGATGAAGTGAATCATTGCCATGGGCGCCCCGTTCTGCCTCTGCCGCGGTGCCGAGTCGAGCCCGGTGATGTCGGCACAGGTTAACTGAGCGCGAATGGTAAGCGCTGGCAATCGACCGGGAGAGCGTGAGAAAGCTGTCTTTACGGGATCCAACGCGCCTCGGCGCTGATGTGGTGCGGGCGGTCGCGACGAGCGTGAACCTGGAGTGACGGTCGGCGCCGAACGTCACCGCAGCGTCACACTCGGCGGAAGGGGGACGGCACTAGACTGGTCGGGGAACAGGCGAAGGAGATTTAGCAGTGGAGAGCGCCGCGTCAGCAAACGGCAGCGGACAGACCGGCACCGCGCGGGTCAAGCGCGGCATGGCCGAGATGCTCAAGGGTGGCGTCATCATGGACGTCGTCACCCCCGAGCAGGCCCGCATCGCCGAGGGCGCCGGCGCCGTCGCGGTGATGGCGCTGGAACGGGTGCCCGCCGACATCCGCGCTCAGGGCGGGGTGTCGCGGATGAGTGACCCGGACATGATCGAGGGCATCATCTCCGCGGTGACCATCCCGGTGATGGCCAAGGCCCGCATCGGGCATTTCGTCGAAGCGCAGATCCTGCAGAGCCTGGGCGTGGACTACGTCGACGAGTCCGAGGTGCTGACGCCCGCCGACTACACCCACCACATCGACAAGTGGAAGTTCACCGTGCCGTTCGTGTGCGGGGCGACCAACCTCGGCGAGGCGTTGCGCCGCATCAGCGAGGGCGCGGCGATGATCCGCTCCAAGGGCGAAGCGGGCACCGGCGACGTCTCCAACGCGACGACGCACATGCGTGCCATCGGCGGCTGAAATCCGCCGGCTGGGTTCGTTGTCCGAAGACGAACTGTACTCGGCGGCAAAGGATTTGGTTGCGCCGCACGACCTGGTTGTCGAGGTGGCCCGGGCCGGCAAGCTGCCGGTCACCCTTTTCACCGCCGGTGGTATCGCGACCCCGGCCGACGCGGCGATGATGATGCAGCTCGGCGCGGAGGGAGTCTTCGTCGGCTCGGGCATCTTCAAGTCCGGCGATCCCGCGCTGAGGGCCGCGGCGATCGTCAAAGCGACCACCTTCTACGACGACCCCGATGTGCTGGCCAAGGTGTCGCGTGGGCTGGGCGAGCCGATGGTGGGCATCAATGTCGAGGAGATCGCCGCGACGCATCGCCTGGCCGAACGCGGCTGGTAAGAATTTGGCGATCGAGGAAATACTTGATCTCGAGCAACTCGAGACCAACATTTTTCGTGGCGGCGTTTTCAGCCCGGGATCGGGATTTCTGCAGCGCACCTTCGGCGGTCACGTGGCCGGCCAGTCGCTGGTGTCGGCCGTGCGCACCGTCGGGCCGGAGTATCTCGTGCATTCGCTGCACGGGTATTTTCTGCGGCCCGGCGACGCCAAGGCGCCGACTATTTTTCTCGTCGAACGACTGCGCGACGGCGGCTCGTTCGCCACTCGACGGGTCAACGCGATCCAGCACGGCGAGACGATCTTCTCGATGTCGGCGTCGTTTCAGACCCAGCAGAGCGGCATCGAGCATCAGGACGCGATGCCGTCGGCGCCGCCGCCCGACGACCTGCCCGGGTTGAGGTCGGTCAAGGTGTTCGACGACGCCGGGTTTCGCCAGTTCGAGGAATGGGACGTGCGTATCGTCCCGCAGGAGAAGCTGGACCGGTTGCCGGGCAAGGCTTCTCAGCAGCAGGTGTGGTTTCGCCATCACGATCCGCTGCCCGAAGACCCGGTGCTGCACATCTGCGCACTGGCCTACATGAGCGACCTGACGCTGTTGGGATCAGCGCAGGTCACCCACCTGGAGGAGCGGGATCACCTGCAGATCGCGTCGTTGGACCACGCCATGTGGTTCATGCGGCCGTTCCGGGCCGACGAATGGCTTTTGTACGACCAGTCGTCGCCGTCGGCGTGCGGCGGGCGGGCGCTGACACAAGGCAAGATATTCACCCGGTCCGGGCGGCTGGTCGCGTCGGTGATGCAGGAGGGACTGACCCGTTACAAACGCGACTTCTTGAGCCGGTGAGCGCACCGCGCGTCGGGGTGTTGGCGTTGCAGGGCGATTCGCGCGAGCACCTCGCGGCGCTGGCGGAGACCGGCGCCTCACCGGTGCCGGTGCGCCGGCGCAGCGAGCTCGATGCGGTCGACGGGTTGATCATTCCCGGTGGCGAGTCCACCGCGATGAGCCATCTATTACGTGAGCTCGACCTGCTGGAGCCGCTGCGCGGGCGGCTGGCCGACGGCATGCCCGCTTACGGCGCTTGTGCCGGCATGATCTTGCTGGCCAGCGAGATCTTGGACGCCGGCGCTGGCGGCCGGGAGGCGGTCCCGCTGGGCGGTATGGATATTACCGTGCGGCGCAACGCTTTTGGACGCCAAGTTGACTCGTTCGAAGGGGATGTGGCGTTCGCGGGTCTCGACGAGCCCGTGCACGCGGTGTTCATCCGGGCGCCGTGGGTGGAGCGTTGTGGTCTTGACGTGCAGGTGCTCGCCCGAGCTGCCGGTCACGGGGTGGCGGTGCGGCAGGGCCAGATGCTCGCGACGGCGTTTCATCCGGAGATAACCGGTGATCGCCGCATTCACCGGCTGTTCGTCGACATCGTCAAGGGCAAGGCCTGAGTTTCATGGCCTGCGACGCCTGTCGCCTCAGTCACAAGAGAGGTACAGGGTGGCTTTGTGCCCGCCTCAAACCGACAGAAGCAGAGGCGGTCGCGGCACATCAGTATGCTCATCGCACCGCATCATGCACAGACGCATGATACGGTGGACGGATGCCTAAGACGGTGCAAATTCGTGACATCGACGATGCGGTGTATGCCGGCTTAGTTCGGCGTGCGGGCGAAGAGGGCATTACGGTGCCGGAGCTGCTGCGTCGCGAGGCGGCTCGGCTGGCGGCTCGGCCCTCGATCGCTCAGTGGTTGTCCCGAACCGGTCGTCGGCACAGTCAGGTATCTACAGCTGAAGTGCTGGCAACGCTGGACGAGTGGCGCGGCGAATGGCCCGATGCTCGTCGTTGACGCCTCCTGCCTGTTCGAGGTGGTCGCGGACACACCTCGCGCAAGACTTATCGCGAACCGCCTCGCCGCCGACACAGACCAGGCGGCGCCGCATGTCATCGACGTCGAAGTGCTCGGCGTCATCCGCGCCCAGCATTTACGCGGTCGACTCGACCGGACGGCGGCCGGGCAGGCAGTAGCCGACCTACGGGACTGGCCTGGCGAACGGTACGGACACCGGTGGCTGTTGGATCGGGCGTGGGAACTGCGTGACTCGGTCCGCGGCTGGGACGCGTTTTATGTCGGGCTGGCAGAAGCATTCGACGCGACGCTGGTGACGCTTGACGAACGACTCGCACGAGCGCACGGGACGACCTGTCGAATCGAAGTGCTCAAGGCGTGACGTCCAGCAGTAAGTTCGACCGACCGGTTCACACCTGGCAAGACATTCCTGGCTGGTTTCAGTGGCGTCGCCATCAAGAGGAAGCCGTCGCCCATTTTCCCGACGGGAGCCGATTCGTGGAGGTGGGCTGCTATCTGGGCCGCAGCATCTGCTCACTCGGTGAGGTGGTGCGCAGTTCGCATCTACGGACCAAAATCGTCGGCGTGGACACCGGCCGGGGCAGCGGACCCGAAGGCCGACGCGACACCGACGCCCACGGTCCCGCCGTCGCGCACGGCGGTGGCACGTTCGCGGGGCTGTTGCACCGCAACGTCATTGCGTGCGGATTGGCCGGCGTCATCCAGTTGGTGATCAGCGACTCCGTCGCCGCCGCGGAATTGTTCGCTGACGACTCGCTGGCCTGGGTGCACATCGACGCTCGTCACGACTATGCGAGCGTCGTCGCCGATATTCGCGCGTGGCGGCCGAAGATCCAGCCGGGCGGCTGGTTGTCCGGCGACGATTACCACGCCGAACAGTGGCCCGGAGTGGTCGGCGCGGTCAGCGATACGTTGCCCGGCGCGCACCAGTGGTGGTCGACGCAGTGGCGGTGGATTAGACCGGACTAGTTATTCACAGAGCCCGCTGATTTGCTGGATTTGCGCGTCCAGCTTTTGTCGCAACGGATCTTGGACGCTATTGTCAGCACCGGCAAGGTAATTGATGCCGAGTTGATCAACGGTATCACCGAAGGAGTTCACAGCGTTCGCAAGGTCGGCCGGAGTAGCAGGTTCTTTCGTGACGCGGTCATGCAGGAAGAGGCCGCCGCCTAGCAGCGCCAAGCGAGCGTTGGATGCCACGGCAAGTTGTCCGACCGGATTGCCCGGTTCCGGGTTACCCAAGTGTGTATTGGAGACGACGGCTATGCGTACGGCCGAATAAGCCTGACAGACACTCGTTTTCGCCTGAGCGATCTGCTCACTCGAGTAGTGCGATTTTTTGTGCGCAAACATGAACCAGGCCGCGGCGGCTATGACGACGACGACGAGTAACGCGACCGCCGCAGCGATCAACGTGCGCCGGCGCGGTGCCCTGGAGCGGGTCGGGGCAGCGTACTCCGTCGATTCAGGCTCTGGCTCAGTGTCAACCGGGGGCGTATGAGACATTGGGCGATGATATCCCTGGTGGCTGAATTCCGGCGCGAAATGCAGCCAATCTATCTGAGCCATATAACGTTAGCGGATTCGTCGAGCGACCACCGGCCCTACGGGGGAATTGACGAGTCCGAGCGGGCGGATGCAGCACGTAGACTCGGCAAGCGAAGTGTGACATGACGAAAGAGGTAGTACCCCGCGATGAGCGGCCATTCCAAGTGGGCCACCACCAAGCACAAGAAAGCCGTCGTCGACGCGCGGCGCGGCAAGATGTTCGCCCGGCTGATCAAGAACATCGAGGTCGCGGCCCGCGTCGGGGGCGGTGATCCGGCGGGCAACCCGACGCTGTACGACGCCATTCAAAAGGCCAAGAAAAGCTCGGTGCCCAACGAGAACATCGAACGGGCCCGCAAACGCGGCGCAGGCGAGGAAGGCGGAGGCGCCGATTGGCAGACCGTCACCTACGAGGGCTACGGGCCCAACGGGGTGGCCGTGCTGATTGAGTGCCTGACCGATAATCGGAATCGGGCCGCCAGTGACGTGCGGGTGGCGGTGACCCGAAACGGGGGCAACATGGCCGACCCAGGTTCGGTGTCGTACCTATTCAGCCGCAAGGGCGTGGTCATCCTGGAGAAGAACGGCCTGACCGAGGATGACGTGCTGACGGCGGTGCTCGACGCCGGAGCCGAAGACGTAACCGACCTCGGCGACAGCTTCGAGGTGATCTCCGAGCCCGGTGACCTGGTGGCGGTGCGCACCGCGTTGCAGGACGCCGGCATCGATTACGAGTCGGCGGAAGCAGCTTTTCAGCCGTCGGTGCTGATTCCGCTCGACGCCGAGGGCGCGCGCAAGGTCATGAAGCTGGTCGATGCTCTGGAAGACAGCGACGACGTGCAGGACGTCTACACCAATGCCGATATCCCCGACGAAATCTTGGCGCAGATCGAGGCATAGCTAGTTTCGGCGCTGAGACTCGATCGGACACGGACGGTGGCCGCTATGCGTCCGACGTAGCTCGAGTCCTGTCTTAGGCGCCTGGTTTTCCGTTGGCGCCGTCGACGCCGTCGGGGCCATTGCCGCCGAAGCCGTAGGCGTCTTTAATGCCGTTGCCGCCGAGGCCGCCCGCGCCACCGGTGCCGTAGCCGCCGCCGGGCATGCCGTTGCCGCCGTTGCCGCCGTAGCCGCCGTTGCCCCCGTTGCCGCCGAAGCTGTTGTAGCCAGCGCCGCCGTTACCGCCGGCCCCGCCGTTGCCGCCGTCGGCGCCGGTGCCGCCGGTGCCGGTCGTGGAGTTCCCGCCGGCCCCGCCCTTGCCGCCGAAGCCGCCGAAACCGCCGTTGCCGCCTTGATAGTGGGGGCTGCCGCTAGGTGTGCCGTTGCCGCCGTCGGTGCCGTTGCCGCCGGCCCCGCCGTTACCGCCGATGCCCGAATTGGCGGGGCCGCCGTTCCCGCCATAGCCGCCCGAGCCGCCCTGCCGCCGCTACTGCCATTGAAGGCTCCGGTCACGCCGGGTGTCCCCGTGGCCCCGCCGTTGGCCCCGGCGCCGCCAGCGCCGCCGTTGCCTGACCCGGTGGCCGCGCCGCCGGTGCCGCCCGTGCCGCCGGTGCCGCCCGCCCCGCCGGTACCGCCATTTATCGAGAGTGCTTGGCCGGCGTCACCGCCGTTGCCACCGGCGCCAGGCGCGCCACCGGCCCCGCCGGCGCCGCCGTTGCCGGTCCCCGAGGCTGCGCCGCCCGTGCCACCGGTGCCGCCGGTGCCGCCGGTGCCGCCGGCGCTCTCCAAGCTTCCGCCGGTGCCGTTTATGCCGCCGTTGCCGCCGTTGCTGGCCGCGCCGCCGGCCCCGCCGACGCCGCCGTTGGCAGTTCCGCTGGCGGCGCCGCCGGTCCCGCCCATACCGCCGTTGCCGCCCATACCGCCGTCGCCGTAGTCGGAGCCGTTGTAGACGTTTGCGCCGTTGCCAGCCGCCCCGCCGGCGCCTCCGGTGCCACCCGCCCCGGCGGCGCCATCGGCACCCACGGTGCCTGACCCGCCGGTGGCCACCCCGCCGCCGGCCCCGCTGGCCCCGCCCGTGCCGCCGGTGCCGCCGGTGCCGCCGGCGCTGCCGTTGCCGAAGTTACCGGAGGCACCGCCGCTGTCGACGCCGTCGACGCCGTTGCCGCCGGTGCCGCCGGTGCCGCCGGTGCCGCCGTCGCCGCCGGTGCCGCCGTCACCGGAGATCGAGCCGCCGAGGCCGCCGTTACCGCCGTTGCCGGCGGTGCCACCGTTGCCGCCCGGTCCGCCCGGGTCGCCTGGGTTGACGCCGTTGGTGCCGGTGGTGCCGGGTGCGCCGGTGCCGCCGTTGCCGCCGTTGCCGCCGTCGCCGACGGATCCGCCGTTGCCGCCGTGCCGCCGTTGCCGGCGGTCTGGCCGGCCGCGTATGCATTGAAGCCGTTGCCGCCGTCGCCGCCCTTGCCGCCGTCGGTGACCGCTTCGCCCGCGTTGCCGGTATTGCCGACGTGCCGCCGGTACCGCCAGTGCCGGCCGCGCCGCCGTTGCCGCCGCTTCCGGGATCACCCGGGTCACCGCCGTTGCCGCCGTTGCCGCCGTTGGGATTGGCCAGGGTGCCGTCCGCGCCGTCACCACCGTCGCCGGGGTCGCCGGCTTTGCCGCCGTCGCCGCCGTTGCCGCCGTTGCCGTTGACCCCCGCGGTGCCATGCACGGCCGCGCCGCCGTTGCCGCCGGTACCACCGGCACCGCCGTCTCCGCCGCCGCCGCCATTGCCGCCGTTGTCACCGTCGCCGTTGTTGGTGCCGACTACGCCGGCCGCGCCGTCGGTGCCGTCGCCGCCGTCGCCACCGCCGCCGCCATTTCCGCCGACGCCGCCGTTGCCGCTGTTGCCGGAAGTGGAGCCGCCCAGGCCGCCGTTGCCGCCGTCGCCACCGGCGCCGCCGTTGAAGCCGCCGGAGCCGTTAGCGTCGGGCAGGGTGACGCCGTCAGCACCGTCGCCGCCGTCACCGCCTTTGCCGCCGGTGCCACCGGTACCGACCGGTCCGGCGTTGCCGCCGTTGCCGCCGTTGCCGCCGGCGCCGCTGGCCTGGCCGGTCGATGCGGCGCCGCCATCGGTGCCCTTGCCGCCGTCGCCGCCGGCCCCGCCGTTACCGCCGTTGCCGGAGACCGATCCGCCTTGGCCGCCATCACCGCCGGTGCCACCGTTGCCCCCGGCGGTACCGCCGGTGCCGTCACTGCTGGGGCCAGTGCCGGGAGCGCCCGTACCGCCGATGCCGCCGTTGCCGCCGTTGCCGTACTCGCCGCCGTTGCCGCCGTTACCCCCGTTGCCGCCGTTGCCGGTCGAACCGTGCCCGGCGATGGTGTGGGGGCTATAGCCGGCTCCACCGTTGCCGCCGTTGCCGCCGTTGGTGGTGACGGTGCCAGAGTTGCCAGTGGTGCCGCCGGTGCCGCCGCTGCCGGGCGCACCGCCGGTGCCCGCCGTGCCGGGGTTGCCGCCGTTGCCGCCGGTGCCGCCGTTGGGGGTGGTGGCGTTGCCGGCCGCGCCGTTGCCGCCGGTGCCGCCGACTCCGCTGTTGCCGCCGTCACCGCCGTTGCCGTTGGCGCCCGCGGCGGCGGTGACGGTGCCGTTTTGGGCGGTTCCACCCGCGCCGCCGTCGCCGCCGACCCCGCCGCTGCCGCCGTTGCCGCCGTTGCCGGCGTTGCCGCCGTTAGCGCCGGCGGTGGTGGGGCTGTAGCCGTTGCCGCCGACCCCGCCACTGCCGCCGGTACCGCCGGTGCCGCCGGTGCCCCCGCTGCCGGCGGTGTTGGCCGCCAGATCGCCGCCGTTGCCGCCGGTGCCGCCGGTGCCGCCGGCTCCACCGCTGCTGCCACTGCCACCGTCGGTGCCGTTGTGGTTGCTCGCGGTGCCGGTGGTGCCGTGGCTGCCGGTGGTTCCGGTGGCGCCGTGCCCGCCGGCCCCGCCGGCCCCGCCGTTGCCTTGGGTGCCGCCGTTGCCGCCGTTGCCGCCGGTCCCGCCGTTGGGGTCGGCGCCGGTGCCGGCCGCACCGTTACCGCCGTGCCCGCCGTTACCCGACACCACCGCCGGGGTGCTGCCGCTATTACCGGTGGCGCCCATGCTGCCGCCGCTGCCGCCCGGCGTGGTGCCGCCCGCGCCGCCTTGGCCGCCGGCCCCGACCGCGCCGGGGTCACCGCCGTTGCCGCCGGCCCCGCCGTTGCCGGTGCCGCCGTTGGCATAGGAGCCGGGCGCGCCGTTGCCGCCGTTACCACCGAGCCCGCTGTTGCCGCCCAGCCCGCCGGCCCCGCCGTTACCATTGACGCCGACCACGGTGCCGTTCTGGGCGGTGCCGGCGTTACCCCCGCTGCCCCCGGTGCCGCCGGTGCCGCCCTGCCCGCCGTCACCACCGTTGCCGCCGTTGGCGCCGGCGACCGTGGGGCTATACCCGGTCCCGCCGGGGCCGCCGGCCCCGCCGTTGCCGCCGATGCCACCATTGCCGCCGTTGCCGGCGTGATCAGACGCTCAGGCTCACCGCCGGTGCCGCCGTTGCCGCCGCTGCCGCCGGCCCCACCGGTGACACCAGTGCCGCCGTCGCTGCCGTTCGGGCTGCTGGCCGCGCCGTTGGCGCCGCGGCTGCCGGTGGCGCCGGGTCCGCCGTGCCCACCAGCGCCGCCGTTGCCGCCGTTACCGTCCAGCCCGGCGTTGCCACCAGCCCCACCGTTACCACCGGTGGGGTCAGCCGCGGTGCCGGCCGCCCCGGCCCCACCGTTGCCGCCGTTGCCGTTGACCACCGTCGGTAGTTTGCCCGCCGCGCCGGTGACACCCGCGCTGCCACCAGTGCCGCCGGTGCCCGCCGCACCACCATGCCCCGCCGGCCCCCACCGCGCCCGGATTACCCCCGGCCCCACCGTTACCGCCGTTGCCGGTGCCGCCGTTGGCGAAGCTGCCAGGAGCGCCGTTACCGCCGTTGCCGGCCAGCCCGCTGTTGCCACCAACCCCGCCGGCCCCGCCGCTCCCGTTGGCGCCCACATGCCCTGAACCCCCGGTAGGCACCCCGCCGCCGTTACCGCCAGCCCCGCCGACCCCGCCGGCACCGCCAGAGCCGCCGTCCCCGCCGGTGCCGCCGTCACCGCTGCCGCCGTTGGCAAAACTGCCCGCCGCCCCCGATACCCCGTTGCCGCCGGTGCCGCCGTGCCCGCCGACCCCGCCGAGCCCGCCGGCCCGCCGTTACCCGACACCGAGCCGCCCAGCCCGCCGTTGCCGCCGACCCCGCCGGCCCCACCATCACCACCGGTGCTACCCGAGGCGCCCGCACCAGACCCATTGGCGCCGGTGAACCCGGCCCCGCCGGCCCCACCATTGCCGCCCGCGCCGCCGTTGCCGTGGCTGCCGGTGGTGTCCCCACCAGCCCCGCCGTTACCGCCGGTCCCGCCGTCAGGATGAGTCGCTGTGCCGGCCCCACCGGCCCCGCCGTTGCCGCCATGACCCCCACCCAGCAGGCCGTTACCCCCCGCACCGCCGTCCCCGCCATTGCCGCCATAAAGCCCGGCCCCACCGTTGGCGCCGTTACCGCCGACACCGACCGTGGAGTTACCACCGGCAGCACCGGCGTTGCCGTTGACCGGGGCCTGACCCGCGGTGACCGCCGCCGCCTCGGTGTGCACCACCTCGGGTTGCCCACCGCCCACCGCCGAGTCGACACTCGTCGTGTCGGGGTTGACCGCGGCCGCGCTGACCGCCCCGGCCCCGCCATCGCCGGTGGCGTCCCCGGCGTTGCCGCCGTTGCCGAACAACCCCGCATCACCACCAGCACCGGTGGGCCCAAAACCGTTGCCGCCATCACCGAACCACAACCCGGCATTACCACCATCAGGATTGGCCGCGCTGCCATCCACACCGTTGCCGATCACATACTGCCCCGACACCTCGTTGATGAAGCTGTCCACGTCCTGGCCCAGCGGGCTGGTGATCCAGTTCTCCATATCGGTGTGCAACGGGGCATACACAAACTGGTCAAACCACGCCAACCCCGCGGCCTGCGGATCCACCGACGACGCCAGCGCATCAGCGGGCATCACCGCATCCACCGAGCCCACCCCAGCCCCGGCCAACTCCACCCCCGGCACACTGAGCCCACCCACATCCAGGCCCGCCACCGAATCCAACCCCGACAACGAATCCAACCCCGCCAACGAATCCACCGAACCCGCCAACGACCCCGCAATAGCGTTAATGATCGGATCCAAAATCACATCAAACTCATCAGCCTGCGCTGACGGCGCCACCCCCAGCGGACCCAGCCCGAACGTCACGGCCGCCCCGGCACTGGCGCTCCAACCCACCACCCGACGCCGACGACGCGCCTTCTCACTATGTGACCGACGAGTCCGCTGGCGGCGCTGACGAGCCATAATCGGCCCCCCTTTTTGCTTCGATCCATCGACCTGAGTCACACGAATGCTCAGGACAATCTAAGGTAACGCTGAACCCGCTGAGGGTGGAACCCACGGCAGCGGTTAAATATGCAACACCTAACAATTCCCCCACCGGTGTAGTGAATGTCCGTGCAACCGAGCTGAATCTTACTTCGGTAAGCACTTAAGGCTGTTTAGGGTGACGAACGATAATCGAGCGCACAAGAACCAGATTCTTTTTATTACTTAAGTAATATTGGGTTGCTGTCTTGTGGTGCTGGCAGTCCTCGACTACTAGTGAACTCGTCGCACCCGCTGCGCATGTGGTCGCCGATCCGCGGAACATCCCACCCCACGAGGGCTCTAGCGGCGCCGGCGCCCACGTTGTGAAGAAGACGGTTACGGCACCGATTCGCTCGGATCACACAGGGGTGGATCCCGAACAACCACCCTCGCTCGAAAGAGAGCGGCCTCGGCATTGACGCGGTAACCGGCGGATCGTAGTAATGGCGGTGAAGGCACTCCGCGCATCGAACGAGCCGTATCATCGACGTCAATTACAGCAATCAGAGCTGACACGCCTACAGAGCAATCGATACCCGGGGCTGCGTTTGTTGCGAAGAAACTCAAGTCGCCGCCTCGATGCCAGGCAAGATCAAATAGATTTTCGCAACCGTAAATTCTTGCGCCGCGGCTGATAGGTGAGTGCATTGCGAGAAGGATGTGCTGGTCCACTTAAGAAGAGCGCAGGGTTTAACAGGTTCTCGATGGCCGCGAAGCACTCGAACAGCGAGAACACCGGTCGCTGAGCGTGATGGCGTGTCGCTTGTCGCACGCAGCCAACGCTTTCGCGTGCGTTAAGTGGCCGCTCGACAAAGAGATGCTCGCCCTCATCAGCGCCAGCCGTGGCGCATGTCGTCGACGACAAGCGGATGATCCAGCGTCGACGGCTCGAGCTCGCGAGCCCGTACGTCGTCGGCGAACACGGTCGCGGCGTCGAGCACCTGCTGGTTGAGGAAGCGCAGCGGCGGCGCACCGGGCGGCACGGTCGGCTTCGGCGGGCTGTCACCGCGGCGCGCCAGCACGAAGCCCCAGTCGCCGAACGTCGGGACGTACACGTGGTAAGGGGTGACCGCGTAGCCGGCGGCCCGGACCGATGCGACACGGTCCGCCAGAACGCGTTCGGCGTCGAATACGGGCTGCCGGCCTGCACCACCATCAACCCGCCGGGCGCCAGGACCCGCGCAACCAGCGCGTAGAACTCGGTGGAATACAGCCGGCCCAGCACCGGTGTGTCCGGGTCGGGTAAGTCGACGATGACGGCGTCGAAAAGCCGTTGCGGGCCGGCGCAGCCAGCTCATCGCGTCGTCGATCAGGACCCGAACGCGCGCATTGTCCAGCGAACCGCCGTTAGCGGAACGCATTGTGGTACGGGCTAATTCGACGACGACGGGTCCAGCTCGACCTGCTCGATCGTGCTTACCGCCGGCGCGCGCAGCAGTTCCCGGGCGGCCAGGCCGTCGCCACCGCCCAGTACCAGCACCGAGCGGGCACCGCCGCCCAGCGCCGGGTACACCAGGGTTTCGGTGTAGCGGTATTCGTCGCGGGTGGAGAACTGCAGTCCGCCGTCGAGGTAGAGCCGCAGGTCGTTGCCACGACGGGTCACCACGATCTCCTGGTAGGCCGAGTGCCGGTAGGCGATGATCGGGTCGGCGTAGAGCTGCTGCCGGCTGGTGGTCTCCACGGCGTCGGCCCGGACCAGCAGCGTGACCAGCAGGGCGAGCGCCGCGGTCAGCGCCGTCAGCGCCGTCGCCAGCTGCCGGGTGCTGAGGATGTGCCGCAGCAACCCCAGCGACACCACGGCCGCAGCGATCAGGTTGATGACGCCGGTGGCCGCCGCGCCGCGGATCATGCCCAGATGCGGCAGCAACAGGAACGGCCACACCAGTCCGCCGAGCAGCGCGCCGAGGTAGTCGGCGGCGTTGAGGTTGGCCAGTATCCGGCCGGCGTCGGTGGCGCCGGCGGTCCGGCCATGCTGCAGCAGCGTCATCAGCAGCGGCACCTCGGCGCCGACCAGTCCGCCGATCAGCGCGGTGCTCACACCCAGCACCCACAACGAGCCGCCGACGAACGCGAACGTCACGTACAGCGCCGCTGCCGACAAGCCGCCGACGATGGCGAGCAGCGCTTCGACGGCGATGAAGCCGACGGCGGCCCGGGTCAGCAGTGGCTTCACCAGTAGTGCACCGGCGCCCAGAGCGGCGATGTAGCCCGGCCACGATCAGTGATGTGGCGACGATGCCGCCGCCGTTCAGGCTCGCCGAAAGGGTCAGCAGCGCAAGCTCATAGATGATCCCGCAGGCCGCGCAGGCCGCGACCGCGGCGAGCAGCAGCGCCCGCCAGCGAGCCGGCGCCGGCGTGTCGGTGGATGTCATGACAACGCGGCGGCGGTGACCCCTCCGACGGCCAGCAGCATGGTGGCCGTGGCGAACGCGGCGGGATGCAGCTGGGGCTCCTCGACGTGTTCCCTGAAGTTGCCCGGTATCACGAAGTGCAGCGTCAGCAACGCTATCCCTTGCAGGACGACGCCGAGCAGGCCGTACACCGCCACCCCCACGAGTCCCTGGCCGAGTTGGCTGTAGCTGTTGACGATGGCGCTGATGATCACGGTGGCCAGCGCGATGTACATCGCGCAGGCCAGCACCACGGCGTTGGGCCGGCGATCGACGAACACCAGCTGCCGCAGCTTGCCCGGGGTGAGCAGGTCGACCATCAGGAAGCCGGCGACCAGCACCGCCATGCCGACTGCGAAGTACGGGATGGTGGCGACGACGCCTTTGACGACCGGATTGAGGTCGACGCTGCCCAACTCGAGCGCTAGATACATGGCTGTCTCCTTTGTGTGATGACGTCACTTGGTTCCGCCCGGGCCGCCGGGGCTGCCGCCCGTGCCGCCCGACGGTGATCCGGGATAGAAACCGGGGCCGAGGAAGAGGAACGCGCCGTGGCTGTATCCGGCGGCCAGGTCCTCGACGCGGATACTGCACGGATACTGTCCGCTGGGGCCGACCGACACGATGGCGTCGTCGTAGCGCTGGTATCTCGTGCCCCCGCTGTCCGCTTGTGCTGCGGGCTTCTGATAGCCGGCCAGCGTCTCGGCCACCTGCATCGGTGATCCGCTGCAGTGGTAGCGCTTTCCGTCGGCGTCGTGGGAGTACTCCTGATAGTGAGCGGCGATGTAGGATCGAATGTCCCTGTGCAGCAACGAAATCCCAGATATCAGGCTGCCGGTCGCGGTGACGGCCAGCACTGCCGCCACCAGCAGCAGCCGGTTCCGGCTCATGGGTTTGCTACGCGCCGGCCGGCGGAGCGGGGTAGACAGTGAGCTCGCCGGTCAGCACCGACTTGCCCGTCGACACCTCCCATGGCATGTCCGGTGCCCAGCGCTCGAAGGACAGCAGGTTCGATCCGTCCGCGGTGGTGTAGTCGACGAAGTCCATCTCGCCGCCCGCCGGCAGGCCCGTCGTCCCTTCGGTGGTGTAGGAGGCGTGGCCGTGCTCGGTTTCGCGATACGTCACGCCGTCCAGCACGTGCTCTCCGCCCGGCTGCAGGCCGTAGATCCTTGCGGCTGATCCACATGGCGAGCTCGAGCCGCCCGTCGTCCTCCTCGACGCTGAACCACAGCGGCTGTTCACCGCCCTCGAGCAGGTGCTCCCACCAGACGAACGGGCCCTCACGGTAGGTGACCGAGCCGCGCACGACGTAGTCGACACCGCCGTAGCTGACTATCGCACCGGGCCCCAGCGCACCGCGGGCCGTATTGCTGCATGTCGCCGAGGCTGATCGGGTCCTGCCGCGCGGCCGCCATTCCGCGGTCTTTGGGCCGCCGCAGCGCGACGACGAGAACGACGACGGCTGCGACGAACAGCACGCAGGCCAGCACGACCAGCGCTATCCCCATGGCCACCTTCCGCTATGACGCCGCAGTGGGTCGATTGTGCGGTAAAAATAACAGGCTTGGCCGGTCCGGGGCGCCAGAACGGCTTCTGGCTGGCCGCCGGGAGTCGAGCGTCGCCCGACTGCGGGTGCCCGTCTCAGCCGGGTTGGCCGGGTTGGCCGGGCTGGCCGGGTTGCCCGGGTTGGCCGCCGGGTCCAGGTGCGCCACCGGCGCCGCCCTGGCCGGGTTGACCGCCGCCCGATCGCCGCCGTTGCCGCCGTTGCCGCCTTGCCGCCTTGCCGCCGCGGCCACCAGCTCCACCGGCCCCGCCGTTGCCGCCTTTGCCACCTTGACCGCCGGCACCACCGTTGCCACCGCCCGCCTGGCCGTCACCGCCGCCACCACCGGAAGCCGTCTTGCCCGCCATGCTTATCGCGCTGGTGCACGAGGCGGCGCCTCAGCCATCGTCGGCCGGGTAGCGCCGGCGTTGGCGGTGGGCGCGAAGAGCGGCAGGGTCAACCCCGCAGCGAGAAGCGCGGCGGCCGCGCATAGACCGACGACAGTATGACGGGGCAACGTGCAGTGCTGACCAGCCATCGCTGCGCTCCCCTCTATCCGATCTAGCTTTTGTACTTGAAGCGGCCGATATCCTTCAAACATCCAAGGATCTTGTCTCGAATCCGAGAACCTTTTGGGTGGTCGACGGCCCGGCTCGGGCCTCCGCGCTGTTGTTGCCCGACTCGTTATGGTGTTGCGGTTCCGTTTTGGCCGGGCGAACCGGGCGAATACCCGTCCCCCCGGAGCCGCCGACCCCGGCGGTGGGAGTCCCCGGACCAGGTGCTGACGCGTTACCGCCGTTGCCGCCGTTTCCGCCAGTACCGGCGTACGCGTCACTGGCATTGCCGCCGTTGCCCCCATTGCCGGCGGTGGCGTTGCCGGTGCCGTTGGTGGATGCGCCGCCGCCGGCACCGCCGTCGCTGACGCCGTGGGCTTGGTAGAAGTCGGCGCCGTCGGCGCCGTTGCCGCCGTTGCCGGCGGTCGCGTTGCCCGCAGAGGCGCTGTTGTTGATGGTCGCGCTGCCGCCGCTGCCGCCGCTGCCGCCTTCCTGAGCGCCTGGGACGTAGGTGGCGTTTGCGCCGTCGGCGCCGGTGGCATTACCGGTTCCGTAGTTATACGCGCTGCCGCCGCCGCCGCCGTTACCGCCGCCGGTCGGGCCGTAGCCGCCGCTTCCGGCGGCGCCGCCGTCGGCGTTGCCGGCTCCAGAGTTGTACGCGGTGCCGCCGCCGCCGCCAGCGCCGCCGAACCCGTTGTCGCCATTGGGGCCGCTGGTAGTGGTGTCGCCGCCGTTCCCGCCGGCCCCGCCTGTGGCGTTGACCGTCGCGGCGTTGTTGGCATCGACCGACGCGTTGCCACCGTTCCCGCCTGCCTCGGTTTGGCCGACGCAGGCGCAGTTGGACGTGCCAGTGCCGCCATCTCCACCCTTGCCGCCGACCGGGCTGACCAGAGAGGCGCTGTTGTTGGTTTGCGCTTCGCCGCCGGCGCCGCCGTTGCCGCCCTGGCCGGCGACGCCGGTGCCGCCGTCACCGCCATTACCGGGGGTGACACCTCCGGTTCCGGCGTTGTACGCCTGACCGCCGTTGCCGCCATAGCCGCCATTGACGCCGCTACCGCCGGCCCCGCCGTCACCGGCGGTGGCGGTGGCCGTGGAGGCGCTGTTGTCAACGAACGCGCTGCCGCCGTTGCCACCGGTTCCGCCGTTAGCGGTGGTGCCGCCGCTGGTGCCGTCCGCGCCGTTGGTGCCGGTAGCGGTTCCGGTTCCATAGGCATACGCACTACCGCCGGCCCCGCCGTTGCCGCTGACCGTGGTGCCGGTGCCGCCGAAGCCGGGGCTCCGCCGGTAGCGGTGCCGGATCCGGAGTTGTAGGCATTGCCGCCAGCGCCGCCGTTACTGCCGCCGCCGTCGCTTGCGCTGCCGCCGGCCCCGCCGGTACCGCCGGTGGCGTTGGCCGTGGAGGCGCTGCTGTCGATCGATGCGTTGCCGCCGTTGCCGCCGGTGGCGTATGTGTAGACGCCGTTGGGGTCGTTGACGCCCGCGCCGCCATTGCCGCCGGTGCCACCCACAGGGTTCTCCGGGTTGGCACTGTTGCTGATCTCCGAGTTGCCGCCGTTGCCGCCGTCGCCGCCATACGAGGTGCTGCCGGTGCCGCCGTTGCCGCCAGTGCCGGGTGTGATGAGTCCGGTTCCGGCGGTGTAAGCGTTGCCGCCGGCACCGCCATTACCGCCGAAGGTGCCGCCGGCCCCGGCCCCGCCGTCGCCAGCGGTGGCGGTGGCGGTCGAGGCGCTGTTGTCGACGAACGCGCTGCCGCCGTTGCCACCGATCCACCGCCGCCAGCGGTGCCGCCGCTGGTGCCGTCCGCGCCGGTGGCGCCGATGGCACTTCCGGTTCCATAGTTTTCGTAAGCACTGCCGCCGTACCACCGCTGCCGCCGGCGGGCCCGCCGAAGGGCGCGTCGGTCGGTGCCGGTGCCGCCGACTCCGCCAGTGCCGCCATAAGCGGTTCCAGCTCCGGAGTTGTAGGCATTACCCCCGGTGCCGCCGGTGCCGCCGCCGCCGTTGGTTCCGTTACCGCCGACCCCGCCGGTGCCGCCGGTGGCGTTGACCGTCGAGCTGCCGCTGTCGACCGACGCATAACCGCCGTTGCCGCCGTTGCCGCCGTTGACGCCGGCGCCGCCGGTACCGCCGGTGGCGCCGACCGGGGCCACCGTGGAGGCGCCATTATTGGTTTCCGCGCCGCCGCCGGTTCCGCCGGCTCCACCGTTGCCGGTGCTGCCCACACCGCCGTTGCCGGCGGTGCCGGGAGTGACCTGCCCCAGTCCCGTCGGTGTAGGCAGTGGCCGCCGTTACCGCCGTTGCCGCCGAAAGTGCCATCGCCGCCGTTACCGGCCGTCGCCGCCGGTGGCGGTACCCGTAGAGGAGCTGCTGCCCTAGATATTCGCATCGCCGCCGCTGCCGCCGTTGCCGCCGCCACCGGCGGTGCCGCCGCTGGTGCCGTTCGCGCCGGCGCCGCCGAAGGCGCTGCCGGTTCCGTTGTTTTCGATGAACGCCGTGCCGCCGTTGCCGCCGTTGCCGCCGGCCGGGCCGCCGTAGGGTGCGGGGCCGGTGCCGGTGCCGCCGTCGGCGCCCGCACCGCCGTAGGCGTTCCCGGCGCCGGAGTTGTAGGCATTACCGCCAGTGCCGCCATGCCGCCGCCGCCGTTGGGTTCCGTTACCGCCGACCCCGCCGGTGCCGCCGGTGGCGTTGACCGTCGAGCTGCCGCTGTCGACCGACGCGTTACCGCCGTTGCCGCCGCCGTCGCCCCCCGCCGTCGGCGCCGTTGCCGCCGGTGCCGGGGCGCCGCCGGTGGCGTTGCCGCTGCCGTAGGTGTATGCGTTGCCGCCGTTGCCGCCGTTGCCGCCGGTGTCGTTGCCGCTGGTGCCGCCGGCCCCGCCGTTGCCGCCGGCCCCGCCGACGACGTTGTCCGGGGAGCTGCTGTGGCAAGTGTTGTGTTGCCGCCGTTGCCGCCGGCCCCGCCGTTGACGGTGCCGGTGCCGCCGTTGCCGCCGGTGCCGCCGGTACCGCTTGCCCCCGGGTTGCCGCCGGTGCCCGGCTGGCCGTTGGCACCGCCGTTACCGCCGTTACCGCCGTAGGTGCTGCCGCTGGTGGCGCCGTTGCCGCCGGTGCCGCCGTGACCGCCGTTACCGCCAGCACCCGCGGTGCCGCCGGGACCGGAGTTGCCGCCGGTGCCGCCGCTGCCACCGCTGGCGCCGTTACCGCCGCTCGCGCCGGCGGCGGTGGGGCTAAAGCCGGCCCCGCCGGTGCCGCCGGTGCCGCCGGCCCCACCGGTGCCGTAGTTGCCGGCGCTGCCCACGGCACCGGCCCCGGTGCCGGCCGACCCACCAGCACCCGCGTTGCCGCCGGTGCCGCCCTGGCCGCCATTGGTGGCGTTGTTGGCGCCATGATCGGCATAACCGGTGCCGCCCTGGCCGCCAGCGCCGCCGTTGCCGCCGGTCCCGCCGTTGCCGTTGATACCGGTCGCCCCGGCGCTGCCGCCGTTGCCGCCGGTGCCGCCGGCCGCGCCGTTACCGCCGGGCCCGCCGGTGGTACTGCTGGTGCCGGTGGCGCCGATGTGGCCGGCCCCGCCGGTGCCGCCGGTACCGCCGGTGCCGCCGGTGCCGTCATTGCCCGCGGTGCCGCCGGTGCCGCCGGTGCCGGCCGCTCCACCGGTTCCCGCAGCGCCGCCGGTGCCGCCGTTACCGCCGGCGCCGGCGTTGTTGGCGCCGGTGTCGTTCAAGCCATTACCGCCGTGCCCGCCCAGGCCGCCGTGCCCACCCAGGCCGCCGTTGCCGTTGGCTCCCGCCGCGGCGGTGCTGCCATTGAGGGCGGTGCCACCGGCTCCGCCATCACCGCCGGCGCCACCATTGCCGGCGAGCCCGCCGGTGCCGCCGGTGCCGCCGGTCGGGTGCGCGAGCGTGCCCGCCGCGCCGGTGCCGCCGGTGCCGCCGGTGCCACCGGTGCCACCGACCCCGCCGGCCCCACCGGTGCCGCCGGTGTTAGCCGCCAGATCGCCGCCAGTTACCGCCGGTGCCGCCGTTACCACCCGTGCCGCCGGTGCCGCCGGGGTTGCCGGCACCGCCGGTGCCGCTGCCACCGTTGGCGAACGTGCCGGAACTGCCTTCGCTGCCGGTCGCCCCGGTGGCGCCGTGCCCGCCGGCCCCACCGGTCCCGCCGTTACCCTGGGTGCCGCCGTTACCACCGTTACCGCCGGCGCCACCGTTCGGGTCAGCCGCGGTACCGGCCGCGCCGGCCCCACCGTGCCCACCGTTACCCGAGACGGTGGCCGGCGTGCTGCCGTTGCCGCCGGGGGCCCCCGGGGTGCCGCCGGTGCCGCCGGGCGTGGTGCCCGCCGGCGCCGCCTTGACCGCCTGACCCCGACCGCGCCGGGGTTGCCGCCGTTGCCGCCGGCCCCGCCGTTGCCGATGCCGCCGTTGGCGTAGGAGCCAGGCGCGCCGTTGCCGCCGTTACCGCCCAGGCCGCTGTTACCGCCGGCCCCGCCGGCGCCGCCGTTGCCGTTGACGCCCACGCTGCCGTTATAGGCGTCGGTGCCGGCGTTACCGCCGGTACCGCCTTGCCCGCCGGTGCCGCCGGCCCCGCCGTCACCGCCGTTGCCGCCGTTGGTGCCCGCGACCGTGGGGCTGTACCCGGTGCCCCCGGTGCCGCCGGCCCCGCCGGTGCCACCCACCCCGCCGGCCCCGCCGTTGCCGGCATGGTCGGCGGCCAGCTCACCGCCAGAGCCGCCGGCCCCGCCGTTACCGCCGGCCCCACCGGTGGCTGCCCATCGCGCCGGTACCGCCGTCGGCCGGGCTGCCCCCACCGTGGTGGCGGCGTTGGTCTCGGCAAAGCCGATGACCCCGCCCCGCACTTCCGTTGGTGCCGTTGCCGCCGGTCGCCCCGGGGCGCGCCGTGCCCACCAGCGCCGCCGTTGCCACCGTTACCGTCCAGCCCGGCGTTGCCACCAGCCCCACCGTTACCGCCGGTGGGGTCAGCCGCGGTGCCGGCCGCCCCGGCCCCACCGTTGCCGCCGTTGCCGTTGACCACAGTCGGTAGCTTGCCCGCCACGCCGGTGGCGCCCATGCTGCCACCAGTGCCGCCAGTGCCCACCGCGCCGCCTTGACCGCCGGCCCCGACCGCGCCCGGATCCCCGCCGGCCCCACCGTTACCGCCGTCGCCGGTGCCGCCGTTGGCGAAGCTGCCCGGCGCGCCGTTACCGCCGTTACCGGCCAGCCCGGCGTTGCCGCCGTTCCCGCCGGTACCACCGTTGCCGTTGACCCCGGCGTGACCCGAGCCCAGAGCCGCCCCACCGGCCCCACCGGTCCCGCCCTGGCCACCCGAGCCGCCCGATCCGCCGTCCCCGCCGGCTTGCCCAGTCCCGGTGCCGCTGTTGGCGAAGCTGCCCGCCGCCCCGGTGACCCCGTTACCGCCTCTGGCGCCGGTCCCGCCGTTGCCGCCGTGCCCGCCGGCCCCGCCGTTCCCGCTGCCGGTACCCTCACCGCCGTTACCGCCGGCCCCACCGGCCCCGCCGGTGCCCCCATCAGAGCCCGACGCGCCGGCCCCGACCCCGTTGGCACCGGCATAACCGTTGCCGCCGAGCCCGCCGTTGCCGCCGGCCCCGCCGGTGCTGTTGCCCGCCAGCGCGTTGCCGCCGGCCCCGCCGGCCCCGCCGGGCGCGCCGTTGGGATTAGCCGCGGTGCCCGCCGCCCCGTTCCCGCCGGTGCCGCCATGCCCACCGCTGCCGTAGAGCGTGCCGCCGTTACCGCCGGACCCGCCGTCCCCGCCGGCGCCGTTGACACCGTTGGCGCCCGGATCACCCCACACACCGTTGGCGCCGTTGCCGCCGTTACCGCCGTTACCGATCATCCCGGCGTTACCGCCGTTGCCGCCGGCGCCGTCGTTGACCCCGGCCACCCCGTTGGCACCGTTGGCGCCGTTCGACGACGCCGCCGCTGCGCTGGCGGTTACCTCGGTGTTGGGGTTGACCGCGGCCGCGCTGGTTGCGCCGGCCCCGCCATCGGTGTAATCCCCGGCGTTGCCGCCGTTGCCCATGATCAACCCGGCATTGCCGCCATCACCGCTGGGCCCAAAACCGTTGCCGCCATCACCGAACCACAACCCCGCATTACCACCATCGGGATTGGCCGCGGTGCCCTCGACGCCGTTGCCGATCAAATACTGCCCCGACACATCGTTGATGACAGTGTCGACGTCTTGACCCACTGGGCTGGTGATCCAGTCCTCCATATCGGTGTGCAACGGGTCAACCACATACTGGCCAAGCCAGGCCAGCGTCGCGTCTTGGGAATCCAGCGACGATCCCGCCCCGGCCAGCGCATCGACGGGCGCCACCGCATCCACCGAACCCCCGGCCAACTCCACCCCGGGCACACTGAGCCCACCCACATCCATACCCGCCAGCGGATCAGCCGCCGCCAACGAATCCAACCCCGCCAACGAATCCACCGACCCCGCCAACGACCCCGCAATCGCATTAATAATCGGATCCAAAATCACATCAAACTCATCAGCATGCGCCGACGGCACCAGAGCCAGCGGCGTCATCCCAAACGCCACAAACGCCCCCGCACTACCCACCAAACCCGCCACCCGACGGCGCAGCCGGACGTAGGCAGAACGTCCTCGGTATGCCCGCTCATTGCAGTGCTCACGCGCCATAGTCCTGACCCTTCGGAAGGCGTGCGTCTCTCAGATTGACCTAACTTAGGCCTTAGGCAAACGTCAGGAAACACTATCTGTAGTTAAATTTTTAACGTTTGGCCGTGGCGCTTGCCACACCCCTTTGCAGCATGTGACGTGCATCTTTACAAAAGATATCGGGTCTGTCACGTGCCGCTATCGGCGGCTTTGCTGAATGTGACGCCCTCAGTTATTGCTCAGTCAACTATCAGAATTGAAGCCGTGCCTTTGACCGCACCGGGACGCACCGCATTCCGATTGAAGAGCGAAAAGCACTTGCAAAAGGCGCACCACACCTGCGGACGATGAGGCAAGCAGTTGGCAGCAACGCCGACGGCGAAGACGACTACCTGATCTCACTGTGGCCGTACTCTCTCAAACTGGAGGCGCCAGACTGTCGCAAGGTGCCGCATGCGCATAACCCGCCGACAGCATCTTGGTGCCGACCTGCGATCAGTAACTGCCGGCTCGGCAATGTCACGGCCACATCAGTGCAGGAGGCGCTCGAGGCGGAACTTGCCAGATTGTCTCAGCCGACGGGATCGTCTACACGGCCCGGGTTAGGTGCAGAGCTCTTTTATCCGGCCGATCTTCGCGTCGAGGGCGTGTTTCAACGGGTCCTGAGCTTCATTGGAGGCACCCGCCATGTAGTTGATGCCTAACTGTTCAATCTCGCTGGCCGTCGCCGTAAGCACTTTAGCCAGCTCGGCCGGGGCTGCAGACTCTGCGGCAACACGGTCGCGCAGGTAGGCGCCGCCTCCCAGCAGCGACAGGCGCGCGTTAGCCTCCACCCCGAGTTTGCCTGCCGAGTCGTTGGGGTTTGGGGGCGCCATATGGGTGTTCACTACTATCGCGCGTTGCACGATCGCGTAGGCGCCGCACAGATTCTTCTTGGCCTGCGTGGTCTCTTGGTCGCTGTACTTCGTCGGGCCGCTTTGAGTGAGGCGGTACCACGCCGCGCCGGCTCCGGCTGCGGCGATAACTGCCACCACCAGGGCCGCCACCGCAATCCATCTCCACCAGTTGGTCGCGCGTTTTGTCTTTGCAGGCGGCTCGGTACCGGTCGGGGCGGGGGACTCAGGGGCACTCTCGGAGCTCGTCTCGAGTTCGCTGTCGGTGTCCGTTTCCGTTTCCGTCTCGGCACTGTGTTTCGGCGCAGACTCGGTCGAAGAGGTTTCAGGCATCCGGCGATGATAGCGCGGGCCATCGCCGTGGATACCGCCTCGTCGGAATCGCCTTGTTCCGTTCACGTTTTGCCGACCCTACGGTCGGTGGAACGCTGATGGCCGGCAGGTCCAATGCGCGGATGCCGACGGCCTACGTGAGCACGGGTTGACCTATGCTTTTCGATTCGTGCCCCCTTGACGGCTTACCCGCGGTGCAAGATTGCCGAACTCGTCGACATACCGTATGGCTGGATACCGACTCTGCGATTCGGGCGATAATCCCCCCACAGCTCAGGCGGGGAGTCACAATGGTGCGGATCTGGGACGTGTTCGACTACCGGCGATTCCGGATCCGCGCTTAACCGTTGAACCGTGAAGGACCCACGCTGAAGTGAACACCGATCTGCAGGCCGACGTCGTTGCCCGTCAGTACGAGCGGTGGCGCTACCCACAACCTATTCACGACCTCGAGGGGTGGCTCCGTGGCAACTGGGAATGGTACGACCCCAGCCACGCACATCGGCTTCTGTGGCCCGACAGGGAATACAAGCCCGATATGGATATCCTCGTCGCCGGTTGCGGCACGAACCAGGCGGCAGTTTTTGCGTTCACGAACCCCGGTGCCAAAGTGGTCGCGGTCGACGTCACTCAGTCGGCACTAGATCATCATCAATACCTCAAGGACAAATACGGCCTGTGGAACCTGGAGTTGCGTCGGGTTCCCATCGAAGAGCTTCCAGCATTAGGGATTGACTTCGACCTGGTGGTTACGACCGGCGTACTTCACCACCTCGCCGATCCGCTGGCGGGCATGACAGCTTTGGCTCAATGCCTGCGCCCGGACGGCGCGATCGGTGTGATGCTCTACGCGAAGTACGGGCGCCTCGGCATTGAGCTGCTGGAATCAGCGTTTCGTGAACTGGGGCTTCGTCAGGACGAAGCATCGTTGCGAATGGTAAAAGAGACCATCTCATTGCTGCCGCAGGATCATCCGGCCCGTAACTACCTGAAGTCAGCACGCAGTTCGACGTCCGAAGCGGTCTTCCTGGTAGATACTTTTCTGCACAGCCGCGCGCGTAATTACACGGTCGAGGAATGCATCGATCTTGTCAACTCGGCTGGCCTGGCATTTCAGGGTTGGCTGCACAAGGCGCCCTATTACCCACCGGATCTATTGCTGCCAGCAACTGAGATCTATCCCGCCGTAAATGCTTTGCCGGAGCCCAAGATTTGGTCGGTGATGGAGCGCATCCATACACAGAACGCCTGCCATTTCTTCATGGCGTGCCGTCCAGAACGGCCGAAAGAGTCATACTCCATTGACTTTTCGACGATTGAGTGCCTCGATTATGTTCCGATGATGCGGATGCGTTGCGGGATCTCTGGCAGCGAGATATTTCGGACGAGTTGGCGCGTGACGCTCAATTCGGCGCAGTTGCCGTATGTGCAGCACATCGATGGCCGTCGCACGATTCGAGAGATCGCTGCCTGTGTGGCACAGAGCGGAGCCTCGCCGCGGGCGAACGCTGTGGATTTGGAGAAGTTCGGCCGCAAGCTGTTTCAGGATTTGTGGCGGCTGGACTTTCTTGCGATGGGCCTGGACGCGACTTCCTGAAATTAGGCTTCAAGTCGGGGTTCTTCTTCAAGGTTTAGGCTCTTCGGCGAAAGGGCCACCACGGCGCACGCGCCCTGCTGTTCGAATTGCTGGACGGGGACTGGGTCGCTCGCCCTCGACTTCAGCGTGACTCGTGTCGTCCACAGAACACGCAGCCTAGACTTGCGCATCGGTGCTTAGGGCCATCGCCAAAACTCAAGCCGCCATGCGCCAGAAAGAGCTCGCGGCTGAAGCTTTTCAAGTCAGCGGCGCTGCTCGCGGCGACCGACCCGCTCTCGGCCATGCCAGCGGCGATGCCATGAAGAAGTGGCAGGCGTTGGAGATCTGGACACGTCCCATCGCGGACCACACTTCACGGCTGACCATTATCGACCGCCAGGAACCGTCTGCTGCTGGTGCAGCAATATCGGCGACGAGGTCACCGATTCGATTCGCTGCGCTCAGGGTCAGGGTGGTACGTCTGCGCTCCGCGGGTCTCTGATCCCCACTCCTCGGCCTACCCTGTGCTCGCATTGAGCACAGGGTAGGCGGCGGCTTTGTTCCAGGCTGAATCGCCAGCGGCATGGTGAATGCGCTGATGGCCGCCATATCGCCCGTCCGCATCTGTGGCGCACGAACATCTACGCGCACGCATCACACAACCTTGTTTACCGACGCCTCAACCGTAAGGGCGGTTGCAAATTCTGTGGATCATGACCGCGCCGACGAGACCAGCGAGAGGGTTGCGGCCGGCAGCGCGATCAGGCGCTCGAACATCGGCTTCGCACCTGGCTCGGCCCGTGCGCGACGGCGCGATTCGGCGACGGCGCTGACATCGGCGCACGCTGCTAGCTTCTAAGCGGCCCGCGGGTGCGGCCCGGGTGTTCATTACCGACGGCGGATCCCGTCTTCGTCCGACGTATGAGCGTTTTCGCCGACCACTAGCGCCTAATCCCTACGGGGAGCCGGTGCCGCCGTTGCCGCCCGGTCCGCCGATGCCGCCGATGCCGGCGTACTGACCGCTGGTGCCGGGGGTGCCGGGGTTGCCGGAACTGCCCGGGCTGCCACTGCTGCCGGTGCCGCCGTTGCCGCCGGGGCCGCCGTTGCCGCCGTTGCCGCCACTGCCGCCGTTGCCGGGGTTGTAGGTTGCAGTGTCGCCGCCGTCGCCGCCGGTGCCGCCAGTACCGCCGGTGCCGCCGGTTGCTGTCGAGCTGGAACCGCCGTTGCCGCCGGTGCCGCCGCCACCACCATTGCCGCCGGAGCCGCTGTAGTAGGTGCCTTGGCCGCCGGTGCCGCCGGCCCCACCGTCGGCGCCATTGCCGCCGGCGCCGCCGTCGCCCCCGGTGTTGGAACCACCGGCGCCGCCGTTGCCGCCTTGGCCGCCCGGCTCGGCGTTAGCGCCGCCTTGGGCGCTGGTGGAGTTGCCGCCGTTGCCGCCTAAGCCGCCTAAGCCGCCCTGGCCGCCGGTGCCGGCGGTGTCACCGCTGGCGGTCCCGGCGCCGCCCGCGCCGCCGTTGCCGCCGGTGCCGCCGGGCCCGCCGTTGACGCCTCTGAGGTCGGTGGGGCCGTTCTCGCCGTTGCCGCCGGCCCCGCCGTCGCCGCCGTTGCCGGCGGTGTCATTGCTGGCGGTCGCGGCGCCGCCTGTGCCGCCTGTGCCGCCGTTGCCGCCGGCGCCGCCGGCACCCGAGCCGCCGGGGCCGTCGTCGCCAATGCCGGGCCCGCCGGTGCCGGCTTGGCCGCCTACGCCGCCGGCCCCGCCGGCGCCGCCCGAGCCGGCGTCGTTGCTGCCGTCGTCGGTGTACCCCGCGCCGCCTTGGCCGCCGTTACCGCCTTGGCCGCCGAAGCCGCCGCCGCCGTTGGTGCCGCCGGCATAGTTGGTGCCGCCGGTGCCGCCATCGCCCCCGGCACCGCCTTGACCGCCGCCGGAGCCGCTGCCGGAAGCCGGGCCAATGGCGCCGTTGCCGCCGTTGCCGCCGGTGCCGCCGGTGCCGCCGGGTCCGGCGGAGCAACTGCCACAGTAGGCGGCGCCGCCTAGGCCGCCGGTACCGCCTTGGCCGCCGTTGCCCGCGGCGCCCGCGGTGCCGCCGGTGCCGCCGGTGCCGACCGCGCCGGCGTTGCCGCCGGTGCCGCCGGTGCCGCCGGTACCGCCCGCGTATTCGTTGGTGCCGGTGCCGCCGGTGCCGCCGACGCCGCCCTGGCCGCCGTTGCCGCCGTTGCCATTCGTTGCGCCGGAGACGGCGTTGCCGCCGGCGCCGCCGTCACCGCCTTGGCCGCCTTGGCCGCCGTTGAAGCCATTGCCGTTGACGCCTGAGGCGCCGGTTCCGCCTTGGCCGCCTTGCCCGCCGTTGCCGCCGTTGCCGGCGGCATCACCGCTGGTGGTGGTAGCGCCGCCGTTGCCGCCGTTGCCGCCTTGCCCGCCGAGGCCCGTTGTACTGCCGCCGCCGCCTTGGCCGCCCGCACCGCCGTTGCCGCCGGCGGTGGCGTCGTTGCTGCCGTCGTCGTTGTAGCCGGTGCCGCCGGCGCCGCCTTGGCCGCCGTTACCGCCGGCGCCCACCGTGCCCTGGGACGTCCCGGGAACGGAGACGGTGCCGCCGTTGCCGCCGTTGCCGCCTTGGCCGCCATCGGCGCCGTTGTGGTCGAGCGGTGCCAGCCGCCCCGGTGGCGCCGTTGCCGCCGTTGCCGCCGGCGCCACCGGTTGCGGTAGCCGTTGAGGCGTTACCACTGATGGTCGCGAGGCCGCCGTTGCCGCCGGTTCCGCCAGTGCCGTCGGTGGCGTTGCCGCCCGCTCCGCCAGCGCCGGAGATGGCGTGTCCGGTTCCATAGGTGGTCGCATTACCGCCAGCACCGCCGGTGCCGCCGCTGGCGCCGCTGCCGCCTGCCCCGCCCTCACCGCCGGTGGCGGTGGCCGGCGAGGCGCTGTTGAGGATGCCTGCGTTGCCACCTGCGCCGCCGGTCCCGCCGGGGCCGGTGATGCCGCCGTACCCGCCGGCCCCGCCGGTGCCGCCGTCGGCGTTACCGGTCGCGGTTAGCGATTGCCCTCCCGCATTGCCGCCGGCGCCGCCGGTACCGCCGCCCGCGGGCCCGTCGCCGCCGGTCCCGCCGGCACCGCCGATGGCGGTCCCGCTGCCGACAGTTAACCCTTCGCCGCCGGCGCCGCCGGCGCCGCCAGTGCCGGTGTAACCGATGCCGCCCGCTCCGCCGGCACCGCCGGTGGCGTTACTGGCAGTGGGACCCGCAGCGGCGTTGTTTTCGACGGTCGCCATGCCGCCGGCCCCCCCCGTGCCGCCGTCGGCGCCGTTGCCGCCCGCTCCGCCGGCGCCGCCGACCGGGGCAATCGTCGAGTTGCCGTTAGTGATCCCGGCGAGGCCGCCGGTGCCGCCGTTGCCGCCGGTGCCGCTGGCGCCGGTCCCGCCGGCCCCGCCGTTGCCGGCCGTGACGTTTCCGAATCCGGGGTTAGTTGCCAAGCCGCCGTTGCCGCCGTTGCCGCCGTCGGTGGCGCCGTTGCCGCCCACGCCGCCGTTGCCGCCGGTGGCGCTAGCCGTCGAGGTGGGGCTGCCGGTTTCCCCGAAGCCGCCGTTGCCCCCGGCCCCGCCGGCGCCGCTGCTGCCGGTGCCGCCCGCCCCGCCGATGCCGCCGGTAGCGCTTCCGGACCCAGAGGTTGCTGCACCAGCGCCGTTGCCGCCGGCGCCGCCGATGGGGCCGTTGCCGCCGACGCCGCCGATCCCGGCGGTGGCATTGCCGGTCGAGGCGCTGTTTTCGATGATCGCGTAGCCGCCGTTGCCGCCGTGACCGCCGGCTGCGCCGCCACTGGTCGTGGCGGTCGAGGCGGCGAACCCGACAACGCCGCCGCCGCCACTGTTGCCGCCGGCCCCGCCGTTACCGCCGGTGATGTTTCCGGTTCCCTGGCTATACCCGTTGCCGCCGTTGCCGCCGTTGCCGCCGTCGGCGCCGGCTCCACCGGTGCCGCCTGCTCCGCCGTTGCCGCCGTTGCCGAGGCCGTCCGCCAGCGTGCCGCCGTTACCGCCGTTGCCGCCGTTGCCGCCGGCCACCCCGGGGGCGGTGGCGTTGTAGCCGGCGCCACCGGCCCCACCGTTGCCAACTGGGCCTGCGGGCAGGCTGCCCCCGGCGCCCCCGGCGCCGCTGCTGCCGCCGGTGCCGCCGGTGCCGGCCGCCCCGCCGGTGCCGCCGGCGCCGACGGTGCCGGGGTTACCGCCGTTGCCGCCGTTGCCGCCGTTAGGGGTGCTGGCGTTGCCGGCCGCGCCGTTGCCGCCGTTGCCGGGTGTGCCGGCGTTGCCACCGCTACCGCCGGCGCCGCCGTTGCCGTTGACGCCGGTGGTGCCGTTCAGCGCACTGCCGGCGTTGCCGCCGATGCCGCCATCGCCGGCCGTGCCGCCGTTGCCGCCGTTGCCGGCGTTGCCGCCGCTGGCGCCGGCGACACGGCCCGTGGCCGCGTTGTAGCCGGTGCCGCCGGCTCCGCCGGTGCCGCCGGTGCCGCCGGTGCCCCCAGTGCCGCCGTTGCCGGCGTGATCTCCGGTCAGCTGGCCGCCGGCCCCACCATTGCCGCCGGTGCCACCGGTCCCGCCGGCGCCGCCGTCGCCGCCGGTGCCGCCGTTGGGGCTCGACACCGTGCCTGTGGTGCCGTGGGTGCCGGTCGCACCGGTCGCGCCGTGCCCGCCGTTGCCGCCGTTGCCGCCGTTACCGAGTGTGCCGCTGTCGCCGCCGTTACCGCCGGTGCCCCCGTTGGGGTGGGCGGCGGTGCCAGTGGCGCCGTTCCCGCCGGCGCCTCCGTTGCCCGACACGGCGCTGGGCACGCTGCCATTGCCACCGGCGTTGCCCGCGGTGCCGTTGCCGCCGGAGGTGGTGCCGGGCGCACCGCCCTGGCCGCCGGCGCCGACCGCACCGGGGTTCCCGCCGTTGCCGCCGTTACCGCCGGCGCCGTCACCGCCGTTGGCAAAGGAGCCCGTTGCGCCGTTAACGCCGTTTCCGCCCAGGCCGCTGTTGCCGCCGGTACCTCCGGCCCCGCCGTTGCCGTTGGTGCCAACTGTGCCGTTGAGCGCGGTGCCGGCGTTTCCGCCGGTGCCTCCCTGACCACCGGTGCCACCGGCGCCGCCGTCACCACCGTTGCCGCCATCAGCGCCCGCCGTGGTGGGACTGTAACCATTGCCGCCGGTGCCGCCTTGCCCGCCGGTCCCGCCAACCCCGCCATTACCGCCGTTACCGGCATGGTCGGCCGCAAGCTCACCGCCGGTGCCGCCGTTGCCGCCGGTGCCCCCGACCCCGCCGGTGACCCCGGTGCCGCCGTCGGTGCCGTTGGGGCTGCCCGCGGTGCCGGTCGCGCCGCGGCCGCCGGCCGCCCCGGGTCCGCCGTGTCCGCCGGCCCCGCCGTTGCCGCCGTTGCCCAAAGTCCCGCCGTTGCCGCCTTGCCCGCCGTTGCCGCCGGCGGCGTTGGCCGCGGTGCCGGCCGCGCCCGCGCCACCGTTACCGCCGTTACCCGACGGCCACGCTGGGGATGCTGCCGGCGGCGCCGTTGGCGCCCGCGCCACCGCCGGTGCCGCCGCTGCCCGCGGCCCCGCCCGCGCCGCCACTACCGACCGCGCCGGGATTGCCGCCGTTGCCGCCGACCCCGCCGTTGGGGTCAGCCGCCGTGCCGGCCGCACCGTCACCACCGTTACTACCGGAGTGCCGCTGTTGCCGCCGGCCCCACCGGCCCCGCCGTTACCGTTAGCGCCGGCATGGCCCGAGCCCAGCGCCGCGCCACCATCACCGCCGGCCCCACCAGCGCCGCCAGAGCCGCCCGACCCGCCGTCCCCGCCGGCCTGGCCCGCCCCGCTGCCGCCGTTAGCAAAACTGCCGGCCGCCCCGCTAACCCCGCTGCCGCCGTTACCGCCGTGACCGCCGATCCCGCCGTTACCGCCGGCCCCGCCGTTACCCGTGCCAGTACCCTCACCGCCGTTACCGCCGGCCCCGCCGGCCCCACCGGTGCCGCCACCAGAGCCCGACGCACCCGCACCGGCCCCGTTGGCACCGACATAGCCGGCCCCGCCGCGCCCACCATTACCGCCGGCGCCGCCGTTGCTGTTGCCCGCCTCGGCGTTACCGCCAGCCCCGCCGGACCCGCCGGCTGCGCCGTTGGGATTGCTCGCGTTGCCAGCCGCACCGATCCCGCCGTTGCCGCCATTCCCACCGCTACCCGACAAGCTGCCGCCGTTGCCGCCGGCGCCGCCGTCCCCGCCGGCACCGTTAACACCGTTGGCACCCGGATCCCCCCAGACACCGTTGGCGCCGTTGCCGCCGTTACCGCCGTTACCGATCATCCCGGCGTTGCCGCCGTCGCCGCCGGCGCCGTCGTTGACACCAGGCATCCCGGGGGCCCCGTTGGCGCCGTTGGACGACGCCGCCGCGCTGGCGGCCGGCTCGGCGCTGGCCGCCGCGGGCTGCGCGCTCAGCGCGCCGGCCCCGCCATCGGTGGCCTCTCCGGCGTTGCCGCCGTTGCCCATGATCCATCCGGCGTTGCCGCCATCCCCGGTCGGGCCGTAGCCGTTGCCGCCATCACCGAACCACAACCCGGCATTACCCCCATCGGGATCCAGCCGCGGTGCCGTTCACCCCGTTGCCGATCAGATCCTGGCCCGCCACCTGGTTGATGAAGGTGTCCACCTGCTCACCCAACGGGCTGGTGATCCAGTTCTCCATATCGGTGTGCAACACCGGATACACGTCATCGGCAAACCACACCGCCGCCGCATCATTCGACGACGACGCCGCCGACAGCGCATCAGTGGACGACCCCACACCAGACAGCGCCTCTGAGGCCAGCCCCACATCGACTGACCCCGCCGCCACACCACCGGTGTCGGCCCCCTCCGCCGCCGGCAAGCTCAACGACCCCACATCCAACCCCGCCAGCGGATCCGCCCCGGCCAGCGACTCCAACCCCGCCAACGGATCAACCACATTCGAAACCGACCCCGCGATCGCATTCACGATCGGCTCGATGATCACATCCAACTCATCAGCACGGGCAGTCGGCGCGTGTGCCAGCGGACTCAGCCCAAACGCCACGAACGCGCCAGCGGTTGTACCGGCACCAAGCAGACGACGCCGACGAACCGCAGCCGCCCGCGACCGGCGACTCCGCTTGTTGCCATGCTGATGAGCCATAATCAGCCCCCTTTTTAACTTGCTTCCGGCTGCTCGACCCCTCGCTCAGCCAACTCAGAACGATTTAAGCTAACGCTTACCCGACTCTGAGTGAACCCGCTTTAAAGGTAAAATTCGTAACAGTCGAACTACCTAGTCCGGCTAGTATTTGCGCAGGCAAGAGCTGTTTTTGCCAATGGTTCGCAGACAGCGAAGGACAACGGAATAGTTGCCCCGGCCGCTCGGACCAAAGATATTCCTCAGGTTTTGTTCAGCAAGCGATAGATCAGCAGGGATTTGGTGGCGCATTGAGCGGCTTGCTTCGACCCTGAGGTAAGCTCGGGGTAGCCACGGTAAGGCATGCGGATCAGCCAGCACCGCGCCCAACCGGGCGTCGCGCCTATGGTGCAGTTAACGCCGTAGTTGCCGCATTTGCCGCCGGCTCAGCCCCGACCGCCGACCTTACCGTCGCCGCCGCTGAAGGGCGTATGGATCATCCCGTTTGCAGCGATGCTGAAAGTGGCGCGACGGATACCGCCGGTCTAGGCGATGCGACCGTCGAGTGCCGGGCGGCTGCCGCAACGCACCGGCAGCCCTAACCAGACCGACCACATGACTGCGGCCTGCGAGGCATCTCGTGACCAGCGCTCTTAAGGTGAACAGGGCTCGATGCGGCAGAGCTTCAGCGTTGTGACTTCTTCAAGGCCATGGCAAGGAAGTCGAGGCGCCACAGTGCGGCAAACAGCTTTCGGGCGAATATCTCGACGTCGGCCGGGCTGCCTCGCTGCGAAGCACCACTTTCCGCCACAGCTGCGGCAATCTCGCGAATGGAGCGATGACCGTCGACGTGTTGCACAAACGGCAACTGAGTCGAATTCAAACCCACCCGCCAGTCCGGCCGGACGATCTCGTTACCGGCAAGCCGCACCGCATCCGCATCAGCGGGACATAATTCAGGCAATCCTGCGTTGAAAAATCAATCTTGTAAGGACTCTTTCGGCTGCTCTGGTCGGCGTGCCATGAAGAAGTGGCAGGCGTTGACCGCGTGGAGACGTTCCATCACCGACCACTGCATCGGCTCAGGCAACGCGCTTATCGCCGGATAGACCTGGTTGGGTGCTGAGAACATGTCGTGCGGATAATACGGCGCCTTAAAATACCAGCCCTGAAATGTGAGTCCGGCAGAGGTGACCAGGTCAATACAGTCCCCGACGGTGAAATCGCGCTCGCGGCCGTGCAAGAAGGTATCCACCAGCCCGGCATCCGACGTCAAGTCCCTTGCAGAGTTCAGATAGCTCTGTACCGGGTGACCGGCTGGCAGCAGCGAAAGCGTCTGCCGCACAAGCGCAAGCGACGACTCGTTCTGCCCCAGCCCCAAGTCGCGAAATACCGACTGCAAAAGGTTGATGCCGATTCGGCCGTTTTTTGCATACAACATCACGCCAATGACGCCATCGGGCCTCAGACAACTTGCCACTGCATTCATCCCGGCCTGCGGATCGGCCAGGTGATGCAAGACACCGGTCGACACGATCAAGTCGAAATCCAGACCGAGCGTGGGCAGCTCCTCGACCGGAAGATGCCGCAACTCCAGATTGAACAGTCCGTGCTTGTCTTTGAGGTACTGCTGATGATCCAACGACGGCTGGCTGATATCGACCGCCACCACCTTGGCGTCGGGATTCATGAACGCGAAAACCGACGCCTGGTTGGTGCCGCAGCCCGCGATCAGAATGTCCAGATCCGGCTTATATTCCTGCTCCGGCCACAAAATCCGGTGGGCGTGGCTGGGATCGAACCACTCCCAGTTGTTTGCGAGCCAGACCTCCAGATCCTCTATCGGTGCGGGGTACCGGTATCGCTCGTACTGTCGAGAGACGACATCGGCACGCGGATCCTCAATCACTTTCGCACTGGCTCCTTTCCAATGACTTAACCGTTTAACTGCGGATCAAGCTGCGTCTGCACGAGACACGTTGCTTCCATGGGCAATACTTTCTCGGGACGACCTCACACCACCTGCAAGCCCTCGGAAATGTTCTGCGGATTGCGCCAGAAGGCGTCGTTGACAAAACGGTTGAACAGGTCCGGCGGCAGCAGGCTCGCGCGCGGCTCGGCCTTGACCTCACCGCGCACGGTGTGCAGCCCCGGAGTACCGGCACGTTCATCGAACTCGGTGACGTCGTAGTCGACGCGGTCGAACTCATGCTCGAAAGTCGGCTCGCCGATGAAGGTGTAGATGGCGTGCATCGTTTTGGCCGGATCAGTGGTCAGAGTTTCGTATTGGACCAGCAGCAGGCGGTCGCGTTGCGCGCCGTAGCGGGCCTGTTTCAGCGCATCGTAGGGAGCACCGACCATGCCGTCCTGCGCTGCAACGCCCTTGGCGCGCGTGTACACCGTGCCGCCGGCACTGTAATTGAAGATCGACGACGGGCTAAAGACGTTGCGCTGCACCAACCGCTCGATGCTGTCGATCACCCACGGCAGTTCGCGCACACAGCAATCGTTCTTGCTTCAGGAAAGAGGTTGGCAGTGGCCGACATCCACGCGCACCAGGCTCGGCTGGTGAAGATCACCTCGGCGGGGCAGTCCGCATAGTGATTTTCGAACAACCCGTGCAAGATGCGCTCGCGCTTGGCATCGTCGATGAATATCGAATACTCGTTGCGTGCGCTCATCTCGCTGAGCAGAGCGCCGAACAGGCCAGCCAGCGGACCCGACATACCGGCGTACAAACGGGGGTTTTGCCGCAGTAAAGCGGCCAGCAGAGTCGATCCGGAACGCGGCAGGCCCGAGATGAAGTGGATCGGTGCCACGGGCGCCCCCGTCTGGCTCCGCGGCGGTGTGGACTGGAGCCTGGTGTCGTCGGCACAGATTAGCTGACCGCTGGTTGCCAGCACTGGCAATCGGCAGGTGTGCGTCACGTCCGGAGGTTTTCTCGATAGCTGCGCAGCTTCTAGAACTAGGCGCATCCAGGCGCGGTCGCAGGACCACAAATACCAACGGCGGCCGAGTCTTTGAACCGGGCCGCAGCTGCCGTATCGCTTGGCGGGGGACCTCACGGTACTTGTGCGCCGACCGTTCGGTTCGAGCTGTTTCGTTTGCAGACACCCGCAACGAATGAGCCCAATATTTGCCGACGTGGCCGAGGTCGCCGCGGGCTGCATCTGCCGGGCAGCGCCTGTGTTCCGCCGCGATAGCAAAGTCGGCTTATCAAGGCGGGCCACATTTGATGCCGCGGAAGGCCGCTGGCACGGGCGACTTCTTTCGATCACGCCGGTTGCGTTTAAGCGGCGGCCCGGTCCCGGGTTCGCCGGCCTACTAAGCCGCACTCAACGGAGAGGCCCGCCAAAGCGGGCCTCTCCGTTGTGTCGCCTCCGGCTGAATTAGGGGCTTGCACCGGTGCCGGGGGTGCCGGGGGTGCCGCCGGTTCCGCCGGGGGCTCCGTTGCCATTGCCGCCATTGCCGCCGAGGGCTCCGTTGCCATTGCCGCCGTTACCACCGGTGCCGGTGGTGGCCGATCCGCCGTCGTCAGCCGTTGCCCGTTCGGCTTCTCGAGGCAGCTCGCAATGGACTGGCTGCCGATGGTCACCTCGCCCGCCGTCACCGCGTGTCTTACCGCCGTTGTCCGAGGCGCCGATTAAGGTATCGAACAACCGTTCGGCTTTGAGGAGAGTGGCAGTGCGTGTGATGGGTGTCGACCCCGGACTGACCCGCTGCGGACTGTCGGTAGTGGAGAACGCCGCAGGCCGCCAGATCATTGCGCTCGATGTCGACGTGCTGCGCACCCCGGCCGAGGAGCCGCTGCCGCAACGGCTGCTCATCATCAGCGATGCCGTCGAGCACTGGCTCGACACCCATCGGCCTGACGTCGTCGCCATCGAGCGGGTGTTCTCCCAGCAGAACGTGTCGACCGTGATGGGCACCGCCCAGGCCGGCGGCGTGATCGCATTGTCAGCCGCCAAACGCGGTGTCAGCGTCCACTTCCACACGCCCAGCGAAGTCAAGGCAGCCGTCACCGGCAACGGCGGTGCGGGTAAGGCTCAGGTCACCGCGATGGTGACAAAAATCCTTGCGCTGCAAGCTAAGCCCACACCAGCCGATGCGGCCGACGCGCTGGCGCTAGCCATCTGTCACTGCTGGCGCGCGCCGATGATCGCCCGGATGGCCGCCGCGGAAGCGAAAGCTGCCGAGCAGCGCCGACGATTCGCGGTGAAAGTCAAGGCGCACCGATGATCGCATCGGTCCGCGGTGAAGTGGTCGACGTGGCGCTTGATCACGTGGTCATCGAAGCCGCCGGCGTCGGCTACAAGGTGATGGCGACGCCGGCGACGCTGGCGACGCTGCGGCGGGGCAATGAAGCGCGGCTGATCACGGCGATGATCGTGCGCGAGGATTCGATGACGCTTTACGGCTTTCCCGACGGCCAGACCCGCGACCTGTTCTCCACGCTGCTGGGGGTATCCGGGGTCGGCCCGAAGATCGCGCTGGCCACGCTGGCGGTGCACGACGCACCCGCGTTGCGCCAAGCGCTGGCCGACGGCGACATCTCTGCGCTGACCCGGGTTCCGGGTATCGGCAGGCGCGGTGCCGAGCGGATGGTGCTGGAACTGCGCGACAAGATGGGTGCGGTACCCGGAGCGCCGGTCAATGGCCACGCCGTCCGCGGACCGGTCGTGGAAGCCCTTGTCGGGCTTGGCTTTGCGGCCAAGCAGGCCGAGGAGGCCACCGACAAGATACTGGCCAACGACCCGCTGGCCAGCACGTCGAGCGCGCTGCGGTCGGCGCTGTCACTGTTGGGCAAGAAATGATGAGCCTCGTCGACGACGAGCCCGACGACCGGGAGGTGTCCGCGGCGTTGACCGTGGGGGAGGGGGATGTCGACGCTGGGCTGCGGCCCCGCTCGCTGCGCGAGTTCATCGGCCAGCCACGGGTGCGCGAGCAGCTGCAGCTGGTCATCGAGGGCGCCAAAAACCGCGGCGGCACACCGGATCACATTCTGCTGTCCGGGCCGCCGGGGCTGGGCAAGACGTCGCTGGCGATGATCATCGCCGCCGAGCTGGGGGCCTCGCTGCGCTTGACGTCGGGCCCGGCGCTGGAACGCGCGGGTGATTTGGCCGCGATGCTGTCCAACCTCGTCGAACACGACGTGTTGTTCATCGACGAAATCCACCGCATCGCCCGGCCCGCCGAGGAGATGCTGTATCTGGCGATGGAGGACTTCCGCGTCGACGTCGTCGTCGGCAAAGGCCCTGGGGCGACGTCGATTCCGTTGGAGGTGGCTCCGTTCACCCTGGTCGGCGCGACCACCCGGTCGGGTGCACTGACCGGCCCGCTGCGCGACCGGTTCGGCTTCACCGCGCACATGGACTTCTATGAACCGGCCGAGCTGGAACGGGTGCTTGCCCGTTCCGCCGGCATTTTGGGTGTCGAGCTGGGTGGCGACGCCGGCGCGGAGATCGCCCGCCGATCCCGCGGGACGCCGCGCATCGCCAACCGGCTGCTGCGCCGGGTTCGCGACTACGCCGAGGTGCGCGCCGACGGCGTCATCACCCGCGACGTCGCCAAGGCAGCGCTGGAGGTCTATGACGTCGACGAGCTGGGCCTGGACCGGCTGGACCGGGCGGTGCTGTCGGCGCTGACCCGCAGCTTCGGCGGCGGCCCGGTGGGGGTGTCGACGCTGGCGGTGGCAGTCGGGGAGGAGGCCGCCACCGTCGAGGAGGTGTGTGAGCCGTTTTTGGTGCGCGCCGGGATGATCGCCCGCACGCCGCGCGGCCGAGTGGCGACGCCGCAGGCCTGGACCCACCTGGGGATGACGCCGCCGGCGACCGGTCTGGGACAGCCCGGGCTTTTCGACTGAGGAGGACGCGATGATCAATGCCGCTTTGGTGTTCGCTGGTCTAGCGGCGCTTTTGCATGTCTACATCTTCGTGATGGAGTCGCTGACCTGGACCACGCCGCGCACCCGTGCAACCTTCGGTACCACCGTCGAAGAAGCCGAGACCACCAAGTTGCTGGCGTTCAACCAAGGCTTTTACAACCTGTTCCTGGCCATCGTCGCCGGCGCCGGAATCATTGCCGTCGTCGCCGGGCACCGCGCGGTCGGACTTACTCTGGTACTCACCGGCGTCGGATCCATGGCTTGCGCCGCGGCCGTTCTGCTGGCGTCGGCGCCGGACAAGGCCCGGGCCGCACTGACCCAGGGCCTGTTTCCGCTGATAGCGGTCATCCTCATCGTCATTGCGCTCGTGTCGTAAAAGTGCAGCTCGCGGAGACTGCGCCGGTTATGTAGGAACCGGTATGGGTACCCCACTTGCACTTTCGTCCACTGTTCAAGGAGACGTCGAAATGAACGATTCGCGAATAGGTTCGCGCCGCGCGGGCATGCCACGCAGTCGCGGTGCGGTCACCGGGTTGCTGCTCGTGCTGCTCGGTGCCTGGGGTGCGTTGATCCCGTTCGTCGGGCCGTACTTCGACTTCGCCTACACACCGGACACGGCATGGACATGGACGGCAGCCCGGGGCTGGCTCGAGGTGTTTCCGGGGGTGATCACCGTCCTGGGCGGTCTGTTACTGATCATGTCGCGCAGTCGCGCCACCGCGATGTTCGGGGGCTGGCTGGCGGTCTTGGGCGGCGCCTGGTTCGTCGTCGGTCGCGCCTTTGCCGCGGCGTTGCGGATCGGCGACATCGGCCAGCCCGTCGCCGCCACGGACGTCAAGCGGGCGGTGCTGGAGGTCGCGTACTTCTCCGGATTAGGCGCCCTGATCGTCTTCTTCGGTGGCGGAGTACTGGCGCGGCTGTCGATGCGCCTGGCCCGTGACGTCCCCGCAGCACCCGTCACCGGGCCCGCTTCCGAGATGTACGCAGAAGAGCCGGCAGCTACCGGTCCCCGCGCCGTATCGCCCGACGCGGCCACCGAGGCGGGCTCCAACCCCGCATACGCCCCGGAAACGGAGCCGCGGCGCAGCAGAGGCCTGATCCGTCGGCGCCGCGCCGGCGTCTAGCGCCCAACCCCGCACCGCAAGCAGACGCAAAAGCCCCTCATTTCGCTGCGAAAGGGGGCTTTTGCGTGCGCTGCCGCGGGTCTAAAGCAAACCGAGCAGCTGCAGGTCGGTGATGTACTTGACGATGACCTCCGCCGAGACGTGCGGGATGTCCTTGTCCGGCCCGATCTTCGCCTCCTGCACCGCCGCGCGGAACCGGTCGGTCGGCGCCATCGAGCCGTTGATCGGCACTGCGGGCTGCTGGTAGTTGTGCAGCAGCGGTAGCAGCGAGTACTGGCGCTGCCGCTCCGGCAAGCCGCGCAGCGTGGTCTCGAACCGCTGCAGCCAGGCGCCGTAGTCACCGACCCGCTGGACGGAATATCCGGCGTCGATCAGCCAGTCGACGTACTGGTCGAGGCCGATACCGTCGTCGTGCGGATTCATCACGTGATAGGTCTGGAAACCGTCGACCTCTTGGGCGCCCAGAGTTGAGATCGCCTCGGCGATGAACTCGACCGGCAGCCCGTCGTAGTGGGCGCGTTGCCGGTGGCCGTCGCCGTCCAGCTGGTAGAACGACGCAGGCGCCACGCCGGTGGCGACAAGGCTCAGCATCAGCCGGGTGAACATGTCGGGCAGGTTGAGCTGGCCCGCGTACGTGGTATCGGCCAGGATCATGTCGCAGCGGAACACCGCGACCGGCAGCCCGCACAGGTCGTGGGCCTCGCGCAGCAGCACCTCGCCGGCCCACTTGCTGTTGCCGTAACCGTTGGCGTAGCTGTCGTTGACCTGACGCGTCGCACTGATCTGGCGGATATCGGCGTCCTCGACGAAGGAGCCCGGCTCGATCTGGTCGCCCACTCCGATGGTCGACACGTAGGTGTACGGCTTGAGCTGCGAGGTCAAAGCGATCCGGATCAGCTCGGCAGTGCCCAGGGCGTTCGGCCCGAACAGCTCGCTGTAGGGCAGGACGTGGTTGACCAGCGCGGCAGGGTCGACGATCAGGTCGACGGTGTCGGCCAGCCGCTGCCAGGTCTGCGGGTCCAGGCCGAGGTTCGCCTCGCCCTTGTCACCGGCGATGACCTGCAGGTGGCCCGCCGCCAGCTCCCGATAGTGCGCCAGCAGCTGCGGGTCGCCGCTATCGAAGGTGTTGTCGAGACGGCGCCGCGCGTCCTCATCGGACTTGGCCCTTACCAGGGCGATCACCGTGCCGTCGACTAGCGCCATCCGCTCCAGCCACTCCAACGCCAAATAGCGGCCTAGAAAACCCGTGGAGCCGGTCAATAAAACCGTGCGGACCTCACCGGTCGGCTCCGGCAGGCTCGGTGCAGCCTGCAGCGTCGCCGCGTCGAGGAACTTGTTCAGCGTCAGGTCCGCGGCGTGCACCTGGGTCGCGTCACGGCCATGCACCCGCGCGAAACTCGGCCGCTTGGTGCCCTGGCGTTCGGCTTCGATGTAGTTGGCGATCGCCTGCAGGTCGCTGGCCGGGCTGACGATCACACCCACCGGCACGTCGACGTCGAAGATCTCGCGCAGCAGGTTGCCAAAAGTCAACGCCGACAACGAATCTCCGCCCAAGTCGGTGAAGTGGGCGTCGGGCGTCACCTCCGAGCTCGCCGCACCCAGCATCGCAGCAGCGGCGCGGGTGACGGTCTGCAGCGCCGGCGCCTGGGCGCCGCTGCGGCGCAGCTCGCTCAGCTCGTTGGCTTGGCCTTCGGCAAGCTCGGCGTAGAGCTGTTCAAGGCGTTCGCCGTAGTGCTGCTTGAGCTTCGGCCAGGCCAGCTTGCGAATACCGGTGAGCAAGCCGTTCTCCAGCGTGAACGGCTCGGTCTCGATGATGAAGTCGCGCGGCATCTCGTAGGACTGCAGATTGGCTCCTCGCGCAACGCTTTGCAGCGACTCGGCGATACGAGCTTTCAGCGTCACCCCGTCAAAGCGCGACAGCGCACCCTCGGTCGGCACCACGACCGCCAGCAGATAAGGCTGTGCGCTGTTGCCGTACACATAGATCTGGTGGACCAGCGGGCTGTTGTCGAACACCGTCTCCAGCTTCGCCAGCGTGACGAACTCGCCCTGCGCCAGCTTGAGCACGTTGTTGCGGCGGTCGACGTACACCAGCCGGTCGGGGGCGACCTCGGCGAAGACGTCGCCGGTCCGGTAGTACCCGTCGGCGTCGAACACCCCGGCGGTGGTTTCGGCCCGCTTGTAGTAGCCGGGGAACATGTTCTCGGTCTTGAGCAGCAGCTCGCCGCGCGGATACGGCCGGTCGGTGCTGAAATAACCGAGATCGGGCACGTCGACCAACTTGTACTCCACGACCGGCGGCCGCTGGATCTCGCCGTCGAATAACACCATGCCGGCTTCGGTGGAGCCGTAGCCGTCCAGCAGCGGTAGCTCCAGCAGCGACTCGACCCAGGCCCGCAGCTCCGAGGAGGTCGGCGCGGAGCCTGTCATCGCGAAGATGAAGCGGCCGCCGAGCAGCTCCTCGCGCATGTCGACCAGCACCTGGGACTCGGCGGTCTTCCGGTCGGCTCCGGCGGCGGTGCGCCGGTCCACCTCGCTGAGGTATTCGCTGTAGAGCATCTCCCAGATCCGCGGCACGAAGTTCAGCTCGGTGGGCCGCACCAGGCGCAGGTCTTCCAGCAGCGTGGAGAGGTCGCTCTTGGCGGCGAAGTAGGCGGTGCCGCCGTTGCCGAGCGTGCCGTAGAGGATGCCGCGGCCCATGATGTGGCTCATCGGCATGAAGTTGACCGTGATCGACGCCGCGCTCGGCCCGAACCAGTTCTTGGCCGACCGGTTCCACATCTTGGCGACGTGGCTCTGCGGGTACATCGCGCCCTTCGGGGCGCCGGTGCTGCCGGAGGTGTAGATCAGCAGCGCCAGCCGATCGTCGGATTCGGACTCGCCGGTCGGCGCCGACCGGCCGGCGGCGTGCTCACGTAGCTCGTTCAGGGTCTCCACGGTGATTCCGGCGTCGGTCAGCCGCTCGTGCGCGCTTTGCAACGCCGCCCGGTCGGCGTCGATGTCGGTGCGGTAGTCGAACACCAGCAGCCGTCCGGGCTGGAACCCGGCCTCGGCCGCGGCGAGCAGCAAGTCGACGGCGTCAGCAAGGTAGTCGACGCTCGCCGCGAACAGGGTGGGCTCGGTCTCCAGCAGTATCGGCTGCAACTGAGCGATCGCGGCACTGGTCTGTAACGGAACCGACACCGCCCCGGCTAGGCCGAGCGCGATGTCGATGGTCGTGTAGTCGACGCTGGTGAAACCCAGCACGCAGACCCGGTCACCAGGCGCCACGCCGGCCTCCGGCAGTGCCCCTGCCAGCGCGTCGACGCGTCGGCCGAGCTCGCCGTAGGTGACGGTGTCGAACCAGGGCTGCAGCTGAGCCGACGTGCGCCCCGTCTCCGGGTCTCCGACCAGCTCGTAGGCGCGCTGGGCGAGCGCAGGCCGGTCGGCGTAGCCCTCCAGCACGGCGCGAACCACCTGGGGGAGGTGCGGTGCGGCCTGCTCGATCGCAGCGGCCACGGCGTCATCGGGCGCGGCGGCGGCGAACTGCGGGTCGCGGGCTGCCAACTCGGCGGCGCGCCGTTCCAGGCCTTCCTGGGCATCAATCGACATAACGGAACCTCGAAACAAGTCATTAGAGAAAAAGTGGTCCGGTGCGACGCTGCACCTGACAGAAACTACGTTAGCAAAGCTAAAGTTATTCCGGAACAGCCGAGTGGCCACTTGTGACACGCGATGTCCCGCGCGGCGTGACGTAACCGGCCACTCGCGCTCCGGAGGCTAGTGGTCAGCGAGAATTCCCGCCAGCACGTCGAGGCCTTCGGTGAGCAGCTCGTCGCTGATGGCCAGCGGCGGCAGGAAACGCAGGACGTTGCCGAACGTGCCGGCGGTCAGCACGATCACGCCGGCGGCGTGGGCCGCGGTGGCCACCTCGCGGGTCAAGTCCGGGTCGGGATCGGCGGTACCGGAGCGCACCAGCTCAACCGCGATCATGGCGCCGCGCCCGCGGACGTCGCCGATCCGGTCGTCGTCGGCCTGCAGAGCCGACAGCCGCTCGGTCATCAGAGTTCCGATCTGCCGGGCCCGCTCGACGAGCCCGTCCTTTTCAATGGTCTCGATGGTGGCCAGTGCCGCCGCGCAGGCCAGCGGGTTGCCGCCGAACGTGCCGCCCAGCCCGCCGGTGTGCGCGGCGTCCATCAGCTCGGCGCGGCCGGTCACCGCCGACAGCGGTAGCCCGTCGGCGATGCCTTTGGCGGTGCAGATCAGATCCGGTTCGATGCCCTCGTGCTCGCAGGCAAACATCGCACCGGTGCGCGCAAAGCCGGTCTGCACCTCGTCGGCGATGAAGACGACGTCGTGCTGGCGGCACCACTCCAGCAGGGTGGGCAGGAACCCGTCGGCCGGCACGATGAAGCCGCCCTCGCCCTGGATCGGCTCGATGATCACCGCGGCCAGGTTGTCCTCGCCGACCAGTCGGCGGATCTCCCGGATCGCCCGCTCGGCGGCCCGCTCGCCGTCGGTGGCCAGCTCTTTGTCGAGCAGGCCGTCGCGATACGGGTAGGACAGCGGCGCGCGGTAGACCTCCGGCGCGAACGGCCCGAAGCCGCTCTTGTAGGGCATCGACTGGGCGGTCAAGGCCATCGCGAGGTAAGTACGGCCGTGATAGGCGTGGTCAAACGCCACGACGGCGGGTTTGCGGGTGTGGATGCGGGCGATCTTGACGGCGTTCTCCACCGCCTCGGCTCCGGAGTTGAACAGCACCGATCGCTTTTCGCCCCCGCCAGGGGTGAGGCGGTTGAGCTGCTCGGCTACGGCGATGTACTGCTCATACGGCGTCACCATGAAGCACGTGTGGGTGAAGTCGGCGACTTGGTCGCGCACCGCGTCGATGACGCGCGGGGCGGCGTTGCCGACGGTGGTGACCGCGATGCCCGAACCCAGGTCGATGAGCCGGTTGCCGTCGACGTCTTCCACGATCCCGCCGCCGGCGCGCACGGCGTACACCGGCATCGTGCTTCGCACGCCGCTGGCCACCGCGGCGGTTCGCCGTTTGGTCAGTTGCAGGGATGTCGGGCCCGGGATTTCGGTGACGAGGTGGCGACTCTGCTCAAGGGAAGACACGGCTGTAGCCTATCCGCGGTGAAGGCCGTCAGGGCACCGCATACCCGCTGGCTGCTCGCCGGATACACCGGTGTCGCCGGCTTCTTCGTGCTCGAGGCATTGACCCGTAAGCCGGGCGCCGCGGCCAGCTTCGCCGCCGCCCGCGACGACCGGGGCACCACCCGACTGCTGATCAGCGCGTATGCCCTTGCCGCACCGCTGCCCTTGGCGCTCAGGGGGATTCGTGCGGGCCGGCTGCCCTGGCTGGCCGGTCCGATCGGGGTGATGATGCAGGCCAGCGGAGTGGCGCTGCGCACGTGGTCGATGCGCACCCTCGGCGGGTCCTACACCCGCACACTTCGCACCCAAGACCAGCAGGAGGTCGTCGACGCCGGCCCGTACCGCTTCATCCGCCACCCGGGCTATGCCGGCTCACTGCTGACCTGGACGGGATTGGGCGTCACCTCACGCAATCATTCCCGTCGTCGCGCTCACGGCCGCGCTACTCGGACACGCCTATCGGCAACGCATCCTCGCCGAAGAGGCGCTGCTCCGGCGAGACCTGGCCGGGTATGCCGACTACAGCCGTCGCACCAAAACCCTTGTCCCATTCGTCTGGTGACGTAGCCCGCGGCGCCGGCTCGCCGAACGTGCAGCCATTGCCAAAATTGGCGCGGAAATTTCGCGACAGGTGCACGTTCGGCGCCCGGGCCGCCCTACCGACGCAACAGCAGGTCGACGTTGCCTTGGAACAGCCCGGGCATTTCGGCCGCTTGACAGCCCATCCGCCGGTAGTCGACCAGCGGCGAAGCGGTGCCTTCGGAATGTGGGTAGTCGCTGCAGAACATGAACACGTCACCGGCTGACTTGGTCAGCTGCTTGGGGTCCTCGTAGGAAAACGACGACACCCGGACATGGTCGAGGAAGTATTCGCTGGGCCGGCGGCACAGCTCGGCGACCGGCTTGCCGTTGAGCCGGGTGGTGAAGTCGGCCCCGCCGTCGAGCATCAGCAAAAATCCCGGCACCCAGGCCGAGCTGAGTTCGACGACGCCGAGGTGCAGCTCGGGATGCCGGTCGAAGACGCCGTGCAGGATCAGGTCGGTCAACGCCAGTGCGGGCGGCACCCACAGAAACACCGCCTCGGTCACCGGCGCCAGGTCGTCGCAAGGCTCGGCCGGATACCAGCAATCGTCGAAAACCCGCACCTGGTCGGCAACGTGGAAGACCGGGGTGATCCCATGCTCGACGAACGACGCCCACACCCGTTCGTGGTCGGGATGGGAGAGCTCCCGCCCGTTCACCGGCCCGGCCCCGATCATGGCCAGCGTGACGCCGGCCGCCGCCAGCGACTCCAGCTCGGCGTCAAGCCAATCCGGGTCCCGCAGCGTGAGGTGTGCGACCGGATGCAGTCGGCCCTTGCCCTCGGCACGGACCACGGCGCACCACCGGTTCCACGCTGTCATGTTCGCCGTCAGCGCCGCCAGCGAGGTGGAGAGGCGGCGCTCCCACAGCAGACCGAAGTTGGGAAACACCACCGCCTCGTCGACGCCGACTTCGTCCAGCCAGCCAACGCGGGCCGCGGGTTGCCAGTAGGACGCCGGCAGCGCTTCGTCGTAGCGGTAGGGAGCCGGCTGGCCGGCCCGTTGCCGGATGCGCAGTGCCCCGCAGGACGCGGTGTCGCCGGGCAGGTGGATATCGGCCAGACCCGAGGCGAGTGTCGCGCCAGCTGAGCCAGGTGTAACCGAGTTCGTCGTCGACCAGGGCCAATGCCTCGTGGCGGGCCCCCGGGTCGATGAAGTCCCGCCAGAGTGAACGGCTCTCGTAGAGGTGCTGGTCGGAGTCGATGATGGCAGTCACAACGCTCGTTGTCCCACTCTGACGAACCCTCGTCAAGACCTCGCGCGGCGGCAGTATCGGTGGCTCGGCCGGTGGATGGCAGACTGTGCGTAGCAGGCCCGCGACCGATTCGACGTCCTGTGCCGACCGAGACCACGAGAGATCCCGAAGGACCTTAGCCGTCATGCACCAACTGGTTGTCTTCTTGCCGCTGCTCATCGTGATGGCAGCGTTCATGTTCTTTGCCTCGCGCCGCCAGAAGCGGTCCCTGCAGCACACCATCGACCTGCACGAATCGCTGTCGGTCGGCGACCAGGTGCACACCACCTCGGGGTTGCAGGGCACCATCATCGGCATCACCGACGACAACGTGGACCTCGAGATCGCCCCTGGTGTCGTCACGACATGGATGAAGCTGGCGATCCGGAACCGCATAGAGCCGGAGACCGACGCATGTGGAGGGCCTCGAGGACGACGGCTCCGGCGATCAAGCGGCGATCATCGCCGAGCCGGACCGGCTCACCGCCGCCGACCCCAAGCGGCTGCCCAAGGATTGAGGTCGGCTGAGCCGCACGTACTCTTTGCGGGTGCATTAGAGGTGCACGGAAACTGATCGGCAAGCGAGGAGATTCAACATCGTGGCATCGCCTTCGGCGCCGGTGCACCCTGCCCGCTATCTGTCGGTGTTTCTGGCCCTGCTCATCGGCGTCTACCTGCTGGTGTTCCTGACGGGCGATAAGCGAGCCGCACCCAAGCTCGGTATTGACCTGCAGGGCGGCACCCGGGTCACGTTGACCGCCCGGACGCCCGACGGCTCGCGCCCGACCCGCGACGCGCTGAACGAGGCGCAGCAGATCATCAGCGACCGGGTCAACGGGCTGGGCGTCTCCGGATCCGAAGTCGTCATCGACGGCGACAACCTGATCATCACCGTGCCCGGCACCGACAGCAACGAGGCCCGCAGCTTGGGCCAGACCGCACAGCTGCTGATCCGGCCGGTGATTCAGACGGTACCGGCGCAGGCTGCACCCGCACCGGGAGAGTTGCCCGGGCCGGGCGGGGCGCCAGGCGGGACGCAGCCGGAGCCGGGCGGCCAAGTGCCGCCGGCACAGCCCCGGCCATTCCCGTTGGATCCGCCTCCGTCACCGACTCCCGCTCCCGGCCAGCAACCGGCGGCGAACCCGGCCGAGCCGCCGGCCCTACCGGATCCGCGAAAGGAGCTCGCCGAGCGCATCACCGCGGAGAAGAAGCTGCGCCAGAGCGCCAGCCGGGGCATTCAGTTCATCGCCCTCCGTTACATGGCGGCGCACTGCGACGAGGACGACATCCTGGCCGGCAATGACGACCCGAACCTGCCTTTGGTGACCTGTTCAACCGATCACAAGTTCGCCTACCTGCTGGCCCCGTCGATCATCAACGGCGATCAGATCGCCAACGCCTCCGCAGGTCTGAACCAGCAGAACGGCAGCTTCGTCGTCGACCTACAGTTCAAGAGCGGGGCGGCCGACATCTGGGCTGATTTCACCGCCGCGCACGTCGGCCAGGCGGCCGCGTTCACGCTGGACTCACGGGTGGTCAGCGCGCCGGTGATCCAGGGACCTATCCCCGGCGGCAGGACCGAGATCTTCGGGCAGTTCAACCAAAGCCACGCCCGCGAGCTGGCCAATGTCTTGAAATACGGCTCGCTGCCGCTGTCGTTCGAGCCGTCGGAAGCCGAGACCGTTTCCGCCACATTGGGTTTGACGTCGCTGCGGGCCGGCCTGATCGCGGGCGCGATCGGGTTGGCGCTGGTCCTGGTGTACTCGCTGGTGTACTACCGGGTGCTCGGACTGCTCACTGCCTTGTCGTTGCTGGCTTCCGGCGCAATGGTTTTCGCGATCTTGGTGCTGCTGGGCCGACAGATCAACTACACCCTGGACCTGGCCGGTATCGCGGGCCTGATCATCGGTATCGGCACCACGGCCGACTCCTTTGTGGTGTTCTTCGAACGCATCAAAGACGAAATCCGCGAGGGCCGGTCATTCCGGTCGGCGGTGCCGCGTGGCTGGGTGCGGGCCCGCAAGACCATCGTCTCGGGTAACGCCGTCACTTTCCTCGCGGCCGCGGTGCTCTATACCCTCGCCATCGGACAGGTCAAGGGATTCGCGTTCACCCTCGGGCTGACGACGATCCTGGACCTGGTGGTGGTGTTCCTGGTGACCTGGCCGCTGATCTACCTGGCCTCCAAGACCGCGGTGTTGGCCAAACCGCGTTACAACGGTCTGGGCGCGGTGCAGCAGGTCGCGCGGGAACGGCGCGCCCTCGCGTCAACGGGACGGGGATAGCGATATGGCCGCCAAAGCCGGTACCGGCAGCGAGACGGTGGAGCTGACCGAAAGCACCGCCGTCGAGGACGCCGACGGCACCGCCCGGCTGCCGCACCACGGTTTCCTGTCCCGCCTTTACACCGGTACCGGTGCTTTCGAGGTGTTGGGCCGGCGCCGGCTGTGGTACGGGATCAGCGGCACGATCGTGGCGATTGCCGTCGCCAGCATTGTGCTGCGCGGGTTCACGTTCGGCATCGACTTCGCCGGCGGCACCAAGGTGTCGTTCCCGCGGGGCAGCGGCGCTGAGCAAGCGCAGGTCACCCAGGTCGAACAGGTCTTCCGGCAGGCCATCGGCAAAGACCCGGAGTCGGTGGTCATCGTCGGCAACGGGATCTCGGCTACCGTGCAGATCCGTTCGGAGACGCTGACCAACGACCAGACCAATGTCCTGCGCAACGCCCTGTTCAATCGGTTCCAGCCCAAGGGCACCGACGGCAAGCCCAGCAAGCAGGCCATCAGCGACTCCGCGGTGTCGGAGACCTGGGGCGGCCAGATCACCACCAAGGCGCTGTGGGCGCTGGGGGTGTTCCTGTTGCTGGTCGGCTTTTACATCTTCGTCCGCTACGAGCTCTATATGGCGCTCTCCGCGCTGACCACGATGGTCTTCGACCTGACTGTCACCGCCGGCGTGTACTCGCTGGTGGGCTTCGAAGTCACCCCGGCCACGGTCATCGGCCTGTTGACCATCCTCGGTTTCTCCCTGTACGACACCGTCATCGTGTTCGACAAGGTCGAGGAGAACACCCACGGCTTCCAGCACACCACCCGGCGCACCTTCGCCGAGCAGGCCAATCTGGCGATCAACCAGACCTTCATGCGCTCGATCAGCACCAGCCTGATCTCGGTGCTGCCGGTGCTGGCGCTGATGGTGGTGGCGGTGTGGCTGTTGGGGGTCGGCACGCTGAAGGACCTGGCGCTGGTCCAGCTGGTCGGGATCATCATCGGCACCTACTCGTCGATCTTCTTCGCCACCCCGCTCCTGGTGACGCTGCGGGAGCGCACCGGGTTGGTGCGCACCCATAATCGTCGGGTGCTGCGGCGACGCGGGCCGGCCTCGGACGGCAGCGCGAAGGATGGCTCAGCGACAACGAGCACTGAAGATGACGGGGCCTCGAAACCGGCCACGGAGCCGGTCGAGGAGTCGACGGAGATCGAACCCGTCGCGGCCGCGGCGAAACCGGCACCCAGCAAGCCCGCGCCGGGCGCTCGGCCGGCGCGGCCCACCGGCAGCCGCCACCGTCGGCAAGCAGGCAAGCGCGCCACCGGCCGGCAGTAGTTGCATGGCTGCCTGGCGTCGGCGGGTGGCCGCCAGCGGGCTGGCGGCCAGCGTGGTCACGGCCACCTTGGCGTCGTGTTCTGCCAGCCCCGCCGACCAGATCGACTACGTGGTGGACGGCGCCCTGAACACCTACAACGCCAACACCGTCGCCGGCGCGGCGTCGGCAGCGGCGCAGGCGTTCGCCCGCACCCTGACCGGCTTCGGCTACCACGGACCCGACGGGCAGGTCGTCGCCGACCACGACTTCGGGACGATCTCGGTGGTCGGCGGTGCGCCGCTGGTGCTGGACTACCAGATCGCGGACAACGCCGTGTATTCCGATGGCAAGCCGGTCACCTGTGACGATCTGGTGCTCACCTGGGCCGCGCAGTCCGGGCGCTTCCCCGGCTTCGACGCGGCCAGCCGGGCCGGCTACACCGACATCGCCGAGGTCGGCTGCCAGCCGGGTGAGAAGAAGGCGCGACTGTCCTTCTCGCCGGACCGCAACGTCGTCGACTACAACCAGCTGTTTACCGCGACCTCGATGATGCCGTCGCACGTCATCGCCGACGAGCTGGGCGTTGGGATCGCCGACGTCACCACCGCGCTGCTGCGCAACAACGTGCCCGTCGTCGGCCGGATCGCCCAGGTGTGGAACTCGACGTGGACCATCAAACCCGGCCTGGACATCAAGCACTACCCGTCGTCGGGACCGTACAAGATCGAATCGGTGCTGAACGGTGGTGCGGTGGTGCTGGTCGCCAACGACCGCTGGTGGGGGAGCCGCCCGGTTACCAAGCGGATCAAAGTCTGGCCGCAGTCAGCCGACATCCAGGACCGGGTCAACAGCAACTCGGTGGACGTCGTCGACGTCGCGACGGGATCGTCGGGCTCGCTGCTCACCCCGGACGACTACCGCCGCACCGACTCGGCGTCAGCCGGGATCGAGCAGCTGACCTTCGCACCGCAGGGCCCGCTGTCGCAGACACCGGCACGCCGCGCGGTCGCGCTGTGCACACCCCGCGACCTGATCGCCCGCGACGCCGGAGTGCCGATCGCCAACGCGCGGCTGCATCCGGCCAGTGAGGACGCCATCGGGCAGGCCGAAAGCACGGCACCAGCGGCCGGCCAGTTCGTCCGCTCCAACCCCGACGCGGCCCGCGACGCGCTGGGCGGCAAGCCGCTGGCGCTGCGGATCGGCTACCGCGCGCCCAACGCACGGCTCGCCGCCACCGTCGGCGCGATCGCCAAGGCGTGCGGGCCCGCGGGCATCACCGTCTCCGACGCCGCGTCGGACGCCGCCGGCCCGCAAGCGCTGCGGGACGGGAAGGTCGACGCGCTGTTGGCCGGCACCGGCGGAGCCAGCGGCAGCGGGTCGACCGGGTCGTCGGCGATGGACGCCTACGACCTGCACAGCGGCAACGGCAACAACCTTTCCGGCTACAACAACGGGCAGATCGACGGGATCATCGGTGGGCTCGCGGTGTCCGCCGACGCCGCCGAGCTGGTACGGCTGCTCGGTGACGGCGCTCCAGTGCTGTGGGGCGACATGCCGACGCTGCCGCTGTACCGTCAGCAGCGCACGCTGGTGACGTCGAAGAAGATGTACGCGGTGAGCAGCAGCCCCACCCGCTGGGCCGCCGGCTGGAACATGGACCGCTGGGTGCTGGAGCGGTGAGGTCTGTCGACCAGATGATTGCGTCGCTGACCCGCGAAGTGGCCGACTTCCCGACGGCTGGTGTGCAGTTCAAGGACCTCACTCCGCTGTTTGCCGACGCCGAAGGCTTTGCCGTGGTGGCCGATGCGCTGGCCGATGTCGCGGCCGGCGCCGACCTGGTGGCCGGCCTCGACGCGCGCGGCTTCCTGGTCGCCGGCGCTGTCGGGGCCCGTCTCGGCACCGGGGTGCTGGCGATCCGCAAAGGCGGCAAGTTGCCGCCGCCGGTGCACACCGAGGACTACAGCCTGGAGTACGGCAGCGCGGCGCTGGAGATCCCGGCCGACGGCCTGGACGTGGCCGGGCGGCGCACGGTGATCGTCGACGACGTGCTCGCCACCGGCGGCACCATCGCCGCCGCGCAGCGGCTGCTCGAGCGCTATGGCGCGACTGTGACGTCGGCGGCGGTGGTGCTCGAGCTGACAGCGCTGGGCGGCCGGGAGGTGTTGGCGCCGCTGCACGTGCACAGCCTGCGCCGGGTCTGACCGCCTAGACTCGAGGCTTGGAGGTGACGAACGTGGCGGACGAGCAGGGCGCGGGGCAAGCCGTTCAGCAGGCCGCCGAGCCGGTGCAGGTCCTCGAAGACCCCGAGGCCACGGTTCCGGTCTCGCGTAGCGAGGCTCCGGCTGAATCCCGCACCGACACCCTCAAGACGTCCAGCAGCGCGTCGCGCCGGGTCCGGGCGCGGCTGGCGCGCCGGATGACGGCCCAGCGCAGCGCGCTCAACCCGGTGCTCGAACCGCTGGTCGCGGTGCACCGCGAGATCCATCCCAAGGCCGACCTGTCGTTGTTGCAGCGGGCCTACGACGTCGCCGAGCAGCGGCACGCCGGCCAGCTGCGGTACTCCGGGGATCCCTACATCACCCACCCACTGGCCGTCGCCAACGTGCTGGCCGAGCTGGGCATGGACACCACCTCGCTGGTGGCCGCGTTGCTGCACGACACCGTCGAGGACACCGGCTACACGCTGGCGGCGTTGAGCGAGGAGTTCGGCGAAGAGGTCGGCCATCTCGTCGACGGGGTGACCAAGCTGGACCGGGTGGTGCTGGGCAGCGCCGCGGAAGGCGAGACCATCCGCAAGATGGTCATCGCGATGGCCCGCGACCCGCGGGTGCTGGTGATCAAGGTGGCCGACCGGCTGCACAACATGCGCACCATGCGCTTCCTGCCGCCGGAGAAGCAGGCCCGCAAAGCCCGCGAGACGCTGGAAGTCATTGCCCCGCTTGCGCATCGGCTCGGTATGGCCACCGTCAAGTGGGAGCTGGAGGACTTGTCGTTCGCGATCCTGCACCCCAAGAAGTACGAGGAGATCGTGCGCTTGGTGGCGGGCCGGGCGCCGTCGCGCGACACCTACCTGGCCAAGGTCCGCGCCGAGATCGTCAACACCCTGACCGCGTCGAAGATCAAAGCGACCGTGGAGGGCCGGCCCAAACACTACTGGTCGATCTACCAGAAAATGATCGTCAAGGGCCGCGACTTCGACGACATTCACGACCTGGTCGGCATCCGCATCCTGTGCGACGAGATCCGCGACTGTTACGCCGCGGTGGGCGTGGTGCATTCGCTCTGGCAGCCGATGGCCGGCCGGTTCAAGGACTACATCGCCCAGCCGCGGTACGGGGTGTACCAGTCGCTGCACACCACCGTCGTCGGCCCGGAGGGTAAACCGCTGGAGGTGCAGATCCGTACCCGCGACATGCACCGCACCGCCGAATACGGGATCGCCGCGCACTGGCGCTACAAAGAGGCCAAGGGCCGCAACGGAGTTCCGCACCCGCATGCCGCTGCCGAGATCGACGACATGGCCTGGATGCGACAGCTGCTCGACTGGCAGCGGGAGGCCGCCGACCCCGGCGAGTTCCTGGAGTCGTTGCGCTACGACCTTGCCGTGCAGGAGATCTTCGTGTTCACCCCGAAGGGTGACGTGATCACGCTGCCGGCCGGGTCGACGCCGGTGGACTTCGCCTACGCCGTGCACACCGAGGTCGGGCACCGCTGTATCGGCGCCCGCGTCAACGGCCGGCTGGTGGCCTTGGAACGCCAGCTGGAAAACGGGGAAGTCGTCGAGGTTTTCACCTCCAAGGCGGCCAACGCCGGGCCGTCACGGGACTGGCAGCAGTTCGTGGTGTCACCGCGCGCCAAAACCAAGATCCGGCAATGGTTCGCAAAGGAGCGGCGCGAGGAAGCGCTGGAAACCGGTAAAGAGGCGATCACCCGGGAAGTTCGCCGCGGCGGGCTTCCGTTGCAGCGCTTGGTCAATGGCGGGTCGATGGCGGCGGTGGCCACCGAGCTGCACTACGCCGACGTGTCCGCGCTCTACACCGCGGTCGGTGAGGGCCATGTATCGGCCAAGCATGTGGTGCAGCGGCTGCTGGCCGAGCTGGGCGGCATCGATCAGGCCGAGGAGGAGCTGGCCGAGCGTTCCACCCCGACCACTATGCCGCGGCGCCAGCGCAGCAACGACGACGTCGGGGTCGCGGTTCCGGGCGCGCCCGGGGTGCTGACCAAGCTGGCCAAGTGCTGCACGCCGGTGCCCGGCGATGCGATCATGGGTTTCGTCACCCGTGGCGGCGGAGTCAGCGTGCACCGCACCGATTGCACCAACGCCGCGTCGCTGCAGGAGCAGGCCGAGCGGATCATCGAGGTGCTGTGGGCGCCGTCGCCGTCGTCGGTGTTTCTGGTGGCGATTCAAGTCGAGGCGCTGGACCGCCACCGGCTGTTGTCCGATGTCACGCGCGTGCTGGCCGACGAGAAGGTCAACATCTTGTCGGCGTCGGTGACCACCTCTGGGGATCGGGTGGCCATCAGCCGGTTCACCTTCGAGATGGGCGATCCCAAGCATCTCGGGCATTTACTCGACGTGGTCCGCAACGTCGAAGGGGTGTACGACGTATACCGGGTGACGTCGGCGGCTTAGGTCTTAGCGGCGAGATAGCCGTGCGGATCGTGGCCGGGCGGGAAAAATCACAGCCGTCCGTGCTATCTCGCGCGTTAGCGCACTCGCATCGAGTTGATCATCGACCTGACTTGGCTCACGATTCGGGGTTCGCGGTATTCGCAGCGGCTTGACCTGTTATTTCTTGGGTTGGGCTGCTGGGATCTGCGCACTAGAGTCGGTCGCAGTAGCTGCCCGGTCAACGTGGGCATCGTGACAGCCGCCTTCGGCGCGACCGCGGTGTCGAGCTGGGGGGTTTCGCGACGTGGATCGTCGTGCGGTCGAGCACCGGGGTTGGGCTCTTGATGGAGCGTAGGGACCGCGCTGAAGGTTGCGGCTGGAAGCGCTTAGTGGTCAATCAAACTGTCCCGTTTGGGCCTATGACCACGTTCTCACCTCGGCGCGGATTGGGCAGCCGAGACTTGTCGTACCTGGCTGCGATGATGTGGTTATGTCTTCGATCGCATCGGCTCCGGTGGCGGTGAGCCCTGCCGAGCGTCTTGAGGTGTTGTTTGAGGAGTTGGCGGAGTTGGCTGGTCAGCGCAACGCGATTGATGGGCGCATCGTGGAGATTGTTGCCGAGTTGGATCGCGACGAGCTGTGCGGGGCCACCGGCGCCCGGTCGGTGGCGGCGTTGGTGGCGTGGAAGCTGGGCTCATCATCGGCAAATGCTCACACGATCACCACCGTGGCGCGCCGTGTGGAGGAGTTTCCGCGCTGCGCGCAGGGCCTGCGGGAGGGTCGACTGTCGCTGGATCAGGTCGGGGTCATCGCGGGACGCGCGGGTGCGGGATCTGATGGGCATTACGCCCAGTTGGCGCGCGTCGCCACGGTCAACCAACTGCGCACCGCAGTCAAGCTGGAACCGCGACCCCAACCCGACTCTCGGGCGCAACCACAAGCCTCGATCACCAAGACTTCCAGCGAGGAGTTCAGTTGTTGGCGGATCACACTTCCGCACCCAGAGGCGGCGAAGTTCGACGCGGCGCTGGCGTCGCATCGGGAGGCGCTGATCGCCGAATGGAAACACGATCGCGGCAAGGGTGAGCGGGCCTTCGATAGCGCGCCGCCGATGCCGGGCACCCTGGAGGCGTTTCTGCGCCTGGTCGAAACCGGCTGGGATGCCGAGGTGGCCCGCCGCCCCCACGGGCAGCACACCACGGTGGTGGTGCATGTCGACGTCGAGCAGCGCGCCGCGGCGCTGCATCTGGGTCCGCTGCTCACCGAGGCCGAACGCTCCTACCTGACCTGTGATGCCACCTATGAAGTCTGGTTCGAACGCGACGGCCAGGTCATCGGCGCCGGCCGATCCACCCGCCACATCAACCGGCGGCTTCGCCGCGCCCTCGAGCACCGCCAACCCACCTGCGCGGTTCCCGGCTGCGGGGCCACCCGCGGTCTGCACGCCCACCACCTTCGGCACTGGGAAGACGGCGGCCCCACCGAGTTGGCCAACCTGGTGCTGGTGTGCCCATATCACCACCGGCTACACCACCGCGGTGTCATCACCCTCACCGGACCCGCCGCCGATCTGACCGTCCTCGACAGCGCCGGGCGACCGCTTAGCCCAGGATCGCTCGCGCGCCCGCCCCGGCGTCCCCCGCCCGCCGTGCCGCCGTGCCCCGGGCCCACCGGCGAGCGCGCCGACTGGTGGTGGTACGAACCCTTCCAACCGCAACCACCACCAACCAACAACTAGCGTGGCTAGCAGCATCGGATAGAGGCTGCAGTGGGTTGTGGGATAGCAACCTCTCGCTTGCGCTGCCCGACGCTAACGGAGCCTGATCATCAAAACCGACAACAAAACCGCAACGCCACCGGCCCGCTACCCGACGATCTCCGCCACGCCCTCCTCAAGATCCCCTTGATGTACGCACTAATTTGAGCCAAGTCAGGTAACTCGCGCGCTAGCCCACTCGCACCGAGGTGATCGTGACGTCGGTCACCGGCGATCCGTCCTGGCCGCCACCGGCGACGCCGCCTCGGGCGATCTGGTCGAGGGTGGCCAACCCGCCTTGCCCGATGGTGCCGAAGACGGTGTACTGCGGCGGCAGCTGGGAATCGCGGTACACCAGGAAGAACTGGCTGCCGTTGGTATTGGGTCCGCCGTTGGCCATGGCCAGCGTTCCGCGTGGGTACACGACCAGGCGCCGCAGCGCGGAATCGCCGGGCGGGTACTGGTCGGTGGGATATTCGTCAGCGAACTGGTAACCCGGCCCGCCGGTGCCGTCGCCGCCCGGATCGCCGCACTGCAACACACTCAACCCCGGGGAGGTGGTCAACCGGTGGCAGGAGGTGTTGTCGAAGAACCCGTTCTGCGCCAGGTTGACGAAACTGTGTACGGTGCAGGGTGATTCATTGTTGGCCAGTTGAAGTGCGATGTTGCCCGCGGTGGTGTTCATAGTCACGGCGACGTGCGCCGGGCTGGTCGGCACCTTCCCCGGCTTGGGCAACGAGACCGGCTTGCTCGCCGACTCCGATGAGGGCGGGTACCGACAGTTGCTGCCGAGGTCGGCGCTCGGGATGAACGACGGTAACCCCGGCACCCCCTGCAACGTGGGCGCCGCCGTAGTCGTGCTGACCGGTTGCCTCGTCGTGGTCGTGCCCGACGCGGCTGTGCGCCCGTCGGCGGCGTGCTGGCTGAACAGCTTCACGACAACGACCGCGACGAGAAGCACGAGCACCGCCGCTACCGAGGCCAGGAAAATGATGGTTCGGCGTCTGGCCGCCGCGGCGGCGGCGCCGTTCTGGTTCGGCTCCATCAGTCCAGCTGCACCGATTTGATGGTGACGGCGATCACGGGTGCTCCGTCCTCTTTTCCGCCGACGACCCCGCCTTTGGCGATCTTGTCCAGGGTGGCCAGGCCGTCTTGCTGGATGGTTCCGAAGACCGTGTAATCCGGTGGCAGCTGAGAGTCCTTGTACACCAGGAAAAATTGGCTGCCATTGGTGTTAGGCCCGCTGTTGGCCATGGCCAGGGTGCCGCGCGGGTAGGTGACGGGCTGATGCGCAGCCGCGTCGTCGGACTTGTACTGGTCGGTGGGGTATTCGTTGGCGAATTGGTAGCCGGGTCCGCCGGTGCCGTCACCAGTGGGGTCGCCGCATTGCAGGACGCCCAACGAAACAGAGGTGGTCAGCCGGTGGCATTTGGTGGCGTCGAAGAATTTTTGCTGCGCCAGGCTGACGAAGCTGTTGACCGTGCACGGTGATTTGGCGTTGTCGAGCAGCAGACCGACGTTGCCTTGGTCGGTGACCATGCTAATGCTGACCTGCGCGGGTTCGGTCGGCACCTTGCCGTCCTTGGTCTTGGGCAAACCCACTTTCTTGCTCGCCGGTTCCGGTGCGGGGGTGTAGTCGCAGCTGCCGAGGCTGGCCGGCGCCGTGAACGACGGCAAACCCCCTTGTGCCGCGGTCTTCTTCTGGTGCTCGTGCTTGATGACCAGCACCGTGACCACCGCGCCCACCGCGAGCAGGACGGCGACGCCGGCGGCGGCCACGGCGAGAATCCGGCGCCGTCGAGCCTGTTGAGCGCGGCGTTGCAGCTGCCGTTCGAGTTTGCGCTTGGCTGTCGCACGTCGCTGTTCGTTCGTCGGCACCGCCGCTATCCTCCCTCGTCATCGGTGAGTCAGCTAGAGAGTGTGCCAGTTGACGCTGACGTGGGTAGCGCGACCCGGCTGGCCCGCTAATGGGAAACTGGGAAGCGTGTTGATCTCCGCGTTCCCCGCCGGACTGCTCCAATGCAATTGCTACGTGCTGGCTCACCGGCCCGGGTCGGACGCCATCGTCGTCGATCCGGGTCAGCGGGCGATGGGCCCGCTGCGGCGGATCTTGGACAAGCAGCGGCTCACCCCGGCGGCGGTGCTGCTCACCCACGGCCACATCGACCACATCTGGTCGGCCCAGAAGGTGTCCGACACCTTCGGCTGCCCGGCCTACATTCATCCCGCAGACCGGTTCATGCTGACCGATCCCATCGCAGGCATCGGCCCGCGATTGGGGCAGCTGCTGTTCAGCGCTGTCTTCCGGGAGCCCAAGCAGGTGGTCGAACTGGATCGCGACGGCGACAAGATCGACTTGGCTGACATCACCGTCACCGTCGACCACACGCCCGGCCACACCCGCGGTTCGGTGGTATTCCGGCTCACCGGTGACGGCTCGGAGGTGGTCCTCACCGGCGACACCCTGTTCGAGCGCTCGGTGGGCCGTACCGATCTGCTCGGCGGCAGCGGGCGTGACCTGCTCAACTCGATCGTCGACAAGTTGCTGGTGCTCAGCGACAAGACCGTGGTGCTGCCGGGCCACGGCAACGCCACCACTATCGGTGCTGAGCGTCGCGCCAATCCGTTCCTGCAGGGTCTCAGCCCGTGACGGCGTTTTCAGCGCCCAAGGGTGTGCCGGACTACGTGCCGCCGGAATCGGCGTCGTTCGTCGCGGTGCGCGACGGCTTGCTGGCCGAAGCCCGCCGGGCCGGCTACCGCGACATCGAGTTGCCCGTTTTCGAGGACACCGCACTGTTCGCCCGCGGCGTGGGCGAATCCACCGACGTGGTGTCCAAGGAGATGTACACCTTCACCGATCGGGGTGAGCGTTCGGTGACGCTGCGACCGGAAGGTACCGCAGGCGTGATCCGCGCGGTGGTCGAGCACGGCTTAGACCGCGGCGCGCTGCCGGTGAAGCTGTGTTACGCAGGGCCGTTCTTCCGTTACGAGCGACCTCAGTCCGGCCGCTTCCGCCAGCTGCAGCAGGTCGGGGTGGAAGCGATCGGGGTCGATGATCCCGCCCTGGACGCCGAGGTGATCGCCGTCGCGGACGCCGGTTTCCGGTCTTTGGGTCTCGACGACTTCCGGCTCGAGGTCACCTCGTTGGGCGACGATTCGTCTCGCCCGCAGTACCGTGAACTGTTACAAGACTTTCTGTTTGCGCTCGACCTCGACGACGACACCCGCAAACGTGCCGAGATCAACCCGATGCGGGTGCTCGACGACAAGCGCCCGACGATCCGCGCGATGACCGCCGACGCGCCGGTCATGCTCGATCACCTGTCCGACGCCGCCAAACAGCACTTCGCCACCGTCCTGGGCCATCTGGACGCGCTTGGGGTGCGTTACGTGATTAATCCCAGGATGGTGCGTGGCCTCGACTACTACACCAAAACCACTTTCGAGTTCGTGCACCCTCGCCTGGGCGCGCAGTCAGGCATCGGCGGCGGCGGCCGCTATGACGGTCTGATGCGCCGACTCGGCGGACAAGATCTTTCCGGTATCGGTTTCGGTCTCGGCGTCGATCGCACGCTGCTGGCGTTGCGGGCCGAAGGCAAAGCCGTAGGCGAGGCACCCCGGTGCGACGTGTTCGGGGTGCCACTGAGCGAGCAGGCCAAAGCGCGCCTGGCGGTGCTCGGCGCCGCGCTCCGGGCGGCCGGTGTGCGCGTCGACCTGGCCTACGGTGATCGGGGGATCAAGGCCGCGATGCGCGCAGCCGATCGCTCCGGTGCACGGTTCGCGCTGGTCGTCGGTGACCGCGACATCGACGCCGGCACAATCGGCGTCAAAGACCTGGTGACCGGCGATCAAGTCGACGTCCCGACCGATGCCGTTGTCGCCGAGGTCGTTTCACGTCTGCGCCACTAGTTGCTCCGGTCGCAGCAGTCACAAGAGCGACGGACTTGCCCTAGTGCCCACCTCTCCGCGACAAAGTCCACTTGTCAGACCGCCGTGCCAGGGTGCCACGATGACTACCTCGCGTCACCTGCGCGGCACAGAATTGCGCTATGTGCTGACGAAGCACTTGTTCGACTATGGGTCGTCGACCGTGAAAGAGCTGGTGGACGCGCTGGACGCGGCGGGTTTCGAAGTGGCCGGTCGGGCGTCGAAGGCGGTATCCGACGCCTTGCGCTGGGAGATCGAGCACCAGAGAGTCCGACGTTTCGGCCGCGGCCGCTACGGCCCGGGATGGATGCCACGCGCCACCGAGCATCGGATCCATCGGCGGGTGCTGGCACTGCGCCGCGAAACTCGATTTGTCGCGGAGAGGTGGGCACAACGACACACTCCGACAGTCTGATGCAGGTGGGGCCTGTGTGACACCAGCCCAACACTGGAATCATCGGCGGGTGCTGCCACTGCGTCGCGCAACTCGCTTTGTCGCTAAGAGCTGGGCACAACGACATATCCCAACTGTCTGGTGCAGGTGGGGCCGCTGTGACACTAGTCTCGTCTGGGCCTGGTCAAAGTGAAAGTGTCGACCACAGATAGGCCTCCGAAGGGCCCGTGCACCGCGTAGTGCGTGGCCCGGATCGACGTCTTGCCGCCGGGACGGCCGGGGTCGACGTCGAAAGCCACGAAGCCGTAGGGGTTGTCGCGGTCGCGGAACGCCGACCACGGCGCCTCCTCGGTGACATAGATGGGTGACTTGTGACCGGTCGCGGAATCGACGTTGCCCACACTGGTCAGCACCCGACACCGCGGTCGGGGAAAGAACAACGTGTTGGACGGCGCGGAGGTACCACCGCCGCCGATCACGACGTGCACCGTGCCACGGGTGCTGTCGATGACGCCGCCGCCGGTGTCCACGGGGATCGGCATCCTGGTCTGGCCGTCGGACGTGCCACGGACCGGATGCGAGCGTTCGTAGTGATGTTCATGCCCGCACAGCACCAAATCGACCTGGTAGCTGTCGAACAGCGGTAGCCATTCCTGGCGGATGCCCAAGTCGGCGCCGTTGGTGCGGTCGGCGGTCGAAATCGCCGTCTGATGCATGAAGACGACTATCCAGTCGACGGCCGGGTCACGCCGGGCGTCGGCGAGTTCGCGTTCGAGCCAACGCTTCTGGGCACCGCCGGAGTAGCCGTGGACATAGAAATTGCCGCCGTCCTGGAGGCAGACGTCGTCGTTGCTGAGACTGATCACCCGCACCGCCCCAGCGGTGAAGGAATACCACAACCCGCGCAGCTCGGCGTCGGATCCGGATTGGGGCAACGCGAAGTAGGTCTGGTAGGCCGTGAAACCGACGGGGCCGTTACCTCGTTCATTTTCATGATTGCCCACCGCCGGCATCCAGGGCCGGTAGCGGGCCGAGCGGGTGTTGTTTTCGAACCAGTCCGACCAACTGCGGATGCGGTCGTTGGCCAGATTGGCGTAGCACAGGTCGCCGTTGACCAAGTTGAACAACGGGCCGATGCGTTCGATCGCGGCGGTGATATCTCCGGCCGCCGGCGACCCGAGGTTGTCGTTGACATAGGTGGTGCCCACCAGTCTGCCCAACGTGGGCGTGGCCTGATCGCCGAAGCTGGTGAACGAGAACGGCTTCCGCCCAGACGGCGCGGTGCGCACAGTTCCCAGCTCCCAGTTGGCGCCGTCGTGCACGGCGGCGTACACGTAATCGGTGTCGGGCGTGAGGCCGTCGAGCACCGCGTGGTTGACTCGCACTTCGGTGTTGGATTTGGCGTCGCGGTAGGTTCTGGTCTGCGCCGAGACGACGCGGCCGAAGCCGGATCCGGCGGTGCCGACCAGCACCCGGGGGTTGCGGACAGCCTCGCCGACGAGCCAGGACACCACGACTTCGGTGGCGGCGTTCTGGCCGAATTGCAGATGTAGCCCGGCCACTGGCGGCGCACCGCTGCGCGCCGGTTGCGGTAGTAGTGCAGGGCTCTTGGAGCGAGTCAGCACCGCGGTGCCGCCGGCGATGCCTATTCCGGCCAGCGTCGCCGCACCCGTCGTCAACAAACTCCGGCGCGTGGTGCCAGGTCCGGACTCGTCGCCCATCGGTGCTCCTCGGTGCTCAGCCCGGTCGGTAACGCTGCCGTCGCGTCCGCAGATAAGACAGGCATGGGCAACACCATCGTCAAGGCCGGAGCGGCGCTGATGCTGGCGGCCACCGGTGTGGCAGTCAACCAGGCTACGTCGATCGCCGACCCGTCGGCGCATCAGGTCAGCTACACCGTGAGCACAACAAGTGACCTGACCGCCAACATTCAATACATCCAGACTGATCCGCCCAGCCAGGCGGCTTACAACACCGACTCGTCGAAGTATCTGACCTCCGTCCACACCCCGATCATCGGTGGCCAGCCACTGGTTTACACGACCACGCTGACAGATCCCAACCAGTGGGCGCTGGTCACCGCCAGCGGCGGGCTGCGAGTCAATCCGGAGTTTCATTGCGAGATCGCCGTGGACGGCCAGGTGGTGGTGTCGCAGAACGGTGGCAGCGGCGTGACGTGCTCGACGCGCTCGTGGTGAGTTAGCCGGCCGATCACAGTCGCTTGTCCCAGCAGGAACTGCAGCCACATCAGTTTCATCCCTGAGGTAAATTTCTTAGTTTCATTGGTCATATGTGCTGTTTCTCAGGCTTAACTCAGCTAGTGTTCAGCTGGGTTAAATGGCCCGCACAGCACCATCAAAGGAGATGGCCATGCAGCAAGCACTTCGTCCCTACGCCAGTGCTGGTGTCGTCCTGGCAAGCGCCGGTCTTATCGCGATCACGCCGACGGCGGGGCCTGCAGTCGATATTCAGACCCGTGCGGTACAGCTGACGTCCGCAGACCAGCCCGATCCGATCACCACGCTGTCTGAGTTGGTCAGCAATACCCAGGGCAACCTGACAGCACTTGAAGCGGAGTTCTCGGCCAACCCCACACCGATCCTGGACCAGATCGAGGCCAATCAGGCCGTGTACGCCCAGGATCTGGCCGCGGCGGCCCAAAACGCCCAAAGCGACTTCACCGCGGCGGTGCAAGGCTTGCCTGAGGTGCTCCAGCAGGCCACAACCGACTTGAACTCCGGCGACATCTACGACGCGCTGCAAGGGCCCTACCAGTATCTGATCGGGTCCGCCCTGGAGATCAATCACGACCTGGCCAACGGCGGCTTCCAAGTGGCTCAGGCGGTCTCGGACAACATCTCCAATGTGCTCAATGACACGGGCGGTGTCATATCACCGTATGTCCTCAGCGACGGCAACTCGGTTCCCCTGTGGTTCTCCGACCTCGTGACTGCTCCGCTGTACGGGCCGAACGCCGCGCAGGCAGGGTTTGACGGCGTCACCGCCGACGTTGTCACCGCGGCCGACGACGGCGATTGGACAACGGTGCTGAGCGACCTCGCCAATGCGCCCACCACCATCGCCGACGCCTACCTCAATGGGTATGACGTCCCGAACCTGGCGGCGCAGGCGGCCGATCTCGGCTCCGACGCTCTTCGACGGATCGCCGGGCTGAACCCCGAGGCCGCTCTGCTGACCGGTGCCGAACGGGCGAGAGAGTTTGCCGACAACGGATTACCGTATTACGGCGGCCAGGGCACCTTCGAGAACCTGCACGAAGCGGCTCTGCGCATCGCCGCCGACCTGGGCGCTGGCCGAGAACTTGCCGATGTGGCCGGCGCGCAAAGTGCGGCCTCAACCGACCTGAGCGCGGTACTGAGCGATCTCACCGCGTTGTTCGAGCCGGGTGCGGCCACCGACGCCGGCAGCTCGCTGAGCACCGACCTGTCCAGCCTGCTGCTCAGCCTCTTCTGAGCAGTCGCGGCCGAACGGGGAAAGGATGCCGTTGGTCGCTTGAGGCGTTAAGTCTCAGCGGCCCGCGGCCATACAGGCGCCCATCACCGTCGTCGAGACGTAGTTGGCGGCGTTGGCCAGATGGTTGTCGGCCGGGGAGTAAGTCGGTATCGCCAGCACGAACGCCCGGCGGTATTCGAACGAAAGCGCGGCGAAATCTTGCAACACCGGATTGCCGGCGCGCCGGCCGAGCTGCTCAAGCTTGTTGGCCAGCGACGTCATCACCGGTGCGATGGCGTAGTTGGCGGCTTTCTGGTCCTTGTTCCACAAGATCGCCGGGATGCTCGGATTGACCTCTTGCCAGTCCGCGCTTTGCGTACCGAACTGATCCAGTGCTGACTTCCAGTCCGAGCACACAATGTTGGGGTTGGTCAGAAACCGTTGCGGGTTGGCGGGGTTGCCTGCCGGTGCAGGTTGCGTGGGCGCGGCCTGCGGCTCCACCAGCGGCCCGCGTGCCGCGGCCGAACCGTCGGTGATGGCGCTGCAGATAGCTCCGAGCGCTGACGAGGCACTGTTCGCAGTGCCGGCCAACGTGTCGTCGACGGGCGAGTATTGGGCGATGCGTTCGGCATAGGCGCGCGAATAGGCGATGAATTGCTCGTAGAGTTCGCGGATCACTCGATGCGGCGTCAATTTGACCAGGCCGACGGTTTGGGCGGCGGCACTGCGCATCGACTGCGCAGCCGCGGCGAATTGTGCGCGCTGCTTGGGCGTCCACTGCGCAGCCGGAACCGATCGGTCACGGTCGTTCCAGATGCCCTCACCGTTGGATGCCAGCGCGTTGTTGATGTTCGTCCAGGCCGCGCAACTGGGATCTTCGGTGATCACGGCAACCGGCCCGGTGTCGTTGGCGCTGGCCACCGACGTCGGGTTGGCGCCGGATGACGTCGTCGACGCCGCGGGTTCCTTGGCCGAACCACCGCCGAAGAGCATCCAGACCGCCAGAATTGTGGCGACGACGGCGAGCAGTGTCACCGCGCCCAACGCCAACTTGAGGTTTTTGTTGCCTTTTGGCTCGTCGCTGTCAGACGTCACGGTGGCCCAGCTTAACCACTCATATTTCGCTCAAGCTGGTAATCGACCAGTTAATAGAGTTGACATCGATACGAACATGCGTTCGAATGTGGTATGCGGTGGGAGCATCAAGGCCTCGGAGTGGACGACGGTGCATTGCCCGGCCTAAAACGCATCGGTTTCGTCCGCACCGTTCGGACGCCGCACTTCGACGGCATCACCTTTCACGAGGTGCTGTGTAAGTCGGCGCTGAACAAGATTCCGGACGCCGCGAGGTTGCCGTTTCGGTACACCGTCAACGGCTACCGCGGCTGTTCGCACGCCTGCCGATACTGTTTCGCCCGTCCCACCCACGAATACCTGGACCTGGACTGCGGCACCGACTTCGACACCCAGATCATCGTCAAGACGAATGTCGCCGACGTATTGGGCCGTGAGCTGCATCGCAAGTCGTGGCGGCGGGAGACGGTCGCGCTGGGCACCAATACCGATCCCTATCAGCGCGCCGAAGGCCGCTACGCGCTGATGCCCGGCATCATCGGGGCGCTGGCCGGCTCCGGGACACCGCTGTCGATACTGACCAAAGGCACGCTGCTGCGGCGCGATCTGCCGCTCCTCGCCGACGCCGCGACACAAATTCCGGTCAGCGTCTCGGTGTCCCTTGCGGTCGGCGACCCCGACCTGCACAAAGACGTCGAACCGGGCACCCCGGGCCCGCAGGCCCGGCTCGCGTTGATCCGGGCGATCCGCGACGCCGGCCTGGACTGCCATGTCATGGTCGCCCCGGTCCTGCCGTACCTGACGGATTCGCACGAGCACCTCGACGGCCTGCTCGGCCAGATCGCAGCTGCGGGCGCCACCGGGGTGACGGTATTTGGGCTGCATCTGCGCGGGTCGACCCGCGGGTGGTTCATGGTGTGGCTGGCGCGAACTCATCCGCAACTTGTCGGGCGGTATCGCGAGCTCTACCGGCGCGGCGCGTATCTGCCGGCGCATTACCGTGCTGAGCTAGCGGCCCGGGCGGAACCTCTTGTTGCCAGACACGGCTTGACCGGCGACCGGCGGGTGGCCACCGCCGAAACCTCGTCGCCCGCTGCCGCGGCCCCGTTGCAGCCCGCACTCTTCTAGACGGGGAACTAATCCAGGCTTGCCGCGCGGAAAGTGTCGCACTTGTTCGGGTCGCCGGTCTGATAGCCAACGGTGAACCAGTGCTGGCGCTGCTCGGAGGACCCGTGCGTCCACGACTCGGGATTGGTCCGTCCGGTCGCCTGCTGCTGGATGCGGTCGTCGCCCACTGACGCCGCCGCCGACAACGCGTCGGAGATGTCCTTGTCGCTCAACGGCTCCAGGAACGGCACATCGGTGTTCTCCTGCTTGGTGGTCGACGCGTAGTGCGCCCAGATCCCGGCGTAGCAGTCGGCCTGTAACTCGGTGCGAACACCGTTGCCGCCGGCACCTTGCGCGCCCTGCTGGGCGCGCCCGAGCACCCCCTTGATGTCTTGCACGTGGTGACCGAACTCGTGCGCTACCACGTATTCCTGGGCGAAAGGTCCACCGCTGGAGCCAAACTGATCCTTCAACACCTGGAAGAAGTCGGTGTCGAAGTAGGCGGTTTTGTCCATCGGGCAGTAGAACGGCCCGACATCGCTGGTCGCCGATCCACAGCCGGTATTGACCTGCTGGCTGAACAGGCGCACGTGCGGCCGGGTGTAGTTGGGCATCAGCTGATGCCACACCGCGTCGACGGAATTGCCGGTGGCCACCACCCGGCACTGCACGTATTTGTTCGCATCAGCGCCGGTGCGGCACTGACTCAGGTCGAATCCGGGTGCGGAGTCGTCCTGAGTGTTCATCGACTGCTGATCCAGCACTTTGCCGGGGTCGACTCCGAGGAACATCGCGACCACGACCACCAGTAGCCCGCCCAGCCCGCCGCCGAGGGCGATTCCGCGGCCGCCACCCCCGCCGGAACTCGACGTGGTGCTGGTGTCGATTTGCATGCCCTGGTTGAAGGTCATCGCATTCTCCATCAATAGGGTCGGCATCGAGCGGTGGCTTGCCTCAGCTTCCCATACCGGCAGCGGCAACGGGTTTGAGAAGCTAGCCCGGGCCGTCGCTGGCCGCGGCCAGCAGCGGCACCACGATGTCGCTGATCGGTGTGGCGAGCCCATGGGCGCGGGCCTTGCGGATGATCACGCCGTTGCGGATGTCCCACTCCAGCGGCCGGTGTGCTTCGCGGTCGCTGAGCATCGAGGTGCCCATGTCGGGGGGTGCGGCAGCGAACATTTCCACCATCTCGTCGACGACGTCGTCGCCCAACGCCGCACCCTCGGCTCGTGCCACGGCCAGGCATTCGGCGGCGTAGCGGCGCGCCACGGCGGCGACGTCGTCGCGGCGGAACATCCCCGAGCGCCTGCCGGACAGCGCCATCCAACTCGCCAGCGCGTTCACCAGCAGCTTGCGCCAGGCCGCCGTGGTGAAATCAGGGTCGTTCTCGACCGTGCAACCCGCGCCGCGCAGCAGTTCGGCGACCGCCTGGGGGGCGTCCCCGGTGGGAAGCACCAGCCGGACATCGGTCCGCAGCCGCACCCACCCGTCGGGCTGGGTCTCCGAGGTGTACCAAACGATGCCCGGTACCACCGCCGACGACGGGCACTGCGGCTGCACCTGGTCGATTTGCTCGACGCCGTTCTGCAGCACGGCAACCACGGTGTGCTCGTCACAGAGCGCGCCAAGCCAGGCGCCGGCGGCCTCGTTCTGGGTTGTTTTGACCGCCAGCACCACCACGTCGACCGGGCCGTCGAGCGTGCCAGGATCGGTGTGGACCGGGCCGGGCACCACGATCGGGTCGCCGTCGTCGCGCCGCAACTCCAGCTGTCGGTGCGCTGTTCTTCCGCACAGCACAACCTGATGACCCGCGGCATGCAGCAGGGCGGCGACCGTCGTACCGACGGCGCCCGGACCTACCAGCGCGATTCGTTGGGCAATGTCACCCAAACTAGCCGTCAAACCGCCCCTCTACACTGGGCACTCGTGTTGCGCAGCCACGCCGCCGGTTCGTTGCGCGCCACCGACGCCGGACAAAAGGTGACGCTCGCCGGATGGGTGGCGCGTCGCCGTGACCACGGCGGGGTCATCTTCATCGACCTGCGCGACGCCTCCGGTGTGTCGCAGGTGGTGTTCCGCGCGCCGGAGGTCCTCGCCCAGGCGCACCGGCTGCGCGCTGAATTCTGCGTGGCCGTGGCAGGTGTCGTCGAGATCCGCCCGGAGGGCAACGCCAACCCCGAAATCGCCACCGGCGACATCGAGGTCAACGTCAGTTCGCTGACGGTGCTGGGGGAGAGCGCGCCGCTGCCGTTTCAGCTCGACGAGCCCGCCGGCGAAGAGTTGCGGTTGAAATATCGCTACCTCGACCTACGCCGGGACGGTCCCGGCTCGACAATCCGCCTGCGCTCCAAGGTCAATGCCGCGGCGCGTGCCGTGCTGGCCCGCCACGACTTCGTCGAGATCGAGACACCCACGTTGACCCGTTCGACGCCGGAAGGGGCGCGCGACTTCCTGGTGCCGGCACGTCTGCAGCCCGGCACGTTCTACGCGTTGCCGCAAAGCCCGCAGCTGTTCAAACAACTGCTGATGGTGGCCGGGCTCGAGCGCTATTACCAGATCGCCCGCTGCTATCGCGACGAGGATTTCCGCGCCGACCGCCAGCCGGAGTTCACCCAGCTCGACATGGAGCTGAGCTTCGTCGACGCCGACGACGTGATCGCGATCGCCGAGGAGATCCTCACCGCGTTGTGGGCGCTGATCGGGTATCCGGTGCCCACACCGGTTCCCCGGATCTCTTACGCCGAGGCGATGCGCCGGTTCGGCTCCGACAAACCCGACATGCGGTTCGGCCTGGAACTGGTCGAGTGCACAGAGTTCTTCGCCGGTACGCCTTTTCGGGTGTTCCAGGCGCCCTACGTCGGCGCGGTGGTGATGCCCGGCGGCGCATCTCAGCCGCGCCGGACACTGGACGGCTGGCAGGACTGGGCCAAGCAGCGCGGGCACCGGGGGCTGGCCTATGTGCTCGTCGGAGCGGACGGCACGCTGAGCGGCCCGGTGGCCAAGAACCTGTCGGACACCGAACGTGCCGGGTTGGCGGCACACGTCGGCGCTAAGCCTGGAGACTGCGTCTTCTTCTCCGCGGGCGCTCCGAAATCGTCACGGGCGCTACTCGGGGCGGCGCGCAACGAAATCGCCCAGCGGCAGGGCATGATCGACCCCGACGCCTGGGCGTTCGTCTGGGTGGTCGATCCGCCGTTGTTCGAGCCGGCCGATGAGGCCGCCGCCCACGGTGACGTCGCGCTCGGCGGGGCTTGGGCCGCCGTGCACCACGCCTTCACCGCGCCCAAGCCGGAATCGTTGGACCGCATCGAATCTGACACCGGCGCAGTGCTGGCCGACGCCTACGACATCGTCTGCAACGGGCACGAGATCGGCGGCGGCTCGATCCGTATCCATCGCCGCGACATCCAGGAACGCGTCTTCGCCGTGATGGGCCTCGACCGGGCCGAAGCCGAGGAGAAGTTCGGGTTTCTGTTGCAGGCTTTCACCTTTGGCGCACCGCCGCACGGCGGTATCGCGTTCGGCTGGGACCGCATCGTCGCACTGCTGGCCGGCAGCGACTCGATCCGGGACGTCATCGCGTTTCCCAAAACCGGCGGTGGCGTCGACCCGCTGACCGATGCGCCGGCGCCGATCACCGCCCAGCAGCGCAAGGAGTCCGGCATCGACGCCACCCCCGAGCGCCGAGATCAACGCTAGCGCGCTGTTTCCGGCGTGCTTATGCGACCCTGCCGTCGATCTCGGCGCATTGCCGGCCCCGGAATAGCAGCGATGCCGAACCGGGTTAACCCGGCATGACTGAAATACCCGACACGGAAACGATCAGATCCTTCAATGACGCCATCGTCGACGAGTTTCGGGCCAACGGCGGCAGAGTGGGCGGTCAGTTCGCCGGGGCGGACCTGTTGCTGCTCACGACGACGGGCGCCAAGTCCGGGCAGCCGCGGCTGTCACCGTTGGCCTACCTGCGCGTCGACGGCAAGCTGATCATCATCGGCTCGTTCGCCGGTGCCGACGTCAACCCGGGGTGGGTGCACAACCTGCGCGCCAACCCCTGCGCGCAGGTGGAAATCGGCGAGGAATCGTTCGACGTGATCGCCCATGAACTGCCGGCCGAGGAACGGGACGCTGCCTTCGCCCAGGTCGCCGCCATGTCACCGGGGTTTGCCGACTACCAGGCCAAGACCGCGCGAGTTATCCCGCTGTTCGAGCTGCGGCCGGTGGCTTAACGCCCGAACTGGCCGCCGAGGAACTCCTTCACCAGCTGCCTGGGGGCCTGCAGCAACCAGGCCTCGGTGATCAGCTCCCGCAGCTCGGGCAAGCCGATCTCGGCCAGTTTGACCAGTACCGCGGCATAGCCGTCGAAATGCGGCGTCGTGAAGTACAGCTGCGGCTGGTCTGCGATCAGCGCCAACTTGACGCCTTCGTCGGCCACCCGCACGCCGAGGATGTCGCCGGCCGGCGGCTGCGCACCGGCGGCGGTCAGCGCTTCGCGATCGGCGGCGCGCAGTGGCCGTTCCCACGCCATCAGCTTCTTGCCGACGCGCCAATCATGCGGTGACGGCTCTGCGGTCATCGGCAGCTGACCGACGATGCGGGCGACGTCGTCCCACGTGGCCACCCGTCGATTGTGCGCCCAGATCGACGTGAGCGCCGCTGAACCGGGTCCCAGCTGATTTTCAGCTGCGTCGCGGATAGTAAGGCCGTGGCCCAATCCGAGCGGTGGATCGCCACGGCGCGCATGCTGCGCCGGGCCGGCTTCGGCGTGACCGGTCCGCAGGTCGACGCGGTGGCTGCCAAAGACTGGTCGGCCTACGTCGATGACGCGCTGGCGGCCGACCCCGACACCGATCCGGGGGCGCGGGCCACCCCGATCCCGACTCTGCGATCACCGAGTCGGCCCGCGAGGAGCGTGCCGGTGGCCGACCGCAGACAGTACCGGCAAGAGCTCTCCGAGCAGATGTCGCGGCTGTCACAGTGGTGGCTGAGCCGCATGGTCGCCGTACAGCAGCCGATCCACGAGAAGCTGACGTTGTTGTGGCACAACCATTTTGCGACCTCGGCGCTTAAGGTCCGGGTCGCCGCCCACATGGCGGCGCAGAACCAGAAACTGCGCACCATGGCATTGGGTGATTTCCGCACGCTCGCCTACGCGATGCTGACCGACGCCGCGATGCTGCGCTGGCTGGACGGCCAGACGAACACCGCCAGGGCCGCCAACGAAAACCTCGCCCGCGAATTCATGGAGCTGTTCGCGCTGGGGCACGGCAACGGCTACACCGAAGCTGACGTGCGGGCAGGTGCGCGTGCGCTGACCGGGTGGGTCATCGAGAAGAACGGCGCCACCACGATGGTCAACAAACGCCACGACGGTGGCGCCAAGACCTTGTTCGGCGTCACCGGCAATTTCGACGCCGCGGGCTTCTGCGACACCGTGCTGACCCAGCCGAAATCGCCGTACTACGTCGCCGGGCGGCTGTGGCAGCAGCTGGCCTCCGACGAACCGTCGTCGGCACAGGCGCTCGACCGCTTCGTCACCGCCTACGGCCCCCGCCGCGACCTGCGGGCTTTGACGCGCGCGATCCTGACCGACGACGAGTTCGTCCGCAGCCACGCGGCGATCGTCAACACTCCGGTCGAGTGGCTGGTCGGAGTGATCCGCACCCTGCGGGTGCCGCTGGACACACCGGCGCAGCTGAAGACCCTCGACACGACGCTCAAAGGCCTGGGGCAGCGGCCGTTCTATCCGCCCGACGTGGGCGGCTGGCCGCACGGGCGGGTGTGGCTGTCCACGGCCAGCGCGGATCTGCGGCTGCGCGCGGCCGCCAGCCTCGCGCGCCAGGGCGACCTGTCGATGCTCGAAGACGCCGCCGCCGGCGAGCGGGTCGATGCCGTCGGCTACCTGATCGGTGTCGGTGCCTGGTCGGACCGCAGCGCTGCGGCGCTGACGGCGTTGGCGCGCCGGCCGGCGCAGTTGGTCGCCGCCGCCGTCAACACTCCCGAATACCTGACGTCCTAGCAAGGGGTCACATGCCCGAACTCAGTCGCCGCAAATTCCTGCTCGCCAGCGCCGGTCTGGGTGCGGCCGGGCTGCTGTCCGGGACGGTGGCCGTCAGCTGGCCCGATCTGATGCGGGCGGCGCAGGACCGGCCGATGCCCGACGGCCGCGGCATCTTGGTGCTCGTGACTCTCTACGGCGGCAATGACGGCATCAACACCGTGATTCCCTACGCCGACAACGCGTATCACGACGCTCGCCCGGAGCTCGCCTACGACCCGGGTGACGTGCTGTGGCTGGATGAGCAGCTCGGACTCAACCCGGCCCTGAAAGGCCTGGCACAGCTGTGGAAGGACCGGAAACTGGCCGTCGTGCGCGGGGTGAGCTATCCGCAGCCCGACCACAGCCACTTCCGGTCGATGGACATCTGGCAAACCGCATCGCCGGCCGAACCCGTCTCGACGGGCTGGATCGGTCGCTGGCTGGACGCCACCGGCGACGACCCGCTGCGTGCGGTCAACGTCGGTTCGGTGCTGCCACCGCTTGCCGTGGGCGAAAAGTACACCGCCGCTGCCTTATCCACCGCCGTGTCGCCGGCAGCCGCAGAGCAGTTCAACCCGATCATGGACGCGCTGAGCGTCGACGACCCAAGCGATACCCCGGCAATGTCCGCGGTGTGCTCGGCCTATCGCGCTGCCCGTACCGCGGACGCCGCTCTGGCACCGGCCAAGTCGTCGCAGCAGGACGGCAACGGGCTGGCCGCGCAGCTGGGCATGGTGGCGAGCGCGGTACGGGCGCGGGTGCCGACCCAGGTGTACACGGTCAAGCTCGGCGGTTTCGACACCCACGCCGACGAACGCGGAACCCAGCAGCGGCTGCTGCAGACCTTCGACGCGGCGGTGACCCCGTTCCTGCGGGAGATGGCCGGTGACCCGTACGGCAAAAACGTTGTGCTGCTAGCATATTCGGAATTCGGGCGCCGGGTGGCGGCCAACGCCTCGCAGGGCACCGACCATGGCACCGCCGGCCCGGTCTTCATCGCCGGAACTCCGGTCAGGGGCGGGTTCTACGGCGACGAACCAAGCCTGACCGATCTCGACAACGGCGACCTGAAAGCGACCACCGATTTTCGCGACGTCTACTACGAAGTGTTGACGCAGACGCTGAAGACCGACCCGACACCCTCAGTGGGAACCGGCCGGCGCAGCCTGAATTTCCTGTAACGCCGTCGCGGTTTGGTCGGCCAGTCGCAGCACCGCCCGCATGGTGTCGACGTCGTCAGCTGCGCCGCTGAACGTCAGCCGCCGCCGGGCGGTGCGGCGCTGCGCCTCCGTCGAACCCAGCCGGGCGGTGATCAGGTCGGCGGCCGATGCGGTCAAGGTCACCTCCGGTTCTTTTTGCGCCGCGGCCAGCCGTCCACCGGTGACGGCGAAATCGAAACGGCGGTCGTCGATCTGCGCACGGTAGGTCGCCGTCATCTCAGCGGCGGCGACGGCGTCGAAGCCCAGCAGCACGCCGACGAGGAACCCGTTGAGCGGTGACCTGGCCTGCTTGGCGCGCCCGGCCATCGTGTGCAGGCCGTAGCGTGCCAGGGCCCCCAGGACCGGAAGGACGAAACGCCACCCGTCGTCGCTGAGGGTGTAGACGGTGCGGGCAATCGGCGGGGGCAGTTCCGTGCGTTCGACGATGCCGGCCGCTTCCAGTTCGGTGAGCCGCTGCGCCAGCAGATTTGTTGCGATGCCGGGCAACTGCGCACGCAAATCGCTGTAGCGACGTGCGCCTCCGACGAGCTCGCGCACGATCAGCAGCGTCCACCGCTCGCCGAGCACATCGAGGCCGGTCGCGATCGGGCACTCCTGCCCGTAGTTCCTGCGCCCACCCATGACGCCATACTAGCAGACCCGACAAGCAAGTCTTCCACATAGTTGATTTGTTTGTCCTTAAGGCTTAGATTGCTGAGATGAGCACCGACTCCTCGACAGGGTCCACCGGCAGCACCTACGCGTTGGGGCATGCAGATATCGAAGTGCAACGGCTGCTGCTGCAGGGCCGCCTATACGACAGTGACACCGAACACGCGTTGATCCGCGCCGGACTGCGGCCGGGGATGCGCGTGCTCGACGTGGGCTGCGGGCCAGGCGATGTGTCGTTCATCGCAGCCCGGCTGGTCGGTCCCGCCGGAACGGTGCTCGGCGTCGACGCGGCGGCCGAAATGGTCGAGATGGCCCGCAGTCGGGCCAGCGAGCGGGGGCTGTCCTGGGCCAGGTTCGAGCAGAACACGATCGGTGACGTCGCGTTGGACGGACCGGTCGACGCCGTCATCGGTCGGCTGATCCTCATGCACTTGCCCGACCCGGTGGCATCGCTACGCCAGCTGGCCGGTCTGGTGCGGCCCGGCGGCCTGATCGCGTTCTGCGAGAACGACGTCGACTCCGTTCGCAGCGTCCCGCAGGTGCCGCTGTTCCGGGCCGTCACCGACGGTATCGCCCAAGCCTTCCGCGCAATGGGCCTGGATACCGGCTTCGGCATGAAGCTGCACGGCCTGTTCGAGCGGGCCGGCTTGCCGTCGCCGCAGCTGAGCCTGGCGGCACCGATCGGGGGAGTCAACTCTGCAGATATCTTCGCCTACGCGATCGAGGTGTGGCGTCTGGTGCTGCCGGTCGCCGAAAGCCTGGGCCTGGTCACCGACGAACTCGCTGACCTCGACAGGCTGCGGGAGCGCTGGCTACAGGAAGCGGCCATAGCGGGGTCGGTCGTCATCATGCCGCCATTGATCACCGCGTGGTCGCGGGTGCCCGGTGGCGACGTCCCCCGCTGATCAGCCGACGGATTGCTGCTGTGTCGACTGGCTGATCCACTCGACGAGCTTCGCGTAGATCGCCGGGTGGTTGAGCAGGTCGAAGTGGTTCAGACCGGTCAAGGTCAACCCATGTTCCGGCTCGAACGGGATGCGGCGTGATTTGCCGACACCGGAGGCGCTGCGCGCCCGTACCAGGTGGTCGCCGGCGAGGATGCCGACCGCCCGCGGCCGGGCCGTGGTGGCGACGAAGTGATACCTGGCCGTGGGCAGAAACGGCACTTCGTGGCAGCGGTCGCGCAGGTATTCGTCGGGGTCGCAGTCGCTCCAGTCCTCGTCGAGGCAGGCGCCGTAGCGCATGTCCTTGACCCCCGAGCTGCGCAGGTTGAGGAATGAGGCGATGGCGCGGGTCTCCGGCAGTCTGGCCAGCGCCCAGGCTGCGGCGTTGACGCCTTTCTCCAGGTCGGCGCCCAGGTGCGGGGAGCCGAGGCAGACCACCTGGCGGATCGCGTCGGTCCAGGTGTGCTGTTGCTGCGTGCCGTAATGGCAGGCGCTGCGCAGCACCAGGCCGCCCATCGAGTGGCCGATCAACGCGATGTCCTCGACCGGCACCGGCCACACCGCCTGCAGCTGCTGCAGCAGGCCGGCCACCGCTCTACCGTTATGCGAAATGTGCAGACCAGTGTTGTAGCGCAGGTAGACCGGGGTGTAGCCGAGCTCGTCTTGCAGCCCAGGACCGTAGGGGCGCACCCGTTCGCCGTTACGCGGCTGGCGCTGCCACGCGGAGTCGTTCATGCACCAGCCGTGCACGAACACCGCGATCCGGCCGGTCGCGTCCGGGAATGCCGCGGCGACCGACGGCGCGGTCAGCTCCACCGGCTTACCGTGCCGGCGGACCTGCATCGCCAGTGCGAGCCCGTTGCCCTGCTCGGCCAGCTCGTCACCGTAGATGCCGTTGAGCGCGGCGATCGCGCCCGCCACCCTCGGATACGAGTCGAGCGTGCCCTCTTCGTCGTCGGCACACGCTTCGGCGGCCAGCGCGCCGGCGCCCTTGAGCGAGCCGCGCAGCGCGCGGTCGACGGCGTAATAGGTGAACCCGGCAGCACCGTTGTGCACGAGTTTGAGGGGCTTGGCCACCGGTCCTATCAGGCCGAAGACGCGACTGGCGATACCCCAGTGCAGGTCGCGCACCAAAGTGGTGAGCACGTGGGTGCCTTCACCCGCGGCATCGGCCAGCGCCCGGACCTCTTGTCGCTGCACCAGTCTGACTCCCTTCTGTCGCCACGCCGGAATCCCATTTTGCGCCGACTTTAGCTGTCACGGTCGACATCGCCGATACCCATAATGGCTGTAGCACGCGCGCCCGGGCGGCCGCTGGGGTCAGGAGGTCGGACCGGTGTCACAATCGGACGCTTCGCCTGCCGGCCTGCGGGCGCCGGCGCAGCATGATCCCGACCGGCTGCTGGCCGAATACCGCGCCGCGCGGGCCCAAGAGGCGCTTTTCGACCCGGCCGGCGGCCGGTCCCGTTCCGGCGGGTACGACGAGTTCGTCGATGACGCCGGGAAGGTCCGGCCGGGCTGGTCGGAGCTGGCCGACGTCATCGGGCAGCGCGGCAGCGACGGCCTGCAGCGCCTGCGGGAGACGGTCACCGCACTGGTCGACCATGACGGCATCTCCTACATCGCCATCGACACCGACGGTCCGGGCAGTACCGCGCCGCGGCCCTGGCACCTGGACCCCCTGCCCCTGCTGGTGGCCCCGAATGACTGGGCGACCCTGGAATCGGGAGTGACGCAACGCAGCCGGCTGCTCGATGCGGTACTCGCCGATCTCTACGGGCGACAGCGGGCGGTCACCGGTGGGGTGCTGCCACCTGAGCTGTTGTTCGCGCATCCGGGGTATATCCGGGCCGCTCGCGGCATCGAGATCCCTGGTGGCCATCAGCTCTTCATGCACGCCTGCGACGTCAGCCGCCAACCCTCGGGCGATTTCGGAGTCAACGCCGACTGGACGCAGGCGCCGTCGGGAGCCGGATACGCCCTGGCCGACCGCCGTGTCGTCGCACAAGCGGCTTCCGACCTCTTCGAGCGGTTCGGCCCGCGCCCGACCGCGCCGTTCGCCCACACGCTGCGGCTGGCGCTGATCGAGGCCGCGCCGGAAGCCGCCGAGGACCCGGTGGTGGTGCTGCTCAGCCCCGGCATCGGATCCGAGACGGCGTTCGATCAGGCGTACCTGGCTTCGGTGCTCGGTTTTCCGCTGGTCGAGAGTGCGGATCTGGTGGTTCGTGACGGCAAGGTGTGGATGCGGTCGCTGGGCACCTTGGAAGGCGTCGACGTGGTGCTGCGCCGGGTCGACGCCGATTACGCCGATCCGCTCGACCTGCGTTCTGACTCGGAGCTGGGCGTGGTCGGGCTGGTGGAGGCGCAGCGGCGTGGGACGGTGACCGTGGTCAACACGGTCGGCAGCGGCATTTTGGAGAGCCCCGGCGTGCTGCGCTTCCTGCCTGAGCTGGCGCGCGGACTGCTCGGTGAGACACCGCTGCTGGGTACGCCACCGATGTACTGGGGCGGTATCGACGCCGAGCGTTCGCACTTGGTGACCCAGCTATCGTCGTTGCTGGTCAAGCCGATTGCCGGTGGGCAGACCATCGTCGGGCCGGCGCTGTCGTCGGCGCAGCGCGACGAGCTGGCGGCGCGTATCGGCGCCGCGCCGTGGCGGTGGGTGGGTCAGGAGCTACCGCAGTTCTCGTCGGCTCCGAGCGGGTGGTATCCCGGCAGCCCGGCGCCGGTCAGCGTAGGGATGCGGCTGTTCACCGTGTCGCAGCACGGCGGATACGCCGCGATGGGCGGCGGACTGGGCTATCTGCTGGGTCCGGGCGACGCCGCCTACACGTTGCAGACCGTTGCGGCCAAAGACGTCTGGGTCCGGCCGCCGGCGCGCGCTCAGGCGGAGCCGACGGTGCAACTTCTGCCGCCGGATGCGGTCGCGACGGTGAAATCCGGCGGCGTTCGCGGGGTCAGTTCGCCGCGGGTGCTCTCCGACCTGTTCTGGCTGGGCCGCTACGCCGAACGGGCCGAGAGCATGGCGCGGTTGCTGACCGTCACCCGAGAGCGCTACCACGAATTCCGGCACCGGCCGGACGCCGACGGCGCCGATTGCGTACCCGTGCTGCTGTCCGCGCTCGGCCGGCTCACCGGCACCGACAGCGACGGTGCTGGCCACGTCGGCGCCGCGCCCGGCACGCTGCGGTCGCTGACCATCGACCCGCGGCGTCCCGGCTCGCTGGCGCAGTCGGTGCAGCGGCTGGGCCAGGCGGCGCGATCGGTTCGTGACCAGATGTCCAACGACACCTGGATGGTGCTCGGTGGCGTCGAGCGGGTCTTGGCGCAGATCTCGCGCCAGCGTCCGGACGGTCCGGTCTCGGCGACCGACGACACCGCGCTGGCCTCGGCGCAGGCCCGGACCTTGAGCGCGATGCTGGCGCTGTCGGGGGTGTCGGCGGAGTCGGTGGTGCGCGACGTCGACTGGACCATGACCGACATCGGTAAACGCATCGAGCGCGGGTTGTGGCTGACCGCCCTGCTGAGGGCGACGCTGGCCACCCCCCGCAGCCCGTCCGCCGAGCAGGCGATCATCGAGTCGGTGCTGGTGGCCTGCGAGTCGTCGGTGATCTACCTTCGGCGCAACGTGGGCGCGGTTAGTGTGGCCGCTGTGGCCGACCTGGTGCTTTTCGAAATAGAAAACCCCAGGTCGTTGGTGTACCAGTTGGAGCGGCTGCGGGCGAACTTGAAGACGCTGCCCGGGGCGTCCGGCTCGTCGCGCGCCGCGCGGTTGGTCGACGAGCTCAGCACCCGGCTGCGCCGGCTCGACCCGGGCGACCTCGAGGACGTCGGCGCCGACGGGCAGCGCGCCCGACTGACCGACCTGCTCGACGGCATCCACCGCGGGCTGCGTGACCTGTCCGCCGTCATCAGCACCACCCAGCTCGCACTGCCCGGCGTAATGCAACCGCTGGGCGGCCCCGGCCGGCGTCGGCGGATGCCGTGATTTTCGTGGCGAACCCAGAGGCCAAGGAGTTGGCCACCCGCCGCTATCGGATCACCCACCGCACCCAATACCGCTACTCCGAGGTGGTGACCGGCTCGTACGGACGCGGTTTTTTGACCCCGCGCGACACTGCGCGCCAACGCTGCCTGTCCCACGAGCTGCGGATCGAGCCGCCCCCCGCGGACAGCTCGATCAGCCGCGACGCCTACGGCAATCTGAGCACCTACTTTCACATCACCCAGGCGCACCAGGTGCTGACGGTCACCAGCGTCTCGGTGGTCGAGGTCAACCGGCCGGCCGCCGAACTGTACGACACCGATTCGGCCCACGCGCCGTGGGAGGAGGCTCGCCCGACGGGGCCGGGCGGCGCGTTGGCAATCGAGTTCACCCTGGACCTCGACCCGCCGGAGATCAACGACGAGGTCCGTCGCTACGCTGCGCCCAGCTTCGTCCCCGCGCGCCCGCTGATCGAGGTGATGCGCGACCTGGCGTCACGCATCCACGCCGACTTCAGCTACCGATCCGGTTCGACGACGGTGTCGACCGGGGTGGCCGAGGTGATGGCGGCGCGCGCGGGTGTCTGCCAGGACTTCGCCCGGCTGGCGATCGCCTGCCTGCGCGCCAATGGTCTGGCCGCCGGTTATGTTTCGGGCTACCTGGCCACCGACCCGCCGCCGGGCAAGGAGCGGATGATCGGTATCGACGCCACCCACGCGTGGGCCGCGGTCTGGACCCCGGGGGATCGTTGGCTGGGGCTCGATCCCACCAACAACCAGATGGTCGACGAGCGCTACATCATCGTCGGCCGGGGCCGCGACTATGCGGACGTGCCGCCACTGCGTGGCATCATCTACACCAATTCCCAAGACAGCGCCATCGAAGTCGCCGTCGACGTCGTGCCCTGCGAAGACGGAGTGCTGCATGCGTGACTTTTTCTGTTCCAACTGCGGTCAGCGCCTGGCGTTCGAGAATTCGGTATGCCTATCGTGTGGCAGCGCGCTGGGCTTCTCGCTCGAGGACACCGCGCTGCTGGTGATCGCGAGCGGTCCGAACAACAGGCACCCCGGCTTCGTCGACGCCGAGGACTTTCAGCTTTGTGCCAATTTGCATGTGGCGGAATGTAATTGGCTTGTTCGTGGCGGGGCCGCGGGTGCGCTGTGCGCATCGTGCAGCTTGACCCGCACGCGGCCCAACGATTCTGACACCAAGGCGATGGCCGCGTTCGCCCGCGCTGAAAAAGCCAAGCGGCGACTGATCTCAGAGCTGTACGAGCTCAAGCTGCCGATCATCGGGCGGGACCGTGACCCGCAGTTGGGGCTGGCGTTCGACCTGCTGTCCAGTGAGTACGAGAAGGTGTTGACCGGACACGACAACGGTGTCATCACACTGGATTTGGCCGAAGGTGACGACGTGCACCGAGAACAGCTGCGCATCGAGATGGACGAACCGTACCGCACGCTGGTGGGTCACTTCCGGCACGAGATCGGCCACTACTACTACTACCGGTTGATCGACCCCAACCGCGATTACCTGGCCGAATTTCGGGAGCTTTTCGGCGATCCCGACGCCGACTATCAGGACGCGCTGGACCGCCACTACCGCGACGGTGCCCCCGCCGGCTGGCGGGAGAGCTTCGTGTCGTCGTATGCGACGATGCACGCGAGCGAAGACTGGGCCGAGACGTTCGCGCACTACTTGCACATTCGCGACACGTTGGACACCTCGGCCGCCTTCGGTCTGGCCCCGGCCGCCGCGACTCTGCAGCGTCGAGTGCTGGGTCCCAGCGCTTTTCCGATTCTGATCGACATGTGGCTGCCGCTGTCGTGGTCGCTGAACATGGTCAACCGCTCGATGGGCCACGACGACCTCTACCCGTTCGTGCTGCCGGCTGCCGTCCTGGACAAGATGCGGTTCATCCACACCGTCATCGACGAGGTGACCAACTGAACTTCCGCTGCGGCTAGACCGTCAGTCAGCCCGGTTCCCTTCGAATCGCAGGGCTGGGAGTGAATTAACGAGTCGGCTGCTGAGTCCTGGATCGAGCAATCCAGAGCCGAACGACTGCCACGGCGATGGCAGCGACACCCAGCCACATACAGCAGGACGCCAAAAGCTGGCGTGAGACTTACCGAGCTGTCGCCATCATTGCCCGTCGCCGAAGCACCGTTAACCCAGTTCGCGACGACAAGACCGAGGAGTAGGACAACCACGACGCTGAGTCCGGCGAGCCGCCAAAGGGACAATATGGTCCCGGCGAACAATGGCCACGCCAGCGCCCCGGCTATGGCGATCAGCAGAACAACCACAAATATCAAAGCGCCGGGTGGTGAAAAGTTTTCCGACACAACGGTCATTCCGAGCGCGTCTCCCTTGACGGTGAACCAGGTGAGGAACGTGCTGATGACGGCGACAACGGCGCCACCGGCTATCAGCCAGGGGTCAACCGACTTTGGGACAGCAATCTGTGTTGGCGAGCCGAAACCGGATCGACTCCCGTAGGAAGGGCCGGACGCCGCCGGCGGGGGCGGGTAGCCGGATTGATATTCCGCTGATGGCGGCGGGGGCATGGCCGGCGGAGGGTAGCCGGATTGATATTCCGCTGATGGCGGCGGAGGCATGGCGGGCGGAGGGTAGCCAGCCTGATAATCCGGTGGTGGTGGCGGGGGCATGGCCGGCGGAGGGTAGCTGGGTGGGGGTGGCTGGCTGGGGCCGGCCGTCGGCGGGGTGGGGGGCGGCGGTGATGGCGCGTGTTGCGTGATGGACTTTCGCTGGCGGTGCGGCGTCCACTCTTGACCGTCCCAGTAACGCTGAGCGTTTGAGTCCTCGGGGTCGTCGTACCAGCCCGGTTGGTCGGATGTCGTCACGGGCAGATCCTCACCGTCGGCCGAACTGCTTCCGTCGAACGGAGCATAGCGTGGAGCCATCAAGATCGGTGATGTTTCGCGGTCCAAGCGGTTTCAGCCATGACCTCGGTATTTAGGAAGGGCGGTATTCCGGCGCCGTTGTTGCCCGAGTGACCGTTGAAAGCCGGCGAGCCACCATACGGCCGATCGATGACCACCAAAGTTATTGAGCCAGAGGGAATGTGGTGAGTCGGCGTGATGCGCCGGTAGGGTGGCCGCAAAACGTGCACACGTGGCGTTGGGAGCTCTATTCAGCACGGAAACAAGTCACCCACGAGGTGAGCGTCATGCCGCCTCGAGATGACGTGGTAAGCCTGAAGCCGTGTCCGACAGTCTGTTCGACGTCCCCGACGCGACCGGGTTGACCGACCCCGTGCAGGGCGGTTCGACCGGCGCGCCGCTGGCGGTCCGGATGCGTCCGGCGCATCTCGACGAAGTCGTCGGACAACAGCATCTGCTGCAGCCCGGTTCGCCGCTGCGCCGCCTGGTTGACGGCTCGGGGGCGGCGTCGGTCATCCTCTACGGGCCGCCGGGCAGCGGTAAGACCACGCTGGCAGCGCTGATCTCGCAGGCCACCGGCCGCCGCTTCGAGGCACTCTCCGCGCTGTCGGCCGGCGTCAAAGAGGTCCGGGCGGTGATCGACCTGGCCCGCCGCGCGGCTGCGCACGGCCAGCAGACCGTGTTGTTCATCGACGAGGTGCACCGGTTTTCCAAGACCCAGCAGGACGCGCTGCTGTCGGCGGTGGAGAACCGGGTGGTGCTGCTGGTCGCTGCCACCACCGAGAACCCGTCGTTCTCGGTGGTGGCACCGTTACTGTCGCGCTCGCTGATCCTGCAGCTGCGGCCATTGACAGCTGACGGCATCCGCACCGTCGTCCAGCGGGCGATCGACGACCCGCGCGGCCTCGGAGGCCGCGTCGACGTCGAAACGGCCGCCGTGGACCTGCTGGTGCGGCTGGCCGCCGGCGACGCGCGCCGGGCCTTGACCGCCCTTGAGGTAGCCAGCGAAGCCGGTGACCGGGTGACCGTCGAGACCGTCGAGCAATCACTGGACCAGGCCGCCGTGCGCTACGACCGCGACGGCGACCAGCACTACGACGTGATCAGCGCGTTCATCAAGTCGGTGCGCGGCTCCGACGTCGACGCCGCGCTGCACTACTCTGGCCCGCATGTTGGTGGCCGGGGAGGATCCCCGGTTCGTCGCCCGCCGGCTGATGATCCTGGCCAGCGAGGACATCGGCATGGCCGATCCGACCGCGCTGCAGACCGCGGTCGCGGCCGCGCAGACCGTGCAGCTGATCGGCATGCCCGAAGCCCAGCTGACGCTGGCGCAGGCGACCGTGCACCTGGCGACCGCGCCCAAGTCCAACGCCGTGACCACCGCGCTGGCGGCGGCGATGGCTGACATCAAAGCGGGCAAGGCCGGGCTGGTACCGCCGCATCTGCGTGACGGCCACTACTCGGGTGCGGCGGCACTCGGTCATGCGCAGGGCTACAGGTATTCCCACGACGATCCCGATGGTGTTGTGGCGCAGCAGTATCCGCCCGACGAGCTGGTCGGCGTGGACTACTATCGGCCGACCGGGCGTGGTGGTGAACGCGATATCGCCGGGCGGCTGGAGCGGCTGCGCGCAATCATCCGCGGGCGTCGCAAATAACGCAGCGCGCCGGTATGCGCCGAGATCGACGGCAGTGCCGAAATCGTCGCGAAAATCTGCTCTACCGTCGATCTCAGGGCGCGGCCGCCCGAGCCGCCGCACCCGCCAAAGAAGGGTGGCCAAGTGAAGACCTTTACCGACGAAGAGATGAACACCCTGTTGCCCGCCGCCAAGCCCTACAGCGTCGTCCTGTTGAAAGAGGGGCCGCACTTCACCGATGAGACGACACCGGCGGTCGTCTGGGAGCACGGCCGGCGGAACTTCGCGCTGCGCCACGACGGCGTCTTGGCCGTCGTACTGCCGGTCACCGACGGATCGGAGCTTTGCGGCATCGGAGTGTTCGTCTCGACCGTCGAGGACACCGTCGCGCTCATGAACGACGACCCGGGGGTACAAGCCGGCGTCTTCACCTTCCAGGTGCACCCGTGTCGCGGCTTTCCCGGCGACGCGCTGCCCTGAGCTGCCCGGTTTGGCGGCCGGCGTCACGCTAGCGTGGCGCTCGGCCTCGGCTGTCACGCTGACGTGACGTTCGGCGCGCAAGCGGCGCGCAGGCGATGCCCTAAGCCGTCTGCCCTGCGCTCAAACCAGCTCGGGCACCCGCAGCGCAGCGATGGCCAGCTCGAACTCGCCGACGTCGACCTGGTCGGTGCCGAGGTCGCGAAGCCGGGCAGTCCGCAACGACCGGGCCCGGTCGCCGTTACGCTGCATCGCTTCGGCACTGTCGAAGGTCGACGAGGACACCGCACGCCAGGAGGTGCGGTCGATCAGCAGGCTGGCGCTGCAGAAACCCTCGAGCTGCTCGATGTCGGGCAGCACCGATTCGCGGTAGAACGCGATCGCCCGGTCGAACTGATCGGGACGCACCTTCAGCCAGGTGGCCCTAACCGCCGCACCCGCACCGGAGCGGTGGTCCCGGTGCAGCACCGCGATCTCCCACTCGTCGACCGTCGGGCTGCCCTCGAACGCCTGCGCCGCCCGGTCGCGCACCGGCCGCACCTGCTCGGCGCCGGCATGCATCGCTTCTTTCGTCTCCCACGAGCTTGTCGCGATGCAACGGCCCGACTCCCGGTCCACCAGTAACGACAATCCGACGCAACCATCGACCTGCCGCAGCGCCGGCATCACTTCGTCGCGAACGTGGGCGATGCCCGAGTCGATGGCTTCCGGTTGCGCCTCAATCGTCGTCGAGCGTGCGTACACGATTCACCCCTCATCGGTATCGGGGCGGCGCCCCGGTGGCGCCACCGGTCCACCCCATACCTTGCTCCCGCATCCGCGGCATCGCAACGTTTTTCCTGGGTTCTCGGTGTTCTGCCCGTAGGCTGGATGTCATGGACACCGATGTGCTGGATGTCGACACCAAGCGTCGCCGTGTCGTCGACTTGACCGACGAGGTGCGTTCCTTCTGCGCCGACCGTGAAGACGGTTTCTGCAACGTGTTCGTTCCGCACGCGACCGCGGGCGTGGCCATCATCGAGACGGGTGCCGGTTCAGACGACGACCTCGTCGACACGCTGGAACGACTGTTGCCCCGCGACGACCGCTACCGGCATGCGCACGGGTCCTACGGGCACGGCGCCGACCATGTGCTGCCGGCCATCGTGTCGCCGTCGGTGACCCTGCCGGTGCAGGGCGGCGAGCCGTTGCTGGGCACTTGGCAGAGCGTGGTGCTGGTCGACCTCAACCGCGACAACCCGCAGCGCTCGGTGCGGTTGAGTTTCGTCCACGCCTGACCGGCGTTCCGCAGCGCGGCTCGCCAAACCGGTACTGTAGGGCGGTCGAAATAGGCCTCGGACAGGACCGGCAATACCGGCGGCGAGCAGGGAAGCGGACAGTGCAGACACACGAGATCAGGAAGCGGTTCCTCGATCATTTCGTGACAGCAGGCCACACCGAAGTGCCGAGTGCCTCGGTGATCCTCGACGACCCCAATCTGCTGTTCGTCAACGCCGGCATGGTCCAGTTCGTGCCGTTCTTCTTAGGGCAACGCACGCCGCCCTACCCGACGGCCACCAGCATTCAGAAATGTATCCGCACGCCGGATATCGACGAGGTCGGGATCACCACCCGGCACAACACCTTTTTTCAGATGGCCGGCAATTTCTCCTTCGGCGACTACTTCAAACGCGGCGCGATCGAGTTGGCCTGGACTTTGCTGACCAACGCGAAAGCCGCCGGCGGCTACGGTTTTGACGCCGAAAGACTTTGGGCCACAGTTTATTTCGACGACGACGAAGCGGCAGGGCTATGGCGCGAGGTGGCGGGTCTGCCCGCGGAGCGGATTCAGCGACGCGGCATGGCCGACAACTACTGGTCGATGGGCATTCCCGGGCCGTGCGGGCCGTCGTCGGAGATCTACTACGACCGCGGGGGTGAATACGGTCCCGAAGGCGGCCCGCTGGCCAGCGAAGAGCGCTACATGGAGATCTGGAATCTCGTGTTCATGCAGAACGAACGCGGCGACGGCGCAGGCAAAGACGACTACCAGATCTTGGGGCCGTTGCCCCGCAAGAACATCGACACCGGGATGGGCGTGGAGCGGGTCGCGGTGCTGCTGCAGGGTGTGCACAACGTCTACGAAACCGACCTGCTGCGCCCGGTGATCGACGCGACCGCGGCCCGGGCCCCGCGCGGATATGACGTCGGCCGTCACGAGGACGACGTGCGCTACCGCATCATTGCCGATCACAGCCGCACCGCGGCGATTCTCATCGGTGACGGGGTCAGCCCAGGCAACGACGGGCGCGGCTATGTGCTGCGGCGCCTGCTGCGCCGGGTGATCCGCTCGGCCAAGCTGCTCGGCATCGACGGTCCGGTCGTCGGTGACCTGATGGCGACGGTGCGCGACGCGATGGGCCCGTCCTATCCCGAACTGGTGGCCGGCTTCGACCGGATCAGCCGCATCGCCGTCGCCGAGGAGACCGCGTTCAACCGCACACTCGCATCGGGTTCGCGGTTGTTCGACGAGGTGACCGGGGCCACCAAAGCAGCCGGGGCCACCGTGGTGTCGGGTTCGGACGCCTTCACCTTGCACGACACCTACGGTTTCCCGATCGAGCTGACGCTGGAGATGGCGGCCGAGGCCGGTCTGCAGGTGGACCAGGCCGGCTTCCGCGACCTGATGGCCGAGCAGCGCCGCCGCGCCAAGGCCGACGCCGCCGCACGCAAACACGCCCACGCCGACCTGAGCGCCTACCGCGAACTGGTCGACGCCGGTCCCACCGAGTTCACCGGATTCGACGAGCTGACGTCGCAGGCCCGGATACTGGGCATCTTCGTCGACGGCACCCGGGTCCCGGTGGTGGCGCACGGTACCGACGGCGCCGATCGAGTCGAACTCGTCCTCGACCGCACCCCGCTGTACGCCGAGTCCGGCGGGCAGGTCGCCGACGCCGGCACCATCACCGGTACCGGCGCCGGGCAGTGCGCCAAAGCGGCCGTCACCGATGTGCAGAAGATCGCGAAAACGTTGTGGGTACATCGCGTCAACGTGGAATCCGGCGAATTCGTCGAGGGTGACACTGTGCTCGCCGCTGTCGACGCCGGGTGGCGCCACGGTGCCACCCAGGGCCACTCGGGCACCCACATGGTGCACGCTGCACTGCGAGAAGTGTTGGGACCGAACGCTGTTCAGGCAGGCTCGCTGAACCGGCCGGGCTACCTGCGGTTCGACTTCAACTGGCAGGGGGCGCTGACCGAAGAGCAGCGCAGCCAGGTTGAGGAGGTCACCAACCAGGCGGTGCAGGCCGACTTCGAAGTGCACACGTTCACCGAGCGGCTCGAGAAGGCCAAGGCGATGGGGGCGTTGGCGCTGTTCGGCGAGAGCTACCCCGATCAGGTCCGCGTGGTGGAAATCGGGGGACCGTTCTCGCTGGAACTGTGTGGCGGCACCCACGTGCACAACTCGGCGCAGATCGGGCCCGTCACGATTCTGGGCGAATCGTCAGTGGGCTCCGGGGTGCGCCGAGTGGAGGCGTATGTCGGGCTGGAGTCGTTCCGCCACCTGGCCAAGGAGCGTGCGCTGATGGCCGGGCTGGCGTCGTCGCTGAAGGTGCCGTCGCACGAGGTGCCCGCCCGGGTGGCCAACCTGGTCGAGCGGCTGCGGGCGGCCGAGAAACAACTCGAGCGCAACCGGCTGGCCGGCGCGCGAGCGGCCGCGGTGAACGCCGCCGCGGGGGCCGAACGGATCGGCAGCGTGCGGGTGGTGGCCCAGCGGATGGCCGGCGGCATGACGGCCGCCGACCTGCGCTCGCTGGTGGGCGACATCCGCGGCACGTTGGGCAGCGACCCGGCTGTGGTGGCGCTGATCGCCGGTGGAAACGGTGCCGGTGTCTTTTATGCCGTCGCCGCCAACACCGCGGCGCAGGATCTTGGGATTCGCGCCGACGATCTGGTCAAGCAGCTCTCGGTGCCTGTCGACGGCCGGGGCGGCGGGAAGGCCGATCTGGCGCAGGGCTCGGGTAAGGATCAGTCCGGTATCGACGCTGCACTCGATGCGATCCGTGCAGAGATAGCGCGGGTCGGCTGAGTGACCTCTGCAGAGCATCGCCACCCCGACCGGCCCGGCGCGGATGACCCGGGCCGCGGCCGGCGGATCGGCGTCGATGCCGGTAAGAGGCGCATCGGTGTGGCCTGCAGCGACCCCGACGGCATTCTGGCTACTCCGGTGGAGACGATCCGCCGCGATGGTTCTGGTGGCCATTTGCGGCGGCTGGCGGAACTCGCCGCTGAAGTCGGCGCGGTCGAGGTGATCGTGGGGCTGCCGCTGACGCTGGCCGACCGAACCGGACAGTCAGCCGCTGACGCGATCGCGCTGGCCGACGGCCTGGCCCGCCGTATCGCGCCCACGCCGGTGCGGCTCGCCGACGAACGGCTCACCACGGTCAGCGCGCAGCGGTCGCTGTACGCCGCGGGTATGCGGGCGAAGCGCCAGCGGGGGGTCATCGACCAGGCCGCGGCGGTGGTGATCCTGCAGAGCTGGCTCGACCAGCGCCGCGCCGCGCTGCTTTCGGGGCGGGCCGATGTCTGACGAGGAGCCTCGCGGCCGGGCGCAGCCGGTTGCGGTTGGGCCGCCGCGGCACCGGATGAGCCGCACCGCGCGGGCCCGCGCCCGGCGCGTCCGGCGGCGGCGGCGCATCGCCGGCGGGTTCGCCGCCGCAGTCCTGATCGCCGTCGTGTTGGGCGCCGTCTTCCTGGGCTCCAGGATGTGGCACGCCCTGACCAGCGGCGGCGGTGACTACAGCGGTAACGGCAAACAGGACGTCCTCATCCAGGTGCACGCCGGTGACTCCACCACCGCGATCGGGGAGACACTGCACAACCACGACGTGGTCAAGACCGCGCGCGCCTTCGTCGACGCCGCGCACGGCAACTCCGCGATCTCGGCCATCCAACCGGGGTACTACAAGCTGCGCACCGAAATCTCGGCCTCGTCGGCGGTCAAACGGCTGGCCGACCCGGACAACCGGGTGGGCCGGCTGGTGGTCCCGGAGGGACGCCAGCTCGACGACACCACCGACATGAAAACCAACGCCACCACGCCGGGCATCTTGAGCTTGATCTCGCAAGCCACCTGCGTCGACCTCGACGGGCGGCAACGCTGCGTCCCGGTGGCCGATCTGCGCACCGCGGCCGGCATCACCTCGCCCGCGGCGCTGGCGGTGCCCAGCTGGTCGCTCCAGCCGGTGACCGCGATGGGCAACGACCACCGCCGCATCGAAGGCCTGGTCGCGCCGGGAACGTTCAACGTCGACCCGTCGGCGCCCGCCGAGCAGATTCTGGCGACGCTGATCAGCGCCGGCACCGACAGCTATGTGCGGTCCGGGTTGCGGGACACCGCCACCGCGATGAATTTGTCGCCCTACGAGGTGTTGGTGGTGGCGTCGCTGGTGCAGCGCGAATCCAATCCGCAGGACTTCCCGAAAGTGGCCCGGGTCATCTACAACCGGCTCAACGAGCACCGCACGCTGGAGTTCGACTCGACGGTGAACTATCCGCTGGATCGCCGTGAGGTGGCCACCGGCGACGCCGACCGGGCGCAGCCCACGCCCTGGAACACCTACCTGCTCGAGGGTGTGCCGGCCACACCGATCTGTTCGCCCGGCGTGGACGCCTTACGCGCCGCCGAGCACCCTGAGCCCGGTGACTGGCTGTACTTCGTCACCATCGACTCAGCGGGCACGACGCTGTTCACCCGGGATTACCAACAGCATCTGGCCGACGTCGAGCTGGCCAAACACAACGGTGTCCTCGACAGCGCGCGCTAGACGCGCGGGTGTGCTGGGCAAGCCGATCGCGCATTCCCGGTCCCCGCAGCTGCATCTGGCCGCTTACCGGGCGCTGGGCCTGCACGACTGGAGCTATGACCGCATCGAGTGCGACGCCGCCGGGCTGTCGCACCTGGTCGCCCGGTTGGGGCCGGAATGGGTGGGGCTTTCGGTGACCAAGCCGGGCAAGGCCGCTGCCTTGCGCTTCGCCACCGCAAGCAGTGCGCGCGCCGAGTTGATCGGTTCGGCGAACACCTTGGTGTCTATCCCGGGGGGCTGGCGAGCAGACAACACAGACGTCGACGGTGTGACCGGTGCGCTGGGCGCGGCCCACGGATGCGCCATCGTCCTGGGCTCCGGCGGCACCGCGCCGGCGGCCGTCTACGCGCTGGCCCACCTGGGCGTCGAGGAGATCATCGTGGTGGCCCGCAACGTGGCAACCGCCGGCAGGTGCGTAGAGCTCGGGACCTACCTCGACGTCGACACCCGGTTCTGTGCCTTCGACAGCCCCGCACTCGCCGACGCGGTGGCACCCGCGGACGTGCTGGTGTCCACCGTCCCGGCGGACGCGGCCGCCGCCCGCACCGGGCCGCTGGCCGGCGTGCCGGTGCTGCTGGACGCCATTTACGACCCGTGGCCCACACCGCTGGCCGCCGCGGTGGCCGCCGCCGGTGGTCGGGTAATCAGCGGACTGCAGATGCTGCTGCACCAGGCCTTTACGCAGGTGGAGTTATTCACAGGGCTGCCCGCGCCGCGGGCGGCGATGGCCAGCGCGCTGGGATAAGGTCCCGGCCAATGATCGCCGGGGCGGTGCTGTTGTGGGCTACGGCGTTGAGCGTTTACGACGTCCGGCAACGCCGCCTGCCCAACTGGCTGACGTTGCCGGGTGCGGCGACCGTACTTGCCGCCGCGGTCGGTGCCGGCCGAAGTCTGCCTGCGCTACTGGGCGCAGTCGCGCTCGCGGCTGTGTACCTGCTGGTTCATGCCGGGGCGCCGACCGCGATGGGCGCCGGCGATGTCAAGCTCGCGCTCGGCGTGGGTGCGTTGACCGGCTGCTTCGGCGTCGACGTCTGGCTGCTGGCCGCGCTCGCCGCGCCATTGCTGACGGCGGTGATCGGGTTGGTGGGGTGGCTGGGCTGGTCGGCGAGGACGGTGCCGCACGGCCCGTCGATGTGCCTGGCCAGTGTCGCGGCTGTGGGCCTGGCTCTCTGGTGAGGTGCCGAACGTCACGCTGGCGGGACACCGCGCGGCGAACGTCACGCCAGCGTGACGCGCTGAAGTTGTCGTCTCCGCAACCCGGCATGGGAAGATGGGACGCGTGTTGCGCTGGACCACTGCTGGGGAATCCCACGGCCGCGCGCTGGTGGCCGTGGTCGAAGGCATGGTCGCCGGGGTGGCCGTCACCTCACACGACATCGCCGAGCAGCTGGCCCGCCGCCGGCTCGGCTATGGCCGCGGCGCCCGGATGAAGTTCGAGGCCGACGCGGTGAGCGTGCTGGCCGGGGTGCGTCACGGCATCACCTTGGGCGGGCCGATCGCGATCGAGGTCGGCAACACCGAGTGGCCGAAGTGGGAAACCGTGATGGCCGCCGACCCGGTCGACCCGGCCGATTTGGAGGATTCCGCGCGCAACGCGCCGCTCACCCGGCCGCGGCCCGGCCATGCCGACTATGCCGGCATGCTCAAATACGGCTTCGACGACGCGCGCCCGGTGCTGGAGCGCGCCAGCGCCCGCGAAACCGCGGCCCGGGTCGCGGCCGGCACGATCGCGCGGCTGTTCCTGCGCCAAGCGCTCGGTGTCGAGGTGCTCTCGCACGTCGTCGCCATCGGCGGTTCCCAGCCGTACGACGGCCCGCCGCCGCAAGCGGGGGACCTGCCGGTCATCGATGCCAGCCCGGTTCGCGCGTTCGACCAGGCGACGGAGCAGGCCATGATCGCCGAGATCGAGGCCGCCAAGAAGGACGGCGACACCCTCGGCGGAGTGGTGGAGGCCGTCGTCGTGGGCCTGCCGGTGGGCCTGGGTTCGTTCACCAGCGGCGAAAACCGGCTCGACAGCCAACTGGCCGCCGCGGTGATGGGCATCCAGGCGATCAAGGGCGTCGAAATCGGTGACGGCTTTGAAACCGCCCGTCGCCGTGGCAGCCGCGCCCACGACGAGATGTACCCCGGGCCGGACGGAGTCGTCCGCTCCACCAACCGGGCCGGCGGCCTGGAAGGCGGCATGACCAACGGCCAGCCGCTGCGGGTGCGCGCGGCGATGAAACCGATCTCCACCGTGCCCCGGGCCCTGGCCACCGTCGACATGGCCACCGGTGGCGAGGCGGTGGCCATCAACCAACGCTCGGACGTGTGCGCGGTACCGGCCGCCGGCGTCGTCGTCGAAACCATGGTCGCCTTGGTGCTGGCGCGCGCGGCGCTGGAGAAGTTCGGTGGCGATTCGCTCGCCGAAACCCGCCGCAACGTCGAGTCGTATCTGCGTTCGGTCGCCCAGCGCCAACCCGTGACCGACCCGGTTCGAGCGTCCGGGTAGCGGGCGATGGCACCCAGGGCGGTGTTGGTGGGGCTGCCGGGCTCGGGCAAGTCCACGATCGGGCGGCGGTTGGCCAAGGCGCTCGGCGTCGGCCTGCTCGACACCGACGCCGCGATCGAGCAGCAAACCGGCCGCAGCATCGCCGACATCTTCGCCGCCGACGGGGAGCAGGAGTTCCGCCGCATCGAGGAACAGGTGGTGCGCGCAGCGCTGGCTGAGCACGACGGCATCCTGTCGCTGGGCGGCGGCGCCGTCACCACCCCCGGGGTGCGCGCGGCACTGGTTGGGCACACCGTCATCTACCTGGAGATCACCGCCGCCGAGGGCGTGCGGCGGACCGGCGGCGCCACCGTGCGGCCGCTGCTGGCCGGACCGGACCGCGCAGAGAAATTCCGCACGCTGATGGCCGAGCGGGCGCCCTTGTACCGGCGGGTTGCGACGATTCGGGTCAACACCAACCGGCGCAATCCCGGGGCGGTGGTCCGCCATGTGCTGTCGCGGCTGGAGGCCCATGAGGCCACGCTCGCCGCGACGCCGCGCGCCTTCGGTGCCGAGGCCGGGCAGTGACCGGCGCTGCGGTCACCGTGCAGGTGGCCGTGGACCCGCCGTACCCGGTGATCATCGGCTCCGGGCTGCTCGGCGAACTCGACGGTCTGTTGTCATCCCGCCACCGGGTGGCGATCGTGCACCAGCCGCGGCTGGCGCAGACCGCCGAAGCGGTCCGTACCCGGCTGTCGGACCTCGGTGTCGACGCGCACCGCATCGAGATCCCGGACGCCGAAGCCGGCAAAGAGCTGCACGTCGTGGGCTTCATCTGGGAGGTCCTGGGCCGCATCGGGCTCGGCCGTAAGGATGCCCTGGTTAGCGTCGGCGGCGGGGCGGCTACCGACGTCGCCGGCTTTGCCGCCGCCACCTGGCTGCGGGGAGTGGCGATCGTGCATATGCCCACCACCCTGCTGGGCATGGTCGACGCCGCGGTCGGCGGCAAGACCGGCATCAACACCGACGCCGGCAAGAACCTGGTCGGCGCGTTCCACCAGCCGCTGGCCGTGCTCGCCGACTTGGCGACGTTGCAGACCCTGCCGCGCGATGAGATGGCAGCCGGCATGGCCGAAGTGGTGAAGGCCGGCTTCATCGGTGACCCGGTGATCCTGGACCTCATCGAGGCCAATCCGCAGGCCGCACTCGATCCGGCCGGCGAGGTGCTGCCGGAGTTGATCCGGCGAGCGGTGACCGTCAAGGCCGAAGTGGTCGCCGCCGACGAGAAGGAAGCTCAGCTGCGCGAGATCCTCAACTACGGCCACACGCTGGCGCACGCCATCGAGCGCCGCGAAGGTTATCAGTGGCGCCACGGCGCCGCGGTGTCGGTGGGTTTGGTGTTCGCGGCGGCGCTGGCTCGACGGGTCGGGCGGCTCGACCACGCCACCGCTGATCGGCATCGCAGCATCTTGACGTCGCTGGGCTTGCCGGTCAGCTACGACGCCGACGCGCTGCCGCAGCTGCTGGAGTATATGGCCGGCGACAAGAAGACCCGCTCCGGGATGCTGCGGTTCGTGGTGCTCGACGGGCTGGCCAAGCCGGGCCGGCTGGAGGGACCCGACCCGGCGATGCTGGCCGCCGCCTACGCGGAAGTGGGGGCGGCGTGACGACCACCGTGCATGTACTGAACGGTCCCAATCTCGGCCGGCTCGGTCGGCGTGAGCCCGACGTCTACGGCAGCACCAGCCACGACGACCTGACCGCCCTGATCGAGCGCGAAGCCGCCGAGCTCGGGCTGACAGCCGTTGTCCGCCAGTCGGATAGCGAAGCTGAACTGCTGGAGTGGATCCACCAGGCCGCCGATGCCGCAGAACCGGTGATCCTCAACGCCGGTGGACTGACTCACACTTCGGTGGCGCTGCGTGACGCCTGCAGCGAGCTGCGCGCACCGCTGATCGAGGTGCACATATCCAATATCCATGCCCGCGAGGAGTTTCGGCGGCATTCCTACCTCAGCGCGGTGGCGACCGGGGTGATCGTCGGCCTCGGCACGCAGGGTTATCTGCTCGCGCTGCGGTATTTGGCCGGCAACTAGCGCTGATCCTCGTCGGTGCGAATCGGGTCGGTGCGGTCGTCGGTACGCACCGGCTCGGTCTTTTCCTCGCGGCGGGCGGTGGGGCCGGCTTCGGTCGGTCGCTCCGCCTCGGCGGTTGCCACCGAGCTGGTCCGCTCCTCGCTACGCTCACCGCCGGCCGCGCCCTCGTGGTCTCGGTCGCGGCCTCCCACGGGCACCTCGCCGGTCGGGCTCTCGTCCTCGTGGACGGCGTCGAATACGTCGGTGTCGGCCCGGTCCTCGTCACCACCGGAACGCCGCTCCGCATACGCCTCTTTGCGGTCGATCAGCCAGCGGCCGAACACCACCGCGCCCATCCCGGGCAGGAACACCACCAGCGCGGTGAACGCGGCGAACGTCGACACCTCGTTGATCAGGCCCCCGGTATAGACACCGTTGGTGTAGAAGAGCGAAATGAGCCAGGTCACTAGGCCGTCGAGCAGCCCGGCCACCAGCCCGGCCAGCAGCCACGTCATTGCCAGGTCGCGGCGGCGGTCGGGATCCGGTTGCTCCCGGGCGTCGGCGCGGCCGTCGATGAGTCCCCAGATGAAGACCCCGATAATGAAGAGCAGCACCAACACGATGCTGATCAGCCCGGCCATTTGCTGGAACGCGTTGATCAACGCCCCCTGGAACAAGCGGACGATCACCATCCCCACGGCGAACACCAGCCCGCGCACCATCCACTTAGTCATGGGGCCACAGCGTAGCGAGTAGCGTCGGCGGTCGTGACACATTCACAGCGTCGTGATCACCTTGCAGCCCGAATTGGTGCCGGCGGGCTGGACGCAATGCTTGTCACCGACCTGGTCAACGTGCGGTATCTCTCGGGATTCACCGGCTCCAACGCGGCGCTGCTGGTCTTCGCCGACGGCAGCGCGCCGGTGCTGGCCACCGACGGGCGGTACCGCACCCAGGCCGCGCAGCAGGCGCCTGACGTCGAGGTGGCCATCGAACGGGCCTGTGCGTGTTACCTGGCTGCGCGGGCCGCCCGGGCCGGCGCGCTCCGCCTGGGCTTCGAGAGCCACGTGGTCACCGTGGACGCCTTCGACACCTTAAATGGCGAAGCGCGCGGCACCGAATTGGTGCGCGCCCCGGGCATCGTGGAAGCCCTGCGTGAAACCAAAGACGCCGGCGAGCTGGCGCTGCTGCGGCTGGCCTGCGAGGCAGCCGACGCCGCGCTGACCGATCTCGTCGAGCGGGGCGGTCTGCGGCCCGGCCACACCGAGCGGGCGGTGGGCCGCGAGTTGGAGTCGCTGATGATCGACCGCGGCGCCGACGGGGTGTCGTTCGAGACCATCGTGGCCGCCGGGGCGAACTCGGCGGTCCCGCACCATCGCCCGACCGACGCGCTGCTGGCGGCCGGCGACTTCGTCAAAATCGACTTCGGCGCCGTCGTCGGCGGATATCACTCCGACATGACCCGCACGTTCGTCCTGGCGCCGGCCGCCGACTGGCAGCTGGGGCTCTACGAGTTGGTCGCCGCCGCTCAACAGGCCGGGCGTGCGGCCCTGCGCCCCGGAGCGGGGCTGCGCGACGTGGACGCCGCGGCGCGACAAGTGATCGTCGACGCCGGCTATGGTGCCAATTTCGGCCACGGCCTGGGTCACGGGGTAGGTCTGCAGATCCATGAGGCGCCAGGGATCAACGCGGCTGCCGTCGGGACACTACTGGCGGACTCCGTGGTGACCGTGGAGCCCGGCGTCTACTTGCCGGAGCGCGGCGGCGTTCGCATCGAGGACACGCTGGTGGTGGCGGACGGAGAATCCCCGGAGTTACTCACCCGGTTTCCGAAGGAACTGGCGATTCTCGATTAATTAATCGGCCCAACGGTGCGAGGGTCGCACACATCGCGATTCCGAAAAAGCGCGAAGGGCCAGACTGTCTCGAAGATGGCATCTGATCCTATTAAGAGCCCGGCATGGGCAACAGCTCTGACATATCCAAAAATCCCTAGCAACCCGGTGATGGTGGGGGAAGTGCTCCCACGGGTATTCGGCTCCGCGCAGATGCCCGCCACCGAGGCTGGCGGGCTGAGGTGGTCGCGAAGTGGGCCGTAGGAGGTTTTTTCAGCGCGAGCGAATCGCCATCACGAGCAAGGGGCCAGTATTTCCGGGCCGCGCTCCGAGGGGCGAAGGAGCAGCGGAACCGCCGGCAACACCCCGGTAAGCTCACGGAAGATCCGACCATCGTTGAGGAGATTCAAAGACCGTGGCGACGACCGCCGACTTCAAAAACGGCCTGGTGCTGGTGATCGACGGCCAGCTGTGGACGATCGTGGAATTCCAGCACGTCAAACCCGGCAAGGGTCCGGCGTTCGTGCGCACCAAGTTGAAGAACGTGCTGTCCGGCAAGGTCGTCGACAAAACGTACAACGCCGGGGTGAAGGTCGAGACCGCGACCGTCGACCGGCGCGACACGACATATCTCTACCGCGACGGCTCTGATTTCGTCTTCATGGACAGCCAGGACTATGAGCAGCATCCGCTGCCGGAGTCGCTGGTCGGCGACGCGGCCCGGTTCCTGCTCGAAGGCATGCCGGTGCAGGTGGCGTTCCACGACGGCGCCCCGCTCTACATCGACCTGCCGGTGACCGTCGAGTTGGAGGTCACCCACACCGAGCCGGGTCTGCAGGGCGACCGGTCCAACGCCGGCACCAAACCGGCGACGGTGCAGACCGGAGCTCAGATCAACGTGCCGTTGTTTGTCAACACCGGCGACAAACTGAAAGTGGACACCCGTGACGGCAGCTATCTGGGACGCGTGAACGCCTGACCATGCGACCGGTCAAGGGGCGCCACCTTGCCCGCAAGCGCGCCGTCGACCTGCTGTTCGAGGCCGAGGCCCGCGGCCTGACCCCGGCGCAGATGGCGGAGACCCGAGCAGCGCTGGCAGCCGCGAAACCGGACGTGGCGCCGCTGCACCCGTACACGGTGACGGTGGCCCGGGGCGTCAGCAAGCACAACGCCCATATCGACGACCTGCTCACCGCGCATTTGCAGGGCTGGACCCTGGAGCGGCTGCCTGCAGTGGACCGGGCCATCCTGCGGGTCGCGGTGTGGGAGCTGCTGCACGCCGACGACGTGCCCGAGCCGGTCGCCGTCGACGAGGCGGTGCGGCTGGCCAAGGAGCTTTCCACCGACGATTCCCCCGGTTTCGTCAACGGAGTGCTGGGTCAGGTGATGTTGGTGACGCCGCAGATCCGGGCGGCCGCCCAGGCAGTCCGCGAGACGGGTTCGTGACCCGGCTCGAGCTGCGGGTCGTGCTCGCGGGCGTACTGGCCGCGACGGTGGTGCTGGGCGCGGTGGCTTGCGCGGCCTACGGGCTGGCGTGGCTCGCGGCAACGTTGGCCATCTACGGGTTGGCAGTCGGTGCCTGGCTGTATCACTCGATCCACCGCTACGTCATGGCGCAACGGATCAGCACGGTGCGTTCGGCCGCCACACCGTTTCGACCGCTGCTGCCGGTGATGGCCGCCATCATGGGCCTGACCCAGGCCGTCGTGCGCTCGCTCGGTGACGTGACCGACCTGCCGCAGCGCCGCTGGGACCGGCCGGTGCGACGCTGGTTGGAGGTCACCCGCGGCCGGCGGGTCCCCGACAGTGACGGCGACGTCGGCAGCTGAGCCCAGTCACAGCAGTCACTGGCAATTCGGGCACTCGTTGTGCCCACCTTCGAGCGAAACTGAGGCTGCATCGCAATCCTGCCGGCCGAGCAATCGCTCGGAGGTGGGCACAACACCACATGCTTCTCCGCTGAAACCGGTGTGACGCGTGTTACTGCGGAGCCCAGGCCGGCATGTGATGAGGCCGTGTCTGCAGTTCCGCTGTCTGACCGCAACACCGGAGTGATGATGACGTCGAACCGGTACGGAAGGCCGGCGATGAACGATTTCCCGCAACCTCCACCCCGGTCCACCGGGTGAGGGCATCGCCGTGACCACGCAGTACCCGCGAAATCTGTTCACGTGGGGATTGACCACGCCGGTGGTGTACATCGACGGTTACCAATTGCCGGTGCGCGGGTGATGTTCTGCGTGGTGCTGGTCGTAATGCTGCGGTGAGCGCCAGCGCAAAGCACCAAAAGCTTTTCCATCAGCGCCGCTTCTGTGGCGGATGTTTCCAGAGCGAAGCACGGTAACGTTGAAGAAATGCTCTCGCGGTTATCGACAAGGGAACACACTGACCACATGTACCGAGATGGCCGGAGTGCCAAGAAACTTCACGTGTCGGCCTTGGCGGCGGTAGCTAACCCCTCCTACTCGCGGATCGACACCTGGAATCTGCTCGATGACGCCTGCCGCGACCTGGCTGAAGTGGACCGCAACGGTCAGGGCACCGCCCACGAGGCGGCCCGAGTGAAGCGGCTGCTCAATCGTCTCGCCGCTTACGAACGGTACTGGTTGTATCCGGGCGCGGCGAACCTGGCGACGTTCTGCGGGCAGCTCGACTCCGGCGCCACGGTCGGTCTCACCAACGCGGTGTCCCTGGCCGTGCGCCTGCTCTCCGAATACGGCGACCGCGCAGCGCTGTTCGACACATCGGCGTCGCTGGCCGATCAAGAGCTGGTGGCGCGGGCCAAGCACCAGCAGTTCTACACCGTCCTGCTCGCCGACGACGCCCCGGTCACCGCGCCCGACAGCCTGGCCGAGCAGCTACGGGCCCTGCGGAATCCGTCGGACGAGGTGCAGGTCGAGCTGTTGGTGGTGGCCAGCGTCGAGGACGTGGTCACCGCCGTCGCGCTGAATGGTGAGATCCAGGCGGCGATCATCCGGCACGACTTGCCGCTGAGGTCTCGCGACCGGGTGCCGCTGATGACCACGCTGCTCGGGCCCAAAGAGCCCGAGGCAGGAGTGGCCGTCACCAGCGACTGCACTGACAATTGGGTCGAGTGCGGCGAATGGATCCGCCAGCTGCGCCCGCACATCGACCTGTACCTGCTCACCGACGAGTCGATCGCCGCGGAAACCGACGACAATCCAGACCTCTGCGACCGCACCTTCTACCGGCTCAACGACGTCACCGACTTGTACAGCACGGTGCTCGCTGGCATCCGAAACCGGTTCGCCACACCGTTTTTCGACGCCCTGCGGGCATACGCTGCGTCTCCGGTCGGCCAGTTCCATGCGCTGCCCGTCGCGCGCGGCGCCAGCATTTTCAACTCCAAGTCGCTGCACGACATGGGTGAGTTCTACGGCCGCAACATCTTCATGGCCGAGACGTCGAGCACCTCCGGCGGCCTGGACTCGCTGCTGGACCCGCACGGCAACATCAAAAAGGCGATGGATAAGGCCGCGCTGACCTGGAATGCCAGGCGCACCTATTTCGTCACCAACGGAACCTCAACGGCGAACAAGATCGTCGTGCAGGCCCTCACCCGACCGGGCGACATTGTGCTGATCGACCGCAACTGCCATAAGTCGCACCACTACGGCCTGGTGCTGGCCGGCGCATACCCGCTGTATCTGGACGCCTATCCGCTGCAGCAGTACGGGATCTACGGGGCGGTGTCGCTGCAGACGATCAAGCAGGCGCTGGTCGACCTGGAAGCGGCCGGGCAGCTGGACCGGGTGCGCATGCTGTCGCTGACCAACTGCACGTTCGACGGCATTGTGTACAACCCCCGCCGCGTCATGGAGGAGGTCCTGGCGATCAAGCCGGACATCTGCTTCCTCTGGGACGAGGCGTGGTACGCGTTCGCCACCGCGGTGCCCTGGGCGCGGGAGCGTACCGCGATGATCGCCGCCGAGCGCCTGGAGCAGATGCTGGCGTCCCCGGAATACGTTGAGGACTACCGGGAATGGGCGGCGTCGATGCGAGACGTCGACCACTCCGACTGGGTGAATCGGCGGCTGCTGCCCGACCCGAGCCGCGCGCGGGTGCGGGTTTACGCAACGCACTCCACCCACAAGTCGCTCTCGGCGCTGCGTCAAGCGTCGATGATCCACCTTCGCGACCAGGATTTCCGGGCGCTGACCCGCGACGCCTTCGGCGAGGCGTTCTTGACCCACACCTCGACGTCGCCCAACCAGCAGCTGCTCGCGTCGCTGGACCTGGCCCGCCGCCAGGTCGACATCGAAGGCTTCGAAATGGTCCGCAATGTGTACAACATGGCGCTGGTCTTCCGGCACCGGGTCCGGCGGGACCGGTTGATCGGCAAGTGGTTCCGCATCCTCGACGAGTCCGATCTGGTGCCCGACGATTTCCGCGCCTCCTGCGTCAGCTCCTACCGCCAGGTCCGGGAGGGGGCGCTGGCCGAGTGGAACGAGGCGTGGCGGTCCGACCAGTTCGTGCTGGAACCGACGCGGGTCACCCTGTTCGTCGGCAAGACCGGAATGAACGGATACGACTTCCGCGAGAAGATCCTGATGGACCGGTTCGGTATCCAGATCAACAAAACCTCGATCAACAGTGTGCTGCTGATTTTCACCATCGGGGTGACATGGTCGAGCGTGCACTACCTGCTCGACGTGCTGCGCCGGATCGCGACCGACTTCAACCGCGTCGAGAACATCAGCGGCAAGGAGGACCGCGCCCTGCAGCAGCGCCGCGTCGAGGAGATGACCGAGGACGTCCCGCATCTGCCGGATTTCAGCGCGTTCGACGCGGCCTTCCGTCCGTTCGACCTCTGCAAGTTCGGCGACATGCGCTCGGCCTTCTACGCCGGATACGAGGAGTCCGACCGCGAGCATGTGCTGATCGGCATGGCCGGGCGGCGGCTGGCTGAGGGTAAGACCTTGGTGTCCACGACCTTCGTGGTGCCCTACCCGCCGGGCTTCCCGGTGCTGGTGCCCGGCCAGGTGGTGTCCAAGGAGATCGTCTATTTCCTCGCCCAGCTCGACGTCAAGGAGATCCACGGCTACAACCCTGAGCTGGGGTTGTCGGTGTTCACCGAGGAAGCTCTGAAGCGGATGGAGAAGGCCATCGACGCGGTGACCGCCGCGGGCGCGCCCGACGCGACGCCCGCCATCGTCGGATAGTTGCGCGCGAACCCACCCTCTTCGGCGACTGCGACACGCCGCGTGAATCAAATGTAGTTTTTCATTGTTTCTAAGTGCACTCTCAGGTAGAGTCTGCTTGAACCGGTCTGAAAACCCAGAGCGGCGGAGCAACGGAAATGGACATGCGGCTGGCTTTACGCCCCTACCTCATCGCTGGTGTCGCGATTGTCGGCGCCAGCGTTACGGTGCTTGCCGCGACCGCTCCCCGGCTGCCCGACGTCCAGGTGCCGGCCGTGCAGCCCGCCGGTACCCAGGTAGACGACTTCAATGTCCAGACGCTGCTCGGCTTGCTGAACGACCCGGAGAGTACGGTGCTGATTCCCGAAGTGGCGCCGGCTCCTGCGCCCGAAGTGGTCACTCCTCCCGACACCGTGCCCGGCCCGAGTCAGCTGCCCGATCCGGTGATCGCGCCACCAAATCTGGGCCCGATGGACCTCAACGGGCTGGGTAGCCCCACGCCTACGCTGAGCATCACGCCCAACCTGTTGCCGGTGGATCTGCCGCCCGGCCAATAGGCGAGCCCGCTCTCACCGGCTGAGCGCATCGAGGAGCCGGTCGAGGTCTTCCTCAGTGTTGTAGATGTGAAATGCGACCCTTACCGCCCCCGCCCGTACCGCTGCCCGGATGCCCGCGGCGGCCAGGGCATCAGTCGAGTGGCTGCCCGGAATTGACACAATCGCGGAGTCGACGGCCGGCAACTGCAGCTCCGCCCGCAGCCGATTCGCCAGACCCACGGTGTGGGCATGCACGGCGGCCCGGTTTAGTGACGCCAGCCACGGCAGCGACAGACCCGCGCCGAAGACACTGAACCACGCCGGCGACGAGTCGAAGCGCCGCCCGTCTTCGGCCAGCCGCATCGGCAGCCCGTACAACGACGACCACACGTCCTCGGTGGCGAAAGGATTGGCTGCCTGCGGTACCAACGAGTCGAACATCCTGTCGCTCAGCGACATCCACGCCACCCCGCGTGGGCCGAGCAGCCACTTGTAGCTGACGCCGACGGTGACGTCGGCCCAGGGCAGTAAGTCGTTTCGCCAGCCCAGCGATTGGGTCACGTCGATGAGCGTCACGGTGTCCGAGCCGGCGAGGCTGCCCTGCAGCGCCTCCACGTTCAGCACGCGCGCCGTCCGCGGACTGCACCAGACTGACGGCCAGCACGTCGAACTCGCCGGCGCTGTCTCTCCAATCGGCCCGAGCGGCAGCTCGGTGATGGTGAGACCGCGACCGGCCTGGGCTGCGAACGGGAAGGTGACACTGGTGTACTCGCCCGGCAGCGTCGCCACCCGGCTGCCGTCCGGTATCGACGCCGCGACCAGCCCGATGACCGACGAGGCGCTGCTCCCGGTCGCCACCCGCTGCGGATCGACACCGATCAGCGCGGCATACGCCGCCCTGCCGGCGGCCATCGCGTCGACGAACGCGCTCAACTCCAGCCGGCCATGTTGCCACGCCTGCAGACACTCGCGCATGCCGTCGGCGACGAACCGCGGCGGCACACCGTAGGTCGCGGTATCGAGGAATCCATCGGCGCCATCGAATTCGGCACCGAAAGCTTCGCGTGTTGTTTCCATCGCGCTCAATTGTCGCAATGCGCTCATGGCGCCAAACGTGTCTTACCTCCGTTCTGCGCTCAGTCGCAGCTCAGGTGCGAATAGTGCGGTTTTCGTGCGGTCGAATTGTCAGGGGCTTACCGTCATGGTTGACACACCGGGTGTTGCGGCCGGTGGATCCTCCGGGGGGTGAGGTTATCTCCCGCCGCTGATCGGGGGCCGGGCTGAGGAGTCGGTGATGAGCGACACCGAACAGAGTTCGCGTGCGGGATCCGATTTTGGGCCATATCGCCTCAAGCGGCTGTTGGGCCGCGGCGGTATGGGCGAGGTCTATGAAGCCGAGCACACCACCAAAGAGTGGACGGTGGCGGTCAAGCTGATGTCGCCGTTGTTTTCCCAGGACCCGGTATTTCGCAAGCGGATGCAGCGCGAAGCCCGCACCGCCGGCCGGTTGCAAGAGCCGCATGTGGTGCCGATTCACGAATACGGCGAGATCGACGGCCAACTGTATTTAGAGATGCGCCTGATCGAGGGCACCGATTTATTCTCGATGCTCAAACGGTTCGGGCCGCTGACCCCGCCGCGAGCGGTGGCCATCATTCGGCAGGTCGCGGCGGCTTTGGATGCCGCGCACGCCGCCGGGGTGATGCACCGCGATGTGAAACCGGAGAACATTCTGGTCACTAGCGACGATTTCGCTTATCTGGTCGACTTCGGCATTGCCAGCGCCACCACCGACGAGAAGTTGACCCAGATGGGCACCGCGGTCGGCACCTGGAAGTACATGGCCCCGGAAAGGTTTTCCAAGGAAGAGGTGACTTACCGCGCTGATATCTATGCGCTGGCCGCGGTGCTGCACGAGTGCTTGACAGGGGTACCGCCGTATCGGGCTGATAGCACCAGTGTGCTGGTGGCCGCGCACCTGATGGAGCCGGCCCCGCGCCCCAGCCAGGTGCGCCCGGGGATTCCGGTGGCTTTTGACGCTGTGATTGCCCGCGGCATGGCCAAAAAACCCGAGGACCGCTACGCCAGCGCCGGCGATCTGGCGCTGGACGCCCATCGGGCCCTGAGCGCCCCGGCTCAGGATCAGGCGGACAATATCCTGCGACGCGGTGAAGAATCGGCCGGATCGGGCACCAACCTGGCGGCGATGCCGCCGTCACCCACGCCGACCCCGCCGCCGGGATGGAGCCAGTCTCAGCCCACGTTGACGCCGCCGCCGGGGTGGAGTGACTCTCAGCCCACGCCGACGCCACCACCGTGGAGCCAGTCTCAGCCCACGCCGACGCCACCACCGTGGAGCCAGTCTCAGCCCACGCCGACGCCGCCACCGTGGAGCCAGTCTCAGCCCACGCCGACGCCGCCACCGTGGAGCCAGTCTCAGCCCACGCCGACGCCGCCACCAGGATGGAGCCAACCCGAACCTGAGCCCAAACGACGGCCCGTCAGGAAGTGGATCATTTTGGCGGGCGCAGCTTTAGTGGTCGTGGCGGTGATTGTGGTCGTCGTCACGATGACCGTCCTGAGACCGCCGCCACTCCGAACGCTCACGTCCGACGACCTGGACGACATTCTGCTTAACGGCGGCGAGGTCAACTCCATCATGAGCGCCTACGACATGCTGGGCAGCCTCATGGGGCGGGAAGCGATTGAACCCACGTTTAACGTGTCGCCCCCGGACTGCCTCGGGGTGTTCTGGGCTGGCCTAGCGCCGGTGTTTTTCCCCAGCGGATATACCGCACTGCACTACCTTAAGTTCCAGGAGCCGGGCAACGACCCAGAGCACTTCGTCACCGAAGCCGCGGCAGTCTTTCCGTCCGCCGACCAAGCCAGCGCGTTCGCAGCGAGTTCGGCGGGCAACTGGAAGGGTTGCGCCGGGCAAACCCTGACCGTAACGGACAAAGCCGACAGCACCAAAACCCAGCAGTGGACCGTCGGACCGTTGACCGAGAACGCCCCGGGAATTGAGCAGAAGCACACCCAGGTGCATAGCGAGAAAAACGGCCGTCCCTGGGTTTGCGATCGTGCGCTTCGGGCGGTGTCCAATGTGGTCATCGACGTCAGGGCCTGCGGATATCGCATCAGCGATGAAGGCGACAGGATCGCCGAAAAAATTGCCGGACACGTGACGAAGTAACGCGATCAAGCGGTAGGCGCCCACACCTGCACGTAGCTTGTCGGCGCGGTCAGAAGCAAGTAGCGCACTACGCTAGCCAGCCCTGCCGCACTCCTGCCACGGTGGACAGCGAATCCATCGTGCTCAAGAGTTCATCAGCGAGTCGCCAGGAGTCTTTAGTGAGCCCTCTTGCAACCGCCGACGGTGCGGTAAAGGCGAGCGGACCGAGGCGACGGCAAAGACCGATTCGGTCGCCGGTCGCTCCGTTATACTCCCAGCAATTAGCGACCTGAGATTAGTGGCGGAGTACGGCCAGGTGAGTGTTTTCATCAGCTATTCGAGGCGCGACGAGGCTGCGGTGCGATCGCTGGCCGAGGATTTCGCGCGGGCCCATCAGCAGGTTTGGCTGGACCAGGAGTTGGGCGGCGGCGATGCGTGGTGGCCGGAAATCCTTACCCAGATTCGGGCCTGCACCGTTTTTGTGTTCGCGGTGTCGAACCATGCGCTGCGGTCCAAGCCATGCCGCGCCGAACTCGGTTACGCGGAAGCGCTCGGGCTGCCGATCCTGCCGGTGCAGATCGGCCAGGTGAGCACGCATCGCGCCGATACGATTTTCGCAAAACAGCTCGTCGACTACCGGAACCCGACCAGGACCCACGGAATCGACCTGATCACGGCCCTGCACGAGCGGGAACTGCGCCGCAACGAAGTACCCGATCCACTACCGGAACCGCCGCCGATACCCTACGAGTACCTACTGCGGTTGGGCGCGACGGTTCGCGGCGAGGCGGAGCTTTCTTCCGCCGTGCAGGCGGCGACGGTTTTCGAGTTGCGGGAAGCGCTCGACAGTGAAAATGACGACGAAATTCATGCCGATATTCGCGAGCTGCTGCGCACCATGCGAGGCCGCCGAGAGGTCACCTACGCGATCGCTCGGGAGATCAACACGATTCTTGGTGATCCGGCTGAAGCCGCATCCGGCGAGCATGTCGGTCATCCAGCCGCCCGGCCGGCAAGCGGCGGCCCGCGGCACGACCAAGGCAGCAAAGCCGCCGGTAAGCCGTACCTGCAGGCACCGTCTGATCGTCGCTACTTGCTAGAAGCCGTCGCTACCCGGATCGGTCGGCTCTCTGACAACGACATCGTCCTCGACGACGACAAGGTAAGCCGTCACCATGCCGTGATCGTCCATACCAGCAGCGGCTATGCCATCAACGACCTCCATTCGGCCAACGGCGTGAACGTCGAGCACCAGCGGATTCAATCCAGCGCTGTCCTGAACGACGGCGACCACATCAACATCGGCAATACCGAATTCACCTTCCATCGCAATTCGGGTAATTAAGCCGACGCTCTACAAATCAAGTGCGCGACAATTCAAGTGCGCGGTAGGTGCGGCGGACGAACTTCGGCTGGGCGGCTTGCAGCCTCGCCCGCGACGTGTTGCCGGCGACCGCCGCGGCGGCGTCGGAGGACAGCGTGGGCATGTTCTGGATCAGATAGATCAAGATCAGGTCCGCGGTCGGGTCGGCCTGCCACCACGTGCCGTATGCGCCGGGCCAGCTGAACGTGCCCAGCCCGCCCGGCCCGAACAGCGGCGCCGACTTCGCCGGATCGGTGACTAGCGACAGGTTCAATCCGAATCCGCGGCCCACCCAGAATGGTGATCCCAGAAACGGATGACGCTTCTGTTCGTCGGTGAGCCGGTCGCTGCGCATCGACCGCACTGACTGCTCCGAGAGCACCCGATCGCCGTCGAACATGCCGCCGCGCAACAGCATCTCGACGAAGCGCAGATAGTCGTCGGCGGTCGACCACAACCCGCCGCCGGCATTGCAGAATGTCGGCGGCGAGATCCGCGGCGGACCCATCACCCCGTGTTCGAGGTGCTCGTCGGCGTCGAGGCGGTACATGGTCGCGGCGCGCGCCCGCGCTTCCGCCGAGACGAAGAAGCCGGTGTCGGTCATGCCCAGGGGGCGCAGAATCCGCTCGTCGAGTACTTCGTGAAACGGCCTGCCCTCGATCCGCGACACCAAGACGCCGACGACGTCGATCCCATGGCTGTAGGTGACGCGGTCGCCCGGTTGGTGCACCAGCGGCAACTCGGCCAATGCGGCCAGCCAGACATCCGGTCCCTGCCCGAACGGCAACCGGAAATACGCCCGGGCGATCGGGCCGTCGACGCTGAACGCGTAGGCCAGCCCGCTGGTGTGGGTGATCAGGTCTTCGACCAGCATCGACCGCTGCAGCGGTTGCGTGCGCTCCAACGGACCGCTGGGGTCGGCAAGCACCCGCAGGTCGGCGAGTTCGGGCAGCCAGCGCTCGACCGGGTCGCTCAACGCCAGGACGCCCTCGTCGACCAGGCTCATCGCCGCGGCCACGGTGAGCGGCTTGCTCATCGACGCGATGCGAAACAGGGTGTCGCGGGTCATCGGCACCCCGGCGTCCACGTCGCGGTAGCCGATCTCGTTGACCTGCAGGACTTCTCCGCGCTGCCAGACAAGCGTCACCGCACCGGCGAGCAAGCCGGCGTCACAAGCCTCGCGAATGGAGGCCTGGTTTCGGTCGAGAGTCACCCGGTTCAGGTTAGTGGTCCGCCGCTGCGCGCCCTGCATCGTCGCGGGTCGAGCGCAGTGCTACGCTGCCGGACAGTCGACATCCTTTAACGATCCGTCCGGCGAGGCGGAGAAGGAGGTCAAGGATTTCGCATGGGTGCTGCGGGTGACACCAGCTTAGGCAGCGAACCTAGAGAACTGATGTCGGCGGCCGACGTCAGCCGAACCATTTCCCGCATCGCGCATCAGATCATCGAGAAAACCGCGTTGGACAGCGCCGACGCCGCCCGGGTGGTGTTGCTCGGTATCCCGACCCGCGGCGTGACGCTGGCCAACCGCCTGGCCGCCAACATCGCCGACTTCTCCGGCGCCCAACTCGACCACGGTGCGCTGGACATCACCTTGTACCGCGACGACCTGATGCTGCAGCCGCCGCGGCCGCTGGCCGAGACGTCCATCCCGGCCGGCGGTATCGACGACGCCCTGGTGATCCTCGTCGACGACGTGCTGTTCTCCGGGCGCTCGGTGCGCTCGGCCCTGGACGCGCTGCGCGACGTGGGCCGGCCCCGCATCGTGCAACTTGCGGTGCTGGTCGACCGCGGACACCGCGAGCTGCCGCTGCGCGCCGACTATGTCGGCAAGAATGTTCCGACCTCGCGCAGTGAAAGCGTGCACGTGCTGCTCACCGAGCACGACGGCCGCGATCAGGTGGTGATCTCCCGATGACCCGCCACCTACTGGCCGCCGGCGACCTCAGCCGCGACGAAGCCACCGCGATTCTCGACGACGCCGACCGGTTCGCCCAGGCCCTGGTCGGCCGTGAAGTCCGCAAGCTCCCGACGTTGCGGGGGCGCACCGTGGTGACGATGTTCTACGAGAACTCCACCCGCACCCGGGTGTCGTTCGAGGTGGCCGGCAAATGGATGAGCGCCGACGTGATCAACGTCAGCGCGACGGGATCTTCGGTGGCCAAAGGTGAGTCGCTGCGCGACACCGCGCTGACGTTACGGGCGGCCGGTGCCGATGCGCTGGTGGTCCGGCACCCGGCGTCCGGCGCGGCGCACCGCCTGGCCGACTGGACCGCAGGTGCCGGCCCGACCGGCCCGTCGGTGATCAACGCCGGCGACGGCACCCACGAACATCCCACGCAGGCGTTGCTGGACGCGCTGACGATTCGGCAACGGCTGGGTGGGATCGAGGGCCGGCGCATCGTGATCGTCGGCGACATCCTGCACAGCCGGGTCGCCCGGTCCAATGTCATGTTGCTGCACACCCTGGGCGCCGAGGTGGTGCTGGTCGCCCCGCCGACCCTGCTGCCGGTCGGGGTGAACGACTGGCCGGTCACCGTTTCCTACGACTTCGACCCCGAACTGCCCGCCGCCGACGCGGTGCTGATGCTGCGGGTGCAGGCCGAGCGGATGACCGGCGGCTTCTTCCCGTCGACGCGGGAGTACTCGGTGCTTTACGGGCTTTCCGGCCGCCGGCAGGCCCTGCTGCCCGGCCATGCCGTCGTGTTGCATCCCGGTCCGATGCTGCGTGGCATGGAAATCGCGTCGTCGGTCGCCGATTCCTCACAGTCGGCGGTGCTGCAGCAGGTTTCCAACGGGGTGCATGTGCGGATGGCGGTGCTGTTCCACGTGCTTCTCGGCACGGCGGCTGGCGAACACGAGGTGGTGGCATGAGCGTGTTGATCCGCGGCGTGCGGCGCTACGGCGAGGGTGACCCTGTCGACGTGCTGATCGATGACGGCCAGATCGGCGCGATCGGCCCGCGACTTGGCGAGGCCAGCGGACTCGAAAAAGACATTGACGTCATCGACGCCACCGGGCACGTGCTGTTGCCCGGCCTGGTCGATCTGCACACCCATCTGCGCGAGCCCGGCCGCGAATACGCCGAGGACATCGAAACCGGTTCGGCCGCAGCGGCTCTCGGCGGCTACACCGCGGTATTCGCGATGCCGAATACCACTCCGGTAGCCGACAGCCCGGTGGTCACCGACCACGTCTGGCACCGCGGCCAGCGGGTGGGACTGGTCGACGTGCACCCGGTCGGCGCGGTCACCGTCGGGCTGGCCGGCACCGAGCTCACCGAGATGGGGATGATGGCCGCCGGGGCCGCGCGGGTGCGGATGTTCTCCGACGACGGCAACTGCGTGTCCGACCCGCTGGTGATGCGCCGTGCCCTGGAGTACGCCACCGGGCTCGGGGTGCTCGTCGCCCAGCACGCCGAAGAACCGCGACTGACCGCCGGCGCCGTCGCCCACGAGGGACCCAGCGCGGCCCGGCTCGGGTTGGCCGGCTGGCCGCGGGCCGCCGAAGAGTCCATCGTCGCCCGCGACGCTCTGCTCGCCCGTGACGCCGGCGCCAGAGTCCACATCTGCCACGCCTCCACGGCCGGCACCGTCGAGATCCTCAAATGGGCCAAGGAGCAAGGTATCTCGATTACCGCCGAGGTCACCCCGCATCACTTGATGCTCGACGACGGCAGGCTGGCCGGTTATGACGGGCTGAACCGGGTGAACCCGCCGCTGCGGGAGGCCGCCGACGCCGCGGCGCTGCGCCGGGCCTTGGCCGAAGGCGTCGTTGACTGCGTGGCCACTGACCACGCCCCGCACGCCGAACACGAGAAGTGCGTGGAGTTCGCCGCGGCCCGGCCGGGCATGCTCGGGCTGCAGACCGCGCTCTCGGTGGTGGCGCAGACCATGGTCGCCCCCGGGCTGCTGACCTGGCGACAAGTGGCCGCGGTGATGAGCGAAAACCCGGCACGCATCGTCGGGCTGCCCGACCAGGGCCGGCCGTTGGAGGTGGGCGAGCCGGCCAACCTGACGGTGGTCGACCCCGACGCGACGTGGACGGTGACCGGTGCCGAGCTGGCCAGCCGGTCGGCCAACACGCCGTACGAGTCGATGGTTCTGCCCGCCACCGTGACCGCGACCCTGCTGCGGGGCGAAATCACCGCCCGGGACGGGAAGACGCCGATATGAACTCGTCAACGCTGGTCGTGACGCTCATCGTGGCCGCGGTACTGGCGGTGCTGATCGCGGTGGTCATCCAAGTGGTGATGCGCGGCTGGCGGCATCGCGGCCAGCGGCAGGCAGAGCTGGTCGGCGAACTACCCGCCGTGCCCGAGACGGTCGGTTCGGCGATCATCGCACCGACCCGCGGCATATACGTCGGCTGCACGCTGTCGCGGAGCTGGCATGACCGCGTCGCCGTCGGCGATCTCAGCCACCGCGGCAAGGCGGCCCTGACCCGCTACCCGGAGGGCATCTTGGTGCAGCGCTCGAAAGCCAGCCCGATCTGGATCCCGCAGGAGTCGATCACCGCGATCCGCACCGAGCGCAGCACGTTGGCCATCCGCTGGCGGCTGCCGACAGGCACCGAGATCGACACCGGCTTTCGCGGCGAGGACCGCACCGCCTACGACCGCTGGCTTGCGGAGACCGGTAAATGACCGGCCACACCGCGGTGCTGGTCTTCGAAGACGGCCGCATTTTCACCGGGCAACTCTTCGGCGCGATCGGGCAGACTCTGGGTGAAGCCGTGTTCTCCACGGCCATGTCCGGCTATCAGGAGACCCTGACCGATCCCAGCTATCACCGCCAGATCGTGGTGGCCACCGCACCGCAGATCGGCAACACCGGCTGGAACCACGAGGACGCCGAAAGCCGCGGCGACAAGATCTGGGTCGCCGGATACGCGGTGCGTGACCCGTCGCCGCGGGCGTCGAACTGGCGGGCCACCGGAACGTTGGAAGACGAACTGGTGCGGCAGAACATCGTCGGCATCGCCGGCATCGACACCCGGGCGGTGGTGCGACACCTGCGCAGCCGCGGCTCGATGAAGGCCGGCGTGTTCTCTGGGCCGGCGCTCGCCGAGACCGACCAGTTGCTGGACCGGGTGCGCGGCCAGCAGCCGATGCTCGGTGCCGATCTGGCCGGTCAGGTCACCACACCGGGCAGCTATGTGGTGGAACCTGAAACTCCGCAGCGGTTTTCCGTGGCCGCGATCGACCTGGGCATCAAGACCAACACCCCGCGCAACTTCGCCCGGCGCGGCATCCGCAGCCACGTGTTGCCGTCGTCGGCGACGTTCGACCAGATCGCCGAGATCGCGCCGGACGGGGTGTTCTTGTCCAACGGCCCGGGGGACCCGGCCACCGCCGACCATGTCGTCGCGCTCACCCGCGAGGTGCTGGGCGCAGGCATTCCGTTGTTCGGCATCTGTTTCGGCAACCAGATTCTGGGCCGCGCGCTGGGCTTGTCGACGTACAAGATGGTGTTCGGACACCGCGGCATCAACATTCCGGTGATGGACCATGCGACCGGCCGGGTCGCGGTGACCGCGCAGAACCACGGCTTCGCCCTGGAAGGGGAGGCGGGCCAGTCGTTCGAGACGCCCTTCGGGCCCGCGATCGTCAGCCACACCTGCGCCAACGACGGCGTCGTCGAGGGCGTCAAATTGGCTGACGGCAGGGCGTTCTCGGTGCAGTATCACCCGGAGGCCGCCGCCGGCCCACACGACGCGGAGTACCTGTTCGACCAGTTCGTCGACCTGATGTCCGGGAAGGGCCGCTAATGGTCATAGGTCTGGCGACTCTGCGGATTCGTACGCCGCGTCGGCGTGTCGCGTACAAATCCGCAGAGTCGCGAGCAGGGGAGGGCAGCTAGTGCCGCGTCGCACCGACTTGCGCCACGTCCTGGTGATCGGGTCCGGGCCGATCATCATCGGGCAGGCAGCCGAATTCGACTACTCCGGCACCCAGGCATGCCGGGTGTTACGCGCCGACGGGCTGCAGGTCAGCCTGATCAATTCCAACCCCGCCACGATCATGACCGACCCGGAGTACGCCGATCACACTTACGTCGAGCCGATCACCGCGGCGTTCGTCGAGCGGGTCATCGCCCAGCAGGCCCGCAACGGCAACAAGATCGACGCGCTGCTGGCCACTCTGGGCGGGCAGACCGCGCTCAACACCGCGGTCGCCCTCTACGAGAACGGGGTGCTGGAGCGCTACGGCGTCGAGCTGATCGGAGCTGACTTCGACGCCATCCAGCGCGGCGAGGACCGGCAGCGGTTCAAGGACATCGTCGCCAAGGTCGGCGGCGAGTCCGCCCGCAGCCGCGTCTGCTTCACCTCCGACGAGGTCCGCGAGACCGTCGCCGAGCTGGGTTTACCGGTCGTCGTTCGGCCCTCCTTCACCATGGGCGGGCTCGGCTCGGGCATGGCGCACACCGCCGAGGAAGTCGACCGGATGGCCGGGGCCGGGCTGGCCGCCTCGCCGAGCGCCAATGTGCTGATCGAGGAATCGATTTACGGCTGGAAGGAATTCGAGCTCGAACTGATGCGCGACGGCCACGACAACGTCGTCGTGGTCTGCTCGATCGAGAACGTCGACCCGATGGGTGTGCACACCGGCGACTCGGTGACCGTGGCGCCGGCGATGACGCTGACCGACCGCGAGTATCAACGGATGCGCGATCTGGCCATCGCCATCCTGCGCGAAGTCGGTGTGGACACCGGCGGCTGCAACATCCAGTTCGCGGTCGACCCGCGCGACGGGCGGCTGATCGTCGTCGAGATGAACCCGCGGGTGTCGCGGTCCAGCGCGCTGGCTTCCAAAGCCACCGGCTTCCCGATCGCCAAGATCGCCGCCAAACTCGCGATCGGCTACACCCTCGACGAGATCCTCAACGACATCACCAAGGAAACCCCGGCCTGCTTCGAACCCACCCTGGACTATGTGGTGGTCAAGGCGCCGCGGTTCGCCTTCGAGAAGTTCCCCGGCGCCGACGCCACTTTGACCACCACCATGAAATCCGTCGGCGAAGCGATGTCAATGGGTCGCAACTTCGTCGAGGCGCTGGGCAAGGTGATGCGTTCACTGGAAACCAGCCGGGCCGGGTTCTGGACCAAGCCCGATCCGCCCGGCTCGGAAGGCACGGTCGACGCGACTCTGGAGCGGCTGCGCACACCGTCGGAAGGCCGGCTCTATGACATCGAGCTGGCGTTGCGGCAGGGCGCGGCGGTCGAACAGGCAGCCGAGGCCAGCGGTGTCGATCCCTGGTTCGTCGCGCAGATTGCCGAACTGGTCACGCTGCGCACCGAGCTGGCCGACGCCGCCGTACTAAACGCCGACCTGCTACGGCGCGCCAAGCACCACGGCTTTTCCGACCGCCAGATCGCTGCCCTGCGACCGGAATTGGCCGGCGAGCAGGGCGTGCGGTCGTTGCGCGAACGGCTCGGCATCCGGCCGGTGTACAAAACCGTCGACACCTGTGCGGCGGAATTCGAAGCCAAGACGCCCTACCACTACAGCAGCTACGAGCTGGATCCGGCCGCTGAGACCGAGGTGACTCCGCAGGCCCAGAAACCCAAAGTGCTGATATTGGGCTCCGGGCCGAACCGGATCGGGCAGGGCATCGAATTCGACTACAGCTGCGTGCACGCGGCAACCACGTTGTCGCAGGCGGGTTTTGAGACCGTGATGGTCAACTGCAACCCGGAGACGGTGTCCACCGACTACGACACCGCCGACCGGCTGTACTTCGAGCCGTTGACGTTGGAAGACGTGTTGGAAGTTTTCCACGCCGAGTCTCAGTCCGGGATCGGCGGTCCGGGGGTCGTGGGGGTCATCGTGCAGCTCGGCGGCCAGACCCCACTGGGGCTGGCGCAGCGGCTCGCCGACGCCGGGGTGCCGATCGTGGGAACCCCGCCGGAGGCCATCGATCTCGCCGAAGACCGCGGCGCGTTCGGCGACGTGCTGCGCGCGGCGGAGCTGCCCGCGCCGCGCTACGGCACCGCCACCACTTTCGACCAGGCCCGCCGCATCGCCGCCGAGATCGGCTACCCGGTGCTGGTGCGACCGTCCTACGTGCTGGGCGGGCGCGGCATGGAGATCGTCTACGACGAGGAGACACTGCGGCGCTACATCACCCGCGCCACCGAGTTGTCCCCCGAACATCCGGTGCTGGTCGACCGCTTCCTGGAGGACGCGATCGAAATCGACGTCGACGCGTTGTGCGACGGCACCGAGATCTACATCGGCGGGATCATGGAGCACATCGAAGAAGCCGGCATCCATTCCGGCGACTCGGCGTGCGCCTTGCCGCCGGTCACCCTGGGCCGCACCGACATCGAGAAGGTGCGCCGGGCGACCGAGGCCATTGCACACGGCATCGGGGTCGTCGGGCTACTCAATGTGCAGTTCGCGCTCAAAGACGACGTGCTCTACGTGCTGGAGGCCAACCCGCGGGCCAGCCGCACGGTGCCGTTCGTGTCGAAAGCCACCGCGATACCGCTGGCGAAGGCTTGCGCGCGGATCATGCTGGGCGCAACCATTTCGCTGCTTCGCGACGAGGGCATGCTGGCCGCGTCGGGGGACGGCGCCCACGCGCCGCCGCAAGCCCCGATCGCGGTCAAGGAAGCGGTGTTGCCGTTTCACCGGTTCCGCAAAGCCGACGGCTCGGGCATCGATTCGTTGCTGGGCCCGGAGATGAAGTCGACCGGCGAGGTGATGGGTATCGACCGCGACTTCGGCACCGCCTTCGCCAAGAGCCAAACCGCCGCCTACGGATCGCTGCCGGCCGACGGCACGGTGTTCGTCTCAGTCGCCAACCGCGACAAGCGGTCGCTGGTGTTCCCGGTCAAACGGCTGGCCGACTTGGGTTTTCGGGTACTGGCCACCGAAGGCACCGCGGAGATGCTGCGCCGCAACGGTATTCCGTGTGAAGTGGTGCGCAAGCATTTCGAGGAGCCTCGCGCCGACCGGCCGCCGCTGTCCGCGGTCGAGGCGATCCGCGCCGGTGAGGTCGATATGGTGATCAACACCCCCTACGGCAACTCCGGTCCACGCATCGACGGCTACGAAATCCGTTCGGCCGCAGTCGCGGTCAACATCCCATGTGTCACGACGGTGCAGGGTGCGTCGGCCGCCGTGCAAGGGATCGAAGCCGGTATCCGCGGCGACATCGATGTGCGGTCGTTGCAGCAGCTGCACAGCGCGCTGAACAACGGAGGCCGCTAGCGGTGCCCGGATTCGGCACAAGGCTGCACGACGCGATTGCGCGCCGAGGCCCGCTGTGCCTGGGCATCGACCCGCATCCGGAACTGCTGCGCGCCTGGCAGCTGCCGGCCACCGCGGACGGGCTGGCCGCGTTCTGCGACACCTGCATCGAGGCCTTCGCCGGCTTCGCCGTCGTCAAACCGCAGGTGGCGTTCTTCGAGGCCTACGGCGCGGCCGGCTATGCGGTGCTGGAAAGCACGATCGCCGGGCTGCGTGACGCCGGCGTGCTGGTGCTGGCCGACGCCAAGCGCGGTGACATCGGCTCGACGATGGCCGCCTACGCCGCGGCCTGGGCCGGTGACTCGCCGCTGGCCGCTGACGCCGTCACCGCCTCGCCGTACCTGGGTTTCGGCTCGCTGCGCCCACTGCTGGACACCGCCGCCGACCACGGCCGGGGGGTGTTCGTGCTGGCCGCGACGTCGAACCCCGAGGGAGCCGGCGTGCAAAACGCACGGCACGGCGGGCGCACCGTCGCGCAGACCGTCGTCGACGACGTCGGGGCCTGGAACCGGCGTAAGACCGGCCCTGGACCTGGCTCGGTGGGCGTCGTCGTGGGCGCCACGCTGCGCGAAATACCCGACTTGGCCGGCCTCGGCGGACCGGTGCTGGTGCCGGGCATCGGGGCGCAAGGCGGCCGGCCGGAGGCGCTCAAGCGGTTCGTCGCGGCCCCGGGAACGTTGCTGCCCGCGGTGTCGCGTGAGGTGCTGCGAGCGGGACCCGACGTGACGGCACTGCGGACGGCAGCGGAGCGGATACGCGAAGCGCTGAGCGCGCTGGCTGTCGGGTAGCAGGCGACTGGGTGAACTCCTCGACGAATCCCGGCCGCAAGTGGAACGATCGGAGCTGTGACGAAAAAACGAGGGTCCAAGGAAAAAGCTGACGCCGGTCGCCCGCACGTGATCGTCTTGTTCGGCGCGACGGGTGATCTGGCGCGGCGAAAACTGCTGCCCGGCCTCTTCCATCTGTCGTTGTCGAAGCTGGCGCCCGAGTTGCGCGTCGTCGGCACTTCACTGGAGGACCACAGCGACGAAGACTTCCGGAAGATAGCCAAAGAGGCGTGTGAAAAGTACTCCCGTCATGACGTGCCTGAGGACGAGCTCGACGAGTGGGTGAAGAACCTGCGGTATGTGCCGCAGGAGAAAGGCGCGGGCGAGCTTTCCGACACGGTCAACGATCAGGCCGCCAACTTGGACGGTGACGTGCGATTGCTGCACTACCTGAGCGTTCCCCCCGGCGCCGTCGTCCCGGTGATCCAGACGTTGGAGGAAGCCGGTTTGGCCAAAGGTGCCGGTGTGGTCATGGAAAAGCCGTTCGGAACTGATCTGGACAGCGCCCGGGACCTCAACGCGTCGATTCACGAGACGTTCGACGAGTCGCAGATTTTCCGCATCGATCATTTCCTGGGCAAGGAGGCCGCGCAGAACATTCTCGCTTTCCGGTTCGCCAACGGCTTGTTCGAACCGATCTGGAACCGGACCTTCATCGACCACGTCCAGATCGACGTCCCCGAGAAGCTGACGTTGGAGGGGCGGGCCAAGTTCTACGAGCCGGTCGGCGCTTTCAAGGACATGGTCGTCACCCACCTTTTCCAGATCCTCGGGTTCGTGGCGATGGAGCCACCCACCGCGCTGGCCTCGCACGCGATCAGCGCCGAGAAGAACAAAGTATTCAGTTCGATGATCCCGTTGGACCCCGACAACGTGGTGCGGGGCCAGTACCGCGGATACCGTGAGGAACAGGGCGTCGCAGATGATTCCGACACCGATACCTTCGTCGCGCTCAGGTGCGAGATCGACAACTGGCGCTGGGCCGGGGTGCCGTTCTACCTGCGCACCGGCAAGTGCCTCGCAGAAGGCCAGCGCATCATCTCGATCGCGTTCCGCGAGCCCCCGAAGAGCATGTTCCCGCAAGGCTCCGGGGTGGGCGGGCAAGGCCCCGATCACCTGACCTTCGACCTCGCCGACGAGTTCAAGGTGTCGTTGTCGTTCTACGGCAAACGGCCAGGACCTGGGATGAAGCTGGACAAGCACAGTCTGCAGTTCGGGCTGGCCGAGACCGATGCGGTGACCGAAGTCTTGGAGGGCTACGAACGGCTCATCCTGGACGCGATGCGGGGCGATCACACGCTGTATACGACGTCGGAAGGCATCGAGCGGCTCTGGGAGATCTCTCAGCCGCTGCTCGACGAGCCGCCGCCGGTGCGCGCCTATGACGTCGGCTCATGGGGACCCAACTCGGTGCATCAGCTCATCGCGCCGCACGCCTGGCGGCTGCCTTTCGACCGGACCTGGCGGGGCAAGTAACCGGTCAGCGGGCTGATCGCCGGGGTAGCACCCCCCGACCACACCCCGACGACAGGTTGGCGACACGCGCGACATGCGACGCGACATGCGAAAAACAGCCGCATGGTGGCGGTGCTGGGCGCGGTGGGCACCCGGTCCGGCCGGCCCACACCGGCTCGCCGTCCGCGGGCCGGACGAAAACCCCTGATAGGCAGCGTGATCGGGCCGCCGAGGCACGCCGCCTTCGCCAGCGCCGGTGTGGTGTCCGGGGTTGGTGAGCAACGCCACTTCCATGCTGGGCCGCGCCATACGCTGGGCGTTTGTGGCCGCAACAAGGGGGGCGGGTTAGATTTCGTCAGTGAGCGTGGGTACGGTCGTCTCCGCTGGCCGGAGTACCCGGCTAAAGGTAAGTGATGAAGATGAGACGGAGGAATCGTGGCCCTTCCCCAGTTGACCGACGAGCAGCGCGCCGCCGCGTTGGAGAAGGCTGCTGCCGCACGTCGAGCTCGAGCTGAACTCAAGGATCGGCTGAAGCGCGGTGGCACCAACCTCAAGCAGGTGCTCAAGGACGCCGAGACCGACGAGGTGCTCGGCAAGATGAAGGTGTCCGCACTGCTCGAGGCATTGCCGAAGGTGGGCAAGGTCAAGGCTCAGGAGATCATGACCGAGCTCGAGATCGCTCCTACCCGCCGTCTGCGCGGTCTGGGCGATCGGCAGCGCAAGGCACTGCTGGACAAGTTCGGCTCTGCCTAACTAGCCATGAGCGCCCGCGAGCCGGGCGGTGACGTGCACCGGACAGCCGCCGGGCGAGTGATGGTGCTGTCCGGACCCTCGGCGGTGGGAAAGTCGACAGTCGTCCGATGTCTGCGCGAGCGGATACCTGACCTGCACTTCAGCGTGTCGGCCACCACCCGGCCGCCCCGGCCGGGGGAAGTCGACGGGGTGGACTACCACTTCGTCACAGCCGAGCGTTTCCAGCAGTTGATCGAGCAGGGCGCCCTGTTGGAGTGGGCTGAGATTCACGGCGGGCTGCACCGTTCCGGCACGCCGGCGGCGCCGGTCCGCGAAGCCACCGCCGACGGCCACCCGGTGTTGATCGAAGTCGACCTGGCCGGCGCGCGGGCGGTCAAGGCGGCGATGCCCGAGGCGGTGACGGTCTTCTTGGCGCCGCCGAGTTGGGCGGTGTTGGAGGACCGGCTGGTAGGTCGGGGGACCGAGACGCCAGCGGTGATTCGTCGCCGGCTGGCGACGGCTCGCGCCGAAATGGCAGCTCAAAGCGAGTTCGACGAAGTGGTGGTCAACCGGCGATTGGAAACTGCCTGCTCGCAGTTGGTATCCTTGCTGGTGAACACTGCGCCGGATACGGCGTGAATCGGCCCGATTCGCTCGTCCCGTCAGCCATCCGTCCAACCGCACCACATCGCCAGGAGATCCTGCTACGTGAGTACTTCGCCATCCGAGGCCGCTTTGACCGCCGTACCCGCCGTCGACCAATTCGACCCGGCAGCGGGCGGTATCGGCGCTTATGACACCCCGCTGGGGATCACCAACCCCCCGATCGACGAGTTGCTGGACCGGGTGTCGAGCAAGTACGCCCTGGTGATCTACGCCGCGAAGCGGGCGCGCCAGATCAACGATTACTACAACCAGCTCGGCGAGGGCATCCTCGAGTACGTCGGCCCGCTGGTGGAGCCGGGGCTGCAGGAGAAGCCGTTGTCGATCGCGTTGCGCGAGATTCACTCCGACCTGCTCGAACACACCGAAGGCGAGTAGAACGGTCAGGCCGGGTCGGCGATGAGCCGTAAAGGCGAAGAGCAGACGTGACGGACCGCAAGCGGATCATCGTCGGGGTCTCCGGTGGCATTGCCGCCTATAAGGCCTGCACGGTGGTCCGCCAGCTCGCCGAGGCCGGTCATCAGGTGCGGGTCATCCCCACCGATTCCGCGTTGCGTTTCGTCGGTGCCGCCACCTTTGAGGCGCTGTCCGGCGCGCCCGTGCGCACCGGGGTCTTCGACGACGTCGCCGAGGTACCGCATGTGCGTCTCGGCCAAGAAGCCGACCTGGTGGTGGTCGCGCCGGCGACCGCCGATCTGCTGGCCCGAGCGGCAACCGGCCGCGCCGACGACCTGCTGACCGCCACGCTGCTCACCGCACGATGTCCGGTGTTGCTCGCGCCGGCGATGCACACCGAGATGTGGCTGCATCCGGCGACCGTCGACAACGTCGCCACGCTGCGCCGCCGCGGTGCGGTGGTTCTCGAGCCGGCATCCGGGCGGCTGACCGGCGCCGACAGCGGGGCGGGCCGCCTGCCCGAGGCCGAGGAGATCACCACGTTGGCCCAGTTGCTGCTGGAACGCCACGACGCCCTGCCCTACGACCTGGCCGGCTGCAAACTGCTGGTGACCGCCGGCGGCACCCGTGAGCCGATCGATCCGGTGCGCTTCATCGGCAACCGCAGTTCGGGCAAGCAGGGCTACGCGGTGGCCCGGGTTGCGGCCCAGCGCGGCGCCGACGTCACGCTGATCGCAGGACACACCGCGGGCCTCGTCGACCCGGCCGGCGTGGACGTCGTGCATGTCAGCTCAGCGCAGCAGCTTGCCGACGCGGTCTCCAAGCACGCGCCGGGGGTGCACGTGCTGGTGATGGCTGCCGCGGTCGCGGACTTCCGGCCCGCCCACGTGGCCGCCGCCAAGATCAAAAAGGGTGTTCAAGAACCCGAGGCGATCGACCTGGTGCGCAACGACGACGTGCTGGCCGGCGCGGTGCGGGCCCGCGCCGACGGGCAGCTGCCCAAGATGCGGGCCGTCGTCGGTTTCGCTGCCGAGACCGGCGACGCAGAAGGCGATGTGCTGTTTTACGCCCGGGCCAAACTGCGCCGGAAAGGCTGCGACTTGTTGGTGGTCAACGCGGTCGGTGAGGGCAAGGCCTTCGAGGTGGACAACAACGACGGCTGGTTACTGGCTGCCAACGGGACCGAGTCGGCGCTGCAGCACGGTTCCAAGACGCTGATGGCCAGTCGTATTGTGGACGCGATCGTGGCGCTTCTGCACGGCGGCGGGTAGCGGTTCGCGGCTGCCCTGCGCACGCGTGGGGTGAAGTTGCGTCAACCCCGGGTGGGCCGGTTGGATCAGACAGCGCGACGATATAATTTGTCTAACTAACAATTTCAGGTTTGCGGAAGGACTACAGCGTGAGCGAGAAGGGTCGCCTGTTTACCAGCGAGTCGGTCACCGAAGGACACCCCGACAAGATCTGTGACGCGATCAGCGACTCGGTGCTCGACGCGCTGCTGGCCGATGACCCGAGCTCGCGGGTCGCCGTGGAGACGCTGGTCACCACGGGGCAGGTGCACGTGGTCGGGGAGGTGACGACCGCGGCCAAGGAGGCATTCGCCGGTATCACCCAGACCGTTCGCCAGCGCATCCTGGAGATCGGCTACGACTCTTCCGACAAGGGCTTCGACGGCTCCTCCTGCGGGGTCAACATCGGCATCGGCGCCCAGTCACCCGACATCGCCCAGGGAGTCGACACTGCGCACGAGGCTCGGGTCGAGGGCGCCGCGGACCCGCTGGACGCCCAGGGCGCCGGCGACCAGGGCCTGATGTTCGGCTATGCGATCAACGACACCCCGGAACTGATGCCGCTGCCGATCGCGCTGGCGCACCGGTTGGCCCGACGGCTGACCGAGGTGCGCAAGGGCGGGGTGTTGCCCTACCTGCGTCCGGACGGCAAAACCCAGGTCACGATCGGCTATGAGGACAACACCCCGCGCTATCTGGACACCGTCGTGATCTCCACCCAGCACGCTGCCGACGTCGACCTCGAGCACATGCTCATCCCCGACATCCGCGAGAAGGTCGTCAACACGGTGCTCGACGACCTGTCGCACAAGACGCTGGACACCTCATCGGTGCGGCTGCTGATCAACCCGACCGGCATCTTCGTGGTCGGCGGTCCGATGGGGGACGCCGGTCTCACCGGACGCAAGATCATCGTCGACACCTACGGCGGGTGGGCCCGCCACGGCGGCGGCGCGTTCTCCGGCAAGGACCCGTCCAAGGTGGACCGCTCGGCGGCCTACGCGATGCGCTGGGTGGCCAAGAACGTGGTCGCCGCGGGGCTGGCGGAGCGGATCGAGGTGCAAGTGGCCTATGCGATCGGCAAGGCGGCGCCGGTCGGGCTGTTCGTCGAGACGTTCGGCACCGAGACCGTCGACCCGGTCAAGATCGAGAAAGCGATCGGGGAGGTGTTCGACCTGCGGCCCGGGGCGATCATCCGCGACCTGGACCTGCTGCGCCCGATCTACGCCCAGACCGCCGCGTACGGCCATTTCGGCCGCAGTGACATCGAACTGCCCTGGGAACAGGTCAACAAGGTCGACGAGCTCAAACGCGCCGTCTGATCGCTGCCGAGAAGACGCAAAAGCCCCCGCCGCGCCGGCGTGTCGGGTGCTTTTGCGTCTGGTCGCGCTAGCCGGTGAACCGGTAGTCGTCGAGGCTGAACCGGCGGCTGCGCCAGTAGACCTCTACGGTGCTGGCCGGCCGCAGCGGCACATCGCCGTTCTTGTCGAAGTAATAGCTGTTGGCCTGCCGGCAGCTGTCCTGCCAGAACACCTGGTGATGGCGGCGGCGCATCATCTCGGCGAAGAACCGGTCGTTGGCCGCCTGGGTGACCTCCACGCGGGTCGCGCCGCGGCGCCGGGCCCGGGTCAGGCACCGCACGATATGGTGGGTCTGCGCCTCGATGAGCGCGAAATACGACGAGCCGACATACCCGTACGGGCCGAACACGCTGAACAGGTTCGGGAAGCCCGGAACGCTGACACCTTCGTAGGCCTGCATCCGGTGCGAGTCCCAGAATCGGCTCAACGACTGCCCGCCGCTGCCGGTGACCGCGAACGTGGGCACGCTGTCGGTGTCCATCACCTTGAAGCCGGTCGCCAGCACCAGTACGTCGATGTCGTGGTGGGTGCCGTCGGTGGTGGCCATCGCCGACGGCGTGATCTTGTCGATGGGCTCGGTGATCAGCCGCACGTTGTCCCGGTTGAACGTCGACAGGTAGGTGTTGTGGAAGCCGGGCCGTTTGCAGCCGATGGCGTAGCGCGGCGTGAGCTGCTCGCGGGTCACCGGGTCCTTGACCTGCCGGCGCAGGTAGCCGCGGGCGACCGATTCCATCCATTTGGCCAGCGGGAACACCGTGAAGTATTGCGCCGGAATGGGAAACGTGAGCTCGACGAAGGCCTGGCTGGCCAGCCGGTGCACCGTTTTGCCGCCGGGCAGCCGCATCGCCGCTCGCGCCACCGCCGGCAACCGCACGTCCGGCTTGGGGAAACACCAGATCGGGGTGCGTTGAAAAACGGTGAGCTGCTCGACGATCGGCGCGATCTCCGGGATCAGCTGAACCGCCGACGCGCCGGTGCCGATGACCGCGACCCGCTTGCCGGTCAAGTCCTGCCCGTGGTCCCAGCGGGCGGTGTGCAGGGTGACACCGCCGAAGGAGTCGACGCCGTCGATGTCGGGCAGTTTGGGCACGGTCAGCACACCACTGGCGTTGACCAGGAACCGCGCCGTGATCACGCCGCCGGGCTCGGTCTGCACCCGCCACAGCGCCCGCTCGTCGTCGTAGTCGGCCGCAATGACCTTGGTGTTGAACCGGATCTTGCGGCGAAGACCGTATTTGTCCACGCAGTGCTCGGCGTAGGCCTTCAGTTCGCGGCCGGGAGCGTAAGTCCGCGACCAGTCCCGCCGCTGCTCGAACGAGAACTGGTAGGAAAACGACGGAATGTCAACGGCGATACCGGGATAGGTGTTCCAGTACCAGGTGCCGCCGACGCCGTCGCCGGCCTCGATCAGCAGGTAGTCGCCGAGGCCCGCCCGGTCGAGTCTGATCGCGGTGCCGATGCCGGAGAACCCGGCGCCGACGACAACGGTGTGGTAGTCAGCGTCCGCGGTGACCATGACGTCAACCCTCTCACACGCCTTTTTCTTGATCCCGCGACGTTGAGACGTCGATCTCGGTGCTGCGCCTCACCCGTGCAGCGCGGCCCGCAGCGCCGCCAGACCACGATTGGTCGCCTCGGCGGCCGCGGGTACGGCGAGCGCGAAGCTGACATAGCCGTGCACCAGGGTCGGCTCGTTGCTCAGCTCGACCGGCACTCCTGCGGACCGGAGCAGTTCGGCGTAGTACGCGCCGTCGTCGCGCAGCGGGTCGTGCTCGGCGGTGCCGATGTAGGCAGGCGGCAGGCCCGAGAAATCGGTGGCGTTGGACGGGGCGAGGGTGACAGGCAACGTCTTCGGGTCACTGATGTCCGTGTCCGGCAGGTACCACCCCAGGAAGGCGTCGATGACCTGCTGATCCAGCACCGGTGCGTCAGCGTTTTCGGCGAACGACGGCAGCGACAGGTCAGCTGTGATGGTCGGATACCACAGCAGCTGAAACACCAACGGGGGTCCGCCGTGATCGCGGGCCAGGTGTGTCATGACCGCCGCGAAGTTGCCTCCGGCTGAGTCTCCGGCCACCGCGATCCGGTTCGGGTCACCGCCCAGCTCGTCGGCATGCTCACCGACCCATTGCAGTGCCGCCCAGCAGTCGTCCACCCCGGCCGGGAAGGGGTGCTCCGGGGCGAGCCGGTAGTCGACGGAGACGACGATGGCCTCCGCGCCGACGGCGTGAGCGCGAGCGACTGGGTCGTGGGTGTCCAGGTTCCCCAGGGCGAAGCCGCCACCGTGGTAGAACACCACGACAGGCAACGGTCTGTCGGCGACCTGCGGCCAGTAGACGCGGACGCCGATGTCGCCGCGTTCACCGTGGGCGACAGTGCGGTCTTCGATGCGCAGATCCGGCAGGATCTCCGGCGGAATCTTGATCTGTTGGAGTCTCGCCCGCGCGACCTCGACGCCATCGGCCGCGGTGAAGGTCATCGGAAATGCGTCGAGGATCGATTTGAAGATCGGGTCGATCTGCGGTCGAGTCGTCACGTGTGCAGGCCTTCCCGCAATGCGGCCAACGCCCGGTTGGCCGCCTCGGCGGCGGCAGGTACCACGCCGGCGTAGCCGAGGTAGCCGTGTACCAGCGTCTCGGCGTTGTGCACCTGGACCGGAACCCCGGCGTCGGCCAGCCGCTCACCGTAGCGCACGCCGTCGTCGCGCAGCGGGTCGTGACCGGCGACCGCGATGTAGGCCGGGGGGAGGCCGGCGAGATTCTTCGCCCGTCCGGGCGCCATGCCCGGCGGCGGATCGTTCAGGTCGACTTCGCCGGCGTACCAGCGGGAGAACGTGGTGATGGCCGCCCGGTCGAGGATGAGTGCCGACGCGTTTTCGGTGAACGACGGCAGTGACGGGTCCCACATCGTCGACGGGTACCAGAGCAGCTGAAAGGCGATCGGCGGTCCGGCGTCGTCGCGGGCGCGCTGGGCGATCACCGCGGCGATCGTGCCGCCCGCCGAGTCGCCGGCGACGCCCAGCCGGGACGCGTCGGCGCCCAGCTCCGGGCCGTGGGCAGCGGCCCACTGGGTGGCGGCCCAGGCATCGTCGACGGCGGCGGGGTAGGGATGTTCGGGCGCCAGCCGGTAGTCCACCGCCACCACGACGGCGCCGGCGCCGACGGCATGCTCGCGGCAGATCCCGTCGTGCGAGTCCAGGTCACCGATGACGAAGCCCCCGCCATGGAAGAACACCAGCAGCGGTGGCGGGTCGTGGGCCTCGGGTGGGGGCCAGAAGATCCGGATCGCGAGCGCGCCGGCGGGGCCGTCGATGGTGCGGTCCTCGACCCGCAGCTCCGGATGTACCGGACGCCGCGGCAGCTCCCGCAGCCGCTGGCGGGCCGCCGACACTCCCTCGTCGAGGGATAACTGGAACGGAACCGCCTGCAGTACCTTCAACATGATGGGGTCGACCGCACGACCGGTGTTGTCCAAGCTCGGCATGCAGACACCGTACGCACCGCGCGTGATGAGCGGAGCCTGGGTCGCGGCCGGCTGGGCGGGTGCCGGCTACGGGATCTTCCTGACGGCGACGGCGCTGCGGTCACCGCCGGGCGCCGACCTGACCGGCCACTGGGTGGCCCAACCCGCGTTCAAGGCGTCGATGGCGGTGCTGCTGGCCGTCGGCGCGGCTGCGCATCCGGTTGCCCGCGAGCGGCGTTGGCTGGTGCCGGCGCTGCTGTTCTCGGCGACCGGGGACTGGTTGCTGGCGATCCCGTGGTGGGCACCGTCGTTCGTGCTGGGGCTCTCGGCGTTCCTGCTGGCGCACGTGTGTTATCTCGGGGTGCTGATTCCGCTGGCCCGGCGGTCGGCCCGCTCGGGCCCGCGCTGGGTCGCCGTCGCGGCGGTCGGTGTAGCCGGCGCGGTGCTGCTGGTCTGGTTCTGGCCCCAGTTGGGCCGGCAGGGCTTGAAGCTGCCGGTCACGGTGTATCTGCTGGTGCTGGGCGCGATGGTGGGGGCGGCGCTGTTGGCGCGGCTGCCGACCAAGTGGACCGCCGCGGGCGCGGTGTGTTTTGCGGCGTCGGATGCGATGCTCGGCATCGAACGGTTCGTCCTCGCTGATCAGGCACTGGAGTTGCCGGTGTGGTGGACCTACGCCGGGGCGCAGATCCTGATCACCGCCGGCCTGTTCTTCTCCCGAGGGCGGTCAGCGGCGTCGGTGCCGTCTGCTAAACCGCATTAGGTGAGCACAAGCACCCGTACGCCCGCGGAGCTGGAACCGATCGCGCGGGTGCTGCCGATGCTGTCGGTGCCGCATTTGGATCGTGACTTCGACTATTTGGTTGCCGCCAACCAGTCCGACGACGCGCAGCCCGGAGTTCGGGTGCGGATGCGTTTCCACGGTCGACTGGTCGACGGGTTCGTTCTGGAGCGCCGAACCGACACCGATCACGCCGGCCGGCTGGGCTGGCTGGACCGCGTCGTGTCGGCCGAGTCGGTGCTCACGCCCGAAGTAAGGCGGCTGACCGAGGCGGTGGCAGCCCGCTATGCCGGGACCCGGGGCGACGTGGTGCGGTTGGCGGTGCCGCCCCGCCATGCCCGGGTGGAACGCGAAACGCCCGTGCCTGCGCCGGTCCTGGTTCGCCCGTCGCCCGTTGACCCGGCCGGGTGGGCGGCCTACAGCCGGGGTGAGCAGCTCCTGACCGCGCTGGGCCAGTCCCGCGCCGCCCGGGCGGTGTGGCAGGCGCTGCCCGGTGAAGCGTGGGTGGACCGGTTCGCCGAAGCGGCCGCCCAGACTGTCCGGGCTGGCCGGGCGGTGTTGGCGGTCGTCCCCGATCAGCGGGACGTGGATCTGCTGTGGCGGGCGGCGACGGCCCTGATCGACGAGGCCGCCGTGGTGGCGCTGTCGGCGGGTCTCGGGCCGGCCGCGCGGTACCGGCGCTGGCTGGCGGCGCTGCGGGGTAGTGCCCGGCTGGTCATCGGCACCCGCAGCGCAGTGTTCGCGCCGCTGGCCGGCTTGGGTCTGGTCATGGTGTGGGATGACGGCGACGACAGCCTGGCCGAGCCACGGGCGCCCTACCCGCACGCCCGGGAGGTGGCGATGCTGCGGGCCCACCAGGTGCGCTGCGCCGCCCTGATCGGCGGCTATGCCCGCACCGCGGAAGCACACGCGCTGGTGCGCAGCGGCTGGGCGCATGATGTGGTCGCGACTCGTCCGGTGGTGCGTGCCCGCACGCCGCGGGTGGTCGCCCTCGACGACGGGGGATACGCCGACGAACGCGACCCGGCGGCGCGCAGCGCCCGGCTGCCCTTGGTCGCGCTGCGGGCCGCCCGCTCGGCGCTCGCGGCGGACGCGCCGGTGCTGGTGCAGGTGCCGCGCCGGGGCTATGTGCCATCCCTGGCCTGCGGGCGGTGCCGTGCCATCGCCCGCTGCAGGCATTGCACCGGCCCGTTGTCGCTGGCGGACCGCGGGCTGCCCGGCTCGCAGAGCCCGCTGTGCCGGTGGTGTGGCCGGATGGAACCGGCGTTGCGGTGCGCGCGCTGCGGGTCGGAGACCGTGCGGGCCGTCGTGATCGGCGCCCGGCGAACCGCTGAGGAACTCGGTCGGGCCTTTCCTGGCACCACCGTGATCACGTCGGCGGGTGACTCGGTGGTACTCGAAGTTGCCGACCGCGCTGCGGTGATCGTCGCCACGCCGGGCGCCGAACCCTGCGCAGCGGACGGCTACGGCGCCGCTCTGCTGCTGGACGGTTGGGCGCTGCTGGGCAGGCAGGATCTGCGGGCGGCCGAGGACACGCTGCGACGCTGGCTGACCGCCGCCGCGCTGGTCCGGGCCCGCGGTGACGGTGGCGTGGTCGCGGTCGTCGCCGAATCCTCGATTCCCGTGGTGCAAGCGCTGATCCGATGGGACCCCGTCGGGCACGCCGACACCGAGTTGGCGGCCCGCGCCGAGGTCGGCCTGCCGCCCAGTGTGCACATCGCCGCAGTCGACGGCAGCGCCGAGGCGGTCAGCGAACTGCTCGACCAGTTCGAAATACCGGACGGCGCAGACCTACTCGGCCCGGTGCCGCTGCCGTCCGGTGTCCGGCGCCCGCCGGGGGTGCCCGCCGGGCGGCCGGTGACCCGGATGCTGGTGCGCGTACCGCACGCGCAGGGCGCCGCCTTGGCAGCCGGGTTGCGGCGCCGCGTCGCGGTGCTCAGCGCGCGGCAACTCCACGAACCGGTCCGGGTGCAGATCGACCCGCTGCACATCGGGTGAGCGCGCTCAGCGCACGCGGGCGACGACGAGCAGGTAGCCCCACTCCATGACACCGTCGACCAGGTAGTCGCGGGCCAGTTCGACGAGTTCGCGATCCAGCGCTCTAGCCAGCACGGGGTTGTCGCCGATACTGCGGTAGGCGTCGATGGTGGGTCCGTAGTGGTTCTTGAAATAGTTGTGACAGGCTTCTGCGCTGTCGAACCGATCCACCCGTAACGTGCACCGCTGCGTCTCCGTCTCGCTGACCCGGCTGCCGAGTAAATCGAACACATAGCTTCCGCGTCCCCACAGAGCGGCCGGTGGTGTGCCGGGCGCCACGGTCGGCCGGTACGGCCTGATCGCCGCGAGCATCCGCCCGAAGAATCCGTCCGGTGTCCAGCTGATCAGGCCGATCGTCCCGCCGGGACGACACACCCGGACCATTTCGTCGACTGCGCGCTGATGGTGCGGCGCGAACATGACACCGATGGCCGAGACAACCGTGTCGAACTCGTCGTCGGCGAAGGGCAGCGCTTCGGCGTTCGCTTCGCGCCAGTCGAGCGACAGACCTTGTTTCGCCGCTCGCTGTTGCGAGCGCTGCAGCAGTTCGGGGGTGAGGTCGCTGGAGGTCACCGCCGCACCCGTCTTCGCGGCCGGAAGCGATATGTTGCCGGAGCCGGCGGCGACGTCCAGCACGCGGTCGCCCGGACCGATGCCGGCGGCCTTGACGAGAACCGGACCCAGCGGCGCCATCACCTCCTCGGCCATGCGGGCGTAGTCGCCGAGCGCCCACACGGTTTGTCGGGCATTGGTAGCGGCGTCGGCAACAGCAGAACCCATCGAGACCTCCTGAATCAAGAAAAGTGCTATTGGCAATAGTAGCACTAAGCAACAATCACTAATAACGACAATACGCGTTTGTTATGCTCGCGGCAGCCGCAAGGGCCAAGCTGGCTTCTCAGAAGGAGGCGAGGGTGTCCACTGGTAGCGCCACGGCGTCCGAGGAGTCAGTGGACGCCATCACCGACGCATTGCTGACCACGTCTCGGCTGTTGGTCGCCGTCTCGGCCCGCTCGATCGCCGCGGTGGACGAGACGATCACGATCCCGCAATTCCGCACCCTGGTGATCCTGTCCAACCGGGGTTCGGTCAACCTCGCCACCCTGGCCGGACTGCTGGATGTGAAGCCCTCGGCGGCCGGCCGGATGGTGGACCGGCTCGTCGGCGCCGGGCTGATCGACCGCCTGCCGCATCCGACATCGCGTCGCGAGCTGTTGGCCGAGCTCACCCAACGCGGCCGCAAGGTGGTGCGACAGGTAACCACGCACCGGCGCCGGGAAATCGCCCGCATCGTGGAGAAGATGCCGCCGACCGAACGGCGTGGCCTGGTGCGCGCCCTGACCGCGTTCACTGCCGCCGGCGGTGAGCCGCCGGCATACGTGGAAGGCGAAGTGTAGGGGGCCAGAAAAAATGCTGCAGCTCCCACCAGCTGACCGGGGTTAGGCTCGCTTCGCCGGCCGGTAAGCGGTGAAGGGAGGCGATGTGAAGCTGGCAGAGGCACTTTCGTTGCGCGCGAACGCGCTACGCCGCATCGACCAGCTGCGTGCTCGCATCGTGAGCAACGCTCGCTACCAGGAGGGCGAAGATCCTGCCGAAGACGCCGCAGCGCTGCTTGCCGAAGCGGGCGAGGCGATCGAGGTGTACGAAGATCTGATCCGGCGCATCAATCGCACCAACGCTGCCGCGCCGCTGGGCCCTTACGGCACGGTGACCGACGCGCTGGCCCGCCGGGATGCGCTGCGTTGGCGTCACTCGGTGCTGTCCGCAGCAGCTGACGCGGCCGCGGGATCGAACCAACCCGGATACGCCCGCCAACTGCGATCGGAGCTGAAAATGCTGGCGGCGTTGCCGGTTGCCCAGTTGCGGGCACAGGCGGACGAGGTCGCCCAGCAACTTCGCGGGCTCGATGTCGACATCCAACGCTCCAACTGGGAGGTAGACCTGCTGGACTGACGGTCGAGGTGGAGCAGGTAGTCGTCACGGAGGCGTGCACAAGCCTTACCGGCTGGGCCAAAGCCGGTTCCGGCGCACGAAGGGCAGTGCAGAGGGTTCGAATCCCTCGATCACAGGGCAGCCCAGCAGCGCGCACGGTTGACAGGGCATGACGCACCGCACATCACCACGTGCAGATCGGTGACGATGAGGGCGGGCACGGGGCATCCACCTCCAAGTACACCCCTTCCTAGACTGTGCCGGTGCGCCTCGTGTTCGCCGGCACGCCGGAGCCCGCGCTGCCCGCGCTGCGTCGGCTGATCGAGTCACCCCGCCACGACGTGATCGCAGTGCTCAGCCGGCCCGACGCCGCCGCCGGCCGACGGGGGCGGCCGCAGCCCTCGCCAGTGGTTCGGCTGGCGCTCGACCGCGCAATACCGGTGCTGCGCCCGGCGCGGCCCAACTCGGCGGAGTTCATCGCCGAACTAGCGGAGCTGGGCCCGCAGTGCTGTGCGGTGGTGGCGTACGGCGCGCTGCTGAAAGACGGCTTGCTGGCAGTGCCCGAGCACGGCTGGATCAATCTGCACTTCTCGCTGCTGCCCGCCTGGCGCGGAGCCGCGCCGGTGCAGGCCGCGATCGCCGCCGGCGACCCGGTCACCGGCGCCACCACCTTTCGCATCGAACCGGCGCTGGACTCCGGCCCGGTGTACGGGGTGGTCACCGAGCAGATCCGGCCGACGGATACCGCGGGGGCGTTGCTCGACCGGCTCGCCGTCTCGGGTGCCGCGCTGCTGGAAACCACGCTCGACGGCATCGCCGACGGCGCGCTCACACCGGTGCCGCAGCCCGCGGACGGCATCAGCGTCGCCCCCAAGATCACCGTCGAGCAGGCCCGCGTGCGTTGGGACCTGCCCGCGGCGATCGTCGAGCGGCGGATAAGGGCGGTCACCCCCAACCCCGGCGCCTGGACCATGATCGGTGACCAGCGGATCAGGCTCGGCCCCGTTCGTGTCGGTGAGCCAGCGGAGGTGCCCCCGAAAGCGTTGTCGGCCGGCCAGATTCACGTCGACCGCCGCCAGGTGTGGATCGGCACCGGAAGCGAGCCGGTGCGGCTGGACCAACTTCAGGCGCCGGGGAAAAGGCTTATGAAAGCCATCGACTGGGCTCGCGGCGCCCGGCTCGACCCCACCACGAGGGCGACATGACTTCGGCTAGCGGCCCACCGCGCCGCAAGCGGCCACCCGGCCCCCGGCCACCCCGACCAGCCGGACCATCGCGGCGCCCGGCGCGTAAGCCGCTCGATCCGGCGCGGCGGGCCGCCTTCGACGTGCTGCGTGCCGTCACCGAGCGCGACGCGTATGCGAACCTGGCGCTGCCCGCGCTGCTGCTCGACCGCGGGATCACCGGGCGGGACGCCGCGTTCGCCACGGAACTGACCTACGGCACCTGCCGCACCCGGGGCCTGCTGGACGCGGTGATCAGCGCCGCCGCCGGTCGGCCAGCGGAGGCGATCAACCCGGTACTGCTCGACCTGCTGCGGCTCGGCAGCTACCAGCTGCTGCGCACCAGGGTCGACGCACACGCGGCGGTATCCACCACGGTCGAGCAGGCCGGAATCGAATTCGACTCTGCGCGCGCCGGTTTCGTCAACGCTGTGTTGCGCACCATCAGCGCGCGCGACGAGCAGTCCTGGGTCCAGGAGCTGGCCCCAGGCCCGGCGGTCGATCCGATCGGGCACGCCGCCTTTGTGCACGCGCATCCGCGCTGGATCGCTCAGGCGTTCGCCGATGCGCTGGGCGCGGCGGCCGGTGAACTCGCCGCGGTGCTGGCCAGCGACGACGAGCGCCCGCGGGTGCATCTGGCGGCCCGGCCAGGGGTGCTGACCGCCGAGGAGCTGGCCGCTGTCGTGCACGGCACCGTCGGGCGGTATTCCCCTTACGCGGTGTACCTGGAATCCGGTGACCCCGGGCGGCTGGCCGCGGTGCGCGACGGCCACGCGCTGGTTCAAGACGAAGGCAGCCAATTAGTGGCCCGGGCACTGACGCTGGCCCCGGTCGCCGATGACACCGGACACTGGCTGGACTTGTGCGCCGGGCCGGGCGGCAAGACGGCGCTGCTGGGCGCGCTGGGCGCCGGCGCCGGCGCTCTGGTCACCGCGGTCGAGCCGGCGCCGCAGCGCGCCGACCTGGTGCTGCAGAACACCGGCGGGCTGCCCGTCGAGGTGCTACGCGTCGACGGCCGGCACACCGGACTGCAACCGGTATTCGATCGGGTCCTCGTCGATGTGCCGTGCACCGGTCTCGGTGCGCTACGCCGCAGACCGGAGGCGCGGTGGCGGCGCCGGCCGGCCGACGTGCCGGCATTGACCGCGTTGCAGCGCGAGCTGCTGGCCGCCGCTATCGCGTTGACCCGGCCCGGCGGTGTGGTGCTCTATGCGACTTGCTCGCCGCACCTGGCGGAGACGGTCGGGGTGGTCGCCGACGCCCTGCGCCGTCAACCGGTACGCGCCCTGGACACCCGGCCGCTGTTCGATCCCCTGGACACGGGATCGGCCGGTCTCGGCGACGGGCCGTATGTGCAGCTCTGGCCGCACCGGCACGGCACCGACGCCATGTTCGCCGCGGCTCTGCAGCGGCGTGACTAAGGTTGGCGCCATGTCAGCCCACACCGGTCGGCCCCTGATAGCGCCGTCGCTCCTGGCCGCCGACTTCGCCCGGCTCGCCGACGAGGCCGCCGCCGTGGAAGGCGCCGACTGGCTGCATGTCGACGTGATGGACGGACACTTCGTGCCCAACCTGACGATCGGTTTGCCGGTGGTGGAAGCGTTACTCAAGACGACCGACATCCCGATGGACTGCCATCTGATGATCGAAGACCCCGGCCGGTGGGCGCCACCGTACGCCGAGGCCGGCGCCTACAACGTCACGTTCCACGCCGAAGCCACCGACGATCCGGTCAAGGTTGGCCGCGACATCCGCGCTGCCGGCGCCAAGGCGGGGCTGAGCGTCAAGCCGAAGACGCCTGTCGAGCCCTACTTGGAGATCGTGAAAGACTTCGACACCCTGCTGATCATGTCGGTCGAACCGGGCTTCGGCGGGCAGGACTTCATCCCCGAGGTGCTCAGCAAGGTCCGCACCCTGCGCAAGGTGGTGGATTCCGGCGCGTTGAACATCGTCGTGGAGATCGACGGCGGCATCAACGACGACACCATCGAGCAGGCTGCCGAAGCGGGTGTGGACTGTTTCGTCGCCGGCTCGGCCGTCTACAGCGCCGAGGACCCGGCCGGAGCGGTCGAGGCGTTGCGGCGACAGGCGGGTGCAGCGTCACCGCATCTGCGCCTTTGAGCGGCCAGTCGGCGGCCGTCGGCTACGACGCCGCCATGCGCCTCGCCATCGAACATGCCGAGCTGGTCAAGGGCAGCACCTATCCCAACCCGCCGGTCGGTGCGGTCATCCTCGACCGCGACGGCCGGATCGTCGGCGCCGGCGGGACCGAACCCGCCGGCAGTGCCCACGCCGAAGTGGTGGCGCTGCGCCGCGCTGGTCGGCTGGCCGAAGGCGGTACGGCGGTGATCACCCTGGAGCCCTGCAACCACCACGGCAAAACCCCGGCCTGCGTGGACGCGCTGCTGGAGGCGGGCATCGCGACCGTCGCCTACGCGGTCAGTGACCCCAACCCGGTCGCGGCCGGCGGCGCGGCCCGGCTGGCCGAGGCGGGGGTGGAGCTGGTGGCCGGAGTCGCGGCCGAGCCGGTGGCAGCGGGCTCACTGCGCGAGTGGCTGCACAAGCAGCAGACAGGGATGCCGCACGTGACATGGAAGTACGCCACCAGCATCGACGGCCGCAGCGCGGCCGCCGACGGCTCCAGCCGATGGATCACCAGCGAGGCCGCACGTGCGGACCTGCATCGTCGCCGCGCGGCCGCCGACGCGATCGTCGTCGGCACCGGTACCGTGCTCGTCGACGATCCGGCGCTGACCGCCCGGCTGGCCGACGGCACGCTGGCCGATCGTCAACCGTTGCGGGTGGTGGTCGGAAAACGCGACATCCCGGGCGAGGCGCAGGTGCTCAACGACGACTCGCGCACCATGGTGATTCGCACGCACGATCCCGACGATGTGCTCAAGGCGCTGTCCGACCGCACCGATGTGCTGCTCGAAGGCGGCCCCACGCTGGCCAGTGCGTTCCTGCGGGCCGGGGCGATCGACCGCATCCTGGCCTATGTCGCGCCGATCCTGCTGGGCGGGCCGATCACCGGGGTCGACGATGTAGGGGTGTCCAGCATCGCGCGAGCTTTGCGCTGGCGGTTCGACGGCATCGAGCAGGTCGGCCCGGATCTACTGCTCAGCCTGGTGCCCCGGCCCGACCGCTAGTCCGGGGGCACCAATCGGCTGCGGAAGTTCGGCGGCCGGCTCGGTGGCATGCACACGTCGGCTCGACAGCAGCAGGCCGAGCAGCGCTCCGACCGCACAGACCACTGCGGTGGCCTTGAAGATTTCGCCGTACATCTGTGCGAACGCCTGCAGGTAAGCGGTTCTCTGAGCCAAGAACCTGACCGCGGGGTTGGCATGCGGGGGAATCGCGGCCAACAGCTTTGTGACGAGCTGCGGCAGCCGGTTGAAGCCCCAGGCGCTCAGCGATGCGACGCCGATCAGCATGCCGGTCATCCGGGCCACCACCACCGCCGCCGAAGCGATGCCGTGCTGCACCGACGGGACCACCCGCAAGCTGGCCGATGTCAACGGCCCGATCACCAGACCAAGCCCCAATCCGGCGATGGCCAGGTCGGTGTCAAGTCTGGGCAGCGTCAAGCCGAGGAAGCTGTGGGGATTGGTCAGCAGGTCCATCTGCCAGTGCGAGATCAGCCAATAGGCGTAGGCCGCGATCATCAGCCCGACGAAAGCCATCGTCCGGTCGCCGACCTTGGTGGCGATCCAGCCGCCCAGCAACGCCCCGATCGGCAGCGCGATCAGGAACCGAAGCAGCAGGATGGCCGCCTCGTCTTCACCCTTGCCGAGCACGCCTTGGGCGAACAGCTCGACGTCGACCAGCGTGACCATCAGCGCCGCACCGGCGCACAGTGACGCGCCGAGTGCGGCCAGAAATGGCCGGAAGTGCACACCGGTGGGTTCGATGAGCTTGGTCCGCGCGAAGCGCTCCCAGATACCGAACAACACCGCCATCACGACCGCCGCGATCAGCAGCGGTCGCCCGTAGCTGGGCAGGGCGTGGTGACCGTCGGGGTTGGGGTTGTACAACCCGATCACCGCCAAGCCCAGGGTTACCGCCAACAGCAGTCCGCCGACCAGGTCGATCTTCTCCGGCTCGGCGCTGCGGTCCCGTGCCGGCAGGCTGAAGTGGATCATCACCATCGCCGCCAGTGCCAGCGGCACGTTGATCCAGAAGACGTCCTGCCAACGGCTGGTCAGCCACACGATGAAGATGCCGTAGAGCGGGCCGAGCACGCTGCCCAGCTCCTGGGCCGCGCCGATCCCGCCGAGGATGCCGGCGCGGTTGCGCTGCGCCCACAGGTCGGCGCCGAGGGCAAGCGTGACCGGCAGCAGCGCGCCGCTGGCCATGCCCTGCACGGTGCGGCCGACCACCAGCACATGCAGGTCGGTGGACATCGCGGTGATCACCGACCCGAGCAGGAAGGCGCCCAGGCTGACCTGCAGCAGCAGTTTGCGGCCGAACCGGTCGGAGGCCCGGCCCAGCAGTGGCATCGCGGCGATGTAGCCCAGCAGATACCAGGTGACGATCGGGGTGATGCGCTGCAGTCGGTTGACCGGAATGCCGACCGTCTCGATGATGTCGCGCATGATCGTGACGACGACGTAGGTGTCGAGGGCGCCGAGCAGCACCGCCAGGCTGCCCGCGCTGATCGCGACGACGCGCCGGCTCTGCCGCTGATCGTTGACCGGGTTCAACGTCGGTGCGCTCATCCGCTCACGGCGGGCTTGCTGATCTGCACCGGCGCATTCCACTTGGACAATGTCATCAAGACCGAAGTGGCCGACGTCGGATCAAGCTTCGCCTGCACCAGTTGATGGTCACCCGTTTCCTGAATCCAGGCGGTGGCCGGCATCGGCTGCGTCGCTTTCAACGGAGGAGCGATCTTGTTCACGGCATCCGCGGACACCTGCCCGGTGATGCGAACGGTGTCCTGTCCGCCGATCGTCTCGCGCCCGTCAGCCTTGGCACCGGTGAAATTCGCCAGCACGTTCGCCAGTCCGGCGTTCGGGTTCAGAATTGTGGACACGTCGTAGATGTCGGACGCCTTGCCGAAATCGCTCCACTGTCCCGGGGTGAGCGCGGTCGTGTAGAGCTCGCTGTCCCACACCACGAAGTCGGCGTCGATGGGAGATCCCATGACGGTGATCTTGGCGTTGCCCGACGCGGCCGTGCTCGGGCTGGTCGTGATGTCGCCGGTCAGGGTCTGCACCGGCAGGCCCGGCACTTTGCCGGTCGTCGACAACACCAGGTGCACACTCTTGAGGTTCTTGGTGGTTTCGCTGGACTGCTTGAGCAGCGTGGACGCCTCGGGGAGCGGTCCGGCGCTCTTCTTCGACGAACTGCAGGCGCCGACCAGCGTGGTGGCGATGAACAGGGTAGCGAGCACGGTGATAAGGCGGAGACGTTTGTGCATACCCCGCATGGTAAAGGTTGCCGCTGAGTACACCCTGAAGCCACAGCGCGGCGGCATCGGCCGACGCAGGCCGATTACCCTGAGGCAATGTTCACCGGAATCGTCGAGGAGTTGGGCGAGGTGGTCGGCAGGGAGGACGTCGGGGACTGCGCGCGGTTGACCATCCGCGGCGCCGTCGTCACCGCTGACGCCGGCTATGGCGACTCGATTGCCGTCAACGGTGTGTGCCTGACCGTGGTGGACGTGCTGTCCGACGGCAGGTTCACCGCCGACGTGATGGGTGAGACGCTGGCCCGGTCCAGCCTGCGCACCTTAACGGCCGGCAGCCCGGTGAACCTGGAGCGGGCCGCGGCGCTGAACAGCAGGCTCGGGGGGCACATCGTGCAGGGCCATGTCGACGGCACCGGGCAGGTGCTGGCGCGGACGCCGTCGCAGCACTGGGAGGTGGTGCGAATCGGGCTGCCGGCGCCGCTGGCCCGCTATGTCGTGGAGAAGGGGTCCATCACGGTCGACGGCATCTCGCTGACCGTCTCGGCGGAGGGCCGGGACCTTCAGGACTGGTTCGAGGTGTCGCTGATCCCGACCACCCGCGAGTTGACCACCCTGGGCCAGGCCGCGGTGGGCACCGCGGTGAACCTCGAGGTCGACGTCATCGCCAAGTATGTTGAGCGGCTACTAACCACGCGCTAGCGGCCAAGGCTGGCGCGGGAGTTCCTCAGCCATCACCGAATCGCGTCATAAACGAGTCTTTGCTGTGCACTGCGGCGACTAGCCTGACGTGCGCCGATGCCCGGGTATGGGGAGGAACGACGTGAGAACCCTTCGCTTGTTGCAGCTCAGACTTGGCGTCGCGCTGCTGGCCGGTGGCCTCAGCCTGGCCGCGCTCGGACCAACCCTCTCGACCGCCCGAGCGGAGCCCGGCCCGTGTCCAGCCGCGAACGGGCGCTGCGGAACGCCGTATGAATGGTGCCCGACCAATCAGGTCTCTGGGCAACCGAATCCACTCCCTGAGGGCGGAATCACATGGGACATGACCACTTGCCACTGGTATTGGTACACCCCGACTGAGACCGGCAATGTCGGTCCCCACACCACCGAGACCGGCGCCCCTTAGCTCTTGAGCCCGCGCGACGATCAGCCGCCGCCGTCGGGGCCGTTGTTATTCGCATTGGCATGCGGCGGCGGCGCGGCCGGTGCGAACGGAGGCGGGAGCGGTTGCGGGTTGTCGCAGTCCATGCCCCGAGGGGTGTTCGGGGGGCACGGGAACCTCCCAGGAGCCGCCAGAGCATCGAAGCCGGCCAGACCCAAGCCCGCCGTCAAGGCGAGTGCGGCTGCCATGCAGCGTGCAGATTTGCGCATCTTTTCTGCCTACCCTCAGTGATCGCACAAAGCGACCTAGGTCCTATCTTGTGACGCACTTCACATCTAAAAGAGTGTGCTTCTGAACTGGCCAGCTCACTAAGCCATGGCAATAACGACGGCACCAGGGTGGTTCATACTGGATGCAACATCTGAGCGCTTCAGGTGGGTTTTCGGGCGAGGTGAGCGATGACGAGGTTGGACTCCGTCGAACGGGCGGTTGCCGACATCGCCGCCGGTAAGGCTGTCGTCGTCATCGACGATGAGGACCGAGAAAACGAGGGCGACCTCATTTTCGCCGCCGAAAAGGCGACGCCTGAGCTGGTGGCCTTCATGGTTCGCTACACCTCGGGCTACCTGTGCGTGCCGCTGAGCGGCGCGATCTGCGACCGGCTCGGTCTGCTGCCGATGTACGCGGTGAATCAGGACAAGCACGGCACCGCCTACACGGTCACTGTCGATGCGAAGCATGGTGTGGGAACTGGTATCTCGGCGTCAGACCGGGCAACGACGATGCGCCTGCTGTCCGATCCCGCCAGTGTCGCCGAGGATTTCACCAGGCCCGGGCACGTAGTCCCGTTGCGCGCCAAGGACGGTGGCGTGCTGCGCCGCCCCGGCCACACCGAGGCCGCCGTCGACCTGGCCCGGATGGCCGGTTTGCAACCCGCCGGGGCGATCTGCGAGATCGTCAGCCAGAAGGACGAAGGCGCCATGGCGCAGACCGACGAGCTGCGGGTGTTCGCCGACGAACACAACCTCGCGTTGATCGCCATCGCCGACATGATCGAATACCGGCGCAAGCACGAAAAACACATCGAGCGGATCGCCGAAGCCCGGATTCCCACCCGGCACGGCGAGTTTCGTGCCGTCGGCTACACCTCTATCTATGAGGATGTGGAGCACGTGGCGCTGGTGCGCGGGGAGATCGCCGGACCTAACTGTGACGGCGACGACGTCCTGGTCCGGGTGCACTCGGAGTGTCTGACCGGAGACGTGTTTGGCTCCCGCCGCTGCGATTGCGGCACACAACTGGATGCCGCGATGGCCATGGTCGCGCGGGAAGACCGCGGCGTGGTGCTGTACATGCGCGGCCACGAAGGCCGGGGCATCGGCCTGATGCACAAGCTGCAGGCCTATCAACTGCAGGACGCCGGCGCCGACACCGTCGACGCGAACTTGCGGCTCGGTTTGCCCGCTGACGCCCGCGATTACGGCATCGGCGCGCAGATCCTGGTGGATCTCGGCGTGCGCTCGATGCGCCTGCTGACCAACAATCCCGCCAAGCGGGTCGGGCTCGACGGCTACGGACTGCACGTCATCGAGCGGGTGCCGCTGCCGGTGCGGGCCAACGCGGAGAACATCCGCTATCTGATAACCAAGCGTGACCGCATGGGTCACGACCTGAGCGGACTTGACGACTACCACGAATCAACGCATTTCCCAGGCGAATTCGGTGGCGCTCTGTGAGCGGTGGCGCCGGTGTGCCGGAGATGCCGGCGCTGGATGCGTCCGGGCTGAGCTTGGCGATCGTGGCAAGTACCTGGCACACCGAAATCTGTGATGCGCTGCTGAGCGGTGCATGTAAAACGGCCGGGGAGTGGGGTATCGACGAGCCGACCGTGGTGCGTGTACTCGGTGCGATCGAGATCCCGGTGGTGGCGCAGGCGCTGGCTCGCGAGCACGACGCGGTCGTCGCGCTGGGCGTGGTGATCCGCGGCGCCACACCGCATTTCGACTATGTCTGTGATGCGGTGACCCAGGGACTCACCCGGGTATCGCTGGACGCGTCGACGCCGGTCGCCAACGGGGTGCTGACCGTCAACACCGAACAGCAGGCACGGGAGCGGGCCGGATTACCGACGTCGACGGAAGACAAAGGTGCGCAGGCGGCGGCGGCGGCGCTGAGCGCCGCCCTGACCCTACGTGATCTTAAAAAGTGGTGACCGCGACGTCTGACTGGGAACTGGACGTGCGTCCGCACGTGACCCCGTACTTTGTGTACGCCGCGGCGTTCGTCATCGCGGCGGCGCACATCGCGGTGGGTGTGTTGCTGAAAGCCGGGTCTACCGGGGTCGTCTTCCAAACTGCTGATCAGGTGGCGATCGCCGGGTTGGGTGTCGTCATCGCCGGCTGTGTGCTGCTCTTCGCGCGCCCACGGCTGCGGGTTGGCCCCGCCGGACTGGCGGTGCGCAACCTGCTCGGTTACCGATCGATTCCGTGGTCGGACGTGGTCGGCGTCTCCTTCCCGGTCGGTGCCCGGTGGGCCCGCGTCGATCTGCTGGGCGACGAGTACATTCCGCTGATGGCGATTCAGGCCGCCGATAAGGATCGCGCCGTGGCGGCCATGGAGACACTGCGGACGCTGACGGCCCGTTACCGGTCCAGCTAATCGGCGAGTGAGAAGTTACGACACGCTTCGGGGCGAGATCCGTGTCATAACTGCCCGCTGGGCAGCGCGTGCACGTCTGAGCGCCGGCTGTGTTTGATGGTCCGGCTCCTCCTCGCGCCGCTGCCCGGCGCGCATCGTCGCCGGCTGTGTTTGATGGTCCGGCTCCTCCTCGCGCCGCTGCCCGGCGCGCATCGTCGCCGGACTAGCCTTGAAGCGTGCCCGATCCCGCAACTTATCGCCCCGCGCACGGGTCGATTCCGGTCGAGCCGGGCGTTTACCGGTTCCGGGATCAGTACGGACGGGTGATCTACGTCGGCAAGGCCAAAAGCCTGCGCAGCCGGCTGACGTCCTACTTCGCCGACGTCGCCAGCCTGCACCCGCGAACTCGCCAGATGGTGACCACCGCCGCCAAGGTCGAGTGGACAGTGGTCAACACCGAGGTCGAAGCACTGCAGCTCGAGTACAACTGGATCAAGGAGTTCGACCCGCGGTTCAACGTCCGCTACCGCGACGACAAGTCCTACCCGGTGCTGGCGGTCACCCTCAACGAGGAGTTTCCGCGGCTGATGGTCTATCGGGGACCACGGCGCAAGGGCGTGCGCTACTTCGGCCCGTATTCGCATGCCTGGGCGATCCGCGAAACCCTGGATCTGCTCACCCGGGTATTCCCGGCGCGCACCTGCTCGGCCGGGGTGTTCAAGCGGCACAATCAGATCGACCGGCCCTGCCTGCTCGGCTACATCGACAAGTGCTCTGCGCCGTGCATCGGGCGGGTGAGCGCCGAGCAGCACCGGCAGATCGTGCTGGACTTCTGCGACTTCCTTTCCGGCAAGACCGACAGATTCGCCCGCAGCCTGGAACAGCAAATGACCGCCGCCGCCGACGAACTGGCCTTCGAGCGGGCCGCGCGGCTGCGCGACGACCTGTCGGCGCTGAAACGTGCGCTGGAGAAGCAGGCGGTGGTGCTGGGCGACGGCACCGACGCCGATGTGGTCGCCTTCGCCGACGACGAGCTGGAGGCGGCGGTGCAAGTCTTCCACGTCCGCGGCGGCCGGGTCCGCGGCCAGCGCGGCTGGATCGTCGAAAAGCCTGGCGACACTGGTGATTCCGGCGAAGAGCAGCTGGTGGAACAGTTCCTGACCCAGTTCTACGCCGAGCAGGTCGAGCTCGACGGTGCCGCCGACGAATCGGTCAACCCGGTGCCCCGCGAGGTGCTGCTGCCGTGTCTGCCGTCCAATGCCGACGAGTTGACCAGCTGGCTCACCGGTCTGCGCGGGTCGCGGGTGGTGCTGCGGGTGCCGCGCCGCGGGGACAAGAAAGCGCTGGCCGACACGGTGCAGCGCAACGCCAAAGAAGCGCTGCAGCAACACAAAATGAAACGCGCCGGTGACTTCACCGCCAGATCAGCTGCGCTGCAGAGCATTCAGGACGCCTTGGGGTTGGTCGAAGCGCCATTGCGGATCGAATGTGTCGACATCAGCCACGTCCAGGGCACCGATGTGGTGGGCTCGTTGGTGGTTTTCGAAGACGGGCTGCCGCGCAAGTCCGACTACCGTCACTTCGCGATCCGGGAAGCCGCCGGTCGTGGCCGCTCCGACGACGTCGCTTCCATCGCCGAGGTGACGCGGCGCCGGTTCATGCGGCACCTGCAAGACCGCCAAGACCCCAACATGTATGCGCCCGAAGGTAAATCGCGCCGATTTGCGTATCCGCCCAACCTCTACGTGGTCGACGGCGGTGCGCCCCAGGTCAACGCGGCCAGTGCGGTGCTGGAGGAGCTTGGTGTCACCGACGTCGCGGTCATCGGCTTGGCCAAGCGCCTTGAAGAGGTGTGGGTGCCGTCCGAACCCGACCCGGTGATCATGCCGCGCAACAGCGAAGGCTTGTATCTGCTGCAGCGGGTGCGCGACGAGGCCCACCGGTTCGCGATCAGCTACCACCGCAGCAAGCGGTCGAAACGGATGACGGCGTCGGCACTGGACTCGGTGCCCGGGCTAGGGGAGCACCGCCGCAAAGCGCTGGTTACTCACTTCGGGTCGCTGGCGCGACTGCGCGAGGCCACCGTCGAGGAGATCACCGCTGTACCCGGCATCGGCGTCGCAACCGCGCGGGCCGTCCTCGAAGCGCTGCAGACGAGCTCCGGTGCCGCAGATCCCGGCGCATCGGATCAGCTGGCCAACCGGGCCCTGGGATGATGAGCCACGTTATGGGTGGAAACGTCGCGCCGAACGGGGAGTCGGCCGAGTCCGGTATCGATGTCGTGCTGGTGACCGGGTTGTCCGGCGCGGGGCGGGGAACCGCGGCCAAGGTGCTCGAGGACCTCGGCTGGTATGTGGCCGACAATCTGCCGCCCCAGTTGATCACCCGGATGGTCGATTTCGGGCTGGCGGCGGGATCGCGTATCACCCAGCTGGCGGTGGTGATGGATGTTCGCTCCCGCGGCTTCACCGGTGATCTGGACTGGGTGCGCACCGATTTGGCCACCCGCAACATCGTCCCGCGAGTGCTGTTTTTGGAAGCGTCCGACGACATGCTGGTGCGTCGCTACGAGCAGAACCGCCGTAGCCACCCGCTGCAGGGCGGACAGACGCTGACCGAAGGTATCGCCTCCGAGCGGGAGATGCTGGCGTCGGTGCGTGCGACGGCCGACCTGATCATCGACACCTCGACCTTGTCGGTGCAGGCATTGCGGGAAAGCATCGAGCGCGCGTTCGGCGGCGAGACCGCCGCGCACACCAGCGTCACGGTGGAATCGTTCGGGTTCAAGTACGGCTTGCCGATGGACGCCGACATGGTGATGGACGTGCGATTCCTGCCGAACCCGCATTGGGTCGACGAACTGCGTCCGCACACCGGTCAGCATTCGGCGGTGCGTGACTACGTCCTTGGCCAGACCGGCGCGGCGGAGTTCCTCGAGACATACCATCGATTGCTGTCCCTGGTCGTCGACGGCTACCGCCGGGAGGGAAAGCGCTACATGACCGTCGCCATCGGCTGCACCGGCGGTAAACACCGCAGCGTTGCAATCACCGAGGCGCTGGCGCAGCTGTTGGCGCCCAACCCGCAACTTTCGGTGCGGGTGCTGCACCGGGACCTGGGTCGCGAATGAGTCTCGGAAAAAGCCCCAACATAGTGGCCCTCGGTGGCGGACACGGTTTGTATGCGACGCTGTCGGCGGCCCGGCGGCTGACCCCCCATGTCACCGCTGTCGTCACGGTCGCCGACGACGGTGGCTCGTCGGGCCGGCTGCGCAGCGAACTCGACGGCGTCGTGCCGCCCGGTGATTTGCGAATGGCGTTGGCCGCGTTGGCTTCCGACAGCGGGCACGGGCGGCTGTGGGCAACTATTCTGCAGCACCGGTTCGGGGGCAGCGGTGCGCTGGCCGGACACCCGATCGGTAATCTGCTGCTGGCCGGCCTCAACGAGGTACTGGCCGATCCGGTCGCCGCGCTCGACGAACTGGGCCGCATGCTCGGGGTAAAGGGCAGAGTGCTTGCCGATGTGCCCGATCTCGCTGCAGATCGAAGCCGACGTTTCCGGGCTGGAGGCCGACCCGCGGATGTTCCGGCTGATTCGCGGCCAGGTGGCCATCGCGACGACGCCGGGGAAGGTGCGCCGGGTGCGGCTGTTCCCGCCAAACCCGCCGGCCACCCGGCAAGCGGTCGACGCGATCATGGCCGCCGACCTGGTGGTGCTGGGACCCGGGTCGTGGTTCACCAGCGTCATCCCGCACGTACTGGTGCCCGGGTTGGCGGCGGCGTTGCAGGCGACCACCGCTCGACGCGCCTTGGTGCTGAACTTGGTGGCGGAACCGGGGGAGACGGCCGGTTTCTCGGTCGAGCGTCATCTGCACGTGCTCGCACAGCATGCGCCCGGCTTCACGGTCAATGACGTGGTCATCGACGCCGAGCGCGTCCCCAGTGACCGGGAGCGGGACCAACTGCGGCGCACGGCCAAGCTGCTGGACGCCGAGGTTCAATTCGCCGACGTCTCCCGACCTGGTACACCTTTACATGACCCGGGCAGGCTGGCAGCGGCGCTCGACGAGGTCGTTACGCGGGACAGCGGACCGGCAGCACCTCCGGTGACGGCCCCCATGGCGATCGAGGGCGAGCCGCGGCAAGCCGGCGTGAGAGGAACAAGTCATAGCGGACCGAGAGGTGACGACGGGTGGCGATGACGGCCGAAGTCAAAGACGAGCTGAGCCGCCTGGTGGTGACTGCGGTGAGCGCCCGGCGTGCCGAGGTCACGTCCCTGCTGCGGTTCGCCGGCGGCCTGCAGATCGTGGCCGGCCGGGTCATCGTCGAGGCGGAGCTGGATTTGGGCAGCATTGCGCGGCGGCTGCGTAAGGACATCTACGATCTCTACGGCTATACCCCCGTCGTACATGTGTTGTCTGCCAGCGGAATTCGTAAGCAAACCCGCTATGTGCTGCGGGTCGCCAATGACGGTGAGGCGCTGGCCCGTCAGACCGGCTTGCTTGATATGCGAGGACGCCCGGTACGGGGGCTGCCGGCTCAAGTAGTCGGCGGCAGCGTCGCCGATGCCGAAGCTGCCTGGCGGGGAGCCTTCTTGGCGCACGGGTCGCTGACCGAGCCGGGCCGGTCCTCGGCGCTCGAGGTGAGCTGCCCCGGCCCCGAAGCGGCGCTGGCGTTGGTGGGTGCCGCTCGCCGGCTCGGGGTCAGCGCGAAGGCCCGTGAGGTGCGCGGTGCGGACCGGGTGGTGGTGCGAGACGGCGAGGCGATCGGCGCGCTGCTGACCCGGATGGGAGCCCAGGACACCCGGCTGGTGTGGGAGGAGCGTCGGATGCGCCGCGAGGTGCGGGCGACGGCGAACCGGCTGGCTAATTTCGACGACGCCAATCTGCGGCGGTCGGCGAGAGCCGCGGTGGCCGCGGCCGCCCGGGTTGAGCGTGCGCTGGAGATCCTCGGCGACACCGTGCCGGAGCATCTGGCCGCGGCCGGGCAGCTGCGGGTGGAGCATCGTCAGGCCTCGCTGGAAGAGCTCGGTCGGCTGGCCGACCCGCCGATGACGAAAGACGCGGTGGCAGGACGGATTCGGCGACTGCTGTCGATGGCAGACCGTAAGGCTAAGGTCGACGGCATTCCGGATACCGAATCGGCGGTGACGCCGGACCTCTTGGAAGACGCCTAACTTTTTGACTCGCCATTAGGCTTGCGCGTCAGCGCCTCGGCGCTGCGAAGCGTGAAGGTGACGCAGCCGACGATCTGCTGGCGGTCAACTGTGGCAAGGGAGCGCAGAGAGGTGCACAGGCAGGCCCTCGCGCGGCACATGGTCTCACGTGCGAGGCATGGCCTGAATCCTTCAGGCGGTTGAACGCTCAATGAATATTCGCCTGCGCCACCCCGTCCACAACCGTGCTTGCCTACTCGAATCATCGGACCCCGCTCAACCGCCGAGATAAGGCGGGGTCCGAGGTGAGTACCGAGTAGGCGGTTCGCTTGCAGATCGCAAAAACATCGACGAGGCTGCTGAGCGAACCAATTGATGCACTCGCGCAGTTCGGCGTCTCGGAGGAGTTGTGTCATGCCATTCTTCCGCAGGAAGGAACATGTCGCCGAAGGTGACCCGCCACAGGTGATTTCGAGTCGCTGCTAGCGATGTCGCCGCTGGACCTGGCCGCTGAGCTGATGCCAGCGTTTGGGCCGGATGGACCCGGACACGGAAAGCGGTCGGCACGCTGCAGCTTGTTACCTGGCTTATGCGCCGGTATCGCAACGCCCGCAACGTGTCGCAGCCAGCGGAAAAACTCCGTGCAGCGGCCCGAGACAACAGCGGTGTCAGACAACGCATCAAAGACCGTACCGGCTATTGATCAGTGCCGCGATGGCGAAGACGCTGTGGCAACACGTATTCGGTGGCTCCTGGTTGCGAATCCGCGAAGGAACGCTTTGACACTTTCACCTCAAACCAAACTTCTGGGACAGGAAGAACCGTGCGATGACGCCCGACCCAGAGTCTGCGGCGCTTGGTATTTCGCGAGGGCTGGGACTAATCCTGCAGCCTGGCGGACCCCGTGCCGGGACTCACCCCGCCGTTAGCTTCACCACCCCACCGGGTGCAACGGTGACGTAAAGATTGCCAACTGTGTCCACCGCCACAAACCTTGGTAAGTTGAGTCCGGTGAACGGCACCACCGTCGGGGTTTTCGAGCCCGCCGCCAGTTCCAGCACCCTGTTGTTGAAAGTGTCGGCGACATAGAGGTTGCCACGGGCGTCCACGGCCACACCTAGGGGGCCGCTGAGGCCTGTAAATGGCATTACGGTCTGGGTGCTCGAGCCCGCCGCCAATTTCACCACTCGATTGTTAGCGAAGTCGGTGGCGTAGAGGTTACCGGCGCTGTCCACCGCCACTCCGCCGAGGGTGGTTGAGAGGCCGGTGAACGGCAGCACGGTCTGGACGCTCGATCCCGCCGCCAGTTTCAGCACCCGACCGCTGTTGGCTGGGTTGCCAAGGTCGGCGACATAGACGTTGCCGCCGGAATCCACCGCCACACCCGAGGGGATGTCGAGACCGGTGAACGGCAGCACGGTTTGGGCGGCCGAGGCCGCCGCCAGTTTCAGTACCCCGTCGTTGCCGTTGGTGACATAGACGTTGCCAGCGGTGTCCACCGCCACAGCCCGGGGTCTGGTGAGTCCGGTGAACGGCAGCACCGTCGGGGTGAACGACCGGGCCTGCAGTTTCAGCACCCGATTGTGAACGTCGGGACTGTCCCGGCAGTCAGGGCATTCAGGCGCGGTGATGTAGAGGTTGCCGGCGGTGTCCACGGCCACCTCGGATTCGGCGTACATGCCGGGCAACGACGGCAGCTCGGTTTGCACGCGAGGCGCTGTGGGTTGCGGTCGTAGCAGGTAACCGGTGATGCCGGCGGCGGCGATGACCGCCACCGTCAACAGGACAGCCGGAATCACGATGGTCTTTCGGCGCCGCCACCGGCGCCGCGGCGGGGTGCGGGGGTCCACCGGCTCACCCTACGCAGTCAGCCGCTACACCAACAGGCAACGCTACTGCCGTTTCGCGGCCAACTTCTTGGCTTGCCTTCGAGTGGCTTCCTGCAGTGATGGCACCCCGATTGTGCGAATCACGCTTCGTATCCAGTTGAATCCTGGGCTTGGTTCGCAGGCCGGCCGCTGCGGAGGCGACTGCCCACTCGACTCCCTGAGGTGCGTGTGCACCCTGTCAAGCGCGTCATGGGAAGCACAGAATTCACCTTGGCGCCGTTCAACGCGTCTAACATCACCCGTGCGGACGTCCAGAAATGGCGTCGTTGATCGTCGTCTTGCCTGTGCCGGCGTCCGGGTTCCGGCGAAAGGACGTCCTGTGAGCGACAAGCCGAACATTCTCATCATCTGGGGCGATGACATTGGGATTAGCAATCTGAGTTGCTACAGCGACGGTGTAATGGGCTATCGCACCGCCAATATCGACCGAGTCGCCAACGAGGGCGTGCGGTTCACCGATTATTACGGTGAGCAAAGCTGCACCGCCGGGCGAGCAGCCTTCATCACCGGTCAAAACCCCTACCGCACCGGTATGACCAAGGTCGGCATGCCTGGCGCCACGCTTGGACTCCAGGCCGAAGACCCCATTATCGCAACGGCTTTGAAGACGCAGGGTTATGCCACCGGCCAGTTCGGCAAAAACCACCTCGGCGACCGCGACGAGTTTTTGCCCACCGCGCATGGCTTCGACGAGTTCTTCGGAAATCTATATCACCTCAATGCCGAAGAGGAACCCGAGCAGCCGGACTATCCGAATGATCCGGAATTCCGGAAGAGGTTCGGGCCACGGGGCGTTCTGCACACCTGGGCAAACCAGGACGGCACCCAGCGCATCGAGGACACCGGCCCGCTGACCAGAAGGCGGATGGAGACCTGTGATGAGGAGTTTCGAGACGCCGCTGTCGATTTCATCAAGCGACAGCACGAAGCCAAGGTGCCGTTCTTCGTATGGTTCAACTCCACCCACATGCACTTCCGCACCCACGTTAAGCCCGACTGGAGAGGACGCTCTGGGCGCTGGCAGTCGGAATACCACGACACGATGCTCTACCACGACGACGTCGTCGGCAGCCTGCTCGACCTGCTCGATGAGCTCGGCATCGCAGAGAACACCATCGTCATGTATTCCACGGACAATGGCCCCCATATGAACTCCTGGCCCGACGCCGGCATGACCCCCTACCGAAACGAGAAGAACTCCAATTGGGAGGGCGCCTATCGCGTTCCAGCGATGGTGCGCTGGCCGGCCCGCATCCCCGCCGGCACGGTGCTCAACGGCATCGTCAGCCACGCAGACTGGTTCGTCACGCTGCTTTCAGCGGCTGGTGTGCCCGAAATCGCCGACAAGCTGCGTGGCGGCACCGACCTCAATGGCAGGTGCTACAAGGTCCATCTCGACGGTTACGACCAGCTGGCCTACCTCACCGGTGAGGCCGGCGAAAGCCCGCGGCAGCATTTCTTCTACGTCTCTGATGACGGCGACCTCACAGCATTGCGTTATGACAACTGGAAGTTCGTGTTCCTCGAACAGCGCTGCCCCGGCACCCTGCAAATCTGGATGGAGCCCTATACCGAACTGCGCGCCCCGAAGCTCTTCAATCTGCGCACCGATCCCTACGAGCGAGCAGACCAGACATCCAACACCTACTTTGACTGGCTCCTTAGCCACGCATTCGTGTTCATTCCGGCACAAACCTACGTAGCGCAGATGTTGCAAACGTTGGTCGAATTTCCGCAACGACAGAAGTCGGCCAGCTTCAACCTCGACCAAGTCATGGCGAAGCTAAAGGCCTCAGTCACAAGCGTTTAACCGTCCAATATCAGCAGCTTGTTTCGCCTGCTGTAAGGGCTTGTGCACCCCCGGCTTGTGCTAGAAAGCGCTTGGAGCGCGGCCGAGCTAGAACGGCGGCTCGTCGGGTAGCGGTTCGGGTTCTTTTGGTTGCCAGTCGGGCGGTAGTTCTTCGGGTTCGCGCGGGTCGTTGATCCAGGTGCAGAAGGGGCTGGTGCTGGGCGTGCCTTTGAAGCAGAACAGCATGTCGCGCATGTGGTTTCGGAATTTGCGCGCAGCAATCTCGTCTTTGCGTGCCTGTTCGACTTGGCGCGCGGCTTCGTTGATGGGTCGCTGCTGGCGATTGTGATCGCGAGCCTTGAGGATGCGCGCGGACCGCTGCTTGCTGCGGCTACGCCGATTCGGCGACGGCGGACCGCAAGGCGAGGTCCCAAGTTGCGGAAACAGGTCGACCCCTGCCGGTGAGGTGCGATAGGTTTGCCCACCCGGGGCAGTCCACACAACGGTGCCGTCTGCCAGCTGAGTATCACGCCATCCGCCGAAGGTTTTAAGCCGATGATGTTGTCGACAAAGGCATTTCAAATTTGAGGCAACAGTCAGCCCGCCGGCGCGGGGGTTGAAATGGTTGAACGGAATGGTGTGATCGACGTCGCAATGGGTTGCCCGGCGGCTGCAGCCGGGGAACCGACACGTCAGATCCCGGCATCGAATGAAACGCTCCAGCGCTGCCGAGGGCTGGTAGTGCAGTGATGCCCCCGCATCGGCGTGCCCGTCGACGAGTCGCACAACGCGTCCGCGGCCAGCTCGCGGACCTGCTCGGCGTCGATGACGCCGTAACCCTCCAGATACCCCGGCTGTGCTCTGGTGCCGGTCAAGGTGTCCTCGCTGGCCACCACGGTCACCACCACCTGCGGGCCCCCGGGGACCTGTTCAGCGCTGACCGCGTCGGACCTCGTCGGACAGTCGGCTTTCCCGCACGCGCAGCCCAGTGGACGACCTTCGCTCAGCGCTGCCAGTGCGTCGGCGCGGCGCTGAGCCAGGGTGCGCGGATCGGCCTGGCATACCTGCGTGGCCAGCTGAGATAACCGCCGATCGAACTCGGTAGCCACCGTCGCCGCCACTGTGCCGTAGATGTCGGCCATTCCATCCTCGCGGGCGCTGACCTCGATGCAGCGCTCGTTGTCGGCACTCACCCGGCGCTCCCGCGCGGCATCGGGGTCAACCACGCGCACCGCTGCGTCGACAGCGTTGACGATGCGCTGTCGAGACCACCCGTGCCAGGTGGCGATCCGCGCGGCCAGCGACGCATCCAGCTTGGCGATCACCTCGGGGTCGGTCACCAACTCGGTTCGGCTGATCAGCAACCGCACCGTGCGCCAATCGGTGCGGCCTTCTGCCAGCAGCGCCGCCACCGTGGGCAGTCGGGTCTTGAGTGCCTCGGCATGGCAGACCAGATAGCTGGCCGCCATCGGCGAGAGATTCATGACCGCGGACACCTCAGCACTGGTCCGCTCCAAGCCGTCAACTTCCTGATAGCCGCACGTGGTTTCAGCGCGCGCCGCCGCCGCGATGTGATGCTCGAGCAGCGCCGCCACCGCCGCCAGCCGACGGGCCACCAGCATCGACTCCAACCGGTGCGACGCCGCGACCACCGACACCAGCGCCGACGGATCCAAGTCAGCCATGGCGGCGGCATCCCCGACACCAGCAGCTGTCAGCGGATCGGTCAATGTATCGAACATGTGTTCGAGTGTAGCACCGCCCGAGACGGAATGTCGACCGGGCCGAAGGTTGTGGATAGCCGGGACGTACGGAGGCGTGTGCGCCTCGAAAAGTTCTAACGACTTCACGAGGAAGGCGCGACTCGCACGGCGACTTCATTCCGGCGCAGCAACGGAACGGTCCACGGCGGATCGTAGAACCACGAAACCGGAGTACCACAAGGCTGATAACCGCTGGTCTGCACCGCCCGCATCAGCTGGTCGGTGCGGGCGGCAATCGCGGCCGGCCCCCAACTGCCCCGAAAACGCAGCACCGCAAAGGTTTCCGCTTCGACGGTGACCAGGTTGACCGTCGCGTCGTTCGGTGCCGGAAGGGTGTCAAGAGTCCAGCCGGCCGGCATGAAGAACCGGATCACCCATGCGCCGTCCGGCCTTGCGCTCTGCGAAACTGGCGCGGTCATGGCGATCGTCTGGCTGGCGGTTTGTTGGGTGACCGGTGCCGTCATAGCGATTTTCGTGCGCGTGTAATTGCCGCCGAAGATATAGCCCGCCAACCTCCGGAATCCCGTGTTGCGGGCGTCGGCTTCGTCGTCGGCGTAAACCGTTGTCTCGGCGGCAATTCGCGGGCCGTAACGGCGGATCTCCACCGCACCGAGCCGGTGTTCGACGACGTGTCGTGGTTCTTCGGTTCCGCTGCGCACACCGACCACCGACGCGGCTTCATGCAGCAGACGCAGTCCGGACTTTGCCACCTTCGCGATCATCTCGAGTCAGGCCTACTTTCAGTTGTCAGGAATTTGGACGGCCACCAGATACCTCGGCCTAGTTGCAACGCCAATGCCGGGACCAGCAGCGAGCGGACCAACGACGTGTCCAGCAGCACGCCGAAAGCGACGATGAAAGCCAATTGCGCCATGAACAGCAGCGGGATCACGGCGAGTGCTCCGAACGTCGCGGCCAAAACGATGCCCGCAGAAGTGATGACGCCGCCGGTGACCGCGAGGCCGCGTTGCACTCCCACTGTGGGTCCGCGTTGCGCTGTTTCCTCCCGAACCCGGGTCATGAGGAAGATGTTGTAGTCCACGCCCAGGGCCACCAGGAAGACGAATCCGAACAACGGCACTGTCGGATCAGAGCCGGGGAAATGGAAAAGGTAGTTGAACACCAGCGCCGAAACCCCCAGCGTGGCCGCGAACGAGAGCACCACGGTGGCGATCAGTAGCATCGGTGCGACGAGCGCCCTTAGCAGCACTGCAAGGACGCTGAACACGACCAGCAGCACCACCGGAATGATCAGACCTCGGTCACGGGCGGCGGTCGCCTGGGTGTCGAGTTGGGTCGCAGTGGGTCCGCCGACCAGCGCTTCGGCGCCGGGGATGGCGCGCATTGCGGTGCGGATCTGCCGGACGGTGGCGGTGGCGGCTTTCGAGTCGGCCGGGTCGGCCAGCGTCGCCAGGATCTGCACCCGCCCGCCGACGACCGTCGGCGCGGCGCCCGTTGCCGCAGTGGTGGTCACCATGCTCACGCCGGGCACGGCCGCGGTGGCCGCAGCGACCTGCTGCGCGTAGTTCGCGTCGGCGATGACGACGGTGGGGGAGCCGGCTCCGCCGGGAAAGTGGGCGCCCAAAGCCCGCTGCCCGACGACGGAGTCGACCGATGTCAGAAAGACGTCACTTTGAGCGGTGCCACTTGATCTGAGCTGCGGAAGGAAGCCGGCGAATCCGAGCAACACCAGGCCGGTCAGCAGCCACAGTTCGGTGCGGTGCGCAGTCACGAACCCGGCCAGCCGCCACCAGCCCTCGCTTGGGCGGACGGCTTCCGGTCGTGGCGGCAGCGGCCAGAACACGGGCCGCCCTATCAAGGCGAGCACAGCAGGTAAAAACGTCAGCGACGCCAACAAAGAGGCCGCAATGCCGATCGCGGCAACGGGTCCCAGGCTGCGGTTGGAGTTGAGGTCGGACAGTAAAAGGCACAGCACACCCAGGATCACGGTCGCCGCCGACGCGGTGATCGGGGCCAGCACCGCGCGCCATGCCCGCCGGATCGCGATGAACCGGTTGTCGTTGCGGTGCAGCTCTTCTCGAAAGCGCGCGACGAGCAGTAACGCGTAATCGGTGGCGGCCCCGAAGACCAGGATGAACAAAATCCCCTGACTCTGCCCGTTCAAGGTGATCCAACCGTTGCGGGCCAGCAGGTACACCGTTGCACTGGCAACCGACAGCGCCAGTACGGCTGAGATGACCACGATCAGTGGAAGCAGCGGACTGCGGTAGACCGCCACCAGGATCACGATCACCACAAGCCCGGCCACCAGCACCAGCGTTCCGTCGATCCCGGCGAATGCGGTGATCAGATCCGCGATTTGGCCGGCCGGCCCGGTCACCAGTACCCGCAACCCGGGCGGACTGTCGCGGCTGAGCGCGGCGCGCAGCGTCTTGACGGTGGGTGCCGGATCGGCACCGGCGCTGATCCCGACGACAAGTTCTGCGGCGGCGCCGTCACGCGACAGCACCGGCGGTGACGCCGCAATACGGGTATCGACGGCGACCGAACGCACGGCCGACTCGAGGAACGCGACGTCGGCTGGGGTCACCATGTTGGCGCGGTCGGCCACGATCACGGCCGGCAGGGTGGCCGAGCCGTCGAAGGTCTTCGCCCGGTCGGCCGCCCGCGTTGATTCCGCGCTCGCCGGCAGGAACGCGGCGGCATCGTTCTTGGCGACGGACGCGAGTTTCCCCGCGTAGGGGCCGGCGATGCCGCCGATCGCTAGCCAGGCCAGCAGCATCATGACAGGCAGCGCAGCATGGCGAAGCAGCCGGCGGTTCCCGTATCCGGTTGTTGAGGACACCACGTGCAGTTTCGCACGTCGGTTGTTCGCGGCCCGATCGATCACGGTTGCCGATTCTGGTGACGCTCGATGACCATGGCGGTGAGCTGGTCGATCGACGTGCCGCTGGTCATGTCAACCGCGGAAAGCCGTAAACCAAGCAACTTTTCGATCGCGGTAGCGATCTCGAGGCCGGCCAGTGAGTCGACTCCGATGTCGCGCAGGGCCTGCGACGGGTCGAGTGCGGAAATCGGCTGATGATCAACAAGGTGTAGTCGATCCCCAGCCCGAGACCCATTGCCACGGTCAGGTTCAACGCGAAGGTCGACACGTGGGTGAACATCGCAATCGCATGCAGCGCAGCCATTGAGCCGAAGATCGCGAGGCCGCCGATGACCATCGGCAACGCCGCGGCGTTCAGGCCTCCGAACACCCAGACCGTCACCAGGAAGCACAGCGGCAGGGCCAGCGCTTCCATCCGCAGCAGGTCCTTCTGCGTCTGGGCGTTCACCTGCCAGTAGACCGTCGCCTCCCCACCTGAGCGCACAGTGACGCCATCGCGGTCCTGCGCGACGCTGTCGGACAACTCACGGGCATGCCGCTGCGCAGCTGTCTCGTCGCCGGTGATGCCCGCGACGATGGGCCCGGCCTTCCCATCCCGGCTGACCAGGGCAGGCGATTGCGTTGCCGAAGAAGTCCACGGTGACTCCACCCGGCTGACATTGGGGGACTTCCGTAGCCGCTCGACGATGGCCGTGCCGACCTTCCGCGGCGCGGGCGCCTGCACACCGCCGTCCGCCGTGACCGTGATGAGCATTTCCAGATCACCGCGCCCGAATTTCTCCGACAGCAGCCTGGCCGCCCGCGCGGACTCCGAATTCGGGTCATGCATGCCGCCCGCCGACAGGCTCTTCACGACGGGGATGCCGAAGATTGCGGTGGCCACCACAATGAGGCCGGCGACTGCGACGACGCGCCGGGGCGCGACCAGGGCGAGCCGGCCAATCCTTACCAACGCCGATGGCGCTTCTTTTCCGTCGATGCGTGTCACGTGCGTCCGGCTCAGCCGGTGACCCAGTTGTCGTGAAATCCGTGCGGCACGCGTTGCGGAAGCGCCACGCGCGCAACAGGTTCCCCGGCGAAGTCGCCGGCATCGAGGATCACCAGACTGCTCTGCTGGTCCGTCGGGTCGTAAACATAAAGCAGATACCACCCGGACCTCTCGTCGGAGTCGGTAGCTGCCGGGACGAAGACTGCCTCGTCGGGCGCCGCAACGCACCGGTCGGTCCCGAAACGGTGTTCGTCGGCGGTGTCGCCCGTCAAGTCGTAGCGGATCAGGCGCCCGTCGCCGCCCACGGTGACGGCGTACCGCGCCGGCGCGCCGGGCAGTCGATCGTCGATGCGCGGGAACTCGACGTTTCGGTCGTCGACTTGCCGCTCGCTGACCGTGCCGCTGGCCAGGTCGATCGTCCAGCTCCACAGCAGGGCATCGACACCCAAGCCGCTGCCAGAGCGCCACATCTCCAGATACCGCACCCCGTGCAGCACAATGCAGTCCGCGTCGTCGTAAGCGTTGACGACGTGGAACACATAGCACGGCTCGATGTCGAACCACCGCAGCAGGCCGTAGGGGTCGTCCCGGCGCAGCACGCCCAGGCGGGCGCCGAAGGCGTCATCCCACCGGTAAGGGACGTCGGGTTCGCCGGTCAGCGCGATGTCGAGGTTGAACACCACCGGCAGGTCCAGGAACACCACGTGCTCTGTGGTCAGGGCGAAGTCGTGCATCATGGTCAGCGCTGGAACGTCAATGCCCCTATTCACGATGAGCTCGCCCGAAGCGTCGGCGCGGTGATAGGTCACGTGTGGCGCGGTGAGGCTGCCGTAGCCGAAGAAATGCAGTTCGCCAGTCACCGGGCAGATCTTCGGGTGGGCGGTCATCGAATCTGCCAGCTTGCCGCCAAAGTCGTAGGCGCCCAGCGGTTCCAGCTCGTTGGTGATCTCATAAGGCAATGACGACTCCACCAGTGCCAGCGTCCGGCCAGCATGACGAATCACGTGGGTATTGGCAGCACTGGAGCGCAGATTGCGGGTGCCGTCGGCACCGTAGACGGGGGAAGGACGCTGGAAGCTTTCGGTGCGCACCCAGCGGTTGCGATACCAGGCGGCGCGACCGTCGTGCAGCCGGACGGCGTGGATCATGCCGTCGCCGGTAAACCAGTGACCTTCGTGCCGCCGGGGATTGGGGCCGTTGCGCAGATACCACCCATCGAGTGCAGGCGGTATGGCGCCCTCGACCGGCAAATCAATGGCAGTGAGCTCGTCGGCGACCGGGCGATAGTTGCCCGTCCGGAAGAAGGGAAGTACCGCGTCGGTCGCCTCAGTCATGTAGGTCTCCACGAGCTGACGCCCCTCTCGCGGCTTGTTTAAAGTTAAGCCTTTGTATCATTAAGTATCTTAACGATAGTGGGTCGATGGCGCACCTGCTAATGCGGTGAGCCGCCAGTGCTCGGGTATGGGCTCGGCCGGTGACGGGCCGGCTCGGCGAGGTCTTGCCTGTCTTCGCCTGCGTCTGGTGAGACGTGCCCGGTACCGCCTGACCTGAGAGCACCCAGCCAGAAATAACTTTGCGTCTGCAAATACTTTGCGAGCGACCGGCACCCGCCAGTGGGTGAATTCCCAGGTCAGCGCCATGTCTCGCCGAGTCGACGCGGCGAACGCGGGGCAGATTTGCAGCCCGTGATGGAAAGGCTGGCCGCGACGCCGCCTGAGAACTACATTAAAGAAATCTGGTGTGACTTATCCGAAATGTTCCCACAGTGGGGGGCGGTGGGCACGGTCAGGAAGGGACCGAAAATGCCGAACATCGTCGCTATTGGTCGGATGGGCCTGCTTGGAGTGGGTCTGGGCATCGGCGCCGCGGTAGGGTTCACCACAGCAACCGCCTCGGCCGACCCGGCGCTGGATCCCAATTTGTTCAGCTTGCCTGACGGGTCGGCTGTTTTCTCCGACCTTCCCACCTCTGCATTGGCCGATCCGCCGAATATCGCCATCAACATCGACGGCATCTCGTTGCTCTCATTGGGTACCGCCACTGCCCAGTCGGATTTCGGCGACACTGCGATCGCCTACGGTGACAACGCCCACGCCAGCGCCACCGGCGGCTTCTTCGATTTTGCCAGCGCTTCCGGCGCTGGCAGCACTGCCGTCGCCGCCAACGGCAACTTCGACCTGGCCACAGACAGCGCCGGGTTCAGCGCTGCCGGCGGCACCGCCACGGCCGGAGACGGCTCCTTCGACCTGGCCCAAGCGTCCGGACTGGACGGCGTGGCGACGGCCGACGAAGGTTCCTTCGATAACGCGTTCTCCCTCACCGGTAACTCCGGCGAGGCCGTTGCCGCATTTGGCAACGGGGACTCCGCCACCAATATCGGCGACGGCTCTGCCCTCGCCGGTGGTACAAGCGCTACCCTTCTCGGCAATTTCGACATCGCCGACAACTTCGGAAGTCTTCAACAAGCAATGGCCGGCGCCAGCGATACCGCCTCGGGCAGTTACGACCTGGCCGCCATCTTGGCTCAAGGCACTCCCGATGCGACCGCGACCGGAGGCAACTTCCTGGTCGAGATCCTGCCTTCATTGTTCTGACCGTCCGCCCGCTTACGGCAGCAGCGGCAACCGCCACAACGGCGTGGTGGGCTTGAGCAGCCACAGCCGGATCGCGGTCAGGCGCACCAGCCGCAGGCTGCCCGCGATGAGCAGGATGGCCAGCGGCAGGTCGCCCAGGACCGCGGTCAACACCGATAGCCAGAAGTCGTTGGGGCCGGCTGTCATCAGATCGAACCAGGCATCGCAGATCAGCAGCAGCCCGGTGGCGAACGCCGCAAAGAGCAGCAACTGCCGGCGCAGCAAACCCAGCACGATTGTCGCCGCCATGAACACCAGCAGCAGCAGGTCGAAGCCGATCCATGTTGCGGGCCAGTCGTGCACCAGGTAGTTCTCCGGCAGCGCCACCGCGAGGTACATGATCCACGGGATCAGCGCAATCGTGCCGCCAATCATCAGCCCCAGCCAGGCCCGGTGCAGTCTGCCGGCCTGCTCGGCCGGCAGCAGCTCGTCAAGGGGCCGCTCGAGTCGCTGTATCAGCTCACGCCGTTCGGCGGGAGACATCGCGGCGATCTGCTCGTCGGATAGCACCTGCATACCTTCTCGATACCACCGTTACCGGGACTTGCGCTCCGGTTCGATCGTCTCCCGACGCCACCAGCACCGGCGCGCTATCGTCGCCACCATAGGCATCGAATCTGTTGGTGCACCAGACGAACGCACTCCTCGATAAGAACCTCGACAAGAACGAGCCTTCATGGGATTCATGGCACCGGAGCTTCCGGACATCGACCCGGCCACCTGGCAGACGCTGCCCCGGGCCACTCGGTTGCAGGTCGTCACTCGTCATTGGGTAGAACACGGATTCGGCACTCCGTACGTGGCATATCTGTTCTACGTGCTCAAAATCGCGATGTACATCGCAGTGCCCGCGGTGGTCATCTCACTCACCCCTGGGCTGGGCGGACTCGGCAACATCGCACACTGGTGGGCGCAGCCGATCGTCTACCAGAAGGTCATCGTCTTCACGTTGCTGTTCGAGGTGCTGGGGCTGGGCTGCGGATCGGGTCCGCTGACCGGAAGGTTCATGCCGCCAGTCGGCGGGTTTCTGTACTGGTTGCGGCCCAAAACAATTCGATTGCCGCCCTGGCCGGGCAAGGTGCCGCTCACTCGGGGCGACACCCGGACCATCGTCGACGTCGCCCTCTACGCGATCGTGCTGGTTTCCGGCGTCTGGGCGCTGCTCTCGCCCGGACACGCAGGACCCGTCACTGGTGTCGGTGATGTGGGCCTGATCGACCCGGCCCTCGTCGCTCCCACCATCGCAGCGCTGGCGCTGCTGGGGCTTCGCGACAAAACCATATTCCTCGCGGCGCGCGCCGAACACTACTGGCTCAAGTTGTTCGTGTTCTTCTTCCCGTTCATCGACCAGATCGCGGGCTTCAAGATCATTCTGCTTGCCCTGTGGTGGGGAGCGGCGACCTCCAAGCTCAACCACCACTTCCCCTATGTGGTGGCAGTGATGATGAGCAACAACGCGCTACTGCGACCCAAGATGTTCAACTGGTTCAAGCACCGGCTCTACCGGGACCCGGTGAACGATCTGCGCCCATCCAGGGTGCCGGCGCTGATGGCGCATGTCGGTGGCACGACAGCGGAATTCATCGTGCCGACGTTGCTGGTGTTCGTCGCCGACGGACAACCCTGGCGATGGGTGCTCATCGGGTTCATGGTGATCTTCCACCTCAACATCATTTCCAACCTCCCGATGGGAGTTCCGTTGGAATGGAACGTGTTTTTCATCTTCTCGCTGTTCTACCTGTTCGGTCACTACACCACGATCCACGCTACCGATCTTCAGTCGCCGCTGCTGCTGGCGATACTGATCTTTGCGCTCGCAGTGGTTCCCATCGTGGGAAACATGTTCCCGCAGCAGGTTTCGTTCCTTCCCGCGATGCGGTACTACGCTGGGAACTGGGCCAGCAGCATCTGGTGTTTCCGCGCGGGCGCCGAGGAGAAGATCGAAGCCAACGTCATCAAAAGCTCGGCACTTACCGTCACACAACTGGCCAAGCTCTACGACCCGGCGACCGCGGAGATCATGTCGGACAAGGGCGCGGCTTTCCGGGCTATGCACGTGCACGGCCGGGCCCTCAACGGACTGCTGCCCCGCGCAGTGGACAACGAGGGCGAATATTCTTTTCGTGAGGGCGAATTGGTCGCCGGGCCGTTGGTCGGATGGAACTTCGGCGAAGGGCACCTGCACAACGAGCAACTGCTGGAGGCGGTGCAGCGACGCTGCCAATTCGACGACGGCGACGTCCGGGTGATCACCTTAGAAGGCCAGCCCATCCAGGCCAAGAAGCAGTGGTATCGGATCGCTGACGCCAAGACCGGGCTGATCGAGGAAGGCTATGTCGAAGTCGACGACATGCTGAGCCGCCAGCCGTGGCCCGAGCCCGGTGACCAGATTCCGATTCACACCACCCGGCGCTACCGCGACGCCGCCCACGGATGACCAACGCCGTCGTCGTCGGCGCTGGGCCCAACGGGCTGGCCGCCGCCCTCCAGTTGGTCCGGCGCGGGGTGGACACCCACGTGCTGGAGGCCGCCGACACAATTGGGGGAGGCGCGCGGTCCGGGGAGCTGACGGTGCCCGGCGTCATCCACGACCATTGCTCGGCGTTTCATCCGATGGCGGTCGGTTCGCCGCTGTGGCGCGAGATCGACCTGGGGCGACATGGGCTGACGTGGCGGTGGCCGGACATCGACTGCGCGCACCCACTCGACGACGGCACCGCCGGTGTCCTCCACCGGTCGATCGACCAGACCGCGGCCGGCCTCGGCCCGGACGGGCCCCGGTGGCGATGGGCGCTTAAAGATCTGGCGTCCGGCTTCGACCAGCTGGCCCAAGATCTGCTGCGGCCGGTGCTCAATGTGCCCCGTCACCCCCTCCGGCTGGCGGCTTTCGGCCCGCGAGCGCTGTTGCCGGCCACCACGATCGCACGCTTGTTCCGCACCGAGCAGGCGCGCGCGCTGTTCGGCGGCTCCGCCGCGCACATCTATACCCGGCTGGACCGGCCGCTGACCGCATCGCTCGGGTTGATGATCCTGGCCAGTGGACATCGCTACGGCTGGCCCGTCGCCCAGGGCGGATCCGGCGCGATCACCCAAGCCGCGGCCGCTGCGCTGCGCGAGCTCGGCGGGCAGATCACCACCGGTGTCCGCGTCACCCGCCGCAGCGATATCCCCGACGCCGACATCGTCCTGCTCGACCTGAGCCCGGCCGGGGCGCTGTCGCTGTATGGCGACGTGATGCCGGCCCGAACCAAGCGGTCGTACCAGCGGTACCGTCAAGGCTCGTCGGCGTTCAAGGTGGACTTCGCCATCGAGGGCGACATCCCTTGGACCAACCCCGACTGCGCCCGGGCGGGCACGGTGCATCTCGGTGGGACGTTCGCCGAAACCGCGGACATCGAACGTCAACGCGCACAAGGTCAGATGCCGCAACGCCCGTTCGTGCTCGTCGGGCAGCAGTACCTGGCCGACCGGTCACGCAGCGCCGGCAACGTCAACCCGATCTGGGCCTATGCCCATGTCCCGTTCGGCTACACCGGCGACGCCACCGAGGCGGTCGTCGCCCAGATCGCGCGGTTCGCGCCGGGATTTCGCGACTGCATCGTCGCCACGGTCAGTAAGTCCACCGCCGACCTGCAGGCGTACAACGCCAACTACATCGGCGGCGACATCATCGGCGGGTCAAATGACCGGCTGCAGGTGCTGCTGCGGCCTCGGGTCGCGTTGAATCCCTACTACACCGGGGTGCCGGGCGTGTATCTGTGCTCGCAGTCCACGCCGCCCGGCGCCGGGGTGCACGGCCTGTGCGGCTACCACGCCGCCGAATCGGCGCTGCGCCGGCTGCACAAGCGAGGCGAAAGCGCGTCGCAACTCGTGCGGTAGCGTCAGTCAACCGGGTCGATCTGACCGGAAACTGACGGTGAAGGACGGCGGATGCGCAGGCCGCGTGAATTCGACCCGGTGGGCCTGGTCGACGCCGATACCGCAGGTGCACAGTCCTTGACCGTGCTGTTGGTGGAGGACGACCGCGCCGATGCGCTGCTCGTCGAAGAGTTGATCGCCGACGTCGGTGCCGACCTGCGGATGCTCTGGGCGCCGTCGATAGCGCACGCGGAGCGCGAAGTCGCCAGCGGACGTGCGAATTGCGTACTGCTGGATTTGCATTTACCAGACGCCAGCGGCATCGACGCTTTGAGCCGCATCACCGACTGTGATCCGACCATTCCGGTCATTGTGCTGACCGGGCTCAACGACGAGCACATCGGTGTGTCCGCCGTCGCCGCCGGCGCCCAGGACTACTTGGTCAAAGGTCGTGTCGAGCCGGACATGCTGCGGCGGGCGCTGCTCTACGCGGTTGAACGCAAACGCGCCGAGCTCACCGCTGCTGACCTGCGCGTCAGTCAGCTGCGCGCTCAGGAGAACGCGCGACTCGAACGCGGCCTGCTGCCCTCCCCTTTGTTGTGCGACGACCCGGGTATCGACGTCGTCACCCAATACCGGCCCAGCCGGCAAAGCGGCTTTCTCAGCGGCGACTTCTACGACGTCGTGCAAACACCCGATCGGACCGTTCACCTTCTCATCGGTGACGTCTCCGGGCACGGGCCGGAAGAGGCCGCACTCGGGGTGGCGTTGCGGATCGCCTGGCGCACACTCGCATTCGCCGGCGTAAACGGTGTCGACCGGATGCGCCAGCTCGACCGGATCCTGCGTGTCGAACGCACCGGCCGGGCCTTCGCGACGGTGCTGAGCATCTCGATGCACCCGGACGACTCTCGTATCAGCACGGTCCGCGCCGGCCACCCCGGCATGTTCCTACACAGCCCTTCGTCTGTCGAATGGATTGAGCCGCCTGGCGGGCAGCCCTTGGGCGTGCGGTCGCACGACTGGCCGCAGTGCGAGCTGGAGTTGCCGGCCGGCTGTGGCCTGCTTCTGCTCACCGACGGACTCTTCGAGGGGCATTCGGGAGCGGGCAACCGACGCCTCGGAGAGGATGGTTTGCTCGCGCTGGCCCGTTCGCTCGCGGCGTTGCCGGGGCGGGAGTTCGTCGCTGCGCTCATCGACAGCGCCGAACAGCGCGCAGCGTCCCATGGTGGGCTCGCCGATGATATTGCCGTGGTGCGGGTAGAGCGGACGACAGAATGACCGACGCGCCCCCGGCGGACAGCAGTTCGGTGTCGGGGCTGCGGCGGGGGCTGCACTTGACCGTTCAGGGCTGGCAGAACGTCGTCCTGGCGGTGATGGGCGTGGTGGTCCTCGTCGGTGCGGTGACCGGCGCCGCGCTGCAGAACCGGACAGATGAGGTGTCTCGCGAGCTGATCGACCGCATCCAACCGTCACGCTCCGCGGCTTACCGGTTGCAGGCCGCGCTCATCGATCAAGAGACGGCAATCCGCGGTTACGTCATCTCCGCCGACCGGCAATTCCTCGAGCCTTATTACCAGGGTCAACAGACCGAACAGGCAGCGACACAAGACTATCGGCACCGCATGAGCTACCGCCCCACGCTGACCGCTGATCTGGACGCGATCGAGCAAGCCGCCAACGCCTGGCGGGCTTCATACGCTGAGCCGCTCATTTCGAGCGTGACGCCGGGCGCTCCGAACGTGGTGAACAGCGCCACAGGGCAACGGGGCAAGGCCGAATTCGACCGGATCCGCCAGTTATTCGATACCCAAAATCAGCATCTGACCGCGGCGGTTGCGGAGAGACGAGCCGAGCTGCAGGAGGTACGCGGTTGGCGCGACCGGGTGCTGGTCGCTTTGACCTGCGTGTTCCTGATGACCGCTGTAGTCCTGGCGGTCGTTACGCAACGGGCGGTCACCCGGCCGCTCGGTGCCCTGGCAGCGGCATGTCGACGGATCACCCAGGGCGATTTCAGCGCGAATATCGTTGCGCGAGGGCCCAAGGACATCCGCGCCATCGCAGGTGATGTCGAAAACATGCGGCAGCGGATTGTTGACGAATTGGAGATGTCGCGCTCGGCCCAGGCGCGGTTGGCGGCGCAAGCCGACGTACTCGACGCGCAAACAGTGGAGTTGCGACGCTCGAACGCCGAGCTCGAACAGTTCGCCTACGTCGCATCGCACGACCTGCAGGAACCGCTACGCAAGGTCGCGTCGTTCTGCCAGTTGCTGCAAAAGCGGTACAACGACAAGCTCGATGAGCGCGGTATCGAATACATTGAATATGCGGTCGACGGAGCCAAACGCATGCAGGTGCTGATCAACGACCTGCTGACGTTCTCCCGCATTGGCCGGCTCAACACCGGACACACCGAGGTCGACCTCGACGCCGCCCTGGACGCCGCGTTGGCCAACCTCGGCACCGCGATCGAAGAATCCGGAGCCCGGATCCTGCGCACTGGAGCGCGGCTGCCGAAAGTCTCAGGTGATGCCACGCTGCTGACGATGCTGTGGCAGAACCTGATCGGCAACGCCGTGAAGTTTGCCCGCGAAGGTGTCGCCCCGCATATCGTCGTCGACTGCCAGCGGGAATCCGGCGATCGCGACGGTACCTGGCTGTTCACCGTGTGCGACAACGGCATCGGCATCCCCGAGGAGTTCGTCGACAAGGTGTTCGTCATCTTCCAGCGGCTGCACGCACGCACCGCTTACGGTGGGACCGGTATCGGGCTGGCGATGTGCAAGAAGATCGTGGAATACCATGGCGGCGCCATCTGGGTCGACACTACCTACACCGAAGGCACCCGCTTCTGCATCGCGATGCCAAGCGCTGAAAAGGCACAGTGGGGGAAGAAACCCGTGGCCCTGGGGGAAGGAATCAATTGATGACACGTGAGGATCGACCGATCGATGTCCTGCTGATCGAAGACGATTCCGGCGATGAGCTGATCACGCGAGAAGCCTTCGAGCACAACAAGATCAACAACACTCTGAACGTCGTACGCGACGGCCAGGAGGGGCTTGACTACCTCTATCGCCGGGGCGCGCACCGTAACGCGTCGCAGCCCGACCTCATCCTGCTCGACTTGAACCTGCCCAAGTACGACGGGCGGCAGTTGCTCGAGAAGATAAAGTCCGACCCCGACCTGTGTCACATCCCGATCGTCGTGCTCACCACCTCGTCAGCCGAAGAGGACATCCTGCGCAGTTACAAGCTGCACGCCAACGCCTACGTGAACAAACCCGTCGACCTCGACCAATTCATGAACGCCGTACGCCAAATCGACGAGTTTTTCGTTCAGGTGGTTCGCCTTCCCCATTCCTGAGCATTTGCGACGGACCGCTGGTCGCGCGGTTTCAGGCCGCTGGTAGGTGGCGACCCGCTGCGCCCGGCTGCGCCGCGCTTGCGCTCGCCACTAGGCTGGCTGGGAGGCGGCGACGGGACACGGGCGACGAAGGAGACAGGACACGTGACGGTCCGGGTAGGGGTTAACGGCTTCGGTCGAATCGGACGCAACTTCTTCAGGGCGCTGGCCGCGCAGAAAGCCCAGGGGACCAGCACCGACATCGAAGTGATCGCGGTCAACGACCTCACCGACAATGCGACGCTGGCGCATCTGCTGAAATTCGACTCGATCCTGGGCCGGCTGGCCGACGATGTCAGCCTGGAAGGCGACGACACCATCGTCGTTGGCACTACCAAACTCAAATCACTCGAAGTCAGAGAAGGACCCGCCGCGCTGCCTTGGGGTGACCTGGGCGTCGACGTCGTCGTGGAATCGACCGGTATCTTCACCAGCGCCGCCAAGGCCAAAGGTCACTTGGAGGCCGGCGCCAAGAAGGTCATCATCTCCGCGCCGGCCACCGACCCCGACATCACCATCGTGCTCGGCGTCAACGACGACAAATACGATGGCAGCCAGAACATCATCTCCAACGCGTCGTGCACCACCAATTGCCTTGCGCCGCTGGCCAAAGTCCTGCACGACGAGTTCGGCATCGTCAAGGGTCTGATGACCACCATCCACGCCTACACCCAGGACCAGAATCTGCAGGACGGCCCGCACAAAGATCTGCGCCGCGCCCGGGCCGCCGCGCTGAACATCGTGCCCACCTCGACCGGCGCCGCCAAGGCCATCGGCTTGGTGATGCCCGAACTCAACGGCAAGCTCGACGGCTACGCCCTGCGGGTGCCGATCCCGACTGGCTCGGTCACCGACCTGACCGCCGATCTGTCCAAATCGGCCAGCGCCGACGAGGTCAACGCCGCGTTCAAGGCGGCCGCCGAAGGCAAGCTCAAGGGCATCCTGAAGTACTACGACGCGCCGATCGTGTCCAGCGACATCGTCACCGACCCGCACAGCTCGATCTTCGACGCCGGGCTGACCAAGGCCATCGACAACCAGGCCAAGGTCGTGTCCTGGTACGACAACGAGTGGGGCTACTCCAACCGCCTCGTCGATCTGGTCGCGCTGGTCGGCAAGTCACTGTAAACGTGGCTATCCCCGACCTGGAAGACCTTCTGGCGACGGGGGTTTCGGGTCGTGGCGTGCTGGTGCGCTCCGATCTGAACGTGCCGCTCGACGACGACGGTCGGATCACCGACCCCGGTCGCATCACCGCGTCGGTGCCCACTCTCACGGCACTGGCCGACGCCGGTGCCCGCGTCGTGGTGACCGCGCACCTGGGCCGACCGAAGAACGGCCCTGACCCCGCGCTGTCGCTGGCGCCGGTCGCCGCGGCGCTCGGTGAGCAGCTTGGCCGCCACGTCCAGCTGGCCGGTGATGTGGCCGGTGCCGACGCGCGGGCCCGCGCCGAGGCCCTGACCGACGGGGACGTGCTGCTGGTGGAGAACGTCCGGTTCGATCCGCGGGAAACCAGTAAGGCCGACGCCGAGCGGCTGGCGCTGGCCGAACAGCTCGCCGAGTTGGTCGGGCGCAGCGGGGCTTTCGTCTCCGACGGCTTCGGTGTCGTGCACCGCAAGCAAGCCTCGGTGTTCGACGTCGCCACCTTGCTACCGCGGTACGCCGGGTATCTGGTGGCCGACGAAGTGCGGGTGCTCGAGCAGCTGACCAGTTCCACCGAGCGCCCATATGCCGTGGTGCTCGGCGGGTCGAAGGTGTCGGACAAGCTCGGCGTCATCGAACAGCTCGCCACGTACGCGGACAGCATCGTGGTCGGTGGCGGGATGTGCTTCACCTTCCTTGCCGCTCAGGGTTATTCGGTGGGGCACTCGCTGCTGCAGACTGAGATGATCGACATCTGCGCCCAACTGCTCGACATCTATGGGGACGTGCTGCGACTGCCCGCGGACATCGTGGTGGCCGACAGGTTCGCCGCCGACTCACCCGCGCAAATCGTCGACGCCAATGCGATTCCGAAGGACAAGATGGGCCTGGACATCGGGCCCGGATCGGTGACCCGGTTCAGCAAGCTGCTGTCCAACGCCAGAACCATTTTCTGGAACGGTCCGATGGGGGTGTTCGAATTTCCCGCGTTCGCCGCCGGCACCAAAGGCGTCGCCGAAGCGATTGCCACCGCGACCGGCCGGGGTGCCTTCAGCGTGGTCGGCGGCGGCGACTCGGCGGCCGCGGTGCGTGCGCTCGGTCTTCCAGCGGACGGCTTCTCGCACATCTCGACCGGCGGCGGCGCTTCGCTGGAATTCTTGGAAGGCAAGACGCTGCCCGGCCTGCAGGTATTAAGTGGTGATCGCCAACACCTCAGCGAAGGAGACTCGTGAGCCGCAAGCCGCTGATCGCCGGCAACTGGAAGATGAATCTCAACCACTTCGAAGCTATCGCTTTGGTGCAGAAGATCGCTTTTTCGTTGCCGGACAAATACTTCGACAAAGTCGACGTCACGGTTCTGCCGCCGTTCACCGATCTGCGCAGCGTGCAAACCCTGGTCGACGGCGACAAGCTGCGATTGACCTATGGCGGGCAGGACCTGTCGCCGCACGACTCGGGCGCCTACACCGGTGACATCAGCGGCGCATTTCTGGCCAAGCTCGGCTGCAGCTACGTCGTCGTCGGCCACTCCGAGCGTCGCACCCACCACGACGAGGACGACGAGCTGGTCGCCGCCAAAGCCACCGCCGCACTCAAGCACGGGTTGACGCCCATCGTGTGCATCGGCGAGCACCTGGAGGTCCGGGAAGCCGGCGACCATGTGTCCCACAACGTCGAGCAGCTGCGCGGGTCGCTGGCCGGGCTGTCGGCCGAACAGATCGACCGCGTCGTCATCGCCTACGAGCCGGTCTGGGCGATCGGTACCGGACGGGTGGCCAGCGCCGGCGACGCCCAGGAAGTGTGCGAAGCCATTCGCGGTGAGCTCGAAACGCTAGCCTCATCTCAGGTCGCCGGGAACGTCCGCGTGCTCTATGGCGGGTCGGTGAACGCGAAGAACATCGGCGAGATCATCGACCAAGCCGACGTCGATGGCGCACTGGTCGGGGGAGCGTCGCTCGACGGCGAGCAGTTCGCCACGTTGTGCGCCATCGCCGCCGGCGGCCCGCTTCCATGACGGCCGATGCGACCGGTGATCTGGCGCGGCACAAGTTCGTCTCGCTGACCACTTTCAAGAAAAGCGGCGACGCCGTCGCAACCCCGATGTGGATCGGTTGCGACGACGATCGCCTATTCGTCTGGACGCCCGCGGACAGCGGGAAGGTAAAACGGCTGCGCAACAACTCCCGGGTGGTGCTGGCCCCGTCGACACGCACCGGCAAGGTTGGAAGCGATGCCCCCTCAATCGGTGGGACGGCCGAGGTGATCACCGACACTCAGACCATCCGGCGCCTGGCCGAGGTCATCCGGCGCAAATACGGGCTGGAGTTTCGCATCGTGACGTTCATCGAGCGTCTCATCGCGCGCGGGCCGAAGCCTCGCGTGATCCTGCGTATCGCGCTGGACGCTGGGTGACCGCACGGAAATCGACGTTAGAACCACGAAACCGCACCAAAATTCGGCTCTTACGTCAATCTCGGCGCCGCGGAACGCCAATTACCGACGAAGCATCCCCTCCCGGTAGTCTGTCGGCCATGGAGTTGACCCTGCAGATTCTGCTGGTGGTCACCAGCGTGCTGGTGGTGCTGCTGGTGCTGCTGCACCGGGCCAAGGGCGGCGGTCTGTCCACCCTGTTCGGCGGCGGCGTGCAGTCCAGCCTGTCCGGGTCGACGGTGGTGGAGAAAAACCTCGACCGGGTGACGCTGTTCGTCACCGGCATCTGGCTGGTGTCCATCATCGGGATGGGCCTACTCATCAAATACCGCTGACCCGCCCGCTCGCAGCGCGCGGCGGCCGGTCCGCCCCGATACTGGGACGCATGGTTGAGGTTTCCGAGATCGGGCTGGAACCGATCGGCGCCGTCCACCGCACCCGGGTGGGCCGCGAGGCCACCGAGCCGATGCGCGAGGACATCCGGCTGCTCGGCACTATCCTCGGCGACACCGTGCGCGAGCAGAACGGCGACGCAGTGTTCGAGCTGGTCGAGCGCGCCCGGGTGGAGTCGTTCCGGGTGCGTCGCTCGGAGATTGACCGCGCCGAGCTGGCCGGCATGTTCGTCGGCATCGACATCAAGCAGGCGATTCCCGTCATCCGGGCGTTCAGCCACTTCGCGTTGCTGGCCAACGTCGCCGAAGACATCCACCGGGACCGGCGCCGTGCGATGCACGTCGCCGCCGGTGAGCCGCCGCAAGACAGCAGCCTCGCCGCGACCTACCGCAAGCTCGACGCGGCCGGGCTGGACTCGGCCACGGTCGCCGGCGCGCTGGCCGACGCGCTGGTCTCGCCCGTCATCACCGCACACCCGACCGAGACCCGCCGCCGGTCGGTGTTCGTCACGCAGCATCGGATCACCGAGTTGATGCGGCTGCGCGCACAGGGACACTCCGAAACCGAGGACGGCCGCGACATCGAGCTCGAGCTGCGCCGCCAGGTGCTCTCGCTGTGGCAGACCGCGCTGATCCGGCTGTCGCGGCTACAGATCTCCGATGAGATCGACGTCGGCCTGCGCTACTATCCGGCCGCGTTTTTGGACGTGATCCCCAAGGTCAACGCCGAGGTGCGTAGAGCTTTGCAAACCCGCTGGCCCGACGCTGCGCTGCTGACCGAGCCGATTCTGCGGCCGGGTTCGTGGATTGGCGGTGACCGCGACGGAAACCCGAACGTGACCGCCGATGTCGTCGCGCTGGCCACCGGCAGCGCCGCCTACACCGCACTGTCGCATTACTTTGCCGAGCTGGCCACGCTGGAGCAGGAACTGTCGATGTCGGCGCGGCTGGTCGGCGTCACCGCTGAGCTGGCCGCCCTGGCCGGGGACTGCCAGGATCCCAAGCGCGCCGACGAGCCCTACCGCCGCGCATTGCGGGTGATCCGGGCCCGGTTGACCGCGACGGCAGCCCAGATCCTGGACCGTCAACCCGAGCAGCGACTCGATCTGGGGATGTCCTGCTATGCGACACCGGCTGAGCTGCGCGCCGATCTCGACACCGTCGACGCGTCGCTGCGCGCGCACGGCAGCGCGCTGCTGGCCGACGAGCGGTTGGCGCAGCTGCGCGAAGCGGTGCACGTCTTCGGTTTTCACTTGTCGGGTCTGGACCTGCGGCAGAACTCCGATGTACACGAGGAGGTGGTCGGCGACCTGCTGGCTTGGGCGGGCGTGCACCCGGACTACCCGTCACTGCCGGAGGACGAGCGCGTGCGGATCCTGGCGGCCGAACTTGCCACCCGCCGGCCGCTGGTCGGCGACGGTGCCGGGGTATCCGAGTTGGCCCGCGCCGAGCTCGACGTGCTGGCCGCGGCCGACGACGCGGTCAAGACCTATGGCCCGCGGGCAGTGCCCAACTACATCATTTCGATGTGCCGGTCGGTGTCAGACCTGCTCGAGGCGGCGATCCTGCTGAAAGAGGTCGGACTGCTGGACGCGTCCGGCGCTCAGCCGTATTGCCCGATGGGCATCGTGCCGTTGTTCGAGACGATCGACGACCTGCGTAGCGGCGCGTCGATCCTGGAAGCCGCGCTGCAGCTGCCGCTGTACCGGGCAATCGTGCGAGCGCGCGGCGAGAACCAGGAGGTCATGCTCGGCTACTCCGACTCCAATAAGGACGGCGGATACCTGGCCGCCAACTGGGCCCTGTACCGCGCCGAACTGGATCTGGTCGAGTCGGCCCGAAACACCGGGATCCGGTTGCGGCTGTTCCACGGTCGCGGCGGCACCGTCGGGCGCGGTGGCGGTCCCAGTTACGACGCCATCCTGGCGCAGCCGCCCGGGGCGGTGAACGGCTCGCTGCGGCTGACCGAGCAGGGTGAGGTGATCGCCGCCAAATACGCTGAACCGCGGTTCGCGCGCCGCAACCTGGAGACCTTGGTCGCCGCGACCCTGGAAGCCACCCTGCTGGACGTCGAGGGGCTCGGCGACGCCGCCACGTCGGCGTATGACGTGCTGGATGACCTCGCCGACCGGGCCCGGCAGGCCTACGCCGCACTGGTCCACCAGACACCTGGTTTCGTGGATTACTTCCTGGCCGCCACCCCGGTCAGCGAAATCGGCGCGATGAACATCGGCAGCCGGCCGTCGTCCCGCAAGCCCACGTCGTCGATCGCGGACCTGCGTGCCATCCCGTGGGTGCTGGCCTGGACCCAGTCGCGGGTCATGCTGCCCGGCTGGTACGGCACCGGCTCGGCGTTCGAGCAGTGGATCAGCGCGGGCCCGGAATCGGAAGCCGAGCGGCTCGAAGTGCTCCACGACTTGTATCGGCGCTGGCCGTTTTTTCGGACGGTGCTGTCGAACATGGCGCAGGTGCTGGCGAAATCCGACCTCGGTCTGGCCGCCCGGTACGCCGAGCTGGTGCCCGACGAGTCGGTACGGCGCACGGTGTTCGACATGATCGCTGCGGAACACGAGCGAACCATTGTCATGCACAAACGCATCACCGGCCAGGACGATCTGCTTGCCGACAATCCGTCGCTGGCGCGGTCGGTGTTCAACCGTTTTCCATACCTGGAACCGTTGAACCACCTGCAGGTGGAGCTGCTGGCGCGCTACCGCGCCGGGGACGACGACGAGCTGGTGCGACGCGGCATCCTGTTGACGATGAACGGGCTGGCCAGCGCGCTGCGCAACAGCGGCTAGCCGGGCAATCAGGTCTAGCCCGTTGCGTCACCGTTCTGCCGCGGGGGATTGCGCTCGACGGTGGCCAGTGATGTCAACCCGCTGACGGTCAGCGCGGGGATCAGAAACGGGTGGGCGAGGATGAGCCCGATACGGTCGACGTTGTCGAACAGGGCGTTGATCGCACCGCTGTAGACGTACTCCACGTCCGACAGGTCCACCGTGACCGTCTTGCCGCTGCCGGCGGCGCCGTTGAGGGCGCGGGTGAAGACGTCGATATTGCTCAGGTCGATTTCCCCTGCCGCCGTCAGCACCAACGTCCCGTCGTTGCGGGTGTCCGTGCTGACGGACAGCGGTGTGGGCATTAGTTGATCCTTGCCTGCAAGTGAACCGTGGTGCCGGCCGCCGCCGGGTCGATGGTGACATCGTGCATCAGGGCCCGCATCAAGGTGATACCCCGACCGCGGCGAGATTCACCAGCCGGTTTCGGCGGTTTCCACGAACCGGTGTCAGTGACCGTCAGCTGGAGTCGGTCGACGAGGGTCGTGGCGCGCAGGTTGATGGTGCCCTCGGGGTAGTTGCGGTGGCCGTGTTCGATGGCGTTGGCGACGGCTTCCCCGGCGGCGATCAGCACGTTCAGGTTCTGGTTGGGGTCGACTCCCACACTGGTCAGCCAGCCGCGCAGCGCGTCGCGTGCGCTGGCGAGATGACTGGCGTCGGCAGGAATGTCCACTTCCAGCGGGCCGGGTTGACGATAGAGCAGCAGCGCGACGTCGTCCTGGTAGCCGCCGCTGGGCGCCAGCCGGGTCATGATCTGGCTGGCCAAATCGTCGAGGGCCGAGTCGCGGCCGTCCTGGACCAGGTCGGCGGCCCGGGCAATGCCCTGGTCCAGCGCCTGGCGGCGGCGTTCTACCAGGCCGTCGGTGTAAAGCAGCAGCGTCGCCCGCGGCGGCATGGTCACCACAGTTTCGGGCCGGGGCCAGTCCGGTTGTACGGCCAGCGGAAGGGCGGGCCCGTGGTCGAGCATCTGAATAGTGCGGTCGGCGTGCACCAGAATGGGCGGCGGATGCCCGGCCCGAGAGTAGACCAGCTCGCCGCTCGCAGCGTCTAGCACCGCGCAGAAGGCGGTGGTGCATTTGGCGCCGGGCAGTCGCGTCGCGAACCGGTCCAGGCCGGCGAGTGCGGCGCCGGGGCTGGGGTTTTCCAGCAGCAGCGCGCGGCAGGCGCTGCGCAGCTGACCCATGACCGTCGCGGCGGTCAGCCCGTGGCCGACACAGTCACCGACGATCAGCGCGATGCGGCCGTCTTCAAGCGTGACCACGTCGTACCAGTCGCCGCCGATCTGCAGCGGCCGGCTGGCGGGCTGGTAGCGGACTGCGAAGCCGCTGGGTAGTTGGTCCGGGCCGAGGATGGCGTGCTGCAGCGCCAGGGCGGTCTCCCGCTGCTGGTCGAGTTGATACACGCGCTGCAGACCCTGGCCCAGGCGACCGGCCAGCACGGTCAGCAGCGTCTGGTCTTCGGCGCCGAACGGTCGCTGCTCGGCCAGCCCGATCCAGATGACCAGGACGCCCTCGGGATGCTGCAGCGCAATAGCTGCGGTCGCCGGTTCGGTGGTGTCCACGACAAGCAGGTCACCGTCGCGCAGCGCGCTGATAAGTTCGCGCCGATCGGAGGGCAGATCGGCCCATTGTGCGGGCTCCCCGGCCGACACCAGGCTCGGCGTATCGGAGGCCATGGTCGGACCGGAGCTGTCGGTCTGGAAGGTGATCGCCAGCACGCGCCGGGCATGCCACAGCCGGCGCAGCTCTCCGATGGTGGCTCTGAGCGCATCGTCGACGGTGTCGGCCTGGGCGAGTTGCTGGTTGACTTCGGCCAGCGCTGTTTGGCGTTGCGCGAGGTAGTGCTCGGCGGTGACGTCGCGGAAGGTGCCGACCATGACGCGGCGGCCGGTTTCCGGGTCGTCGGCGTGATTGAAACTGAACGTGACCCACACCCGGTGCCCGTCGCGATGGTTCACCGGAACGGTGTAGGTGCCCTGCAGCCGACCCGCCAGCTCGGCGAACACCGCGGCGACGTGCCGATGCGCTTCAGGATCGGTGTCGGCTTCCGGCCACCACGGGTGGACCGGTTGGTACGGCAGGCCCTCCGGCCCGTAGCCGAGGATGTCGGTGAACGCAGAATTGACCTCGAGTACGGCGCCGTGTTCGTCGCAGACGAAAAACGCTTCCTGCAGCGAGTCGATCAGAGCGGTGTGCCACCGGGCGTGGTGGTTGCGCAGCCGCGCCAGTTGGATGTTCGCGCGCACCCGGGCCAGCAACTCGGCGGCGACGAACGGTTTGACCAGGTAATCGTCCGCGCCGGCTTGTAAGCCTTCGATCGAGGCTTCCGGGCCGGCCCGCGCCGACAGCAGCAGCACCGGTACCGCGGCGGTGCGCGGGTCCGTGCGCAGCGCCGCGATCAGCGCCAAACCATCCAGCCGCGGCATCATGACGTCGCTCACCACCAGGTCGGGTCCGTCGGCCCGAATCGCATCGAGCGCCTGCTGGCCGTCGCTGACTGCGTGTACCCGGTAACCGGCCGTGCTCAAGATGCGGGTCAGGTATTCGCGCATGTCGGCATTGTCGTCGGCGATCAGCACCTGCGGCGGCGTGCCGAACGAGGCGACAACGGCGTCCGGTGTCTCGGCCGTGTGGGCGGCCGTTGTCGCGGCGGCGCCGGCGTCGCGGGGCAGCCAGCGCAGCGCCTCCTGCACAAACGGCTCCGCGACTGCGGACGACGCCCGGGTACTGCCCTCCGAAGCGATGGCCTCGGGGGGCAGGTGCGCGGCGCCGAAGGGCAACCGGATGGTGAAGGTGGTGCCAGCGCCTTCGGTGCTGTCGGCCGTGATGGCGCCGCCGTGCAGCCCAACCAGCTCCTTGACCAGCGCCAAGCCGATACCGCTGCCTTCGTTCGACCGGGCGCGGGTGGACTCGATGCGGTGGAACCGCTCGAACAGGCGGGGCATCTCGGCGGCCGGCACCCCGATTCCGGTGTCGGCAAAAGTGACCAGCGCCTCGGTGTCCGACCGGCTCACCCGCACCGTGATGGAGCCGTCGAAGGTGAACTTCAGCGCATTGGAGAGCAGGTTCAGCACCACCTTCTCCCACATGTCGCGGTCCAGGAACACCGGCTCGTCCAGCGAAGGACAGTCGACGGTGAGCACCAGATCGGCCCGCTCGACAGCCGACCGGAAGACACTGGCGAGTTCGCCCGTGACGGCGGCAAGGTCAACTTCGGTGTAGCGGGCTCGCATCCGGCCGGCTTCGATGCGGGAGAAATCCAGCAGCGTGTTGACCAATTTGGCCAGCCGTAGCCCGTTACGGTGAACGACCTCCAACTCCTCGCGGGCCCGCTCGTCGAGCCCGGCGGGCCGGGCGAGCAGCTCCGACACCGGTCCCTGCATCAGGGTCAGCGGGGTGCGGAACTCGTGGCTGATGTTGGAGAAGAACGTGGTTTTTGCCCGATCCAGCTCGGCCAGCTCCTCGGCGCGGCGCTGCTGCGCGCGGTAGCTGCGGGCGCTGGCGATCCCGGCCGCGAGATGGCCGGCTACCAGTTGCAGGAAGCCGCGGTAGTCCTCGTCGAGCAGCTGGTAGCGGTTCAGCGCCGCCACCAAGAATCCGAACGGCGTGCCGCCCTGCTGCTGCAGCGGCGTCACCAGCGCCTGGGTGGGCGGGCCGGGCAGGTCTCCGGTAGGGAGGTCGGCAAAGGCGGCAGCATCGAGCTCTACCAGCACCGATTCGCCGCGCGCGGCCTGCTGTACCGGCCAGATCGTCGAGCCGTCAGCCGGGAGCATCGCCGGAGCGGCGGGGTGCCCCGTCGGGATTCCGCTGACAGCGGCCAGCCGGGCCGCGCCGTCGTCGTCGAAAAGGTAGGTCAGCGTCAACGGCAGATCCCGCAGGTTGCGGCTGAGCTGGCGGGCGGCGAAAGCCAGTGCCTGCTCCTCGTCGCGACCGACACTCGGATCGGAACCGAGGTCGCGCAGAGTGGCCATCCGCCGCTCGCCGATCACCCGCTCGGTGTCCTCGCTGACCACGCAGAGCATCCCGACCGCCTGGCCGTCGTCGTCGCGCAGCGGGCTGTAGGAAAACGTGTGATACGACTCCTCCAGATAGCCGGACCGCTCCAAGAAGAGCTGCAGGGCGGTCTCCCAGGTCGCCTGCTCCGACGACAACACCCCGTCGATCCGCGGACCGATGTCATCCCAGATTTCCGCCCACACCTCACTGGCCGGCCGGCCCAGCGCCCACGGGTATTTACGGCCCAACGTGTCGCGGCGATAGGCGGCGTTACAGAAAAATGTCTTTTCCGGCCCCCACGCCATCCACATCGAGAAGCGCGAGGACAGCAGAATGTTGACCGCGGTCTGCAAGCTCTGCGGCCACCCGGCCGGAGGGCCGAGAGTCGTTGCCGCCCAATCGACTCTCGCTAGGGCGGCACCGACTTCTGGATCCGCGCCGAACACTGCGGACTCGGCCGCGGTCAGCGGCTCGTCGTGAGTGTCCTGAGGACCCACCCGACATCCCTCTCGTCAGCTATCGCCGCGCAGCACGGCCTCGCCTTTTCGACACTACCGCAGGCCGAGGCGCCTCACTTTGGCGAAAGTGTCACGACGCTGGGAAGTTCACGTCGCGCGTCACCGCTTCCCACCCGTCGATGGACGCGGTCAGGGCGGCGATTCTGTCGCGCATGGCTTTGAGGACGTCGCGGCCGAGTAGCAGTCGCAGCGGCGGCTCGTCCAGACTGGTCACCAGCAGTACCGCCTCAGCCACTCTGCGCGGATCGCCGGGCAGGTGGTCGGCGAATTGCTTGATCAAGTCTTTGCGCGCCGCGACGTCGGTGTAGTCGGCGATCGGAGTGCCTGACTCCTTCATCGACCGCGTCGCCCAGTCGGTGCGGAATGCGCCTGGCTCGATGGCGGTCACCTTGATGCCCAGTGGCCGCACCTCGGTGGCGAGCGCCTCGGTCAACGCCTCCAGCGCGAACTTGGTCGAGGAGTAATACGCGTTAGGCGGGTTGGCCACCAGACCGGTCATCGACGAGATGTTAACGATGTGACCCGAGCCGCGGGCGCGCATGCCCGGCAGCACCGCCTTGATCATGTTTACCGGGCCGAAGTAGTTGACGTCGAACAGCTTTCGGACCTCGGTGTCCTCGCCCTCCTCGACTGCCGACAAGTAGCCATGACCGGCGTTGTTGACCAGGACGTCGATCCCGCCGAACGTGTCGTCGGCCGCTGCGACAGCGGCGCTGATCTGCTCGCCGTCGGTCACGTCGAGACCGACAGCCAGTGCGCTGGCACCGAATTCGTCGACGAAATCCTGCACCGCCTCAGGCTTGCGCGCGGTCACCACGACCTGGTGACCGGCCTGCAAAGCGGCCCGCGCGATCTCGCGCCCGAAACCCGTGGAGCATCCGGTGACCAGCCAGCTCGACATCTACAGCGTCCCTTCCGGCAAGCGGCGCAGGTAGGCCTCTCGACGCTGGGCGAGTTCGCGGGCCCGCTGCTCGGGATCCACCGCCGGCAACGCCGGCACTTCGGTGGTTAGCCGGTCCAGCTTGACCACCCGGCCGCGGGCACCGAGACCCTCGCTTGGACCGGCCGGACCGAATTCCGCCATCCGTAGCGTCAGGATGCCTTCGCGCAGCCCGTCGGAGTCGATCCAGTTCGCCACGCCAGGATCGGTGGGGGAGATGACGTAGGTGTAGGTGCCGTCCTCGTTGGCGACCGATTGCGCCTTGTTGAGGCTGCCGGTGCGGTCGATGATGTCGAGCGTGGTGCCCCAGATATTGCTCAACGGCACCGTGAAGTATTGCGCCCCGCCATCGTTGAGGTCGACGACGAACGCCTCATCGGGAGCAAGGTCGAAGCGGCCCATGACATACACCTGGTTGCGCATCGCGCCCACTGTGTCGGCCGACCACGCCAAATCGAAACGGTTGGGCGGCATCTTGTAGACGCCATGGCTGAGCTTGCCGGTGAAGTTGGCGAAGTACGCCATCATCGCCGCGGTCGCGTCGGCCTGCTCGTCGAGGGTGCGCGCCGGCCTTGAAGTCGAAACCGATGGGCCGCCGAGGCGCCGCACTTCCAAGTGGTTGGGGTCGTCACGGCCCCAGTCCAGTAGCACGTCACGGATGTAGAACTCGTGTGCCGCCGGCGAGGTCTGCACATGGTTTTCCCGCCCGCCGGCGGGTTCGGCGTCCACAGTGATGGTGAAGCTGCCGTCGGAGTCGACCTGCATGGCGCGTCCGTTCAGGACGGCGACGGTGCCCATGTGCGCATCCCAGAGGGTGAAGTAGTTCTCGGTCATGCGGTGCGCGCCGACTCGGCCGTGAATCTCATAGCGCTCGGCCCCGGAAATCGGGATCACGCGATAGACGCTGTCGGGATTGTCGATGCCCCAGCGCGATCCGGGGACCGGCCGGCCGTCGACCGGATGCGCCAGCCTGGTGATGCAGCTGACTTTCGGGCGTAGCTTGTCTTGGTTGGACGACCACACCGCAGCCGAGAACATGACTTCGGCGAACGCGTCGTCGAATCGCGCCCGCATCGCGTCCGAGGCTTTGGCGCGGCTGAGCCAGTTCTCGGCCACGGTGCGGTAGGCGGCCTTGACGACTGCGTGCTCGATCAGGTCCAGCGCGGCCAGTTCCTGTTCATGCTGGGCTGCCGTGGCAACCGGATGCTCGCCCATGAGCTGCTCCTCACTTCGCGTCAGTCGATCGAAAACGCTTGTTGTACAACGTGAACCGCTCGTCGACCTGTTCAGGGCGCAAGCCGTAGGCCGCCAGCCGGTAGGGCGGGCGCTCCGCCTCTCTCGGACGCGAGTCCAACCAGCGTCGCATCGCGTCTTCGGCTTCGACGGTAAGCGGCAGGGCGATAGCGTCGTACACCCGGGCCACCTGTGCGATCGGATCGGCGACCGCGTCCTCGAATGCGATGTCGGTGACCCGGTCGGCTTCATCGAGCCATCCGTCGCGGATTCGCATGGCGCGGTCGTTGGTCCAGCCCATCCGCTGCAGCCACTGCGCGCCTACCCGGTGCAGGTCGACGGTGTCGGCATGCATTGCGTGCAGGGTCGCGTTCAGGCTGGCACCCGAGGCGACGGTAGTCCTGGGATCTCGGTGCATGTGCACAATGTGCAAGTCGGGGAACCGTGCTCGCAGCAGATCGAGATAGCCCAGGTGAGCCGGTGACTTGAGCACCCAACGCTGCGGCGGCCAGCGCCGCTGCGGGAATCTCTGCCGCTTCTGCCATTGCAGAAATCGCAGCATTCGATCCAGGTAGAGGTAGGCGGGAGTGAAGTCCTGCTCGTCGAGCCAGCACCGGTAGTGGGGAACATTCGCGCCCGATTCGGGGACATGTGACAAGAACGCGTCGGCCAGGAAGACAATCTCCTCCTCGGCTTCCCGCGCGTACATCGGGTGGATGGCGAACAGTTCCGGGGCCAGTTCACGGGATTTCGCTTCTCGCGCTTCGCTGACGGCGATGCGAGGATCGACACCGGTGAACCGGTGATCGAGGCGGGGCGCGACCTCGACCACCTGCCAGCCGTAGGCGCAGATGAAGCGTGGATCGGCGGCCAGCAGTCGCTGCAGCAACGTGGTACCGCTGCGCATCATCCCGACGACGACGACCGGCGCGACGATGCGCTCGTCGAGGATCTCGGGATGGCGGCGGATCCATTCCTGGGTGCGCAGCCGCATCCGCAGACTGTGCACGATCCCCGACCGCAGAATATGTATGCCGACGGCGTTGAGGTTCGCCTCGGCATAGTCGGCCAGCAGTACGCTCAGCGGCCGCTGAAAATCACCCGGTCCCCACTCGCTGAGCTGTTCTTTGCGCCGCGCGTCGGCCAGCACGGTATCGATGTCGAATGCGGCAGAGTGAACCACCCGGGTCAAAACTTCAGGTGGTGGCTGACGTCGCCCACCTGGTCGACGAACATGGTCCGGGTGTCGAACCACCACACCCCGTCGATGCGGTGGAAGGTGTCCCGGTAATGCCCGGTCACGATCACCTGCAAGGGCAGGTCGGGAGTGGCCTGGGTGACAAGGTAGTAGGAGGTGCCGCGAGCGGTTTCGTGCGCTTCATCGATGTCAAGTTGCACGTTGCTGGTGTGGTGCTTGGTCTTCGGGGTGCCGTCGGAGTAGATGCGGGTGGCCATCTCATACATCCGCCGCACTCCGGCGGTCCCGCTGAACACGGTCTCCGGCGGACCGTTCTCCACACCGCAGATGCGGCCGTAGGCAAAAAGTTCGGCGACCGCGTCGAGGTCGCCGGCGTCCAGCAGTTCGGCGTAGGAGTAGATCAGGTTGGTGATCTGCACTGCACTGTCACTCATCAAAGATTCATCCGCGATGAACTCGCTTCCCTTAGGCCGCAATCAATGGTGGCAGAAACCCGGGTGGCTGACAGACCTTCGCGTCGAATGAGCCGCTAGTCTGATCGCCGTGACGTCATCCTGGTTGCCCAGCCGGCTCGGCGATTTGTCCGATAAGCGGGTCATCGTGACCGGGGCGACAAGCGGCGTCGGGCTGGGTACCGCGCGTGCCCTCGCCAAAGCCGGCGCGCATGTGATCATGGCCGTGCGCAACACCGAACTCGGTGCGCAACGTGCCGGCGAGATCGGTGGCTCGACGTCGGTGATCAAGCTCGACCTCGCCGACTTGTCCTCGGTACGCGCTTTCCCCGGCCGGCTCGACGGTGAAGTCGATATCTTGATCAACAACGCCGGCGCTGTCATCGACCGTCGCACCGACACCGTCGACGGGTTCGAGATGACGCTGGGCACCAACTTTCTCGGACCGTTCGCGTTGACCAATCTGCTTTTGCCGCAGGTGCGTTCGCAGATAATCATCGTCGGCTCCGACGCGCACCGGGCGGCCACGCTGCGGCTCGACGACATGCATCTGCGCAACCACCGATGGACGAGGCTGGGGGCCTATACCCGGTCGAAGCTCGCGGTGATGTTGTGGGGATTGGAGCTGGACCGCAGGCTGCGTGCCGCCGGGTCGCCGCTGGTCTGCCAGCTCACCCATCCCGGCTGGGTGGCGTCGAATCTTTCGCAGGTGTCGGACACACCGCTGATGTCGCTGGCGCACAAAGCGGTCAAGATTGTCGCCGACCGGTTGGCCAACGACATCGATGAGGGCGCGGCGCCGACGCTGTACTGCATCAGCGAACCGATTCCGCCGGGCAGCTATGTCGGTGTCAGCGGGCGGCGCGGCCTGCGCGGCGGCCCGGTGCTCTTCGGCCGTTCGGTGGTCGCGTGCGACTACGACGCCGCCGCAAGTCTCGTCGCCTTCGCCGAAAACGAAACCGGCACAACGCTATCGGTGTCTCAGCCGGGCATCGCGACGTAGCTGACCAAGCACGGCCCGTCGGCGCGCGCCACGCCACCGATCTGAGCCGGGACCGGCCGCGGATGGTTGATCCAGCGGTGTGTCATCCGGTAGCGACCGAGCAGATTGGTCGCGGCTGCTGTCATTGCTGCCAGCGAGAACGGCTGGGCCGGGCAGGAGTGCCGTCCGTGTCCGAACGCTGTCACCAGCATGGGCGACGGCAGGGCGGTTCGTTCGTTGAGGCGGTGGCGGGTCCACCGGTCGGGATCCCAGTGCTGAAGGCTTGGTGCTGCAGACGCGTTGAGCAGCGGCAGCAGGGTGGCGATGGTCCAGCCGGGGGGGACTTCATACGTGACGTCGCCGGTGTCGAGGCGGACCGGGGACAGCACGCTGCGAGCCATGATCGAGCGCTGCGCCAGCCGCGTCGACTCCAGTCCGCAGCGCTGCGCCAGATCACCGTCGCCGGCAACCACCCGGCCCAGTTGGACCGGATGCTCGAGCAGGTCGACCAATACCCAGCCCAGTGCGGCGGCCAGATTGGACATCGAGGCGATGTGAATCAGGGCCACGTCGAGCGCGATCCCGGGCAACCGGCGCGATTCGGTTTCCGACGACCACGCTTCGACGATCCGGCCGAAAAGTTCCTGATCGGCACGGTCGCCGGCGTCCCATCGGCACACCGCGGCGGCGATGCTGTCGACGACCTCGCGCAGCGCTGACCGCTCGGCGCGCTTGTTCGACGCCGCCACCGCGGCCATCTTGTCCGGATGAACGAACGCGTCCGAGCCGTCGAGGATGTCGAATGCGCGTACCAGACACTCGAAAGCTGCACCATCGGCTGATCCGGGTCCGGCCCAGGATCCCAAGCCCATCCGATGGCCGAGCCGCCGGGTGAGGTCGAAAATGTCCATCGAACCGGCCGATCCCAGTTCGCGTGCGGCCGCGTCGAGGGCGCGATCCAGATTCGCCAGATAGCCGGCCACATCGCCGCGCCGGAACAGGGTGCTCGGCAGGACGCGCCGGCGAGAGAAAATCTCTTCGGGCAGTTTGCGGCGAAGCAGATAGTAGTCGGCAAGGCCCTTGCTGGCTTTGTCCTCCGGCAACGCGTAGAACGATTCGATCCCGGTGGGGGAGAACGTGAACAGATAGCGGTCGGGTCCGCTTGCCACAGCGAAGGTGTCGCCACAACAGGCGCGGGCCGCACCGATCGTGGCGACAGCGTCGGACACCTTGACGTCCCACGGCAGACCGGTCCCCTCCGCGAACGGTGGAGCGGGCACCGGGTAGGCACCGGTCACGGGCTACCGCGCGGTCCGATTCCGCAAGGCGTTCACCACGCCGCGCACCGCGTGTTCGGTCGCAGACAACGGTGTCATCACGGTTTCGCCGATGCCCACGATGTAGTCGATTCGTTCGACGATGGCCTCCATCGGTTCGACCAACCCGATCAGTCGCTGCGCGAGTTCGTCCAGCTTGGACAGGGTGCCCTCCAGGTGGTCCAAGCCACCTTCGAGGCGCTCCACCGTACCGTTCAGGCGGGATAGCGAACTGTTCAGCTCGTTCATGGTGTCGCTCAGCCCGGAGAGCACGTCTTCGACCTGGTTGACGGTCTTGTCGGCGTTCAGCGCCGCCTGTGCCAGAGTCTTGATCCGCTTGCGCTCTCCGCCGGGGCCTCCGGTTCTGTCCGCCATGACGGTCATTATCGACCCTGTGACCTCGGAATCGTCAAAGACTCTCGGCCAGCGAGCGCCCGGCTGCGCGGCCGGAGAAGATGCAGCCACCGAGGAAGGTGCCTTCCAGCGCGTTGTAGCCGTGCACGCCGCCGCCGCCGAAGCCCGCGACTTCACCCGCGGCATACAGTCCCGGAATGGGTTGGCCGTCGACACCCAAGGCGCGCGAAGCAAGATCTGTTTGAATGCCGCCCAGCGTTTTCCGGGTCAGGATATGCAGTTTGACGCCGATCAGCGGTCCGGCATCGGGGTCGAGGATTCGGTGCGGGGCAGCGGTGCGCCCGAGTCGGTCACCCAGGGATCGGCGGGAGTTGACGATGCCCTGAATCTGAACGTCCTTGCTGAACGGGTTGGCCAGCTGCAGGTCACGGGCTTCGATCTGGCGGCGGATGTCGGCAGCGTCGAGCAGTGGCTCGTCGGTCAGGGCGTTCATCTGTTCGACCAGCTCTTCAAGCTTGTCGGCGACCACGAAGTCGGCGCCGTGCTTCTTGAACGCTTCGACCGGCCCGGGTGCGGCGCGGTTGAGCAGCCGTTCACGCAGAAAGGCTTTCTTGCTGTTGGCGGTGATGTCGGGGTTCTGCTCCGACCCGGACAGAGCGAACTCCTTGCCGATCATCTTCTGCGTGAGGATGAACCAGGAATGGTCGTAGCGTGCGATGTCGGGAGTAGTGCGCAGGTACCGCAGGGTGCCCAAGGTGTCGTAGCCGGGCAAAAACGGCTGCGGTAGGCGGCGGCCCAGCGCGTCGAACCACATCGCCGACGGGCCAGGGAGGATCCGGATGGCGTGGTTCGGCCAGATCGGGTTCCAGTTGATGACACCTTCGGTGTAGTGCCACATGCGGTCCCGGTTGACCAGCCGCACGCCGGAGCCGGCAGCGATGTCCAGCATGCGCCCGTCGACGTAAGCGGGGACGCCGGTGATCATGGATGCTGGTGCGGTGCCCATCCGGTCGGGCCAGTACTGGCGCACCATGTCATGGTTGGCGCCGATCCCGCCGGTCGTGATCACGACGGCTTGGGCGGACAAGTCGAAGTCGCTGATGGTGTCCCGGTTGGATGGGGCGCCGCGGGGGGCGTCGTCCGGCGCCAGCCGTTTGCCGCGCACCCCGGTCACCGCACCGCCAGTGATCACCAGCTCGTCGACGCGGTGGCGGTGGTAGAAGGTGACCTGTCCGCCTGTGGCGGCCCGCAGCGCGGAGTCGCAAAATGGGCCCACCACACCGGTTCCGGTGCCCCAGCTGACGTGGAAGCGCGGAACGGAGTTGCCATGTCCGGTGGCGGTGAGGTCGCCGCGTTCTGCCCATCCGACCGCGGGCAGGAAGCTGATGCCCTGCTCGCCCAGGTAGGCGCGTTTCTCGCCGGCGGCGAATTCGACGTAGGCCCGGGCCCAGCGGCTGGCCCACACGTCTTCGTCGTCGAGCCGGTCGAAGGCCGCGCTGCCCTGCCAGTCGTTCCAGGCCAGCTCGAAGGAGTCTTTGATGCGCATCCTGCGCTGCTCGGGACTGTTGACCAAGAAGATGCCGCCGAACGACCAGTACGCCTGACCACCCAGATTGGCCGCATTCTCTTGGTCGACGACGGCGACCGTCTTGCCCCGGCTGGTCAGTTCGTGCGTCGCGACCAGGCCGGCGAGCCCGGCGCCCACCACGATGACATCAGCGTTCATGCGACACCCAGGCACTCACGAAATAGGTTTCGCCGTAGAACTTTTCACCGATAGTGCACGGACACGTCGCGGTGGACGTCGTTTTCACCGCGTGAGCATATCAGTCTGTAAGACTCTTGCGCCTCGAGCGACCGTTCCCTACGGTCAACGTTGTGCCAACCGCTTCGCCGACGGTGACCATTGACCGTGATGGTCATCTGCTGTTGATGGGTTTGAACCGGCCGCACAAGCGAAATGCGTTCACCAAGCAGATGATTGACGAGCTCGCCGCGGGCTACGGACTGCTCGAAGCGGACGACAGCCTGTGGTGCGGTGTGCTGTTTGCGCATGGCGAGCACTTCACCGGTGGGCTCGACCTGGCCGACGTCGGTGCCGACCTGGCGGCGGGCGCGCTCACCCTGCCCGACGACGCCCGCGATCCCTGGCGGCTGGACGGCACTTGGACCAAGCCGGTGGTGGCCGCCGCGCAGGGCTGGGTCATGACGCTGGGCATCGAATTGCTGCTGGCCGCCGACATCGCGGTGGCCGCCGCCGACGCGCGTTTCTGCCAAATGGAAACCCGCCGAGGCATTTATCCATTTGGCGGTGCAACTCTTCGCTTCCCGCGAACCGCGGGGTGGGGTAACGCGATGCGCTGGATCTTGACCGGCGACGAGTTCGACGCGGTCGAGGCTCACCGGATCGGGTTGATACAAGAGATCTGCCCGAGCGGTGATGCGGCCGTGGCAGCGGCCACTGCGATTGCCCGTACGATCGCCGAGCGCTGCGCCCCACTCGGTGTTCAGACCACGCTGGCTTCGGCGCACCGGGCAAGAATTTCGGGCGATCAAGCCGCCATCGAACGACTGCAGCCCGACGTCGCCCGTCTCCTCGGCACTGCCGACGGCGCCGAAGGAATGGCCTCATTCGTGCAGCGCCGTGATGCCGTCTTCAGCGGCCGCTGACGCTGGTTGGATGGTCAGACGAACAACCTAATCAGCCGGGCCGCTTCTCGAGAGTTCGTGTCGGAGGCGGGTGGCATAATCGAACTTATGTTCGAGGGATCGGGTGCGGCTCTGGTGGAGCGGATGTGCGCGGCCGCGCGCGCAGAGAACCAGGCCGCCGGGCAGCGGCTGGCCGCGATCGGCGAACTCGACGTGTTGCGGCTGCGCCAGCTCGGCGAACGCGAAACCTGGTCGACGGACACCCAGGAGGCGGTGACCGCCGAGGTAGCCGCCGCGCTGAAAATCAGCCAGGCGCTGGCGGCCAGCTACCTGGACTACTCGCGGGCGCTGCGGCTGCGCCTGCCCGGGGTGGGGGCGCTGCTGGTGGCCGGGCAGATCAGCTATGCGATGTTTCAGACCATCGTCTATCGCACCGATCTGATCACCGACGCCCAGGTGCTGGCCGCCGTGGACGCCCGGTTGGCGGTGCGGGCGCGGGGCTGGCCGTCGCTGACGCGCGGGCAGCTGGGCGCGCTGATCGACCAGGTGGTGGCCCGCGCCGATGCGGATGCGGTGCGCCGCCGCCGCAAGCGCTACACCGATCGGGAGTTTTCGATCTGGGACGCCGCCAACGGGCTCACCGAAGTGTTCGGCCGGCTGTTCAGCACCGACGCCCACGCCCTCAACGCCCAGTTAGAGGCGTTGGCGGCCACCGTATGCGCGAACGACCCGCGCACCGCCAAGCAGCGCCGCGCCGACGCCCTGGGTGCGTTGGCCGGTCGCGCTGAGCGGTTGCAGTGCTGCTGCGGGCGCCCCGACTGCCCTGCCGGGGCCCGCTCGGTGCCCCGCCCGGTGGTGATCCACGTGGTCGCCGACCACGCCACGGTGCACGGCAGCGCCGCAACACCGGGCTCAATGATCGGCGCCGACGCGCTCATCCCCGCCGAACTGGTCGCTCAGCTGGCCCGCTCGGCCACCCTGCAGCCGCTGAGGTTTCCCACCAACGCCCCACCCGAACCCCGCTACACCCCCTCGCGGGCATTAGCTGACTTCGTGCGCTGCCGAGACCTGACATGCCGGTTTCCCGGCTGCGACCGCCCTGCGATAAGCGCCGATCTGGACCACACGATCCCCTACGCTCACGGCGGGCCCACCCATGCCTCCAACCTCAAATGCCTGTGCCGTCAACACCATCTGATCAAGACGTTCTGGGGCTGGCACGACCAGCAGCTGCCCGACGCCACCGTGATCTGGACCGCACCCTCCGGGCGCACCTACGTCACCACCCCGGGCAGCGCCCTACTGTTCCCCAGCCTGTGCGCACCCACCGACGAATTGGCCCCAGCCAAACCGACCCGCACCGAGCCGCACTGCGCTGATCGCGATGTGATGATGCCCCAGCGCCGACGCACCCGAACCCAAAACCGCGCCAACTACATCGCCGCCGAACGCAAGAAGAACCGCGAAGTACGTTACGCCGCAAAGCAAGTCCCGGCATGCGGTCCCGCGCCACCCGACGACGATGAGCCGCCGCCTTTCTAGCGCCGGCAACCCAACGGAAGCTACAGCTTGGTCGCGGCTTCGTTGTCGAGCAGCCAAACGGTCTGCTCTCGGCCGACGGCACCAGCGGCAGGTACTTCCGCCGGGTCGGCGCCGCTGATCGCCGCGGCCACCGCTTCCGCCTTGGCTGCACCCGACACCATCAGCCACACCTCACGAGACCGCGCAATGGCGGGCAGTGTCAATGTGATTCGTTGTGGCGGCGGCTTGGGGGAGTCTTCGACCGCGACCACCAGCCGGGTGGTCTCCCGCACGGCCGCGGTGTCGGGAAACAGCGAATTGATATGACCCTCGGGCCCGACGCCCAGCAGATGGACGTCGAAAGCCGGCGCGTCGTCTCCCGACTCGGCGTTGGCGGCTAGGACCTGCTCGTAAGCCAACGCCGCAGCAGCAAGGTCGCTGTCGAATTCCCCGTCGCTGGCCGCCATCGGGTGCACATTGCGCTCCGGGATGTCGACGTGGTCGATCAGCGCTTCGCGCGCCTGCTTCTCGTTGCGCTCGTCGTCGTCTTCGGGCACGTAGCGCTCGTCACCCCAGAACAGGTGGACTTTCGACCAGTCGATCCGTTGAGAGTGCGCGGCAAGCTGTTTGAGTATTCCGATGCCGTTGCCGCCACCGGTCAGCACAATCAGCGCCCGGTCCCGCGCCGTCATGGCGGCGTTGATCGCGGCGACCAGTCGCTCGCCCGCCGCGGCGACCAGGGCGTCGCTGTCGGCGAATTTCTCGATGACGGTATTCATGTGTACTCCACCCGTTTGATGCCTTCCAACGCCGAGAAATAGATCATGTCCGGATCCAGCCGCCGTAGGTCTTCGGCGAGGCATTCCCGAGTATCCCTGCGCGGCATGGGAACCAGCGCGTCGGGCCGGGCGGTACGGCTGAGCGTCGCGGTCGATCCGTCCTGCGGCCGACTCAACGTCACTGTCTCACTGTCGCGAACCAACTCGACTTTGAGGTCGCCGACCGCCCGCCGTACCGGGCCGTCGATGCGGCTGGCCAGCCAGCCCGCCAACACGTCAAGGGCGGGCTCGTCCTTCAGCCCGGAGATCAGCGCCGAGCTGATCGGCTCGTACGGGGGTTGGTCGAGCGTCGAGGTGAGCAGCGCCCGCCAGTAGGTGATGCGGCTCCAGGCAAGGTCGGTGTCGCCGGGGGTGTAACCCGCCAGCCTGCTCTTGATCGCCGACAGCGGGTCGGCGCCGTTCGTTGCATCGGTGATCCGCCGAAGGGCCAACTGGCCCAGGGGATCCTGGGCGGGCACTGCGGGGGCGATATCCGGCCACCACGCCACCACCGGGATATCGGGCAACAGGAATGGCACCACGACGCTGGCGGCGTGATCGGCCAGCGGACCGAACAGCCGCAAGATGGCGACCTCGCCGCCGGCGCTGTCAGCGCCCACCCGCAGTTCGGCATCCAGCCGCGGGTCGGCGGCATCCGGGTCCTCGCTCATCACCACGATCACCCGGCTGGGATGTTCATGGCTGGCTGCGGTGGCCGCCTCGATCGACTCTTCGACCACCGCGTCGGTGTCGGGCACGATGACCAGCGTCAGCACCCGGCCAAGCGTCACCGCGCCGACTTCCTCACGCAGCTCGTCAAGCTTCTTGTTGACGGCGGTGGTGGTGGTCCCGGGCAGATCGACGATCATTTGCGCCGCTCTTCCCCCGCAAGCGGGAGGTGCCCCCGCCTCATCGCTCGTGCTATTTCGTCGCCGGCGCGGATCATGGCCGCCGCCAGTCCCGGCCGGTCCGGCGCAGCATCTCGAACGACGACGAGGGACCCCACGTCCCGGCTTCATAAGGGTCGGGTTTGCCGTGCTCTGCCCAGTACTCAAGCGCCGGATCGATGATCTCCCAAGCGTATTCGACCTCGTCGTTGACCGGAAACAACGACGGCTCGCCGAGCAGCACGTCCAGGATCAGCCGCTCGTAGGCCTCGGGTGAATCTTCGGCGAACGCCGAGCCGTAGGAGAAGTCCATGTTGACGTCGCGAACCTCCATGGCGCTGCCGGGTACCTTCGACCCGAACCGCAACGTCACCCCTTCGTCGGGCTGCACCCGGATCACCAGCGCGTTGGCGCCCAGCTCGTCGGTCATGGTGGCGTCGAAAGGCAGATGTGGAGCCCGCTTGAACACCAGCGCGATCTCAGTCACCCTGCGACCCAGCCGCTTTCCGGTTCGCAGGTAGAACGGCACGCCAGCCCAGCGGCGAGTATCGACCTCCAGCGTCATAGCGGCGTAGGTTTCGGTGATCGACTCCTTGGAGAAACCCTCCTCGTCGAGCAGCCCGACGACGTGCTCTCCGCCCTGCCAGCCGGCGGTGTACTGGCCACGGCTGGTGGTCTGGTCCAAAGGCTCCGCGAGCCGCGTCGCCGAGAGCACCTTGATTTTCTCAACCTGCAGTTCCGCCGGCCGGAAACTCACCGGCTCTTCCATGGCCGTCAACGCCAGCAACTGCATGAGGTGGTTCTGGATCACGTCGCGGGCAGCGCCGATCCCGTCGTAGTAACCGGCCCGTCCGCCCAGGCCGATATCTTCGGCCATGGTGATCTGCACATGATCCACATAGTGGGCGTCCCAGATCGGGTAGAACAGCTGGTTGGCGAAGCGCAACGCCAGGATGTTCTGCACGGTTTCTTTACCGAGGTAGTGGTCGATGCGGAACACCGACTCCTCGGGGAAGACGCTGTTGACCACCTTGTTGAGTTCGCGCGCGCTATCCAGGTCGTGGCCGAACGGTTTCTCGATAACCACCCTGCTCCAGCGATCGGACTCCGGCCGGGCCAGCCGGGATTTCTCCAGCTGTTCACATACCACCGGGAACGACTTCGGCGGAATCGCGAGATAAAAGGCGTGATTGCCGCCGGTGCCGCGTTCGGCGTCGAGTTTCTCCAAGGTTTCTGCCAGCCGGCCGAAAGCCTCTTCGTCATCGAAACTGCCTGGCACGAAACGGAAACCTTCGGCGAGCCGATCCCAGATCACTTGGCGAAACGATGTGCGGGCGTGCTCTTTGACGGCGTCGTGCACGACCTGGCCGAAATCCTCGTGATCCCAGTCCCGGCGGGCAAACCCGACCAACGCGAAAGTCGGCGGCAGCAGTCCGCGGTTGGCCAAGTCGTAGATGGCTGGCATCACCTTCTTGCGGGCCAGGTCGCCGGTGACACCGAAGATAACCATTGCGCACGGTCCGGCGATCCGGGGCAACCGTTTATCCCGCTTGTCCCGCAGCGGGTTTCGCCATTGCCCGGCGCCGGCCGCTCTGGCGGCGTGAGCGCCGGGTGGACTCATTTGCTGTTCGAGTCGAGCTGAGACTGGGTCTCCTCGAGCAGTTCCTTCCAAGAATCCTCGAACTTCTCCACGCCTTCGTTCTCCAGCACCAGGTACACGTCGGTCACATCGATTCCGAGCTCATCGAGTTTGTCGAACAGCTCCTGAGCTTCGCCGGCTTTACCGCTCACCTGGTCACCCTTGACCTCGCCGTGGTCGGCGACCGCGTCGATGGTCTTCTCCGGCATGGTGTTCACGGTGTTCGGAGCCACCAGGTCGGTGACGTAGAGGGTGTCGGAATAGTCCTCGTTCTTCACACCGGTCGAGGCCCACAACGGCCGCTGCGTGCGGGCGCCGTGTTTCTTGAGCTCTTCGAACTCTTTGCCGCCCTCGAATACTTCCTGGTAAGCGGCGTAGGCCAGCCGGGCGTTGGCCACCGCGGCCTTGCCGCGTAGTGCCAGCGCTTCCTCCGAGCCGATCTTCTCGAGTCGCTTGTCAACTTCGGTGTCGACGCGGGAGACGAAGAACGACGCCACCGAGTGGATCTTCGACAGGTCGTGACCGGCTTCCTTGGCTTTCGCCAGCCCCTGCAGGTAGGCGTCCATCACCGCGCGGTACCGCTCGACGGAGAAGATCAGGGTGACGTTGACCGAAATACCTTCTCCCAGCGTCGCGGTGATGGCCGGGATGCCTTCTTCGGTGGCCGGAATCTTGATGAACAGGTTGGGGCGGTCGACCGTCTTCCACAGGTCGATGGCCTGCTCGTTGGTTTTCTCTTCGTCATGCGCCACCCGCGGGTCGACCTCGATCGACACCCGGCCGTCCACGCCGTCAGATGCCTCCCATACCGACTTGAACACATCACATGCCATGCGCACGTCGTCGGTGGTCACGGTGCGGACAGCGGCGTCGACATCGGCGCCGCGTTCGGCCAATTCAGCGATTTGATCTTGGTAGCTGTCGCTGTCCGACAACGCCTTCTGGAAAATACTCGGATTGCTGGTGACACCGACGACGGATCTGGTATCAATGAGCTCCTGCAGATTGCCGGATTTGATCCGGTCCCTGGACAGGTCGTCGAGCCATACGGATACCCCCTCGGCACTCAGCGCCGCAAGGTTGGGGTTCTGGGTCATGAGTAATCTCCTTAGTCTTGTGCTGCAGCGCTTTTCAATTGTCCAGCGCGCGTTCGGCGGCGGCGACGACGGCTTCGTGGGTGAAGCCGAATTCCTTGAACAGCTTCTTGTAGTCCGCGGATTCGCCGTAGTGCTCGATCGAGATGATCTCGCCGCAGTCACCGACCAGCTTGTGCCAGCTCTGCGCCACAGCCGCTTCGATGGCCACCCGCGCCGAGACAGCCGGCGGCAGTACGCTGTTTCGGTAGTCCTCGGGCTGCGACTCGAACCATTCCACGCAGGGCATCGACACCACCCGCGCGGAAATGTCCTTCTCCTTCAGCGCTTTTTGAGCCGCAACAGCAATCTGCAGTTCCGAGCCGGTGGCGATCAGCAGCACGTCGGGGTGGTCGCCGCCGCTCTCACCCAGGACGTAGCCGCCTTTGGCCACGCCGTCGCGGCTGGTGCCCTCCAGTATCGGGACACCTTGGCGGGTGAGGATCAAGCCGACCGGTCCGCTGCCGTTGCCGCGGGCCAGGATGGTGCGCCAGGCGTATGCGGTTTCGTTGGCGTCGCCCGGACGCACCACCGACAGGTTCGGAATGGCGCGCAGCGCCGCCAGATGCTCGATCGGCTGATGGGTCGGGCCGTCCTCGCCCAGACCGATCGAGTCGTGGGTCCACACGTAGATGGTGTCGATGTCCATCAGCGACGCCAACCGCACCGACGCGCGCATGTAGTCGGAGAACTGCAGGAACGTCCCGCCGAACGCGCGGGTCGGGCCGTGCAGCACGATGCCGGACAGGATGGCGCCCATCGCGTGCTCACGGACGCCGAAATGCAGCACCCGCCCATACCAGTCGGCGGTGTACTTCTTCGTCGAAATCGACGGCGGCCCAAAGGAGTCGGCGCCCTCGATATCGGTGCTGTTGCTGCCGCCCAGGTCGGCTGAACCGCCCCACAGTTCGGGCAGCTTGGCCCCGACGGCACCCAGCACTTTGCCGGACGCCTTGCGGGTGGCCAGGTCGTCGTCGCCAGGTTCCCAGTGCGGCAGGTCGTCGTCCCAGCCGTCGGGCAACTCTTCGGCCGTCAGCCGGTCCAGCAAGGCCTTACGGTCGGGCTCACGCTGCGCCCAGGCGTCGAACTCGGGCTGCCACTTTTCGTGGGCCTCTTTGCCGCGATCCACCAGCTTGCGCGTGTGGGCGAGCACCTCGTCGCTGACGTCGAACGTCTTGTCCGGATCGAACCCGAGCGCCTTCTTGACCTCGGCCACCTCCTCGTCGCCGAGGGCCGAGCCGTGCGCGTCTCCGGTGTTCATTGCGTTGGGCGCCGGCCAACCGATGATGGTGCGCAGTTCGATGAACGACGGCCGGTCGGTGACGGCTTTGGCGTTGGCGATGGCCTCTTCGATCGCGCTCACGTTCTCGCCGCCCTCGATCTCTTGCACGTGCCAGCCGTAGGCGCGGTAGCGGGCGGCGGTGTCCTCGCACAGTGCGATGTTGGTGTCGTCCTCGATGGAGATCTCGTTGTGGTCGTAGAACACGATCAGGTTGCCCAATTGCTGCACCGCGGCCAGCGACGACGCCTCGGAGGTCACGCCCTCTTCGATGTCCCCGTCGGAGGCGATCACGAAGATGTGGTGGTCGAACGGACTGGTTCCGGGTGCGGCGTCGGGGTCGAACAGGCCGCGCTCGTAGCGGGACGCCATCGCCATGCCGACCGCGGACGCCAGCCCCTGCCCGAGCGGGCCGGTGGTGATCTCGACACCTCTGGTGTGCCGAAATTCCGGATGTCCCGGCGTCTGGGACTTCCAGGTGCGGTAGGCCTCGATGTCGGACAACTCCATCCCGAAGCCGCCGAGATAGAGCTGGATGTACAAGGTGAGGCTGCTGTGGCCGGCCGACAGCACGAAGCGGTCACGACCGAGCCAGGCGGTGTCGCTGGGATCGTGGCGCATCGTCCGCTGGAACAGCGTGTAGGCCAGCGGTGCCAGGCTCATCGCCGTGCCGGGATGGCCGTTACCGACTTTCTGTACCGCGTCGGCGGCGAGCACGCGGATGGTGTCGACCGCCTTCGAATCGATATCGGTCCAGTCGTCAGGGTGGTGCGCTTGGGTAAGAGCAGAAATTTCTTTGTCTTCGAGTGTGGTCACAAGCTCAGTCCTTCGTCGACAGGCTGATCCATTTCCACCCTAGTGGGGGTTCCCACCGGCGGCGGCATAACGAAATGCGGCGTACCACGTTCGTCCGCCGCTAAAACGGCATTTGAGAGACTGTTCGGCGTCGGGCCGAAATTGCTGCCGAATCGACCCTGCGATGTAGCAGATGAAGACGCGCGGTCTACCATCGTCTGTAGTAGAAGCTGCGTGCTGTCGCGATCCGAGGAGTATTTGCGTGAGCGTTCGCGGGCGCGTCGCGCCGGCCCGGGCAGTCGCGCAACAGCTGCTCGATTACCTGGCGATGACGAAGCCGCGGGTCATCGAGTTGCTGCTGGTCACCGCCATCCCGGCGATGCTGCTGGCCCACCGCGGCACGGTCGACCCGCTGCTCATCCTGAACACGCTGATCGGGGGCATGCTGGCCGCGGCCGGTGCCAACACCTTAAACTGCGTGGCCGACGCGGACATCGACAAGCTGATGCAGCGCACCGCCCGGCGACCGCTGGCGCGAGCTGCGGTGCCGACGGCCAACGCCCTGGTTCTCGGTTTGGTGCTGAGCGCTGCTTCGTTCTGCTGGCTGTGGTGGACCACCAATCTGCTGTCGGGTCTGCTGGCCGTCGGCACCATCGCGTTCTATGTGTTCGTCTACACGTTGTGGCTCAAGCGCCGCACCGCACAGAACGTGGTGTGGGGCGGGGCGGCCGGGTGTATGCCGGTCTTGATCTCCTGGTCGGCGGTCACCGGCGGCATCGGCTGGCCGGCGCTGGCGATGTTCGCGATCATCTTCTTCTGGACGCCGCCGCACACCTGGGCGCTGGCGATGCGCTACAAGGACGACTACCGGGCGGCCGGCGTGCCGATGTTGCCGGCCGTGGCGACCGAGCGACACGTCACCACGCAGATACTGGTCTACACCTGGCTGACGGTGTTCGCGACACTGCTGCTGGGCCTGGCCGCCGGCTGGCTCTACGCGTCGGTTGCCGTGGTGGCCGGAACCTGGTTTTTGACGATGGCTCATCAGCTCTACGCCGGAGTCCGCCGTGGCGAGCCGGTCAAGCCGCTGCGCCTGTTCTCTGCAGTCGAATAACTACCTGGCAATGGTCTTCTGCGCGTTGGCCGTCGATTCCGCGCTGGCGCTGCCGACGCTGTTCTGACCCGGCGCGCGTAGTACTACTTCGCCTAGTAGGACCCGCGCCGGATACCCCATACCCCCGCGCTGTATTTCGCTGACCGACGGGTTAGTCCATGATGAGCGGCGTGTTGACGTTTACTGAGGCGCGCCGCGGAGGCCTGCGGCCGTGATGCTGCGGATGGTTCCGGCGGGTTTGGCCGCGGCGGTGCCGGAGCGTTACGGGGCCCGTGTCGCCGAATCCACCACCAGTGACGTCGCTCGTGCTGCGGTCGCGTCTTCGATTCTGGTCGTCCGCGGCTGACGATGACCGCGCCGGTTTGGATGGCCGCACCGCCCGAGGTGCATTCGGCCTTGCTGAGCAGCGGCCCGGGGCCAGCGTCGTTGCTGGCGGCGGCGGGGGCATGGTCGTTGCTCAGCAGCGAGTATGCGGCGGTCGCCGAAGAACTCAGCGCACTGGTCAGCCAGGTGCAGGGCGGAGCATGGCAGGGTCCGAGCGCCGAGTCGTATGCGGCGGCCAACGCGCCGTATGTGGCATGGCTGATGCAGGCCAGCGCCAACAGCGCGACAGCGGCCGCCCAGCATGAGACCGCAGCGGCGGGCTACACCAGCGCGCTGGCGGCGATGCCGACGTTGGCGGAGTTGGCCGCCAACCACGCCGTCCATGCCGTGTTGGTGGCAACCAATTTCTTCGGCATCAACACTATTCCGATCGCGCTGAACGAGGCCGACTACGCGCGGATGTGGGTGCAGGCGGCGACCACGATGGCCATCTACCAGGTCGTAGCCGGCGGCGCGGTGGCCGCAACGCCGTCCGCCACTGCGGCGCCGCAGATACTGAAAGCTGACAGCGCTGCCGCGGCCGACAGTAGTAACGGCGGCGGCGGTGATGGCAGCGGCATCATCGACAATGACAGCGGGGATCCGTATCAGTTGAGCTGGTATGTCAACCGGGTCACCGAAATCACCGACACTCTCGGGCGGGACTTCTCGGAGTTTTTCTCCAATCCGTCCGGGGCGATTTCGCAGTTGGAGAGCGACCTTCCGGCACTTGTCTCCGACGAAGTCGGCCACCTGGGCGAATTCATCAACGCGTTTCAACCGGAATTGATCGCCGCCGCCGCATCGGCTTTGCCGATCCCGGGCGTGGGCGCGATCGGCGGCTTAGCCGGGCTGGCGGGGCTGGCCGGGCTGCCCGCCCCGGTGACGCCGATTGTTCCCGCGGGGGTATCCGCGTCGGCCGGGTCGGACACTTCGCCGGCCGCCGGGCTGTCGCCGGGCGCTGCGCCGGCCCTGGCCCCCGTGACGACGCCGGCTTCCAGTCCCGCGCCCGTGACCAGCACCGTGGCCAGCGCCGCGTCGGTCGCACCGCCACCGACACCGATCGCCGCGACGGGTTTCGTTCCGCCCTATGTCGTTGGCCCGCCCGGCGTCGGCGCGGGACTCGGCGCCGGCGCCAAGACGCAGGAGCCGACGTCGCGTGGCGCCGCGAAGAGTCCCGAAGGCGCCGCGGCCGCGACTGCCGCGTTAGACAAGACGGCGGCGCGCCGACGCCGCCGCGCGAAGCAGCGGGGATACGGCGACGAGTTCATGGACATGGATGTCGAGGTCGATCCCGACTGGGCCGACTCGGCGGTAGGGGAGCCGGTCGCCTCCGATCGCGGCGCCGGAACGGCCGGCTTCGCCGGCACGGTGGATAGACACAGCTCCAAGCAGGCGACCGGGTTGATCACACTGGGCCGCGATGAGTTCGTTGGCGGTCCGGTGACGCCGATGATCCCGGCTACCTGGGACGGCGACGATCGGTAGATCGAATGGGCAGGATAGCTAGGGGCCGGCGTCTGCAGCCACGGCATCAAGCGGCGCCCCGGGGCGGCTGATCGGGCGTAGTCTGCTGAAGCGCCTGCGGTGAGTACGATTCGGCCGTGGCGAATATGCGGATCAGCCAAGCCGCCGCGCTGCTCGGTGTCAGCGACGACACCGTCCGCCGATGGATCGACCAGGGCATCTTGGCGGTCGGTCACGACCAATCCGGTCGCAAGGTGATCGCCGGAGACGTCCTGGCTGAATTCTGGCGTGCCAAAGTTCCCCCGTCGCCGCCTGATCCGCTCGAAGTGCGCAGTTCCGCGCGCAACCGTTTCGTCGGCTTGGTTACCAAGGTGGTCACCGACACGGTCATGGCCCAAGTGGAAATGCAGTGCGGTCCGTTCACCGTCATGTCGTTGATGAGTGCTGAGGCGGTGCGTGAGTTGAAGCTCGAGCCTGGCCGCTTAGCTGTGGCCGTCATCAAAGCCACGAACGTGATCGTCGAAACCACTCGAGAAGTCGACGGTCCCGGCAATACCTCCTGAACACCACTTACGACAGCAAGTGCGACGTCACCCGCTGTCTGACTAGTGTTGTCGCACAACAGCTCGCGGCGCGGTTCGCCACGTCCTGCGGCCGTTCGAGTGCTGCGGCGACTCGAGGAGTAAGACGACCCGGCCGTCGCGGAGGACGGGGTGCACCCAGTCGCCGAGTTCGATCGCGTCGCCGGGCTGCGGCTCTTGCGCTTCGCCATCGCAGGCGTCGTCGATGGAAATCATCGTCCGCAGTTCCTCGATGGTGGCGTAGGTCGGCAGTCCTTCGAGCCCGGGCACGGTGATGAAAAGACCGTCGTTGCCCGATAGGTGCAGCCCGACCGCGGCCAGCGCACCGACCACGCCGGCCTGGGTGCCACCATGTCCGGATAAGTGCACGCCAACCATGTCGGCAAGTCGCCGGGCATGCTCGGTGCGCAAAACCTCGCTCTTGGCCTGACGGCCGAAGTCGATGAGAAGCGGCGCGCTATCTGCCAGGCATGCCGGGATGGCCACCGCAAGACCCGGGTCCGCATCTGGTGGGCAGACCCGTTCGAGAAACCGCCCAGCTAGTTCAATGACCTGGGATAGCACGGCTTTCGGGTCAGCATCGACGCTCCGCCAGGCAAGACAGGCGCTGGAATTATGCGACGTAAAGGGAATTCGGTCGTCGAGCAAGAGCTGATGGCGGGTGGCTCCCGCGGGGTTACCGAGCCCTGCAGTCGCCAATTCGCGCAGCAGTGCCCGGGCGCGGCGCCCGGTTCCGGGGCTGCGAAGGTCGTCTGTGTCGTCGATACCGACAAGCATGTCGACACCGGCCAGTGCGCGGGTCATGGGTTCACGATCAACGTAGTGACGTCGCGTACCCATCGGCCGGTGTCCAGCCGGGCGCCGGCGAGCTTGAGCGTGTTGCGTTTGGTGACGCTCAAGATGACCGGGGCGTTCAGCTCAGCGGCGGTCAGGGTCTGCGCCGGATCGCGGCCTTCGACTCGGACTCGGTCGACGTCGGCGGCGGCGGCCGCGTTGAGAACCGAGCCGACAGTGGGGCCTTTCTGAACTTGTGCACCTCGCGACTGCGGCGTTACGACTTCGACTTGCGGGAGGCTCATCAGCTGCGACAACGCAAAGCGGGCCAGGAGGGCGCTGTTCTGCTGGACGACAAGCGTTGTGCTGCCGCTCGGGCCGTTGGTGGCCGACCAGGCACACGCGCCGATCCCCGCATCGAGCGACACGATCGCGAGAGCCGCCACGAACCGCGGCAACGTCCGGCTCCGGGCCTTCGGCTTCAGACCGGTCATGTTCTGACGGTCACAAACGGAAGCAGGTCGGCTCAGGAGCAGCTGCCGCCGCCGGTGCCGCTGCCAGGACCGCCGGGACCCCCGATGCCAGGTCCGCCTCCGCAGCCGCCGCCACCACCGGTGCCGCCCCCGCCGCCGGTACTGCCCCCGCCACCGGTGCCGCCGCCGCTGCCGGGAGTCATGCCTGCGGTGCCGGGGGAGCCGGCCTGGCCGTTGACGCTGCCCGTGCCGCCCAGGCCGCCCGCGCCGCCCTGACCACCGGGGCTGCCAGGGCCCCGGACGCCGGCGAAGCCGCCCATGCCGCCGTTGCCGCCATTGCCGCCGTTGCCGGACTCCAATGCGGCGCTACCGCCGTTACCGCCGGCTCCGCCCGGCCCACCATGGGAGGTGGCAACACCAGTCGTGCCGTTACCGCCGGGCCCGCCGTTGCCTCCCTTGCCGCCGTTGCCGGATTCCAGCGCGGCGGCATTACCACCAGCGCCGCCGTGCCCACCCGCTCCGCCGGCCCCACCATTGGTACCGGCTGCACCGGCCCCGCCAGGGCCGCCGTTGCCGCCGTTGCCGACGAACTCACCGGCGTTACCCCCGGCTCCGCCGGCTCCACCGGCTCCACCGGCCACGACGGCCGCGCCGCCGGCACCACCGTCACCACCGTTGCCGTAGAACGAACCACCGGCGCCGCCCGCGCCACCGGCTCCGCCGTCGACGCCGGCTCCGCCCATGCCACCGTCCCCGAAGGATCCGGCGTTGCCGCCGGCGAAACCGGCGCCGTCGTTGATCCCGGCCGTACCGGCCGCACCGGTTCCACCGTCGCCGAACAGGAATCCGCCGTCGCCGAGATCGCCGAAAACGCCAGTGCTGCCGAATAGGGAGGTGTTCGCGCCGGTGAAGTCGTCGAGGCCGTTACCGATCAGGTCGCGCCCGAACAGCTCGACGTAAGGCGCATTGACCGCCTGAAGGAACGCCGAGTTGGCTGGATCGGTGAGAAACGCTTCGCCGCTCGTGTCGATTTGAGCGAGGAAGGCATCGATGGAAGTAGTGGGGTCAGCAGCCGTCAGAGAGTCGAAGGGCAAAGCCATCGCGCCAGCTGCGTCGGAGACCGCCGGATCCAAGGTGCTGAAAAGTGCGGACACATCGGCCGGGCTGGCGAACAGGCTCTCGAGCAGGGCCTCCAGCGGCAGGTCGGGTACGGCGAGGGAGGCGCTGGCAGCACTGCCCACGGCATCCACGGCCGGGTCAATGACAAGGTCGAAGATGTCAGCGTGAGCGGTGGGGGCAGTGGCCAAGGGAGTCGTGCCGATGGCCAGCAAGGCACCGGCCGTGGTGCCGACAACGCGCGCTCGGTGACGGCGTGCTTTTGCGCTGCGTAGCGAGCGACGCTGACCAGTGTGGCGATGACCAACCATTTCGTGTCCCCCTCGATGAAAGCGTCGCCGTCCTCTCAGTCTTTGTTAAGCTACTGCAGGAGCGGACCCAGGGGCAATATTCAATAATGATCCGCGGAACTTTCGCCGGTTGAATGCCCGTAACTGAGGAGTTGTATGAGTGCTGGTGCGACACCTCGCTCGCTGACTTGCGCGACGCAGCAGTCCTCGAGTGGCTGGTCGCTCACCCGCGAACGGGCGTTCCCTGCGCTCGCGGTCGTGGTAATCGCCGCCTCGGCGGGTGTCCGAATGCCGATCGGACTGCCCGGGCACCGGGGACTGATCTGGCTGACCTTCTTGGTGGCGGTGGCGCTGGTATGCCGTAGGCCGGAGACGGTGGTTGCGGTTGGGGCCGCCTCGACGTCGACCGCCCTGCTGCTCAATTCAGCGCCTGACGCGTGGGGAAGCGCGCGCTACCTCGCCGCGGCGGTACTGCTCTACGCTCTGACCGCCGCGCCCGTGATAGGTGGTCGGCGGTGGTTGATCGCGCTTTCGGCAGCGCCGATCCACCTGGTGGCGTTGGCCGGCTCAGTTACCGGTCTGCTCAGCGGCGGCTATCTGGTGGTGCTTGCCTCGGCTGGGATGACACAAAAGGTGCTGTGTCACCTGGCTTTCGGGCTGTTGGCCGGGTTGCTCGGCTGGGCTATCGCGTCTGCCGTTGACTGCTGCACATCGGCGCATCTGACGGAAGCCTCCTGAAGTCCACGGAAGGAGTTACATGTCATGACTCTACGAGTAGTTTCAGCGGGCCTGGCCGCGACAAGTGCTGCCGTAGAAGCGATCACCGCGCGTCTGGCGACGGCGTATGCCGTTGCAGCGCCGACGATATCGATAGTGGCGGCGCCGGGAATAGATCCGGTATCCGTGCAAGCCTGCGCCGAGTTCAGTTCTCGTGGCACCCAGGCGACGGCGGCGGCTACAAAGGGTGTCGAGGTTTTGAGTCGAGCGGGAACGGGAGTGGCTGACGGCGGCCGCAATTATGACGCCGCTGATGCGGCGGCAGCATCGACATATTCGGCCTTTCACGGCTGACGATGATCGCGCCGGTCTGGTTGGCTTCGCCACCGGAGGTACATTCGGCGGCGCTCAGCAGTGGTGCCGGGCCCGGTCCATTGCTGGCCGCCGCCGACTCGTGGGCATCGTTGAGCGACGAATTCGGCGTGGCAGCCAGAGATTTGGCCAGGGTATTGGCAAATGCACAGCACTTCTGGGAAGGGCCGACCGCTGAGCAATACCTGGCCGCGCATGGCCCATATCTGGCGTGGCTCACGCTGGCCGGCGCAATGAGCGCCGAGGCGGCGGCGCAGCACCAGGCCGTCGCCACGGCATACACCGCCGCTCTGGCCGCCATGCCGACATTGGGCGAGTTGGCCGCCAACCATGCGACCCACGGCGTCTTGGTGGCAACGAACTTCTTCGGCGTCAACGCAATCCCGATCGCGGTCAACGAAGCGGACTACGCCCGGATGTGGATCCAGGCTGCGACTACGATGAGCACCTACCAGGCCACTGCCGAAGCGGCACAAGCTCAAGCCGGCAGTGGCGGCGGCGGGGGCGGCGGCGCCGGCGGCGGAGGAGGTACCGGGTCGTTCCAGTTCCCGACACCAGCTGAGATATGGCAGATGGTCTTCGGGCCGGACGGTCAACAGATTCCCGGCCAAGGCCAGCCCACGTGGAATCTCAATGAGTATCTGCAGAATCTGCCGAACTTCCTCGATGGCAACCAAAATGCCCTGGCCTGGCTTCAGCAGAATTGGCAGGGGCTGACTGACCCGTCCAAGTTTCCAGAGCTCATCACCTACTTCATCACGTGGCAGGCCTACCGGGCTGTCAACTGGACGCTCAGAACGTTGCGGTTCCTGGTGCAGGAGTTGCCGCTGCTATTTCCCGTCGGCCTCAATCTGGCAATCTCTAATTTAGGCGTGGTGGCTGGCTTGCCCGCACCGGCGGGGCTGGCCGGGTTGGCCGGTCTGGTTGCGCCGGCGACAACGTCCGCTCCGTCTCTACCGATTCCTACACCGACGCCGGCCGTCGCGCCCGCACCAGCACTCGGCGGCGGGTCCGTTGTGAGCTCCGCGGCCGGCGCTGTCCCGGCTCCGACCTCCGTCACGCTTTCGGCGCCGACGACTGTGCCCACTGCATCTTTCGTCGGGCCTACGCCTTCCGCGCCGGGCGTCCCGCCGCCGACGGTGGATGGGCAGACTTTCGGTTACCTCGTGAGCAGTGGTTACGCCGAGTCGTCGGCCCGTGCTGGGGCCAAGGGCAGGGGGAAGACGCCCGTGTTCGAAACGGACGCGATCACGCCGGCTCAGGTGGCGGTCCCCCCGGAAGCAACCCGCACGCGGCGCGGTCGGCGACCCGTCATCGACCGTGGTTACCGCTACGAATATCCCGACGCCGAAATCTCCTCGGGCGACGACGGCGCGTCAACGCCAACGCATCACCATGCAGCGTCCTTGGAGAGTGCTGGGCCGTTGGGCTTCGCCGGGACGGTATCCAAGGGTGGTGCTGAACCGGCGGGTTTTGCACTATTGGCCGATGACGGGTACGGCAACGGGCCGAACATGCCGATGCTGCCGGACAGCTGGAACGGTAAAAGATCTGAAGGGAGAGGAAGTATCGGATGAGTATGTTGGATGCCCATATTCCGCAGTTGGTGGCATCGCAGTCGGCGTTTTCGGCGAAGGCGGGGTTGATGCGGTCGACGATCGGGCAGGCTGAGCAGGAGGCGGTTTCGGCGCAGGCTTTTCATGTCGGGGAGGCCTCGGCGGCGTTTCAGGCCGCGCACGCCCGGTTTGTCGAGGCGGCGGCGCGGGTCAATGCGCTGCTAGATATTGCGCAGGCCAATCTGGGCGATGCGGCCGGCACGTATGTGGCGGCTGATTCGGCGGCGGCGTCGAGCTACACCGGTTTCTGAAAGGATTTGTGATGTCGCAGATTATGTACAACTACCCGGCGATGCTGGCTCATGCCGCGGACATGTCGGGATATGCGGGCACGTTGCAGAGTCTAGGTGCTGATATCGCCAGCGAGCAGGCCGCGCTGTCCAGTGCTTGGCAAGGTGATACCGGGATGTCCTACCAGGTGTGGCAGAACCAGTGGAATCAGGCGATGACCGACCTGGTGCGCGCCTACCATGCGATGGCCGGCACCCATGAGAACAACACCTTGTCGATGTATGCCCGCGACCAAGCCGAAGGCGCCAAATGGGGCGGCTGAGCAACTGATCGGCCTTCCACCGTAACTTCTCGGCCAGCTCGGTAAGCCGAGGGCTCGGGCCATGGACCGGGCTATGTGAGCGGCGCATCGCCGTGACACCTTGTGAGTTAGGGCAGCCTTGCCTATGCTACCGTTCGAGCGAACGGAAGTCGCAACGCGCTGCGGGTGCCTCCGGATACTCAATAGTTGCGGCTCTTCGATAAACGGGTTTGCCAGAAGACGGAGTGTCTTAAGTGACGTTGCGAGTGCGGCCAACTTCAGCAGCTCAACTCGCTGCTGGCATGGGCCATGCTGCGGCGGCGGCCTATTCGGTCACAGGTCATGAACAATGACGGCGCCGGTGTGGATGGCTTCGCCACCAGAAGTGCATTCGGCGTTGCTGAGCAGCGGCCCCGGGCCCGGCTCGCTGCTGGCGGCGGCGGCGGCATGGCACGCGTTGAGTACCGAATACGCCTCAGCGGCTGAAGAAGTGACTGCGCTGCTTGCGACGGTGCAGTCGGATTCGTGGCAGGGGCCCAGCGCCGAGTCGTATGTGGCCGCGCACGCGCCCTATCTGGCGTGGCTCTTGCAGACCAGCACTAACAGCGCGGCTGCGGCCGCCCAGCACGAAACCGTGGCCGCGGCCTACATCGCCGCGTTGGCGGCAATGCCGACGCTGGCCGAGCTGGCCGCGAACCACGCCATCCACGCCGTGTTGCTGGCGACGAATTTCTTCGGCATCAACACCATTCCGATCGCGGTCAACGAGGCCGACTATGCGCGGATGTGGGTTCAGGCCGCCACCACGATGACGACCTACCAAGCAGTCGCCGACGCGGCGGTTGTGTCTTCGCCGCAAACCCAACCGGCGCCGGAAATACAGAAAGCCGCGAGCGCGGCCGCGGCGCAGACCGGCACACAGAGCGAGGGCCTCGGCGACATACTGGAGTCCCTCGCCGACAGGTTGGGATTGGCGGAGATCGTCGACAAATTCGCCATCGACCACATATTCGATTTCCTGAACAATCCGGTGGGTTACACGGAGCAGGTGATTCAGCAGGCGATACAGAGATTCATCGAAAATCCGGTGGCCGCGATCATCAACCCGCTCTACCTGTTCTTCGACGGCGACGAGGTGTTCTACGGAATGGGCTACGCCTTCCTCCCGGCATCTGTCGGCTCGGTGGTAATCGGACCCGTCGCATCCGTGAGCGCGGTGGCGGGACTGCCCGGGTTGGCGGCTGACATCGAGCCAGCCGCCACACCAGCCGTCGCGCCGGTGCCGACAACGGTTGCGGCCGCCCCGAACGTCCTGCCGGTCGCTGAGGTATCCCCGGCTCCCGCGCAGCCCGCAGTCGCCGCCACATCGGCTCCGGCTCCCGCCGCAGCTTCCACGACCGCTACGGCTGCTTCCGCGCCGGCGCCGACCGCGGGACCACCGTCGGCTGGCGGCGCAGGTTTCGGCTACCCATATGTCGTCGGTCCGCCCGGCATCGATCTGGGCTCCGGGATCAGTGCCAGCGCGAGCGCCAAGTCCAAGGCCAAGGATCCCTTCAGCGCCGCGGCGTCGGCACCGGCTGCCGCGGCCGCGCGCGAGCGGGTGCGGGGGCTTCGGCGCCAGCGCGCGAAGCTGCGGGACTACGGCGACGAGTTCATGGAGATGAATGTCGAAGTCGACCCGGACTGGAACGCGCCGACGGCGGCGTCGATTCAAGGCGCCGGACCATTGGGGTTCGCCGGGACGGCCGCTAAAGATGCTGTTAACAAAGCGGCCGGGCTGGCGACGCTGGACGACGAAGGATTTGGCGGTGGCCCGAGTATGCCGATGATGCCGGGCACCTTGGCGGCTGAGCGACCGCTAGGGGACCAGCACCAATGATCCAACCGTCTGACGGGCCTGCAGGTCACGGTGCGCCTGCGCAGCTTCGGCCAGCGGATATCGCCGGCTGACGTTGACGTCGACCTGCCCTGTGACGACCGCGTCGAACAGTTCGCCCGCGCGCCAAGCAAACTCGTCGCCGGTGCGGGTGAAGTCGCCCAGCTTCGGCCGAGTCAGATACACCGAGCCGGCGGCGTTGAGTCGCTGCGGGTCGACCGGCGGTACCGGTCCGCTGGCCGCCCCGAACAACGCCAACATTCCCCGCACGGCGAGGCCGGCCAGGCTGGCCTCGAACGTGCTCGCCCCGACTCCGTCGTACACCGCGACCACCCCAGCGCCGTCGGTCAGGTCGCGAATCCGCCGGCCGAACTCGGCTGCGTCGTCGCCCGGATAGTCCAGCACCTCGTCCGCGCCGGCCTGCCGAGACAACTCCGCCTTGGCCGGTGTCGACACCGTCGTGATCACCCGCGCCCCGAGGCTCGACGCCCACTGCGTCAAGATCAGACCCACCCCGCCCGCGCCGGCATGGACCAGCACCGCGTCGCCGCGTCGCACCGGATACACCGACTTGAGCAGGTAGTGCGCGGTCATGCCCTTCAGCAGCGCTGACGCCGCCACGTCGAAGTCGACGCCAGAGGGCAGTCCGGCCGTCAAATGAGCTGGGGCGGTGCACAATTCGGCATACGCACCGGACGCCGCGGCGGTCGCCACTCGGTCGCCGATCCGGAAGTCGGTCACGCCGTCACCGGCGGCGGCCACCGTGCCGGCCACTTCGGTACCCAGGACGAGCGGCAGCTCGGCGGGATACTGCCCGGTGCGGAAATACGTGTCGATGAAGTTGACGCCGATCGCTTCAGCCTCGATCAGTACCTGGCCCGCGCCGGGGGAGGGGCGCGGCCTCTCGACGTAGCGCAGGACTTCCGGCCCGCCGACTTCGGCGATCTCAATCGCGTGCATGGCCACTATCATCCGCAGGTGTGACGCCCGTATGAAGCTGGCCCGCCCCGACCTGCGCCATCCCCGCATCGTGCTGGCGGGGAACGCGAGCGCAGAAGGTGACGACGGACTGGTCGCCGCACTGCGTGCCCGCGGGCTGCATGCGCAGTGGATGTGCTGGGACGACCCGGACATCCTGCGCGCGGAACTGGTGATCCTGCGCGCGGGCACCGACTATCACGACCGGCTCGACCAGTTCCAAACCTGGGCCAGGCGGGTGCCCAACCTGCTCAACGCGCCGCTGGTCGTCGCCTGGAACACGGGCCGGCACTACCTGCGCGACCTGGCCGGTGCGGGTGTACCGACGAGGCGGGCCAACCGGGGCGAATCCGCTACGGCCCTAATCTTCCTCGGCGGAACGCAATCGCATGCGTTCAGCGGCGAGTCGGCGATCGAGGCCGACTTCGAGCTGTGGGATGTGGGCTACGCCGCCCTGGATGCGGCGGCCGAACGGGTGGGCATCAGCCCGACCGAGCTGCTCTATGCCCGCGCTGAGGTGACCGGCGGACCGGGTGACGCGCAGCTGATAAGCCTCGACCTGGTGGCGCCCCTGCTGGGCTGGCAGCTGCTCGACGACACTGCCCGCGCGGACGCCGAGCGGCGGTTCGCCTTGACTGTCGAGTCAGCGTTGGAGCGGCTGGGGCTTGGCCCGTTCTCGCATCGACGCCCATAACGCCGCGGTGGCCGCGGTGCACAGCGTCGCCCCAGCGACGTGCAACGCAACCAGCGCGGCCGGCACGCCGGTGAAGAATTGCGCGGTTCCTAGTAGGCCCTGCGCGATGACCAGTGCCAGCAGCACGCCGAGCCGCACCAGCACCGGACGGGGCGCGCGCACCGCCAGCAACCCGAACCCCAGTCCGACCAGCAGCGCGAGGTACCCCACCAGCAGCGACGAGTGCACATGCACCAGTGTGGTGATCTCGATCCGCAGGCGCGGTACGGTCCGCGTCACGCTGCGGTCGCCGGCGTGCGGACCGGCGGCGGTCACCAGGGTGCCCGCGACGAGCACCGCGGCCAGCGTCAGCGCACAAAGCCCGGTGAGCCCGCGCAGTGGCTTGACCACCCGGTCCCTCACGACGCCGTCGTCGGGCTCGCCGATCTTGACGTAGAGCAGCACCGCCAGCCACACCATCGTCATCGACGCCAGCAGGTGGATGGAGACCGTCCACCACAGCAGTCCGGTCAGCACTGTGATACCGCCGATAACGGCCTGCAGCACCGTCGACGCGGGCATCAACCACGCATAGACGAGAACCTCGGCGCGCCGCCGGGCCCGGGTGACCGCCAGTACCGCCAGGGCCGCGGTGATCACCACGGCCAGCGTGATCATCCGGTTACCGAACTCGACGGCCTGATGGATCCGCGGAACCTCGCTGACCGCCACCGGGATGAAGCTGCCGGGGAAACACTGCGGCCAGGTGGGGCAGCCCAGTCCTGAGGCGGTGACGCGCACGATCGAGCCGGTGACGGCGATGCCGCCCTGGGTCACTACGACCAGCGCCGCGATCGCGCGCTGAGCCCGCAGGCTGGGCGACGGCAGCAGATCCACCAGCCGCCCGAGCGCCATGGTGGTCACCACCCGATGGTAAGCGACTGCTAACTACACAGCGTAGTAGGGCTGGCCGGGTCGAGAGCGTGTTTATCCAGCCCACGCGCTGCACACCGTCGGGGCAGGAGAATTTATCGCCGGCACACCCGGGGGTTAGGTGTGGCGGGCGGCTTCTTGGACGAGTTGTACGCGGGAGCTCAGGCCGAGTTTGGTGTAGACGTGGGTCAGGTGGGTTTGCACGGTGCGTGGTGAGACGAAGAGCCTGCTGGCGATGTCGTTGTTGGCCAGTCCCTCGCTGACCAGCCGCACTACGTCGCGCTCGGTCGGCGTCAGCGATGCCCAGCCGCTGGTGGGTCGTTTGCGCTGGCCGCGGCCGCGCTGGGCGTGGGCGATCGCCTCCTTGGTGGACAGCGCGGCGCCCTCAGCCCACGCGGCATCGACGTCTTTCTCGCCCATCGCATCTCGCAGCGCCGCCACCGACATTTCGTAGCCGGCGTCCCAGATCTTGAATCGCACCGCGCCGATGCGCTGCCGGATGGCCTCTGCCGCGCCGAAGTGGCGGGCGGCTTCGCGGTGACTGCCTGCCTCGCCGGCCAGCGCGGCGAGGCAGTCAAGGATCTCGGGGATCAGCAGGTACGCCTCGACTTCGGCGGCACACGCGAGCGCGTCGTGGGCGTCGCGCTCGGCCTGCTCCGGCTCACCCTGGGCGATCGCCACCCGGGCGCGGGTAGTCAGCGCCCTCGCCGAGTGCCAGCCTGTTGAAGTCGTGACGGCCTCGTCGGCCCAGCGACGGGCAGCGGCGAGATCCCACTCTGCCAGCGCGGCATCGGCATTCCAGGTGCGCTGCAAAGCCGCCGTCGCACCCGTCATCACAATCATGCCCTGACGGGCGGCCTCGCGCGCCTCATGGGCCGCCGCGCCATCCCCGGCGGCCAGGGCCGCGACTCCTAGCACTATCTGCCCGAGTACCGCCCACCTTCCGCCGGGCTCCGCGCCGCCCCCGAGGGCCGCCTCGGCCGCGGCGCGGGCCGCGGCCACCTCACCCCGGTATGCCAGTGCCAGGCTCTGGCCGGCGAGGCCGGTGAGCCTCCAAATCTCGTCGTGAGCCGCCTCGGCCTCGGCCGCCACCTCGACGTATTGGGTGACGGCTCCAGCCAAATCACCGCTCACCATCTGGGCCGACCCGAGGTAGAAACGACACGTACGCGAGTTGAACCGGTCACCGATCGCGTCGGCGAGGTCGCGACCCTCCTCGCTGGCTGCGCGCACCGCGACCGGGTAACCCGCGACGTGGGCGCCTTGCGCCTGCTGGGCGAGGATCTGGCTGAGTCGCCACCGATCGTCCAACGCCCGGGCCAGGCCGATCGCCTCGGCGAAGTATGCCCGCGCCACCTCGATGTGATAGCTCACGGCAGCGGTGAACCCGCAGGCGGTCAGCGTCCGGGCCAGCAGGGCCGGGTCATCGACGTCTCGCGCGATCGCCAGCGCTTGCTCGGCCTGATCCGTACTCGCGGCGGCGCCGGCCCAAGTATCGAGCACCGCTTGGTCGGCGAGCGCCCGGGCGCGCACCGTGGCTGCCACCCCGCCGTCTTGCGCGTCGAGGTCGGCGAGGGCGGCGTCGAACCACGTCCGCCCTTCCCGGATGCGGCCCCGCCCGAGCCACAGCGGCTGCAGTGCGGACGCCAGCGCCAACGCCAGCTCGGTAGCGGAGTTTTCGCGGCTCCACCCGTACGCGGCGCGCAGATTGTCGATCTCGATGGCGGCCTGCTCGAGACGCTGCTCGTAATCACGGCCTGCCGGCGCATCGAGCACAGCGGCCATCGCGGTGTAGTAATCACGGTGGCGGCTGCGCACGGTGTCGGCCTCGCCGGACTCGCCGAGTTTCTCCAGAGCGTATTGGCGCACCGTTTCCAGCAACCGATACCGGGTCCGTCCCCCGCTGACCTGGTTGTCGGAGACGACCACCAGCGACTTGTCCACCAACAGGCTCAGCTGATCGAGTACCTGGAAACGCTCCACGTCACCACCACCGGCAATTGCCTGAGCAGCGTCGAGATTAAAGCCGCCCACAAACACCGCCAGCCGGCGGAACAACACCCGTTCCGGCTGGGTCAACAGCGCATGCGACCAGTCCACCGACGCGCGCAGGGTCTGCTGGCGACGCACCGCAGTGCGCGCACCACCGGTCAGCAGCCGGAACCGGTCATGCAGGCTGTCGAGGATCTCGGCCAGCGACAAACTCCGCACCCGCGCGGCGGCCAGCTCGATGGCCAGCGGCACGCCATCCAGGCGTGCGCAGATCTCGGTCACCGCCGCGGCGTTGTCATCGGTGAGGCTGAAACCGGGGCGGGCATGCCGTGCCCGATCGGCGAACAACTCGGTCGCCTCGTCGACCAGCGACAGCGAGGGCACCCGCCAGTTCAGCTCACCGGCCACCCCGAGCGCCTCACGGCTGGTGGCGAGCAAGGTCAACCGCGGCGCCGCGCTCAGCAGAGTGACAACCAGCTCTGCGCTGGCATCCAGCAGATGCTCGCAGTTGTCCAGCACCACCAGCATCTGCCGGTCGCGAACGAACCGCAGCAGGCTGTCCATGGTGGACCGCCCGGGCTGGTCAGGCAGCCCCAGGGCCCGTGCCACGGTCACGGCCGCCAGCCCGGGCTCGGTGATCGGCGCCAGGTCCACATACCACACCCCGCCGCTTAACTCGCCGGCCAGCTGGGTCGCGACCTGAATCGCCAGCCGGGTTTTGCCCACCCCGCCGGCACCGGTCAACGTCACCACCCGGTTCTGGGCCAGCAGCTCCCGCAGCTGGGTCAACTGCGCGTCACGTCCCACGAAACTGGTCAGTTGCCCGGGAAGACCGATGCAGGCCACGGCGGCCGAGACCCTAAGGGACGGGAACTCGTTGACAAGATCGGGATGGCACAGCTGGACCACTCGCTCCGGGCGGGGCAGATCACGCAACTGGTGGGTGCCCAGATCGGTCAGCCAGGCGCCCTGCGGTAGCCGGTCGACCACCAGCGGTTCGGTCGCTCCCGACAGCAGGGTTTGACCGCCATGCCCCAAATCGCGCAACCGCGCGGTGCGGTTGATCGTCGGACCGGCGTAGTTGCCCTCATCGCGCAGCTGCACCTCACCGGTATGCATCCCGATCCGCAGCCGGATCGGGGCCAACGGCGCTCGCTGCAACTCCAGCGCGCAGGCCACCGCGTCGCTGGCCCGGGCGAACGCCACCACAAAGCTGTCACCCTCACCCTGCTCGACCGGGCGGACTCCGTGATGAGCGGCCACGACGTCACACAGGGTGCGATCCAGCCGTGCGATCGCGGCGGTCATCTCCTCGGGCTGGGTTTCCCACAGCCGGGTGGAGCCCTCGACGTCGGCCAACAGCAACGTCACCGTTCCGGTCGGCAGCTCGCTCACGCCCAGCTCGCTCCACTTCAGTACCGGCGTCTGTGCGCACGGCTCAACCTCGCTCATGCTAGCCAGCATGCGCGCAGCGCGTAGCCCAAAACATCAGCGCAAACGCGCAGATTGCAGCAGGCCGCACGCGTATCTACGACCCCCGATCGCGCAGATTTACGCATTCTGACCGATGGTCTTGCCGGCGTCGCCCCGGATAGTCGACTCGGACCAATCCGAGGAGGCACCGTGACCGTCGACACCATCGACACCAACAGCCCGACCGTCTTTGATGCCGGGCTACCGGCCATCGCCTATGAGCACGCCCGAACACCTGAACATGCACACCAGCTCATTCGGCAGGCCCGGCTGCAGGGGCCGATTGCGCTAGGGCCGCACGGGCCTGAAGTGCTCAGCTATGAGCTGGTGCGGACCGTCCTGCGCGATCCTCGGTTTTGCATGCCGGAGGGACATGCCCTCGCGGCACAGGGCATTACGTCCGGGCGGCTGTGGGACAAAGTCACCTTCGGCCTGTTGAGCCGGGACGGCGCCGATCACAATCGGCTGCGCCGACTCGTCTCCCAGGCGTTCACGCCACGGTCGGCCGCACGGCTACAGACGATGATCGTCGGGGTTATCACCGAGTTGGTCGAGCCGCTGACCAGCGCTGGGCGCTGCGACGTGGTGGCCGACATCGCCCGCCGGTATCCGATTCCGATCATCTGCGGGTTGCTCGGCGCACCGCGCCAAGATTGGCAACTGTTCTCAAGCTGGGCCGAGGACATCTTCAAGGTTTTCACCTGGAACGTCGCCAACGACGCGGCGGTCATCATGGGTGCCTTCGATGAACTCGACGCCTACATCGACGACATGGTCGCCCGGCGCCGTGGCAACCTCACTGACGACATGATGTCGCAGCTGATTCGGGCTGAAGACGACGGGGATCGGCTCAGCGCTGACGAGCTGCGGATGCTCGCGGGAGGCCTGCTGATGGCGGGCACGGACACCACCCGCAATCAGTTGGCCGCCGCCGTAGGCGATCTGTGTGACCATCCCCAGCAGTGGGCGCTGCTGGCGGAGCATCCCGAGCTCGCTCCGCAGGCAGTCGAAGAACTCATGCGCCACAGGCCGGTCGTGTTCGCCACCATGCGCAAGGCCGTCGAGGATGTCGAGCTCGGCGGCGTGCGGGTGCCGGCTGGCACGCTGGTGATCGTCAATACGGCCGCCGCCAACCGCGACCCCGCCGTCTACGACGACCCGGACTGCCTCGACATCACCCGTGAGGGGCCGGCGACCATGCTGACGTTCGGCGGCGGCAGTCACTACTGTCTGGGAGCACATCTGGCCCGACTCGAACTCGCCGAAGCCCTGCGCGTCATCACGCAGCGGATGCCCAACCCGCACCGCACCGGGCCCGCCCCGTGGAAGCCCCTGGTCGGGATCACCGGACCAGCAACCCTGCCCATCGCATTCGACGCCGGGCATTAACCCGCCGACCAGCCACCAGCCGGGTGGCCACTCAGGTGAAGCGGAACCAGCGCAGCGCGGCCAGCGCGGCCAGCGCACCGTAGCCGGCCAGCACCACGAGGCCGAACCAGTCCAGCGAGAGGGTGAGCGCCTGAGACAGCGCCTCGGTCAGCGCGCCCGACGGGGTGAGCCGTGCGGCCCACTTGACCGCGGTCGGGACGGTGTCGGTGTCGATCGTCAGCGCGCCGAAGCCGGCGAAGACGAACCACAGCAGGTTGGCGACCGCGAGCACGATCTCGGCCCGCAGCGTGCCGCCCAGCAGCAGGCCCAGCGCGGCGAACGCGGCGGTGCCCAGCGCGATGACCAGGGCACCGAGAGCTAGTCCGGCAAGCTCCGGGCGCCACCCGAGCGTAAACCCGATGCAGCCCAGGATGACTGCCTGCAGGAACACCACCGTGACCACGGCCAGTGACTTGCCGGCGATGATGCCCCAGACGGGCAGCGCGGTGGCGCCGAGCCGTTTGAGCGCGCCGTAGCGCCGATCGAACGCGACCGCGATCGCTTGTCCGGTGAACGCCGTGGAGACGACGGCCAGCGCCATGATCACCGGGACGAAGGTGGCAGCGCGGTTGGTCCCGAACGATCCCAGCGGCAGCAGTGTCAGTCCGATCAGCAGCGTGATCGGGATGAACATGGTCAGCAGCAGCTGCTCGCCGTTGCGCAGCAGCAGCTTCAATTCCAGCGCCGACTGCGCGACCAGCATCTGCCCTACGGTGTTCGGGCGTGGGTCGGGCGTAAAGGTGCCGACCGGGAACAACGGTGCATTCACTGTCGCAGCTCCCTGCCCGTCAGCTCGAGGAACACGTCTTCCAGGCTGCGCTGCTCCACCCGCAAGTCGGTGGCCAGCACGTCGATTTGGGCGCACCAGCCGGTGACCGTCGTCAGCACCTGCGGGTCAACCGGGCCTTCGACCAGGTACTCACCCGCCGCGACTTCGCTGGCTTTATAGTGCTCGGGCAACGCCGAGACCAGCAGCGAGAGGTCCAGCCGCGGCGGCGCGCTGAACCGCAGCTGGTCCTTGGCTCCGCTGCGGGTCAGCTCGGCCGGTGTTCCGGCCGCCACGGTGACCCCGCGGTCGATGATGACCAGCCGATCGGCGAGCTGTTCGGCCTCCTTGAGCTGGTGGGTGGTCAACAGCACCGTCACACCGTCGCGGCGCAGCGAGTCGATCAGCTCCCACACCAAAACGCGCGCCTGGGCATCCATACCCGCGGTCGGCTCGTCGAGAAAGACCAGCTCCGGCCGGCCGACCAGCGCACATGCCAGGGCCAGCCGCTGCTGCTGCCCGCCGGAGAGCCGCCGGTAGGTGGTGCGTGCCGATTCGGTGAGGCCGAGGGTGTCCAGCAGCCATTGCGGGTCCAGCGGGTTGGCGGCATAGGCCGCCACCAGGTTGAGCATTTCCTGCGCCTGTGCCGCGGGGTATCCCCCGCCGCCCTGCAGCATCACGCCGATCCGTTCCCGCAGCCGGGCGTTGTCGGCGACCGGATCGAGTCCGAGCACCTCGATCGTGCCCGCGTCGGGGCGCACGAAGCCCTCGCACATCTCGACCGTTGTTGTCTTGCCGGCACCATTGGGGCCGAGCAGCGCCAGCACCTCGGCGGCATGCACGTCGAGGTCGAGGTTGGCGACCGCGGTGGTGGAGCCGTATCGCTTGCACACTCCACGCAACCGCAGTGGAACGTCGGAGACGGTCGAGCTCACGAATAATCAGCGTAGGCGTCCGGCAGGGCGGTGGGCGGCACAGCTGGCGTGGGGGACACCACATCAGGTGAGACCGCTTCGCGGACTGGTTGCCGCGTCTCACCGGGCATTCGGCGCCACGGCACCTGCCGGTAGGTCACTGCGATCAGCGCGGCGACGATGACAGTGCTGGCCAATGTTGCGTCCAGGATCTGGAACAACGCGAACCGGTCACCGTTGGCGGTGGGACCGAAGACGCCCACCACGATGGTCACCCCGATCGCCGCGACGCGGAACCTTGGACGCGTGGCCCAGGCGGCCAGCGGGATGATGGCCCACAGCAGATACCACGGCTGCACGACCGGGAACAACAGCACCGTAACGCCCAGCGCGACGCCCAGGCCGCCGACCGGATGCAGCCGGCCGCGCAGCACCGCCAAGAGCAGCCATCCGACCATCACCGCGATGATCAGCACACCGATGCCGCGGGTCAGCGACAGCACGGCGGTGGTGTGATCGCCGAGCCCGAGCAGGATCCCGACCTGGCCGGTACCGAGCGCCAGCAACGTCGGGGGAGACATCCAGCTGCGGACTACGTTGGCGGTGCCCAGGGTGTACATCCACCCGAACCCGAGCCGGCTGGCCCACCCCACCGCGGCCATCACCACCAGGGACAAGCCCGCCATCGCGCCGCCGACCAATAGGAAGGCTCGCAGATTGCCGCCCCACTGCCAGGCCAGCGCCATGGCGACGAATCCCAGCGCCAGCAGCGATGGCAGCTTCACCTGCGAGGACAGCGTGATCAGCACGACGCCGGCCAGCAGCATCCCCAGCGGTTTCCAGTCGGGCCGAGGCCAGTGCGGCACCAGCCGTGGCGAGTCGACCCCGCGCAGCGCGAACTCGGTGCCGGTCAGCATCATCCCCAGCATCAGCGCCTCGTTGTGAATGCCCGCGACCAGATGCATGATCAGCAGCGGATTGGCCGCGCCCAGCCATAGCGCGCTGACTTCAGCGACACCGCACCGGCGCGCCAAACGCGGGGTGGCCCAGACGATCAAGCCGACGCCGGCCAGCACGACCAGCCGGTGGCACAGCACGGCGGCGACGATGTTCTCTCCGGTCAGCCCGGAGATGCCGCGACCGATCCACAAGAACAGCGGTCCGTAGGGCGCGGGGGTGTCGCGCCAGAGGCTGGGTACGGACAACGTGAACACGTGGCCAAGGCCCAGCGCCCGCGCCGGGCCGATCCGGTAGGGGTCCATTCCCAGCAATGAGATTTGGCTTTGCGCCAGGTAGGAGTAGACGTCCTTGCTGTACATGGGCGGCGCTGCCAGCAGCGGCAAGGTCCACAGCAGCAGAGTGCGGTCCAGGTCTCCGCGCGACATCCGCCGGCTGCCGAGCGCGAAACGGCCCAGCATCAACCAGGCCAGGGCCATCATGACCGCGCCGGTCGTGGTCATCGTCAGCGACACGGTCTGGATCCGCGACGGCAGATTCAGCAGCCGCACCCCGAACGTCGGATCCTGCACCACCGGTCTGGCCCCGGCGCCCAACGCGCCGATGCCCATCAGCACCGTGCCGGTGGCGCCGAAGAGCCGGGTGCGCCGCAACGTGGCGAGTTCGGCGGCGTTGAGCGGCGAGCCCACCGCCAGTTCGTCGCCGTGCAGACTGGCGATCGACGAGCTCAACGTGTGGTGGCGGGCAGCCATCACAGCAGCGTAACCGTCACGTCACCCACACCTGGGCAACCCGTGGACGCGGCCGGTACCTCGCTACCGGCCCGACGACTCAGCAGCTAATGCAGGCCCGGGCAATAGAACTGAATCGCGGTGTTCTCCTCGTAATCGACCTCGGAATGTGTCAGCGGGTCGGGTGGCTGGCTTTCAGCGGCATACAATTCGTCGTTCACCGCCTGCCACGACCTGCCGCCGCGGAGCTGATTGCAGATGGCGTGAGCGTTGCTGAGCTCACCCGAGCCATCGCCCATTGGCGCTATGCCGCCGCGACGCAGCGCCGCCAGATAGTCGCTGTCGGTGTCGGCATGAGCCAGCGGCGCGAGGGCCAAGGACGCGACCGCGGCGCCCGCGGCCAGCACACTTCTGATCATCATTGAATCCTCTCTGCGGCCGACCCCCGTTCGGGGGGACGTTACCCGGCAAATTTGGTCCAGGCGCTTCTTTGTTCAAATGGGGCCGGCTGGGTGGCGCGAGCACCAATTCGACACCTCCAGCAACGTCGCAGGGTTTGCCGTGATAGGTACCGCCAGGCCGCCTCCTGGACCGGTCGCCGGAATTGCGTAACATTGATGTTGTGAAATTCGCGGCGGACTTCAACAGCGCCGAAGCACCAACGGCAACGCAGACGCACGACGGCCACACCCGAAGCGCCGTCGTGCAGTTGCTGCTGAAGTCCGGGTCGATCACCGCCGGCCAAATCGGTGATCGGCTGGGCCTGTCGGCGGCCGGGGTGCGCCGTCATCTCGACGCGCTGATCGAGGCGGGTGAGGCGGAGTCAGCACCCGCGGCGGCGTGGCAACAGGCCGGCCGGGGACGTCCGGCGAAAAGGTACCGGCTGACGCCGACGGGGCGGGGGAAACTCGACCACGCCTATGACGACCTGGCGTCGGCCGCAATGCGTCAACTACGCGAGATTGGCGGGGAAGACGCGGTTCGTACCTTCGCCCGTCGGCGCATCGACGCCATCCTGGCTGGTGTCGCGGCGGCGCCATCCGCCGCCGAGGCTGATGTCGAAGCCGCCGCCGAGGGTATTGCGGGCGCGCTGTCGCGGGCTGGTTATGTCGCCACCACCGCGAGGGTCGGCGGCCCGATTCACGGCGTCCAGATCTGTCAGCATCACTGCCCGGTGTCGCATGTCGCCGAGGAATTCCCGGAACTGTGCGAGACCGAACAGCAAGCCATGGCCGAGGTACTCGGCACCCACGTGCAGCGGCTGGCGACCATCGTCAACGGCAACTGCGCCTGCACCACCCATGTACCGCTCACGGCCAGCCGTGAGATGACAAGTAAGCAAGGAGCGTCGCAGTGACGACCACCCCCGAGATTCACAAGCTGGGCGAGCCGCTGTCCCAGGACGAGACGATCGCATCGCTGAGCCGGTACGGCTATGGCTGGGCGGATGCCGACGTGGCCGGTGCCGGTGCGCAGCGCGGCCTGTCCGAGGCAGTAGTCCGGGACATTTCGGGCAAGAAGAACGAGCCGGAGTGGATGCTGCGGACTCGGCTCAAGGCACTGCGAATCTTCGAACGCAAGCCGATGCCCATGTGGGGCTCAAATCTCGACGGCATCGACTTCGACAACATCAAGTACTTTGTGCGCTCCACCGAGAAGCAGGCCGCCACCTGGGACGATTTGCCCGCGGACATCAAGAACACCTACGACAAATTAGGAATCCCAGAAGCCGAGAAGCAGCGGCTGGTTTCCGGTGTCGCCGCGCAGTACGAGTCAGAGGTGGTGTATCACCAGATCCGCGAGGATCTGGAGGCTCAGGGGGTCATCTTCCTGGACACCGACACGGCGCTGCGGGAGCAGCCCGACATCTTCAGGCAGTACTTCGGCACGGTGATTCCGGCCGGCGACAACAAGTTCTCGTCGCTGAATACGGCGGTGTGGAGCGGTGGCTCCTTCATCTATGTGCCACCGGGTGTGCACGTCGACATCCCGTTGCAGGCTTACTTCCGGATCAACACCGAGAACATGGGTCAGTTCGAGCGGACCCTCATCATCGTCGATGAGAACGCTTACGTTCACTACATTGAGGGCTGCACCGCGCCAATCTACAAGTCGGATTCGCTGCACTCCGCGGTGGTGGAGATCATCGTGAAGCCCGGTGGCCGTTGCCGCTACACCACGATTCAGAACTGGTCAGGCAACGTCTACAACTTGGTCACCAAGCGGGCCCGCGCCGAGGCCGGCGCCACCATGGAATGGGTCGACGGCAACATCGGGTCCAAGGTCACGATGAAGTACCCGGCGGTGTGGATGACCGGCGAGCACGCCAAGGGCGAGGTCCTGTCGGTGGCGTTCGCCGGCGAAGGTCAGCACCAGGACACCGGCGCCAAGATGCTGCACCTGGCGCCGAACACCTCGAGCAACATCGTGTCCAAGTCGGTGGCCCGCAGCGGCGGCCGCGCGTCGTACCGCGGCCTGGTGCAGGTGAATAAGGGCGCGCACGGTTCTCGCTCCAGTGTGAAATGTGATGCGCTGCTGGTCGATACGGTCAGCCGCAGCGACACCTACCCCTACGTCGACATCCGCGAGGACGACGTGACGATGGGCCACGAGGCAACCGTGTCCAAGGTCAGTGAGAGCCAGCTGTTCTACCTGATGAGCCGCGGGATGACCGAAGACGAGGCGATGGCGATGGTGGTGCGTGGGTTCGTGGAGCCGATCGCCAAAGAGCTTCCGATGGAATACGCCCTCGAGCTCAACCGGCTGATCGAGTTGCAGATGGAAGGCGCGGTCGGCTAGTGACGAGTCTGACCGACGCGGTTGAGGGTTCAACCTTGACCGCCGTCAATAAGGGCGAGGTCTTTTCCTCGTTCGACGTCGACGCGTTCGAGGTGCCCGGCGGCCGCGACGAAATCTGGCGGTTCACTCCGCTGCGCCGGCTGCGCGGCCTGCACGACGGATCCGCGCCCGCGACCGGCAGTGCGCCTATCACCGTCGACGAGCGGCCCGGGGTCGATGTGGAGACGGTGCGCCGCGGCGACGAGCGCCTAGGTCAGGGCGGTGTTCCTACTGACCGCGTTGCCGCGCAAGCATTTTCGTCGTTCAACGCCGCGACGTTGGTGACCGTCAGGCGCGACGTCACGGCCGCGGTCGAGATCACGGTGCAAGGACCCGGCGAGGGCGCGGTGGCCTACGGGCATATGCAGATCAGGGTGCAAGAGCTCGCCGAGGCGGTCGTGGTCATCGACCACCGAGGGAGCGGGACCTACGCGGACAACCTGGAATTCGTCGTCGGCGATGCGGCCCGGCTCACCGTGGTGTGGATTGCCGACTGGGCCGACGACGCCGTGCACGTCAGCGCCCAACACGCCCGGCTGGGCAAAGATGCCGTGCTGCGCCACGTTGCCGTCACGCTCGGCGGTGAGCTGGTCCGGATGACGGGCACCGTGCGGTTCGCGGCTGCCGGCGGAGACGCCGAGCTGCTCGGCCTGTATTTCGCCGACGACGGCCAGCACCTCGAGTCACGGTTGCTGATCGATCATGCACAGCCGCACTGCAAATCGCGTGTGCTGTACAAGGGTGCGCTGCAGGGAGATTCCGGTTCGGCCTTGCCTGACGCGCACACCGTCTGGGTGGGTGACGTGCTGATCCGCTCGGCCGCCACCGGCACCGACACCTTCGAGAGCAACCGTAACCTGGTGCTGACCGACGGTGCCCGCGCCGACTCGGTCCCTAATCTCGAGATCGAGACCGGTGAGATCCTCGGCGCCGGACACGCCAGCGCGACCGGACGCTTCGACGATGAGCAACTTTTCTACCTGCGTTCCCGCGGCATCGACGAAGAACAGGCCCGCCGTCTGGTGGTCCGCGGATTCTTCGGTGAGATCATCGCCAAGATCGCCGTCCCGCAGGTGCGAGAGCGCCTGACCGCAGCCATCGAACACGAACTGGCCATCACGGAATCGAGAGCGGCAGCCTCATGACGACTTTGGAAATCAAAGACCTGCATGTCAGCGTCGAAGACCCCAACGCCGCAGAAGGCGATCGTGAGATCCCCATCCTCAACGGCGTCAACCTGACCGTGCGCTCCGGTGAGACGCACGCGGTGATGGGCCCCAACGGTTCCGGCAAATCCACCTTGTCCTACGCCATCGCCGGTCATCCGAAATATCACGTTTCCTCGGGGTCGATAACGCTGGACGGCCAGAACGTACTCGACATGACGGTCGATGAACGCGCCAGGGCTGGGCTGTTTTTGGCGATGCAGTATCCGGTCGAGGTGCCGGGAGTGTCGATGTCGAACTTCCTGCGCAGCGCTGCCACCGCGGTGCGCGGCGAGGCGCCCAAACTGCGACACTGGGTCAAAGAGGTGCGCTCGGCGATGGAGGCCCTCGACATCGACCAGGGCTTCGCCGAACGCAGCGTCAACGAAGGCTTCTCCGGCGGTGAGAAGAAGCGGCACGAGATCCTGCAACTGGGTCTGCTGAAGCCGAAGATCGCGATCCTGGACGAGACGGACTCCGGCTTGGACGTCGACGCCCTGCGCGTGGTCAGCGAGGGAGTCAATCGTTACGCCGAAGCCCAGCAGGGCGGCATCCTGCTGATTACCCACTACACCCGGATTTTGCGCTACATCCATCCGCAGTTCGTGCACGTTTTCGTCGGTGGCCGCATCATCGAATCCGGTGGGCCCGAGCTGGCCGACGAACTGGAAGAAAACGGCTACGTACGCTTCGCCCAAGCTGCTGTGAGCGGGACCTGACCGTGACGGTCACCGCGGCGCAGTTGGACCTGGCGGCAATCCGGGCCGACTTTCCCATCCTGCAGCGGGTGATGCGCGGCGGAAATCAGTTGGCCTACCTGGACTCCGGTGCGACATCGCAACGCCCGTTGCAGGTTCTCGACGCCGAGCGGGCCTTCCTGACCACGAGGAACGGTGCGGTGCACCGCGGCGCGCACCAGCTGATGGAGGAATCTACCGACGCTTACGAGCAAGGCCGTGTTGACATCGCGGCCTTCGTCGGCGCCCGCCCCGACGAGCTGGTGTTCACCAAGAACGCCACCGAGGCGCTGAACTTGGTGTCCTACGTGCTAAGCGACGACCGCTTTGAGCATGCTGTCGGCCCTGGCGATGTCATTGTCACGACCGAGCTGGAACACCACGCCAACCTGATCCCGTGGCAGGAACTGGCCCGGCGCACCGGGGCGAAACTCCGCTGGTACGGCGTCACCGACGATGGGCGCATCGACCTGGATTCGCTGCGGCTCGATGAACGCGTCAAAGTTGTTGCCTTCAGTCACCACTCGAATGTGACCGGTGCGCTAGCACCGGTCGCTGAGCTTGTGGCCGCGGCCCGGGAAGTCGGCGCGCTGACGGTGCTGGACGCTTGCCAGTCGGTGCCGCACCAGCCGGTCGACTTTCATGCGCTCGACGTCGATTTCGCGGCGTTCTCCGGACATAAGATGCTGGGGCCCAACGGTATCGGCGTTTTGTATGGTCGCGTGGAGCTGCTGTCGGCGATGCCGCCGTTTCTCACCGGCGGGTCGATGATCGAGACCGTGACGATGGCGGCCGCTACCTACGCGCCGGCCCCGCAGCGGTTCGAGGCCGGCACGCCGATGACCTCGCAGGTAGTGGGATTGTCAGCGGCGGCACGGTATCTCGGCGCGATCGGGATGGACGCTGTCGAGGGTCACGAGCGGCGACTGGTAGCCGCAACGGTCGACGGGTTGTCGAGCATCGACGGGGTGCGGATCATCGGGCCGACGGTGATGGGCAACCGGGCCTCGCCGGTGTCGTTTGTCGTCGAGGGTGTCCACGCTCACGACGTCGGGCAGGTGCTCGACGACGATGGCGTCGCGGTCCGCGTCGGGCACCACTGTGCCCTGCCGTTGCACCGGCGGTTCGGCCTAGCCGCAACCGCGCGGGCATCTTTCGCGGTGTACAACTCCTTCGACGAGGTCGACCGTCTGCTGGCCGGCGTACGCCGCGCCGTCGAGTTCTTCGGAAGAGACTGAAGTGCGCTTGGAGCAGATCTATCACGATGTGATCCTCGATCACTACCGGCACCCGCAGCACCGCGGACTGCGGGAGCCCTACGGCGCGCAGGTATATCACGTGAACCCGATCTGTGGCGACGAGGTCACTCTGCGGGTCGCGCTGACCGAAGATGGCGAGCGGGTATCCGACGTTTCCTACGACGGCCAGGGGTGTTCGATCAGCCAGGCCGCCACCTCGGTGCTGACCGAGCAGGTCATCGGCCAACCGGTGAGGCAGGCGCTCGAGATTGTCGCCGCATTCGCCGAAATGATCTCGTCACGGGGAGCCGTGACCGGTGATGCCGAAGTACTCGGCGACGGAGTGGCTTTCGCCGGCGTTGCCAAGTATCCTGCCCGGGTGAGATGCGCGCTGCTGGGGTGGCTGGCGTTCAAAGATGCAGTGGCGCAGGCTAATATGGAGTCGACGATGGAGATGGCTGATGAGCGAGACCGCCGCACCGGATAACGAACTGCTCGGTGACATGGAGGAGGCGATGCGCGACGTCGTCGACCCGGAACTGGGCATCAATGTCGTCGACTTGGGCCTGGTCTACGGACTGAATGTCGTGCAGACAGATGAGGGCACCGTCGCGCTGATCGACATGACGCTGACGTCGCCGGCGTGCCCGTTGACCGATGTCATCGAGGACCAGTCGCGCAGCGCCCTGATCGGCACCGGCCTGGTCGACGAACTGCGGATCAACTGGGTCTGGAATCCGCCGTGGGGTCCGGACAAGATTACCGACGACGGGCGCGATCAGTTGCGCGCGTTGGGGTTCACCGTCTGAGCGGACGCCGCCGCACCAGCGTCGGCCACCAGAACCACGGTCCGAGCAGGCTCAGAATCGACGGCACCACGAACGAACGCACGATCAGGGTGTCGAGCAGCAGGCCGATGCACACGGTCGATCCCACCTGGCCGATTGTTCGAAGATCGCTAGTGAGCATGGCCAGCATGGTGAACGCAAACACCAGACCCGCGGACGTCACTACGCCGCCCGTACTGCCCAGCGCCCGGATCAGACCGGTGTGCAACCCGGCATGAATCTCGTCTTTGACCCGGGCGATCAGCAAGAGGTTGTAGTCCGACCCCACCGCTACCAGGATGATGAAGGTCAGTGGCAGCACCAGCCAGTGCAAGTGCAGTCCGATCAGGTGTTGCCAGAAAAGTATCGACAGCCCGAAGGCGCCGGCGTAGGAGAAGGCCACTGTGCCGGGAATGACGAGAGCCGCCACCAGACTTCGCGTGATGAACATCATGATCAGGAAGATCAGCACGAAAGCGGCGATTGCTGCGATCAGCAGGTCGGACGCGGCATATTGCTTGATGTCCTTGTCGGTCGAGCCTGAGCCGCCGATATAGACCCTCGCGCCGGCCAACGAGGTCTCCTTCAGCATGGTCGTGATAGCCCCGGGAAACTGCTCGACATGCTGCACACCCTCGGGACCCATGGCGTCGCCCATGTGGGTGACGATGAACCTGGCAGCCTTCCCGTCCGGCGACATCATCAGCTGCAGGCCGGTTTTGACGTCGTCGTTGTCGAAACCCTCTCGGGGGATGTAGAAGAAGTCGTCGCTGCGTGATCGGTCGAAGTCGAGCCCTACATTGATCAGGTCGTCGAATGTCTGGTCGGTCTGGGTGGATTGCAAATCGCCCGAACCGTAGGAGTTCACCAGTATCGCCGTCAACGCTTCCGTGTCGTCGGCGGTGGCTTTCAGCTGTGTGATGATCTGCGGGACGATTTTGTCGATGGCCTCGAGGGACAGCTTGGCGTCGTTGATGTCGGCGGCCAACTTGTCGATGTTGTCGATCGCGTCGAATACCGATCTGAACGTCCAGCAGATGGGAATGTCGTAACAGTGCTTCTCCCAGTAGAAGTAGCTCTTGATGGGGCGGAAGAAGTCGTCGAGATTTGATATCTCCGAATTCAACTCGTCGGTGACTCGCTGCAGGTCCTCGACGGTGAGAACCGTGTTGTGCAATTCGTCGGACAACTTCTGGAAGAAGTAGATCTCTTTCCGCAGCACCGTGACGGAGTGCGCCTGGACCTCCGCCTGCTGATCGGTATTGGCGTTTTGCTCCCGGTTGAACGGCAGCTGTTGACCGTTTCCGCTGCCCTGCGTGGTGAACAGGTAGGGAAGGGTGGCATGTTCCAACGGTCGGCCCATCGGCCTGGTCATGTTCTGCACCATCGCCACGCCGGGAAGACGAATGAGCGCCTTGGCTACTCGGTCGAGTGAGATGAAGTCAGCGGAATTTCGCATGTCGTGATCGGTTTCGACCATCAGCATTTCGGAGAACAATTTGCTCTTGGTGAAGTGTCGATCCGCAGCCTTGAAACCGAGGTTGGCGGGGGCGTCGGCCGGCTGGTATTGCCGATCGTCGTAGTTCTGTTGATAGGTAGGGACTAATATCGCCCCGATCATTACTACGGCCGAACTGGCCGCCAGGATCGGCACCGGCCAGCGCACCACGCTCGCCCCGATCCGCCGATACAGCCGTGCCTTGGCCTGCTGCCTGGGATCGAACATCCCGAAGAGGCTGCCCACGGTCAACAGGGCCGGTCCGAGGGACATCGCTGCCGCGATGGTGAACATCATGCTGATGGCAACCGCCGGCCCCATGGTGTGGAAGTAATTCAGCCGCGCGAAAGTCAAGCAGTAGCAGGCGCCGGCGATTGTCAGCCCCGAGCCGATGATGATGGGCGCGACACCGCGGTATGCGATGTAGAAGGAGTCCTCGCGGCTTTCACCGGCCTGTCGCGCCTCGTGATAGCGACCCATCAGGAAAATGCCGTAATCCGTCCCCGCCCCCAGGGTCAGCGCGATGACAATGTTCACCGCGAACGAGGAGAGCTCGATGTAGCCGAGATGCCCCAGTGTCGCGACTATTCCTCTGGCGACCAGCATTTCGATGAGCACTCCGGCTAACGGCACCAGCAGAGTGCTGATCGAGCGGTACACCAGCAGCAGCATCACGACGATGAGGCAGATAGTCACGATCGTGACGTTGTTCAGGCTCGCATTGGCAATACTCAAGGTGTCGGAGGCCAGCGGCGCCGCGCCGCTGACATAGACCTTGAGTCCGGGCGGCGGAATGTCCTTGGCGACGATGTCGCGCACCGCGTCCACCGACTGATTAGCTTGGATTTGACCGATGTCGCCGGCAAGGCGCAATAGCACATAGGCGGCATTGCCATCCACGCTTTGGGCCCCCGCCGCGGTGAACGGTTTGCCCCAGACATCCATTACGTATTGCACGTGCTGGGTGTCGCGCTTGAGCCGGCCCATCAAGTCGTCGTAGTAGCGATGGTCCGCATCGCCCAAAGGTCTGCTTGCTTCGAAGACCACCATGGTCAAGCTGGTGGACGTGGACTCGTGGAACTTTTCCCCGATCGCCAGCATCGAGCGCTGTGAGGGCGCGTAGTGCGGGACCATCGGTCCGGCGAGTTCTTCGGCAACGTCTTCCACCTTGGGCACGAAGGTGTTCGTCGCCACCGCGATCAGCGCCCAGAAGACGATGATCGGTATTGCAAGGACCCGTACCGCGCGCGCGACGAAGGGTCGCCCCGCCCGATGCCCCCTCACGCGGACTTCACTCGGCAGGTCACGTCCGCATCCTGATGGGTCGCGGACTGTTCATCGCGGACAACGCCATTGACCAGCATCCGGCAGCCGATGTGACCACCGTGAACATGCGCCGAGACGCTGCCCGACACCACCGTGAGCATGGTTGTCTCGGTGTGGGACCACGGCAAGGCCGTGATATCGACCCGATGCGGATGGCCGTCGATGTCGACGTAGTCGAGCATCCCGCCTTCGCCGGCGGAGCCGAACAACTCGTAGGTCAGTTGTTTGGGCGTGAACTGCTCAGGTGCCTGTGGGCCGTTGACGGTGATGACAGGCTCGGGATCCGACATCTGGTGCACCTTCCACATGCACGCCCCGCCGATGCCGACCGCCACCACGGCGACCAGTGGCATCCATACTCGCGCCAAGACAGATCTGCTGACCGAACGAGGGCTCACTCGATCACCTCCAGCTCCGCTGCCGGGCCGGGTTTCCACCCGCGTCCTGAACTGAAGCTGAACATGCCAATTGCTTTTCAAGCCGCTTTCCGCAAACGCCGTTTCAGCCTGGCGCTGCTGACCAGCCGGAGAGCGAGGATGGTGGAGGTGCACATTGGAATCACGCCGAGAAACGTCCGCTCAGACGGAGTCGCTCCATGCAAGTGCTCCAAACTGCCGAACACGTAAAAGCATCCGAGGCAGAAAAGAGTGCCCGGAATACCGAAAGCCCCCAAAGACGAACGGTCAGTGACGATCTGCCTCGCGAACCGCAATTCCTCATCCGACAACGGCTCACGCTTTCGCACTTTCTTGACGACCGCCCTTGCGCTGCCCACTTCCTCACTGATCGGAACCGTCGGGCGATCGGCCAACCGTTTGACATAGACCGACGCGACGGCCGCGAATACCAAGGCCAGCGCCACGGACCCTATCGTCAGCAGACCGAACAAACCCGTGCTCAACAAAGCCGCTCCTTCACTTCGCCGTAAAAAGTAGCATCAAGCGCGAAGGAACGCGACCGTTCCGAATGCCGAGCGGCTAGGCGCCGGAACTCCCAGGACGCGGGTGGCGTGCTACCGGTGGTGGTGCGGCAGCGGAATATGCGGGATGGACGGGAAACGATGGTGCGGGCGGCCGCCCATCGGCGGGCACGGTTGCAGATCGATCGTCACAGCCTGGATAACGCCACCGTCGTTCTTGGCTCCGTCGGCCGACATGCATCTCCCTGATGTGAGCGCTTCGGTGTCGGTGGCTGCCTGCTTGGTGTAGCTGGTGGTGTCGGTGACGCTCACGTTGGTCCGGGTGTTGCCGTTGGCCTCGGGGATGATGCTGATGGCGTTACCTGAGACGGTGTCAACCTTGCCCTGCACGCCGGAATTTGCCGCCGGCGAACCAGAGGGTGCGGCTGGTGCCGCGCCGCTGGGAATCACTGGCGGCGGGCACTTGCCCTCGATGGCAGAGCTGACGATCACGGATTTCGCGGTGATCGACCCAGGGGCGCTGCCCGGGTCTGGCAAGACGGCGATGCAGCTGCCGGGGGTGACGTCGCTCAACTGAGCCGGGCTGGATTCGACGACCTTCGTCGACGGCGTGAAGTCGACCGACCCGGTCCCTTGGCGCAGCCGCAGACCGATGGTGCTGCCCGACACCGAGGTGATCATGCCCTCGATATGGTCCGGGGTCGGCGGCGGCGCCGGCGGTGGTGACGGCGGCGCGGGCGACGGGGAGCTGGTCGGGCGAACCGAGCTGCTAGGTGCTGCGGTGTGTTGATCATTCGACCCGCACGCGCCCGCCGACCCCGCGGTCGCCAGGGCGACCGGGATGGTCAACAACCGGATAACCAGGGGCACACGTCGCGCAGAATTCATTGTTTAGCCGGTTACCCGCTGCGGTGCGTTCAAGTCACCGAAACAGCTGCGTATTCGCTGCCGGCTCCGTGTAAGGCAACTGTGAAGCGACCGAGGCGCTAGAAGTCGTACCGGGCACGCCTTGACCGCAAAGTTGAACGACAGGACTGAAAAACTGCTGCCCGGTGAAGCAGTTTCAAGACGCCGCACCGTCGCAGCCACCAGCCGAACCGGACTCCGGGTAGCGATCGGCCAGCAAATCAGAAAGCCGCCTCGGCAAGGTGCATGACGTCATTGTCGAGGGATTCGATGATGCGGCGCTGCGCGGTCAGATGCGGTGCGTACCGCCAGCATGCCGCCTGCTGGGGAGGGGAACATCGCGCCAGCTCGCAGCGTTGGGACCAGCGTGACTACCCGAGACCTCACTGCCGAGCAGTTCAACGACACCATCAACAGCAACGACATCGTGCTGGTCGACTTCTGGGCGTCCTGGTGCGGACCATGCCGCGCCTTCGCGCCGACCTTTCAGGCCTCCTCCGAGAAGCACCCGGACGTCGTCTACGCCAAGGTCGACACCGAAGCCGAGCAGCAACTGGCGGCCGCCGCGCAGATCCGCTCCATTCCCACGTTGATGGCCTTCAAGAAGGGCACGCTGGTGTTCAACCAGGCCGGCGCCCTGCCGCCGGCCGCGCTGGAGGATCTGGTGCAACAGGTCAAAGGCTTCGACGTCGACGCCGCGATTGCGGCACAGGGTGAACCCGACCAGGCCTGACACCGCACGCGATAGCGTGCAGTTTCGTGAGCTACATCTTCGTCGATCGCCCGCGACCCGAGATCGCGCTGGTCACCTTGAATCGCCCCGAACGGATGAACTCCATGGCGTTCGACGTCATGGTGCCGCTCAAAGAGGCTTTGCAGCAGATCACCTACGACAACTCCGTGCGGGTCGTCGTGCTCACCGGCGCGGGCAAAGGCTTCTCATCCGGCGCCGATCACAAGTCGGCAGGGCAGGTACCCCACGTCGAAGGCCTGACGCAGCCCACGTATGCGCTGCGCTCCATGGAGCTGCTCGACGACGTGATCCTGGCGTTGCGGCGGCTGCATCAGCCAGTGATCGCGGCGGTCAACGGCGCAGCCATCGGCGGCGGCCTGTGCCTGGCGCTGGCAGCCGACATCCGGGTCGCGTCGACTGGTGCCTACTTTCGAGCCGCCGGCATCAACAACGGACTCACGGCCAGCGAGCTGGGACTCAGTTACCTGCTGCCGCGGGCGATCGGCTCCTCACGAGCATTCGAACTGATGCTCACCGGGCGTGACGTTTACGCCGAAGAAGCCGAGCGGATCGGGTTGGTGTCTTACCGGGTGCCCGACGAGCAGCTGCTCGACACCTGTTATGTGCTGGCAGAGCGAATCGCGTCGTTCTCCCGACCGGGTATCGAATTGACCAAGCGCACACTGTGGAGCGGGCTGGACGCGGCTAACCTGGAGGGGCATATGCAGGCCGAAGGCCTGGGACAGCTTTTCGTTCGTCTGCTCACCGCCAATTTCGAAGAGGCGGTCGCCGCGCGCGCCGAGAAGCGGCCGCCGGTGTTCACCGACGACAAGTAAAACAGCACAGCTTTAGGAGAGTGACCGTGATCACGGCTACGGACCTCGAGGTCCGCGCTGGTGCGCGCACGTTGCTCTCCGCGGCCGGACCGGCGCTGCGGGTGCAGGCCGGCGACCGGATCGGGCTGGTCGGCCGCAATGGCGCCGGCAAGACCACCACGCTGCGCATCCTGGCCGGGGAAAGCGAACCCTATGCCGGCTCGGTGATCCGGACCGGGCAGATCGGCTACCTGCCCCAGGACCCCAAAGAAGGAGACCTCGAGGTGCTGGCCCGGGATCGGGTGCTGTCGGCTCGAGGACTGGACACATTGCTCACCGACCTGGAAAAGCAGCAGGCACTGATGGCCGAAGTCGCCGACGACGCTGCGCGGGACAATGCGATCCGACGCTACGGCCAGCTCGAGGAACGGTTCGCCGCGTTGGGTGGTTACCGCGCCGAAAGCGAGGCGAGCCGGATTTGTATCAGCCTTGGACTTCCCGAACGGGTGTTGAGTCAGCCGCTGCGCACGCTGTCCGGTGGCCAGCGTCGCCGAGTCGAGCTGGCGCGGATCTTGTTCGCGGCATCCGACACCGACGCCGGGTCGGCGCCCACCCTGCTACTCGATGAGCCGACCAACCACCTGGACGCCGATTCGCTGAGCTGGCTGCGCGATTTCCTGCGCTCACACACCGGCGGGCTGGTGGTGATCAGCCACAACGTCGATTTGCTGGCCGACGTCGTCAACCGGGTGTGGTTTCTCGATGCCGTTCGCGGTGAGGTCGACATCTACAACATGGGTTGGCGTAAGTACCTCGACGCCCGCGCCACCGACGAGCAGCGCCGCCGCCGCGAACGCGCCAACGCCGAACGAAAGGCCGCCGCGCTGCGGGCGCAAGCCGCGAAGCTGGGCGCGAAGGCCACCAAAGCTGTTGCAGCGCAGAATATGTTGCGACGCGCCGACCGGATGATGGCCGCACTCGACGAGGAGCGGGTGGCCGACAAAGTGGCCCGGATCAAGTTCCCGACCCCGGCTCCATGCGGTCGCACACCGCTGGTCGCCACCGGGCTGACCAAGACGTATGGGTCGCTGGAAGTGTTCACCGCCGTCGATCTGGCCATCGACCGTGGATCCCGGGTGGTGGTGCTCGGACTCAACGGCGCGGGCAAGACGACGCTGCTTCGGCTGTTGGCCGGTGTCGAGAAGCCGGACAGCGGAGCACTGCACCCCGGGCACGGCCTGAAAGTCGGCTATTTCGCGCAGGAGCACGACACCCTCGACGACGACGCGACGGTCTGGCAGAACGTCCGTCACGCCGCACCGGATTCGGGTGAACAGGATTTGCGTGGCCTGCTGGGGGCTTTCATGTTCAGCGGCCCGCAGCTCGATCAGTGGGCCCGGACACTCTCCGGTGGCGAGAAGACCCGGTTGGCCCTGGCTGGACTGGTGGCGTCCACGGCGAATGTGCTGTTGCTCGACGAGCCCACCAACAACCTCGACCCGGCCTCGCGTGAGCAGGTGCTGGACGCACTGCGCAGCTACGTCGGCGCAGTGGTGTTGGTGACACATGATCCGGGTGCCGCCGAGGCGCTCGATCCGCAACGCGTGGTCCTGCTACCCGATGGCACCGAGGATCATTGGTCGGAGGAATACCGCGATCTGATCGAGCTGGCCTGACATCTGCCGCAGACTATTTGGGCCAAACGACCCCGCCGCCGAAAGTGGCTTTCTAGGCTGACCCTGTCCTGGTGACCACGCGGAGGCGCCGATGAACAGAACGAACGAAACACGCGATCAACTGCTCACTGAGTTGCGCAGCGCCTACGAACGCGGGGCGAGCATCCGCACTCTGGTGGCGTCGACCGGAAAATCCTATGGATCGATTCACAGCATGCTGCGTGAGTCAGGCACGTTGATGCGCAGCCGCGGTGGGCCTAACCACCGCACCCGCTCGGGCTGACCCCCTTTCCAGCGCGAGCGTGCTCGTTTGCACACGACACGCCGCGCCGCTACGGCACCTGCACCCTCGCGCCGGGCGAGCTGGCTGCAGCCTTCACGGTGCGGTCAGGTTGGCCGCGACGAACGACGCTAGCTCGGCTGTGAGCTGAGCCGAAAATGCAAACGCTTGACCGTAATTCGCCGGTGTTCTGCTGGTGTCCTCCTTCAGCGCGTGGTCTACCCGGGTCAGGTGCACATAGTCGGTTCGGGTACCCGCGCTGGTGAGGCCGGATACCAGGCGGTCGGCGTCTTGACAGGTGACTTGGATGTCGGCGTCGCTGCAGGTGACCAGCACCGGTGTGCCGCGCGGCAACGTGGCGGCCACCGCCGCCGGATCGACGGCGTCTTCCTGAGAAAGGAACAGTGCATTGGCGGGGTTGATGATCGGCTTCAGCCCCGGCGGCTCGTCGGGCGGCACCTGTCCGGTCGCTCGGAACTGCGCTATGGCCGCATCTATCGCCGCGGCGCTCTGGGCGGCTTGTGCGACGCTCAGTTGCCCGGCCTGGACGGCTGTGTCCGCCTGGGCATGGGCTTGTTCGGACACTTGATCGAGAATGCGGCGGCTCGCCGGCTCCACCAGCCCGAGAGCGTGCACCGGCGCCACCATCCCGGCGGAGGCGGTGGCCAGCAGCAGCGCGTACAGGGCGCCCTCGCTGTGGCCGATCACCATCAGACGATTCCGGTCGACGGCGGTCTGGGCGGCCAAGAAGTCGAAGGCTGCGGTGGCCTCGGCCTGAAATGCGGCCATGTCGACTTTGGCCGGGTCGGTGTAGGGCCCGAAGCCGGTCTGACCGGTACCGAGCTTGTCATAACGGAGGCTGGCCACCCCGTCGTCAGACAGCGCTTGCGCCAAGTTCTTCAGCGTCTCCACCTGACCGGGAATGAGGGGCGTGTCGCCATTGCGGTCAGTCGGACCACTGCCGGCGATCAGCAGTGCTGCGGGTACCGGCCGACGCTGTCCGACGGGGTGGCGGAACGTCCCGTACACCGTCATGTTGGTTACGGGGAATGACACGGGGTCTTCCACCCATGACACCGGCGCTGGAGCTGGGATTGCCGACGGCGACTTGGCCATCCGCGTAGGCCCGGCACAGCCGGCCAACGCCAAGATCAGCCCCGCGGCAATAAGCCTTCGCGGCAACTTGACACTGGGACGCGTGACCATACGGCCTCCTGTCAGCTCTTTAACGAGACGCACCGCAGTCCCTGCCCGCGACTACGAATTCCGCACCGAACCTTCGACCAGATCCAGCACCGCGCCGAGTCGTTGCGGGTCGTCACCGGAAGCGAGCCGCGCCACCAGCCCGTCGAGCACCAGATCCAGGTAGTTCTGCAACACATCGCCCGGAACATCGTCGCGCACCCGGCCGGCTTGTTTCTGACGACGCAGCCGACCCGTCGTCGCTGCCGCCAACTCCGCCGAGCGCTCGCGCCACCCTCGGCTGAAAGCCGGATCGTTGCGCAGTTTGCGGGCGATCTCCAAGCGGGTTGCGAGCCAATCGAATTCCGCCGGAGCAGCCAGCAAGTCGCGCATCACCTGGATCAGGCCCTCGCGCGACGCGACAGCCGCCATCCGCTCGGCATCCTCGTGGGCCAGCTCGAAGAACAGCGTGTCTTTATCACGGAAGTGGTGGAAGATCGCACCGCGCGACAAGCCGACAGCCTGTTCCAGTCGCCGCACCGTCGCCTTCTCGTAGCCGAATTCGGCGAAACATCGGCGTGCGCCGTCAAGGATCTGGCGGCGGCGAGCCGCCAGATGATCCTCGCTCACCCTGGGCACAGCTGCCCGCTAGGTTCTCGCGTGCCGACCCGCTACGCGCGGCTGCGCCGCGCTTGCGATCGTCGCCGTTCTCGCGTGCCGACCCGCTACCCGCGGCTGCGCCGCGCTTGCGATCGTCGCCGTTCTCGCATGCCGACCCGCTACCCGCGGCTGCGCCGCGCTTGCGATCGTCACGACCCGGACTTCAGCATGTTGCGCAGCACGAACTGCAGGATGCCGCCGTTGCGGTAGTAATCTGCTTCACCGGGCGTGTCGATGCGCACCACCGCATCGAACTCGACGTCGTCCCCGCCTTCCCGAGCGGCTTTGACGTGCACCGTCTTCGGTGTTTTGCCGTCGTTGAGCGCTTCGATCCCGGTGATGTCGAACACCTCGGTGCCGTCCAGCCCCAACGACTCGGCAGACTCGCCTTGAGGAAACTGCAGCGGAATCACACCCATGCCGATCAGATTGGAGCGGTGGATTCGTTCGAACGACTCGGCGATCACCGCCCGCACGCCCAGCAGCCGGGTGCCCTTGGCCGCCCAGTCCCGCGACGAGCCGGATCCATACTCCTTACCTCCCAGCACCACCAGCGGAACATCCTGCGCTGCGTAGTTTTGCGCCGCGTCGTAGATGAACGCCTGCGGGGCGTCTTGTTGGGTGAAGTCGCGGGTGTAACCGCCGGCGACGTCATCGAGCAACAGGTTGCGAAGTCGAATGTTGGCGAAGGTGCCGCGGATCATCACCTCATGGTTGCCGCGCCGCGACCCGTAGGAGTTGTAGTCCTTGCGTTGCACGCCGTGGTCGTCGAGGTACTGTGCCGCGGGGGTGCCCGGTTTGATGCTGCCCGCCGGTGAAATGTGATCGGTGGTCACCGAATCCCCGAGCAGCGCCAGCACCCTGGCCTGCGCGATGTCGGTGACCGGCTCCGGGTCGGCGCTCATCTCGTCGAAGTACGGCGGTTTACGCACATACGTCGACTCCTCGTTCCACTCGAAAGTGTTGCCACTGGGGGTGGGCAGATTGCGCCAGCGCTCGTCGCCCTTGAACACGTCGGCGTAGTTCTTGGTAAACATCTCCTGGTTGATCGCCGAGGCGATGGTGTCGGAGACATCCTTCTGCGACGGCCAGATGTCCCGGAGGAAAATGTCGTTGCGGTCGTTATCTTGACCCAGCGGCTCCGACTCGAAGTCGAAGTCCATGGTGCCCGCTATCGCATAGGCGACCACTAGCGGCGGCGACGCCAGGTAGTTCATCTTGACGTCGGGGTTGATGCGGCCTTCGAAGTTGCGGTTGCCGGACAGCACCGCGGCGACCGAGAGATCGTTGTCGTTGATGGCCTTAGAGATCTCGTCAGGCAACGGGCCGGAGTTGCCGATGCAGGTCGTGCAGCCATAGCCGACGAGGTAGAAACCCAGCTTCTCCAAATACGGCCACAGCCCGGCCTTGTCGTAGTAGTCGCTGACCACTTGGGAGCCCGGTGCCATCGAGGTTTTGACCCACGGTTTGGCGGACAGCCCTTTCTCGACGGCGTTGCGGGCGAGCAATGCCGCGCCCAGCATCACCTCGGGATTCGAGGTGTTGGTGCACGACGTGACGGCGGCGATCACCACCGCGCCGTGGTCGAGCACGAACTCGCCGAACTCATCCGAGCGGACCGCGACCGGGTTGCTCACCCGCCCATTCGCGTGGGCGGCAGCCGAACAAACGGGGGCATCACCAAAGTCGTCGGCGGACAGCGACGTCGGGTCGCTGGCGGGAAAGGTTTCGTCGACCGACTCGTCGAGCTTCGAGTACTCCTTCTTGTCGGGGTCGTCGGCGACGTAGTTGGGAATCTGTTCGCGGAAGGTGGATTTCGCATCCGACAATGCAATCCGGTCCTGCGGACGCTTCGGGCCCGCAATCGAGGGCACGACCTGCGACAGATCGAGCTCCAGGTACTCGGAGAACTCCGGCTCGTGAGACGAGTCGTGCCACAAGCCTTGCTCTTTAGCGTAGGTCTCGACCAGGGCCAGCTGATCGTCGTTACGCCCGGTGAACCTCAGATAGTCGATAGTTTCCTGGTCGATCGGGAAAATTGCTGCAGTAGAGCCAAATTCGGGACTCATGTTGCCCAGGGTGGCGCGGTTGGCCAACGGCACCTCGGCGACACCCTCGCCGTAAAATTCGACGAACTTGCCCACCACCCCGTGCTTGCGCAACATCTCGGTGACGGTAAGTACGACGTCGGTGGCCGTGACGCCCGCCTGGATCTCTCCGGTGAGTTTGAAGCCGACCACCCGCGGTATCAGCATGGACACCGGCTGGCCCAACATCGCCGCCTCCGCCTCGATGCCCCCGACGCCCCAACCCAGAACGCCGAGGCCATTGACCATCGTGGTGTGCGAGTCGGTCCCGACGCAGGTGTCGGGGTAGGCCACCCCGTCGCGCTGCATGACGACTTGGGCCAGGTACTCGATGTTGACTTGGTGCACGATGCCGGTGCCCGGCGGGACCACCTTGAAATCGCGGAAAGCGCCCTGTCCCCAGCGCAGGAACTGGTAGCGCTCGCCGTTGCGCTGGTATTCGATTTCGACATTGCGCTCGAAGGCGTCGGCCCGACCGAACAGGTCAGCGATCACCGAGTGGTCGATCACCAGGTCGGCCGGCGCCAACGGGTTCACCTTGTCGGGATTGCCGCCGAGATCGGCGATCGCCTCTCGCATGGTGGCCAGGTCGACGATGCACGGCACCCCGGTGAAGTCCTGCATCACTACCCGCGCGGGCGTGTACTGGATCTCAATGCTGGGATCAGCCTTGGGATCCCACCGGGCGAGCGCTTCGATGTGATCGGTGGTGATGTCCCTGCCGTCCTCGTTGCGCAGCAGATTCTCGGCGAGAATTTTCAGGCTGTAGGGCAACTTTTCGGTCCCCTGCACAGCACCGAGGCGATAGACCTGGTAACTGTTGTCCCCGACGGCGAGGGTGTCGCGGGCTCCGAATGAATTCACCGACTCTTGGCTGCTCACATCAACTCCAAGAACTAGTTTTTTAGCCGACCATTGCTTCAATGACCCTAACAGTACGCTTGTCCTGCAAAGCCGGAGCGCACGGGCGCCAACGGCCCGCATCGTCGTCCGCGCGCGGCGGTCGGTACCGTTTTCCACCGTGACCGCGCCGCAGCCTCCGCTGTACATCCCCCGTGAGGTCTGTGGCGCCGTCGGGCTAAATCTGCTAGCTCCGCCGGACCAGTGCATGGCGATCGTCAAAGCCACCGTCGCCGCCGACGGCATTTTCGCGCCGCCCGCCCAAGTACCGGCACTGCGTCAGGTGGTCAGCGAAGCCGCCCGCGATGGCATTGAGCTCAAGGTCGTCGTGATCGATCACAATCCACCGAACGACCCGCCGCTGAGGGATGTCGCCACGGTCGTGGGCTCGAGTTATCCCGATGCCACCGTGCTGGTGCTCAGCCCCTCGTTCGTCGGCTCCTACAGCAAGCGATTTCCCCGGGCCATATTGGAGAACGGCGAAGACAATGCAAAAACCGGTAACCCCGTAGTCTCGGCGCAAAACTTTTTACACCAGCTCAACACGCCCCAATTTCCCTGGACCGCATTCACCATTGTGCTGTTGATCGCGGTGCTTGCGGTCGGGGTGGGAACTCGAATACTTCAGGTGCGCAGCAACCGCAAGGCCAGGGCCGGCGCCGCCGCGGATTCCGGCGTCGACGCTTCACCTGCCGAACGCTGAATCTCAGGCCCAGCGCCTGGCTTTCTAAACGCCCTTCAGGTCACCATTCCGTCACGAACAGCAAACATACGCGGCTGTCTTTGTGACGAAAGTTTCTCTAGCGCCGAATGTGACGTACGGTGCAAATGTTACTCGAGTTGAATTGGCGCTTGGAGTGGCTGGCGCCGTTCGTCCACATGCGGCCATAGGAGACCTGAGTCGAAATGAGACGCACCCATCGCGGCTCGTGTTTCCGGCTGGCCGGGCGCCGCCACCGGACTGTCGCGTCGGCTGTGCTCAGTGTGGCGATGCTGCTGTGCGCCCCCGGACTGTCGCCCGGACGGGCCGCCGCTGATCCCGGCTCGGACACGCTGGGGGTGCTGATCTCTGAGGTGGCACAAGCAAATCAGCAGCTGCAGGACCTGCGAGCGGCCATTGAGACTCAGCAGGAAAGCGTCAACAAAGCTCTCGTCGACGTGCAGAGCGCACGTGACAACGCAGCGGCCGCGCAACACGACGTCGAAGTCAGCCGGCAGGGCGTCCGGGATGCCAACGTCGCGATCACCGCAGCCCAGCAGCGATTCGATACTTTCGCGGCAGCGGCGTATGTCAATGGCCCGTCGGCCAGTTACCTGACGGCAACGAACCCCGACGAGATCATCTCCGCTGCAACCGCAAGCCGGGCTCTGGCCGCCAGCAGTGAGCAAGTGATGGCAAACCTGCAGCGGGCCCGTACCGAACAGGTCAACAAGGAGTCCGCCGCGCGGCTGGCCAAGCAGAAGGCGGACCGGGCGGCCACCGACGCCCAGTCCAGCCAGGACACCGCGGTGGCGGCGCTGACCGCCGCCAAACACAGATTCACCGAGCAGCAGGCAGACGTCGATCGACTCGTGGCGCAACGCAATGCGGCGCAGGCCAAACTCGAGGCGGCGCGTAATTGGTCGGCTCCGGCCGGTGGCCCGCATGTGGCGCCGGCGTCGGGTGACCGCTGGGATCCGGGCGCCGCCGGGTCGCCACCGAGCCCGCAACGCGGCCCCGCCCTTTGGGACGGCGAATGGGATCCGACTCTGCCGCAGGTGCCCAGTGCCAACGTCCCCGGTGACCCGGTCGCGGTCATCAACCAAGTGCTCGGCATTACGGCCACGTCGTCGCAGGTCACTGCCAACATGGGGCGCAAATTCCTGCAATCTGTGGGCCTGATCAAGCCCGACGCGCCAGATCCGGGGATTACCAACGGCCGGATTCCGCGGGTGTACGGCCGGCAAGCCTCCGAATACGTCATCCGCCGAGGCATGTCGCAAATCGGAGTGCCGTATTCCTGGGGCGGTGGCAACGCCGCCGGACCCAGCAACGGCATCGACTCGGGCTCGGGCACCGTCGGCTTCGACTGCTCAGGGCTGATCTTGTACTCGTTCGCCGGGGTGGGCATCAAGTTGCCGCACTACTCGGGCTCGCAGTACAACATGGGTCGCAAGATCCCGTCGGCGCAGATGCGCCGCGGGGATGTCATCTTCTACGGCCCGGGCGGCAGCCAGCACGTCACGCTCTACCTCGGTAACGGCCAGATGCTCGAGGCGCCCGACGTGGGACTGAAGGTGCGGGTGGCGCCGGTTCGCACCAGCGGCATGACACCGTTCGTCGTCCGCTACATCGAGTACTGATGACGCACCACTCGGCGCGCCGTGGTGGCCTCGGCCATCTCTCGCGACTGTGGCCGGTGGTGGCGGCGGCCTGGCTGCTGGTCGGACTGGCAATCCCCGCGGCTGCCGACGACAGCGCGTGGGACCCCACCCTGCCGGTCGGGCCTAGCGCCGGTGCGCCGGGCGATCCGGTCGCCGTTGCCAACGCCTCACTGAACGCCACCGCTGCGGCCACCCAGAGCACCTTGGATCTGGGCCGCCAATTCCTCGGCGGCCTTGGGATCAACTTGGGCGGCAACAGCAACACCAACACCGGTACCACGCCGGGCAAGATTCCGCGGGTCTATGGGCGCCAGGCGGTGGAGCACGTGATCCGACGCGCCTCGTCGCAGATGGGCGTGCCCTACTCCTGGGGTGGCGGCACCACCTCTGGCCCGAGCAACGGCGTCGGCTCCGGCGACGGCACCGTCGGCTTCGACTGCTCCGGGCTGGTCCGGTATGCCTTCGCCGGGGTAGGGGTGCTGCTTCCCCGGTTCTCCGGTGACCAGTACGACGCCGGTCGCCACGTCTCGCCCACGGAGGCCAAGCGCGGCGACTTGATCTTCTACGGTCCCGGCGGTAGCCAGCACGTCACTATTTATCTGGGCAACGGTCAGATGCTGGAGGCATCCGGCAGCGCCGGCAAAGTCACCGTCAGCCCGGTGCGTACCGCCGGCATGACGCCGAACCTGACCCGGATCATCGAGTACTGACGCAGTGCGGCGCTGAAGTCCCGACCTGCTGCAAGAGTCGGGCTAAACGACCCGTGACGTCGACGGAATCCCACCGGCCTGGAATAGTTGGACCCGGGCACGCCGCTGCCCGCGCCGTTTCTGGTACTACAGGCGGTAGTGCCAGCAGTCGTGTCTGATAGAGCTCTGGAGGATCGTCAATGACATCAGCAGGTGGGTCGCCCACGGGCACCAGCGGTTACTCCGGCGCCGGTGCGCCCCAGACGACCCCGGCGCATGCGGCCTCCTCCGGCGGCGGCAATGGGCTGGCCGCCGAGGTGCACACCTTGGAGCGGGCGATCTTCGAGGTGAAGCGGATCATCGTCGGCCAAGACCAACTCGTCGAGCGGATGCTGGTCGGCCTGCTGTCCAAGGGCCACGTGTTGCTCGAAGGTGTGCCCGGCGTGGCGAAGACGCTGGCGGTGGAGACCTTCGCGCGCGTGGTCGGCGGGACGTTCGCGCGTATCCAGTTCACTCCCGACCTGGTACCCACCGACATCATCGGTACCCGCATCTACCGGCAGGGCAAAGAAGAGTTCGACACTGAACTCGGCCCTGTTGTCGTCAATTTCTTGCTCGCCGACGAAATCAACCGGGCGCCGGCGAAAGTCCAGTCGGCGCTGCTGGAAGTGATGCAGGAGCGCCACGTGTCCATCGGCGGCAAGACCTTTCCGCTGCCCAGCCCGTTCCTGGTGATGGCCACGCAGAACCCCATCGAGCACGAGGGCGTCTACCCGCTGCCAGAAGCACAACGGGACCGCTTCCTGTTCAAGATCAACGTCGGCTACCCCTCCCCGGAGGAGGAGCGCGAGATCATCTACCGCATGGGTGTGACGCCGCCGCAGCCCAAGCAGATTCTCGACACCGGCGACCTGCTGCGGCTGCAGGAGATCGCCGCCAACAACTTCGTGCACCATGCGCTGGTCGACTATGTCGTACGGGTCGTCACCGCCACCCGTCACCCCGAGCAGCTCGGAATGAACGACGTCAAGAGCTGGATCGCGTTCGGTGCATCGCCGCGGGCCTCGCTGGGCATCATCGCCGCCTCGCGGTCGCTGGCGCTGGCGCGGGGCCGCGACTACGTGATCCCACAGGACATCGTCGAAGTCATTCCCGACGTGCTGCGGCACCGGCTGGTGCTCACCTACGACGCGCTGGCTGACGAGATCTCACCCGAGATCATCATCAACCGCGTCCTTCAGACGGTCGCCCTACCTCAGGTCAATGCTGTTCCACAGCAAGGGCATTCAGTGCCCCCGGTGATGCAGGCCGCAGCGGCGGCTAGCGGTCGGTGACCGAATCCAAATCGCCGGCGGTTGTTGCGCCGCCGTCAATGCAGCGCGGCAACATCGACGACCCGAAGCTGTCGGCGGCGCTGCGCACCCTCGAGCTCACCGTCAAACGCAAACTCGACGGCGTCCTGCATGGCGATCACCTCGGGCTGATCCCGGGGCCGGGATCGGAGCCGGGGGAGTCGCGCCTGTATCAGCCCGGCGACGACGTCCGCCGGATGGACTGGGCCGTCACCGCACGAACCACCCACCCGCATGTTCGGCAGATGATCGCCGACCGCGAATTAGAGACCTGGCTGGTGGTCGACATGTCGGCCAGCCTTGATTTCGGCACCGCGGTCTGCGAGAAGCGCGACCTCGCGGTGGCAGCTGCGGCCGCCATCACCTTCCTCAACAGTGGCGGCGGCAATCGGCTGGGCGCCCTCGTTGCGACCGGCGCGACGACGATCCGGGTGCCGGCCCGCTCCGGGCGGCAGCATGAGCAGACGTTGCTGCGCACGATCGCGACCACGCCCAAGGCTCCGGTGGGAATACGCGGTGATTTGGCGACGGCCATCGATGCGCTGCGCCGGCCAGAACGCCGCCGCGGGATGGCGGTGATCATCAGCGATTTCCTGGGGCCCATCAACTGGATACGCCCGCTCCGCGCGATAGCGGCTCGTCACGAGGTGCTGGCCATCGAGATACTCGATCCGCGTGACGTCGAACTGCCCGACGTCGGCGACGTCATTCTGCAAGACGCCGAAACCGGATCCACCCGCGAGTTCACCATCGATGCGCAGCTGCGCAGCGACTTCGCGAAGGCGGCGGCAGCTCACCGCGCCGAGGTGTCGCGCACCGTGCGCGGCTGCGGCGCACCATTGCTGGCGCTGCGCACCGACCGCGATTGGCTTGCCGATATCGTTCGATTCGTCGAGTCGCGCCGGCGCGGGAGCATGGCGGGCAGCCAATGACGCTGCCCCTGCTCGGGCCGATGACACTGTCCGGATTCGCGCATGCGTGGTTTTTTCTCTTTCTCCTGGTCGTCCTCGGGATCATTGCCGGCTACATCATCGTTCAGCTGTCGCGGCAGCGGCGGATGCTGCGGTTCGCCAACATGGAACTGTTGGAGACCGTCGCCCCGAAGCGGCCCAGCCGCTGGCGGCACTTGTCGGCGATCCTGCTGGTGGTGGCGTTGCTGCTGTTCACCATCGCGATGGCCGGGCCAACTAACGATGTGCGCATTCCCCGCAACCGTGCGGTGGTGATGTTGGTGATCGACGTGTCGCAGTCGATGCGTGCCACCGACGTCGAACCAAACCGGATGGCCGCAGCACAGGAAGCCGCCAAGCAGTTCGCCGACGAGTTGACCGCGGGGATCAACCTCGGATTGATCGCCTACGCCGGCACCGCGACCGTATTGGTGTCGCCGACGACTAACCGCGCGTCGACCAAAGCCGCCCTGGACAAGTTGCAGTTCGCCGACCGCACCGCAACCGGGGAGGGTATTTTCACCGCTTTGCAGGCCATCGCGACGGTCGGGGCGGTGATCGGCGGCGGTGATGCCCCCCCGCCGGCGCGGGTGGTCTTGTTCTCCGACGGCAAGGAAACGGTGCCGACCAACCCGGACAATCCCAAGGGCGCTTTCACCGCTGCGCGCACCGCGAAGGATCAGGGCGTGCCGATCTCGACGATCTCTTTCGGCACGCCGTACGGGTTCGTCGAGATCAATGGTCAGCGTCAGCCGGTGCCGGTCGACGACACCACCATGAAGAAAGTCGCCGAACTGTCCGGGGGCAATGCCTACAACGCGTCAAACCTGAAAGAACTGAAGGACGTGTACTCCTCGCTGCAGCAGCAGATCGGCTACGAGACGATCAAGGGTGACGCCAGCGTGGGCTGGCTGCGACTTGGTTCGCTTCTATTGGCGGCGGCCGCGCTGGCCGCACTGCTCATCAACCGGCGCCTGCCGAACTAGCTCTGCCGCTGCGTCCAGTGGCCACGCAAGGCACGCAACTGCCCGAAAAGCGTGTCACAAGTGGCCACTGGGCGAAGACGGGCCGTATCGAGACGATAGGTTGTCCAGGTGACTGGTGCCGCCCTCGAACTCGCCGCCGACGGCGTCAAGCCTCCGTTCGTAGCCCGTTCAGTGCTGGTAACGGGCGGAAACCGGGGCATCGGCCTGGCGATCGCACAGCGGCTGGCCGGTGACGGCCACAAGGTGGCCGTCACCCACCGCGGATCCGGGGCACCCGACGGACTCTTCGGAGTGGAATGTGACGTCACCGACAACGACGCTGTCGACCGCGCTTTCAAAGAGGTTGAGGAGCACCAGGGTTCGGTCGAAGTGCTGGTATCCAACGCCGGCCTCTCTGCGGATGCGTTTCTCATGCGGATGACCGAGGAGAAGTTCGAGAAGGTCATCGATACCAACCTCACCGGGGCGTTCCGGGTGGCGCAGCGGGCATCGCGCAGCATGCAGCGAAAGCGGTTCGGCCGAATGATCTTCATAGGTTCGGTCTCCGGCAGCTGGGGCATCGGCAACCAGGCCAATTACGCAGCCTCGAAGGCCGGTGTAATCGGCATGGCCCGCTCGATCGCCCGGGAGCTGTCCAAGGCCGGCGTGACCGCGAACGTAGTGGCGCCGGGCTACATCGACACCGATATGACCCGCGCGTTGGATGAGCGAATTCAAAAGGGAGCACTGGAATTCATCCCGGCGAAGCGGGTCGGCACCGCCGCCGAGGTCGCCGGGGTGGTCAGTTTTCTGGCGTCCGAGGATGCGAGTTATATCTCCGGTGCGGTCATCCCGGTTGACGGCGGCATGGGTATGGGCCATTGATATCAACCTCGAATCAAGGACGGACATGGCAGGATTGCTCGAAGGCAAACGCATTCTGGTCACCGGTATCATCACCGATTCCTCGATCGCGTTCCACATTGCACGGGTCGCCCAGGAGCAGGGTGCTCAACTGGTGCTTACCGGATTCGACCGGTTGCGATTGATCCAGCGTATCGCCGATCGGTTACCGGAGAAGGCACCGCTGCTCGAGCTCGACGTGCAGAACGACAAGCACCTGGACACGCTGGCCGAGCGGGTCACCGAAGCAATCGGCGACGGCAACAAGCTTGACGGCGTTGTACATTCGATTGGCTTCATGCCACCGAGCGGAATGGGCATCAACCCGTTCTTCGACGCCCCATACTCCGATGTCGCCAAAGGCATCCACATCTCAGCGTATTCGTATGCGTCACTGGCCAAAGCGTTGTTGCCGATCATGAATCCCGGCGGCGGGATCGTCGGCATGGATTTCGACCCGACGCGGGCGATGCCGGCCTACAACTGGATGACGGTGGCCAAGAGTGCGCTGGAATCGGTGAACCGGTTCGTCGCGCGCGAGGCCGGCCGCTACGGTGTGCGGTCCAATCTCGTTGCGGCCGGACCCATTCGGACGCTGGCGATGAGCGCGATCGTCGGCGGCGCGCTGGGCGAGGAGGCCGGCGCGCAGATCCATTTGCTGGAGGAAGGCTGGGATCAGCGCGCACCGCTCGGCTGGAACATGAAGGACGCCACTCCGGTCGCCAAGACGGTGTGTGCGTTGCTGTCCGATTGGCTGCCGGCCACGACGGGGACCGTCATCTTCGCCGACGGCGGCGCCAGCACCCAGTTACTCTAAAAGAGGATTGCAGTACCAACTGATGGATTTTGACGCCGTCCTGCTGCTGTCCTTCGGCGGGCCGGAAGGACCCGAGCAAGTGCGGCCGTTCCTGGACAACGTCACTCGCGGGCGGGGCGTCCCACCTGAACGTCTTGACGAAGTCGCGCAGCATTATCAGCATTTCGGCGGCGTATCGCCGATCAACGGAATCAATCGGGCGTTGTCCACCCAGTTACGCGCCGAAATCGACCTGCCGGTGTACTTCGGTAACCGCAACTGGACGCCTTACGTCGAAGACACTGTCAGCGACATGCGGGACAACGGAATTCAGCGTGCGGCGGTGTTCGTCACGTCCGCGTGGAGCGGATACTCCGGCTGCACGCAGTACGTCGAGGACATCGCCCGGGCCCGTCGCGCGGCTGGTGACAATGCACCCGAACTGGTCAAACTGCGGCCTTACTTCGATCACCCGCTATTCGTCGAGCTGTTCGCCGACGCGATCGCCGCTGCTACCGAGGCCTTCCCGGAAGAGCAGCGCGACCAGGCACGACTGATTTTCACCGCGCACTCGGTTCCGCTCGCCGCCGATCAGCGCTGGGGCCCTAACCTCTACAGTCGTCAAGTGGCTTACGCCGCAACGTTGGTCGCCGCGGCTGCCGGGTACCGATGTTACGACGTGGTATGGCAGTCTCGTTCGGGGCAGGCGGAAATACCCTGGCTGGAGCCCGATGTCGGCGACCATCTGACCCGGCTGGCCGACGCCGGCACCCCAGCTGTGATCGTCTGTCCGATAGGGTTTGTCGCCGACCATATCGAGGTGGTGTGGGACCTCGATCACGAGCTGCGCCAGCAGGCGACGCAGGCGGGCGTGGCCTACGCTCGGGCGGCCACACCTAACGCCGATCGCCGCTTCGCCCGCCTGGCCGGCGAGCTGATCGACGAATTGCGTTACGGCCGTGTGCCGCTGCGGGTAACCGGACCGCAACCGGTGCCAGGCTGCGGCGCCAGTGTCAACGGCGATCCGTGCCGGCCACCGCACTGCGTCGTCGGCGAGCGGCCGAAGCGCTAGTCAGTGCCAGGCTGAGTGAAGAATCGCATCCAGTGCGGCCATTCGGGCTGAACGGACCAGTAGCGCGAGCGGCCGCAATGCGTCGGTGGCGATCTGAGCCTGCAGCGAGGATTGTGTTCCGATGCGACTCAGCCCGGCGCTGACCGTGACGATGGCGTCCACATGCGCCGCGTTCTCCAGTACCCGCAGCGCCCGGGGTGGGGCGTGGTCGGGGACTCGGTGATGACCCGCCGACTCCAGCAGCTGTTCGACCAGCCCGCGGGGGTCTTCGACGTCGGCGCCGGTGAATCCGGCGCCGACAGCGGTAAGTGTTTCGGCGGCCGAGCGCACCGCCGACCGCAGGCCGTACTCGGCCTCACCCAAGTCCAACCGTTCGGGAATCGGCGCATCAGGCAGTGAGTACACCGTCCAGGACAGCAATCCCGACGGCTCGCCTGACCCGTCGTCGACGAACTCCGGCACAAGCCCGAGGGCCTTGGTCGGATCGCCGGGGTCACTGATGGTCACCGCTTCGCCGGTAGTCAACGCATCGTGCTCGAACTGGGTGCCGGCAGGTAGCCCACGCACGTCACCGGGCACCGGCAACAACGTGTGAACTCCGGCCGCCGTCAGCGGTGGCCGGCCCACCCCGGTTCGCAGCGTCTGCAACAGCGACATCGCGCCGGCGTGGTCCATATCGGGCCACGACAGACCCGTGTGGCCAGCCGCAACAGCGTCGTACGCGGCCACCGAATGCATTGGTGCCCAGCATGATAGGGCATCAAGGACGTCGTCGGGCGCGGCCTTGCCGGCAAGCCAGGCATTCCCCCATACCGAGAGCGTTGCGCTAGGGCACCACATGGTTCCGCAGTGTAGTTGTTCACCGCGGTCCCGGCCGATCAAGCGTTATCCTGACCTCATGCCCCCGGCCGTCATCTGGCTGATCTTCGCGTTGGGCCTCGCTGGTGCGGAGGCGCTGACCGGCGACATGTTCCTGTTGATGCTGAGCGGGGGTGCGCTGGCCGCGGCCGCCAGCAGTTGGCTGCTGAACATGCCGGTCTGGGCCGACGGTGCGGTCTTTCTGGTGGTGTCCGTGCTGCTGTTGGTCCTCGTTCGTCCGGCGGCGCGTCGGCGTCTGACACCGGCCAAGGATGTAAAGACCGGTATCGAGGCACTGGAGGGCAGGAACGCCCTCGTCCTTGACCGGGTCGCTGTGGGCGAAGGCCAGGTGAAGCTGGACGGCCAGGTCTGGACGGCGCGCCCGCTCGACGATGGCGAGGTCTACCAAGCGGGAGAATCGGTGACCGTCATGCGCATCGACGGCGCCACCGCCGTGGTGTGGAAACACGTTTGAATTGGTGGCAGGACCCTAGCAAGGAGGTTTTCGATGCCAGGTGCGTTGGCAGGTTTGGTGTTCCTGGCTGTCTTGGTGACCTTCACCCTCATTGTGGTGGCCAAGTCGGTCGCGTTGATCCCCCAGGCAGAGGCGGCGGTGATCGAGCGCCTGGGCCGCTATAGCCGCACGGTCAGTGGGCAGCTGACTTTGCTGGTGCCATTCATCGACCGGGTGCGCGCTCGGGTGGATCTACGTGAGCGGGTGGTGTCCTTCCCGCCGCAACCGGTGATCACCGAAGACAACCTGACGCTGAACATCGACACGGTGGTCTATTTCCAGGTCACCAACCCGCAGGCCGCGGTGTATGAGATCAGCAACTACATCGTCGGTGTCGAGCAGTTGACCACGACGACCCTGCGCAATGTAGTGGGTGGCATGACGCTGGAGCAGACGCTGACCTCGCGTGAGGTGATCAACAACCAGCTGCGCGGGGTGCTTGACGAAGCGACCGGACGCTGGGGACTGCGAGTGGCCCGGGTGGAGCTGCGCAGCATCGATCCGCCGCCGTCGATCCAGGCGTCGATGGAAAAGCAGATGAAAGCCGATCGGGAGAAGCGGGCCATGATCTTGACCGCGGAAGGGCAGCGAGAGGCGGCGATCAAACAGGCCGAGGGTCAAAAGCAGGCGGAGATCCTTTCCGCCGAAGGTGCCAAGCAGGCCGCGATCTTGGCCGCCGAGGCCGACCGGCAGTCGCGGATGTTGCGCGCACAAGGTGAGCGGGCCGCGGCCTATCTGCAAGCTCAGGGACAGGCGAAGGCGATCGAGAAGACCTTCGCCGCAATCAAAGCCGGCCGCCCGACACCGGAGTTGTTGGCTTACCAGTATCTGCAGATACTGCCGCAGATGGCCCGGGGTGAAGCGAACAAGGTCTGGGTGGTGCCCAGTGACTTCGGTGCGGCATTACAAGGTTTCACCAAACTGCTGGGCGCACCGGGTGACGACGGGGTGTTCCGCTACCAGCCCTCGCCGGTCGACGACGCGCCGCGGCTCGAAGATGACAGCGACGAGACTGCCGACTGGTTCACCACACAAACCGATCCGGCGATCGTCGAGGCGGTGGCCAAGGCCGAAGCCGATGCTCGCAAGCCCGTCGAGGGCATGGTCGGAACGCCGCCGCAGCTGACGAACAAGCTGCCGTCATGAGCGTGTTGACCTCCCGGAAAACCTACGCGGCCCTGGCGGCTTTTCACGTCGGTGATGCGGTTGCTTGCGCCATCCCGGTGACCCCCATCACCACAGTCCTTGACCGGGTCGAGGTTCCGAACGAGATCCGCTCGGCACTACCGGTGGTCAAGCTCGCGGCCGCCGTCGGCCTGGCGTCGGTCTACCGCTTTCCCGCGCTGGCCCGGCTGACCACCGCGCTGCTGACGGTCTATTTCACGCTCGCGGTTGGCGCGCACATCCGGGTGCGGGACCGGGTCGTCAACACCGTTCCGGCGGCGATGTTTCTGGCGACGTTCGCGGCGATGACGGTCAAGGGCCCGCAGCACACGCGATAGGCCCGGGCGAGCGGGTCGGCGAAAAGGTCTAAGCGAAGACGTCGGCGGGCGACAGGTCTTCCTCGGCGAGCACGGGGCTGGCCTCGCTGCTGACTTCCAGCCCGGTCAGATAGCGCCACGAGGCAATGGCGTGGCGAGTCAGCTCCACCGCCCGGACGGGGGAGAGACCGCCGGGTGCCAGCTCATGAGAGCGCAGGGCGCTGCCGGTGACCGCGTCCATCTTGGTCCAATTGCCGGTGTCCACAATGCCGATGGATTGGTATGCCGCCCGAACGGCACACCGCGCGCTGCGGTCGGACCTGCGGGAAATGGCGCGAGCGGCGGCTTGGCCGGCGCAGTCCGCGGCGTACCACACCGACACCGGCGGCATGTCGCCGCCAGCAGCCATCCGGTGCAGCTCGGCGATGTCCGAAATAGCCTTCGCCGCGGCGTCCTGGGCGTTCCAAACCACCCCCCAGGCGGGACTGGTCAGCAACTCGGCCACCCACGCATGCACAACGGTGCTCGGAGCGCCCGCGGTTCGCACCGTCTGCCACCCCAGATCGAGTGCGAGAATGCTGTCCTCCGGCGACAGATAGCCGTCGGGACCTGCCAACAGGTCATTGCACCACTGCACGATGGTGGCCAACGGCCGTGCCGAACACTCGGGGTAGTCCGAGATCTCCTCATCACCGGTGATATAGGAGATGGCGTTCATGGCGCAGCCTTTCCCCGACCCTGCCAGGTGGGACCCGCGGGCCAGGCGCAGCGGGTGGGTGATCCGGTCAAGGTCCATTTGCGCTGTCCCCCTTCATCCTCTGCGGCCAGGCGAGCCGGCGGCGGGTGGCGCGATGCCGTTGAGGGCATCACTAGTTCGACGAGTCGTCGGCGTGTGCGGTTCGATGCCGCGCAGCCGTTTGACCGGCCGATGGTCTCCGTTCACCTAGTGTACAGACTGTGTTCACTTTTTAGACGGCGATTGTTCGCAGTGTCGGCCCCGCCGGGCAGCGGTAGCGGGTAAGCAGCGGTTGATGACTACGAAACCCCGCTCGGCCGGCAGCCAAAGTCCCGGTGACCGGAAATGGCAGCGCTCCGAGATTCGCGTCACTGATCGAAAAACGATGCGGCGGTCAATCCAGGGCACCGCGATCGGCAACTTCATGGAGTGGTACGACTTCGGGGTCTACGGCTACATCGCGACCACGATCGCGCAGGTCTTCTACCCCGGTAACAGTGTCAGCGCGGTGCACTTGATCGCCACCTTCGGCACGCTGGCTGCGGCGTATGTGGTGCGTCCACTGGGCGGCTTCATCTTCGGTCCGCTCGGTGACCGGATCGGACGCAAGCGGGTCCTGATGATCACGATCGTGCTCATGACAATGGGCACTACCATCACCGGCCTGTTGCCCGGCTACCACACCATCGGAATCTGGGCGCCGATTCTTCTCGTCGTCGCGCGCGTTTTTCAGGGGTTGTCGACCGGCGGCGAGTACGCCGGCGCGATGACCTACGTCGTAGAGCTAGCCCCGGACCGCAAACGCGGCATGGTGGTCGGGTTCCTTCCGTTGGGGAACCTGGTTGGCTTCGTATTCGCCGGGTTGCTGGTGTCGGCCTTGCAGGCCTGGCTGCCCAGCCGCGACATGCTGACGTGGGGTTGGCGAATTCCGTTGCTGCTGAGCGCACCGCTCGGCTTGATCGCGCTTTATATGCGGCTGCGGCTACAGGAATCGCCCGCCTTCGAGAGCTCACGCCACGAAGCCGAAGGATCGGGCGACGGCGGCAAGGGGCAGTTTCGACGTACGGTGGTGGAGCAGTGGAGGCCGATGCTGGTCTGCGCGGCTCTTGTTGTCACTGCCAACTCGGCCGACTTCATGATCACCGGATATCTGCCGGCGTACCTCAAGGTCATCGTGCGGGTCAGTCAAACCGCCGGGCTGGTGATGATCACTGCGACGCTGACGATTCTGATGGCCGCGCTGATATTCGTCGCGAGACTGTCCGACCGCATCGGCGTCAAACCGATCATGTGGACAGGTTGCGGGCTGCTCATCGTGGCGTCTATACCGGCCTTCCTGGCGATCCGCTTTGGTGGTAGCTACCCGGTCATCTTCCTCGGTGTTCTGCTGATCGGGTTGATGGAACTTTGCTTCGACAGCACTTCGCCCTCCGCGCTGCCGGCCCTGTTCCCCACCGGCGTGCGCTACGGGTCGCTCGCGATTGCCTACAACATCTCGATTTCGGCGTTCGGCGGCACGATTCCGGTGATCGCCCAATCACTGATAACAGCCACCGGCAACGCGATGATGCCGGCTTACATGCTGATATTCGCCGGCGTGGTCGGGGCGATCACGTTGTTCTTCATGCCCGAAGTCGCCGGGCGGCGGTTGCCGGGGTCCGGCCCATCGGTGGAAACCGAGGACGAGGCTCGGGAACTGGCTGACGACGCCGCGTGACGCCCCTTCAATCGACAACCTTTCCAGCGGCAAGGTGTCAACTTAGGCATTGCATGTGAATGCGCCTGAAAGCGTCAAGACTCTTGACACGTTAGCTAATCTAGTAGTTAGCAGTTCTATGTTTGCCGGTGTGGCGGCATTGCCGGGTCTACTTGCGCTGGAGGAGTCGTGGACATCGTTCTCGGGGTGTCGATGGCACCGACGACAGTTCGCCTGGTGCTGGTCGAAGGAGAAGGCGCCGACGGGGAAACCGTCGACGAAGAGGGCCTCGAGCTGGAGCCGGTCGGCAGCTCGCTAACCGCAAGCGCTGCCGCCGAGCAAACCGTCGCCGCCATCCTGGGCACTCGAGAAGGCGCGGCCGACGGCAACTACCACCTCGCGTCGATCGGCGTGACCTGGACCGATCCGGCCCGGGCCACCGCTCTGCGCGATGCGCTGGCCTCCCATAAAGTGGAAAACGTCATGCTGGTCTCGTCGTTCATGGCGGCGGCAGCATTGGCGCAATCTGTCGGAAGCGCCGTGGGCTACGTCCGAACCGGGCTGCTTTTCCTCGAACCGGCAACTGTGACCTTGGCGGTCGTCGACTCTGCTGACGGGTCGATTGTCGGAGTGCAGCGGCAGCCGATGCGGAGCGCCGATACGCCGGTGGAGATGGTGACAGCGCTGACAGCGCTGGGGTCTCGTCCGGACGGGTTGTTCGTTGTCGGCAACGGCGTGGACGTCACCGCGCTCACCCCACGACTGGAGACGGCGACTTCGCTACCGGTGGGTGCTCCGGCGGAGCCGGAGTCGGCGCTGGCCCGCGGGGCGGCTCTGGCGTCGGCGAACACGCCATTGTTCACCTCCTCGACCATCGCCATCGCCTATGCCCAGGATCCCGATCCGGAGTGGACGACGACCCAAGTCGTCGATCCGTATGCGATTGCTCGCGACGCGGCTTTCGATTACGCCGACGGCCACTTCGTCGAGGGGTCGCTGGCATACAGCGAGGTCTCGGCCGACGACGAGGTTTTCACCGCCGCTGGTGCAGAGTCTGTAGGCCAGGCCGAGCCGGGACGCAAGCCGTTCCTGGTGGCGCTCAGCGTGATGATGATGTTCGTGGTCGGAGCCGTTGCGCTCGCAGTTTCGCTGGCCGTCAACGTCCATCCCGTCGTCAGCCAGCAGCCGAATCCGAATGGAAGCCTTGTCGCGCCCGCCAAGCAGCTGCCTGCGCCAGCCCCGCAGGCCGAGGTTCAACCGCCGGCGGCCCCGCCGCCGCAAAGTGTTCCGCAGCCGGCGCCGGAGGCCCAGGCCGCGCCCGCTCCGGCTGCCGAAGCTCCGGCTCCCCAGGCTCCGGCCCCGGAGGCTTCGGCGCCAGTGAGCGCCGCGCCGCAACAAGCCGTGGTCCCTGCGGCGGTGCCCGCTCCGGAGGCTCCGGCGCCTGCCGCTTCGGCTCCCGAGGCACCCGCACCTGCTGCTCCTGCGCCGGCACCTGCGGCTCCGGCGCCCGCACCTGCTGCTCCTGCGCCGGTGCCCGCTGCTACCGCGCCGGTGCCGGTAATTCCGATACGTATTCCCGTGCCGATCATCATGCCGGTAGCACCGGTGCATCCATACACACCGGCGCCGATCGTCAGTCCGCCGGCGCAGCAGGTCCCGTCCCAGCCGGGCGGCGCCAACCGGGGCGGGGGCGGATGGTCACCCGGCGGCGTGACCAGCACTAATCCGGGATTCGGTGGCACCGGCACCGGCGGCTTTGGTGGCAACTCCGGCGGCTCTGGTATCAATTCGGGCGGCTCTGGCGGCAACCGCGGCGGCTTTGGCGGCAACTCCGGCGGCTTTGGCGGCAACTCTGGCGGCTCGGGCGGCCACTCGGGCGGTTTCGGCGGCAGCTCGGGCGCCAACCGCGGCGGCTTCGGTGGCAACTCCGGCAGTTTCGGCGGCCGATGAGCCGACCGCCCAACTGGCGAGTCAGCTCACGCGGCAGATAACCGGCTCGACGACGTTGTCCTGAGCGGCCGATCGCCCGCGACGTTGATGACGAATCTCGTAGCCGAGCACCGCCACCCCGAAGGCACCGGTACACAGTGAAACCAGGCCCAGCAGCGGGCTGATATGCCCGGTCAACGCGTCGCCGAGAATGACCACGGCGGCGGTCCCCGGGCTCAGACCCACGAGGGTGGCCACCGTGTACGGCACCACCCGCACGGCCGACGCGCCGGCCGCGTAGTTCAGCACCGAGAACGGCACGGCGGGAATCAATCGCAACGACAAAACCGTCGGCCAGCCGCGGTCTCGCAGACGATCGTCGACCGTGTCGACGGCACGGTGGCGGACGAACCGGCTGAGTTGCCAACCGACGACGCGCACCAACGCGAAAGCGATGATCGCGCTGGCCGTGCTGGCCGCTACCGCAAGCCCTATTCCGAGCACCGGACCGAACAACAAGCCGGCGGCCAGCGTGAACGCTGTGCGCGGAAAGGGGAGCACGGTGATCGCGATATGCGCGATCAAGAAGGCCACTGGGAACCAGGGACCCACCGACTTCGCCCAGTCGCGCATTTGCACCGCGGTGGGAAGCGGAACCAGTAACGCCAAAGCGACGACGGCCGCGATGGTCACCGCGGTGAGCATGACCCGTCGTCGGGGCACTTGACGCACGGTCGTCACCATCGTCACACCAATACCGCGCGCGGCATCGGCGATCCTGCTGGAGGTACGCGCCGGCACGGTCTCAAGGCTAACGGTCGTCGCGAACAATCCGCTGCGCACACGAGGCATTTCCCGATCAGCTCGGGATCGCTTCGTGGCGCCGGCGGCTATCAATTAGCCTGGTTTACGCCAGCTCGCCACACTGCGATAAAGGAGCCGCCGGTGCCAGTCGATGCGTCCGCCGACCTGGCGCAGGCTCACGCACGGTGGCGTTCGGCAGTAGCTGGCGTGCTAGCCAAAAGTCTGCGGCGCGACCAGGCCGAGCTCGGCGATGAACCGGAGCGCCTGCTGGAAACCGAGACCTATGAAAGCTTCCCGATACGGGCGCTCTATACCGCTTTGGACGCGCACCCCGAGCCGCCGCTGCCCGGGCAATGGCCCTATGTGCGCGGCGCCGACCCGATCCGCGCCGTCAATACGGGCTGGAAAGTCGCCGAAGCTTTTCCGCTCAGCGCTCGCGACGGTCAGGACGGTGCAGAGGCCAATGCGGCGGTGCTGGCCGCACTCAACGACGGCGTCAGCGCGCTGGTGCTGCGTGTGGGCCAGTTCGGGATTGCGCCGGCTCAGCTTGACCGGCTGCTCTCCGGTGTCTACCTGGAACTGGTGCCGATCATCCTCGACGCCGGAGCGGACTACACCGCCACGGCCTACGGCATGCTGGCGCTGATCGCCGAACTGGACCCAGAACGGCGGTCAGGATTGTCGATCGACCTGGGTGGCGACCCGCTCACCGCGCCGCTGAGCGGTCGCAACGCACCTCCGATCGAGGAGGTGCTCGCGGTGGCGGCCCGCGCGGCCGATGGCGACGGCGTCCGGTCGATCACCGTCGACGGCCCGGCCTTTCACGACCTGGGTGCCAACGCGGCCTGGGAGCTCGGCGGCAGCGTCGCGGCCGGGATTGCCTACCTGCGGCGATTGGTGGACTTTGGTCTGTCGACAGAGAATGCGTTGCGGCAGATCAGTTTTCGCCTCGCCGCCGACGACGACCAGTTCATGACGATCGCCAAGATGCGGGCGGCGCGGCAACTGTGGGGGCGGGTGGCCGAAGTGGTGGGCCAACCGGATGACGGTGGGGCGGTCCTGCACGCCGAGACGTCGCTGCCGATGATGGCTCAACGCGACCCGTGGGTGAATATGTTGCGCACCACGCTGGCCGCGTTCGGCGCCGGTGTCGGTGGTGCCGACACCGTGATGGTGCTGCCTTTCGACGTGGCTATCCCGGACGGCTTTCCGGGCATCGCCACCAGCTTCTCGCGGCGTATCGCCCGCAACAGTCAGCTCTTACTGCTCGAGGAGTCGCACGTCGGACGGGTGCTCGACCCGGCCGGCGGGTCCTGGTACGTCGAAGACGTCACCGAAGAGTTGGCCCAGCAGGCTTGGCAGCATGTCCAGGACATCGAATCGCGCGGCGGCTTTGCGGAGGCCGAGGATTACCTGCGGGACCAGATCGAGGAGCTCGCCGCCCGCCGCGCCGACGACATCGCGCACCGCCGCACCGTCCTCACTGGCGTCAGCGAATACCCGAACCTTGCCGAAGAGCCGCTGCCGCAAGATGATTCAGTAGCTACGATACGGCGCTACCCGGCCGACTTCGAAGCGCTGCGGGACCGCTCGGATGCTTTCCTGGAGCGAACGGGGCAGCGGCCCACCGTCTTACTCCTGCCGCTGGGTCCGGTGGCCGAACACAACACACGGGCGACGTTTGCCATCAACCTGTTGGCGTCGGGCGGGGTCGACACCATCAATCCCGGCACGGTGAACGCCACCGAAGTTGCGCAAGCCGTGACGGCAGCCGGCTCGCCCGATGTCGCGGTGATCTGCGGCACGGATCGCCGCTATGCCGACGAGGCGGTCGCCGTCGTCGAAGCGGCATGCGATGCCGGGATATCCCGGGTTTATCTGGCCGGGCCGAAGCAGGCTTTGGGGAACACAGAAGAGGGCCGACGCCTGCCCGACGAGTACTGGACCGCCAACATCAATGCGGTGCAAGCGCTGTCGCATCTGCTCACCCGATTGGGGGCCTAGCCACGATGACGGTCCACGACGTCGCCGGCCATCCGGCTCCGGATACCGGGTCTGGCGTGCCCTGCTTCGCCGATATCGCGTTGCACGGGGAACAATCCGACGGCGCGGTCACTCCCACCGCCGCCGAGCAGCACCTCGCCGCCGCGGCCTCGGCGCACGGCTACCCGCCAGAGGAGATGAACTGGCACACGCCCGAAGGAATCACCGTCAAACCGGTCTACATCGCCGCCGACCGTGACGCCGCCGTCGAGGACGGCTACCCGCTCGACAGCTTCCCCGGCGAGTCGCCGTTTGTGCGCGGCCCCTACCCGACGATGTATGTGAACCAGCCCTGGACCATCCGCCAATACGCCGGATTCTCCACCGCCGCGGAGTCCAACGCGTTCTACCGCCGCAACCTTGCCGGCGGCCAGAAAGGTCTGTCGGTGGCGTTCGACCTGGCCACCCACCGCGGCTACGACTCCGATCATCCGCGGGTTCAGGGCGATGTCGGGATGGCAGGTGTGGCAATCGATTCCATCCTCGACATGCGCCAGCTGTTCGACCACATCGACCTGTCGGCGGTGAGCGTGTCGATGACGATGAACGGCGCTGTGCTGCCGATCCTGGCATTGTTCGTGGTGGCCGCCGAGGAGCAAGGCGTGCCTCCGGAAAAGCTCAGCGGCACCATTCAGAACGACATCCTCAAAGAGTTCATGGTGCGTAATACCTACATCTACCCGCCGAAGCCGTCGATGCGAATCATCTCCGACATTTTCGGCTACACCAGCGCCAAGATGCCCAAGTTCAACTCCATCTCGATTTCCGGCTATCACATTCAGGAAGCTGGTGCCACCGCCGATCTGGAGCTGGCGTACACGTTGGCTGACGGCGTGGACTACATCAAGGCGGGGCTGGATGCCGGCTTGAGCATCGACCAGTTCGCGCCTCGGCTGTCGTTCTTCTGGGGCATCGGGATGAACTTTTTCATGGAAGTGGCCAAACTGCGCGCAGGTCGGCTGCTGTGGAACGAGCTGGTCGGCCAGTTCAGGCCACAGAACCCGAAATCGCCGTCGTTGCGGGCACATTCACAGACGTCGGGCTGGTCGCTGACCGCCCAGGATGCCTTCAACAACGTGGCCCGTACGTGCATCGAGGCGATGGCCGCGACGCAGGGCCACACCCAGTCGCTGCACACCAACGCGCTCGACGAGGCGTTGGCACTGCCCACCGACTTCTCCGCTCGGATCGCGCGCAACACCCAGCTGCTGCTGCAGCAGGAGTCGGGAACCACCAGGCCGATCGATCCCTGGGGCGGTTCCTATTACGTGGAGTGGCTGACCCACCAGCTGGCGAAAACCGCCCGGTTGCATCTGGCGGAGGTAGCCGAGCACGGTGGCATGGCCCAGGCCATCAGCGACGGTATCCCCAAGCTGCGCATCGAAGAAGCCGCCGCACGAACTCAGGCCCGCATCGACTCCGGGCGCCAACCGGTGATCGGGGTGAACAAGTATCGGGTCGACGAGGACCACCAGGTTGAGGTGCTCAAGGTCGAGAACAGCCGGGTTCGCGCCGAGCAGTTGGCGAAACTGCAAGAGCTGCGCGCCAACCGGGACCAGTCAGCTGTCGACGCCGCCTTGGCCGAGTTGAGTCGCGCGGCTGCCGCTCACGGCCGTTCCAGTCCGGACGGGCTGGGTAACAACCTGCTGGCGCTGGCCATCGACGCCGCTCGGGCCAAAGCCACGGTCGGGGAGATCTCGGATGCGCTGGAGAAGGTGTATGGCCGCCACCTTGCCGAGATCCGCACGATCGCCGGGGTATACCGCGACGAGGCCGGAGGAGAAGGAGAAATCTCTCAGCTTTCCCACGCCATTGAGCTCGTCGAGAAGTTCGCCGAGGCTGATGGTCGCCGGCCCCGGATACTTGTCGCCAAGATGGGCCAGGACGGACACGATCGTGGTCAGAAGGTGATCGCAACCGCGTTCGCCGACATCGGGTTTGACGTCGACGTCGGCTCACTGTTCTCCACACCCGAAGAGGTTGCCCGTCAGGCCGCCGACAACGACGTGCACGTGATCGGCGTGTCCTCGCTGGCCGCCGGTCATCTGACCTTGGTTCCCGCGCTGCGCGACGCGCTGGCGCAGGTGAACCGGTCCGACGTCATCATCGTGGTCGGCGGCGTCATCCCACCCGACGACTACGACGAGCTGTATGCCGCCGGGGCCGCTGCCATCTTCCCGCCCGGAACGGTGATTGCTGACGCCGCGATCGGCTTGCTGCACAAGCTTGCCGAGCGGTTGGGCTACAACCTCAGATAGATGGCACGAAATCGCGACGACACTGCCGAACAGCTGGCAGCGGCTGTTCGCCGCGGCGACCGGACGGCGCTGCCGAGAGCAATCACGTTGGTCGAGTCCACCCGGGGCGACCATCGCGAGGAAGCACAACAGCTGCTGCTGGCACTGACGCCGCACGCTCGAGACGCCCATCGCATCGGCATCACGGGTGTGCCGGGGGTGGGCAAGTCGACCGCGATCGAGGCGCTCGGGATGAGCCTGATCGAGCAGGGCCACCGGGTGGCGGTGCTCGCAGTGGACCCGTCGTCGACGCGAACGGGAGGATCGATCCTCGGCGACAAGACCCGGATGCCCAGACTCGCGACCCATCCGGATGCCTACATCCGTCCCTCGCCGACATCGGGAACCCTCGGGGGCGTCACCAAGGTGACCCGGGAGACCATCGTGCTGCTGGAGGCCGGCGGGTTCGACGTGATCCTGGTCGAGACGGTTGGTGTCGGGCAGTCCGAGGTGGCAGTGGCCAACATGGTGGACACGTTCGTCTTCCTGACCCTGGCGCGCGGTGGTGATCAGTTGCAGGGCATCAAGAAAGGAGTGCTCGAGCTGGCCGACATCGTCGCGGTCAACAAGGCCGACGGTGACCACGTGGCCGAAGCCCGGTCAGCGGCACGGGAGCTTTCGATGGCAATTCGGTTGATCTACCCGCGCGACACCTTGTGGCGCCCGCCGGTTCTGACCATGAGCGCGCTGCAGGTTACCGGTCTCACCGAGCTGTGGGACACCATCGAGCGTCATCGCCGGGTGCTGAGCGAGGCGGGTGAGTTCGAGGCTCGCCGCCGGGCTCAGCAGGTCGAATGGACTTGGCAGCTGGTCCGCGACACGGTCCTCGACCGGGTGTTGTCCAGCCCTGAGGTGCGCAAAATCCGAGCGGGGGTGGAGCGCCAGGTTCTGACCGGGCAGCTGACTCCGGCCTTGGCGGCTCAACAGATACTCGAGGTGGCGTCACGCTGACCGACGCCGTCGCGGGTGACGCCACGCGGTGATCATGGAATTTGTGCCGGGTCCAGCGTTTTGGCGTTAGCGAACTTTTCGACGGTAATGTGTCGGCGTGACCTCAGGCCCGCCAAAGCTCTACATCTTCCCGCACGCCGGCGGATCGGCCCAGTTTTACGCGCCTTTCGCCAAAGCCTTCTCCACCGACATCAAATGCATAGCGATTCAATATCCGGGCCGGGGCGGCAACCATGATCTGGGATCGTTCACCAGCATTCCCGATCTCGCCGATCGGGTGTGGCAGATGCTGTCGTCCCAGGACGATGTGGGTGCACAGGTGGCGCTGTTCGGTCACAGCATGGGTGGGCTGCTGGCTTTCGAGGTGGCCCGCCGGTTCGAAGGCCAAGCGAATCCCGTCGCCGCCCTGTTCGTGTCGGCGTGCGCCGCACCCGGCCGGATAGGGTATGAATACATCCCGGAATCGGACCGCGGGCTGCTCAGCGTTGTCAGTGAAGTCACCGGGGTGAACCCTGAGTTTCTCGAGAACGAAGAATTCGCGGCAAAGATCCTTCCCACGCTGCGTGGGCTCAAGGCGATCTCCAAATACGATTGCCCGCCCGACGCGAGGGTGTCCTGCCCGATTTTCGCTTTCTTCGGCGACGACGACGAAGTCGCCACCTATGAGAAGGTGGCACCGTGGGCGGAGCGCACCACCTCAGAGTTCAGCGCCCGCGTGTTCAGCGCCCCCGGACATCACTTCTATCTCAACGACCACTTGACCGACCTGGTCAACGACGTCGAGGACAAATTCTCGTCGCGGTGCCGAGGCTGACACCGTCGACTACTAGTGAGGTGCTCAGGCCCAGCTGGAGCCGACGGCGTTGTCGGTGCCGTTCATGTTGGAGCCGGCGGTTTGGACTTTGGAGCCGTGGGCGTTGGCTTGTTCGTAGATGACCTGGAAGTTGCGGCCCAGTTGGGTGATGAATTCTTGGCAGGCCACTGAGCCCGCGCCGCCCCAGAAGTCGCCGGCGGCCAGCACGTCGCGGACGATGGCTTGGTGTTCGGCTTCTAGGGAGGCGGCTTGGGCGCGGATGGTGGCGCCGTGGGCGTCGACGTCACCGAATTGGTAGTTGATGCTCATGGATGGTGTCCTCTCGGGGTAGGTCTAGAAGGGGGTCAGCTGCGCAGGAGTTGCTGGCTGGCCTGCTCTTGTTGTTCGTAGTTGTTGGCGTCGCGGACCAGGCCGTCGCGGACGCCGTGGAGCATGTTGACGATGTTGCGGAAGGCTTGGTTCATCTGGCCCATGGTGTCGTAGGAGGTCATTTGGGCGGTGCCGCTCCAGCTGGCGCCGGCGATGTTGACCGACGACGCCCACATCTTGCGGGCCTCGTCTTCCACGGTCTGGGCGTGCACATCGAAACGACCCGCCATACTCCGCATGGCATTCGGGTCAGTCATAAAACGAGTAGGCATTTAGTGCTCTCCTTAATCTAGAGGTGATGTCTGTCAGTGATTGAGTTGTGCCGAACAATCCGTGTGACTCAGCCGCCGGCCGGCGAGCGGGGTACCACCTTGGGCGCCTTCCCGGCGACGTTGCCCAGACCACGCCCGCTCAGCGCACCCATCATGGCCTGGGTGAAGGGGCTGCCGGGCATGCCGGCCGACGGCGCCGCCACACTCGGTGAGGGAACCGTTGTTGCGGGCAGCACCGGAGTGGCGCGGCTGATCGCGGTTGTCGCCGCCGACCAATTCTGCGGCACCGACAGCTTGCCGCCGACATTGGCTGCGTGAGCCAATTGCGCGCTCACCGCCGAGCCCCACGACCTGAGCTGGCCCGATACCCCGCTCACGACTGTCTGCATCTTGCCGTCGACCAGCTGACCGACGCTGTTCAGCAGGCCCTCGCCACGCAAACCCGGCAAGTTTTCCCGCCTGCGACGCATTTGACATCGAGTTCCCCAGGCCCATCAACATGCGCGCGGGTGTGCTGGCAAGCATCGCCCCGTAGTAAGTGGCCTGAATCGGGCACCAGATCTGCCGATGTCAGCCTGGCGCCTGTGTCGCCGAAGCCAAGGGCGGTGCCCAGGCTGGTCAGGTCGCCAGTTAGGCCGGCCGTGGCTGGGCACCCCAAGCAAGTCGGTGACTGACGCCGTCCATGGGTGACAGAATGCTGGTATTTGACACTCTAAACCTTGCAGCATGTGAATCGATGGTCGAGATGTAGCGTCGTCGAATCTGCCGGGGCGGCCGCGGCGGTGGCCAGCGACTGTGTTCCCATGGCGGCATTAGCTACCACCGGCGCCGCCGTGAACGCCTCCAGCGCCTGTGTCAGCTGCGATGAGACAACCGCGTAGGTGTTCAGCATTAATACGTCGTCGGCCCACATCACGTCGTACGCGGCCTCGGTGGCCGCGATCGCCGGGCTGTTCTGACCGAAGAAATTCGTCGCGATCAAGGCCATCAACAACGCCCGGTTTGCCGCGATCACCGGCGGCGGCACGGTGGACCCGAACGCTGTCTCGAACGCCGCGGCTGCCGCGCTGGCTTGCGCGCCTGCCAGCTGAGCCTGAGCGGCCGTGTTGCCTATCCACGACAGATAAGGTTCGGCCGCGCCCGCCATCGTCGTCGCTGACTGGCCCTGCCACGCACCCGTCAAGGCGGACAACGATGACTGAAACGCCGTAGCGGAGGAACCCAACTCGCCGGCCAGCGACTCCCACGCGCTTGCCGCCGCCAGCATCGGCCCCGAACCCGGGCCGGTATACATCATTCCGGAGATGACCTCCGGCGGCCAGGCCGCAATACTCACCAGCACACCCCCGCTAGCCGATGAAGTTGGTGCTGGTGGCCTCGGTTCCCGAATAGCCGGCGGCGTTGTTGGCAAGGGTTGCCACCAGCTGGTCGTGGATCAGCGCCGCTTGCGCGCTGATCGCTTGATACTGCGCTCCGTGTGCGGCGAATCGCGCGGCGGTCAGCCCGGACACCGGATCGATGGCCGCGGGCGCCACCCCAGTCGTTGGGCCCGCAGCGGTCGCGTTGCCCGACGCCATGCCGAACCCGATATTCAACATACTTCCCGATGCCGATATCAACGCACCCGGATCACTGTTCACAAACGACATGCGTTTTCCTCCTTAACCATGTCTATTAACTTGCGGCCCACACCCTCGAGCCCCCCGTTTGCACGAATCACCAGCAGCGATCGCGCACGTACGGTCAGCCATGCTATGCCGACCGCCGGTTACCGGTGCCTGAATCAGCAAAACATCACCGAAAGGCACCCCATTGTTTAAAATGCAACACCGCGACCCGAATTTCGGGGCGAGCCAGCTGAGCATATCCGTCCTCGAGGTCACACGCGTGCCCCGGGCCGCTGAAACCACTTCACCTTCTGGCGCCATGAATGCGCCGAGGCCAGCGCGAAACCCGCGCCGCACAGGCATGCGAAAAGCCACACCAGGCTGCCGTCCTCGAGCCGTTGTAGTGGGGTGATGAACGCGGTGGTGCCTCTGACCAGACAAGCGGCGATCCCGCTGGCCGAAGACAGCAGGTACACGTTCGCGATGCGCCTTGACCGTGGATCCTTCCGAAGCACCAGCAGCGCGCGGATGCCGTATCCGAGCAGGTAGGTAAGCGTAGCGCAGAGTAGCAGCCAATAGAAGGCCAGCCAGAAGTCGGTTGGCACCGTGAAGAAGTCGGCTCGATAGATCCTCGCACCGTTGCCGAACGAAAAGGTGGCCAGCAGCAACGGGATGCAGAAAGTGGCGGGCAACTCGACGTACTGTTTGAACGCTTTCTGAATCGCGTTGTCATCGGCCAGCCGCCCCAGCGCGTTGTAGACGATCGCCGACGCCGCCACGATGTAGCAGTCGTGCCCCACGTAATCCTCGAGGTTCCACTTTCCCGTCAAGCGGTGCAGGACGACGCCAAGAGTCGCGGACGCGGTCGGTGACATCAACGCGACCGCGCAGCCCTGCAACGCGATGTTCAGGGTGGCGGCCACCTCCCAGCGGCAGTGCCAGGTGACCCGTCGAATCCAGAGACTCCAGGAGACGGATGCGAGAGTCAGGATGATCAGAAAGGTCACAGCCACGGCGCCTCTGGATACCTCGATGAGCTTATTGTCGACCGATGCTCTGCTGGTTCGTGCCGTCAGAGCGGTGGCGCATCAAGGCGCGGCCGTAGCTGGGAAACCGTGGCCCGCTTGCCCGGGATCGTTACCGTCGTTCTTGTGAGTACCCCCGTCCGTGACGGGGGTACTGGCAAAGGGTGGCGCAGCCCTGCTATCTCTTCGGCCAGCTTGGCGACCTCTTCAGGGTCGATCAGCCGGTAGCGGGTCAGCAGCTCGGCTCGGTTGATACCGAGATTCGCCGCGGCCCTCCGAAGGTTGTCCGCAGTGATAAGTGTTCCCTTCTCCAGCTGGTCGTAGTAAGTCGACCGCGGGAGATTCATTGCCTTCCAGATTTCTTCCTTGCTGAGGGTGCGCCCAGCCATGTAGGAGAGAACCGTGGCGAGGTCTTTGTGACTGTCGTCCGGATACATAGTTGCAGCAATATATCCGGCGAATCGGACGATCGCAATGGATTTGCTAGGGATTCCGGAAGCCGTGCACGGTCAGCCGTGCATCCGTCAGCGTGGTGGCCGGTGCGGCGTATGCTTCCTGACTGCCGGCGCCAAGAGCCGGTGACCTGGGCAATGGTGCCTTGCGCACGAGCGGTGCAATCGGCGTGTGGTGTAATCCCCTCGGGTTCGCATTCAAGGGACCCTCAGCACACCTGATTGTCGGGCGTTCGTCCAAAAATTCGGACACCCCGTGCTAACGTCCCTGAGTTGTAATCGCTGACCGGGGGATAACAGCTGAACTGCTGAGACTACAGGGGAGGTTGCCTGTGCCGTCGAGAAATTCGTCGATCCCCGACGCTTTGCGCCGGAACGCCCGGAATCTTCCGGATGACAGCGCTTTCACCTTTTTCGACTACGACATCGACCCGGCTGGTTATGCGGAGACGTTGACGTGGTCGCAGGTCTATCTGCGGGCGCTCGTCGTCGCCGCGGAGTTGCGACGCTGTGGATCGCCGGGTGATCGCGTCGCGATCTGTGCTCCCCAGGGCCTCGAATACATCGTCGGATTTTTTGGTGCGTTCGAGGCCGGCTTGATCGCGGTCCCGCTCTCGGTGCCGCAGGGCGGTGCCCACGACGAACGGGTCTCGGCAGCCCTGCGGGACAGTTCACCGGTCGCGATTCTTACGACATCACCGGCCATCGATGAGGTCGTCTCGTGCGCTCGAGCGCTCCCGGGCACGCCGCCGGCCCTGATCGAGGTCGATGCTCTCGACCTCGACACGTCGCCTGCTTTCAAATCCACCGACATACCGCTCGACAGGCCGGCCTTGCTGCAGTACACCTCCGGCTCAACTCGCAGCCCGGCCGGTGTCGTGGTGACGCATAAAAACGTCGTCGCCAATCTTCGGCAGGTGTTCCGTGACTACTTCGAGGACCCGGAAGGGTACAGTGCGCCGCCTGGCGTGACTCCGGTAACGTGGCTGCCGTTCTACCACGACATGGGCCTCCTCTTGGGCATCTATGCCCCGACCTGGGGAGCACATGGCGCGAACATCATGAGCCCCATGGCGTTTCTGCAAAAGCCCGCGCGTTATATGCAGGCGCTGGCCATTAACACCCGGTCCTTTTCAGCCGCACCGAATTTTGCTTTCGAATTGGCTGCGCGGCGGACGTCCGACGAAGACATGGCCGGTCTGGACCTGGGGGATGTGTACGGGGTAATCAGCGGAAGCGAACGCATTCACGCGGCTACAATCAGGCGCTTTTTCGACCGGTTCGTCCCCTTCAACTTTCCGCAGAACGCTCTGCTGCCGTCCTACGGTTTGGCGGAGGCGACGTTGTACGTGTCGTCGAAGGCGCCGGGGTGTCCTCCCACCATCGCCCGTTTCGATTACGAGAAGCTGTCCGCGGGCCACGCCAAGCGCTGCGACAACGAGGCCGGCTCCGAACTGGTCGGTCAGGGCTCACCGCGCGCGTGCACGGTGCGAATCGTCGACCCGGACACCCGCACTGAGAACCCGGCCGGCCGGGTGGGGGAGATTTGGGTGCACGGCGACAACGTGGCCAACGGATACTGGCGAAACCCGCAACTGACCGAGCGGACTTTCGGTGGACGCCTCGTCGATCCATCTCAGAGCACCCCAACGGGACCCTGGCTTCGCACCGGGGACTTGGGTGTCATTTCCGATGGCGAGCTGTTCATTGTCGGTCGCATCAAAGACATGTTGATCGTCGACGGGCGTAACCACTACCCCGACGACATCGAGGCCACGATTCAAGAAATCACCGGTGGCCGCGCGGTGGCGATATCCGTCCCCGGTAACCGAACCGAGGACCTGGTCGCCATCGTCGAGCTCAAAAAGCGCGGCACGACCGCCGAGGAAGCCGAGGAAAGGCTGCACTCGGTGCGACGCAAGATCACCTCGGCGGTTTCCAGAGCGCACAGCGTACGAGTGGCCGACCTCGTCTTGGTGCCTCAGGGCTCGATTCCGATCACTACGAGCGGCAAGGTCCGTCGGGCGGCGTGTGTCGAGCGTTATCGACAGGACGAGTTCGCGCGATTGGACACCCCCGCGTAACGTCTCCCCACGAAGCGGCAACCTCAGGTCTGGGGGCGTGCACAAGGTTTGACAAGAAGGGGGCGCTAGTCCGTGGCAGTAGTTCGGCCCTTCGTAGCGGCTCCGATCCCGTCGGCGACAGGTTCGTGGTTCATGTCGGGCGCTTGGCGTGCGTGCAACGTCACCAGCGAGCAGAACTCGCCACATCGACCCCTTCCGCATGACGGCTCCTGACTAAGCTCGCTGAAGTCGTATCGCTGAAAAGAAATCCTCGAAAGGCTGGGTAAAGGTTGATGACTGCACCGCCGGATCGTCGGGCGATCATCACCGAGGCGTTGCGTAAGATCGACGATCTGACTGCGCGTCTGGAGATCGCCGAACAGGGCGACACCGAGCCGATCGCGGTGGTGGGGATGGGCTGCCGGTTACCCGGCGGGGTGAACGATCCCGCGCAGTACTGGCGGTTGCTCAAAGACGGCGGCAACGGCATCGTGCGGGTGCCCGTGGACCGTTGGAACGCTGATGCTCACTACTCGGAAGATCACAGCGTGCCCGGCGCCATTTGCAATCGAGAAGGCGGTTTTCTGACCTCGTGGCGGCCGGATGAGTTCGATGCCGAATTCTTCAGCCTCTCTCCGCGCGAGGCGGCCGCGATGGATCCTCAGCAGCGGTTGCTGCTCGAAGTTGCTTGGGAGGCAGTGGAAAACGCCGGGATTACTGCACCGGCGATCCGCGGCAGCCAAACCTCGGTGTTCGTCGGCTTGACCACCTATGACTATGCGCTTGCCTGCGGAAAGTTGCCGTTGGAAGATATTGATCCACATATTCCGTTCGGGAATGCGATGAACTTCGCCGCTGGGCGGTTGTCGTATTTTTTGGGTGTGCACGGGCCGGCGGTGGCGCTTGATACCGCGTGTTCGTCGTCGCTGGTGACGGTGCACTTGGCGTGTCAGAGCCTGCGTCGGCGGGAAAGCGATCAGGCGCTGGCTGCCGGTGTGAATTTGATTTTGAGCCCGGAGAACAGCATTGCCACCTCGCGATGGGGGATGTTGGCGCCGGACGGGCGGTGCAAGACTTTTGATGCCAGCGCTGATGGTTATGTGCGCAGTGAGGGCTGCGGGGTGGTGGTGCTCAAGCGGCTCGGTGATGCTGTGCGCGACGGTGATCGGGTGTTGGCGGTGGTGCGCGGGTCGGCGGTCAACCAGGATGGTCCCAGTAGTGGGCAGACGGTGCCCAATGGTCCGGCGCAGCAGGCGGTGTTGCGGCAGGCGTTGGCGGCGTCGCGGCTGGGTCCGGCCGATATCGATTACATCGAGGCCCATGGCACGGGGACGGCGTTGGGTGATCCGATTGAGTTGGGGGCGTTGGATCAGGTTTTTGGTGAGCGCGATGGTGCTGCGCCGTTGGTGTTGGGTTCGGTGAAGACCAATCTGGGTCATTTGGAGTCGGCGGCCGGTATCGCTGGTTTCATCAAGACTGTGCTTAGTGTGCAGCACGGTTATATTCCGCCGCATCTGCACTTTGAGCGGTTGACTCCGCACGCGGCGGAGGGTGTTTCGCGGTTCACTATTGCCGGTTCTGGTATGCCGTGGCCGTCGGTGCAGCGGGTGCGCCGTGCCGGGGTGTCGTCGTTTGGGGTTAGTGGCACCAATGCGCATGTGGTGGTTGAGCAGGCGCCGGTTACCGAAGCTGCTGTGGCGCAGCCCGAGCCGGTGGTGAGCACGTTGGTGGTGTCGGGCAAGACGCCGGCGCGGATCGCCTCGACAGCGGCGATGTTGGCGGAATGGATGTCAGGCGAGGGTGCCCAGGTGCGGTTGGCCGATGTGGCGCACACCGTCAATCACCATCGCACCCGGTATAAGCACTTTGCTGCGGTGTGTGCGCGTGATCGGGTTCAGGCGGTGGCCGGGCTGCGCGCGCTGGCCGCCGGCGACACGGCGCCGGGGGTGATAGGTCCGCATGACGGGTTGTGCGGGCCGGGTACGGTGTTCGTGTATTCGGGTCAGGGTTCGCAGTGGGCCGGCATGGGCCAGCGGTTGCTGACCGACGAGCCGGCGTTCGCCGCGGCCGTCGCTGAGCTGGAGCCGGCTTTTGTTGAGCAAGTCGGCTTTTCCCTTGAGCAAGTGCTGACTGCCGGTGAGCCGGTAGTGGGTATCGAACGTATTCAGCCGGTCTTGGTGGCACTGCAGTTGGCGTTGACTAAACTGTGGCGGTCCTACGGCGTGAAACCCGACGCGGTAATTGGGCATTCGATGGGCGAGGTCACCGCGGCAGTGGTCGCGGGGGCGTTGAGCCCAGCTGAGGGACTGCAGGTGATTGCGACTCGGTCGCGGCTGATGGCGCAGCTGGCCGGCCAGGGCGCAATGGCTTTGCTCGAGCTCGATGCCGAGGCGACTGCGGCGCTCATTGCGGAGTATCCCGATGTGACGTTGGCGGTCCACGCCTCGCCGCGCCAAACGGTGATCGCCGGACCGCCGGAGCGCGTCGATGCGTTGGTCGCGGTCGTAGAGGCTCGGGAGCGGTTGGCTCGGCGTATCGAGGTTGACGTGGCATCGCATCACCCAACCGTTGACCCAATTCTGCCTGAGCTGCGTAGTGCGCTGGCCGACCTGTCGCCGCAGCCGCCAAACATCCCGATGATCACCACGGCTGGCGTAGCGCCGACGTTCGACGCTGAGTACTGGGTTGCCAACGTGCGGAACCCGGTGCGGTTCAGCCAGGCCGTGGTTACCGCCGGTGCAGACTACGCCACTTTCGTCGAAATCAGTCCGCACCCCCTGCTGACCTACGCCATAACTGACGCCTTGAGCGGCATTCATCACCACAGCGTCGGAACTCTGCAGCGCGACACTGACGACACCCTCACATTCCGCACCAACCTCAACGCGACCCACACCGTTGAGCCGCCGGAAACAGAGCATGTGGCCGAGCCGCATCCGGCCCTGCCTACAACTCCGTGGCACCACACCCGACACTGGCTCGATGTCCCGAGACGGAGTGCCCTGGCCCAACCCGCACCCAGGCGCGGCACCCTCCTCGGGCAGCGCATCGAGGTGGCCACCACGCCGACGACAGATATGTGGCAGGCGCGGCTGGCGCCGGAAGCCAAGCCGTACCCCGGCAGCCATCGAGTCCAGGGTGTAGAAGTCGTACCGGCCTCCGTTTTGCTGCAAACACTCTTGGCCGCGGCGGCCCAGCATGACGCATCGACGCTGTCGGACATTCGATTCGAGTATCCGATCCTCCTCGACCAAGCGCGACTGATCCAAGTCGTCGCCGACGCTGAATCCGTCACGATCGCATCCAGACTTCCGGAGAGCGGGCCGTCGGCCAATTGGGTCAGCCACGCCCGTGCCCGGGTATCCCACCTGCCGCCGCACCGTGATCCCGAGGGCGGTGATGACGGCGGCGCTTATCAGAAGTCGAGTTACGACCTATCTTCCGTTGCCGAGCTGCAACAGTTGTGGGGTATCGAGGGCCGACCGTTCAGTTGGTCGATCGGCGCCTGCGTGTCAGGCCAAGGTGGTTTGCGCGCCGACGTTACGGTGCCTGAAGCGTCCACTGTCGCCCTGCTCGACGCCGCCGCTCACTTGGCCCGGCTGGCCGACATCGACAACTCGCGGCTGATGTTTCCGGCCACCGTCGAAAGCTTATGGGTGGAAGCCGATGTTGCCGACGCGCAAGGTTCCATCGAGGTATGCCGACGCGGCGGCAACGAGAACGAATTGATCGTCGATGTCACGGTAAGGGCACCCGACGGCAGGGTGTACGTCGACATCCGCTCGATGCGATACGCAGCTGTGGAGTCCGATGCGGCGCGGGCCGCTTCCCGCGACGATCCCCGCGCCTTGGCCCATGCAATTGAGTGGCAACCTTTGGACCAGCATGCTGACGCGCAGCAGATGCCCAATGTCTCGAGCAGATTTGCAGTTCTGGGACCGGACGATGCCGCTCGCTCTCTTCGTAATGCGCTCGGTCGCGCCGGCTATGTGCCGGCCGACGTCACCGAAGCACGCTATGTTCTTTTCCTGGCGGAACAGGGGCCGGTGCACGATGCCGAGACCGACATGGAGTGCGCGCTCCGCCTGTCGGCCGAGGTGGCCGACCTTGTCCGCCGGCTGTCCCAGCGGGATGACCGCCACCCGGCGACACTGTGGATCATCACCCGTGGCGTCCGTGAGGCGCTCGACGAGTCAGCATTGCGCCAGAGCTGCCTGTGGGGAATTGCCGGTGTCGTCCGCGCGGAGCAGCCCGACTTGTGGGGAGGGCTCGTCGACCTCCCGGCCGTTGGTGACATCGGCGATTACGCGTCGACGTTGTCCACAATGCTGCCGTCGTCGGCCAAATCCATATTGGCGCTGCGTGAAGGTGAATGGCTGGCTCCCGCGGTGATACCGGTCGAAGGCGAACCTGTGCGAGAGCCGTTGCGGTGTCGCCCCGACGCGGCATATCTGATCACCGGCGGCATGGGCGCGCTCGGTCTGCTGATCGCCGCTTGGCTTGCGGACCTGGGTGCGCGTCGTCTGATCCTTGCCGGCCGTACTCCACTGCCCCCCAGACGTGACTGGGACAACGACAGCAACGATACCGACATGCGCCACAAAATCGCCGCCGTCCGGGCGCTCGAGATGCGAGGCGTGTCGATCGATGCCGTGGCCCTGGACGTTGGATCGCGCGACGCACTGCAGGCTTTCTTCAGTCGGCGGGATGATGAGGGGGCTCCGCCGATACGAGGGGTCGTACACGCCGCCGGAGTCACCGAAAGCCAACTCTTGACTGAGCTATCCGACCGTCGTCTTCAGCGCACCTTGTGGCCGAAAATCGCCGGAGCCCAAGTGTTGCACGAAATCTTCCCGCCGGGCGCCCTGGATTTCTTCTTCATGACTGCCTCAGCCGGTACCGTGTTCGGCGTCCCGGGGCAAGGCGCATACGCGGCCGCCAACGCCTATCTCGACTGTCTCGCCCGAGCGCGTCACCACCAAGGCTGCCACACCGTCAGTCTGGACTGGGTTGCATGGCAGGGATATGGATTTGCCTCCGATGCGCACGTCGTTGTACAAGAGCTTGAACGAATGGGCTCGCGGCCCGTCAGTCCGAAAGAAGCATTTGCTGCTTGGGAGTACCTGGACCGCTACGACGTCGCGCAAGCCGTGATGGCGCCGCTGCCTTCGTCGGCTGGTATCAAATCAAGCGCAGTCGAGACTAATGGCATAACTGCGGAGAAGCCCGCATGGTCACAGATGTCTACCGATAACATGCTCAGCGAACTCGAGGCGGGGTTGCGCGGCATACTTGCTCGCGAGCTTCGAATGTCTGAGGCCGACCTCGACCGAGACCGCCCGTTCGCCGAACTGGGCCTCAACTCGGTGATGGCGATGTCGGTACGGCGCGAGGCCGAGCAGCTCGTCGGCATCGAGCTGTCGGCGACGATGTTGTGGAATCACCCGACCATTACGGCTTTGGCGGAGCACCTCGCTAAAAAGCTGCGGCCACAAGTTGATTCAGAAGACGACTTCGATCTGGTATCCGACTCGGCCGACAGCGTGCTGAGTGAATTGTTCGATCACGTGGAATCAGCTTCGGCTGGCAGTGAGAGCGGTGTCTGATGTTTAGTCATTTTTCGGACGTTCCGGCATGACAGCGGCTTTCGACGAGGAGTCACTTCGGCACTGGCTGGCCGACTATCTGGTGACGACTGTGGGCTGCAGTCCCGAGGACATCGACTTCGACGCGTCGATGAACGACATGGGCCTGGGCTCACGCGACGCGGTGGTGCTTTCCGGAGAGCTCTCCGAGTTGCTCGGCCGGCGCGTCTCGCCCGTGGAGTTCTGGCAGCACCCGACCATCGGCGACTTGGCGCAGTTCCTCACCGGATCCGAACCAGTCACCGAAGCCGAGCCGGTGGCGGGCGGCGATCGTAACAGCATGGACGAGCCGATCGCGGTGATCGGCCTGGGCTGTCGTCTGCCCGCAGGCATCGCCGGCCCGGATGCGCTGTGGCAATTCCTGTGCGACGGGCGCTCGGCGGTGGGAGTTGTGCCGCCAGAGCGTTGGGCGCCCTTCGACGACGGCTCCCCGGGAGTGGCCGAAGCGCTCGCGGGCACCACCCGGTGGGGGTCGTTTCTGCGCGACATCGACGCCTTCGACGCCGAATTCTTCGACATCTCACCGCGTGAATCCGCCAAGATGGACCCCCAGCAGCGGCTGCTGCTGGAAGTGGCCTGGGAGGCGCTGGAACACGCTGGAATTCCGCCCAGCTCACTGCGCCGCTCACTGACCGGGGTGTATGTCGGGGCCAGTATTGCCGAATACGGCTACCTCGCGTCGGCTGATCTGCCCAACGTCGACGCCTGGAGTAACGCCGGCGGTGCGCTGAGCATCATCGCCAATCGGCTGTCGTATTTCCTGGATCTGCGTGGCCCTTCGGTCACGGTGGACACCGCATGTTCGTCGTCGCTGGTCGCCTTGCATCTGGCCTGCCAGAGCCTGCGGATGCAGGACGCCGATTTGGTGATCGCCGGTGGAGTCAATGTCTTGATGTCGCCGTCGGTTTTCCGTGGTTTCGATCAATCCGGTGCCCTGTCACCGACCGGTGCCTGTCATACGTTCGACGCCAGCGCGGACGGCTTCGTCCGCGGCGAGGGTTGCGGTGTGGCGGTGCTCAAGCGGCTCAGTGACGCAGTGCGCGACGGTGATCGGCTGCTGGCAGTGGTGCGCGGATCGGCGATAAACCAAGATGGCCGGTCCAACGGATTGCTGGCTCCGAATCCCGCCGCGCAGATGGCGGTGCTGAGGGCCGCGTACGCCAACGCCGGTATTCAACCGCAGGAAGTCGACTACGTCGAGACCCATGGCACCGGGACACTGCTGGGCGATCCCATCGAGGCGCGTGCGCTGGGCACCGTCTTGGGCCGTGGGCGTCCGGCAGAGTCACCGCTGTTGCTCGGTGCGGTCAAGTCGAACCTGGGTCACCTCGAGGCGGCGGCCGGAATCACCGGTTTCATCAAAGCGGTGTTATCCGTCCAGCAGGCGACTATCCCGGCGAATCTGCACTTCGAGAACCCCAACCCGCACATCGCGTTTGATCAGCTGCGGCTGAAAGTTGTTGCCGAGCAACAACAATACCCTGCTCTGCAGCGGCCCCGACGCGCGGGCGTGTCTTCGTTCGGCTTCGGCGGCACCAACGCGCACGTCGTGATCGAAGAGGCGCCGGCTTCGGTGCCCGCGATCCGCGAACCCGATCCGGCAGTGACCACTTTGGTGGTGACGGGCAAGACGCCGGAGCGGATAGCGGTCGCGGCGGGCACGCTCGCCCAGTGGATGGCCGGCGCAGGTGCCGCTGTCGCGCTGGCCGACGTGGCACATACCCTCAACCATCACCGTGACCGCCACGACCACTTCGCGACTGTCTGCGCCCGCGATCACGCACAAGCGGTGCAGGGGCTGCGGGCGCTGGCCGACGGACGCCCGGCCGATGGAGTGGTGGCCCCGCACGACGGACCGTGCGGCGCCGGCACGGTCTTTGTGTACTCCGGGCAGGGCTCGCACTGGGCGGGTATGGGTCGCAGATTGCTCGCCGACGAGCCGGTGTTCGCCGCCGCGATCACCAAATTGGAGCCCACATTCGTCGAGCAGCTTGGGTTTTCGCTTCAACAGATCATCGCCGACGGCGAACCGGTGAGCGGAGACGCGCGGGTGCAGCCGGTGCTGATGGGGCTGCAGCTGGCGCTGACCGACTTGTGGCGCTCGTACGGGGTACACCCCGACGCGGTCATCGGTCATTCGATGGGCGAGATCACCGCGGCTGTGGTGGCCGGGGCGTTGAGCTTGGCCGACGGGCTACGGGTGATCGCCATCCGGTCCCGGCTGATGTCGCAGCTCGCCGGTCAAGGCGCTGTGGCACTGCTCAAGCTGGACGCCGAGGCCACCCTAGCGTTGATCGGGGACTATCCCGACGTCAGCGTGGCGGGATATGTCTCGCCCGGCGAGACCGTGATCGCCGGGCCGGTCGCACCGGTCGACGCGGTGATCGCCCGGGTGAGTTCGCAGAACCGTTTCGCACGGCGGGTCAACATGGAGGTCGCCTCCCATACGCCGCTGATGGACTCGATCCTTCCCGAACTGCGTGCGGCACTGGCCGACATAACACCGGAGATTGTCACGATCCCGTTCTTCTCGACCGTCGTCGAGGGAACCACCGATCCACTGCTGGACGCCGAGTACTGGGTGGCCAATGTGCGTCAACCGGCGCGGGTGAGTAGCGCCGTCGCCGCAGCAGCACACGACCACGCCACGTTCATCGAGGTCAGCGCGCATCCCATTCTGACGCATGCGATCAGTGACACCTTGGATTCGATGTCCCACCACCACAGCGTAGGCACGCTGTGGCGTGACGGCGATGACACCTTGAGCTTCCATACGAACCTCAACACCGTTCAGACAAATAGCCCGCCGCAAACTCCGCATCCACCAGAACCGCACCCGGTGGTGCCCACCACACCGTGGCACCACAGCCGTCACTGGGTCAGCGTCAGGTCGGTGGTTCCGGTGAAACACGCTGACCGCAACGGGTACCCGGCGGCGCAGACGGACGGGCCCGTTCCGCCGGAATGGTATTGCGAACTTGCCTGGCCGGCCCGTGACCTGCCAGAAGTTCAGGCCGGCGTCGAGAGCTCATGGGTTGTGGTGGGCGATCCCGACATCGGCGCAGAGATCGGCCGGGCCATCGGCGATGAATCTCGCGTGACGGTGCTGTCGCCGTCGACGTTGACCGACGGCAGCGACAGACTTACCACCGCCCTTCCTGGAACCACCCATGTCCTTTACGCGCCGCCGGCATCGGCCGGCCTGTTCGACGCCGAATCGGGATACGCCACGTTCAACAGCGCCCGCGAACTCGTCACCGCGGTGGCCACGATGGCGGTGCGGCCGCGGCTGTTCTTCCTGACCCGCAATGCGCAGCCCGTTGGCGCCGGCGATCGGGCCAACCCTGCGCACGCGGTGCTGTGGGGGTTGGGTCGCACGCTGGCGCTGGAGCACCCGGACATCTGGGGCAGCATCGTCGATGTCGACGAATCGGTGCCTGCCGGCCTGACCGCTCGCTATGTGGCGAACGAGGCGCACAGCGGGGGCGACGACGACCAGGTGGTGTACCGAGCCGGTGAACGCCTCGTCCCGCGGCTGCGAAGGGGATATCCGCCGCCAACCGCCAACGGTGACATACCGCCGGACGGTTGTCATCTGGTCATCGGCGCCACCGGCAACATCGGGCCACATCTCATCCGCCAGCTCGCCGACATGGGCGCGGCGAAGATCGTTGCGGTTTCCCGCAATCCGGGATCGCGGCTTGACGAGCTGACCGAGAGCGTGTCGGCGACCGGCACCACGTTGGTGACGGTGGCCGCCGATGCGGCCGACGAGTCAGCGATGGCGGCATTGTTCGACCGCTTCGGCGCGGACCTGCCGCCGCTGCGCGGTATCTACGTCGCGGCCTTCGGTGGTGGGCCGGTGACTCTGCGCGAGATGACCGACAACGACGTCACCGCGATGTTCCGGCCGAAACTCGACGTGGTGTCTTTGCTGCACGGACTTTCGCTGCGGCATCCGGTGGATCGATTCGTGCTGTTCTCGTCGATCTCCGGGCTGACCGGTTCACGCTGGCTGGCCCACTATGCGGCCACCACCACCTTCCTGGACGCGTTCGCCTACGCTCGGCGGGCAGCCGGGCTGTCGGGCACAGCCGTCAACTGGGGACTTTGGAAGTCGCTGGCCGACAACCAGTCCGAGCGGGAACGCCAAGTTACCCTCGACTCGGGACTGGAACCCATGCCCGACGAGGTGGCCATCCAGGCGCTGCGCTCGGTCAGTGGGCCGGGGACTCCGGTCCGCTCCGTTGTGGCCGCCGCCGACTGGGCGCGGCTCGCCACCGCATATCGCACCCGCGCAGCACTGCACATCGTGGACGAGCTGTTGCCAGCCGACGACGGCGACGGTGACGGCGAGTCGGCGTCCGGGACCGCGTTCCGCGCGGCATTGAGCGAGTGCGAACCGACACGGCGTTACGACCTTCTGGTCGAGCATGTGGGTGCCCAGGCCGCGGCCGCGATGGGGCTGGCCTCACCGCAACTGCTTGATCCCTCAGCGGGTTTCTTTCAGTCGGGCATGGATTCGCTGATGAGCGTCACCCTGCAACGCGCTCTCGCCGGCAGTCTCGGGCTGGCGCTGCCGGCAGCCGTCGTGTTCGACTATCCGACCGTCGACGCGCTCGCCGGTTACTTGGCCACCGTCCTTCCTGAGCTGATCGAGGCTGCCGATCAAGCCAGTGATGACGCCTACGACGACCTCAGCGACGACGAATTGCTCAGAGAACTCTCCGAGAGGCTGGGTTGAGCGTGATGGCTGCTGCACCGCCGGATCGTCGGGCGATCATCACCGAGGCGTTGCGTAAGATCGACGATCTGACTGCGCGTCTGGAGATCGCCGAACAGGGCGACACCGAGCCGATCGCGGTGGTGGGGATGGGCTGCCGGTTACCCGGCGGGGTGAACGACCCCGCGCAGTACTGGCGGTTGCTCAAAGACGGCGGCAACGGCATCGTGCGGGTGCCCGCGGACCGCTGGGACGCCGACGCTTATTACTCCGAGGACCACACCGTACCGGGCACGATTGCTAGCCGCCAGGGCGGTTTTCTGACCTCGTGGCGGCCGGATGAGTTCGATGCCGACTTCTTCAGCCTCTCTCCGCGCGAGGCGGCCGCGATGGATCCTCAGCAGCGGTTGCTGCTCGAAGTTGCTTGGGAGGCAGTGGAAAACGCCGGGATTACTGCACCGGCGATCCGCGGCAGCCAAACCTCGGTGTTCGTCGGTGTGACCACGTCGGATTACTTAGTCGCGTACGCAGCAAGTGTTCGGTCGAAAGATTTTGATCCCTACGTTCCGTTCGGTAATGCGGGTAATTTCCTCGCTGGGCGGTTGTCGTATTTTTTGGGTGTGCACGGGCCGGCGGTGGCGCTTGATACTGCGTGTTCGTCGTCGCTGGTGACGGTGCACTTGGCGTGTCAGAGCCTGCGTCGGCGGGAAAGCGATCAGGCGCTGGCTGCCGGTGTGAATGTGATTTTGAGCCCGGAGAACAGCATTGCCACCTCGCGATGGGGGATGTTGGCGCCGGACGGGCGGTGCAAGACTTTTGATGCCAGCGCTGATGGTTATGTGCGCAGTGAGGGCTGCGGGGTGGTGGTGCTCAAGCGGCTCGGTGATGCTGTGCGCGACGGTGATCGGGTGTTGGCGGTGGTGCGCGGGTCGGCGGTCAACCAGGATGGTCCCAGTAGTGGGCAGACGGTGCCCAATGGTCCGGCGCAGCAGGCGGTGTTGCGGCAGGCGTTGGCGGCGTCGCGGCTGGGTCCGGCCGATATCGATTACATCGAGGCCCATGGCACGGGGACGGCGTTGGGTGATCCGATTGAGTTGGGGGCGTTGGATCAGGTTTTTGGTGAGCGCGATGGTGCTGCGCCGTTGGTGTTGGGTTCGGTGAAGACCAATCTGGGTCATTTGGAGTCGGCGGCCGGTATCGCTGGTTTCATCAAGACTGTGCTTAGTGTGCAGCACGGTTATATTCCGCCGCATCTGCACTTTGAGCGGTTGACTCCGCACGCGGCGGAGGGTGTTTCGCGGTTCACTATTGCCGGTTCTGGTATGCCGTGGCCGTCGGTGCAGCGGGTGCGCCGTGCCGGGGTGTCGTCGTTTGGGGTTAGTGGCACCAATGCGCATGTGGTGGTTGAGCAGGCGCCGGTTACCGAAGCTGCTGTGGCGCAGCCCGAGCCGGTGGTGAGCACGTTGGTGGTGTCGGGCAAGACGCCGGCGCGGATCGCCTCGACAGCGGCGATGTTGGCGGAATGGATGTCAGGTGAGGGTGCCCAGGTGCGGTTGGCCGATGTGGCGCACACCGTCAATCACCATCGCACCCGGTATAAGCACTTTGCTGCGGTGTGTGCGCGTGATCGGGTTCAGGCGGTGGCCGGGCTGCGCGCGCTGGCCGCCGGCGAATTGGCGGAAGGTGTGGTCGAGCCGGGCCTGGGACCGCATAGCTCTGGCGCGGTGTTCGTGTATTCGGGTCAGGGTTCGCAGTGGGCCGGCATGGGCCAGCGGTTGCTGACCGACGAGCCGGCGTTCGCCGCGGCCGTCGCTGAGCTGGAGCCGGCTTTTCTTCGGGAAGTGGGATTTTCTCTACAGCAGGCTCTCGTCGATGACGAGCCATTAACGGGCGACGCACGGGTGCAGCCGGTGTTGATGGGGCTGCAGTTGGCGTTGACCGAGTTGTGGCGCTCTTACGGCGTAGAACCCCATGCAGTGATCGGGCACTCCATGGGGGAGGTCACCGCGGCTGTGGTGGCTGGGGCGCTGACCATAGACGAAGGATTTCGGGTGATCGCCACCCGGTCGCGGCTGATGTCGCGGCTGGCCGGACAGGGCGCGGTGGCCCTGCTGCAACTGGACGCCGACGCCGCCACAGCGTTGATTGCCGACTTCCCCGAGGTCAGCTTGACGGTGTACGCGTCACCACATCAAACGGTTGTCGCCGGGCCGGTCGCTCAGGTCGAGGCCGTGATCGCCGCAGCGGAGGCGCGGGGTCAGTTCGCGCGCCGGGTGAACATGGAGGTCGCCTCCCATACCGCTTTGATGGATCCAATCCTGCCCGAATTACGCTCCGCGCTGGCAGATTTGACACCAAAGAGCCCGACGGTTGCCTTCATCTCCACTGTCGCCGACACGGGCGGACCCGCACCGGTACTCGACGCGGACTACTGGGTTGCCAATGTGAGGCAGCCGGTCCGGTTTAGTCAAGCCGTCGCGGCGGCACGACAAACCCACGGCGCCTTTGTCGAAATCAACGCACATCCCCTCGTGATCCACGCCATCACCGACACGCTCCAATCAACGGTGCCGGCCGATCGCGTCGTCATCGCCTCGACGATGAAGCGGGAGGAAGACGAGACGCTGTTCTTCCATACCCAGCTCGCCACACTTGGTGCAACGGTCCCCAATGCCGGTGGCGGCCGGCTCGTTTATGTGCCCCCGTCGCCCTGGCTGCATTCGAGGCACTGGGTCACGAGTGCGTCGCTTCCCCAGCAGTCAGCAGATGTGCACCCTTTGCTTGGCGTCCATGTCGAGATGCCGTCGGGCCGCGACCACGTGTGGCAGGCAGATATCGGACCGGAGGCGATGCGCTGGCTGCCCGATCACCCCGATCATAAAGTGAATGGGCAGGCCGTTATGCCGGCGGCGGCTTTTGCCGAAATGGCACTAGCTGGCGCCCGCGAAGCTCTCGGCTTACCTGTTCAAGCCATACGGGTCAACCAGCTCGAGGTTGAGCAGCCGCTTGGCAGGAGTCCCCACACCCGAGTCACGACGCAGCTGACCCAAGGCAACGACGGTATCCGCGTTGAGATCTATGCCGATTCGGCCGACGGCGGCTGGCGTCGATACGCCGTTGCCGGCGTCGACGTGAGGCAGGAGACGGGTCCGGCTGACCGGCCGGAGCCGATTGTCGGGGCGAAGACCGGTGAGTCGGAGACCGAAATTGTGCTGCCGGATGGTGCCGCTGATCATCCGGGTTACTGCATCCATCCAATGATGCTCGATGCGGCGCTGCAGAGTCTCGGCCGCGCCGTGCCAGTTGAATCCCCAGAAGGTCCGACCGGGACCATTCATCTGCCGACATCACTGGCGGTCATTCGGGTGTTCGGACAAGTCGGGCGACGGGCCCGGTGCCGCACCGAACTGGCGAGCCACGAACGCGACGGCAGCGGTTACCGGGGCCGAATCACCCTCCTCGACGACAACGGAACGGTGACCGCGGAATGCACCGGCGTCGTGTTACGTCCGGTGAATCCGGACACGATGCCGCTACCCCTAGAGCAGAAGATCTTCGAAGCAGTCTGGGTCGAGAGATCGGTGGTGTCGCAGCCCCGTCCCGGAACGGGGACTGCGCCTGCTGGGAGCTGGCTGCTGCTAGCCGACGACGACCGTGAAACAAGGGCACTTGTGGCGGAGTGCACTACCAGGCTGAGTTCACCGACCCGGCGAATGATCAGCGAAGCGTTGTCGGACGGACCGGCACTGTTGAAGGCCATCGCAGAATCCGCGGCAGATCCGGAGTTTCCGCCTTCGGGCATGATTGTCTTCGTCGGGAAGCGTTCTTTCGATGCCAGCGAACCGGACAACACGCTTCGACGGGCCCGAGAATTGATCTGGACGATATCGGTCGCGGCGCGCGCCGCTATCGACGGTTGGCACGGGAAGTTACCGCGGCTGTGGTTGGTGACCCGTAACGGTCTAGTCGTTGGCGATGATGCACCGGGCGATCCAGCCATCGGTGCCCTGAAAGGTCTCATCCGGACATGGCGGTATCCAGGGGAACTCGCTCGTGTCCTGGCCAACGAACCGGATGTCGGCGCAACACTTGTCGACGTGGATTCCGGGCACGACGTCGTCTCAGCGCTTGAAAGCGAACTGGAGTCGCCATCGAACGACGATCTGATCGCTTGGCGCGGCGGACGTCGGTATGTCGAACGGCTCTCGCGTGCGACGCTGGATGCGGGTGGGCATCAGGCGGCTGTGCGTGCGGATGGCTCGTACATCGTCACCGGAGGCCTGGGCGGCTTGGGCATGGCCGTCGCGCGGTGGCTCGTTGAGAACGGCGCGGGGCGGCTTGTCCTCAATGGTCGAACCGATCCCTCAGATGGTCAGCGAAGCGTCCTTGAGGAGCTTGCCCGCAGTGCCGAAGTCGCTTTCGTGCCTGGCGATATCGCTTCCGAGGCGGTCGCGGAGCGGCTACTGGCGGCTGCAGAAGAGACCGGACTGCCGTTGCGCGGAGTCATCCATTCGGCGGGCCTGCTCGACGACGGCCTCGTAACGGCCCTCACCCAGGAAGGCCTGGAAAGGGTTTGGGCGGCGAAGGCGGCCGGTGCGGTGCGGCTGCATACAGCAACCGTTACCCGGCAGCTCGACTGGTGGGTTGGGTTCTCATCGATGGCCTCGCTTTTGGGCTTACCGGGACAAGTGGCTTATGCAACCGCCAACGCGTGGCTCGACTCCCTGGTGGCGTGGCGGCACGCAGCGGGGCTGCCCGCAACCGCGATCAACTGGGGCCAGTGGTCCGAAGTCGGCATCGGCCGCTCATTGAAGCTCAGTGCTTTCGACCCGATCACTCCGGCCGAGGGCATCGAGGCGCTCGAGTCATTGGTGGGTGGGACCCTTACTCGCGTGGGTGTCGGACGGTTGCGTTTTGATCGCGCAATCGCTACGACCCCAGAGTTCCGCGAACTCGGCTACTTCGAAAGCTTCGTCGAGGAGTTCGATGCTTTGAGCGTCGACGACCGATCAACCATTGATGATGGGCATCAATCACCAGCGTCCCCTCGAGATTGGTCGCAGATGCCCAGTGAGAAGAGAGTCAGCGAACTTTCGACCAGGCTCAAAGGCATACTGGCGCGCGAACTTCGAACGCCGGCGTCGGCAGTCAACGTGGATCAGCCGTTTCCCGAATTGGGACTCGATTCGATGGTGGCGATGACGATCCTGCGAGAGACGCAGCGGTTAGTGGGTATCGAATTGTCGGCGACGATGTTTTGGAACCACCCCACCATCTCGTCGTTGGCGACGTTCCTGGCCGAAGAGTTGGCGCCTGAGGAACTTCCGGAGGAGTCTGGCGTCTATATGACGTCCGAATCGGCAAGCAGCGTGTTGGATGCGTTGTTCGACAGCGTGGAGTCGGCGTCGGCCGGTACTGGAAACGGTGTCTGAATGAGAACGACTTTCAGCAGGGTTTCGGCGATGACCCCGGAGCAGCGGACCGCCCTGAATGATCAGTTCGTCAAGGCGTCCCGTATCGCGGCAGCCGAGCCGGTAGCTGTGGTGGGGCTTGGCTGCCGGTTTCCCGGTGGGGTGGTCGGACCGGAAAACTATTGGAATTTCCTGGCCGACGGCGGCGATGCGATCGGCGAGATCCCGGCAGATCGTTGGGACGCCGAGGCCTACTACGACCCGGATCCGTTTGCCCCCGGCCGCATGTCGTCGAAGTGGGGCGGCTTCCTGCCCGATGTGGCCGGTTTCGATGCCGATTTCTTCGGAATTTCCCCGCGTGAGGCCGAAGCGATGGATCCTCAGCAGCGGGTGATGCTGGAGGTCGCATGGGAGGCGCTGGAGCACGCCGGGATGGCGCCGGATCAGCTGGCCGGCGTCCGCGCCGCGGTGATGATGGGCGTCTACTACACCGAGTATCAAGGCATCTCGGCGGCCGATCCGGACAACATCGACGCGTACTCCGCAACGGGTAACGCCCATGCGGTGGCCGTGGGACGGATCGCATATCTGTTGGGTCTGCGCGGCCCGGCGGTCGCCATGGATTCAGCGTGCTCGTCGTCGCTGGTGACGGTGCATTTGGCTTGCCAAAGCTTGCGGCTGCGGGAAAGCGACCTGGCGCTGGCGGGCGGCGTCAGCCTCATATTGCGCCCAGAGACCCAGATCGCGATGGCTAAGTGGGGAATGCTGTCGCCCCGGGGCCGGTGTCACAGCTTCGACTCGCAAGCGGACGGATTCGTGCGCGGCGAAGGTGCCGGGGTCGCGGTGCTCAAGCGGCTCACCGACGCGGTGCGTGACGGAGACCGGGTGCTGGCGGTGGTGCGTGGGTCGGCGGTCAACCAGGACGGCCGTTCCAACGGCTTGACCGCTCCCAACACGATCGCGCAGTGCGATGTGCTCACTCGCGCCTTGCGAAGTGCTGATGTAGTCGCCGGCTCGGTGAACTTCATCGAGGCGCACGGCACCGGCACCGCGCTGGGTGACCCGATCGAGTTCGAAGCGCTGGCCGAGGTCTATGGGCGTGGCGATGGTCCCTGTGCGCTGGGGGCTGTGAAAAGCAATATGGGTCACATGGAGGCGGCTGCCGGTATTGCCGGATTCATCAAGGCCACTTTGGCGGTTCAGCGGGGACAGATTCCGCCCAATCTGCACTTCTCGCAGTGGAATCCAGCCATCGACCCGTCGTCGACGCGCCTGTTCGTGCCCACCGAGCTGGCACCGTGGCCGGCATGCGAAGGTCCACGACGGGCCGCGGTGTCGTCGTTCGGCCTGGGTGGGACGAACGCGCACGTGGTGCTTGAGCAGGGGCCGGACCCGGCACCGCTGCCGGCCAATCCTGGCTCAGCGGTGACGACATTGCTGATCTCCGGTAAGACGGAGCAACGGGTCGCGCGCTGGGCGTCGGAATTGGCGGACTGGTTAGCCGGTCCGGGCGCCCAGGTCCCACTGGCAGACATCGCCCACACTGTCAACTACCACCGCAGCCGCCACCACAAGTTCGCCACGGTGTGCGCGCGTGATCACGACGAGGCGGTGGCCGGGCTACGGGCGCTGGCTGCCGGGCAGCCCGCACCCGGAGTGGTCGCGCCGCGTGAGGCGCCGCGCGGCTCCGGCACGGTCTTCGTTTATTCGGGTCAGGGCTCGCAATGGCAGGGGATGGGCCGGCAGTTGCTGGCCGACGAACCGGCGTTTGCCGCAGCAGTCGCCGAACTGGAGCCGGCTTTTGTTGAGCAAGTGGGCTTTTCACTGCGACAGGTGCTCGTCTCCGGTGACTTGGTGGTGGGTATCGAACGTATCCAGCCGGTGCTGGTCGGGATGCAGTTGGCGTTGACGGAACTGTGGCGCTCTTACGGTGTGGAACCCGATGCGGTGATCGGGCACTCAATGGGCGAGGTGACCGCGGCGGTGGTGGCCGGTGCGCTGACCGTGGCTGACGGCTTGCGGGTGATCGCTACCCGCTCCAAGCTGATGGCCCGGTTGTCGGGGCAGGGTGCGATGGCGCTGCTGGAACTGAGCGCAGCCGCCGCCGAAGAGTTGATCGCCGATTATCCCGACATCACCTTGGCCGTGTATGCCTCGCCACAGCAATCGGTGATCGCCGGGCCGCCCGAGCAGGTGGACGCCGTCGTCGCCGTGGTCGACTCACAGGGCCGGCTGGCGCGGCGCATCGAAGTCGACGTGGCCTCGCACCATCCGACGATCGACCCGATACTGCCCGAATTGCGTAGTGTGCTGTCCGACTTGGCTCCGAAAACTTCGAAGATTCCGCTGATCAGCACGACCGGCCACACGGACGGCGAGCCGATGTTCGACGCCGACTACTGGGTTGCCAATCTGCGCAATCCGGTGCGGTTCAACCAAGCTGTGACGACCGCGGCCCAAAGCCACGCCACGTTCATCGAAGTCAGTCCCCATCCCTTGCTCGCCCACGCCCTGAGCGACAATGTCCAGTCCGCCAGTAGCGGCGGCGATCCCCGGGTCAGCGCCACGCTGCAGCGTGACAACCCCGAAACACTGACATTTCACACGCACCTGGCCGCGATCGCACCCCCTTCGGCTAAGGCCCCCGAAAACACCGGTTTCACCGGGAAGCTCATGGATGTTCCGCCGGCGCCGTGGCTGCACTCCAAGTACTGGGTTGCGCACCGGCCCACCGGCCGGCAGGTGGCGGGTGCCCATCCGTTGCTGGGAGTGCACGTCGAAATGCCCGCCGGCCGCGGCCACGTGTGGCAAGCGGACGTCGGAACCGACGCGTTGCCGTGGCTGGCGGATCACCGGGTACACGGCCAGGCCGTCATGCCCGCGGCCGCCTTCGCCGAAATGGCCCTGGCGGCCGGCAGTGAAGCGTTGGGGTTGCCGGCCAACGCTGTTGCACTGCATCAGCTCGAGGTGGAACAGATCCTTCGTCTCGACAGCCAGACGGAGGTGACGACACAGCTCAGCAACGGCAGTATCAACGAGATTCGCGTGGAGATCTATTCGCGCTCACCGGACGGCAATTGGTCTCGGCACGCGGTCGCCCGCCTTGAGGTCGCCGAATCCGCGGCGCTGGTGGAGGGGATCAGCCATACCCAGACCGGTGACGTGGTGGCCCCTGCGGATTTCTATGCGGCCCTGCGCCGCACAGGTCTGCACCACGCCGGGGCCTTCGCGGCGTTGACCCGGATCGTCCGTGACCCTCGCGGCTCTGCGGAAGTTGAAATCGTCCTGCCGGACCAAGCCGCTCCGCATCGGAGCTATCGAATCCATCCGGTGCTGCTCGACGCGGTGCTGCAGAGCTTGGCCGCAGCGATGCCCGCCGAATCCTTCACCGAGACAAGCGAAGTCACCTACCTGCCGGTGTCGATCGAGAAGCTGCGGGTGTTCGGTGAAATCGGCCGGCGGGTTCACTGCCGCGCAGAGCTGGCAAGTGTCAACGGCGACGACGCCGGAAAGTTGGGAAGTGTAACGCTGACCGATGACGCCGGCCGTCCGATCGCCGAACTCACCGGCATCTACGTTCGGCGGGTGCAACGCCAAACGGTGCCATTGCCGCTGGCACAGAAAATCTTCAGTACCACCTGGGTCGACACCGCGACTGCTGTGGACACCGGTCACGCGGGAGCTGATGGAAGCTGGTTGGTTCTCACCGACGGCTCCGACACCGAACAGATCGTCAACGACTTCGTCACCCGATTCGGGTCACCAACCCGGCGGATAACGACCGCAGAGGTGTCGCAGGAGTCGGTGGTACTGGAGGCCTTCGCCGCAGCTGCAGCAGATGCGGAGCGTCCGCCGGTTGGGGTGGTGGTCTTCGCCGGACCGAGCTTCGCGGACGAGGACGGCCCGGATGGCGCGCTGCGGCGTGCGCGCGATCTGGTTTGGCAGATCGCGGCATCGGTGCGCGCGATTGTCGGTGGTTGGCACGGGAAGTCACCGCGGTTGTGGTTGGTGAGCCGCAACGGTCTTGCGGTGAAGGACGAGCCGGGCGATCCGGCAATCGGCGCTATTAGCGGGCTTATCCGGGTCCTCGCGTACGAGCATCCGGCTCTACGCGCCACGCTGATCGATCTGGATGCGTCCGGTGACGCGGTTGCGACCTTGATCACGGAACTGCAGTCATCGGGCACCGACGACATGATCGCCTGGCGCGGGCAACGAAGGTATGTCGAGCGGCTCTCGCGTGCCACGCTTCCAGCCCGCGTCCGCGAACCGGTTGTCCGCCGCGATGGCGCATACATCGTCAGCGGTGGGCTGGGCGGCTTGGGCCTGGTGGTGGCTCGCTGGCTGATCGGCAGCGGAGCCGGGCGCGTCGTGCTCAACGGCCGAAGCGAACCCACCGATGAACAGCGGCGAACCCTCGCCGAGCTGGGAGCAAACGCCGAAGTCGTTGTGGTGCAAGGTGATATCTCTGCGCTCGGGGTGGTGGAGCGACTGGTGACGGCCGCCGAAGAGACCGGCCTGGCCTTGCGCGGGGTCATTCATGGTGCGGCCGTGCTGGAGGATCAGATCGTCGTGAACCTCAGCAAGGAGAGCCTGGACCGCGTCTGGGCACCCAAGGCAGCCGGCGCGTTACGGCTACACCAGGTCACTGCAGACCGCGACCTGGACTGGTGGGCCGGGTTCTCCTCGACTTCGTCACTGCTGGGCGCGCCCGGGCAGGGCGCGTACGCGTGCGCGAGCGCCTGGCTCGACGCCCTGGTGGCCTGGCGACGGGCATCGGGGCTGCCCGCGATCGCGATCAACTGGGGCCAGTGGTCCGATGTGGGCGTTGCTCGCTCGCTGACATTCGGTGCACTCGATCCCATCTCTCCCGCCGAGGGCATCGAGGCCCTGGACGCGGTACTCGCCAGCGACCTCATCGGAGTCGGTGTGGCGCGCTTGCGGCTGGATCGCGCTGCGGCCGCGTTCCCCGAGATTCAGCAACTCGGCTATTTCGGAATATTGGCCGAGGAACTGGACCTAGACAGCGGTGCCGACGACTGGGCCGGTCCAGGTGCGCTTCGCGACATGGACGCGGTCGAGGTCAACCGGATCGTCACCGCCCGCCTGAGCGCACGCATCGCGGCGATCATGGGCTACCCCAGAGACTTTGTCATCAACCCCGATCAGCCGTTGTCTCAGCTGGGTATGGATTCTTTGATGGCCGTACGAATCCGCAATACGGTCCGCGGGGACTTCGGTGTTGAACCTCCGGTGGCATTGTTGTTGCAAGGCGCATCGCTTGCCGATCTTGCGTCTGACCTCATCCGTCAACTTGGCGTTGCTGGGCCAACCAACGCCGAAAACGCGAGCGGCATTCGGGATCGAGCTCAGCAGCGTGCCGCGGCACGGCAACGAGCTGCGACGCGGCGAAAGGTAGGAGACCGAGTGTGACCAGCGCGAGCGAACGCTTCCCACAAGTAGCCACATTGGCCCCCAACGCAATTGCCGTCATCGGAATGGCCGGCAAGTTTCCTGGCGCCGACTCGGTGTCGGCGTTCTGGGACAATTTGCGGCGCGGTGAGGAATCGATCGTCACGCTCTCGGACGAGGACCTCCTCGCCGCGGGCGTCACCGAAAAGGCTCTTGCTAATCACGCTTATGTACGTCGTGCTGCACTGCTGAACGGAATTGAAGAATTCGACGCCGACTTCTTCGGCTTCACCCCGCACGCCGCCCGGATGATGGATCCGCAACACCGCCTGTTTCTGCAATGCGCCTGGCATGCGCTCGAAGACGCCGGCTACGACCCAACCGCGATCGACGGATCAGTCGGCGTGTACGGAACGAGCACGACCAGCGGATATCTTCTGCACAACCTGATGTCTCATCAGAACCCCCACCTGGTCATCGGGCAGGGTGTCACGTTCGAGATGGTCAATTTGTCGCTGCAGAATGATAAGGATTATCTCGCAACGCGGGTGGCCCACCAGTTCAATCTGCGTGGGCCGGCGCTGGCGGTTCAGACGGCCTGCTCGTCGTCGCTGGTCGCGGTGCACTTGGCATGCCAGAGCATCCTTAGCGGTGAATGTGACATGGCGCTGGCCGGTGGTGCCTCCCTTCGTATTCCGCACCGGGTCGGGTATTGGCACGAGCCGGGTTCCATGGTTTCGCCTACCGGGCACTGCCGGCCGTTCGACGTGCGTTCGGATGGAACCATTTTCGGCAGCGGAGTCGCCGTGGTGATTCTCAAGTCGTTGGAGGCCGCGGTCGAAGACGGTGACCGCATTCACGCCGTGCTCAGAGGGTCGGCGCTGAACAACGACGGATCGACGAAGATGACGTATGCCGCGCCCAACGCGGCAGGTCAAGCCGACGTCATTGCCGAGGCGCATGCGGTGGCCGACGTCGACTCCTCGACCGTGGGCTATGTCGAGACGCACGGCACCGGCACACCGCTTGGCGACCCGATCGAGCTGGAAGGCTTGCGACGAGCCTTCGATGTGTCCGAAGTGGACCGTGCTGCTCCGTGTTTCATCGGTTCGGTGAAGTCCAACATCGGTCACCTGGAGTCAGCGTCCGGAATGGCCGGCTTGATCAAGGCGATCCTGTGCCTCAAGCACCGGGCGATTCCGGCCACCCTGCACTACACCAGCCCCAACCCCGAATTGCACCTCGACCAAGGCCCGTTCGTGGTGCGCAGCGAGTACGGCCCGTGGGAGTGGGACGGCATTCGTAGAGCCGGGGTCAGTTCGTTCGGGGTCGGCGGCACCAACGCGCACCTCGTTCTGGAAGAGGCGCCGACGGTTTCGGCACCTGCTGCAGCGCCCGGACCGCAGGTGCTGTTGCTGTCGGCGCGAAGCGCTGACGCGCTGCAACGGTCACGCACTGCTCTTGCCGCCGAGATTTCCGGTGCCGAGCAGATCAACCTGCCTGATGTCGCCTACACCCTTGCCCGCCGCCGCCAGGAGAACATCCGGATGGCGGTGGTTGTCAAAGACCAGCAAGACGCGGCAGCGGTGCTCGGCGCAGCCGAGCATGACAACGTGTTCGTCGGCGAATCCGTGCAGAGCACCAAGTCAGCATCGGAGCGTGTGGTTTTCGTATTCCCGGGTCAGGGGGCTCAACACGTCGGGATGGCACGCGGGCTCTACGATTCAGAGCCGGTGTTCGCCGAGTATTTCGATCAGTGCGCTGCCGGCTTCAACGAGGAGCTGGGCATCGACCTGCGCGCCGAAATATTCGACGGCACCGCGCGGAACCTGGAGCGCACCGACCGCACCCAACCGGCCCTGTTCACAGTGGAATACGCGCTGGCGAAGCTGATCGAGACCTACGGTGTCCGCCCGGCGGCGCTGGCGGGACACAGCATCGGCGAATATGCCGCCGCCGCCTTCGCAGGCGTCTTCGACCTCGCGACGGCGGTCAAGGCGGTGGCGGTGCGGGCTCGCCTGATGCATGCCGCCCCCCGCGGTGTCATGGTGGCAGTGGCACTGAGTCCCGAGGCGATCGCCGACTATCTCACGCCGGACGTCGACTTAGCGGCGGTCAACGAGCCGGGCGGCTGCGTAATCGCCGGATCAGAAGAAAACATCCGCAAGTTCAGCGAAATACTCGCTCAACAAGGGATCGTGGCGCGCCGCGTCCGCACCTCGCACGCATTCCATTCCCGCTTGATGGACTCCATGATCCCGGAATTCAACGGCTTCCTGTCCCGGCTGACCCTGCGGGACCCGCAGATCCCCCTGCTGTCGAACCTCACCGGAACGTGGTTGTCCGCCAGCGAGGCAACCAATCCCGCGACATGGGCCAAGCAAGTGCGGGCGACCGTTCGGTTCTCCGACGAGCTCGACGTGCTGCTGACCGAACCGCACCGCGTCCTGGTCGAGGTGGGGCCGGGGGGTACGTTGGCCGCCTCGGCGATGAGACACCCGAGGTGGTCAAGCGATCACCGCGCCATTCGGCTCATGCGCCACCACGCCCAGAATCGCGACGATCGGGATGCCTTCCTGGGGGCGGTTGGTGCACTCTGGTCTGCGGGGATCGAGGTCGACTGGACAGCGCTGCGAGGCGACCATCAGCCGCAACTTGTCTCGTTGCCGGGTTATCCTTTTGAACGTCAACGCCATTGGGTAGATCACAACCCGAACAGCGGGTGGGCGGCTAACACCTCGACGAACGGGATGGCGGCCCGTGCCGATGCTGTTGACCAATCCCGTACCGGTGCGAACGGCAAGTCGCCGGTGGAAGCGACGTTGCAGCGGATCTGGGGCCAATGCCTCGGTGTCGGCTCGGTGGACCGCAACGCCAACTTCTTCGAAATCGGCGGTGACTCACTGGTCGCGATCAGCGTCGCAATGACTGCCGCCAACGAAGGACTAGACCTCACACCCCAGGACCTGTACGACAACCAAACAGTGGCGGCGCTAGCGAAAGCGCTAACTGCCCGGTACGCGGTCGGCGGCCTGGCCCGTCATTCGCCGCGCGACGTCGCACACCCTCCTGTTCCGCCGAACATCGCCCACTTCCTCGAGTTCGGCGTGTCCGAACGTGGTCAGTGGCGGATTCCCGTCGTCCTGCAACTTCGGGCGGATGTGGCAGTCGAGGACATCAATGTGGTGCTCACGGCAGTGACCAACCAGCACGAGGCGCTGCGTCTGCGCCTCGCCCAGCGCGCCGGCATTTGGGAGCAGGAGGTAGCTCAACCGCAGGACACCGTCGAATTGACCACCCGGTCGCTGCCCGACGACATTCTGCCGGGAAGCCAGCAGGAGCGCGAAGCAGTGCTCGACATTCTGAAAGAGCAGATCCGCGAGCAGGATTTCTCGAGTCCACCCCTGGTCGGCACGTACGTTCGTGGGCCCGCGGGCGGCCAGTGCTACCTCGCGCTTAGTTTGCCAGCGTGGGCGGCGGACAACGCGTCGCGCGACATACTGCTCACCGACATCTTCACCGGGTTCGGGCAACGGTTGGCCGGTAAAGACATTGCGCTACAACCGGTCACCACATCCTGGACGGATTGGTCCGAGCGCTGCGCTGAGCTCGCGACGCATCCGGCGGTGATAGAGAGCCGCGATTTCTGGCTTCAAACTGCAACCGCGGGGACCGTTCGGGTGGCCGGTTCAGAAGCGTCGGAACGACCGGCGTTAGCCGACCTGATAAGAATGTCAAGAACGTTGAGCGTCTCTATGACAACCGAACTCGACGATGCGCGGCGCCGACTTCGGTTACCGATCGAGCAGATGCTGCTCGCCGCACTGAGCCGGACCGTCGCTACTACCGTCGGCGGCGGCGTTCTCACCGTCGACCTCGAGGGGCCGGGCCGTTCGGTGCTCAAGCCGCATGTCGACCTGCGCCGGACGGTGGGTTGGTTCACCACCCTCTATCCGGTTGCACTCACATGCGCGAAAGACCGAAGCGCCCGCCAGATCCTCGACGATGTGCGCGACACGCTAGGCGCCGTTCCGCATTACGGTATCGGGTACGGCCTATTGCGCTACCTGTACGGACCAACCGCCCGGCTGCTGAGCGCCGCCCGCCCGGCCGACATCTTCTTGTCCTACGTGGGCACGATTCCCGCGCTGCCCGCCGTGTCATCATCCGACGCCCCTGTTCAGTTCGACGCTGATCTCGCGATGCCGGTGCGCGAGCCGATTCCGGGTCTGGGTCACGCCGTCGAGCTTCGGGTGTACCGCTCGGCCGGCGTGCTGCAACTGGATTGGTGGCACGACCGCCGCAGCGTCGACTCGGCCGTCGTGCACTCTTTTGCCGAGCAATTCTCGACTGCGGTGATGGATTTGGTGAGGGAGGCAATCGCGGAGGAGGAAATGGGCTCGGCCGAGGAGGAACTGGCCTTAGTGGACTTGTCCTCAACGGACACCGGATAGCAAGAGTATGACAGTGTTTCCAACGTCGGTCATCCGAAAGCTGGCGCTCAGTGAGGAAATGCTCGCCGAGACCCACGCTTTCGTAGGTCTGGCCGCGCACGTCACGGGCACCGTCGATATCGATGCATTGTCGGAAGCTTTCGACCAGCTGCTGGAATCCCATCCGATCCTCACCGCGCACCTCGAGCGTCTCCCCGACGGCCGGCACCAGTTCGTCACCGATGACCTGCTGCCGCCGGGAATTGAGGTGGTGCGACTCGATGATCCTGCGGCTGTAAGTACGCCGCTGCACTTCGACCAGTATGAGTCGCTGGTTCATTTGCGAGTGGTTCTGCGCGACGGACAAGCCCTGCCAACCCTTTACGTCCATCACGCGGTCGCTGACGGTCACCACATGTACAGCCTTATCGAGGAACTATTGTCTTCCTACACCGACCTGCTGTGCGACGGACGCATCCGGGCGGTCACCGTCGAGCCCGCGCCGGAATCGATCGAGGCGGTGCTCGCTGATCGGGGCATAGAAAAGCTGAAGCGCTCGGGAATCGAGCGGTTCATGCGGGCGATGTTCGCTTACGATCTGCCGCCCACCCGCAGAGCCGCCACCGATGTCAAACCGGGGTCTCCGGTGTGTGTTCCGACGGCTTCGTGCCGGTTGAGCGAGCGCGAGACAGACGACGTCGTTGCGTTCTGTCGCGAGTATGACCTCAGCTTGCACGCCGTGTTATCTGCGGCCGTGCTGCTGGCGGAATGGCAGCTTCGGGGCAGCCTGAGCATCCCGATCCCTTACATCTACACCGTCGATCTGCGGTATTTTCTCTCACCGCCGGTGTCAGCGACCGGTTGCACCAACCCAATAGGATTGGCGACCTATCTCGCCGAGATCGACCAGAAGACAGCCGTCGTCGATCTGGCCCGCGACATCGCCGAGACTTTTCAAGCTGACCTGTCCGACGGTGTGATCCAGCAGTCCCGACTGCACTTCAGCCCGCAGTACGTCGGTAATCCGCCGGGTCTGCCCGACGTCGTCGTGCTGTCGAATAACGGTCTGGTACCCCCGGTGCGCACTCCTCCCGGCGTGGAAGTCACCGCCACCCACGGCGAGTTGTACTTTGCTGTCAGTGCCGGAATCGACATCTACTTCACCCAGATTTTCGCGGGGCGGTTGAACGTGGAGTACCACTCCCATGGGCCGTCGCCGGAAAAGTCGGTCGAGGCAATACGGTCGCAGCTCTGCGCCATTGCGGAGCAGCGCGCCGCAAGCGGTGTCAGTTGACTGGGCCGAAGGCGTAGCGGTGGTATTGCAGCGCTCGCCGCAGTGGCGGGACCGCTCGCACCAGCCGGCTGGCCCGCTGAAAGCCGGGCGGAGTCCGGTTGAATGTCGTCGCGTCGAAAAATGTCACAGCGGTCAGCAACCGAATACCCGTGACGGGGATCAAGATGTCCTGCGGCGTGTTGACCGCCCAATAAAGCGTCGAGCCGGATTGGCGCTGCAATTTGTGAGCCTTCTGGGAACGGACTGCGAGCCGGTTATAAAAGTCGATCTGCAGTTCACCGGATCGAAAGCGGTCGACGACGCGTTGCAGCAGCGCGACTCCGTCGTGCGCCGTCAAGTACATACTGATGCCTTCGGCCAACAGCAATATCGGGCGGTCATCAGGAATACGGTCGAGCCAGGACGGATCGGTCGCCGCGGCGGCGACCAGGTGGTACCGGGAACGTGTCGGATACACCTTCTCGCGCAACGCGATTACGGCCGGATAGTCGACGTCATACCACTCCACATGGTCACCGGGGTCAAGGCGAAAGACTCGACTGTCCAGACCGCAACCCACATGCACCACGACGGCGTGTTGGTGCAAGCTCAAAAATTGCGACGCCCAAATGTCATATTGCGCGGTGCGAACAGTCACCAGCGGCGCCCACCGGGGAGCGATGCCGAGTTCGTTCCAGTCGTAGTCGATTCGGTCGACCGCTTCCCTGGCGTATCTGTCGCCCAGCACGGGCCGGTCGAAATCGGCGTCCAAAGCCTTGCAGTAAAGGGTCGTCAGCATCGTCTGTGCGGCGCCACTGAGGTCCGCGCGAACCTTGTCCGTCACGGGTTCGAGGTTAACGGGCGAGATTCGCGGGTGTCACGCTGGCGTGACGGTGCCCGGCACCGACCGGCGAACACCGCTGGACATTCGGTCGGCCAGAAAGGTAACGCGAGATGAGTAGTACGACTGGCGAAGGGCACAGCCCCAAGCCGCCGCGGGTCTTGCTGTTGTACTACTCTTACACCGGCCAATCGCTGAAGGTGTTGCAGGCTGCGGGAGAAGTGTTCAGCGAGCGCGGTTGCGAGGTGCGGACGGCCGAGATCGAGTTCACGGATCCGCGGTATGCGCAACGGTTCTCCCGATTTCCGATGCGACGCGTGTGGCCGGACATGCTCAGCGTGCTCCCCGCCCAGCGACGTGGTGCTATCGGCGAGATCCGCACACCGGATACGCTGCGCGACGGCGACTACGACTTGGTTTGCATTGGCTCGCCGACTTGGTGGCAAACGGTAAGCATGCCGATGCGATCCTTCCTCAAGTCGAATGAAGCACGAAACTTGCTGTCCGGCACGCCGTTCGCAGTTTTCGTCGTCTGCCGCCAGTATTGGCGGGAGAATCTCACCGGTGTGCGCGAGCTGGCCGAACAACAAGGTGGTCAATACCTTGACGAAATTCATTTCACGTATCCCGGTGACGCGCTTCGCTCAATGCTGTCGCTCACCAGCTACCTGGGCAGCGGGCAGTACCGGGAGAAGTACCTGGGTGTGCGCATCCCGAGCACCAACGTCCAGCCGGAGCAGCTGGAGCAGACCCGAAAGTTCGCCGCTGGTCTCGCCGATCAGCTGTTCGGCAAGTAAAGGTAAGTGCTGTGCCCCGTTCATTTGACCTGTTGTTCGAGTCAACAGCCAGCGTGGAGCAGGTTTTTGCGGCGTTCGGGGATAAGGATTACTGGTTGGCCCGCCTCGCCGCCTTCGGCGGCGATAAATACCTGGACTCGTTCGTCGTCGGCGACGACGGCACGGTGCGCGTGGTGGTCACCGAGGACTTGCGGCGCGGGAAACTGCCCAGCCTCCTCACCAAGTTCTATCGCGGTGACCTCAACATCGTCAGTACGGATGAGTGGACACCCAGCTACGACGGCCAAGTCACCGGGCAAATCAACGTTGCGGTGATCGGTGCTCCGGGATCGGGCCGCGGTACGGCCGTGTTGGCACCGTCGGGCAGCGGTTCGCGCATGACCTTCAATGCGACGGTGGAATTCAAAGTTCCGCTGGTGGGCGGCACGATCGAAGCTTTCATTGCACGCGAGTTCGCCCGGTGGATTCCGGAATTTCAGCGTTTCACCACAGAATGGATTGGTGAACATGGCTGACACGCCGGACCTAACGTCCCGCACAGCGGGTGAGTCCGGGGTGGTGCCGACGACGGCCGAGGCGCTGGCGCGGTTGAACATGCCGCTCCTGGAGGCGATGACGACACAGCGAGCGGTGCGCCGAGTTCTTCCAGACCCGGTCGATGACACGGTGGTGTTGAAATGCATCGAGTTGGCGCTGTGTGCGCCGACCGGTAACGATGGGCAGAACTGGGAGTTCGTCGTCGTCACGGATCGCCGCGTCAAGGAGAAACTCGCCAAGCGCTACCGCCAGGCATGGACGGTCCAACACCGCGTGGTTCTGCGCCGCGCCGTTGCCCGCGACGAATCGATGGCAAAGATCGCTCGGGCGGTGCAGTGGCAGGTCGACCACTTCACCGAGATCCCGGTCCTGGTCGTAGCCTGCCTGCGCCTCGGCGCCCGCGAAGGGCGGCTGCCCTTTGTGCGTATGCCCCATGTCGCCGAGTCGGGATATTGGGGATCGATCTATCCCAGTGTGCAGAATCTTCTACTCGCCGCGCGGGCCATGGGCTTGGGCGCTTCGCTGATCACCTTGCCGTTGTGGAGCCAAACTTCAGCGCGCCGAGCTCTCAATCTGCCGCGTGCGGTTACGCCATGCTGCGTCGTACCGCTGGGGTGGCCGCGAGGACGTTACGGACCGACCAGCCGCAAACCGGTTGAGCAGGTGGCGCATCGAGATGCTTACGGCCGGCGCGCCTGGCTCGCGACGTAATTGCAGAGGTGGACATGTGGTAAGAAAGCGCTGTGCGATGGCCCCGCGATCGCGCCGACCCCCCGAGTGTCCGACGAATCGGAAATATCATCCGAAAGCGACCCACATTCGCGTCGGTTCGGGTAGGTTGAGCCAGCGGTGTGAACCGACCTCGAAGGGGGAGTTGATGCAGGGCGATGTGCGGAAATGGCACGCATCGGGGGGTGCGGTACTTGCGCTGGCGAGCGCCGTCGCCGTCGCTCCGTTGGTCGCGCGCTCAGCCGAGCTTCCCACCGTCAGCATCCCCATGCGGCTGGTCGACGCGACCTCCGACCTTCTCAACGTGCCGGTGAACCTGTTCTACGACATCATGAACATCCCGGAGACCGAGGTTCAAGCCATCAACTCCCTGGCGGAATCGTTGTTCTTCGCCGGGCCCTGGGCGGTCGGCAGCGCCACGAACATCTGGGGAGAAGACCCTGGCGACCCAGGCAAATTCGAGGGTTTAGTCAACATGCTGGTCCCGTTCTCGGCGCTTTCGGGAATGAACAGCCCGGAATTCGACTGGTCCGCGGGCCTGGGCCAGCAACTGGTGGGTTTCCTCAACGCCGAGATTCCGGTCAGTGCGAGCTGCGACGCGGAGATCTGCTCGCCTATTGTGCCGACGAGTCCGATCACCGGATTCACCGGGCTCGACTCCAACCTCTGGTGGGCAGAGATCCTGACCGGCCAGGAAAAATTCCCTCTGATGAACCAGTGGTTCCAGGTGCCGTTCAACCAGCTGCTGACCGGATACACCTTCGACCAGAATTATCCCGGCTACGTCGACCCGAGCGGCTCAGCCAATTCCCTTTGGAACCTTCTGGGCACCAACAGCGTCGACGGTCAGAATCTGATGCCCTGGGACGGCTCCACCTACACCCTCGACCTGTCGGGGCCTTTCACTAATTTCTTCAACAGCCTGACGGCGACACCTGCCACCGACGGCCTGCTCGGCACCGGCATCGAGTTTCCGACCGGCACGGAGTTCGGCCAAGCCCTGCAAGCTCTGCTGGCCGGGGCCGTCGTTGCCTTCGACCCCTTGACTGCTATCAGCCCCGACTGCACGGGGAGTTGCAGCGCTTTCAGCTACCCGGAACTGGTCCAGGACATCGCGAACTCGTCGCCGGGTAACACCAGCCCCATCATCGAGGACTGGCTGACCGCCTACCAGACTGCCTTGACCGACCCCGGCTCCGTAGGAGCAGCCAACCTGCCGACCGCAGAACAACTTGCACTCGAAGTCGCGGCGCTGAGCCCCGGTTACTGGGACTTCGGCAACCCGAGCCCAGACCCGAGCTTGAGTGTGGGCGGGTTCGATCCCAGCACGTTGGCACCGGAGTTCCAGCAACTGTGGACGGATCTCGGTATCTACAACCCCGGTGGAGCGTCGAGCGGCTTCGACCTCAGCGCATTGTCGGCGGACCTCACCTCATTGCTGGGCCTCGGCGCAGCAACGGACCTCAGCAGCCAGTTGTCGGCGGAGCTCAGCACACTGCTCGGTGACCTCGGCACCACGCTGCCGGCCAACCTCAGCGCGCTGCCGCTCGAACTGCTGAGCTCGATCTAATTCGGGATCTGCGTTCGCTCGGGGCCCTCAGCGCTCAGCCGGGTGGCTCACGACGGTGTCGCATTGCTTCTCGCAGTCATCGTTGTGAGCAAAGGTGAAGCCGCTCACCCGTGCATGGCACGGTACGATCGCCGAATGCCGCTACCCACCCGCAGCCCCGACGCGCGCGCAGTCGTCACCGGAGCCTCCCACGGCATTGGTGAAGCACTGGCCACCGAATTAGCTGCGCGCGGCCACAATCTAATCATCACCGCGCGTCGCGAAGACGTGCTGAAGGACCTGGCTACGCGGCTGGCCGACAAGTACCGAGTGGCCGTCGACGTGCGGCCGGGCGATCTCACCGACCCGATCCAACGGGGAAAGTTGTCCGACGAACTGGCGACCCGGAACATCTCGATACTGTGCGCCAACGCCGGCGCCGCCACCCTCGGCCCGGTTGCAGAGCTGGATCCGGCAGGTGAACGGGCGTTGGTACAGCTAAACGTCGTGGGCGTGCATGACCTGACGTTGGCGGTGCTGCCCGGAATGATCGAGCGGAAAGCGGGCGGAATATTGATTTCTGGTTCAGCCGCAGGGAATTCGCCGATTCCGCATAACGCAACCTACGCCTCCACTAAGGCCTTCCTGAACACCTTCAGTGAATCGTTGCGCTGGGAACTGCGTGGCTCCGGCGTGCATGTGACGCTGCTGGCACCCGGTCCGGTGCGCACCGGACTGGCAGACTCGGTCGACGAGTCGGTCGCCAAGAAGCTGGTACCGGATTTTCTGTGGGTTTCTCCTGAATACACCGCGAAGGTGTCTTTGAACGGGCTGGCACGCAACAAAATGCGCGTCGTCCCCGGCGTCCCTGGGAAGTGGATGTCGGTGTCCAACCAATACCTACCGCGCGCGATCGTCACGCCGAGCATGGGACGGCTCTACAAGAAGCTGCTGCGAGAACCGAATTAGCGGCGGTTGCGGTCACTTCGACGAAGCTGCGGGTGGGACGCGATCGGCGAGGCGAACAATTGGACAGCTGAATCGTATTCGAGTACTGGCTAACTCGACAAACCGATATAGGGGGCATGCATGCAAGGGTTTGCCGGAAAAGTCGCCGTCGTCACCGGCGCCGGTTCGGGTATCGGCCAGGCGCTGGCCATCGAGTTGGCCCGCTCTGAGGCAAAGGTTGCAATCATCGACGTCAACACCGACGGGCTGGCGCAGACAGAACAACATCTCAAGGCCATCGGAGGCACGGTCAAGGCGGACCGAATTGATGTCTCCGACCGGGACGCCTTCCTCCACTACGCCGAGCAGGTGAACGACTATTTCGGCAAGGTCAACCAGATTTACAACAACGCCGGCGTCGCGTTCTACGGTGATGTCGAGGTGAGTCAGTTCAAGGAGATCGAACGGGTGATGGACGTCAACTTCTGGGGTGTCGTGAACGGCACCAAGGCGTTCCTGCCGCACTTGATCGCCTCGGGTGACGGGCATGTGATCAACGTTTCCAGCGCGCTCGGAATCTTTTCGGCGCCCGGTCAGGCCGCCTACAACTCGGCAAAGTTCGCCGTGCGCGGCTTCACCGGAGCGCTACGCCAAGAGATGGCCCTGGCAGGCCACCCGGTAAAGGTGACCGCGGTGTTTCCCGGCGGGATCAAGACCCCGTTCGTCCGGAACACGACCGCGGCCGAGGCGCTCGGTGACATCGACTTTTCGAAATACGACAAACGGTTATGGAATACCTCGCCGCAGAAAGCCGCACAAGTCATCCTCAACGGGGTCCGCAAAAACAGGCCACGGGTACTGATCGGCCCCGACATTAAGCTCTTCGATTTGCTGGTGCGCATGACCGGGTCCACCTATCAGCGGACAAACCCGGTGCTGATTCGTCGATTCATACCGCCCATACGCTGACCGCGATCTTCGCCCTAGTGATTCCGCTCACCGGTGAGCACCAGTTTGAGCGGCAGGCGCTTCAGCTCCCGCATCGTCGGGTTGTTGAGGTAACAGTAGTCTCCGTCGAGGCGGATAGCCGCAACCCGCGGCAGCAGTTGAGTCAACACCCGGCTGACTTCCAGGCGGGTCAGATGTGTGCCGAGGCAATAGTGCACGCCACCGCCGAAAGCGAGGTGGTCGGAGGTGTTGCGGTTCAGGTCGAAGGTGTCCGGATCGTCGTAATGCCTCGGATCGCGGTTGGCCGCGGCGAAAAGAAGCAACACGCGCGCCTTCGCGGGGATTGTGTCCGTACCGATGGGGTAGGCGCGGGTGGCGGTTCGGTAGAACCCTTGCACCGGTGGGACGAAGCGCAGCTGTTCTTCGATCGCGGCGGGAATCAGCTCAGGGCGCTCACGCAGCCGGGCGTACACATCGGGTCGCTGGGCAAAGGTGAGAAACAAGCCGGACAACAAATTCCTCGTCGTATCGCTGCCAGCGCCGACGAGCATGGAAGCACTCCAAAAGACTTCGTCGTCGGTGAGCACATCGTCGCCACTCGGATCGGCCAGCATCGAGATCAGATCGTCACTGGGATGGCAGCGGCGGTGTTTGATGAGAGGATCGAGGCTGCGGTACATCGCCATCGTCGCACCGCCGGAGCGGGCGCTGAGGGCGACCCCGCGCGGGGTCAACGGCGTGAAGGCACCCTCGTTGATCGTGTCGGCCCACGCCAGAAATCGCATCTGATCTTGCTGCGGTATGCCCAGCATCATAGCGATCAGTCGGTTCGGCAGCGGTTTGGCTAGGTCGCGCACCAACTCAGTTCTTCCTCGGGCAATTATCGCGCCGACAAGTTCGTCGGCGACTTCGTTGATCGCCGCTTGCCACGACGTCATAGCCCGAGGGGTGAATGCGCGAGAGACGGATCGGCGAAGACGAGTGTGCTCGGGTGGGTCGGTCGCGTTCATCGTCGCCAGGTGGACGCGAAAGCGGGCTTGACTCTCCGCCGAAGATAAGGCGTCGTGGTCGCGTAACGCCTTCCATACCTCGTCGTAGCCGGGAATGATCCAGATCCCGCGTTTGCGGTTGTACCACACTTTCGGACCGGTGAGCAGCGCGCGGTAACCGGGATAGGGGTCGCGCATCGTCTCCGCCGCAAGCGGATCGAAGTCGGTGACGGGCGCGGATATCTTGCCGGTCAGGCTGTAGCCGACAGCGCTGGCTTTGTCTCGCGTAACCCCGGCTACCGCGTCTACACCGACCTTCAGCAGGGAGGCGCGGAAGCGGAGCCTGCGAGCCAACGTCATGTAGATTAACTCCCTCGTCGAGATCTTCTGACTGTCCCGAGTTACGGCAGCTACCCTAACCCGAGGTCGCGATTCGGAAGAGAATGTCCGTACTGCGAGCTTCGCCTGAACGGGCGTCGAGTTGCTACCGTCGCGGTCAATCCGCTCCCGTAACGCGGCGAAACGCCACTTCAGTCCTTGACGAAGCAGTACAGCCGGTAACAGAACTCCCCGCTCTGCACCGCACCGTTGAACGCCCAGTCGGTCATCTCGGTGGCAAAACGGGCCAAGCCACCATGGCGACTCATCATGTCTTGCTTCCGCGCAGAATTTCTCTGATTTCCGCGCAGCACCTGCGCACCGATGTCCTCACGCGATACCAACCGCATGGGAGCCTCGGCCAGCGCCACCTCCCACTCGGCGATACCGCGACGCCGGCGGAAATCCGTGTACAGAAAGTGCCCCCCCGGGGACAGCACGCGCGCCACTTCGGTGAGGAAACGAGGAAAGTCGGGGTAAAGATGCGAGGCTTCGACATTGAGCACCGCGTCAAAGGATTGGTCAGCGAAGGGCAAATCCTCCGCGTCGCCGTGCACGAATTCCAGGCCGGGCAGCTGGTGTCGTGTTTGGCAGAACTCTATGCCGGCCGAGTTCAGGTCCAACCCGGTGTACGAGGCGGGCTTCAGCGTGCGGGTAAGGTACGACGCCCCGCCACCGTGGCCGCAGCTGACCTCCAGCACACGTTTGCCCCTGAGTTCAACCTGGGCCGCCGTGCAGTGGTATTGCTGGATGAAGAACCTGTCGGGCTCGTCGGACGCGGCGAGCGGCAGCGCCATCGGCGGATCTTCCTCATAGCCGAAGTTCAAGAACAACCAGTCATCACTGCTCACCAGGCGGGTCTGGGCGGCGAATCGTTTCATGACGAACGAGGTGAATACCAGATGGTAGACGAACGGATTTATCACCAGCCGGTGGACAAATGGGTTGAATACCAGGCGGTTAGTGGTGGCCATCGGGGCAGTATGACACGGATGAATGCAACACCACGAAGTGGTCACGCGGGCCTCCACCCGCCCGGACCGCTCGCCTGCCTCAAGACAGTTGAAACGCAGAGGCTGTAGCAAGTGCCTACGACCGAACCGGTTTCACGACTAGCCGCGTAAGCCCGTTAACATGACACGCTCCCACATGCGGTCGGTCAGCAGCAGCCGGGCGAGTACAGACACCTTCCCGGAGGCGCCGACGACATAGCGCGGCTTAGGATTTTTGGCCTCGATGGCGCGGACGACCGCTCGGGCGACAGTATCCGCGCCGACCATGATGCCGGGCACCTTGGTCAGGGCCCGCGTGGTCTCGGCGTAGCGGCGTTTGAACTCGCCGTACGGATCGTCGTCGGCGTATGACTGGGTGGCTTCGAGTTGGGATTCGACAAATCTCGTTCGTACGCCGGTTGGGTCGATCAGCACGACGCGGACACCGAATCGCGCTACTTCGGCCCGAAGAGCGAGCGAGAGGGCCTCGACGCCGTACTTGACGATGTGGTACGCGCCTGTGCCCGGGCTGGTGAATCTTCCGCCGGTACTGCCTATGGTGACGATGGTGCCCCCTCCCCGAGCGCGCATACCGGGTAAGACGGCCTGTGATAGTTGAAGTGTGGCAACCACATTCGTCTCGAAGAGGCTTCGGACGTCGTGCAATGCCACCTGCTCGAGAGGGCAGGGGAGCGGGAATCCGGCGCTGTTGACGAGAACGTCCACGCCGCCGTGGCGGGTGTCGATCTCCGCCACGAGTTGGGCCGCAGCGGCCCCATCATTGACATCGAGGGTGCGCGCCTGCAGGCCCCGCGACCGCAGGGCATCGAGAGCTTCAGGATTGCGGCCCGCAGCGAACACTCGATAACCTCTTGCCTGCAGCCGGTAGGCGGTGGCCTCACCGATGCCACTCGTCGCTCCGGTGATCAAGGCGTTCGGCGTGGTTGTCATCGCGATAGGGCTCCTTGCGAGGGGCGGATCGTCATCGGGCCGGGGCGTCGTGAGACCGTCTGACGCACGACTGCTACTGCGCCACCAGCGTTACTCGAGACGGCGCCGGCGTTGCGTCGGGGTCAGCGTAGCGAGTCAGTTAATTTGCGCCGCGGCCAGAACCCTGCGAGGCTTTCCCCCGGCTGACGAGTTGCGATCCTGCACTCGATGTCTCGGCGTCGCATCGCCTCGAGCGCTTCACGCTGCGAACAGCGTCAGAAGGCGAGTAAGTCCAGCGGGTTTGCAAATAGCGCGGAGAGACCGGGTAGTAAGTCTCCGCTAAGCAGCGAGGTGAGGTCAGCGGTCGAGCTGGAATCGAGCAAGGCGGTGAGGCTCGATCCGCTCAGCTCTTCGAGCAGTGTGCTGGGCGTCACCGCATCCGGCAACGCAGAGGCACTTGCCGCCGACGAGGCGGATTCCAGTCCCGACAGGTCCGGTACGTATGGGTAGGCGGTCGGCAAGTCGGACTTCGGCGACAATCCCAAATCGACCATGGCGGCCGTCCAACCTTGCTGTGCCCCGGTGGCGAGTTCAGCATTGAGGGTGGTCTGATCGATGGAGGGCGTTGACCAGTCGGCGGGGGTAACAACATCGGCAGGTGCAGACCGGTCATAGCCCATGTCGACGAGTACCCGCAGGTCGGGTTGGACCAAGTCGGCCAGCGGAGGCCCCACGACGGGGATCGCACGCAGCGGGTCCAACAGCGGCAGATTTTGGGTGGGAATCATGAAGTATTCGGTCGCGCCGTCATATCCGGATGACACCGGCTCCGGCACGGCTCCGGCGAGTTCTGAGGGCGAGAAAGTCGTTGGGTAGTCCGGCAATAAAAATGGGTGCAGAAACACGTAGCCGGCTGCGGCGTTGGCGTCCGCCAGCAGGTTGGAGGAATATTGCGGGAAGTCCGAAACCCCGCTGTATTCGATGGTGTAGATGTCGGTGGGGTAGGGAGTGTCCGCAGGAGTCGCGGGAAAGTTCAAGGAGGGAATGGCCGACGGGAAGCGCTCGAATATCCCGCCGTTGGGATTGTTGATGTCTTCGACCAGTACAAACTGCAAGTCGGCCGGATTCGGTTGTTGGCCGGCAGGCAGGGCATCGAGATTGACCAATTCCTGAGTGGCCACCGAGCTGCTCTGCGAGTAGCCGAAGACAACGACGTCCCCCTGCGTGAGCTGCTGTGCGATGCCCTGGTCCAGGTTCGCGACGCCTGTGGTAAGCCCCTGCTGGTAATCAGTCTCAGGCGTGGACTGGATCAGGGGGTTATAACCACTGAACACCGGTTGGCCGGCAAATGCAGGAGACGATGGATTGATGAAGAGGTTCATGACCTCCGTTTCGTACGATTGGGCCGGCGTGGGCGTCAGCGCGTAGCCCAAAATCAATGCGGTGTCGTCACTCCCGAAGGCGCAGGCTGCATCCAACATCGACGCCGCTTCCAAGAGACCGGCACAGCCACTTGCCAGCAGTCCCACACCTAACCAACGGAACTTCTGGCGCGTCATGGATCCCCAATTCACTTCTGGGGATAAAGACGCACCCAGCGCGCAGCCTGCTGAGTCGTCCAAACCCCGGTTACCTCACCACCCGACCTTGGGTACATCTTGCATCGTGCGCGCGCCGCCGTGGTGACATTCGCGACATTGTCGTGTGCTGAATCGTAGTCAACGGCCAAAAGCCCTGCGCGCCGAATCGACTCACTGGTCAGATAGCGGTCAGCGGGTTCGTGCCCGTCATGCTGGCTGGCCAGATAAGGTCAGCGCGTGGCCCTTCCAGCACCCGCCGACGGCCGCGCGGCGATCATCACCGGCGCATCATCCGGCATCGGCGCGGCTATCGCGGTGCAACTCGCGCGGCGCGGCCATCAGGTTGTGTTGGTGGCCCGAAGTACCGACCGACTCTACACGCTTGCAGATGATTTACGTCCTCGCGCCCACGTCTTAACCGCCGACCTGACCTGCCCCACCGACCGTGCCGAGCTACCAGTCAGGGTCGCGGCGCTGGGCTTGACGATCGATATCCTTATCAACAACGCCGCCCAGTCGGTTATCGCCCTTGTCGCCGATTCGGTGCCTGAGCAACAGCTCAACCTGATCGAAATTGACGTCGCCGCTGTGGTTGATCTATGCAGCAGGTTCCTGCCGGGGATGGTGGACCGGGGCTACGGCGCCGTGCTCAACGTGTCATCGTTGTCAGGGTTCGGTCCCCTTCCGGGGCAAGCGGTCTACGGCGCTGCCAAGGCATTCGTACTGTCCTATACCGAAAGCCTGCGCGGCGAGCTGCGAGGCACCGGTGTTACAGCTACGGCACTGTGCCCCGGACCGGTCGCCACCCCGTTCGGCGAAGCGGCCGGGTTCAGCAAGGGAGAACGTGAAGCCGCGTTACCCAGCGTCATGTGGAAGTCTGTCGACGAGGTCGCGCGCGCTGGGATCAACGGACTGGCCGCAAATAAGGGCGTCGTAGTCCCGGGCCGGGTCAATCGGCTCGCAGCCACGGTTTTCCGAATTTTGCCGCACGGGCCGATGCTGCCGCTGCTCACACGACGTGCCCCCGTAATGAAACAAAACTAAAGGCACCATGAGCCATACGGCGACGGCATTTCGCTCGTGCCCAAAACGCGGTTGCGTTGCGCAGCGGATAAGCTAAACGCCGTGCTCGAGGTGATCGACAAGGGGTGTGTCAGCGAGGAACATCCCGTTGCACTCCTCTTCGTACACGGAGCCTGGCACGCAGCATGGTGCTGGGATCAACATTTCTTGGGTTTCTTCGCAGACAAGGGTTATCGTGCCTTGGCCGTTAGTTTCCGCGGTCATGGAGGTAGTTACACTCCCAAGTCTCTGCGGAACTGTACCGTCAACGACTACGTGGAAGATGTCAGGGCGGTTGCCGACACGCTACCCACCCGACCGGTGATAATCGGTCACTCAATGGGCGGTCTCATTGTCCAGAAGTACCTTGAGTTGCGCGACGCTCCGGCGGCGGTATTGATGGCGTCGATGCCACCGCAGGGAAATCTCGGCTCAGCCCTGCGTTGGTTAAGGCGACGGCCTTCACATTTCGTGAAAATGGTGATAACTGGCAAGTCATTACCCTATGTCAGCACTCCCGAACTCGCACGCGAGAATTTCTTTTCGGAATACATGCCGGAGTACCAAGTCCGAGCTTACGCGATGCGGCTTCAGGAGGAGAGCGTACGAGTCGGCTTCGACTGCGCTGTGCTGAGGCTGCCGCGGCCCGAACGGGTGACGACGCCGCTGCTGGTCTTGGGAGCCGAGGCAGACGGGGCGCACACCCGGGACGAAATACTGGCGACTGCACGTGCGTATCGCACCGAAGCAGAGTTCTTTCCGAACATGGGCCACAACATGATGCTCGAGCCAGGCTGGGAGGCGGTTGCCGAACGGGTTCACACCTGGCTTGGCACTCACGGGCTTTAAGAATTCGCCTAGGGGCGATTTCCCGGCCGATATCCGGGGTTCACTGAAAAGTCAACCATGACCGCCATCGAGCCGCCTTCACCAAGCTAACTGCCGTTTCGGCTTCGAGGGGGGGCCGCGTCAAATCTTGCTGAGACAATAGATGCGGTAAGAGATTTCACCACGTTCCAGGTCTCGATAGAACCACGAGCCGTCCACAACGGCGAATTCGCGGCCGAATCGGCGGGCGAAGGCTGGCATGTAGCGGTTAATCAATTCTGTTGACCGCGGCGAGTTCTGGTGCAGGCCCCGCAAAACTTCATCGTTGATGATTCTTTGGGAGACCAGCCGTAGCGGGACTTCCGCCAGCGTTGCTTCCCAGCCTGGGATGTTGTCGCGATTGCAAAAATCGGTGTACAAGAAATGCCCGCCGGGGCGCAGTACCCGTACCACTTCGGCCAGGAAACGGTCGAAGTGGGGATAGATGTGCGAGGCCTCAACATTGATCACCGCATCAAAGGACTCATCCGGAAATGGCAGATCCTGAGCGTCACCTTGGACGAACTTGAGGTCGGGGATTATGTGTCGCTTCTGGCAGTAGGCGATGCCGGCTGAGTTGAAGTCCAACGCCGTGTAGGACGCAGGGTGCGTCGTCCGCGTCAGGTAGGAGGCGCCGCCGCCATGGCCGCAACTGACTTCTAATACATCTTTTCCGCTGAGATCAACTTGGGTCGCGGTCTGGTGATAGAGCTGGATGCAGTACCGGTTCGGCTCGTCGGATGGGTCTAGCGGCAAACCCATCGGCGGGTCCTCCTCGTAACCCCAGTTCAGAAAGACGACATCCTCTTGCCCGAGCCGGCGGGTCATTAAGGGGTAGAAGTATTTGAAGAGCTTCTTGTATAGCGGCGTGGATCCTATGCGGTAGACCAGGCTAACGCCGACTTTGTCCAAGGTATCCGAGCTGATGGGAGTCCGAGTCACCCAGGCAGTATGCCACGCGGGGCTAGTCGCGTCTTACCTACCGGAGCATCTGTCCAGACAGAGGACGGCGCACCGCGTTGCCGCCAGTCCAGGAAGCTGCGGTGTCCGCTAGGCGGCTGTACTGCGAGCCGGCGGGCACACCCGTTGCGGCTCGCCGCGGTACCGCGACGGGCGACCGTCGATTTTGCAGACGCGCCACGTCAACCGCGCGACGGGGTTCATCAACCCGACCTCGTGGCACAGCATCCGGACGTCGCTGAACATCTCACGCAGTGTCTGCCGCGAGTCGGGCGCGTCGAAGAACAAATCTTTGCGCAACGACCGCGGGATGCCGAAATCCCTGAAGAAGCTGCGCGGCGGCACGACGGCCGCCTGACACAGTAATCGCATGACGATCGGCACATACAACGACAGCAGGAACCGGCTGGCCGGCAGTATGTGCGGGACCCGCTTGCGCAGGTATTCATGAGCAAACGCGATGTGGCGAGCTTCCTCAGCCACGTGAATCGCCATCACGTTCTCCATGATCGGGTGCACCGACTTGCCTTCACGCAACACGTTCATCTGCATATGGTCGATTGGCACCTCACCGGCCAGAACTCCGAAGAAGAAGGTGCTTGGCAGCGGGCCGGCATAGAGCGGCAGCAGCGGAGACAGCCGGCGCAGCCACCGCGGCATGCCGGGAACGTCCACTCCGATGCGGTTCACCATTTCCTGAAACATCAGGGTGTGATTGCACTCTTCGATGGACTCATGCATGCAGTACCGATATTCGGGCGACCCGTTGGGCACCCAGAACGTGTACTGCATCAAACCGCGAATCAGAATGCTCTCGAGGTGCAGAGTGACTTTCGCGACATTGGCCGAACGCCACATTCCAATCGCGATCTGCCGCTCCAACGGTTGAGCCTGGTACCAGGGATGACGTCCGAGTGGATCGGTCGCCGAGAGCACCCAGCGCGGGTCGCCCGCAGTGACGCTGAACTCGGGGGCCTCCCAATCGATGTCGGTGTATGGATTGAAGTGACGCCGCACGGAAGCCTCGGAGAGTGTCGTCAAAGTTTCGACGTAACGGGCGTCATCGCTGACGTCCATGGTGCGCTTCCACCGCCGGATAAATCGTGCGACGGCCGCAAGCACCAGGCCGACCATCAGAAGCAGGGCGCCCGTCACGCAGCAGACGCCCAGCATTACCGACATCCGACTTCTCCCCTGTGTGGTCGGGATCGATGCGTTTTCTTCACATAGACCGTAGCGAAGCTTACCGCGCAAGTCCGGAAGTTAAAGCTCAGTTTGGCACCGATATGACACTACTTGAGAAAAGCGGTGGGTCGAGCGCGCCACTGTTTCAAAGCGCAAGGGAATCAGGGGATCAGGTTCGCCAGGTTCAGGAGAGTGCCTTCGACCGCGTCGACGATCGGGCCGGCACCCAAGAAGACCGCGAACGGCGCCAGCGCAAAATCGGCTGCAATCGGGTCACCAAGTGCGCTGGGAAGATCTCCGGCCTCCAGCTGGTCGATGAACAAGGTCGCGTCGTATGCGGGGAGGGTGGTCGTGAGCGCATTGACGGTATCGGCAATTGGCAGCAGAGCTGCATAGTCGGCTGCGAGCGTGCTGGTGAGATCATTGACGATGTCCGTCGGGGGCGAGAGCAGGGTCGTGTCCGAAAGCGGGAAATTGCCCCCGAGTGTCGCCAGCGTCAGCTCTAGCGGCGTCGGCTGCAGCGTATCGATGATGCCGGATGTGTAGGCGGCGTCGACCAGCGCTGACAACGACGGGTTGTCCAACAGCGGCGTGATCTGGTAGTTGTTCGGGTTGCCCAGGTCGTTGACTGCGGCCTGAATGCCTTCCTGCGCTCCGTTCTGCAACGCAGTCAGAACATCGTTCCCATTGATATCGTTCGGGAACAGCGCGAATGGGGTCTCCACGTTCGCCGGCCCTTGGCTCCAGCCATCGGTGATGCTGCCGTACCCCAGGTTCACCAGCACTTTCAGGTCCGGTTGCAGTAGGTCGGCCAGGGGGTTACCGACCACAGGAAGTAAGCGCAAGGGATTCAGGAGCGGCAGATCCTCGACTGGGATCATGTAGTAGCTGGTGAGGGCGTCACCCGCCGTCTGTAATGGAATAGCGCCTTGGATTGCCTGGGAGCTGAGATCCAGATACGTCAGGTGTTCGTAGATCATGCCCGCTAAGGCGTTGAGGTCTGACAACGGATTGATCGGGTACTGGGGAAAGTCGGCGAAGCCGTCGTACTCCAGGGTGTAAACGTCGGTCGGGTAGAGGTTATCCGGAGTGGGATCGCCGAACGTTACGCCGAAACTTGCGACGGACGGGTCGGTACCAACTGGGACGTCGAAGCGTTCCAACAAGCCCCCGTTGGGATTGGCGGTATCGCCGACCAGCACGAAGTGAACATCGTCGCTCTGCACGCTTTGGTCTGAAAGTTGCCGCATCGTCTGGGAGACGAGGGCGGAGCTTTGGGAGTAACCGAAAACCACGACAGGATTGGTGGCGTCTACGTTGCCACCGGCGATCTGTCCTTGGATCGCGCCGGTGAGAATGCGCGCACCCTGGGCTTCCGAAGCGTCGGCGGTCAGACTGTTGACGCCACTAGTCGGATAGAAGCCCTCCGGCGTATACAACGGTTGCAGGGAGCCGGTGAAGTGGCGCGGCTGCAAGTACAAGGTGTCGGCGGCATCCAGATATGGCTGGGGTGGTATCGGGATGCTGCTGCCGCCCATGATCAAGGCAGTGCCATTCCCCAGCAGGGATTCGGCGGAGTCTCCGCTGGTGAGCCTTACCGCGCGCACCTGGACGTCGGCTGTCGGTGCTGCTACCGGTGGGATGGCGATGAAGCTTGCCCCGCTGATAGCGACCGCGGCCGCCAAGTAGGGGGGACGCGATGCGCGGCGCAAAATCCAGTCCTTCGAGGTCGTTGAAGCTGACGTGGGAAGCTCTAAGCTGTGGAACTCGTCCCGAGTGGGAACGCATCTCTGCGGTGCGATTGTGGCATGCTCCTAACGAGACCGACGCAACTTGGCGATGTGAATGCGTGTCGCACGCCGACCGGGCGGATCAGCGCGGCGAGGGGTTTCAGGGTCGGCCGCAGGCAGATTGAGTCGATCATTGCGGCAGCGCCGTAACCGCGCTGAATCAGCTGAGAGCCCGTTCGTGGCCGGAGGGCAGAAGGTACCGTTTATGGCTTATGGGTGAGCAGCAGTTCGATGCGATCGTCGTGGGAGCGGGTTTCGGCGGAATCGGCGCGGCAATCCAGCTCAGCCGCCTGGGCTATGACAACACGCTGATCGTCGACCGCGAGGACGACCTCGGTGGAACGTGGCATGTCAATCACTACCCCGGTCTCGCTGTCGATCAACCGTCGCCCACGTTCTCGTACTGGTTCGAGCCGAACCCCTACTGGTCTCGGCTGTACGCGCCGGGCTCCGAATTGAAGCGCTACGCGGAGCATGTCGCCGACAAGTACAACGTGCGCCGCTTCATGCGTTTCAACACGACCGTCGAAGGCGCTCGGTGGGACGATGATGCGCAAGTGTGGCGGGTTGCCATCGCCGGTGGCGAGACGCTCAGCGCACAGTTCCTGATCGCCGCGACCGGCTTCTTGTGCCAGCCCAAAACGCCGGATATCGACGGTATTGAGAGCTTCGCGGGACGCGTCCTTCACACCGCCGCCTGGGATGATGAATATTCGGCCACCGGCCGCCGGGCGGCCGTCATCGGAACCGGTTCCACCGGCGTGCAGATCATTCCCGAGCTGGCGAAGGAAGTCGCCGAGTTGACCGTCTATCAGCGGACGCCGATCTGGGTGATGCCCAAGCTTGATGTCGTCTTTCCGCTCACGGTCCAACGGCTGTTCGCCACGCTGCCCCTCGCGCAGCGCATACTGCGGTGGTTCACCGACACAAACCTGGAATTTATGATGGTGATCACGATGTGGAAGTATCGGCACTTCAAGTTGGTCAACAAAGCCGCATCTACGTTATCGAAAATGCATCGGTTCCTGCTGTTGCGCGATAGAAAGCTGTCGCGAGACCTGAACCCGGATTTCGATTTCGGTTGTAAGCGGCCGACAATATCCAACTCATATTATTCCACATTCGCCAAAGCGCACGTGCATTTGGAAACCAGTGGTATCGACCGAATTGAGCCCGACGGCATTGTCGCGCGCAATGGCAGCAAACGGCTGATCGACACCCTGGTCCTCGCTACCGGTTTTGACGTGTGGGAATCGAACCTGCCGGCGATCGAGGTGATCGGCCGGGAGGGCCGCAGTCTGGGAAAGTGGTGGCGAGAAACGAGTTTCCAGGCTTATCAGGGTATTTCAGTACCCCATTTTCCGAACTTCCTCACAATGGCGAGCCCGTACGCGTGGGTCGGGTTGTCCTGGTTCAACACGGTGGAATACCAGATGCGGCATATGAATCGATTGTTCAGGGAACTTCAGCGGCAAGGTGCGCGCACCTTCGAAGTCACTGAGGAGGCCAACGCCCGCTTCCTGACCCGCATGACCAAGTTGCTCGACGATTCGGTGTTTCACCTGGGCAGTTGCGCCAGCTCGCGGTCGTATTGGTTCAGAGACCACACTGGAACCGGGGAAGCACCGCTTTTCCGGCCGACGTCGGCACGAAGTGCTGTCAAGGAGCAGGACCGATTCCCGTTGTCCGACTATGCGATAGCCTGAGGAGAGCGCGCCGGGTTCCTTGGTTCTGCGCCTCGCACGAGCCAGCAGTCACGACCTCGACACCAAGACTGAAGCATCGGCGAAGGTGCAGTTAGCGCGGGGGGTAATGGACTCGTAGTCTTAGGTACTGCATAGGAAGAAGCCGACACATTGCAGCCACGGCGTGGTTTACTCGTCGAATACTGGTCGCGCCCCGTCGGTGTGACGTGCGGATCCGTCTCGGAACGGGTAAGGGGATGCGAGTGCTAGAGCGCTGCGGCGGGTGCGGAATCCACAGGTCGTTTTGATGGTAATCGATTGTGGGGGGTTCACCGTGTCGGCGGTCTATGGCACTTCCGGCTTCATAAAGCGACGACAGTATGGCGGTAGTTCGGGCGACGATGTCGAGCTCTACAGACCGAAACAAGTCTATGAGAGCTTTGCATCCGCGGAAGCTGTGGCAGACGTCGACTGCTTCATTAACAAAACTCAGCCGCACAATTTGGTTGGAGCTAGCTTACCGTGGCCGTCGAGAGTCCCGACCGCAGCGGAGCCGATCGTCGACAATCTATCGAGTCCGGGCAGTAACGACAGCCTTGACTGCCGCATTCTGCTGGAACGCCCACTAAGAGCTGAGCAAGTGCCGAGCCAAGGGAATTTCTACCCCTACCGGGTGGTTAGTGGCGCATGGTCAACCACCGCATAAGAAACGAACCAACCGAACGACCATTCGTAGCACGAATGGTCCGGCTCTTTTCAGTGCCGATCATTCTCGGGTGGTTGGCGATTACTGCGGTTTTGAGCGTTGCCGTTCCACCACTGGAACACGTTGCAAAAGAGCGTGCAGTATCGCTAAGCGCCAGGGATGCGCCATCGGTCAAAGCGATGACGCGCATGGGAGAGATTTTCAAGGAATCAAACTCCGATAGCGCCGCAATGATCGTCTTGGAGGGGCAGCGGCCCCTTGGTGACGATGCGCACAAATACTATGACGATCTCGTTCGTCAGTTCAGAGCCGATCCGACACACGTACAGCATGTCCAGGATTTTTGGGGCGATCCGCTGACCGCGCCAGGCGTGCAAAGTTCCGACGGAAAGGCTGCCTACGTTCAATTGAATCTCGCCGGCAACCAGGGCGAGGCCTTGGCCTACGAATCCGTCGATGCTGTTCGAAAGATCGTGGATCGAACACCCCCGCCCGACGGGGTCAAGGCTTATGTCACCGGCCCTACGCCGCTCTCAGCGGATCTGACCCACAGCGGCGACAAGACCGTCGCGAAGGTAACGATAGCGACCGTGGTCGTGATCTTCCTTGTTTTGCTGCTGGTATACCGGTCACTGACGACCGTGATGCTCTTATTGGGCACGGTGGGAATCGAATTAACGGCGGTGCGCGGATTCGTAGCGGTCCTGGGCCACTTCGGGTTTATCGGACTGTCGACTTTTGCCGTCAGCCTCCTGGTGGCCCTCGCAATCGCCGCGGGAACAGATTATGGGATATTTCTGATCGGGCGCTATCACGAGGCGCGCCAGGCCGGCGAGGATCGGGTGACGGCTTACTACACCGCTTACCGCGGGGTGGCTCACGTGATATTGGCGTCCGGTCTGACTATCGCCGGTGCGACCTATTGCCTCAGCTTGACCCGGTTGCCGATTTTCCAAACGATGGGCGCCCCGTGCGCGGTGGCGATGCTCGTCTCAGTTGCGATGGCGCTCACACTGGTTCCCGCCGTTCTGTGTGTGGCCAGCCGTTTCGGTCTCCTCGAGCCGAAGCGCAAAATGAGGGTGCGCGGATGGCGACGGGTGGGAACGGCCATCGTTCGCTGGCCCGCGCCCATCTTCGTGGCTTCGTGCGCGGTCGCTCTGGTCGGCCTTTTGGCACTGCCGGGATACCACGTCAGCTATGAAGACCGGCCGTACATGCCTCGCAACGTTCCCGCCAATATCGGATGGGAAGTCGCTGATCGCCACTTCTCTGAAGCCCGCATGAGGCCCGAAGTGCTGATGATCGAGGCCGATCACGACATGCGTAATTCGGCAGATTTTCTCGTGTTGAACAAGGTCGCCAAGGCAATCTTCGGCGTTGAAGGCGTTGCCCTGGTGCAGGGCGTTACCCGACCTGAGGGCACGCCGCTTCAGCATACGTCCATACCATTTTTGCTTAGCATGCAAACAGCGGGACAATTACAGAATTTGAAGTTCGCGAAGACTCGGTTGAATGATATGCAGAAGGAAGCGGATGCGCTCGGGGGAACGATCGCGGCGATGGAACGCATGTACGCTCTGATGCAAAAGCTTGTCAACACAACCCATCACACGAACGGCGTAACCAAGGAAACGGTTGCTGTAGCGGGTGAAGTGCGCGACGATATCGCTAATTTCGACGACTTTGTCAGACCGCTTCGCAGCTATCTTTATACCGAAAAGCACTGCTACGACATACCAGCCTGCGCGGCGATGAGATCCATCTACGACTCTATGGATGGTGTCGACAAGCTCACCGAAAAGTTAGGCATTCTTGCCAAAGACATCGACAGCGTCGACACGGTTTTGCCGGAGGTCCTCGCACTCTTGCCTCCGCAAATCGACACAATGCGAAGTATCCAGACGATGTTGCAGAGTTTGCACAGCACCATGTCGGGCATGTTCGACGAAGTGGAGCAGCTCAGCGGTGACGCAACTGCCATGGGTAAAGACTTCGACACGGCTAGAAATGACGACTCCTTCTACCTGCCCCGTGAGGCATTCCAAAACCCGGCCTTCCAGCGTGTTATGCAGTTGTTCCTGTCGCCGGACGGGAAGGCAGCGCGCTTCATCATTACGCATAGGGGGAATCCGGCCACGGAAGAGGGCATTGCCCGGATCACGCCAATAAAGACGGCTGCCCAGGAATCGCTCAAGGGCACGCCGCTGGCAAACGCCAAGATATATGTGGTCGGCACCGCGGCGGTTTTGAAAGACCTGCAGGAAGGTTGGAATTATGACCTGCTGATCGCAGGGACGGCGTCGCTATGCATCATTTTCATCATCATGCTGATCATCACACGAAGTTTCATTGCAGCTCTCGTCATTGTCGGCACGGTGGCGCTTTCATTGGGTGCGTCCTTTGGGCTTTCCGTACTGGTCTGGCAGTACATCATCGGGTTCGACCTGCACTGGATGGTGCTGCTGATGTCTGTCATAATTCTGCTCGCTGTGGGGGCCGACTACAATTTGCTTCTGGTCGCACGCTTCAAGGAGGAAATAGGCGCAGGGCTGAAGACGGGCATCATTCGTGCGATGGGCGGTACCGGTAAGGTCGTGACGACCGCGGGTGTGGTATTCGCCTTAACGATGGCCGCCATGGTTGTCAGTGACCTTCGCGTCGTCGGCCAGGTCGGTACGACAATAGGTCTTGGGCTGTTGTTCGACACCTTGATCGTGCGTTCCTTCCTGATGCCGTCTGTTGCGGTGCTGTTGGGGCGCTGGTTCTGGTGGCCAATGAATGTTCGCTCGCGACCGGCCCCTGTTCGGCGGCGAACTGCCTCACACCACGTTGAGCCCGAAGAGCAGGTAGCCGCAGACTTCTCGGAACCGGCAACGAATGGCTTCATGAACGGTTCAGAGCATAAACGAGTCCTCCACAGCTAACCGGCCCTGAGACTTCTGCTCGCCGTAGTCGCTCGGCACATGCTTGGCGGCGTGGCCGGTTAACGAATTTGTAACTTCTGCGTCGTTTTCCGGCTTGCCGGGTAAATTCGACTTGTGAGGCTCGACAGCCGTGGCGATCACCGCGCCCGACTTCCAGAAGGTGTTCACGGTACCGCGGACCGGCACTTTGCCTGTGCAGTCCGTAGCTTCGCCGGCATGTTTCCGTCGCGCCGATTTGGCGGCGGTGCGCTGGCGGTGTACCTGGACGGCCAACCTGTGGTCGATGTGTGGACAGGCTGGTCCGATCGGCGCGGCCGCATCCCCTGGTCGGCGGACACCGCCGCCATGGTGTTCTCCGCGAGCAAAGGCATGGCTTCAACCGTCATTCACCGACTGGCTGACCGAGGACTAGTCGACTACGACGCCCCCGTTGCTGAGTACTGGCCACAGTTCGGCGCGAACGGCAAATCGGCTATCACCATTCGTCAGGTAATGAGGCACCGTGCCGGGCTGTCACACCTCAACGGCGCCAGCAAAGCGGACTTGCTGAATCACGTCGTCATGGAAGAACGGCTGGCGGCGGCGCCCCCAGGGATCCTCTTGGATAAACCGGCCTATCACGCCCTGACCTACGGCTGGCTGATGTCCGGGCTGGCGCGCGCCGTCACCGGCAAAAGCATGCGCGAACTGTTTCGGACGCAATTGGCCGAGCCACTGCGCACCGATGGTATTCATCTGGGTAGACCGCCGGCGGAGTCGCCTTCACGAGTAGCTCAAATCATCATGCCGCAGGGCACCATCGCTAATCCGCTGTTCAATTATGTGGCGCCGAAGGTGGCAGCGCTGAAGGGGTCCGCGGGGATCGGCGCCTTCTATTTCCCCGGCATGAGAGCTGTTGTGCAAGGCGACATACCGTTTCTGGATGCTGAAATTCCCTCGGTAAACGGAGTTGTGACGGCGCGCGCACTGGCGCGAATGTACGGCGCGATCGCCAACGGCGGGGAAATAGGCGGCACCCAGTTCCTGTCACGTGAGTTGGTGGCCGGTTTGACTGGCCGGCGCAGTCTTCGACCGGATCGAAACCTCATCGTGCCTTTGGCGTTTCACCTCGGTTACCACCAAGTGCCGTTCAATGCGATGCCCGGCTTCGGCCACGCCGGGCTGGGCGGCTCGGTCGGATGGGCCGATCCGACGAGCCGGCTTGCCTTCGCGTTCGTCCACAACCGCCTGCTGTCACCGTTCGTGTTGATCGATCACGCCGGGTTTGTAGCGACGGGCGCGATGCTGCGACGGGGCGCCGCCGAGGCGCGCGTACGCGGGTTCCGCCCAGTGGCCGAGTTGGGGTCGCCGTTGCCAGAACCGGCTGCTGCCGGGTAAGTCCTCGACAACTCGGTCTACAAATTCGGGGCCTTTCACTCCGGCTTTGGACAATGCGGGCGGCATCGACTCAGACGGCTTGCCGGGGGCAACGGGGTACGACTTCTCCATCGGCCCGGGCAGCGGCGAGACCATGGCAGGTCAACCCACATTTCTGCTGGACAACCTGGATGTGACTTAGGGGAATGGGGTGCATACTGACGTGACAACCGATCCGGGCATGTACACAAATTTCCTCGAAACGACTTCAACTGGATCGGGTGACTGGGTCGAATTCGGCGGTCAGTCGACTCCTACCATGCTGTGGGGACACCCTGTACACATCGACGTTCCCCGCGTCGCTTTTCAACCCTGCTGACGTTTGCCGCCGACATCTGGTTTCCGGATCTGGCGAGCGCCACTGCAAGCGGCTAATGGGTCGTCGGTGCTGCTGATCTGACCCAGCGCCGTGCCGCAGCGCGGCCCCTGTACGGCGTAATCCGCTCAACGGTGGTCGTTCGGCCTACCGGCACCATTGACGCGTCATTCAGCGATTCCTAGGGTCGTGGTAATGCGAACCAGAGTCGCCGAGCTGCTCGGCGTGGAGTTCCCGATCTGCGCGTTCAGTCACTGCCGCGACGTGGTGGCCGCGGTGACCAACGCCGGTGGATTCGGGATTCTCGGCGCCGTCGCGCACACCCCGGAACGGTTGGACACGGAACTGACCTGGATCGAGGAGCAGACCGGCGGCAAGCCCTACGGCGTCGACCTGCTGTTGCCACCGAAATACGTCGGCGCCGAGCAGGGTGGGATCGACGCCGAACAGGCCCGGTCGCTGCTGCCCGAAGAACATCGAACGTTCGTCGATGACCTGCTGGGCCGGTACGGCGTCACGGTGCCGCCCGCGGATCAGCGTCGGCCGGCCCGGGGCCTCAACGTCTCGCCGAGGGGATACCAGCCGCTGCTCGACGTCGCGTTCGGCCACAATATCCGGCTGATTGCCAGCGCTTTGGGTCCACCGCCACCTGACCTGGTGCAGCGGGCGCACGACGACGACGTTCTGGTGGCCGCACTGGCCGGCACCACCCGGCACGCGCAGCGCCACGCTGCCGCCGGAGTCGACCTGATCGTGGCGCAGGGCACCGAGGCCGGCGGGCACACCGGGGAAGTGGCGACCATGGTCCTGGTCCCGGAAGTGGTCGATGCGGTCGCGCCGGTCCCGGTGCTCGCCGCGGGTGGCATCGCCCGCGGCCGTCAGGTGGCGGCGGCGCTGGCGCTGGGCGCCGAAGGAGTGTGGTGCGGCTCGGTGTGGCTGACCACCGAGGAGGCCGAAACGACCGCGGCGGTCAAGGACAAATTCCTGGCCGCGAGCTCGTCGGACACCGTGCGGTCCCGGTCGCTGACCGGCAAGCCTGCCCGCATGCTGCGCACCGCCTGGACCGACGCGTGGGAAAGCCCGGGCAGCCCCCCGCCGCTGGGCATGCCGCTGCAGAGCGCGCTGGTGGGCGAGCCGCAGTCGCGCATCAATAGGGCCGCCAACCAGCCGGACGCGAAAGCCCGCGAACTGGCTACCTATTTTGTCGGCCAGGTCGTCGGCTCTCTGGACGCGGTGCGTCCGGCACGGTCGGTGGTGCTGGACATGGTTTCGGAGTTCATCGATGTGGTCGGGCAGCTGGAGCAACTGACCGAGCAGTGACTCTTCGCAGGTCAGCGAGGTTGCCGTATCGAAACCGTAAAGTTATCGACACGCTGGGGCGGATTGATTTGACCGGATCCGGTCGTTGCTGCATCATCGGATGAGTAAGCACCTCGTTAGGTGAGGCGGCTGCACGAATACAGGCCACTGACCCCGAACGTCGAGAGACGCCCCGGGTCAGGACAGCTCCTCCCGGCTTAAGGGTTGAGCCCAAGTGGCTTCCGGTCACCGGACACGTCGTGCAGTGCCGAAGCTCTAGCGAGAGGGGTGCGGTCACCGACTTCCGTCGGATCCTGCGCTCCTGTCTTGCACGAGAAACGTGCGGTTCTCCGCACATCGGCGTGACCGTAAGGAGGTGAGGGACTTATGAGTTCCAGTGAGAGTCCGGAGCGATATCCGGGTTCTGTTTCGTCCCGATCCGGTTTCCGGCACGCCGACTGCCAGCACTGTCTGGGCTAGCAAAGCGAGCGTTGCCACGTGACCAGCGTGGGACGGGACATCGAGAGTCCACACGACCTTTGATTTCCGTCTAGGAGGCAACCCATGACCGCTGTTCTGTACGACGAAGTGGTGACGCAGGTCCCCGCGGTTCCAGCGCCGCGGCTGACCCTGGCACCGTTGCCCAACCCGGCTCCGAAGCGGCGCAACCAGCAGCCGATGCACGCCGGAGGGGACCCTCTGGTCGACGGGGCCGCTCGTCTGCTGAGCGTTCCGCTGCGTCACCTGTACGCCGCGCTGTGGCGTGTCGGGGTACTCGAAGTCGGGGCCTGATCCGATGCCCGGCGACTTACCTGATTTCCTGCCCGGTGTGATTGCGCCACAACGAAATAGCGAGTTCCCAGGCCGCTGACACGTTAGGTGGCCTGGCAGCTTGCTATCCGGCCACGATGAGCAGCGCACTCAGTCTGCACCGGTTGCCTCCACTACTAGACTGAGTCGCCCGGCGGCAAGCCAGAAGCTATCAGTGCGGTCAGCCCAGCCCGATAAGCCTCGAGGCTGTGACGCCAACCCACGTCGATCGGCCCACCGCTGTCGATCGCGACCTGCACGCCGACGTGAACGTATGGCGCCGGCGGCACCTGCGGCACGATGTCGAGGAAGTTCACCAACCGAAAACAGCTTTCGACGAGGGTGTTGAACGCCGCGGCGAAAGCGCTCAACCCCACTCGCGGCCCAGCGAAGGTCACGAGCCGGGGCTCGATGGCATTCGGCGGCATGTTCCGGAAGATGTCGGGGGCCGCCAGAACGGCCACCGCGGCGCCGAGGCTGTCCCCTGTCAGAAGAATCTGGTCGCAACCGGCGGTGGCGGCGGCCAGGTTGGCCACAATGCTGCTACGGACCAGCTCGTAGACGCGCTGGAAGCCGGCGGCCACTTCCCCGAAATTCGCGATCTGAAGATAGGGCGTCGGGACGACGTCGAAGTCGGCGATCCAGTCGGCGAGGTCCGCGCTGCCCCGGAAAGAAACGAACGCCGTGCGGATGGACGGGTTGTGCCCCATCAGCCCGAACACGTTGGTGTCTTTGAGCATTGCCGCGACTTCTACGTGACCTGCGGTTGCGCTGGCGTGGACCGCCCCGTCCGCGCGCACCAAAGCGGTCTGGGTGAAGCCGGATGGCAGATTGGCGGAGTTGCCGTTCATCACGTCGTAGGCCGCCTCCACCAGCGGCAGAGCGACGTCACGAGCGAACACCGGGTCGAAGGCCACACAGCGCAGTCTAGGGAGCGTCAATGCCCTGGCGTGAGGGCCCGTAGAATCGACACAACGGCGTTGATCCGGCTATCACCGGGGAGCCTTCGGAAGAACGGCCGAGTCAGGCTTACTAGAACCGAACGGGCAGGCCCGTTACAGCCGTCCTTGAGCGGTCGCGCGGATGCGCGGCAAGCGGGGTGGTACCGCGGCGCTCGCGCACCGGCGCGTCGTCGTCCCCGGGCCCGACTGTGGCATGGAGACGACACGGTGACCGAACGCAGGTATCCGAAGCCGGCCGGTGGCGCACCCGACTTCTCGGCACTGGAACTCCAAGTGCTCGACTACTGGACCGCCGACGACACCTTCCGGGCCAGCATCGCGCGCCGCGCCGACGCTGCCGAATTCGTGTTCTACGACGGGCCGCCGTTCGCCAACGGCCTGCCGCACTACGGTCATCTGCTCACCGGTTACGTCAAAGACATCGTCCCGCGGTACCAGACGATGCGCGGCTGCAAGGTGGAGCGCCGCTTCGGCTGGGACACCCACGGGCTGCCCGCCGAACTCGAGGTCGAACGCCAGCTGGGCCTCACCGACAAAGCTCAGATCGACGCGATGGGCATCGCCGCGTTCAACGAAGCCTGCCGCGAATCGGTGCTGCGTTACACCGACGAGTGGCGGGCTTACGTGACCCGGCAGGCCCGCTGGGTGGATTTCGACAACGACTACAAAACGCTCGACCTGTCCTACATGGAGTCGGTGATCTGGGCTTTCAAACAGCTGTGGGACAAGGGGCTGGCCTACGAGGGCTACCGGGTGCTGCCGTACTGCTGGCGCGACGAGACACCGTTGTCCAATCACGAGCTGCGCATGGACGACGACGTCTACCAAAGTCGCCAAGACCCCGCCGTGACCGTCGGGTTTGCGATACCCGACGGGGAATTGGCCGGTGCCCACCTGCTGGTATGGACGACGACGCCGTGGACGCTGCCGTCGAATCAGGCCGTCGCGGTCAACCCCGATGTCCGCTATGTGCTGGTGCGGGCCGGAGATCGGCGTTATCTGCTGGCCGAAGCCCGGCTGGCTGCTTACGCGCGAGAACTCGGCGATGACCCGGAAGTGCTGGCCAGCTATCTAGGCAGCCAGTTACTGGGAATGCGGTATCTGCCGCCTTTTCCCTACTTCATGGACTCCGACAATGCGTTCACCGTCCTGCCCGGCGACTTTGTCACGACCGAGGACGGCACCGGGATCGTGCATATGTCGCCGGCCTACGGCGAAGACGACAAGGAGACTGCCGACAAGGTCGGCATTGTTCCGGTCACTCCGGTCGACTCCAAGGGCCGATTCGACGCCACCGTGCCGGACTACCAGGGCCAACATGTGTTCGAAGCCAACCCGAACATCATCCGCGACCTGAAGAACCACAGCGGCCCTGCAACGGCCAATGGTGCAGTGCTAATTCGCCACGAGACGTACGACCACCCCTACCCGCACTGTTGGCGCTGCCGTAACCCGTTGATCTACCGGGCGGTGTCGTCGTGGTTCGTCAAGGTCACCGAAATCCGGGACCGCATGGTCGAGCTCAACCAGCAGATCACCTGGTATCCCGAACATGTCAAAGACGGCCAGTTCGGCAAGTGGCTGCAGGGCGCCCGCGACTGGTCGATCTCCCGAAACCGGTACTGGGGCACACCCATTCCGGTATGGCTCTCCGACGACCCAGCCTACCCGCGCATCGACGTCTACGGCAGCCTCGACGAGTTGGAACGCGACTTCGGGGTGCGCCCCGACAACCTGCACCGGCCCTACATCGACGAGCTCACCCGACCTAATCCCGACGATCCCACCGGTGCGTCGACGATGCGCCGCATCCCCGACGTGTTCGACGTGTGGTTCGACTCGGGGTCGATGCCGTATGCCCAGGTGCACTACCCGTTCGAGAACCGAGACTGGTTCGATGGGCATTACCCGGGTGACTTCATCGTCGAATACATCGGCCAGACCCGCGGTTGGTTCTATACGCTGCACGTGCTGGGGACGGCGCTGTTCGACCGGCCGGCATTCAAAAGCTGTGTGGCCCACGGCATCGTGCTGGGTTCCGATGGGCAGAAGATGAGCAAGTCGCTGCGAAACTACCCCGACGTGTCCGAGGTGTTCGACCGCGACGGTTCCGATGCCATGCGGTGGTTTCTGATGGCATCGCCGATTCTGCGCGGCGGAAACCTGATCGTCACCGAGCAGGGCATCCGCGAGGGTGTGCGCCAGGTGCTGCTGCCGTTTTGGCACGCTTACAGCTTCCTCGCCTTATACGCACCGAAGTCCGGGAAAGTGCGCACCGACTCGCCGCACGTGCTGGATCGCTACATTCTGGCCAAGTTGGCGGCGCTGCGTAACGACTTGACCGCGGACATGGATGTCTGCGACATCTCCGGTGCCTGTGACCAACTTCGCATGTTCACCGATGCGTTGACGAATTGGTATGTGCGACGATCGCGCTCGCGGTTCTGGGAGGAAGACGCCGACGCGATCGACACGCTGCACACGGTGCTGGAGGTGACGGCCCGGCTGGCCGCACCGCTGCTGCCGTTGACCACCGAGATCATCTGGCGGGGTGTCACCGCTGAACGCTCGGTGCATCTGACGGACTGGCCCGCCGCCGGGGAGCTGCCCGCCGACGATGGGCTGGTTGACGCCATGGACCAGGTTCGCGAAGTGTGCTCGGCCGCGTCGTCGCTACGCAAAGCCAAAAAGTTGCGGGTACGCTTGCCGCTACCGAAATTGACGGTCGCTGTTGCAGATCCGGGGCGGCTCGAGCCGTTCACCGACCTGATCGCCGACGAGCTCAACGTCAAACAGGTCGAGCTCACCGACGCCATCGACACCTACGGTCGCTTCGAACTGACCGTCAACGCCCGCGTCGCCGGACCCCGGCTGGGCAAGGATGTGCAAGCGGCCATCAAAGCAGTGAAGGCGGGCAACGGCGTGGTCAATCCGAACGGCACACTCACCGCGGGCCCGGCGGTGCTGCAGCCCGACGAGTACAGCTCACGGCTGGTCGCCGCCGACCCGGAATTCACCGCGGCGCTGCCCGGCGGCACCGGACTGGTAGTGCTGGATGGCACGGTGACCCCTGAGCTAGAGGCCGAGGGGTGGGCGAAGGACCGCATCCGAGAGCTTCAGGAGCTGAGAAAGTCGACCGGGCTGGATGTCTCCGACCGCATCGAAGTGGTCATGTCGGTGCCGTCTGAACGGGCCGACTGGGCGAGCGCGCATGCCGAGCTCATCGCCGGGGAGATTCTGGCCACCCGCCTCGACTTCGGCGAGCCGGCCGATGGTGCGGAAATCGGCGACGGCGTATGGGTGAGCATCGCGAAGGCGTGAGGTTACGGGTCCCGAGCATCGTCACATCAGCCACAATGGTCACCCACGGAGGAGGCACACCTTTTGCCCACCTCACTCGAAAATTGAATCGCCCCGGCATGTCCGGAGACTCCACTTCTTGGGAAGGATGGAGTCATGTCAGCGAATTCGTCGAGGAGGTATCCGCCGGAGCTGCGTGAGCGGGCGGTGCGGATGGTGGCCGAGGTCCGTGGGCAGCATGAGACGGAGTGGGCGGCGATGCGCGCAGTGTCGGAGTTGCTCGGTGTGGGCACCACCGAGACGGTGCGCAAATGGTTCCGCCAGGCCGAGATCGATGATGGTTCGCGTCCCGGGATAACGACCGAAGAGTCCGCCGAGCTCAAGAAGCTCAAGCGGGAGAACGCAGAACTTAAGCGCGCCAATGCAATCCTGAAGACTGCGTCGGCTTTCTTCGCGGCCGAACTGGACCGGCCACACCACTGATCGTTCGCTTTATCCAGGAGCATCAGGGCCGCTGTGGTGCGGGCGGTCTGCGATGGGGTGTCGAGTCGATCTGCTCTGGGCTTTGTGAGCTCGGCGTGCAGATCGTCCCATCGACCTACTACGAGCACCTCGACCGCCAACCCAGCAGGCGTGAGGTCCGCGATCAGGGCCTCAAGTCCGAGATCGAGCGCGTCCACACCGAAAACTACGGCGTCTACGGGGCACGCAAGGTGTGGCTCGCGTTAAACCGCGAGGGCATCGCGGTGGCACGCTGCACCGTAGAAAGGCTGATGGGCGAACTCGGGCTGGTCGGGGCGGTGCGCGGCAGGGCCAAGCGCACCACGATCGCTGAACCGGCCACGGCCAGGCCGGCGGATCTCGTCGAGCGCCGATTCGGGCCGCCGGCACCTAACCGGCTGTGGGTGGCCGATCTGACCTACGTATCGAGCTGGTCGGGTTTTGCCTATGTCGCTTTCGTTGTCGATGCCTACGCCCGGTGGATCCTGGGCTGGCGCGTGGCCTCAACGATGGCGACCTCGATGGTGCTCGACTCCATTGAGCAGGCCATCTGGACTCGGCAACATCAAGGCATCTTCGATTTCAAAGAGGTAATCCACCACACGGATCGAGGATCGCAGTACACATCTATCCGGTTCAGCGAACGACTCGCAGAGGCCGGCATCCAACCCTCGGTCGGGGCGGTCGGGTCGTCGTATGACAACGCGCTGGCCGAGACGATCAACGGCCTGTACAAAACCGAGCTGATCAAGCCACGCAAGCCCTGGCGCACCGTCGAGGAGGTCGAGTTGGCCACCGCGCAATGGGTCGACTGGTTCAATCATCGCCGTCTCTACCAGTACTGCGGCGACATCTCACCGGTAGACATGGAAGCCGCCTACTACGCTCATCAACGGAGACCAGCCGTCGGCTGAGTTCTCAAACCAGCGAGTCTCCGGACTCACCGGGGCGATTCAATCCACCCAACCGCACCAGCCCGCCGAATTTTCCTATCCCCACACCGGGGCGCAGCCCCTTGAACGCTCACAGCGACAGCGAGCCTGCACCTGTCCCCGGCCAGCCCAGAAGTCGCTCAGAGCGGTCATGGGCTGCGCCCGGTGTGGAAATAGGGAAAATAGACGTGGTCTTCGCCCATAACCTGACCTGGGCATTTGGTCTATTTCCGAGTGAGCCGGGCACAACACCTAATGGTGACCACGGCTCAAGGGCACAGCGGGCCGGGTCAGGGCTTGACCGCGTGCCAGCGCAGCCGGCTGCCGCGGCTGTCGGTGGTCACATCCACAAACCCGGCCGCGGCCAGGCGATGCGGCAGCGCTTCGGCCGTCAGCGGATTGCAGACGTCGCGGAAATGCAGAACCCGGAACCGCAGGGAAGACAGGCTGTCGCTACCGGCGAACACGCCGCCGGAGCTCAGCACCCGAAACGCTTCGGCGAACAACAGGTCTTGCAACTCGGCGGTCGGAATGTGGTGCAGCATCGTGAAACACACGACAGAACTGAACTCGTCAGCCGGTAAGCCGGTGTCAGTGCCGTCACCATTGACGATCCGCGCTCGATCGCCGTACAGCTGCTGCAGCCGCGAAGCCATGGGCGTGTCGAGTTCCACTGCGGTGTAGTGCGGCGACCGGTCGATCAGCACCCGGATATTGGCGCCGTAGCCCGGTCCGATCTCCAGCACGTCGTCGCCCAGCTCCACACCGTCGAGCACCCATGGCAGCAACTCACTTTCGACCGTCGTCGCCCACTTGCCCGAGCTGCAAAACAAACGGTGCGCCAGGTTCATCGCCATAGTCTGGAACGCTAGTGAATGTGACATCGCGCTGGGTGCTGCACCTGGACATGGACGCGTTCTTCGCCTCCGTCGAGCAGCTCACCCGGCCCACGCTGCGGGGCCGGCCGGTGCTGGTGGGCGGGTTAGGGGGTCGTGGTGTGGTGGCCGGGGCCAGTTACGAGGCGCGGGTCTTCGGCGCACGCTCGGCCATGCCAATGCACCAGGCCCGCCGACTGGTCGGTGCCCCCGCGGTGGTGCTGCCACCCCGCGGCGTGGTGTACGGCGTGGCCAGCCGTCGCGTCTTCGACACCATCCGCAGCGTCGTGCCCATCATCGAGCAACTCTCGCACGACGAAGGATTCGGTGAGCCGGACCAACTCGCCGGTGCAGCGCCCCGAGATGTCGAGCAATTCTGCGAGCAGCTGCGCCGACGAGTACGCGAAGAGACAGGGCTGATTGCCTCCGTCGGCGCCGGCTCGGGCAAACAGCTCGCGAAGATCGCGTCGGGACTGGCCAAACCGGACGGCGTGCGAGTGGTCCGCCCCGCCGACGAACAGCCGTTGATGTTCGGTCTGCCGGTGCGGCGGCTATGGGGAATCGGTCCGGTTGCCGAGGAGAAGCTGCATCGGCTCGGCATCGAGACGATCGGACAACTGGCCGCGCTGACCGACGCCGAAGTGTCCAACATACTTGGCGCCACAGTCGGCCCGGCGCTGCACCGGCTGGCCCGCGGGATCGACGACCGCCCCGTCGCCGAGCGTGCCGAAGCCAAGCAGATCAGCGCCGAATCCACCTTCGCCGCCGACCTGACGTCGCTCGAACAAGTACACGAGGCGGTGGGCCCGATCGCCGAGCACGCCCATCAGCGGCTGATGCGCGACGGCAGGGGAGCCCGCACGGTCACAGTAAAGCTGAAGAAATCCGACATGAGCACGCTGACCCGATCGGCCACCCTGCCGTACGCGACGACCGAGGCGGCCGCACTGATCGCAACGGCGCGCCGGCTCCTGCTCGATCCACGCCAGATCGGGCCGATTCGTCTTGTCGGCGTGGGATTTTCGGGTTTGAGCGAGGTGCGTCAGGAGCCGCTGTTTCCCGACTTGGAGCTGGCGGGATTCCAGTCGTCCTCACACGATCCCGTCGAGACCGCAACAGCGGCCATATTCGCCCGGGATGAGAGCGATGCGCCGTGGCGGGTGGGAGACGACGTCACACACCGCGACCTCGGTCACGGCTGGGTGCAGGGCGCCGGCCATGGCGTGGTCACCGTCCGGCTGGAAACTCGCAGTTCCGGAGCCGGCCCAGCCCGCACCTTTCCTGCCGACACCAGCGACCTCAGCCCGGCGAATCCAATCGACAGCCTGGACTGGCCGGACTACATTGCGGCGCTGCAGGATAACGCACCGCCGGTCACGTCAGCCCCAGCGGTCGACGACGTCGCACACCGGTAGCCGCGCGGCCAGCGCCGCCATCACCAGCACCCGGGTTTGGCTTGGCCGCAGCCGCGGAACCATCACCGCGCCCGCGTCGACCAGGTCGCGGCCCGGACCATATCCAGGACTGACCCTGCCGAAGGGGACCCGAGTGCTCACCAAGACCACGACACCGGTTCGGCAATGCCGGCGCACGCCGTCGACGACGGCCGGCGGAACATTTCCCGAGCCCAACGCCTCCAGCACGATTGCGCGGGCGCCGGCGGCCACACACGCGTCCAGCGCCACCGCGTCACCTCCGGGATAGGCCGCGACGATGTCGACCCGCGGCGCCGCCGCGGCGCGCAGCGGGCCCAGGTAGGGCCGCGACTTCAGTTGTGCCACACCATTGTCGACGGTGCCAAGCAGCTCGCCGGCGAAGCCCTGCTCGCCGCCGACCTTGTGTAGACCCAGCGGCTGCCATACCCGGCCGGCCATACACACCAGCACACCGAGGTCACCGGCCGCCGGGTCCGCCGCGATAGCCAACGCGTCTCGCAGATTCGCTGGGCCGTCGGCGTCGGGGGCGTCTGCACTGCGCATGGCGCCGGTGAGCACCACCGGGGCAGCGCCGGTATAGGTGAGTTCCAGCCACAGCGCCGTTTCCTCCAGCGTGTCCGTGCCGTGGGTGACGACCACACCATCGCAGCCGTTCAGCCCGGCGGTGTGCACAGCTGCGCTGATCTGGTCCCAGTCGGCGGGCTGCAGCTCGGAGCTGTCCAAGGCCATCAGGTCCACGACATCGACGTCAAGGCCGGCCGTAAGCTGCGCACCGCTGCGGGTCGGTCGGCGCACACCCTGCGTGTCGGTACTGGTGGCGATCGTCCCGCCGGTGGTGACGACCGTCAGACGGGCCATGGGTTTCTATGCTAGACGCGGGGGACATTGGCCGCCCCGGCGACGATGCGGGCCGAAGGGCGCGAGGAGGAGCGGGGCCATCAGACACAGGGGATGATGGGCGAGTGACTGACGACTCAGCGGCTGAGCAGGCGACGACCGACGCCGACGACGAAGCTCCCGCGTCGCCGCGACAGCTGCGCCTGCTGCTCTCGGTCGCGGCCGTCGTGCTGGTGCTCGACGTCACTACCAAGGTGCTCGCCGTCGAATTGCTCACGCCCGGCCAGCCGGTGCCGATCATCGGTCAGACCGTCGCCTGGATTTTGGTGCGTAACTCCGGTGCGGCGTTCTCCATGGCGACCGGCTACACCTGGATCTTGACGGTGATTGCGACCGGCGTCGTGCTCGGAATCGTCTGGATGGGCCGACGACTGGTGTCGCCGTGGTGGGCGATCGGGCTCGGCCTGATCCTGGGCGGGGCGATGGGCAACCTGGTGGACCGGTTTTTCCGGTCCCCGGGGCCGCTTCGGGGACATGTCGTGGACTTCTTGTCCGTCGGATGGTGGCCGGTCTTCAACGTCGCCGACCCTTCGGTAGTGGGCGGAGCGATTTTGCTGGTCACGCTGTCGATCTTCGGTTTCGACTTCGACGCCGTTGGCCGGCGGCGGGCCGACCAACGCGAGTGACCCAGCGTTCGATGCCGGTTCCCGAGGGGCTGGCGGGCATGCGCGTGGATGCGGGGGTGGCGCGGCTGCTCGGACTGTCCCGTACGGCCGCCGCGGCGCTGGCCGAAGATGGCGGCGTCGAGCTTGACGGGGCGCCCGCCGCGAAGTCCGACCGCCTGACGCCGGGAGCGTGGTTACAGGTACGGCTGCCGGAACCACCGGCGCCGCCGGAGAACACGCCCGTCGACGTCGAGGGCATGACCATCTTGTATTCCGACGACGACATCGTCGCGGTCGACAAACCCGCGGGTGTGGCGGCGCATGCGTCGGTGGGCTGGACCGGCCCGACGGTGCTGGGCGGCCTGGCCGCCGCGGGCTACCGGATCACCACCTCCGGTGTGCCTGAACGGCAAGGCATTGTGCATCGCCTCGACGTCGGCACCTCCGGCGTAATGGTGGTCGCGATCTCCGAACGCGCGTACACCGTGCTCAAGCGTGCCTTCAAACAGCGCACGGTGGACAAGCGTTACCACGCATTGGTGCAGGGCCACCCGGACCCGTCCAGCGGCACGATCGACGCGCCGATCGGCCGACACCACGGCCCGGAGTGGAAATTCGCCGTCACCGCCGGCGGCCGGCACAGTCTGACCCACTACGACACCCTCGAGGCGTTCGTGGCCGCCAGCCTGCTCGACGTGCACCTCGAAACCGGTCGAACTCACCAGATTCGGGTGCATTTCGCCGCGCTGCATCACCCCTGCTGCGGTGACCTGACCTACGGAGCCGACCCTACGTTAGCGAAAAAGCTTGCGTTGGAACGGCAATGGCTGCACGCACGGTCGCTGTCCTTCGCGCATCCAGGCGACGGCCGCCGGATGGAGATCGTCAGCAGCTATCCGGCTGACCTACAGCACGCGCTGGACGTATTGCGGACCGGGCATTGACCAGTCGTCTAGGTTAACTTTCATGAACCTCGGCGATCTCACAAATCTGGTCGAAAAGCCGTTCGCGGCCGTATCCCACATCATGAACACCCCTAACTCGGCCGGTCGTTATCGGCCCTTCTATCTGCGCAACCTGCTGGAGGCCGTCCAGGGCCGTACGTTGCCCGACGCCGTCGACGGCAAGACCGTCCTCATCACCGGAGGCTCGTCGGGCATCGGGGAAGCGGCCGCGAAGAAGATCGCCGATGCGGGTGGGCAGGTGGTACTCATCGCCCGCACACCCGAGAAGCTGGAAAAAGTGGCCGACGAGATCCGCAGCGACGGCGGAACCGCCCACTTCTACTCGTGCGACCTGTCCGACATGGATGCCATCGCGGAGATGGCCGACCAGGTGCTTGCCGACCTCGGCGGAGTCGACATCCTGATCAACAACGCCGGCCGGTCGATCCGGCGTTCACTGGCGCTGTCGTACGACCGGATCCACGACTACCAGCGGACCATGCAGCTGAATTATCTTGGTGCGGTTCAACTGATTCTCAAGTTCGTGCCCGGCATGCGCGAGCGCGGCTTCGGCCACATCGTCAACGTGTCGTCAGCCGGTGTACAAACCCGGGCACCGCGATTCGGTGCCTACATCGCCAGCAAGGCCGCCCTCGACACGCTCTGCGACGCGTTGCAGGCCGAAACCGTGCAGGACGACGTGCGCTTCACCACCGTGCACATGGCGCTGGTGCGGACCCCGATGATCAGCCCCACCAAGATGTACGACAAGTTCCCGGCGCTCACGCCGGGTCAGGCGGCCGGGGTGATCGCCGACGCCATCGTGCATCGGCCACGCCGGGTGAGCTCGCCGTTCGGCCAGTTCGCCGCGGTGGCCGACGCCCTCAACCCCCTGGTGATGGATCAGGTCCGCAATCGCGCGTTCAGCATGTTCGACGACTCGTCAGCGGCGCGCGGCGGCAAATCCGACGACGATTCCAAAGAAGACACCGCCAAGATGGACAAGCGAAGCGAAGCCTTTGTGCGGGCCACCCGCGGAATCCACTGGTGAGACGACCATGAGTGCGACGGCGACGATGCACAACGTAGTGACGAGAAGGAGCGGCGCCCGATGAGTTTGCCTAAACCTGATCAGCAAGCAACGGTCGTCATCACCGGCGCCTCCTCGGGTATCGGAACCGAGCTGGCACGTGGCCTGGCCCGCCGTGGTTACCCGCTGCTGCTCGTCGCCCGGCGTCGCGACCGTCTGGAGGAACTCGCCGAGGAACTGAGCAACCAGTACTCGGTGGGCGTCGAGGTGCTGCCGCTTGATCTCGGCGACGCCGACGCCCGCGGTCAATTGGCCGAGCGGCTGCAAAACGAATCGGCCGCCGGGTTATGCAACAGCGCCGGCTTCGGTACCAGCGGGGTGTTCCACACGCTGCCGCTGGACCGCGAGAGTGAAGAAGTCACCCTCAACGCGCTGGCGTTGATGGAGCTGACCCACGCGGCGCTGCCCGGCATGGTCGACCGCGGCACCGGCGCGATACTGAACATCGCGTCGCTGGCCGGGTTCCAGCCGATTCCGGGTATGGCGATCTACTCGGCCACCAAGGCCTTCGTGCAGACGTTCTCCGAAGCCGTGCACGAAGAACTGCACGGTACCGGCGTGTCCTGCACGGTGCTCTGTCCCGGCCCGGTGCCCACCGAGTGGGCCGAGATCGCCGACGCGCAGCGATGGAGCATCGGCGCGGTGCAGGTTTCGCCGCAGGACGTCGCCGAAGCCGCGATTGCCGGCATGCGCGAAGGTCGGCGCAGCGTGATCCCCGGGCTGGTGCCCAAGGTCGTCGGAGTCGGTGGCAGGTTCGTACCGCGCAGCCTGTTGTTGCCCGCCCTGCGGCTGGGCACCAGGCTCGGCGGTTGACCCGCGCAGCCGAGGGTCATCGTCGGCCAACGTGCAGCCACTGCGAGGACTCCGCAGGATTTTCGCCACCGGTACACGCTCGGTGCATGAAGATGTGTCCCGGCGACCCTTCCCCGATGAAGACACACTCCTCCGACACGCCGAAACGCGTCGGTGGGCGATCATAGACTGGCGTCCCTATGAAGTCCTCGTTCGTGCACCTGCACAACCACACCGAGTACTCGATGCTGGACGGTGCCGCCAAGATCGCGCCGATGCTCGCCGAGGCGCAGCGGCTGGACATGCCCGCGATCGGCATGACCGATCACGGAAACATGTTCGGCGCCAGCGAGTTCTACACCGCGGCCAGCCAAGCAGGAATCAAGCCGGTCATCGGGGTGGAGGCATACATCGCGCCGGCCTCGCGGTTCGATACCCGCCGCGTCCTCTGGGGGGATCCGGGGCAGAAGAGTGACGACGTGTCCGGCAGTGGGTCCTACACCCACCTGACCATGGTCGCCGAGAACGCGACCGGACTGCGCAACCTGTTCAAGCTGTCGTCGTTGGCGTCCTTCGAAGGCCAGCTGAGCAAGTGGCCCCGGATGGACGCCGAGCTCATTGCCGAGCACGCCACCGGCATCATCGCCACCACCGGCTGCCCCTCCGGCGAAGTGCAGACCCGGCTGCGCCTCGGGCAGACCCGGGAGGCGCTGCAGGCGGCTGCGACGTGGCGGGAGATCTTCGGGCCGGACAACTACTTCCTGGAGCTGATGGATCACGGGCTGGCCATCGAACACCGGGTGCGCCAGGGACTGCTCGAAGTCGGCCGCACTCTCGCCATTCCGGCGCTGGCCACCAACGACTGCCACTATGTCACCCGCGAGAGCGCGCACAACCACGAGGCACTGCTGTGCGTGCAGACCGGCAAGACGCTGTCCGATCCCAACCGGTTCAGGTTCGACGGCGACGGCTATTACCTGAAGTCGGCCGCCGAGATGCGGCAGATCTGGGATGACGAGGTCCCGGGCGCCTGCGATGCCACCCTAATGATCGCCGAGCGGGTGACGTCGTACGCCGACGTGTGGGCGACACGCGACCGGATGCCGGTTTTCCCGGTGCCGCACGGGCACGACCAGGCGTCCTGGCTGCGCCACGAGGTCGACGCCGGGTTGCGCCGGCGATTCCCGGACGGGCTCGGCGAGGGCTACGCCGAACGCGCCGCCTACGAGATCGAAGTCATCTGCGGCAAAGGCTTTCCGTCCTATTTCCTGATCGTCGCCGACCTGATCAACTACGCCCGCTCGGTCGACATCCGCGTCGGTCCGGGGCGGGGATCGGCGGCCGGCTCACTGGTGGCCTACGCGCTGGGCATCACCGATATCGATCCGATCCCGCACGGGCTGCTGTTCGAGCGATTCCTCAACCCGGAACGCACCTCGATGCCCGACATCGACATCGACTTCGACGACCGTCGTCGCGGCGAAATGGTGCGCTACGCCGCCGACAAGTGGGGACACGACCGCGTCGCCCAGGTCATCACCTTCGGCACCATCAAAACCAAGGCGGCGCTGAAGGACTCCGCTCGGATTCACTACGGTCAGCCGGGTTTCGCGATCGCCGATCGGATCACCAAGGCGCTGCCGCCAGCAATTATGGCCAAAGACATCCCGCTTTCGGGCATCACCGACCCGACCCACGAACGCTACCGGGAGGCCGCCGAGGTCCGCGGCCTGATCGACACCGACCCCGATGTGCGCACCATTTACCAGACCGCCCGCGGGCTGGAAGGCCTGATTCGCAACGCCGGCGTGCACGCGTGCGCGGTGATCATGAGCAGCGAGCCGCTGACCGACGTGATCCCGCTGTGGAAGCGGCCTCAGGACGGCGCGATCATCACCGGCTGGGATTACCCGTCGTGTGAGGCGATCGGCCTGCTGAAGATGGACTTCCTCGGGCTGCGCAACCTGACGATCATCGGCGACGCGATCGAGAACATCAAGGCCAACCGGGGCATCGACATCGACCTGGAATCGGTGCCGCTGGACGACGAAGCCACCTACGCGCTGTTGGGCCGCGGTGACACGCTCGGTGTCTTCCAGCTCGACGGTGGACCGATGCGTGATCTGCTGCGCCGCATGCAGCCCACCGGCTTCGAAGACGTCGTCGCGGTGATCGCGCTGTACCGGCCGGGCCCCATGGGCATGAACGCGCACAACGACTACGCCGACCGCAAAAACGGCCGTCAGGCGATCAAACCGATTCACCCCGAACTCGAGGAGCCGCTGCGCGAGATTCTCGCCGAGACCTACGGCCTGATCGTCTATCAAGAGCAGATCATGCGCATCGCGCAGAAGGTCGCCGGCTACTCGCTGGCCCGCGCCGACATTCTGCGCAAGGCCATGGGCAAGAAGAAGCGCGAGGTGCTGGAGAAGGAGTTCGAAGGCTTCTCGGCCGGCATGCAAGCCAACGGCTTTTCCGCCGGCGCCATCAAAGCCTTATGGGACACCATCCTGCCGTTCGCCGACTACGCGTTCAACAAATCCCACGCCGCCGGATACGGCATGGTGTCGTACTGGACGGCCTACCTCAAGGCCAACTACGCGTGTGAATACATGGCCGGCCTGCTGACGTCGGTCGGTGACGACAAGGACAAGGCTGCGGTGTACCTGGCCGACTGCCGAAAGCTCGGTATCACCGTGTTGCCCCCCGATGTCAACGAATCCGGCCTGAACTTTGCCTCGGTGGGCACCGACATCCGCTACGGGCTCGGCGCGGTGCGCAATGTGGGCGCCAATGTCGTTGCCTCCCTGCTCGGTACCCGCACCGAGAAAGGCAAATTCACCGACTTTTCCGATTACCTGCACAAGATCGCCATCGCGGCCTGTAACAAGAAAGTGACTGAATCGCTGATCAAGGCGGGCGCGTTCGACTCGCTGGGACATCCGCGCAAGGGCCTGTTCCTGGTGCACACCGACGCGGTGGATTCGGTGCTGGGCACCAAAAAAGCCGAGGCGATGGGACAGTTCGATCTGTTCGGCGGCGGTGCGGGTGATCAAGATTCACACGGCGACGCGGTTTTCACGATCAGGGTTCCCGACCAAGAGTGGGACGACAAACACAAACTGGCCCTGGAACGCGAGATGCTCGGGTTATACGTGTCCGGGCATCCGCTCAACGGGGTGGCGCATCTGCTGGCGGCCCAGGTCGACACCGCGATTCCGGCGATCCTCGACGGCGATGTCGCCAATGACACCGCCGTCCGGGTCGGCGGGATCCTGGCGTCGGTCAACCGGCGGGTGAACAAGAACGGGATGCCCTGGGCTTCTGCTCAGCTGGAAGACCTGACCGGTGGCATCGAGGTGATGTTCTTCCCGCACGCCTACTCCACCCACGGCGCGGACATCCTCGACGACGCCGTTGTGCTCGTCAACGGCCGAGTGAAGGTTTCCGACGACCGAATCTGTCTGATCGCACACGAGCTGGTGGTGCCGGATTTCACCAGCGCAGCGGTGAACCGGCCGCTGGCGGTCAGTCTGCCCACCCGGCAGTGCACCCTCGACAAGGTGAGTGCGCTCAAACAGGTGCTCGCCCGCCATCCCGGTACGGCTCAGGTGCATCTGCGGTTGATCAGCGGTGAGCGCATCACCACCTTGGAGCTGGACTCCTCGCTCCGGGTGACGCCGTCATCGGCGTTGATGGGTGATTTGAAGGCGTTGCTCGGCCCCGGCTGCCTGGGCCGTTAAGTTTTTCCTCAGGAATTCGACGAATCTCGCTACGCCCCATTGTTCACTCATGTAACGTCTGAGACTCTCAGCTTTCCGTTGGGTATTCACACGAACGATTGGGGAACTGATGTCGAAGCCACGCAGCCTTCTGCCCCTGCTCGGCGGCGGTGCCGCTGCCCTGCTGGCCGGCTTTGCCATGCCGATGGCTCTCGGCCACGCCGACCCCGGCGGACCCGGCGGCGACACCATCTTCGAGACCTGCGACGGCACGGGGGTATGCCTGGTCCAGGACCCGAACGACTTGTCCGACTGGCAATACGAAGGAGTCCGCCCACTTGTCACCGACTGGCAAGGCACTCAGCCCTACACCGTTGAAGCCGGTGGCACAGACCTGGGAAGCTACAACATCACCGCTCAAGACTTCTGGACGCCCGACTACTCGGTGCACCATTACACGTATGGCGATTTCACTCCGAGCATCGCGGGCAACTCCCCTGACCTGGGCGGGTTCACCGGCGAGTCAGGGGCGCAGGTATACGACATCAGCATGTTCGGTGGCGCGGCTCAAGAACTGAACCTGACCGACGTGATGCAGCACGGGCACGAATTGAGCTACGAGATCATCAAGCTGGGAGATTTCACCAACACGATGGTGCTTGATCCCGTCGACCAAACGTCGGCGGACTACATACAATCCGGGACCTCGGCACCCGAATTCTTGTACAACGCCCTGTTCCATGGAGAGTTTGTTCCCATGCCGCCCGATTACCTCGTACCGTCCGACGCATTTGCCGCACCCGACTTCGACCCCTCTCAGTTTGTCTCCGACGGGGTGAGCACGGCCGGCCTATTCGGCACGGGCGACCTATCCGGCTTGGGCGACCTGTCCAGCATTGCCAGCCTGTTCGGCCTGTAGGCAACGCCCGGCAGTTCACGCCGGACGCTTGTACACCGCACCGCCTCTCGTGACGAAGTCGACCTGGCCGCTGACCTCGATGTCGGGGTAAGGGGGCGCCGGGCACGTCCTAAGGCGGCCGGCCACCTCGATCGCGTGGTTGACGAGACCGACCTGGACGATGCGGTCGAACAGCTCTTAGCGCAACTGACCACGAAGTCGGCGCTTACGCTGCACTCGACCAAGCGCCACAACGCCGTGGCCGAAGGGATGGTCGCAACGGCACGCAGTGGAGCGATGCGCACGCTCCAGTGACGACGCTGCGCACCCCGAGTCACGAGAAGCCGCGGTAGCGTATCTGGACCCGGTGCGAGGCTGCCGAGACTGAGGAGAACCGACGTGAGCACACCCGACCGGCCGACAACGTTATGCGAGGCTTTCCAGCGCACCGCGGCCATCGATCCCGACGCCGTGGCGTTGCGTACCCCGGGTGACACGCAGACGTTGACGTGGCGCGAGTACGCCGAGCAGGTGCGTGCTGTGGCGGCCGGACTGGCTGGGCTCGGCGTCCGGCGCGGTGACACGGTATCGCTGATGATGGCCAACCGGATCGAGTTCTATCCGCTCGACACCGGCGCCCAACATCTGGGCGCGACGTCGTTCTCGGTGTACAACACCCTGCCCGCCGAACAGCTGAGCTACGTGTTCGGCAATGCCGGTACCAAGGTGGTGATCTGCGAGCAGCAGTACGTCGACCGGATTCGCGCCAGCGGTGCGGCGATCGAGCACATCATCGCCATCGACGAGTCGTGTCCGGGCACGCTGACCCTCGACGACGTATACGCCGCCGGCGCGGACGATTTCGACTTCGAGGCCACCTGGCGCGCGGTGCAACCCGACGACACCATCACGCTGATCTACACCTCCGGGACGACGGGAAACCCCAAGGGTGTGGAGATGACACACGCGCATCTGCTGTTCGAGGCGTTCGCACTTCAGGATGTGCTCGGTATCGAACTCGGCGACCGGATCACGTCTTTCCTCCCGTCGGCGCACATCGCCGATCGGATGTGCTGTCTTTACGGCCAGGAAGTGGTCGGCACGCAGATCACCGTGGTCTCCGACGCCCGTGCCGTCGCGGCTGCACTGCCTGACGTCCGGCCCACCATCTGGGGTGCGGTACCTCGGGTATGGGGAAAGCTGCGAGCTGCAATCGAATTCGCCGCCACACACGAACCGGACGACACCAAACGCCGGGGCTTGCAGTGGGGTCTGGCGGTGGCCGCAAAACGCGCGGACCGGCTGCTCGCCGATGAACCGGTGCCCGACGACCTGGCGGCCGAATGGGCTCAGGCCGATGAACTGGTGCTGTCCAAGCTTCGAGAGCGGATCGGGCTCGGCGAGCTGAGGTGGGCGGTATCAGGTGCGGCGCCGATACCCAAGGAGACGCTGGCCTTCTTCGCCGGTGTCGGCATCCCGATCGTCGAGGGCTGGGGCATGTCGGAGCTGAGTTGCGTTGCCAGCGTCAGTCATCCCCGCGACGCGCGGCTAGGGACCGTCGGCAAGCTGCTGCCCGGGCTGGAAGGCAAGATCGCCGACGACGGTGAATACCTTGTCCGAGGGCCGCTGGTGATGAAGGGTTATCGCAAGGATCCGGCCAAGACTGCCGAAGCAATCGACACCGACGGCTGGCTACACACCGGTGACATTCTGGAGGTGGACGCCGAGGGTTACCTGAAGGTGATCGATCGCAAGAAGGAGTTGATCATCAACGCGGCGGGCAAGAACATGTCGCCGGCCAACATCGAAAACGCGATCCTGGCTGCGTGCCCGATGGTCGGTGCGATGGTCACGATCGGCGACGGGCGGCCGTACAACACCGCGCTGATGGTCTTCGACGCCGACTCGGTGGGCCCGTACGCGGCCCAGCGCGGGCTTGACGATGCCTCTCCGGCGGCACTGGCCGCTGACCCACATGTGATCGCGCAGATTGCGGCCGGTGTGACCGAAGGCAACACCAAGTTGTCGCGGGTGGAACAGATCAAGCGCTTCCGGGTGCTGCCCACGCTGTGGGAGCCCGGCGGGGACGAGATGACCCTGACCATGAAGCTCAAGCGTCGGCCCATCGCCGCGAAATACGCCGCCGACATCGAGGCGCTGTACGCCAGCGACCCAGGCCCAGACGTCCACGAGCCGGCGGCCATGCCAGCAGTGCAGCCCGCGTCGTAAGCGGGCAGCCTTACAGTGGTCGTATGCCACTTTCCGGTGAATACGCCCCCAGTTCCTCCGATTGGGCCCGTGAACAAGTCGAAAAGTACGTGGACTCCGGTGGCTCCGAGGCCACCGAGTTGAAGGGCAAGCCCGTCATCGTGTTGACGACGGTAGGCGCCAAGACCGGCAAACTTCGCCGGACTCCGTTGATGCGCATCGAGCACGACGGTGAGTACGCCGTCGTCGCGTCGCTGGGCGGCGCGCCGAAGAACCCGGTCTGGTACTACAACATCGCCAAGAACACCCGGGTCGAGCTGCAGGACGGCAGCGTCACCAAGGACTACGACGCCCGCGAGGTGTTCGGTGACGAGAAGGCCACCTGGTGGGAGCGGGCAGTCCAAGCCTGGCCGGACTACGCCGATTACCAGAAGAAGACCGACCGGCAGATCCCGGTGTTCGTGCTGACCCCCGTGCATTGAGCCGAATTGCCACGCCGAGCGCCTCGCGTGGCACCATTATCCGGTGTCTGCCGAACTGAGCCACGGCCCTAGCAGCTCCCTGCTGTGTGCGGCCGACATCGACGCGGCAGCAAAGCGGATTGCCGGTGTGGTGACACCGACCCCGCTGCAGCGGAGCGATCGGCTGTCGGCCGCGACCGGTGCGACGGTGTATCTCAAGCGCGAAGATCTGCAGTCGGTCCGGTCCTACAAGCTGCGCGGTGCCTACAACCTGCTGGTGCAGCTGTCCGACGAGGAAGTCGCCGCCGGCGTGGTGTGTTCGTCGGCAGGAAACCACGCGCAGGGGTTCGCCTACGCATGCCGGTCACTGGGGATTCGTGGCCGCGTCTACGTGCCGGCCAAGACGCCGCGGCAGAAACGGGACCGGATCCGGTATCACGGCGGGGATTTCGTCGAGCTGATCGTGGCCGGGTCGACCTATGACCTGGCGGCGGCCGCTGCCCTCGACGACGTCGCGCGCACCGGGGCCACGCTGGTACCGCCCTACGACGACCTGCGCACCATGGCCGGGCAGGGCACCATTGCAGTCGAATTGCTCGAGCAGCTCGATGACGAGCCCGACCTGGTGGTGGTCCCGGTCGGCGGCGGCGGCTGCATCGCGGGCATCACCACCTACCTGGCCGAGCGGACATCCAACACCTCCGTGCTGGGTGTCGAACCGGCCGGCGCCGCCGCGATGATGGCCGCGCTGGCCGCCGGCGGCCCGGTGACGCTGGATCATGTCGACCAGTTCGTCGACGGCGCAGCGGTGAACCGGGCCGGGACCCTCACCTACGCGGCGCTCGCCGCCGCCGGGGACATGGTGTCGATCATCGCGATCGACGAAGGGGCGGTGTGCACCGGCATGATCGACCTCTACCAGAACGAAGGGATCATCGCCGAGCCGGCCGGCGCCTTGTCGGTGGCCGGCCTTCTCGAAGCAGGCGTCGAGCCCGGGTCGACCGTGGTCTGCTTGATCTCCGGCGGCAATAACGACATCTCCCGCTACGGTGAAGTGCTCGAGCGTTCCCTGGTCCACCTGGGCTTGAAGCACTATTTCCTGGTCGACTTCCCGCAGGAGCCCGGTGCGCTGCGCCGGTTTCTCGACGACGTGCTGGGACCCAACGACGACATCACCCTGTTCGAATACGTCAAACGCAACAACCGGGACACCGGTGAGGCGCTGGTGGGCATCGAGTTGGGCTCCGCGGCCGACCTCGACGGGTTGTTGAGCCGGATGCGAGCCACCGAAATCCATGTCGAAGCGTTGGCACCCGGTTCGCCGGCCTACCGGTACCTGCTGTAAGCGTCGCGTCCTCCAGCGGTGTTCGCCGGGCCTCGCCCGGCCACCGCGCGCAGTTGTACCGGTGTAGCGCCGTGTCGGCGGGCAGACACCCACGCTCGCGGTCAGATGGGCGCACTTGCGTTCTTCGGGGTCGCGGAAGATCGCGTAAAGCAGAACGTTGGTGTCAACGAACCGCACGCTCGTGGATCTCTTCGCGGCTCATGACATCACGCGCGCGGAAGCGGCAGATCTCGCTCTGGATGCTCCGCTGTTCAGCCTCCAGCCGAGCGAACTCGGCCTCTCGCTCGGACAGTGATTCAAGAACTCGGTTACCAGGCCGCTGAGGGACTTACCGAGCTCTGCCGCCCGGATCCGCGCCGTTCGGTACACGTCTTCGGGGACCGCGACCGTGATGTTCTTCACAGAATCACAGTATTACTGTTTCTGTGATACCAGCCCGAGCGAATCGTTGTTGGCCCGGAATATCGGCTCGAGGGGCACGTGGCAGCGTTCAGCCGCTTCCTGCAGCGATTTCGACCACACCCGGTCGGCCGGCGACACCGCACCGTGCCCGGGTCCGGTCAACAGCAGGGCCACGCTGGTCTCGGATGCCATGTCGTCGAGCAGGCTGCGCAATGCCGACATGAGTCCTCTGGTCACTCGGCCCCGCGGTCGCGAATCGAGCGCGACCTGAGTAAGCCCTTTCATGAGGCGACGATCGGGTCCTACGAAACCGATCCAGAGCAGCCTTTGGCCGAATCCCAACGGCCCCATCAGCGCCCGCCAACGCTGGCGCAGATCGGACTCTGAATTCACCGGGTCACTCGCGGTGTCGATGGGGGGGATCAGCTCGGGTTGACTCATGGGCGGAATCATCGGTCAAGGACCGCACGGCCGCGAGTCAGTTATGCACAGCGCAGGATGGCGAACGACTGGCCTTCAAGCGTGGCGCTCCCGGCATCGACTGTCGGCTCTGCCCACGACAGCACCGTCTCACCGACCACCGGCACGGCGACCGGGCCTTCGGCCATGTTGCAGGCGAGGGCGAGTCCGCCGCGACGCAGGGTGATCCAGCGCTGGTCCTCGTCGTAGTCGACGATCAAGTGGTCCAGCCACGGGTCACCGAGATCGGGTTCGCCGCGGCGCAGCGCGACCAGAGCCCGGTACACGCCCAGCAGCCGGGCGTGCTCGCCAGCGTTGGCTTCGTCCCAGTTGAGCTTGGAGCGCTGGAAGGTCTGCGGGTCCTGCGGGTCGGGAATGTCGTCGGCGTCCCACCCGTGCTCGGCGAACTCCGCCTTGCGGCCTTCGGCGGTGGCTTTGGCCAGTTCGGGTTCCGGGTGCGAGCTGAAGAACTGGAACGGCGTCGACGCCCCATACTCCTCGCCCATGAAGAGCATTGCGGTGTAGGGCGAAAACAGCACCAAAGCGGCTTTGATCGCCAGCTGGCCGCCGCTCAGGTTCTGTGATGGCCGGTCGCCGAGCGCCCGGTTGCCGACTTGGTCGTGGGTGGTGGTGTATGCGAGCAGCCGGGTAGCCGGGACCGCCGAGGTGTCCAGTGGCCGGCCGTGTCGCCGGTGGCGGAACGACGAATACGTTGCCGCGTGAAAAAACCCGCCTCGCAACGTCTTCGCCAGCGCGGCCAGCGATCCGAAGTCGGCATAGTAGCCCTGGCGCTCACCGGACACCGCGGTGTGGATGGCGTGGTGGATGTCGTCGTCCCACTGAGCGGTCAGCCCGTATCCGCCGATGGAGCGGCCTTCGCCCCGCGGCGTGACCAGCCGCGGATCGTTGAGGTCGCTTTCGGCGATCAGCGACAATGGGCGACCGACTTCTGCTGCCAGCGCGTCGGTTTCGGCTGTGAGTTCTTCGAGGATGTGAATCGCGGTGGTGTCCACCAGCGCGTGCACGGCGTCGAGCCGCAGGCCGTCGGCGTGGAAGTCACGCATCCAGCGCAACGCACAACCGATGATGTAGCGCCGCACCTCGTCGGAGTCGGCGTCGGCGATGTTGATGCCTTCGCCCCACGGGTTGCTCGCCGATGACAGGTACGGTCCGAACCGCGGCAGGTAGTTGCCCGACGGGCCAAAATGATTGAACACCGCGTCGATCAGCACGCCTAAGCCTCGGGCATGGCAGGCGTCGACCAAGCGGACCAGCCCGTCCGGGCCGCCGTAGGGCTCGTGCACGCTGTACCACAGCACTCCGTCATAGCCCCAGCCGTGGCTGCCCGAAAAGGAGTTCACCGGCATCAACTCGACGAAGTCGATACCGAGATCGACCAGATAGTCCAGCTTTTCGATCGCCGCCTCGAAGGTACCGTCCGCGGTGAAGGTTCCGACGTGCAGCTCGTAGATCACCGCGCCGTCGGTAGCGCGACCGGACCAATCGCTGTCGGTCCACACCGCGGTCGAGGGGTCCCACAGTTGAGAGCGGGCGTGGACACCGTCGGGCTGACGCGCCGAGCGTGGGTCCGGCAGCACTTGCGCCTCGTCGTCGAGCACGAAACCGTAACGGGCATCCGGTGCGGCGTCGACGGTGGCACGCCACCAGCCGTCAGCCGACTGCTCCATGGGGTGCAGCGCCCCGTCGAGGTCGAGTCGGACCAGCGAGGGCTTCGGCGCCCAGACCGCGAAATCAGCCATCGACACGTTCTAACAGGGTGACCGGCAGGGCGGCGAACAGCTCAGCCGCGGGCGTCGGGCCGCTGACCGCGTTGCCGGTCAGCGTGTCCACCCAGGAACCCGTGGGCACCGGGATCACGGTGTCACCCCACCCGGTCTGTTGCAATCGCACAGTCCACCGGGTGACCGCCACCAGCACGTCGTCACCGCGACCGAACGCCACCACGTGCTCGGCCACGCTTCCGGTGGCGAGGACGGGACGGTACGCGCCGTTCAGGAAGGTGTCCGGTCGCTTGCGCCGCAACCGCAGTGCAGTGGCGACGACGCGGATCTTCGGATGCTGCAACGTCTTCAGCTCGGCGCGCCGCGCCGCGTAATCGACCTCGCGGCGGTTGTCCGGGTCGACCAGGCTGTCGTCCCACAACTCGGTGCCCTGGTAGACGTCGGGAACACCGGGCGCGGTCAACGCAAGCAGCTTCTGACCCAGCGCGTCGTTCTCGCCGTGCGTGTTGAGCTGACCGACAAGCTCGGTGAGCTGCGCGGCCACCGGGCCGTCCAGCACCGAATCCAGCCACTGGTGCACCGCGCTTTCGAACTCGGTGTTCGGGTCATTCCAGGTGGTGTGCGATGCCGCTTCGCGGATCGCCTTCTCGGTGTACGCGTGCAGCCGCTGGCGCAATTCGTCGGTGACTTCACCGCTGACCGGCCAGACACCGAATATGTTCTGCCACAAAAACAGTGCGGTTGCGGTGTCCGGCGAAGGCGCAACGCCCTCCCATCGGGTGAGGAACTCGGTCCACAACGACGGTACCTGCGAGAGCACGCCGATGCGGGCCCGCACGTCTTCGCCGCGTTTGGTGTCGTGGGTGGTCAACGTCGTCATCGCCGCCGGCCACAGCTCGGCACGGCTCGCGGCGCTGTGGTGAAACTCCGCCGCGCCCACACCGAACCGCTCCGGCTCGCCGCCCACCTCGTTCAGCGACACCAGGCGCGCGTCGCGGTAGAACAGGCAGTCTTCGACCGACTTCGCGGTGACCGCGCCGCACAGCTGTTGCAACCGCACCCACGGGGCGCGGTCGGCGGTGACGGCGGCGGCCAGGACCTGCAGCGGCTGCTCCAAATTCGGTGCGCTGGAATGCGTTTCTGCCAGTGCGCTGGAGAACATGGCCGCCAGCCCCGGATAGTCGCAGCGGTAGACACCGATGTGGCCGAGCAGCGCGGCCACCGCGTCAGGCAGTTGCGGGTGGTCGACGCCGGCCGCCGCCGCGACGCTTCGCCGCAACCGGGCCAACTCGCTGGCCAGGGTGTCGGTGGCGACGTTGGCTTTGAGCTGTCGCAGCAACGCAGGGGTGGCGGCGTAGTCGATGCCGGCGGATGCGACGAGCGTCGTGAGTGCGGCTGCGCCGTTCGGGTCGACGAACACTCCACCGATGTCGCGCAGCACGTTGTAGCCGGTGGTGCCGGCCACGGGCAGTGTGGGCTCCAGTGCCTCGTCGACAGCGAGGATCTTCTCGATCACGATGTAGGCGCTCTCGCCGACCAGTTCGCGTAGCCAGGTCAGGTATCCGACCGGATCGGACAGACCGTCGGGGTGGTCGATGCGGACACCGTCTACAAGTCCCTCGGCAAACCAGCGAGCGACCTCGGCGTGGCTGGCGTCGAACACCGCGCGATCTTCCTGGCGCAGCCCGGCCAGCGAGGTGATCGAGAAAAAGCGGCGGTACCCGCAGATGCCGTGGCGCCAGCCGACCAGTCGGTAGTGCTGCCGGTCGTGGACTTCCCGCCCGCTGCCCTCGCCGGTGCCCGCTGCGATCGGGAAGGCCAGATCGCCCAGACGCAGCTGGTTTCCGTCTACCGTCAGCTGGTCGACGTCGTCGTCGGAACCCAGCACCGGCAACACGATTCGCCCCTCGTCAAGGTCCCAGTCGATGTCGAAGTACGTGGCGTAGGCCGATGACCTGCCGTTGGCCAGCACATCCCACCACCATGGGTTCTGCTCGGGATTGTCGATCCCGACGTGGTTGGGCACGATGTCAATGACCAGGCCCATACCGCGCTCTCGTGCGGCCGCCGAGAGCCGCGCCAAACCGTCGGCGCCGCCGAGCTCCGGTGAGACCGTCGTCGGGTCGGTGACGTCATAACCGTGAGTCGAACCGCGGGCAGCGGTCAGCACGGGGGAGAGGTACACGTGCGAGACGCCGAGATCATCGAGGTAATCCAGCAGGTCGTCGGCGTCGGCGAAGGTGAAGCCGAACCCGCTTTCTGGACCACGCAGTTGTAGACGATAAGTTGAGATAACCGGAAAATTCATATGTCAGAACATCTTACGCAGCACCAGGAGTGAGCGGCCGGGCACCGCGATCTTTTCGCCGGCGTTCACCACCAGATCGGCTGCACCGGTGGCATCGGCGGTGTTCAGTTCCGCCGCCCACTGGCTGGCATAGTCGCTGGCCGGGGCGACGAACTCGAGCTGCTCGACGTGCGCGTTGAAGCACAACAGAAACGAGTCGTCGACGACCCGCTGGCCCCGAGCGTCAGGTTCCGGTATCGCGTCGCCATTGAGGAACACCGCCACACACTTGTCGAATCCGCTGCCCCAGTCTTCGTGCGTCATCTCCCGACCGCTCGGTGTCAACCAGGCGATGTCGCGCACTTCTTGGCCACTGCGGATCGGCCCGCCTTCCAGGAAGCGGCGACGGCGAAACACCGGGTGGTCGGTGCGAAACTTCGTCGCCTTGCGGGTGAAGGTCAACAAGTCGGCATTCTTGTCCGCCAATGACCAGTTCATCCAGGATATTTCGGAGTCCTGGCAATACACGTTGTTGTTGCCCTGTTGAGTACGTCCGATCTCGTCGCCGTGTGCGATCATCGGTGTGCCTTGGCTGACCATCAACGTCGCGAGGATGTTGCGGGTCTGTTGGGCTCGCAACGCGAGGATGTCGGGATCATCGGTGGGGCCTTCCACGCCGCAGTTCCAGGACCGGTTGTAACTCTCCCCGTCGCGGTTGTCTTCGCCGTTGGCTTCGTTGTGTTTTTCGTTGTAGGACACCAGGTCGTTGAGCGTGAACCCGTCGTGGGCGACGACGAAGTTGATACTGGCGCTGGGACGACGGCCGGTCGCCTCATAGAGGTCCGACGACCCGGTCAGCCGGGAGGCGAACTCGCCCAGAGTCGCCGGCTCGCCCCGCCAGAAATCCCGAACGGTGTCGCGGTACTTGCCGTTCCATTCCGTCCACAAGCCCGGGAAATTTCCTACCTGGTAGCCACCTTCGCCGACGTCCCACGGCTCGGCGATCAATTTCACCTGGCTGACCACGGGATCCTGTTGCACCAGGTCGAAGAATGCCGAGAGCCGGTCGACTTCGTAGAACTCCCGGGCCAGAGTGGAGGCCAGGTCGAATCGAAAGCCGTCGACGTGCATCTCGGTCACCCAGTAGCGCAGCGAATCCATGATGAGCTGCAAGGTGTGTGGGTGGCGGGCGTTGAGGCTGTTGCCGGTGCCGGTGAAATCCTTGTAGAACCTCAGGTTCTCGTCGTCGAGCCGGTAGTAGGCGGAGTTGTCGATACCCCGGAAATTGATGGTTGGACCGAGGTGGTTGCCCTCGGCGGTGTGGTTGTACACCACGTCGAGGATTACTTCGATGTCTTCTTCGTGGAAGGTGCGGACCATGGCTTTGAACTCGGCCACCGCGCCGCCGGCGTCGCGATTCGACGAGTACTGCTGGTTTGGTGCGAAGAACCCGAATGTGTTGTAGCCCCAGTAGTTTCGCAGGCCGAGCTGGACCAGCCGATGGTCATGCATGAATTGGTGCACCGGCATCAGCTCGATGGCCGTGACGTTCAGCGACTTGAGGTGGTCGACGATGACCGGGTGGGACAGCCCGGCATAGGTGCCGCGCAGATCCGCCGGGATGCCCGGATGGGTCTGAGTCATGCCCTTGACGTGCGCCTCATAGATGACCGTCTCGTGATAGGGGGTACGCGGGGCTCGATCGAAGGCCCAGTCGAAGAACGGATTGATCACCACGCTGGTCATGGTGTGACCCAGCGAGTCCAGCATGGGCGGAGTGCCGGTGTCGCCCGGCCGGGCTCCGTCGCGACTGACTACTGTCATGTCGTAGGAGAACAGCGCCTGGCTGAAGTCGAAGTCACCGTCGAACGCCTTGCCGTACGGGTCGAGCAGCAGCTTGCTGGGATCACATCGGTGGCCGGCCGCCGGGTCAAACGGGCCGTGCACCCGGAATCCGTATCGTTGTCCTGGACTCACACCGGGCAGATAGGCATGCCAGACATACCCGTCGACCTCGTCGAGGTTCACACACAATTCCCGCCCGGTGCTGTCGATCAGGCACAGGTCAACCCGCTCGGCAATCTCGGAGAACAGCGAAAAATTCGTGCCCGCCCCGTCGTAGGTGGCGCCGAGCGGATAGTTGGTGCCGGGCCACACAGTGGGCAGCTTGGGGCCGGTATCAGCTGTACCGGCGTTCGGTTGGCTCGGCGGCATCATTTGACCTTAACCGTCGGCCGCCCTCTTTGACGGCCTAACATTTGATCGCGCCGAAAGGATCACCATCACCCAGTTGGCGATGCGGTGGCCGAGAGGCGATGAGCAGCCGGCCGGGGCGGGGCTAGAGTCGTCGTGATCGACGAACACTTCACCCGGCCGCCGGCCGATCGCTTGTGCCGCAGCGGAATTGCCCGCCTGAACGGCCCCGCGACGGCTACCCGATCAGGATTCGATGATGCGGGTCAGGTAGGGCGTCATGGTGGTCGCCCGTACCGGCGTAACCGTCACCGCAGGCTCGGTGGCTTCCAGCATTTGGCCGTTGCCGAGGTACATCGCCACGCTTTGGCTGCCGTTAGGGCCGAAGAAGATCAGGTCTCCGGGCTTGGCTTGAGCCGGCAGTATTTTGCGCCCTGCGTTGTACTGCTCACCAGAGGTTCGAGGCAGCTTGATACCGGCGCCGGCGAACGAGTACACCATCAGACCGGAGGCGTCGAAGCCGACGGTGTTGGCGTATGGGCCGGTGCCCCGGGTGGGACCGGCGACATTGCCGCCGCCGTACAGGTAGGGCACGCCGCGCTGTGACAGCCCCCGGCTGATCACCGTATTGATGGCTTGTTGGCGGTTCATCGGCCCGGTGTACGAGTCTGCGACCGCCGAGCCCGCGCCGACCACCGACGGCGCGGCGAGCATGGCCAGCGCCAATACGAGGATGTAGATGCGTTTCATTTGATTTTCACCTTCCTTCAGCCTCCGCGCGATTGCTCAGCGCTTCCGCTTGTCAGCCGTTGTGTCTGCCTGGTCGCGGTTGGACCGAACGTTGTCACAACAGTCACTACAGACACTCTGGCAACAAATTGGAATGGCGGCCACCGGTCAGACGGCTGGCGGGAAGATTTTGTTCGTACCGTGACCGAACGGTGACCGCGTGGGTGTCCAAACTGCCGAATTCGATGGCGCAGTTGTGATCTGGGTCTCAGCGGGGTGTGGTGTGAGACCGCACGACTTGGCTCGCCGCGGCGGTGGGGTGTTCGTGCCAGTAGTTGTTGCTGAAGCTGGTGATCGCCGAGCCCGCCACCGCGGCGACGAGAATCGCCGCCAGGGCCAACACCGGCCAAAAGGACATGTACCAGCCCTTCAGCAGCGACACGAACGGGCCGATCACGATGGCGGCGATCGCCGCGCCGATGCCGCCCCAGACCACGGGGTAGATGTAGAAGTCGATTCCGAACGGCGCCGGTGCGCAGGTGTCGTCGGTGCATACGTCGCTGAGGAAGCCGAACAGCTGCGACGGCCAGTTGGTTGTCGTCGCCAAAATCACCAGCAACGTCGTCAGCACGATCGTGCAGACGACGTCCCACGGGGTCAGCCGGAGCCGAATTATCTTCGGTGGCCCACCGCCGACCTGCTGCGGTGTGCCGGCCGGCTCGTCGGGCGACGACACGTCATGGGCTTTAGGTGCTGGTGCCATGGCCTTCTATGCTCCCCGACCGTGGGCGTTTCCGCGACCGGAGCATCTACGCTCGATCTCTATGCCGGCGGCGAGCCCCGGGTTGACCCCCGAGCAGATCAGCGCGATCGACGCCGCCCACCTGTGGCACCCGTACAGCACGATCGGCGCTGAGGCGGTCCCGCCGATAGTGGTGGTGGGCGCGCGCGGCCCATGGCTGACAGTGATCCGTGAGGGCACACCGGTCGACGTGCTCGATGCGATGAGCTCCTGGTGGACCGCGATCCACGGCCACGGCCATCCTGCATTGGACGCAGCGTTGATTGCGCAACTGAACACGATGAGCCACGTCATGTTCGGCGGCCTGACCCATGAGCCGGCCGCCCGGCTGGCGCAGTTGCTGGTGGAGATCACGCCGGCCGGCCTGGACACCGTCTTCTTCAGCGACTCCGGATCGGTGTCGGTCGAGGTCGCGGTCAAGATGGCGTTGCAGTACTGGCGAAGCTGCGGCCAACCAGCCAAAAGACGGCTGATGACCTGGCGGGGCGGCTATCACGGCGACACCTTCACCCCAATGAGCATCTGTGACCCCGACGGCGGCATGCACTCGCTGTGGACCGACATCCTGGCCCGCCAGCTCTTTGCGCCGCAGGTACCTCGGGATTACGAACCGGACTACAGCGCCGCCTTCGAGACGCTGCTGGCTGAGCACGCCACTGAACTGGCCGCCGTGGTCGTCGAACCGGTGGTGCAGGGAGCCGGGGGGATGCGATTTCACGATCCGCGCTACCTGAGCGACCTGCGCGACATCTGCCAGCGCCACCGGGTGCTGCTGATATTCGACGAGATCGCCACCGGCTTCGGCCGCACCGGCGAGCTGTTCGCCGCCGAGCACGCCGGGGTCAGCCCCGACATCATGTGCGTCGGCAAGGCGCTGACCGGCGGTTCTATCAGCCTGGCGGCCACGTTGTGCACCGCGGACATCGCTGCGACGATCAGCACCGGTCCGGCCGGTGCGCTGATGCACGGGCCGACCTTCATGGCCAACCCGCTGGCCTGCGCGGTGTCGGTCGCCAGCGTGGAATTACTGCTGAGCAGCGACTGGCGATCGTCGATCGCCCGGATCAGCGCCGGAATGACCGACGGGCTGCAGCCGGCGCGCGGGTTGCCCGCGGTGACCGATGTGCGGGTCTGCGGCGCCATCGGTGTGATCGAGTGCGACCGGCCGGTGGATTTGGCGGTCGCCACCTCGGCGGCGCTGGACCGCGGGGTGTGGTTGCGGCCGTTTCGCAACCTGGTGTACGCGATGCCGCCGTTCATCTGCTCGTCCGCGCAGATCGCGCAGGTCACCTGCGCCATGGTCGACGTGGCTCGACTCGTAGGCTGAGCGGCAATGGAGGCATCGATCGACGTTTCACCGCTGGCGTGGCTGGAGGTGGTGGAACGACAACGGCGGCAGGCCGGGCTGCGCCGGTCCTTGCGGCCGCGTCCTGCCGTCGCCGCTGAGCTCGACCTGGCCTCCAACGACTACCTGGGCCTTTCACAGCATCCGGACGTCATTGCCGGCGGCGTGCGGGCCCTGCGCACCTGGGGTGCCGGTGCGACCGGTTCCCGCTTGGTCACCGGCGACACCGAGTTGCACCAGCAACTCGAGTCGGCGTTGGCCGATTTCGCCGGAGCGCAGGCGGCCCTGGTCTTCTCGTCGGGATATACCGCCAATCTCGGGGCGGTCGTCGCCTTGTCCGGCCCGGGATCGCTGCTGGTGTCGGACGCCTACTCGCACGCCTCGCTGGTCGACGCCTGTCGGCTCTCCCGGGCCCGGGTGGTGGTGGCCCCACACTGTGACGTCGGTGCCGTCGACGCGGTGCTGGGATCTCGGCGCGAGGAGCGGGCGGTGGTGGTCACCGACTCGGTGTTCTCCGCCGACGGCACGCTGGCACCGCTGGTGCAGCTGCACCAGGTGTGCCGGCGTCATCGCGCGCTGCTGATCGTCGACGAGGCGCACGGCGTGGGAGTGCGCGGAGCGGGCGGGCGCGGCCTGCTGCATGAATGCGGGCTGGCCGGAGCGCCGGACGTGGTGATGACGACGACGCTGTCCAAATCGCTCGGCAGCCAGGGCGGTGCCGTACTGGGATCCGCAGCCGTGCGAGATCATCTCGTCGACGCCGCCCGGCCGTTCATCTTCGACACCGGTCTGGCGCCGGCCGCGGTGGGCGCCGCGCTGGCGGCGCTCGAGGTGCTGGCGGCCCAGCCGTGGCGGCCCGACGCGGTGCGGCGGCATGCCGCCACTCTGGCCGAGATTTGCGGACAGCCGTTGCTGCCGGACTCTGCGGTGGTGTCGGTGATTCTCGGTGATCCAGAGGTGGCGTTGGCCGCGGCGACCGCCTGCTTGGACGCGGGTATCCGGGTCGGCTGCTTCCGGCCACCGACCGTGCCGGCTGGGACGTCGCGGCTGCGGCTGACCGCACGGGCCTCGCTGGACGACGACGACATCGCACTGGCCAGGCAGGTGTTGACGCGGGTGCTGTCGGCCGCACGGCCTTGACGGTCCTGATCGTCACCGGCACCGGGACCGGGGTGGGCAAGACCGTCGCCACCGCGGCGCTGGCCTGCCATGCGCGCCAGGCTGGGATGGACGTCGCGGTGTGCAAACCGGTGCAGACCGGGACCGACGCCGGTGACGACGACCTGGCTGAAGTGGGCCGGCTGAGCGGAGTAACCCGGCTGGCCGGTCTCGGCCGGTTTCCGGCGCCGATGGCACCGGTGGCTGCCGCGGAGCAGGCCGGTATGCCGCTGCCTACCCGCGATGAGCTGCGCCGGCTTGTTCTCGACACCGACCGCCTCGGACAACTGACGCTGGTCGAGGGGGCGGGCGGGCTGCTGGTCGAATTGGGCCAGGCTGGTGTCACGCTGCGCGACCTCGCCGGTGACCTCGGTGCCGCGGTGTTGGTGGTGGCCACCGCTGGGCTGGGCACCCTGAACCACACCGCGCTGACCTTGGAAGCCCTTGCAAACCGCGAACTTCCGTGTGCCGGGCTGGTGATCGGCAGTTGGCCTGATCCGGCCGGGCCGGTGGAAACCTCCAATCGCTCGGCGTTGGCCCGGCTGGCGTCGCTGCGCGCGATGCTGCCGGCCGACGCGGGGTCACTGCGCGACGGCGACTTCGCCGAGATGAGCGCGGCCGCTTTCGAGCGGGACTGGGTTACCGCCCTGGTCAGCTGATGGTGCATTCGATCGAGCTGGTCTTCGACCCGCACACCGAGGCGGCGATCCGGCACATCTGGGACGGCTTGGCCGCTGCGGGCTTGCCCAGCCAGGCGCCGGCCAGCCGTCCGCACGTGACGCTGGTCGTGACCGAACATATCGCCGCCGACGTCGACGCGCTGTTGGTCCCGGTGAGCCGGCGGTTGCCGCTGGTGTGCGCTGTGGGCGCGCCGCTGTTGTTCGGGCGGGCCAAGGCTGTGCTGGCTCGGCTGGTGGTGCCGACGGCCGAGCTGCTCGCGGTGCACGCCGAGGTGCACCGGGTGTGCGGGCCGCATCTACTGCCTGAGCCGATGCCGAACAGCCTCCCGGGCCGGTGGACCCCGCACGTCACCGTGGCCCGCCGGATCGGCGGCGGCCAACTGGCACGGGCGTTGCACATCGCAGGCCGGCCCACCCAGATCGACGGCGGTTTCGCCGGCCTGCGCCGCTGGGACGGCGGCAAGCGGGTCGAGTATCTGATCCCCTGAGCAGACGAGCCTGGCTCCTTGGCGTCGCCCGCGCGATCATGAACGGATGCCGTGGTTCGACGGGGTCATGACGCTGGCGTCCGGTGTACCGTCCGGCTTGCTTCCTGCTCGCCAGCAGATGGCTGTGTCGCTGGCATGGCACATCATCTTGGCCTGCTTCGGAATTTCGTTCCCGGCGATGATCTTCGTGATGCACCGGCGGGGAATCGTCCGCGACGACCCGGTTGCGCTGCGATTGGCCAGGCGCTGGTCGAAAGCCTCAGCGGTGCTGTTCGCGATCGGGGCGGTCTCGGGGACTGTGCTGAGCTTCGAGATGGGTTTACTGTGGCCGGGTTTGATGGGCCGGTTCGGTGACGTACTGGGCTTGCCGTTCGCCTTGGAAGGGTTGTCGTTCTTCACCGAGGCGATCTTCCTGGGCCTCTATCTGTACGGGTGGGACCGCATGCGGCCGAAAATGCATTTGATGATGCTGCTGCCGATGGCGATGTCGGGCGTTGTCGGCTCATTCTGCGTTGTCGCGGTGAATTCTTGGATGAACTATCCGACCGGTTTCGTGATCCACGATGGCGGCGTCACCGATGTCAATCCGTGGGCGGCGATGTTCAACCCCTTAGCGTGGCTGCAGTTTCTGCACATGTGGCTGGCCGCGTTCCTGCTCGTCGGTCTCGTGGTCTCGGGCGTCTACGCCGCAGGGCTGCTGCGCGGCCGGACCGATGCGCATCACCGCCTGGGATTCATCGTGCCGTTCCGGTTCGCCTCAGTGGCGGCGTTGATCCAACCCATCGTCGGTCATTTGCTCGGTCTTCAGGTTGGCGCCAAGCAAACGGCCAAGCTCGCAGCCTTCGAGCTGAGCCTGCACTCTGAGCCTGGACCCGCGCCACTTCGATTGGGTGGTTTTCTGACCGACGACAAGGTGCATTGGGCGTTACCGATACCCGGGGTCGGGTCGGTCATTGCCCGGGGCACGCTCAATGCGAGCGTTCCCGGCCTTGACTCGGTGCCGAGATCGGACTGGCCGCCGGTCAACATCACGCACTGGTCCTTCCAACTGATGGTTGGCATCGGTTTGCTGCTGGCGTTGACGGTTGTGGTGTTCTGGGCGTCGCGCCGGCGCGGCCACGACTTACTCGGCAACCGCTGGTTTCTGCGGTTCTCGGTCGTCGCCGGACCGCTCGCGATCACTGCTCTGGAAATGGGTTGGGTGGCAACGGAAGTCGGACGCCAACCGTGGGCAGTGTGGCAGGTGCTGCGCACGACCGACGCCGCGACCATGAACCGGGCGATCTGGTGGAGCTACGGCGGGGTGGTGATGATCTACCTCGGCATGACCGCCGCGGCGTATGTCGTGTTGCGGTCGATGGCCAGGCGATGGCGGGCCGGTGAAGAGGAGCTGCCGAGCCCCTATGGGCCCGCGGCGCTGCACGACGAATCGGTGGCGCAGGTCACAGCGGAGGCAGACCGATGAGTCTTGCCGCCGCGGTGGCCGCCGCGATGTTCGTTGGTGTGGTCGCCTACGCGCTGTTGGGTGGTGCCGACTTCGGTTCAGGCCTCTACGATTTGACCGCAGGCGCCGGCCGGCGCGGAGCGGAGCTACGGACGCTGATCGATCACAGCATCGGTCCGGTGTGGGAAGCCAACCACGTATGGCTGATCTACGTCCTGGTCATGTGGTGGACGGGTTTTCCACGGGCTTTCTCAGCAGCGACCACAACGCTGTTCACGCCGTTCGCGCTTGCCCTCGGTGGCATTGTGTTGCGCGGATCCAGCTTTGCGTTCCGCAAGTACGCCGCCACCTTGGTCCAAGCACGGCTCTTCGGCGCGATCTTCGCCGCGTCGTCGTTGATCACGCCGTTTTTCTTTGGCACGGTGGCCGGCGCCATTGCCTCGGGGCGGGTACCGGCGGCTGGTTATGGCGACCCGGTCGGCTCGTGGGTGAACCCGACATCGCTGGTCGGCGGTTGCCTCGCCGTCACCACGTGCGTCTTCCTGGCGGGCGTGTTCTTGACCGCGGATGCCGCCCGCACGGGAAGCACTGAGCTGGCCGAGCGGTTACGGGTCCGCACCATCGGTGTCGGAGCAGTCGCGGGAATAGTTGTATTCGCGGGTCTGTACCCGGTGTTGCATGACGCGCCTGCGCTCAGCCACGGCCTACTCCACCAGGCTCTTCCGCTATTCGTCCTGGCCGCGTTTGCCGGGACAAGTACCCTGGCGGTGCTCTTTCGCGGACTTAGTGCCCACGGCAAATCCTCCTGGGCTGCCCGGGTTTTGGCCGCCGTGGCGGTGGCGGCGGTAGTCGCCGGTTGGGGTGTGGGTCAATACCCGTGGATGCTGGTCGACCAGGTGCGCATCACCGACGCTGCCGGGGCCACGGCAACCCTCGTGGCACTACTCGTGGTCGCCGGGTTCGCCGGCGTTATCGTGCTGCCGCCCCTGGCTTACCTGCTGTGGTTCACCACCACCGAGGAACCAAATGCCAAACGATCCACGGTGACAGCGCCGTGAGGTTCAGCGCACCACGATCGTGTGCTCGTTGCTTGCCACCAGCTCGCCGATGATCGGCGCGCCGGGAACCTCACCCGCGACCAGCAGCCCCCCGGAGGTCTGTGCGTCGGCGAGCAGCAGCGCCTCGTCCTCGCCCACCGCGGACAGATCGGCATGCGGGGCCACCCAGTCGAGGTTGCGCCGGGTGCCGCCGCTGACGTAGCCCGCCGCCAAGGCCTGCCGGGCCCCGTCCAGGTAGGGCACCGCGGCCGAGTCGATGATCGCGGTGACGCCGCTGGCCCGGGCCAGCTTGTACAGATGTCCGAGCAGGCCGAAACCGGTGACGTCCGTCGCGCAGTCGGCGCCGGCGGCCAGCGCCGCCGCGGCGGCCTCGGCGTTGAGGGTGGTCATCAGCGCGATCGCCTCCGGGAAGCGTTCGCCGGTCGCCTTGTGCCGGCTGTTCAGCACACCAATGCCCAGCGACTTGGTCAGCGACAGCGGCGTGCCGGGCTTCCCGGTGCTATTGCGCAGCAACCTGTTCGGGTCGGCGATCCCGGTGACCGCCAGGCCGTACTTGGGCTCGGGGTCGTCGACGCTGTGCCCGCCGGCGAGATGGCAGCCGGCCAGGGCGCACACGTCGCGCCCGCCGCGCAGCGTTTCGGCCGCCAGCTCGAAGGGCAGCACCTCACGCGGCCAGCCCAGCAGATTGACCGCCACCACCGGCCGCCCGCCCATGGCGTACACGTCCGACAGCGCGTTGGTGGCCGCTATCCGGCCCCAGTCGTACGGGTCGTCGACCACGGGGGTGAAAAAGTCCGTGGTCGCGATCAGTGCGATGTCACCCTCGATGCGCACCGCGGCCGCGTCGTCGCCGTCGTCCAGCCCGACCAGCAGCTCACCGGCCGGATCGCGAGGCTGCGCCTCGCCCAGCCCGCGGACCACGTCCTCCAGCTCACCGGGCGGAATTTTGCACGCGCAGCCGCCGCCGTGCGCGTACTGGGTCAGTCGGTAAGTCGCAGCGTCCATCAAGTCCATAATTGTCGTCATGATTCAGGGAGGCGTCTTCGGTCTGGTGACCGGCGCGGTCTTCAAAACCGTCGAGCGGCAGATGCTGTCGCTGGTGGGTTCGATTCCCATCCGCCTCCGCCACCCGTTCTGGACCTGACGTGAGCGATCCGCGGCGGCAGGTGCCGCGCACCGACGTGCTGCTAGCCCATCCGCGCCTTGTCGAAGCTCAGCGGGTGCTCGGCCGCGCACTGGTGAAATCGGTCATCGCCGATGCCCAGCAGCGTGCCCGTGCCGGTGAGATCGAGCCCGAGCAGGTCGCCGAACATGCTGTTGCCGCCCTGCCGGCCGGCGCGTCGAGCCTGCGGCCGGTCGTCAACGCCACCGGCGTGGTGGTGCACACCAACCTGGGCCGGGCGCCGCTGTCGCACGCCGCGCTGGACGCGGTGGTCACCGCGGGCCGCGCCACCGACGTCGAGTTCGATCTGCAGACGGGTCGACGCGCCCGCCGCGGCCGCGGTGCGCTGACCGCCCTGGCCCGCGCGGTCCCGGCCGCCGGCGGCGTGCACGTGGTGAACAACAACGCCGCCGCGCTGGTGCTGACCGCGCTCACGCTGGCGCCCGGCAAAGAGATTGTGTTGAGCCGCGGCGAGCTGGTCGAGATCGGCGACGGCTTCCGCATCCCCGAGCTGCTGGAGTCGACCGGCGCGCGGCTGCGGGAGGTCGGCACCACCAACCGAACGACCCTGCGTGACTACGCCGACGCGATCGGGCCCGACACCGGCTTTGTGCTCAAGGTGCATCCGTCGAACTTTCACGTCACCGGATTCACCTCGGCGGTCCCGGTCGCCGAGTTGGCACACCTGGGCGTTCCGTTGGTGGCCGACATCGGCTCGGGGCTGCTGGTTCCGCATCCGATGTTGCCCAAAGAACCCGACGCGACGTCGATGCTGACCGACGGCGCTGACCTGGTCACCGCGAGCGGCGACAAGCTACTGGGCGGGCCGCAGGCCGGCCTGCTGCTGGGTAACGCCGCGCTGATCGAGCGGCTGCGCCGGCACCCAGCGGCGCGCGCGCTGCGGGTCGACAAACTCACCCTGGCCGCGCTGGAAGCGACCCTGGTCGGCCCGCCGACGCCGGTGGCGCTCGCTTTGACCGCCGATGTGGCCGAGCTTCGCCGCCGGGCAGAGCGGCTCGCCGCGCAGCTTTCCGGCGCCGACGCGGTGGACTGCGCGGCCGCCGTCGGCGGGGGTGGGGCGCCGGGCGTACAGCTGCCCAGCGCCGGGGTGAGCCTGCCGGAGTCCTACGCGGCGGCGCTGCGAGCCGGGAATCCACCGGTGGTCGGTCGGCTGGAGGCCGGCCGATGCCTGCTGGACTTGCGCACGGTGCCGCCGGAGGAGGATGAGCTGCTGCTGGCCGCGGTGCGGGCATGTTCGTCATAGCCACCGCCGGACACGTCGACCACGGCAAATCGACCCTGGTGCACCGGCTGACCGGCAGGTGGCCGGACCGGCTGGCCGAAGAGCAGCGCCGGGGGCTGTCGATCGACCTGGGGTTCGCCTGGACCGAGCTCGGCGGACGTCAGCTCGCCTTCGTCGACGTACCCGGCCATGAGCGATTCGTCGCCAACATGCTCGCCGGGGTGGGGCCGGTCCCGGCGGTGATGTTCGTGGTGGCCGCCACCGAAGGTTGGATGCCGCAATCGGGTGAGCATCTGGCCGCCCTCGACGCGCTCGGGGTGCGGCACGCGCTGCTGGCGATCAGCAAAGCCGACCTCGCCGATCCGACGGCCGCCATCGAGCAGGCCCGGGAACAGTTCGCCGCGACCGGTCTCACCGAGCCGCCCGTCGCACTGGGCACCGACCTCGATCAGGTGCGCGCCGAACTGTTGAGGTTGACCGACCGGCTGCCGCAGCCGGATCCGTGCGCCGACGTTCGGCTGTGGGTCGACCGCAGTTTCACCGTCCGGGGCGCGGGCACGGTCGTCACCGGGACGCTCGCCGCCGGCACCATTCGGGTGGGCGACGAACTCGAACATGCCGGGCGCCGCGTCAGCGTCCGTGGGTTGCAGTCGCTGGGCCGAGACCACGGCGAGGTCCGTCCGGTGGCCCGGGTGGCGGTGAACCTCCGAGGCGTTGACCGTCAGCACATCGGTCGCGGCGACAGCCTTCGGACGCCCCGGAAGTGGTTGGACACCAACGAAATCGATGTGGCCCTGCGGTCCCCGGACGGGCTGCATCGACAGCTGGTGCTGCACATCGGCTCCGCGGCCGTGCCGGTCAGGCTGCGCCGACTGGGGACCGCCGCGGCACGGCTGAAGCTGGCACGACCCCTGCCGTTGCGGGTTGCCGACGTCGGATTGCTGCGGGACCCCGCGGAGCACCGGATCGCGGCCGGGGTCAGCGTGCTCGACGTCCGGCCGCCGCCGTTGCGCCGCCGCGGCGCCGCCCGCGAGCGTGCCGCGGAGCTGGCGACCGGCCGGATCCGTCCCCCCGACTGCGTACCGGCGGCGGTGCTGTGCGCGATGGGTATGCCGGCCACCGGGCATCGGGTGGGCGACTGGGTGGTGGACCCGCAGTGGTGGGCGGACCGTCGGCAACGCGCGATCGCGACAGTGCAGCGCTGGGCCGAGGAGCACGACATCGCGGCGGGGATGCCGCTAGAGACGCTGCGGCAAATGCTGAGCCTGCCCGCCGCTGAGCTGGTGGCCGCATTGCTCGACGGCACCGGCCTCGACGTGGGCGACGGCGTGGTTCGGCCACCCGGCGTGGGTCTGCCGGCGCGCGTCGACAAAGCAGTGCGCACCGTGCAGGAGTGGCTCGCCGCCGAACCGTTCCGCGCGCCGGACGCCGACGAGCTCGCCGACCTGAAACTCGGCAGCCGTGAGCTCGCCGCGGCGGTTCGAGCAGGCCGGCTGACCCGGATCGCCGACGGGATAGTGCTGGGTGCCGACGCGCTACCCCGCGCTGCCGACATCCTCGCCGCCCTGCCGCAGCCGTTCACGGTCAGCGATGCCCGGCGCGCGCTGAGCACTACCCGTCGCGTTGCCGTGCCGCTGCTCGAGCAGCTCGACGCGCGGCGGATCACCCGGCGGCGCAACGACGGTACCCGAACAGTGGTTTGATTCGAGGATGGACGTGCGAAAGTTGATCCGCTCCTGGCCGGTGTACCGGCAGCTGACCGGGGCCGACGGACTGGGCCGCGGCAAGGCCGCCGAATCGGCTCGTTCCGCTGAGCTGACACCGCGCACCGCGGCGGCGGACAGCGTCGCGCATTCGGTGTGTCCGTTCTGCGCGGTCGGCTGTGCCCAGAACGTGTACGTCAAAGACGGGCAAGTGATCCAGATCGAGGGCAATCCGGACAGCCCGATATCCCGCGGCCGGTTATGCCCGAAGGGATCGGCGAGCAAACAACTGGTCACCGGCCCGCAACGTGAAACAAAGGTGCGCTATCGCGCGCCGTACGCGACCGAGTGGCGCGACCTCGACCTCGACACGGCGATGGACATGGTGGCCGACCGGGTGCTCGACGCCCGGCGTAAGGGCTGGCAGGACTTCGACTCCGACCGCAACACGCTGCGCCGCACCATGGGCATCGCGAGCCTGGGCGGCGCGACGCTGGACAACGAAGAGAACTACCTGATCAAAAAGCTCTTCACCGCCCTGGGCGCGCTGCAAATCGAGAATCAGGCCCGTATTTGACACAGCGCCACGGTTCCCGGTCTGGGAGCCTCCTTCGGTCGCGGCGGAGCGACGGATTACCAGCAAGACCTCGCCAACTCGGACTTCATCGTGATCATGGGGTCGAACATGGCCGAAGCCCATCCGGTGGGCTTCCAGTGGGTCATGGAGGCGAAAGCCCGCGGCGCCGAAGTAGTGCACATCGACCCGCGGTTCACCCGCACCAGCGCGGTCGCCGACCGGCATGTGCCGCTGCGCGCCGGCACTGACATCGCGTTCCTGGGTGCAGTGATCAACTACATCCTGTCCAACGACCTCGACTTCCGCGAATACGTCACCGCTTACACCAACGCCCCGTTCCTGGTCGACGAGGGCTACCGCGACACCGAAGACCTCGACGGGTTATTCAGCGGCTACGACAACGACTCGGCGTCCTACGACCCGGCGACCTGGCACTACGAGTCGACACAACCGGAAGGCGGCAGGTCAGGCGGCAAGGAGAAGAGCGGACCGCAGCAGCAAGGCTCCGGTGGCGCGCCGATCGAGGACGCCGCCTTCGGCATCCCAGCCGACCCGACCCTGCAGCACCCGCGCTGCGTGTACCAGATCCTGCGGCGGCACTACGCCCGCTACACCCCGGAAATGGTGGAACGGGTGTGCGGTGTGCCGGCCGATACCTTCCTGGAGGTGGCGCGGGCATGGACGCAGAACTCCGGGCGGGAACGGACCGCGGCGCTGGTGTACAGCGTGGGCTGGACCCAGCACTCGACGGGAGCCCAGTACATCCGCTGCGGCGCGATCATCCAACTGCTGCTGGGCAATATCGGCCGGCCCGGCGGCGGGGTGTTCGCGATGCGCGGGCATGCCAGCATCCAAGGCTCGACCGATGTGCCGACGCTGTTCGACCTGCTGCCCGGCTACTTGGCGATGCCGCGCGTTGGCCAGTCCACCTTGTCGGACTACCTGGACACCATCGCCAGCCGCACCCAGAAAGGCTTCTGGCGCAACGCGGACAGCTACATCGTGTCGCTGCTGAAGGAGTACTGGGGCGAGACGGCCACCGAGGACAACGACTACTGCTTCGACTACCTGCCCCGGGTCAGCGGCGACCACGGCACCTACCGCACCGTGATGGACATGGTCGACGGCAAGGTGTTCGGCTACTTCCTGCTGGGGCAGAACCCGGCCGTCGGCTCGGCCCACGGGCGGTTACAGCGGCTCGGCATGGCCAACCTGGACTGGCTGGTGGTGCGCGACCTGGTGATGATCGAAAGCGCCACCTTCTGGAAGGACGCACCAGAGATCGAGACCGGGGAAATCGCGCCGCAGACCTGCAGGACGGAGGTGTTCTTCTTCCCGGCGGCGTCGCACGTGGAAAAGTCAGGCACCTTCACCCAAACGCAGCGGATGCTGCAGTGGCGGGAGAAGGCCGTCGAACCGCCCGGAGATGCCCGCTCCGAGCTCTGGTTCTTCTACCACCTGGGCCGACGGCTGCGCGCCAAGCTGGCCGGCTCCACCGATGAGCGGGACCGGCCGCTGCTCGATCTGGCCTGGGGCTATGCCACCGACGGTGACGAGCCGTCGGGGGCGGACGTACTGCGGCACATCAATGGCATCGACCTGACAACCGGCCGGACGGTCGACGGCTACACCAGCCTCAAAGCCGACGGCAGCACCGCCTGCGGCTGCTGGATCTACAGCGGCGTCTACGCCGACGAGGTCAACCAGGCCGCCCGCCGCAAACCGCACCACGAGCAGGGACCGTACGAGTCGGAGTGGGGCTGGACCTGGCCGATGAACCGGCGGGTGCTCTACAACCGCGCGTCGGCCGACCCGCAGGGCCGGCCCTGGAGCGAGCGCAAGAAGCTCATCTGGTGGGACCCCGACCAGGGCGAGTGGACCGGCCATGACATTCCCGACTTCGAGAAGACGAAACCACCCGACTACCGCCCGCCCGAGGGCGCGGTGGGCGTCGAGGCGTTGCACGGCGACGACCCGTTCGTCATGCAGGCCGACGGCAAGGGCTGGCTGTTCGCTCCCAACGGGATGATCGACGGTCCGCTGCCGACCCATTACGAGCCGCACGAGTCGCCGGTGCGCAATCCGCTGTATCCGCAGCAGGGCAATCCGGCCCGCAAACTGTACGGCCGGGCCGACAACCCGTCGAACCCCTCACCGCCGGAGCAGCATGGTGAGGTGTTCCCGTTCGTCTTCACCGCATCCCGGCTGACCGAGCACCACACCGCGGGCGGGATGAGCCGACAGCTGCCGTACCTCTCCGAGCTGCAGCCGGCGCTGTTCGTCGAGGTGTCGCCGGAGCTGGCGGCCCAGCGAGGGCTCGCGCACCTCGACTGGGCGCACGTCATCACCAGCCGCAGCGCGGTCGACGCCCGGGTGCTGGTCACCGACCGGATGAAGCCGCTGCGGATCGAGGACCGGGTGGTGCACCAGGTGTGGATGCCGTACCACTGGGGCCATGCCGGTGTTGTCGGCGGTGACGTGGTCAACGACCTGTTGGGTGTGGTCACCGACCCGAACGTGTTCATCCAGGAGAGCAAGGTGGCCACCTGCGACGTTCAGCCGGGCCGGCGACCGCGGGGCCCGGAGCTGCTGAAGTACGTCGCCGGATACCGGCGGCGCGCCGGCATCACGCCCGAGACCGGCACGCAGCTGGATACCACCCGGATCGAGGGCGCAGAGCACACCGAGCACACCGAGCCGGAGGAGCAGCCGTGAGCGACAGCAGTCTCTACGGGCGGCTCGACGACCCGGCCGGCGACGCCGGCCATGTCGATCATCCGCCGCGCGTCGGATTCTTCACCGACACTTCGGTGTGCATCGGCTGTAAGGCCTGCGAGGTGGCCTGCAAGGAGTGGAACATGGTGCCCGAGGCCGGGTTCGACCTGCTCGGGATGTCCTTCGACAACACCGGAATGCTCGGCGCCGATGCGTGGCGCCACGTCGCGTTCATCGAGCAGAGCCGTCCGTTGGGCCACCAGGACCCTGGGCTGGCGGGCCTCCCGGCCGGCCCGTCGGGAAGTCAGGAATCGGCGGAGGCGGTCGCGTCGACGGTCGAATCCTTGCCGCGTGGCGGCGGAGAGCTGGGCACCACGCCGGCGGATTTGGGGATCCCGGCGTTCGAACGCCCGGGGGAACGCAGTGGCGCGGAGACGCGCACCGCGTTCCGCTGGCTGATGAGCTCCGACGTGTGCAAGCACTGCACCCACGCGGGCTGTCTGGACGTCTGCCCGACCGGCGCCTTGTTCCGCACCGAGTTCGGCACTGTCGTTGTGCAGCAAGATATTTGCAACGGCTGCGGCTACTGCGTGTCGGGCTGTCCGTACGGGGTGATCGACCGGCGCGACGGCGACGGGCGGGCCTGGAAGTGCACCTTGTGCTACGACCGGCTGCGCGACGGCTTGGAACCGGCGTGCGCGAAAGCATGCCCGACCGATTCGATTCAGTTCGGCGTGCTGGAGGAGCTACGTCAACGCGCCGCCCGCCGCGTCGAGGAGCTGCACGACCGCGGCGTGCCCGAAGCGAGACTCTACGGCCATGACCCCGACGACGGGGTGGGCGGCGACGGCGCCTTCTTCCTGCTGCTCGACGAGCCCGAGGTCTACGGGCTGCCCCCGGACCCGGTGGTGCCGACGCGCGACGCCCCGGCGATGTGGCGCTACGCCGGGATGGCGGCGTCGGTCTTGGTCACCGCCACGGTGTCGGCGTTCTGGGGTCGGGGACGCCGGTGAGCCGTAGCGGTCGCGGACGCGAGCAGCTGGTGGTGCCGCGGGCAGAATTCCGGTCGTACTACGGGCGCGCGGTGCTCAAGACACCGGTATGGGAGTGGAAAATCGCGGCATACCTGTTCACCGGTGGCCTGTCGGCGGGTTCGGCGATGCTGGCTGCCGGCGCCGACCTCACCGACCGGCCGGCGCTGCGACGCACCGGCAGGATAGCGGCGCTGGCCAGCATCGCGGCCAGCCTCTACCTGCTGGTGGCCGACCTGGGGCGGCCGGCGCGCTTTCACCACATGCTGCGGGTGGCGAAGCTCAGCTCACCGATGAGCGTCGGCACCTGGATCCTCAGCGCCTACGGTCCGGGTGCCGCGCTGGCCGGCGTCGCCGAGCTGCTGCCGGAGCGGCTGCGTGGCAGCTGGGCCGGGAAACTGCTGACCCGGGCGGCGCGGCCGGCGGGGCTGTCGGCGGCGGCCGTCGCGCCGGGGGTCGCGTCGTACACGGCGGTGCTGCTGTCGCAGACCGCCGTCCCGGCCTGGCAGGAGGCGCACCCGTACCTGCCGTTCGTGTTCACGGGTTCGGCCGCGGCCAGCGGCGGCGGGCTCGGCATGCTGCTGACGCCGGTCGACCAGGCCGGCCCGGCCCGGCGGCTGGCGTTCCTGGGCGCCGGCCTGGAAGTGGCGGCTTCGCGGCTGCTGGAGCAGCGGCTGGGTCTGGTGGCCGAGGCGTACACGACCGGAAAAGCCCACCGCATGCGCCGGTGGGCGGAGTACCTCACGATCGGCGGCGCACTGGGCGCGCTGCCGGCACAGCGCAGCCGGGCCGCCGCGGCGCTGTCCGGGCTGGCCTTGCTCGCCGGCAGTGTGCTGCAGCGGTTCGGCGTATTCGAGGCGGGCGTGCAGTCCACCCGCGACCCGAAATACGTCGTGGTTCCGCAGCGGCAACGGCTCGACGCGCGTCAGGACAGCAGGGTATGGGCCGGGTAACCGCGCGTCACCCGGCGCAACACCTCAACGCCGGGACCACGGTCACACGGTCGGAGACGTTGGCCGTCGAGGAGCCGCTGGAAATCCGCGTCAACGGCCGCCCGATCACGGTGACCATGCGTACCCCGGGCTCGGATTTCGAACTGGCACAAGGATTTCTGCTCACCGAAGGGGTCATCGGCCAGCGCGACGACGTGGTCAGCGTGCGATATTGCCGCGGCACCGGCCCGCCCGGGGCCGACGCCTACAACGTTGTCGACGTGGATCTGGCGCCCACCGTGCCCGCGATGCAGCTCGACGTCACCCGCAACTTCTACACGACCACGTCCTGTGGCGTCTGCGGCAAAGCATCACTGGACGCCGTCCGGCTTGTCAGCCGCTACCGCCTGCACGACATCCCGGCGCGGGTGGCCGCCGACACGTTGTCCGCGATGCCGGTGCAACTGCGTGCCGCGCAGAAGGTGTTCGCCGCCACCGGCGGCCTGCACGCCGCGGCCCTGTTCGACGTCGACGGCGCGATGCTTGTCGTTCGTGAAGACATCGGCCGGCACAATGCGGTCGACAAGGTCATCGGGTGGGCGCTCGAACACGGCCGGGTGCCGCCCGGCGCCGCGGTACTGCTGGTCAGCGGGCGGGCGTCGTTCGAGTTGACGCAGAAAGCGGTGATGGCCGGGATACCCATGCTGGCGGCGGTGTCGGCGCCGTCATCGCTGGCCGTCGAGCTGGCCGAAGAAGCCGGCCTCACCCTGGCCGCTTTTCTGCGCCGCGACTCGATGAACGTCTACACCCGCGCGGACCGCATCGACCCGCCGGCCGGGACTATCCGCCGAACAGCAGATACAACCCGGTGAACGTGTAGCCGACCATGACCAGCATCATGGTGAGCTGACCGGTGAGTTGATGCCCGCTTGGCAACAGCCGCAGCGCTTTGTCGTGCGCCGCGATTACCGCGACGATGTGCCCGGTGACCACACAAGCGACCTTGATCCCGGCCAGGATCGACGGGTGCATCGACAGCACGTAGGCCACATGCAAATGCGCCAGTCCCAGCGGATTCCAGCCGCGTCCCAGCGGATCGGCCAGCGCGAAGATGGCCTGCTGGCCGCGTTCGACGAGATAGGTCAGGTAGTGGGCGAAGATATATCCGACCACGATAGGAATCAACGAGTGCGCCATCTGGCCCGGCAGTGCACGGCGCTGCTTGCGGTCGACGCCTCCGGTCGCGCGCGCCGCGAGTGAAAACGTCAGCGCCACAACCGAAATGAAGACAAGCAATCCGACGGTGCGCAGCAGCGACGCCGACACTGTTGCGGGCATGCCGTGAGCGACACGGCCGAGCCGGTCGGCGAAGCCGCGCCAGGTCGGCGAGGACGAGTAGCTGTCGAACGCGGTCGACCCGAGCAACACCGCCAGCACCGCGACGACGCCCGGCCGGACCGGCAGCGACGGCAGGTGATCGAACGGGTTGCCGACGACAATTCTGCCGGTGTCGGGATTACGACGCAGCGGTGAGAGCCGCGACACCGCCATGCTGTATACGCCGAACGGGTCGACCCGGGCCAGCCAGCGCTGGCCGCACAGCCACGCCCCGCCCAACAACGCCACGGTATAGACCAGCAGCCAGGTCTTGACCCACGGCAGCGCCGCGGGGTTGGGGCTGGCCAATTCCGTCCACACGAAGGCGAACAGACCCAGCGCTGCCGGGCGATAACCCCAGCTCTCCGGATAGGACAGTCGCGGCCGATGGGCGCGCTCGGGGGTGATCCGCCGCAGCAGCACGTACAGCGTGCGCACCGGCGAGATCACCCGCCACACCGGCCCGAACAGCAGCGACAACGCCACCAGCCCCACCCATAGCAGCACATAGAAGGCACCGAGCAGGGCGTTGCTCTGGTTCGGTGGACCCCAGACACCGGCCACCAGCACCCACACCGCGAATCCGAGCGCCACCGCGGCGACCGCCCACCGGGTCCCGCGGGCGTCGACCAGCCTCGTCAGCCCGGCCGGTAACGGCCGTCCGGGCTTGAGCGGATCGAACCGGGGCCGGCGCCAGGCGAACGCGACCAGGGCGAAGGTGAACGTCAACGCCCAGGCAGCACCGACCATGGCATAGGCGTAGGGAACCGGCAGGTCGCTGGAGCCACCGAGACCGTGCGCCAGGACGACCGCGGCGCCACCGGCCGTCACGAACGCACTTGGAGCGTGGCGACGGTGCGGTCCAGGTGGTGCAGTTCGACGTCGACGCTGCCCGGCACGTCGACGCTGAACTGGAAAATCTGATTGGGTGCGGCGGTGATCTTGAACTCGTGATCCGGCTCTGAGTGGACGTGCAGTTCGTCGGCAGCGTCGCTCGTGACCCTGAAGGTGATCGGCTGGTGGACCTTGGCCTGCAGCGTCGCGTTGACCGGGGTGACCTGGCCCTTGGCGATGGTGACGTCGACCGTGAGGTTGCCCGGGGCACTCGTGTTGGGGGAGCTGTCACAGCCGGCAGCGGCGACGACCAGCGCCGTCGCCGCCATCGCCGCAGCCGGAATGAGGCCGGTGCGTTTTCGCGTCCGCGCTGTCACGCCGCGCGGGGAGGAGAACGGTCGACCGCCTCTTCCTCGGGCTGCGTCGGCGCAGTGTCTCGACCGTTGACCCGGCCCGCACCCCACGTCAGCGCTGTGATGACCATCAGCGTGAAGAACAGCACCACGATCCCGCCGGCGGTGAACAGCCACGCCGGGACACCCGGGTCACGTTCGCGTTGCAGGATCGTGACCTCCAGCGCAAACGGGCGCTGCATGTAGGCCTGCGCCGGAATTTCCGGCACCGGAATGGCCTGGTCAGCTGGTGCCCAGATCGGCAGTGCGGTCAACATCCGGCCGTCGTGCACGCGCAAAAGGGTCTTCCATTCGCCCCACACCGGAATGGGCTGGGTGGATACGTAGTGCCCGGGCCCGACCTTCTTGAGCCGGTCGATTTCCAAGCCTCGGTTGTTCACCATCTTGCCTTGCCAGGACAGGATCGTCAGCCAGTCCGGGTGGTCACCCACCAGGGTGGGCGGGTTGATCTGCACGTCAGCGGACACCTGACGTTCCTCGGGAGGTTGCCCGGGCTTCCTGGGCAGATCCGTCAACCTGATGGTGGCGGTGTCCTTCGACGGCACGTTGATATGCAGTCCGTTGGCCACCACGCCGCCGATCACCAGCACCGTCAGCGCCACCGCGGCGATGCCGATGTTTCTGCTGGGCAGGCGCTGACTGGTCAGCACCATCCCGAACATGGCCGCGCATATACCGGTCATGATTGCCACCGGAACAGCCGTGGGCAGCGCTTCGCGCCACAGCGTGATCGGCCATGGGTAGTGGTACACGGCGCCGATCCACAGCGACTCGAGCCACAGCCCGGCGGTGCCGACACCCAAACCGGCGACTGCGCCGAACAGGATCGGGCGGCGGTACAGCGAGGTGAGAGCTACCAATTCGACCACCAGCGCAGGTCCCAGGTAGAGCGGGAACCAGTTGATCGGGGCTCCCAGGACCGGCCCGACGATCAGGGCGACGGTGCCGCGTAGCGCGATCGCGAACAGCGCCGCCAAGATTGCCGCGCCTTTGCCCATGGTCATGCGGGCGACGACGCACCCGACCGTGGCCGCCGCGGCGATCAGCATCGGCTGGAAGACCAAGCGGAATTGCGGGACACCGAAGTCGAACTCGATCTGGTAGACCGACATGCCGATCAGCAACCCACCGCACGACAAGTAGCGGAGGAACTTGACGAAGGGTCGGCTGTCGCGGTCGAGAGCAGCGACCTGGTCCGGCTCCGCCAGCGCGCGCCGGCCTTCGTACTCCAGCAGCAGCGTGGCGAACAGTGAGAAGTTGGCGCCGCCGATCATCATCAGGTGGGTGGGGCCCCACAGCGTCACGTCCTGGCCGAAGATGCGGTGCCAGATGTCGTCGAGCGGGAAGCCGATCAGTGCGTACAGCCCGCAGCCGGCCATCAGCACACCGCCCACCGGCGCATACCAGTTCCGGGTGATGCGCACGGCGGCCGGTCCGGGCTTGCCGAACGGCAGGGTGACGGCCATCATTCCGGCGAAGAAGATGCCGAACAGCCCGATGATGATGAAGTAGTGCGCCGGGTTGGCCAGCGGCCCGGGGTCGCGGCCGTTGCCGATGTGCCAGCTGACGTCCCAGATGAACCCGAACAGGGCGCAGATGATGGAGGTGGTGAAGACCGGCACCGGCAGGGCCACCCACGCGGGCCGCCCGAACTTCGCGCCCATCTTTTCGCCGAAACGGTCGATGAAGGTGATCCTGCGGGTGCGGTGCGCCCAGCCGACACCCAACATCACCGCACCGATGATCATTGCGGCGATCGAGAGACCGATCACCTGATTGAGTCCGGCGCCACGCGCCGGTGGCGCATCTGCCACAACCGCCAACACCACCGTTGAGACCTCCGTATCCGGCTACCGGCCGATCGAGAACAGTTGTTTACCGAAACTCAACTTACTGCAAAGTAGGCTAGCGATCCAGTCGCCCTCCGGGCCGAATATGCCCCGATTGATGCCACGTCAATCACGCTTCTCATCAGCCGGCGCGTGTTCGGGCTCGTCGACGCTGCGCCGGTCCTTCACCGCGATGTACAACACGACGCCGACGACGAGGAATGCCGGCAGGAACGCCGGGCCGGCCAAAATGAGCCAATGGTGGGCTAAGTACTCAACGTGGGGGTCGGCCATTCGGGTGCACGCTCCGGTCGGTGGGATTCCCGGCCGGGCGCAGCCGGTTGTCGCAGAATAGCCACTTGCGGCCTATTCCAAGCGTGCGTCCCGCACCGCGTTTGGTCCGGTTTGTACAGCTGCCCTAACCTGAACGCTCGGATACGACGACGATGTAGGGGAGTACCTGTTGACTCAGGCGGCGGCTCGGCTAACGACCGATTCAGACATCTTGGCCTCGGCCCGCGAGCAGGTGCTCTGCCGTGGCGAGGGTCTGAGCCAAGCCCAGGTGCTGGAAGTTCTCCAGCTGTCCGATGACCGGGTAGCAGAACTTCTGGGTCTGGCGCACGAGGTGCGGATGGCTTGGTGTGGTCCCGACGTCGAAGTCGAAGGCATCATCAGCCTGAAAACTGGCGGCTGTCCCGAGGATTGCCACTTCTGTTCCCAATCCGGGTTGTTCGCCTCGCCGGTACGCAGCGCCTGGCTCGACATCCCGAGTCTCGTCGAAGCGGCCAAGCAGACAGCGAAGACGGGTGCCACCGAATTTTGCATCGTCGCCGCGGTGCGGGGGCCTGACGAGAGGTTGCTGGCTCAGGTCGCTGCCGGCATCGAAGCGATCCGCGGCGAGGTCGACATTCAGATCGCCTGCTCGCTGGGCATGCTGACCGCCGAGCAGGTGGCCCGGCTCTCGGCGATGGGCGTGCACCGTTACAACCACAATCTCGAAACGGCCCGCTCCTATTTTCCCAGCGTCGTCACCACCCACACCTGGGAGGAGCGCTGGGAAACCTTGTCGATGGTGCGCGACGCCGGCATGGAGGTGTGCTGCGGCGGCATCCTCGGCATGGGGGAGAGCGTGGAGCAGCGCGCGGAGTTCGCCGCCAACCTCGCTGAACTGGACCCCGACGAGGTGCCGCTGAACTTCCTCAACCCGAGACCGGGCACACCGTTCGGTGACTTGGATGTGCTGCCGGCCAGCGAAGCGCTGAAAGCGGTGGCCGCGTTCCGGCTCGCACTGCCGCGCGTGATGTTGCGGTTCGCCGGTGGGCGGGAGATCACGCTGGGTGATCTGGGCGCCAAGCAAGGCATGCTGGGCGGCATCAACGCCGTGATTGTGGGCAACTACCTCACCACGCTGGGCCGCCCCGCCGAGGCGGACCTGGAACTGCTTGACGAGCTGCGGATGCCGATCAAGGCACTCAACGCAAGTCTGTAGAGAAACCAACGGTTGATGATTCGCGAGCTGCCCGCGCCAATCGGTGCGGGCGTCTACAACGTCTATACCGGCGCGAGTTGCGGAGGGGAGGCCGACGCGTCGGTGCCCGCTGCCGCGCGGCTGGGTCTGGAGCCACCGCGCTTTTGCGCCGAGTGTGGCCGCCGCATGGTGGTCCAGGTCCGGCCGGACGGCTGGTGGGCGAAGTGCTCGCGGCACGGCCGGGTGGACTCGGCTGAGCTGGGGGAACTCCGATGACGGAACCGGATGCGCCGCAGCGTGCTGACGCTTTGCGGATCAGACGCGGGAGCGCGGTCGCTGTCGTGGTGGGCGGCCTGCTGGTGTCGGGTGTGCTGACCGGTGCGCTGTGGGCGGTCGTCGCGCCGCCGATCCACGGTGTGGTGGCTCTACCGCACAGCGGCGGGGTCGTGCAGAGCTACCTGGGCGACGAGGCGGACAATTTCTTCGTCGCGGCGTTCCTCATGCTCGGAATGCTGACGGTGCTGGCCACAGTGGCATCGGTCCTGGTCTGGCAGTGGCAAGCCCATCGCGGGCCGGCGATGGTCGTCGGGCTGTCGACCGGTGTCGTCGCCGCCGCGGCGGCTGCCGTGGCGGCGGGAGCACTGCTGGTGCACCTGCGCTATGGGCTGGTCGACGTCGCCAGTGCGCCGGTGACACCGAAAAATCCGGTGTACTACTTCCGCGAGGCGCCGCCGGTGTTCTTTGGACAGGACGCGCTGCAGGTAGCCTGCACGCTGCTGTTGCCGGCCGCTGCCGCCGCCCTGGTCTATGCGTTGCTGGTTGCGGCGGCGACGGATGACGACCTGGGCGGCTACCCTGCAGCCGATGCGCCGGCGGCGTCGGCCGCAGTCACCGTGTCGTCGGGACGTGCCGCGCCGGAAGGTTGCTAGAGAGGCCGGCGGTGTACCCGCCTGCCGGTGATGACCTTCGCCGCGATCCTGGCCAGTCGTGCCATTCCGACATAGGTGGCCGGATTGAACACGGTCGGAAAGGTTGTCCGAATCAGGTGGTCGGAAAGCGGCCGGCGAGCGAACCGGTCCTGCAACCACCGCAACGTCATCGGCGCCGACAGCGGATGCAGCAGCAGGTGCTCGTTGAAGGCATCACGGTGATAGGTGACGGCGGCTCCGCCGCCCGAGTAAGCGTCCGCCAGATCGTCGATGTCGTCCACGGAGATGATGTAGTCGTGGACCGCCTGCACGATCAACACCGGCGGGGTCGGGACGGTGGTTCCCAGGTTGATGCTGTCGATGACCCGCTGGACCTCAAGCGACCCCAGAAACTGCTCGAGCGGCTGGTCGAGGTAGTCGCCGACATCTTTCCTGATCATCCGGATCACCGCCGCGGCGGTCGTCATTTTCTCCAGCCGCTGCAACAGGAGGCGGCCTTCCTCGGTGGAGTGTTCCTTGATCGCCCGGTCCAGGTCCGGATAAATGTGGGTCAGCGCAGCGATCATCACAGCGGGCAGACCGGACATGAAGCTGCCGTTCAGCCGGCGAAAGGTGTGGCTCAGATTGCCGACGGGTGCTCCCAGCACGGCCCCCACCACATCCAGGTCCGGCGCGTAGTCGGCGCAGAGTTCGGCCGCCCACGCGGTGGCCAGACCGCCGCCGCTGTATCCCCACAGCGCGACGGGCGCCGCGGGCGACAGCCCGAGACGCTCGGAGTTGAGCGCGGCCCGCACCCCGTCCAAGACGCGATACCCCGGTTCGTACGGCGCACCCCACATCCCGTTGACGCCTTCATGGTCGGGCACCGAAACCGCCCACCCCTCAGCCACGGCGGCGGCGATCAGCAGATATTCCAGTTGCGCCACCGAGCCCAGCGCTCTGGCCTTGTGCCGCAGCGCGTAGGACGGGAAACAGCGGGAGGTCACCGAGTCGATCGCGCACTGATACGACAGCACCGGGCAGGGCTGCTCCGGTGTGACCTCCGCGGGCAGGATCACGGTGGTGGCGGCCGCCTCGGGCTCGCCGTACATGTCGGTCGAGCGGTACAGCAGTTGAGTGGCGATCGTGCGCTGCGGTACCCACCCCAGGAACGCCAGCTCGACGTCGCGCGACCGCAGCACCGTTCCGGGCTGGGCATGCTGATAGCCCAGCGGCGGCTGGTAGAACGGATCTTTCGACGGCACCACCGGCCTGGCCTTGCGCTGTAACGGTTGGTGATGGGACCGACCGATCCATTCCGCGCCAGTTGCGGTCGCCAGGCTGCCAGAGTCCATCGGGGCATTGTTGCTTAAGAGGCGGTTAAGAAGCCAATCGGCTCGCCCGAAACGTGACGGCTGATCGGTCGATCACGCCGAACCAGGAGGTCGCAGCGCCGCGAATTCGTCGGTGACCCGCAGCGCAGAATCGGTGAAACGGTACAGCGCCGCCGGTCGGCCGCCGGTGCGTCCCGACTGCGCGATCGTACCGGTTTGCGTGATGACGCCGCGCCGCGCCAGCACCCGCTGCAGATTGGTGGTGTCGACTTGGTAGCCGAGCGCCGCGCCGTAGATGTCGCGCAGTGTCGACAACGCGAATTCGGTTGGCGTAAGCGCAAACCCGATGTTGGTATACGACATCTTGGCGACCAGCCGCGCGCGGGCGTAGGCGACCATCGGACCATGGTCGAACGCCATTTGCGGCAACGCGTTGACCGGGTGCCAGCAGGTGTCGGACGGCAGCGCCGGAGTGGCGGGGGAGGGTACCAAGCCAAGGAAAGTCGACGCGATCATGCGGACGCCCGGCACCCGGTGGGGATCGGAAAACACCGCGAGCTGCTCGAGATGGGCCAGTTGCTGCACGTCGACTTTTTCGGCCAGTTGACGGCGAACCGAGCTCGTCATGTCTTCGTCGTCACGCAGCCGCCCGCCCGGCAGCGACCACGCGCCGCGCTGCGGCTCTCGCGCTCGCTGCCACAGCAGCACGTTCAGCTGCGGTTTGTCTTTGGTGGGGTTGGTCTGGCGCTGACGAACCTGGAACACGACGGCGAGCACCTCATGCGCGGTGCTACCATTAGCCATGTTTTCGATTGTAAGTCGAAAACCAGGCGGGCGAAAGGAACGACGACCATGACGGTCCGGGGTCTCGCGGACACACTGGTGGACGACCTGAAGCCCTACCCAGCTGCTCGCATCGTCAACTCCGCGTCTGGATACACCGGCGTGGACGGCGATGAGCAATGGGCGGCAGAGGTCCGCCGCCTGGCGCGGCTGCGCGGCGCCACGATCCTGGCGCACAACTACCAGCTCCCTCCCATTCAGGATGTGGCCGACCATGTCGGCGATTCGCTGGCCTTATCGCGGGTCGCTGCCGACGCCCCGGAGGACACCATCGTGTTCTGCGGCGTGCACTTCATGGCCGAGACCGCCAAAATTCTCAGTCCGCACAAGACCGTGCTGATCCCGGACCAGCGCGCCGGCTGTTCACTGGCCGACTCGATCACCGTCGACGAGTTGCAGGCCTGGAAAGACGAGTATCCCGACGCGGTCGTCGTTTCCTACGTCAACACCACGGCCGCGGTGAAAGCGCTCACCGACATCTGTTGCACCTCGTCGAACGCCGTGGACGTGGTCGCATCAATCGACCCCGACCGTGACGTGCTGTTCTGCCCCGACCAGTTCCTCGGGGCGCATGTCCGCCGTGTGACCGGGCGAACGAACCTGCACATCTGGGCCGGCGAGTGTCACGTGCATGCCGGCATCAACGGCGACGAACTCACCGAGCAGGCTCGCAGCCATCCCGATGCGGAGTTGTATGTGCACCCCGAATGTGGTTGTGCCACGTCGGCGCTGTACCTCGCCGGCGCAGGCGCATTCCCGCCGGAGCGGGTGAAGATCCTGTCCACCGGCGGCATGCTCGACGCGGCTCATGAGACGCGCGCCCGTCAGGTTTTGGTCGCTACCGAGGTAGGCATGCTGTACCAGCTTCGCCGGGCGGCGCCGGACGTGGATTTCCGCGCGGTGAACGACCGGGCGTCGTGCCGGTACATGAAGATGATCACGCCCGCGGCGTTGTTGCGCTGCCTGCTCGACGGCGCCGACGAAGTCGACGTGGACGCCGAGACATCGCGGCGGGCGCACCGCAGTGTGCAGCGGATGATCGAAATCGGGCAGCCCGGCGGCGGAGAATGACCACGCCGGTGGCCTGGGAGCAGCGGGCTGACGTCGTCGTGATCGGCACCGGGGTCGCCGGTCTGGCCGCCGGCTTGGCCGCCCACCGCGCTGGGCGGCGCGTAATGGTGCTCAGCAAGGCCGAGCACCGGACCGAGATGACTGCGACGCACTACGCGCAAGGCGGCATCGCGGTGGTGCTGCCGCACAACGACGACTCGGTCGAAGCTCATGTGACGGACACGCTGGCCGCCGGCGCCGGTCTGTGCGATTCGGACGCGGTGTATTCGATCATTGCCGACGGCTACCGCGCGGTCGCCGATTTGGCCGCTGCTGGGGCCCGATTCGACGAGGCGGTACCCGGACGGTGGGCGTTGACCCGAGAAGGTGGGCACACCCGCCGACGAATCGTGCACGCCGGCGGCGACGCCACCGGCGCTGAAGTGCAGCGTGCACTCGACCGGGTCGCGACCGCGCTGGACATCCGCACCAGTCACACCGCGGTACAGGTGCTGCACGACGGCGGCTCGGTGACCGGTGTGCTGACCATCACCCCGGACGGCCTCGGGATCGTGCACGCGCCGTCGGTGATCCTGGCCACCGGTGGGCTAGGCCACCTCTATGGTGCGACCACCAACCCCGACGGCTCTACTGGCGACGGAATCGCGTTGGGGCTGTGGGCCGGTGTCGCGGTGAGTGACATCGAGTTCGTCCAATTCCATCCGACCATGCTTTTCGATGGTTACGGCGGGGGCCGGCGTCCGCTGATTACCGAGGCGGTCCGCGGCGAAGGCGCACACCTGATCGATGCGCGCGGTGATCCGGTGACCGCCGGCGTGCACCCGATGGGCGACCTGGCGCCTCGTGACGTCGTCGCCGCAGCCATCGACGCGCGATTGAAGGTCATCGGCGACGTCTGCGTCTACCTCGACGCCCGGGGCATCGCGGATTTCCCCACCCGCTTCCCAACCGTGACGGCTGCGTGCCTGGCTGCCGGCATCAACCCGGTGCGCCAGCCGATTCCTGTCGTGCCGGGCGCCCATTACAGCTGCGGCGGCGTGGTAACCGACGTGCATGGTCAGACAGATCTGCCGGGCCTGTTCGCGGCCGGCGAGGTGGCCCGAACCGGCATGCACGGCGCCAACAGGCTGGCGTCCAACAGTTTGTTGGAGGGCCTGGTCGTCGGTGGCCGGGCCGGTAAGGCCGCGGCGGCACACGCGGCAGCTGCCCGCGGGGTTCGCGCCATCGTGCCGGACCTGGCCGACCCGGTCGTATTAGAGCGCGGCGCGCTGCAACGCGCGATGAACCGAGACGCTTCGGTAGTCCGTGACGCCGCTGGGCTGCGCCGGTTGACCGACGTGCTGACGGCGGCGGGCCGCCGCCGGCTGGCCAGCCGAGCCGATCTGGAAGACGCGGCCTTGACGCTCACTTCCCGGGCCGTAGCGGCCGCGGCCCTGGCGCGCGAGGAGAGCCGCGGCTGTCATCACCGCGCCGAATACCTCGACGCTTCCGACGCCCGGGCCCGCAGCACAGTGGTCCGGCTGGGCGAGGACGCCGTCGTGCGAGTCGAAGAGCTCGCGACCGCGTGTTGAGGTCGCTCTCCTCCTGCGAGCTGGACGAGGCCCGCGTCAGTATTCGCCGCGCGCTGGACGAAGACCTGCGCTATGGCCCGGACATCACCACGCTGGCGACGGTTCCCGCCGGCGCGATGGTCACCGCGTCTCTGGTTTCTCGGGAGCCCGGGGTGGTGGCGGGCGTTGACATCGCACTGCTGGTGCTCGACGAGGTGCTTGTTGACTATCAGGTGCTCGATCGGGTGCAGGACGGCGCCCGACTGCAGCCGGGCGCTCCGGTGCTGACTGTGAAGGCCGAGACCCGCGGTCTGCTGACCGCCGAACGCACCATGCTCAACCTCATCTGCCATTTGTCCGGGGTGGCCTCCGCGACCGCAGCCTGGGTCCACGAGGTGCGGGGCACGACGGCGAAGATCCGCGATACCCGCAAGACGTTGCCGGGGTTACGGGCTTTGCAGAAGTACGCGGTCCGGGTCGGGGGTGGGGTCAACCACCGCATGGGCCTCGGTGATGCCTTATTGATCAAGGACAACCACGTCGCGGCGGCGGGGTCAGTGGTGGCGGCGCTGCGCGCGGTGCGGGCAGCCGCGCCGAAGCTGCAGTGCGAGGTGGAAGTGGACTCCACCGAGCAGCTCGACGAGGTGCTCGCCGAACAGCCAGAACTGGTGTTGCTGGACAACTTTCCGGTCTGGGCGACCCAGATCGCCGTTCAGCGCCGTAACGCGCGGGCGCCGGACACCAAACTGGAATCGTCGGGCGGGCTGACTTTGGCGAGCGCGGCCGCATATGCCGGCACCGGTGTGGACTACCTGGCCGTCGGCGCGCTCACCCACTCGGTGCGCGTGCTCGACATCGGCCTGGACTTGTAGGACGCCGCCGCGCCAAGATCGACGCTAGGACCATGATTTCGAGTTTTCTCGGTCTGGCGTCAATCTCGATCACCAACCCGTTCGCCAAAGTCCGTAACCGCCCCCAGATCACGGTTTGACGCAGTCCAGCAGGACGAAATTCGGATAGGTGAGCAAGTCGTCCCAGTAACCGGGCTCGTTCTCGTGGGCGGGTGATACGTCCGGCATGTGCACGGCGAAGTTCTCGAAACCCGCCTGAGCCAAGGCGGACTCATATGCCGCCATCGGTAGATAGTAATTCTCGATCTCAATCGTCGAATCCTTCAGCAGCAAAGTAACTTTGATTGGAGCGCCCTCCGAAGGCTGGTCGTCGAACGACATCTGGAAGCCATACTTGCGGTAGTCAGGCGCCGGTTCGAAGTCGCGAAATGCCGGGTTGTTGATCAGGGTAACCAGACGCCCGCCGGCCCTGAGCCGACTCGCCAACCCTCGGCACATCTCGACGAGTTCAGCGCGGGCTCGTGCGTAAACCAGCAGCCAGGCGGCGACCACAAGGTCGAAATCGGTTTCACCGCCGACTCGTCGGGCATCTTCGACGCGGTAGTCGATACCGAGCGGATTGCGTGCTTCCTGTTCGCGGGCCAAGCCGATCATCTCGTCGGAGATGTCGATCCCCACTACCTTTGCCGCACCCGCTGTGCGCAGCATCCGCGTGAAATGCCCTTCACCGCAGGCGACATCGAGCACCCTCTTGCCTTCGACATCACCGATTAGCTTCAGGAACGAGAAGGCCTCGACCCGAGAACGCCAAGGCTGAGCTTTGGCTTCTCGATAGCGCTCCGCCATGCGTGGCTCGTTGTAGTCGGTGCCCATGATGCGTCGGCTGATCAGCGTAACAACGAGCGTGCGGCGACTTTCGCGGCTTCCAGAGCTTTGGGATCGCCGGTGACGCGGGACAGGATCAGCGCCCCCTCGATCAGCGCGATCACCGCGATCGCCGTATTGTCGGCGTCCGCCGCGGCCCAGCCGTCGGCGCGCAGCCGGTCGCTGATCGCCGCGCACCAGGACTTGAAAGCCCGCGCGGACGCGGCGCGGACCGGCGGGCTGGCATTGACCGACTCGGTGGCGATCGGCTCGATGGGGCAGCCGTCCCGTTCGTCGTTGGCTAATGCGGCAATGAGCAGATCGACCCACTGGTCGACGATGTCCGCCGGCGGCAGGTCGGTGGAAAGGAATCTGCGCAGCAGCCGGTCGATGCCGGCCCCGGCCGTCTCGATGACCGCGGCGGCCAACTGCCGCTTGCCCTGCGGGAAGTGGTGATACAGCGATCCGGGTTTCACTCCGGCTTCGGCGAGGATCTGGTTGAGGCCGGTTGCCGCGTAGCCCTGCTGGCGGAACAGGGCGCCGGCGGTCTCGATCAGTACGGCACGGCTGCGGTCAGGTCTTGGCACGCTCTCACACGATACTTGCAATACTTGAGCGTTCGCTCAAGAATGTGGAGGATGCGGCAACTGACGATGCAGGACACTCAGCGCTACGCCTGGCGGGAGGTGGCGGAACCCACGATCACCCGACCGGAACAGGCTTTGGTGCGGCCGGTGGCGGTCGCATGCTGCGACCTCGACGTCGCCGTCGTGCACGGGCGGCTGCCGATGCCGCCGGGCCACGCCGTCGGCCATGAGGGCCTCGCCTACGTCGTCGCGGTCGGTGACGACGTCTCCACCGTCCGGGTCGGCGACCGGGTGATCGTGCCGTTTCAGATCAGCTGCGGCACGTGTCGTCACTGTCGTCGCGGGGTGACGGCTTCCTGCGCGTCGCTGCCGCTGATGGCGAGCTACGGAATGGCGCCGCTGGCCGGCCTCGACGGCGGCGGTTTCATGTCCGATGTGGTGCTCGTGCCCTACGCCGACGCGATGTTGACAGCGGTCCCCAAAGCCGTTGACGCCGTGGCCATCGCCTCGCTATCCGACAACATTCCCGACGGCTGGCGTGCGGTGGGACCCTACCGAGAGGAGTTGAACCAGCTGGATCCGGTCGATCGCCGCGTGCTGGTGATCGGGCGGCTGTCGATCGGGTTGTATGCGGCGGCCCTCGCGGCCGCGCTGGGCTACCGCGTCGACTATGTCGACACCGACGCCCACCGGCTCGCCGCCGCCGAGAAACTCAACGCCGCCGCCCACGATCTCGACAAACCGGACAGGTCCTGGGAGCCCTATCCAGTCACCGTGCACACGTCGGCCGACCCGGCCATACTTGCCGCAGCCCTGCGGGCAACCTGGCCGGACGGGGTCTGCACCGATACCGGGATTTACGCCCAGCGCGCGACGGAGTTGCCGTTGCTGTCGATGTACACCCGCGGAGTAAGGCTGGTCACCGGACGGGTCAGCGCGCGGGCCGTCCTCCCGGACATCCTGGAAGTGCTCAGCGGTGATTGCGACCTGTCACCCGTTGTCGACTGCGTCGCTGACTGGGACGAAGCCCCCTCGGTCTGGCCGACGATGACGGGCAAGACCGTCTTCACCAGGGTCTAGGCGATGTCGGCCACCAGTACGGCGAGCCGGCGGCTCTGCACTCGCGCCAGCCAGGGCAGCCCGTCGCCGGCAGACCCGGGCGGCAGAATCCGCGGGTTGGTGATGTGCACCGTGGTGCGGATGAAGCGCACGTCAGCCTCGCCGGCCGCCACCACGTTCTTCACCCAGTCGGTCTTGCCGTGACCGAGCACGATCGCCAGCACAGTGCCTTTGCGGTAGGCGGTCACGATCGTCTCGTACGGTTTGCCGGACTTGCGCCCGCGGTGGGTGATGACCGAAGCACCCGGTAGGTACCGAGCGAATGGCTTCATCGCCGGGTTCAGGTACTTGATCTGCAGCCTGTCGAACCACGGCGGGAAAATCCTCGGCAGACCTGGGGCGCTGTCGGGGCGATTCGTCGCGGACATGGCAGCTCCATTCGCCAAGAGGGAATTTGCCGTCACTGTACCGGTCGAATAACCGGTTGAACTTACTGGGACAATGGGCAGCGTGAACGTCGTGGCCCGTATCGACCTGCGCGGTACAGCGTTGTCGGCTGCCCGGCTGCGGGCCGCGTTGCCCCGCGGTGCCGCGGACGTGGACGCGGTGCTGGCGACGGTACGCCCGATCGTCGACGCGGTCGCCGAGCGGGGTGCGCAGGCTGCGCTGGACTTCGGTGCGTCATTCGACGGGGTGCGGCCACCAGCCGTGCGGGTGCCGGCGGCCGAGCTGGACCGTGCGCTGGCCGACCTGAGCGCCGACGTGCTGGCCGCGTTGCAGGTGGCGATCGAACGCGCCCGCGCGGTGCACGCTGATCAGCGCCGGCCCGATGTGACGACCACGCTGGGCCCGGGCGCCACGGTCACCCAACGGTGGGTTCCCGTCGACCGGGTGGGTTTGTACGTGCCGGGCGGCAACGCGGTCTACCCGTCCAGTGTGGTGATGAACGTGGTGCCGGCGCAGGCCGCGGGCGTGCACTCCTTGGTGGTTGCCAGCCCGCCGCAGGCACAGTTCGAAGGCCTACCGCATCCCACTATCCTCGCCGCCGCCCGACTGCTCGGCGTCGACGAAGTGTGGACCGTGGGCGGCGCTCAGGCGGTCGCGTTGCTGGCCTATGGCGGCACAGACAGCGACGGCACCGACCTGGCGCCAGTCGACATGATCACCGGGCCGGGCAACATCTACGTGACCGCCGCCAAGCGGCTGTGCCGCTCCCGGGTCGGTATCGACGCCGAAGCGGGGCCGACCGAGATCGCCATCCTTGCCGACCACACCGCCGACCCGGCCCATGTGGCCGCCGACCTGATCAGCCAGGCCGAACACGACGAGCTGGCCGCCAGCGTTCTGGTGACTCCGACCGTCGAATTGGCCGACGCGACCGAGGCGGAGCTGGCCCGCCAGCTGCAGACCACCGTGCACCGCGAGCGGGTGACGGCCGCGCTCGGCGGGCGCCAGTCGGCGATCGTCCTGGTCGACGATCTCGACGCCGGTGTTCGTACGGTCAATGCGTACGCGGCCGAGCATCTGGAGATTCAGACCGTGGACGCTGCCCTGGTTGCGGCGCGGATCCATTCGGCCGGCGCGATTTTCATCGGCCCGTGGTCGCCGGTCAGCCTCGGCGACTACTGCGCCGGCTCTAACCACGTATTGCCGACGGCAGGCAGCGCCCGGCACACCAGCGGGCTGTCGGTACAGACCTTCCTACGCGGTATACACGTCGTCGACTACACCGAAGCGGCTCTCAAAGACGTTGGCGGTCATGTCGTTACGCTGGCCAATGCCGAAAACCTTCCTGCACACGGCGAGGCGATCCGACGGCGGTTCGAGCGATGAACCGACCGCAGCCGCTGGTAACGCTGGCCGAGCTGCCACTACGCGACGATCTGCGCGGGAAGTCGCCCTACGGTGCACCGCAATTGGCGGTGCCGGTGCGGCTCAACACCAATGAGAACCCGCATCCGCCGACCAAGGCGCTGGTCGACGATGTCGTTGCTTCGGTGCGCGACGCCGCGGCCGGTCTGCACCGCTATCCCGACCGCGACGCGCTGGCCCTGCGCCGCGACCTCGCCGCCTACTTGACCGCACAGACCGGTGTGTCGCTCGGCATCGAAAACGTCTGGGCAGCCAACGGTTCCAACGAGGTGCTGCAGCAGTTGCTGCAAGCGTTCGGTGGGCCGGGACGCAGTGCGATCGGTTTCGTCCCGTCGTATTCGATGCATCCGATCATAACCGAGCGCACGCACACCGAATGGGTCCAGATTGTTCGGGCCGACGACTTCAGCCTCGACCCGGATGCCGCGGTGGCGGCGATCACCGAGCGCCGGCCCGACGTGGTCTTCGTTGCCAGTCCGAATAACCCCTCCGGACAGAGTATTTCGCTGGCCGAGCTGCGGCGGTTGCTCGATGCGGTGCCCGGTATCCTGATCGTCGACGAGGCCTACGCCGAATTCTCTTCGCGGCCAAGCGCTGTGACGCTGGTGCATGATTATCCGACGAAGCTTGTTGTCACCCGCACCATGAGCAAGGCGTTCGCGTTCGCCGGCGGCAGACTCGGATACCTTATCGCCACACCGGCCGTGATCGACGCGATGCTGTTGGTGCGGCTGCCGTATCACTTGTCGTCGGTCACCCAGGCCGCTGCCCGCGCAGCGCTGCGGCATGCGGACGACACACTCGGCAGTGTGGCGACGTTGATCGGTGAACGCCAACGGGTCACCGCGGCGCTGACCGCCCTGGGATTCGACGTGATCCGAAGCGATGCCAACTTTGTCTTGTTCGGGCAATTCGCCGACGCGCCCGCCACCTGGCAGCGCTACCTGGACGCCGGCGTGCTGATCCGCGACGTCGGCATCCCGGGATTTCTGCGCGCCACGACCGGCCTGGCCGAGGAGAACGACGCGTTTTTGGCAGCCAGCGCCCGAGTCGCCACCACCGACTTGGCCCAGCCCCTAGGAGCATCATGACCACCGGCCGCCGCGCCCGCGTTGAGCGCACCACCAAAGAATGCGACATCGTCGTCGAACTCGATCTGGACGGCAGCGGCGAGGTCGACGTCGACACCGGGATTCCGTTCTACGACCACATGCTGACAGCGCTGGGCAGCCACGCGAGCTTCGATTTGACCGTACGCGCCAAGGGTGACGTGCAGATCGAGGCGCACCACACGATCGAGGACACCGCGATCGTGCTCGGTCAGGCGTTAGGGCAGGCGCTGGGCGACAAAAAAGGTATTCGCCGGTTCGGCGATGCCTTCATCCCAATGGACGAGACGCTGGCTCACGCTGCCGTCGACGTGTCCGGCCGGCCGTATTGCGTGCACACCGGCGAGCCGGATCATCTGCGGCACTTCACCATCACCGGCAACACGGTGCCATATCACACCGTGGTCAACCGGCACGTCTTCGAGTCGCTGGCGCAGAATGCCCGTATCGCGCTGCACGTGCGGGTGCTGTATGGCCGCGACCCGCATCACGTCACCGAGGCCCAGTACAAAGCCGTCGCCCGCGCGTTGCGCCAGGCGGTGGAGGCCGACGCCCGGGTGCCCGGGGTGCCGTCGACCAAAGGCACCCTGTGACAGCAAAAGTCGTCATCCTCGACTACGGCTCCGGCAACCTGCGTTCGGCGCAGCGTGCGCTGCAGCGGGTCGGCGCGTCGGTCGAGGTGACCGCCGACCACGACGCCGCCGCGGCCGCTGACGGGCTGGTGGTCCCTGGCGTCGGCGCCTTCGAAGCCTGCATGACCGGCTTGCGAAACATCAACGGCGACAAATTGATCGATGAGCGGCTGCAGAGGGGACGTCCGGTTCTGGGCATCTGTGTCGGCATGCAGATCCTGTTCGAGCGGGGCATCGAATTCGGTGTCGAATCGCTGGGCTGCGGACAGTGGCCCGGTGCCGTCACCCGGCTCGATGCCCCCGTGATACCGCACATGGGTTGGAACGTGGTCGCGGCCGCACCGGGTAGCGCGTTGTTCAAGGGACTAGACACCGCGACCCGGTTCTACTTCGTGCATTCCTACGCCGCGCAGCGGTGGGAGGGCCGATCGGATGCGTTGCTGACCTGGGCTAACCACCAGACACCCTTCCTCGCCGCGGTCGAGGATGGACCGTTGGCCGCGACGCAGTTTCACCCCGAGAAAAGCGGCGATGCCGGGGCGGCTTTGCTGAGGAATTGGGTGGAGGGGTTGTGAGTCGAGCGTGGGCGAGGAAGCTGAGTTCAAAATGCTCATACGTCCCAGGAGCCTTAGCGGTCGCAGGAATCGGGGAGTGTGTCGATGTGCCCGCCTCTGAGCGACAACCGCAACTGTTGGTTGCGCGGCAGAAGTCAACCATTGCTGTGTCGGCAGTCGTTGTCGCTCAGAGGCGGGCACAAAGCCCGTCTGCTCTCCACGGTGGTGGGTGTGACGGCTGGGGCTCCCTAGCGCTGCGAGTTCGAGGGCTAGGTGTAGCGACATGTCGCTGATTTTGCTGCCCGCTGTCGACGTGGTCGATGGGCGCGCGGTGCGTTTGATTCAGGGTCAGGCCGGTAGCGAAACCGCGTACGGTTCGGCGGTGGACGCCGCGCTGGGTTGGCAGCGTGACGGCGCCGAGTGGATCCACTTGGTGGACCTCGACGCCGCGTTCGGCCGCGGGTCCAACCGGCAACTTCTCGCCGAAATAATCGGCAAGCTCGACGTGCATGTCGAACTTTCCGGTGGCATCCGCGACGACGACTCGCTAGCGGCCGCGCTGGCTACCAGGTGCGCGCGGGTGAATCTGGGGACTGCGGCGCTGGAGAATCCGCAGTGGTGCGCGCAGGTGGTGGCCGAGCATGGTGCCAAGGTTGCCGTCGGTTTGGATGTTCAGATCGTCGACGGCCAGCACCGGTTGCGGGGCCGCGGCTGGCAATCAGACGGCGGTGATCTCTGGGAAGCATTCGAACGGCTTGAGGAACAAGGTTGTTCGCGTTATGTGGTGACCGACGTCACCAAGGACGGGACCCTGGCCGGCCCCAACTTGGAGCTGCTGGAGGCAGTGGCTGCGCGCACCGATGCACCGGTGATCGCCTCCGGCGGGGTGTCGAGCCTCGACGACCTGCGCGCCATTGCCACCCTAACCGGCTGCGGCGTCGAGGGTGCCATCGTCGGGAAAGCGCTCTATGCCGGACGTTTCAGCCTGCCGCAGGCACTAGCCGCGGTGGCAGAGTAGGCCGTGACCGTGCCTGATCCGACAGACCTGAACGCTCTGGTAGCCGAGGCGTCGGCGATTCTGGATGCCGCGACCGAGCCCTTCGTTGCCGGGCACCGCGCCGACTCGGCGGTCGCCAAAAGAGGCAATGACTTCGCCACTAAGGTCGATCTGGCCATCGAGCGCCAGGTTGTCGAGGCCCTGGCCAAAGCGACCGGAATCGGTGTGCACGGGGAGGAATTCGGCGGCCCCGAACTCGACTCGCCGTGGGTGTGGGTGCTCGACCCGGTGGACGGAACGTTCAACTACGCCGCCGGCTCCCCGATGGCCGCGATTCTCCTGGGCTTGTTGCACCACGGGGAGCCGGTGGCGGGGCTGACGTGGCTGCCTTTCACCGGACAGCGCTACACCGCGGTGCTGGGTGGTCCGCTGATGAAAGATGGTGTGCCGCAGCAACCGCTGGAAGCTGGCGATCTGACTGATTCCATCATCGCTGTCGGAACCTTCAACGCCGACTCGAGAGGCCGATTCCCGGGGCGTTACCGGATGGCGGTAGTGGCGAATCTCAGCCGGGTGTCGTCGCGTTTGCGCATGCACGGCGCCACGGGCATTGATCTCGCCTATGTCGCCGACGGAATTCTGGGTGGTGCAATCAGTTTCGGCGACCACGTGTGGGATCACGCCGCCGGGGTGGCGTTGGTCCGCGCCGCTGGCGGCTTCGTCACGAACCTGGCCGGCGAGCCGTGGACGCCGGAGGCGAGTTCGGCACTGGCCGCGGCGCCCGGTGTGCACGACCAAATGCTGGACATTCTGCGCAGCACCGGCGGCCCGGAGCGGTACTGAGATGTCTTTGTTGGACGGTGTTGCAGTACGGGTGATTCCGTGCTTGGACGTTGATGCCGGCCGGGTGGTGAAGGGCGTCAACTTCGCGAATCTGCGGGACGCCGGTGATCCCGTTGAACTCGCCGCCGCCTACGACGCCGAGGGCGCCGACGAACTGACCTTCCTGGACGTGACTGCGTCGTCGGCGGGCCGGGCCACCATGCTCGACGTGGTACGCCGCACCGCCGAACAAGTTTTCATCCCGCTCACCGTGGGCGGCGGCGTGCGCACCGTGGCTGACGTCGATGGGTTGCTGCGTGCTGGAGCCGACAAGGTGTCGGTCAACACCGCCGCGATCGCGTGCCCCGAACTGCTGGCCGACATGGCGCGGCAGTTCGGGTCGCAGTGCATCGTGCTGTCCGTCGACGCCCGAACCGTGCCGGCCAATTGCGCGCCGACACCATCGGGTTGGGAGGTCACCACCCATGGCGGACGTCGCGGCACAGGTATCGACGCCGTCGAGTGGGCGCTGCGTGGCGCAGAATTGGGCGTCGGCGAGATATTGCTGAATTCGATGGACGCCGACGGCACAAAAGCCGGTTTCGACCTGCCGATGCTGCGTGCCGTCCGCGCGGCGGTGACGGTGCCGGTGATCGCGAGCGGGGGAGCGGGCGCGGTTGAACACTTCGCCCCGGCCGTCGTCGCGGGCGCCGATGCGGTGTTGGCGGCTAGCGTGTTTCACTTCCGGGAGTTGACGATCGGGCAGGTGAAGGCGGCGATGGCCGCGGCGGGAATAAGCGTGCGATGACGTTGGACCCGGAGATCGCCAGCCGCTTGAAACGCAACGCTGACGGACTGTTCACCGCCGTCGTGCAGGAGCGCGGCAGCAGCAACGTGTTGATGGTCGCCTGGATGGATGACGCTGCGCTGGCGCGCACGTTGGCAACTCGCGAGGCCACGTACTTCTCACGCTCCCGCGGCGAACAGTGGATCAAGGGCGCCACTTCAGGGCACACCCAGTATGTCCATTCGGTGCGGCTGGACTGCGACGGCGACGTGGTGCTGCTCGAGGTTGACCAGGTCGGCGGCGCCTGTCATACCGGCGATCACAGTTGTTTCGACGCCGACGTGCTGCTGCAGCCCGAACCACCTGATTCGTACATCGTTAACCACTTCTCGGCAGGGTCGCCAAGCGAAAGCGCGGGGCCCGGGGAGAGCTGAGTTCCGGGCTGGGCGGTCAGGTGGAGACTCGGCAGGGCAGTGTGGTCAGGCCCTGCAAGGTGCTGTTGATCATGCGCTGCGGCTGGCCGATTTCGAACCGGCGCACTTTGGCCAGCAATGCGTCGAGAATCGCGTGCGCTTCCAACTTGGACAGGTTTTGCCCGACACAGCCATGGACACCCATGCCAAAAGCCAAGTGCTCCAGTGGGTTCCGGCTGATGTCAAAACGCTCGGGATCAACCCACTTGCGCTCGTCCCGGTTCGCGGATGCGTACATTACGCCGACTCTGGCACCCTCGGGGATGGTGATCCCGTCGAAATCGCACGCTCGGGTGGTCTTCCGGGTGGCTAGGGTGATCGGAGACGAATAGCGCACGACTTCGAGGAATGCGGCAGGCACCCGGTCCGGGTTCGCGCGCAGGGCGTCCCATTGGTCGGGATGTTCGGCGAACAGCTGCACAGCCGCGCTCATCGCCAGGATTGTGGTATCCATACCGGCCGCGATAAGGGCGGTCACCAGACCTATCGCAGCTCGCTCGTCGATCTCGCCAGCGTCGACCGCGCCCCAGATCCGCGCGCCGATGCTGCCCTCGGCGAGCCGCTCCCTGGCCGCGGTGGTGGAAACGTACTGCAGGAGAGCCAGGTTTCGTTCCATCGCGGCCGGCGTGCGTGGACCGGACGGTCCGGAGGAGTCGAATAAGGCTGAGCCGAAGTCCACGAGCTGGTCGCGGCCCTCCGCCGGAAGACCGAGCAGGTCTGACACGACCTTCACGGTGAACACCTGCGCCAAGTCAGATACCGCGTCGAATTCCCGACGTGCTACCAGGCGGGTGACCAATTCGTCGGCCGCGGCAACCACCGAGGCACCGAGATCCCGTAGTGCTACTGGCGTGAGCATGCGTGAAATGACGGCGCGCAAGCGGGTATGCACAGGGGGATCGGTAGCCAGCAGCCCGAACCCAGCCATCAGCTGGTTCATCTCCTCCGAGAAGCCCACCCCTGACGCGGAGCTGAACGTCTCGTGATCACACAACGCGGCGCGCACCTGCTCGTAACGGGGCAATGCCCACACCTCGAGCTTTGTCAGGCGGACCACCGGTCCCGCATCCCGCAGACGCGCATACGACGGGTAGGGATCGATGAGCGCGTCATCGGAGAACAGGTCGATGTCACTGACGGGAGCACTGGTAGTCCCCATTAGCTGACTCCATTCATGGTGAGCTTCAGCCGCTAACAGCTGAGAAGTTGTCGTCGCCAACCGATGCCACCTCGCATAAGCCCGTCGACGCCATTGGGGAAGGATAGTTGCTCGCGTTCGCAAGTCCAGGGATTCTCGCGGCACGGGGCCACACAAAACGGCTGCCGACACGCGTCCTAGCGAGCATTTGCCATCGTGCACCGAGGCCGCGCGTGTTAGCCGACGATGCGTAACGTACTACAGGTTTTTTGAACGATTCGGTGACTTCCGCGGTCCACGACGTCATTCTCGACGGCAGCCGAGTCAACCCGTACGCCAAGCCAACTAGTGAAACCGGCTGCTTAGCCCACATGGGTCCGCCTAGTAGAGTGCCCCAAACAACCAACAAGCTTAAGTGGGCCTTTAGGGCCAGAGGGCACATGACCTGCGCCCTAGAAGGGAAAGGATTATGTTTTTGTCTTATTTGTTCGACCTACTTGCGCTAATTGGCTTCATTGCCATCATCGTCGGCTTGGTCCTGTTAATTAGGAGATCGGCGAAGCCGAAATCGACGAAGCCCCAAGCTGTGGCCGGCGGGCCGACCGCTGCCGCAGCGGGATGGTATCGCGACCCGAACGATGCAGCCATGATCCGTTACTTCGATGGGCAGGTCTGGACTTCGTTCACGCAGCCTTCCGGCTGAATGCGACTCGGTCGCATCGCCGTCTTTAAGAGCATCTGCGGCTACCCGGCGATCACTCAACGAACGCCATCAGCAGTTCTGGCAGCCGTTCGTATCTAGGACCAGACCGTCGAACGGTGCTGGTTTTGCCATGCCGTGACCTGAACCTTTCCGAGGCCGGTGGAGGGGGAGGAAGCGTAACCCAGCGAGCTGACCAATCCCGGGGGCGTCGGGGACCAGCCATCTCCTTCTGCAGCGGCCACGCTGTGGATAACGCGACCCTGCGGGAAAGTTTAAGTCAGGAGAGCGGAGTACAATCGAATGTATGTTCGATGATTCGCTTCCGGCTGGCGCAGCGCTGGCGCAGGTCGACGACGCTGCGCTAATCAAGACGATCGGCGGGTGGGCGCGTGGAGAAGCCATGGCCGCGGCTCGGAGGCTCGCCGCCATCGCCGAATTGGTCCGCCGTCGCGCCGATGGGCCCACGGACTATGCCCGATGGTCGTGCGATAACTGGGACGAGGTAGCCGCTGAAATCAGTGCAGCACAGGGCATTAGCCACGCAATGGCCTCGGGACAGATGTACCTTGGTGTGGCCCTGCGCGACCGGTTGCCGCAGACGGCAGCACTGTTCGCCGACGGCACCATCAGTGCCCGGTTAGCGGCGACGATCGTATGGCACACCGATCTGATCAAAGATGCTGAAGCGCTGCGGTTGGTCGACAAGACGCTCGCGGAGGACGCTGCACGGTACGGGCCGCTGTCAGTGGCCAAGACCGCTCAGGCTATCGAGGCGGTAGTAGACCGTTACGACCCCGAAGCGCTGCGCCGCACTCGCGTCACCGCGCGCGGCCGCAACGTCGTTATCGACGCCGCCGATGCGCGATCCGGCACTGCGGCCCTGTGGGGATCGCTGTACGCCACGGACGCCGCGGTCTTGGATCGGCGGCTGACGCAGATGGCTCATGATGTCTGCGACGACGATCCCCGCACCGTCGCTCAGCGACGCGCGGATGCTTTGGGTGCGCTGGCCGGTGGGGCCGACCGGCTGGCCTGCCACTGCGGAGGCGAGGGTTGCCCGGCAGGTACTGAGGGCACCGAACACTCCAGCGGAGTGGTCGTCCATGTCGTCGCCGACAGTGCGGCCCTATCCGGCGAGCCCGATACGCGTCTGTCGGGTGAGCCGCCGGCCCGGCCCTTCACCCCCGGCATGTCGCTGCGTGAGGCGCTCGCTCCTGATCCCGAAGACGATGCACCGGCGTCCGTGGCTTCCAGGCCGCCCGCCGTAATTACCAACGGGATGGTATTACCGAATTTGCTGCTGGCGGAATTGATTCGCGATGGCGCGAAGGTGTCGCTGGTGGCTCATCCCGGTGATGCCAGTGCACCAGAACCGGGTTACCGCCCGTCGGCGGCGATGGAGCGTTTCGTTCGCTGCCGCGACATGACATGCCGATTTCCGGGTTGCGATCGGCCCGCCGAGCATGCCGACATCGACCACACGGTTCCCTGGCCCTCAGGTCCGACCCACCCGTCAAATCTCAAGTGCCTGTGCCGAAAACATCATCTCCTTAAGACCTTCTGGGCAGGGTGGCGCGACGAACAACACCCCGACGGAACCGTCGTGTGGACCACACCGAGCGGCCAGACCTACACCACTCGTCCAGGCAGTCGGCTGTTGTTTCCCAGCTTGTGCGTGCCAACCGGTCAATTGCTCCATGCGCCAATGGTTGATCGACCTCCCGGCGATCGCGGGCTCATGATGCCCAGACGTCGTCGTACCCGAGAACAAGACCGCACTTATCGCATCGATGCCGAGCGCGCCCTCAACGCTGCCCATGTCGCCGAACGAAATAAGCCGCCGCCCTTCTAGCCGCCCGGCGTTTCCAATCCGCTGGCCGCGGCAATGCCGGCGCGACTCCACTCACCGCCGTTCACCGCCGGTGCGATCCGGTCGCGGCGAATCGTTTCGACGTTGATCGACGTCCCATTGGTCATCGCGGCAGGCACCCGAAAGGCGAACAGGCGGTCATCGGTCGCCACGGCAAGCAGAGCGTCCGAATCGGTGAAACTGTTGTCGCGCATCGCGTTCTCCGCCCATTTCCCGGGTTTGAGTCCAGAGAAATTGTTCACGTACACCACCCACAAATGCACGCCGCGCTGGGCAGCCAGCCGGTCGATAGCCCGTTCCAGCGCGACGCGGCCAGCGGGCAACAACACACCCGACTGGTCAGTGATGTACCGCGACAGCTGGATTGGCGCAACTGCAGGTACCGAGGACTCCGCACCAGAGCTGCTCGGTGTTAACGATGCCGGCGAGGCCGCGCCGCTGTGTTGACCGGAATGCCGATGCAGCAGCGTCTCACCGATGACCGCGGCCGCCGCAACGAGTACGACCGCGGCAATTCCAACGATCAAGGTCGCAGGCCGAATATGACGGCGACGCGCGGCGGGCAGTACGAGGGTCGGCGGCTCTGCCGCTGCCTGACCTTGCGGCGCAGCCAGAACGGTGTGGGATTGTTCACTGGCTAGCGCGGTCGCGAAGTCCGAGCAGCTCGGAAATCGCTCGTTGGGATCTTTTGCCATCGCACGTGTCAGAACGTCGTTGAGGTCCGACAGTTCGGGTCGCCGTTCGGCAATCCGCGGGCGCGGCGCCGACAGGTGCGCGGTGATCACGACGGCCGGGTTCGAATGCTCAAAAGGAGCTGACCCGGTCAGCAGGTGGAAAGTTGTGCAGCCTAAAGCGTATTGGTCGGCTCGTCCGTCGAGATGCAAACCTTGGAGCTGCTCGGGCGCGCTGTATGCGGTGGTACCGATCATCATGTTGGTTGCAGTGAGACCGCTGATCTCGTCGAGTTGGCGAGCGATGCCGAAATCCGCAAGTTTTATCCGTCGCCGCGACGACGACGTGTCAATCAGGATGTTGGCCGGTTTCACATCGCGATGCAGCAAGCCGCGCGAATGTGCGTAATCGAGCGCGTCGCCGACAGCGGTGACGATCTCCAGCACCTCCTCGTGCGGCATCCCGGATTGATAGCGGGTTCTCAGCAACTGGGCGGCGTCTGTTCCCTCCACATACTCCATCGAGATCCACAGTTGGCCCTCGAACTCACCGCGGTCATAGATGCCGACGATGTTCGGATGCGAAAGGCTCGCAGCCAGGTCGGCTTCCCGGCTGAAACGCTGCCGGTACTCGGCATCGGACGTCAGCTTCGCCGGAAGGATCTTCAAGGCGTCGCGCCGTGGCAGCCGCGGATGCTGCACGAGGAACACCTCACCCATGCCCCCGGCTCCCAACAGCCGCAGGATCGTGTAACCGGCGAATACGTCGCCTTGTTTGAGGCCATCGGTCAGCGGCATGGATGCATGCTACAAAGGCGACCCGTTCACGCGAGCCACTTCGCCGCCGGCGGTCTTGGGCCGAGGTCGACTAGCCGTAGCCGGGTAAGCCTTTGGTCTGCGGCTTGTACGCACACTGGGCACGGATGCTGTGACCGTCCACGGTGTCCCAGTCGATTTTTGTCGCGACGGCACGGTTACAGGCGAGGCTGAAATAGGTTGCCAGCTCGGTCTTTCCGTTGGCCGAGTCCACCGGGCCTCGCACAGTTATGGTGCCGTTCTGAAACTGCGCATCATTGAACATGGCTTTCCACATCTGGGCAGTCGGGACAACCAACTGCTCATCCGCGACGTGTTCCTTATGGAAAATCGCGCCGATAGCCTCTTGAACCGTGTAGCCGATCGTGCAACTCGTCCGGCCGGTGCAATTGACATCCGGCGAGCCTTCGAGCTGCGCGGCCCATCGGTCCCCGGCGACGGCATCGCGGATCAGCTGCGCTACCGCGTCGGTGCTGACGGTGAACTCTGAGGGGGCGGAGTATCGCGGCGTCGCGGAGCAACCGACAAAGAAGAGCATGAATGCGAGGTAAAAAAACGCTTTACGCGAGGCAACGTATGCCACCTGAGAAAGGATAGAGCTCGACCGAATGTGGTGGGTGAGAACAAGCGGATTCGGCTACGCAGACGAGCGCGCCCGCAGCGTGGCGAGTGCCTTATCGGCGTGGGAGTTGAAGTTGAACTCGCTGCCGATCACGTCAAGCACGGTGCGGTCGGTGTCGATGACAAATGTCGTCCGCTTGACGGGCATCAGCTTCCCGAGCAAGCCACGCTTGACTCCGAAGGCGCTGGCAACCGCTCCTTCGGTGTCGGCCAGCAGCGGATAGTCGAACCCGTGGTTGTCGGCGAACTTGGCCTGCTTGGCCACCGAATCAACGCTGATACCGACCCGCGACGCGCCTACAGCGGCGAATTCACCCGCGACGTCGCGGAAGTGACAGGCTTCCCGCGTGCAACCCGGGGTGCTCGCGGCGGGATAGAAGAACAGCACCACCGGCCCGTCGGCCAGCAGCGTGGTCAGCCGGCGAGAAGTTCCGGTTTGATCGGGAAGCTCGAAGTCGGCCACAATTTCACCGGGTTTCATAGGTGTCAGGCTAACCCAATGGCAAGGCACAGCCGCGCTGCTGGTCTGGGAAGATATGCACCGTGCGCGCCAACTTGACCGCCACGACGTCGCGGGAGGATTTCCGCGCGCTGGCGGCCGAACACCGGGTGGTCCCCGTCACCCGCAAGGTGCTGGCCGATGCCGAGACGCCGCTGTCGGCTTATCGCAAGCTTGCCGCCGATCGCCCGGGTACCTTCCTGCTGGAGTCAGCGGAGAACGGGCGGTCGTGGTCCCGCTGGTCGTTCATCGGCGCCGGGTCGCCATCGGCGCTGACGGTGCGCGACGGGCATGCGGTCTGGCTGGGCGAGGTGCCGCAGGACGCGCCCACCGGCGGTGACCCGCTGCAAGCGCTGCGTGAAACCTTGCAGCTGTTGGCTACCGCGGCATTACCGGGGCTTCCGCCGCTGTCGGGCGGCATGGTCGGCTTCTTCGCCTATGACCTGGTGCGCCGCCTCGAACGTCTGCCTGAGCTGGCCGTCGACGACCTCAAGCTGCCCGACATGCTGCTGCTGCTCGCTACCGATATCGCCGCAGTCGACCATCATGAAGGCACCATCACATTGATCGCGAACGCGGTGAACTGGAACGGCACCGACGAGCGGGTCGACGAAGCCTATGACGACGCCATCGGGCGGCTGGATGTGATGACCGCAGCGCTGAGCCAGCCGCTACCGTCGACTGTGGCCATGTTCAGTCGGCCGGAACCGCGCCACCGCGCGCAACGCACCGTCGAGGAATACACCGCGATCGTCGAACGCCTGGTTCGTGAGATCGAGCGCGGCGAGGCCTTTCAGGTGGTGCCGTCGCAGCGCTTCGAGATGGACACCGGCGTCGACCCCATCGACGTATACCGAATGCTGAGGGTATCCAACCCGAGTCCGTACATGTATCTGCTTCATGTGCCCGATGATGCTGGCGCGACTGCCTTTTCCATCGTCGGATCCAGCCCAGAGGCGTTGGTCACCGTGCAGGACCGCTGGGCGACGACGCATCCGATCGCGGGAACCCGTTGGCGGGGAACCACCGAGGAAGAAGATCAGCTGCTGGAAAAGGAGCTGTTGTCCGATGAAAAGGAACGCGCCGAACATCTGATGCTGGTCGACCTCGGCCGCAACGACCTTGGGCGAGTGTGCGTCCCGGGCAGTGTTCGGGTCGATGACTACAGCCATATCGAGCGCTACAGCCATGTGATGCACCTGGTGTCCACGGTGACCGGGATGCTGGGCGAGGGCTACGGCGCTCTCGACGCGGTGACAGCGTGCTTTCCGGCCGGAACGCTGTCCGGTGCGCCGAAGGTGCGGGCGATGGAGCTGATCGAAGAGGTGGAAAAAACACGGCGCGGCTTGTACGGCGGCGTCATCGGTTACCTCGACTTTGCCGGCAACGCAGACTTCGCGATTGCCATCCGGACCGCGCTGATGCGCGACGGCACAGCCTATGTACAGGCCGGAGGTGGCGTGGTGGCCGACTCCAACGGTCTCTACGAGCACACCGAGGCGTCTAATAAGGCGCGCGCCGTGCTGAACGCGATCGCCGCCGCCGAGACGCTGACCGTGCCGGACGGCAGCCGCGATGGCTGATCGGCCAGGGGGTCGCACGATTCCATCAGCCCAAGTGCTGCTGTCGGCGGCCGCCGCCGGGCTATGGGCCGCATCCCGGTTGCCGTGGGTAACGATCCGGTCGTTCGACTCGCTGGGGCCACCGACGACCACCACCGTATTCGGAGCCCGCTGGTCGGCGGGGCTGCTGCCATTGGCCGTGTTGTTGGTTGTCGCAGCGGTCGCGGCGCTGGCGGTGCGGGGGTGGCCGCTGCGCATGCTGGCGGTGCTGGTCGCCATCGCGAGCCTGGCGACCGGGTATTTGGCCGTCAGTTTGTGGGTCATTCCGGACGCGGCGGTGCGCGCGGCCGACGTGGCTCATGTCTCGGTGCTGTCCCTGGTCGGAAGCGAACGGCACTACCTGGGAGCGGCGATCACCTTGTCGGCCGCGGTGTGCGCTTTGGCTCGCCGGCGTGTTGCTACTGCGATCGGCCCGTTCCGGCCATGCCCCGTCGACGAAGTATGCGGCGCCCGGCGCCCGCCGCGCGGTGGCGCGAGGCGACGAACAGGCGACCTCGGAGCGGATGCTCTGGGATGCCCTCGATGAAGGGCAGGACCCGACCGATCAACCACTACCCGGGTCCGACACGGAGGGTCGGTGACGGCGAACGCGCGTGCGGCGGCTACCCTCGATGCACGTCGCCGAAAAAGTGGGCGGCAACCGCGGGGAGGGACCACAGACATGACTCCGGCATCTGTGCTCGACTCCATCATCGAGGGAGTCCGCGCGGATGTTGCCGCCCGCGAGGCCACCGTGAGCCTGGCCGAGATCAAGGCGAAGGCCGAAGCGATGCCACCGCCATTGGACGTCATGGCCGCGTTGCGAGAGCCCGGAATCGCTGTCATCGCCGAGGTCAAGCGAGCCAGCCCGTCCGCAGGTTGCCTGGCGCCCATCTCAGATCCGGCGAAGCTGGCTCGTGCCTACCAGGACGGCGGAGCGCGAGTCATCAGCGTCTTGACGGAGGAGCGACGATTTCGCGGCAGCCTCGACGACTTGGACGCTGTGCGGGCGGCAGTCTCGGTTCCGGTGTTGCGCAAGGACTTTGTGGTGCGGCCATACCAGATTCACGAAGCTCGGGCCCATGGCGCCGACATGCTGCTGCTGATCGTTGCCGCCCTCGAGCAGCCCGCGCTCGTGTCGATGTTGGAACGCACCGAATCACTCGGGATGACCGCTTTGGTGGAGGTGCACACCGAAGCCGAAGCTGACCGGGCGTTGAAAGCCGGTGCCCGGGTGATCGGCGTCAACGCCCGCGATCTGAAGACGCTCAGAGTAGATCGGGACTGCTTCGCGCGGATCGCTCCCGGGCTACCCAACGACGTGATCCGGATCGCCGAGTCGGGTGTGCGCGGCACCGCCGACTTGTTGGCGTACGCCGGCGCAGGTGCTGACGCGGTGCTGGTCGGCGAAGGGCTGGTTGTCAGCGGCGATCCCCGCGCGGCGGTCGCGGATCTGGTGACAGCCGGGCGGCATCCGTCTTGTCCGAAGCCGGTCCGCTGAACTTTTGAACGCGATGAGCCCTTTGCGCGTTGAGATTTGGTGATGAGGAACCTTCAAGGCCCGGATCTTCCCCGTTCCAGTGCGGCCATTGCAGAACCCACGCGCCACGACCCCGATCAGCGTGGCCACTTTGGTGTGTACGGCGGCCGCTACGTCGCCGAGGCGTTGATGGCGGTGATCGAAGAAGTGACCGCCGCGTATGAAAAAGCGCGCACCGACCAGGGATTTTTGGACCTTCTCGACAAGTTGCAGGCCAACTATGCCGGCCGCCCGTCGCCGCTGTACGAAGCCAGCCGGCTCAGTGCACACGCAGGCGGGGCGCGAATCTTCCTTAAACGAGAAGATCTGAATCACACCGGTTCTCACAAGATCAACAATGTGCTCGGCCAAGCGTTACTGGCTCAGCAGATGGGCAAGAGCCGGGTCATCGCCGAGACCGGTGCCGGCCAGCACGGGGTTGCCACCGCCACCGCCTGTGCGCTGCTGGGCCTGGATTGCATCGTTTACATGGGTGCCGTCGACACCGAGCGCCAAGCGTTGAACGTGGCGCGTATGCGACTGCTGGGCGCCGAAGTCATTTCGGTCGAGTCGGGTTCGCGCACCCTCAAAGACGCGATCAACGAAGCTTTCCGTGATTGGGTCACCAACGCTGACAGCACCTACTACTGTTTCGGCACCGCGGCCGGACCGCATCCATTCCCGACCATGGTTCGGGATTTTCAGCGGATCATCGGCCTGGAGACGCGCGCGCAAATCCAAGATTGCATCGGTCGGCTGCCCGACGCCGTCACGGCCTGCGTCGGCGGCGGCTCCAACGCGATTGGGATTTTTCACGCCTTCATCGACGACCCCGAGGTTCGGCTGGTCGGATACGAGGCGGCCGGTGACGGTGTCGAGACCGGACGGCACGCCGCAACATTCACCGGCGGGTCACCCGGAGCATTTCAGGGGTCGTTCTCGTATCTGCTGCAAGACGAGGATGGCCAAACCATTGAGTCGCATTCGATTTCCGCGGGCCTGGATTACCCCGGAGTCGGCCCGGAGCATGCCTGGCTCAAGGAGACAGGGCGAGCCGAATACCGGCCGATCACCGACAGTGAGGCGATGAACGCCTTCGGCCTGCTCTGCCGGACCGAAGGCATCATCCCGGCTATCGAATCCGCGCACGCCGTCGCGGGTGCTCTCGAACTGGGTGTCGAGTTGGGTAGCGGTGCGGTCATCGTGGTGAATCTGTCCGGCCGCGGCGACAAGGACGTTGAAACAGCCGCGAAGTGGTTCGGCCTGCTCGACAGCACGGGCAAGCCATGACGGCTGCACAGGGCGAACCTCGCGGTTTGGCAACCTTATTCGCAATGTGCCGGCGAGATGATAGGGCCGCCTTGATCGGTTACCTGCCGACCGGATACCCCGATGTGCAGGCCTCGGTCGCGGCCATGACGGCACTGGTCGAACACGGCTGCGACATAGTCGAAGTCGGCGTGCCGTACTCCGATCCGGGTATGGACGGACCGACTATCGCCAGGGCTGCAGAAGCCGCGCTGCGCGGCGGCGTGCGCGTTCGGGACACGTTGACCGCCGTGGAGGCGGTCAGCAGATCCGGTGGCCGTGCGGTCGTGATGACGTACTGGAACCCGGTACTGCGGTATGGGGTTGACACCTTCGCACGGGATCTGGCGTCCGCCGGCGGAGTTGGTCTGATCACCCCGGACCTCATTCCCGATGAGGCCCAAGAATGGCTAATGGCTTCTGATCGGCATGGACTGGATCGCATTTTCTTGGTGGCGCCGTCGTCGACGCCGCAGCGGTTGGCGGCGACCGTCGAGGCATCGCGGGGATTCGTCTACGCGGCGTCGACGATGGGCGTGACCGGGGCCAGAGATGCGGTTTCGGGGGCCGCTCCCGAGTTGGTCCAGCGGGTGCGAACGGTGTCCGACATCGCGGTGGGTGTGGGCCTTGGCGTGCGGTCGCGCGAACAGGCTGCCGAGATCGCCGGCTACGCGGACGGCGTCATCGTCGGCTCGGCACTGGTGTCCGCGTTGAGCAACGGCCTGGCCGCATTACGTTCCCTGACCGAGGACCTCGCTGCCGGCGTCAGACAACGGGTTCCTGCCCTATGACCACGACGTACCTTGCATATTTCCCGAGCCCTCCTCAGGGCGTGTGGCATCTCGGACCGGTGCCCATCCGCGCCTATGCGGTGTTCATCATTGTCGGCATCGTGGTGGCGCTCCTCGTCGGCGACCGGCGCTGGGAGGCCCGCGGCGGCGAGCGGGGCGTGATCTACGACATCGCACTGTGGGCCGTGCCATTCGGGTTGATCGGCGGACGGCTCTACCACCTGAGTACCGATTGGCGAACCTATTTCGGCAACGGGGGTGCCGGACTGGGCGCAGCGTTGCGCATCTGGGACGGTGGTCTGGGCATCTGGGGTGCGGTCGCGCTCGGCGGGGTAGGCGCGTGGATCGGCTGTCGACGGCGCGGTATCCCGCTGCCGGCGTTTGGCGACGCGGTCGCACCCGGCATCGTGCTCGCGCAGGCGATCGGCCGGCTCGGAAATTACTTCAACCAAGAGCTTTTCGGCCGGGAGACCGCCATGCCGTGGGGTTTGGAGATCTTTTACCGGCGCGACCCGTCGGGTTTCGTCGACGTGCATTCCCTCGACGGCGTTTCCACCGGACAGCTGGCGCAGGTGGTGCAGCCCACCTTCCTGTACGAAATGCTCTGGAATATCTTGATTTTCGTTGTGCTGATCTATCTCGACCGGCGATTCGTCATCGGCCACGGACGGCTGTTCGCGGCCTATGTAGCCGGATATTGCGTCGGGCGTTTCACCATCGAATTGCTGCGCGACGACGCGGCCACTCACATCGCCGGGATCCGAATCAACTCCTTCACGTCGACTTTCGTTTTCATCGGCGCCATCGTCTACATCGTGCTGGCACCGAAAGGCCGGGAAGATCCCGCCACGCTGGGCGGCGCCGGCACGATAGATGAAACGCTGGCCGTCCCCGAGCCGGCCAGTGAGCTGGCGGCCGTGGGTTCGACGCCCCGTACTTCGGCGACGACATCGGGCGGACCGGGGCCGTCCATCGAGTCCGAGGAGCTGTCGCCCGTCGCGGACACGGTCGAAAGTGATCAATCCGAGCCTGCGGCGCAGGAGGCGGTTGTTGAGGAACCGGAGCTGGAGCCGGCGGCGCTCGGTGAGGCCGTGGTTGGAGAGACGGAGGTCGACGCGCCGGACGCGGAGGAAGCGCCCGAGCCTGAGGCCGTCGGTGACGTCGCTGTGGAGGAGATTAAATCCGAAGAGCCAGACGCCGAAGAAGAGCCCGAGCTCGAGGCGGTCGACGAGGCAGTGGTGCCACACGCTGAAGATGAGCTCGAGCCGCAAGCAGTCGACGAGGCGGCAGTGCCAGACATTCAAGAAGCGCCCGAGACCGCGGCCGTCGGTGACGCCGAAGAAGCGCCTGAGGCCGTCGATGAAGCTTTTGTGGGCGTAACGGAAACCGGAGAGCCAGAAGCAGAGCAAGAGCTCAAGCCGGAGGCGGCTGGCGAGGCAGTGCTGCCACACGCTGAAGATGAGCTCGAGCCGCAAGCAGTCGACGAGGCGGCAGTGCCAGACATTCAAGAAGCGCCCGAGACCGCGGCCGTCGGTGACGCCGAAGAAGCGCCTGAGTCCGAGGCGGTCGGCGAGGCCGTCGTGGGTGAAACGCAAGCCGAAGAGCCAGAAGCAGAGCAACAGCTCAAGCCGGAGGCGGCTGACGAGGCAGTGCTGCCACACGCTGAAGATGAGCTCGAGCCGCAAGCAGTCGACGAGGCGGCAGTGCCAGACATTCAAGAAGCGCCCGAGACCGAGGCCGTCGGTGACGCCGAAGTGGGCTCAATGAAAACCGAAGAGCCAGAAGCGGAGGAAGAACTCGAGCCAGAGGCGGTCGACGAGGCAGGGGCGCCAGACGTCGAAGAAGAACCCGAGCTTGAAGCGGTCGACGAGGCAGCCGAGCCGCAGGTCGCGGAGCCGGAGCCAGAAGAGCCGTCGGAGACTGAAATGGTCGACGGGCCCGAGGCCGAAGAGCCGGCGCCCGAGGAGGCCGTCGCAAGCGAGGAACCTGAGGCGGTAGCCGGTGAGCTTCAGCCGGTCGGCGAGGACGCGGCGACAGAAACAGATGACGCAGAACCGGAATCCGCCGACTCAGCTGACACCCCAGATGGTGAAGAGCAGTCAGTCACCGACGGGAAAACACCACAGCCCCGCAGCCGACGAGGACTAAGGCGCTTGTGGCGGCGTCGTCTATAGACCGACGCGCCTCGAACGCGAATCTGAACCGCTTGGCTCTGGCATGCTGACACCATGACTGACCCGACGTGGCCCATGCCGCCTGATGGCAATTGGCAATCCCGTCAGCCGCCTTACAATCCGCCGCCCTTTCCGCCCCCGTATGTGCCGTATCCGTCGCCAAGCCCCTATGTCGACCCGTCCGCGCCCTACGGCCGGGATCCGATAAGCGGAGAGCCGTATTCCGACAAGTCGAAAGTGACGGCAGGGCTTTTGCAGCTGATCGGCTTGTTCGGCATCCTCGGTATCGGCCGCCTCTATCTCGGTCAGACGGGGCTCGGCCTGGCCCAATTACTGGGAGGGTTCTTCTTCACGGTGGTGACCTGTGGCATCGGTGTGCTGCTGCCGGTCATATGGGGAATCGTCGATGCAGTGCTGATTTTCAACGGCAACGTACGCGACCAGTACGGCCGCCCTCTTCGCAGCTGACACGTCACTGACCCATCTGATCTGTATCGGTCGAGATGGTCGGTGTCCACGGCTATGCTGGGTCGTCGTGGCGAGACGCGGGAAAATCGTCTGCACTTTAGGTCCGGCCACCAGTACCGACGAGTCGGTCCTCGCACTGGTCGAAGCCGGAATGGACGTCGCCAGAATGAACTTCAGCCACGGCGAGCACCTCGATCACAAAGCCGCCTACGACCGGGTGCGTGCGGCCTCCGACGCCACCGGCCGCGCGGTTGGGGTTCTCGCCGACCTGCAAGGCCCCAAGATCAGGCTTGGCCGCTTCACCGGTGGTGTCACCTATTGGGCCACCGGTGAGACCGTGCGGATCACCGTCGACCGCTGTCAGGGTAATCACGACCGGGTGTCGACCACTTACACCCAGTTGGCCAAAGACGCCGTAATAGGTGACCGCGTTCTGATCGACGACGGCAAAGTGGGCTTGCAGGTGGAAAGCGTCGATGGGGCCGACGTGATCTGCACCGTGACTGAAGGCGGTCCAGTCAGTGACAGCAAAGGCATGTCGCTGCCCGGGATGAACGTGTCGGCGCCTGCGCTGTCCGAAAAAGACGTCGACGACCTGGAATTCGCGCTGACGCTCGGTGTCGACATGGTGGCGCTTTCGTTCGTGCGGTCCCCGTCGGACGTGGAGTTGGTGCACGAGGTGATGGACCGGATGGGGCGGCGGGTACCGGTCATCGCCAAGCTGGAGAAGCCCGAAGCAATCGACAATCTTGAGGCCGTCGTTCTCGCGTTCGACGCGGTGATGGTGGCCCGTGGGGACCTCGGCGTCGAACTGCCGTTGGAAGAAGTCCCGCTGGTGCAGAAGCGGGCTATCCAGATGGCCAGGGAGAATGCGAAACCGGTCATCGTGGCGACTCAGATGCTGGACTCCATGATCGAGAATTCGCGGCCCACAAGGGCCGAAGCGTCCGACGTCGCCAACGCTGTGCTCGACGGCGCCGATGCGCTCATGTTGTCCGGTGAAACCGCGGTCGGTAAGCACCCGTTGGAGGCAGTGCGGACGATGGCGCGGATAGTCTGCGCGGTCGAGGAGAACTCGACCGCCGCGCCGCCGTTAACCCACGTACCGAGAACCAAGCGCGGCGTGATCTCCTATGCGGCCCGCGACATCGGCGAGCGGCTCGACGCCAAAGCCTTGGTTGCATTCACCCAGTCCGGCGATACCGTGCGCCGGCTGGCGCGGCTGCACACTCCGCTGCCGTTGCTCGCTTTCACTCCGCTGCCGGAGGTTCGCAGCCAACTGGCCATGACATGGGGCACCGAGACGTTCATCGTGCCCACCATGCGAAACACCGACGCCATGATCCGCCTGGTCGACAAGTCGCTGCTGGAACTGGGCCGGTACAAACGCGGCGAACTCGTGGTCATTGTCGCCGGCGCACCACCGGGCACAGTCGGCTCGACCAACCTCATCCACGTTCACCGGATCGGCGAGGACGACGTTTAGAGTCGACGCCAATGTCTGATTTCGACGAGTTGTTGGCGGTACTCGACCTCAACGCCGTCTCCGACAACTTGTTCATCGGATCTCATCCCAGCAAAACCCCGCTGCGAACGTTCGGCGGACAGTTGATGGCGCAATCATTTGTCGCCGCCAGCCGCACGCAGGTCCGCGACCTGCCGCCCAACGCGCTGTCGGTGCACTTCATCAACGGCGGCGATCCGACCAAGGACATCGAATTCCGGGTGTCGCGGCTGCGTGACGAACGACGTTTCGCCAATCGGCGTGTCGACGCCGTGCAAGGCGGGACGTTGTTGGCGTCGGCGATGGTCTCCTACCTGTCCGGGGGCCGCGGGCTCGAGCACAGCGTGGAGCCACCGACGGTGCCCGAGCCGGAAACGCTACCCAGAATCAGCGAGTTGCTGCGCGGCTACGAGAAGACGGTGCCGCTGTTCGTCGGGGCGCTACAACCCATCGACTGGCGTTACACGAATGATCCCGCCTGGGTGATGCGCGACAAAGGCGAGCGGCTGGCGCACAACCGGGTGTGGGTCAAAGCCGACGGTGTGCTGCCGGACGACCCGGTGCTGCACACAGCGGCGATGGTGTACTCCTCGGATACCACTGTGCTGGACTCTGTGGTGACAAGCCACGGTCTCTCCTGGGGTTTCGACCGGATCTTCGCGGCGAGCGTCAATCATTCGGTGTGGTTTCACCGGCCGGTCAGCTTCAACGACTGGGTGCTGTACTCGACGTCGTCGCCCGTGGCCACGGACTCTCGTGGGCTGGGCACCGGCTACTTCTTCGACCGCTCCGGCGAGCTGGTTGCCACCGTCGTGCAAGAAGGCGTGGTCAAGTACTTTCCCGCCCACCGATAGCGCAAATAACGGTCTCGTTGCGAGGCACGCCGAATGCCGCGATGACCGTGCGCTCGGCGTAGCGTTTTCAGTAATCGGGTCCAGCCCTTTGGTTGAGCAGCCGGAGGTGTGGGTGAAGGAATCGTCGGTCGGCGTCGCACCCAGGCTTCGCGCCGCCGAACACGTTGTCGTCCGGGTGGATTCGCCGGCGGCACGATGGATCGGCGCAGTGGCGCTGCTTGCCGCAATGGGCTGGCTGATTGCGGTGTTCGCCGAAAACCACGCACACGGTCACTCGCAGCCCGCCGGCCGGTTGGCGTGGTCGGTCACGGTGTTGGCCGCGGTAGCACTGATCGCTCGCGGAATCTTTCTGGGCCGGCCTGTGACGGCCTCACACGCGACCGCTGCCGTCGTCGCACTGATCGCCGGAATCGGTGCTCACGTCGTCTCCTTCGACGTGTTGGGCGATGTGCTGATTGTCGGGTCGGGCTTGGCCTTGATGTGGCCCACGTCAGCTCGGCCGCGGTCCGCGGACCTCCCTCGGTTGTGGGCCTTGATCAACGCGACCAGTGGAGACGCGCTGGCACCCTTTGCGATGCAGACCGGCAAGTGCCACCACTTCAGCGCCGACGGTGCGGCAGCGCTGGCGTACCGAACGCGGTTCGGTTACGCGGTGGTGAGTGGAGATCCGATAGGTGAGGAGAGTCAGTTCCCCGATCTGGTGGCCGACTTCATCGCGATGTGCCATAGCCGGGGTTGGCGGCTGGTGGTGCTGTGCTGCAGCGAGCGCAGGCTTTCATTGTGGTGCGATCCGGCGGTGCTCGGGCGTTCGCTGCGAGCAATACCCATCGGCCGAGATGTCGTCATCGACGTACCGACTTTTCACATGGCCGGCCGCGCGTTCCGAAACCTCCGCCAAGCGGTCAAGCGCACCCATAACTTCGGTATCACGACCGAGATCGTGGCCGAGCAAGAACTCGACGCTGAGCGGCTGGCCGAGCTGACCGAGGTGCTTCGGGCATCGCGACGCGGAGCGCATGCCGATCGCGGGTTCGCGATGAACCTGGACGGTGTGCTGGAAGGTCGTTACCCGGGGATGCAACTGATCATCGCCAGAGACGCGCGACGGCGAGTGCAGGGTTTTCACCGTTATGCGATCGCCGGGGGCGGCAGCGATGTCACCCTCGACGTGCCGTGGCGGCGCCCCAAGGTCCCCAACGGGCTCGACGAGCGGCTCAGCGTCGACATGGTGTTGGCGGCCAAAGCTGCTGGCGCACAACGGGTGTCGTTGGCGTTCGCTGCGTTCCCGGACCTCTTCGACCAAGAACACCGCAGCGCGCTGCAGTGGGTGTTCTACACGTTGATCCATCTTCTGGACCCGCTCATCGCGCTGGAGTCGTTGTACCGGTATCTGCGTAAGTTCCACGCGCTTTGCGAGCGGCGCTATGTGCTGGTGCGCCTAACTCAGGTGGTCCCGCTGCTGTGGGTGTTGTTGACGCTGGAATTCTTGCCGCGTCGCCGCCACCTGTGACGTCAGCGGTCAGGCGGTGCCGAGTGAGGTCTCCTCCGTCGAACGAATCGTTCCCAATCGCTTGGACGCGTTGCGGATACCGAACGACGACACGACCTCGAAGACGCCGAGGACCACCAGCCAGCTTCCCACGACGATGGCCAGGACGCCGATGGAGGCGAATGGCGAGCCGATCATCACGATGCCCGCCAACAGGCTGAGCACCCCGGTGATGACATGCCAAACCCGGCCGGGCACGGTCGGGTCGCTGATAGCCGAAACGGTGGTCGCCACCCCACGGAAGATGAAGCCGACACCGATCCAAATGGCCAGCAGAAGAATCGCCGCGCCCTGCCCGAAGTGGCGGAACGCCAGGACTGCCAGGATCAGCGAAGCCGCCCCGCTGATGAAAAGCAGCACCCGCCCACTCGCCGAGACGTGCAGGCTGAACGCGAAGACCACCTGGACGATCCCCGATATCAGCAGATAGGCGCCGAACACGACCGCTGCGAGAACGATGGTTCGTCCCGGCCAGGCGAGGATCAGGACGCCTAGGGCCAACGTCAGTAACCCTGAAGTCAGCGTCGACTTCCACAGATGCGGCAACAGGGCTGGTACAGACGTGGGTTGCATCAGCAAATTGTCCCACACGCGTCATTCAAGGGGGAGCTGGTGAGGTTCAGACACCGGCCGTTTGTGTCTCCTCGGCAGGTACCTCGGCCGTGGGGGCTGGGGACCTGCGGCCGACCAGATACCACGTGCGCATCACACCTTTGCCCTTAACGTCGACGCTGCCGCGTTCGTGCAGGACGAAGTTATTTTTCAACCGCTCGTAGACCGCCAGAGGCACTTGGATCCGTCCCGCGGTGTCCGTGGACTCCATCCGCGACGCGACGTTAACTGCGTCACCCCACACGTCGTAGAAGAATCGGCGTGAGCCGACCACCCCGGCCACCACCGGGCCGGAGGCCAGGCCGATCCGAAGCGCGACAGGCCGGCCGTGCGGGTCTTCGAGCCCGGCCACCGCGTCTGCCATGTCCAGCGCAAGGTCGGCTAGCGCTTCGACGTGGTCGCGCCGTGGCCACGGCACTCCGCTGACCACCATGTAACAGTCGCCGCTGACTTTGATCTTTTCCAAGCCGTGCTTGTCAACCAGGGCGTCGAAATCGTTGTAGAGCCGGTTCAGGAACTGCACGAGGTCGGCGGGTGCAGTGTTGCTGGCGCGCTCGGTAAAACCCGCGATGTCGGCGAATAGGACTGAGGCGTCGTCATATTTGTCGGCGATGATGTTGCGCTCCGGGCCTTTCAGCCGGGCGGCGACGCTGGCCGGCAGCATGTTGGTCAGCAGGGCCTCCGACCGGTGGTACTCCACTTCCATGGCGGCTTCAGCACGCGCGATTCCGCGCATCGCGTACCACATCGTCACGACGACCAGCGCACAGGCGGAGACAACCGACATGGCGAAGCCCAGTGACGTGGCCCAGTGCGGCTGCACACCGGTGTCGCGTGGCACCAAAAACTCCAGCGCAATCGCCAGCCCCGCGCCGAGAGCGGCCAATGTAGCCGCCAGCGTGATGTGTTCGATGCCGAGCTGCAAGACCACCAGACAAGCCGTCACCAGCAAGAAGAACTGCAGTCCTGAGCCGGTGCCCACATTCAACGAAATAGCGAAGATCGACACGTAGGAGGCAGCGACGAAGGTGAGCGGCGCAGTCAATTCACCGAAGCGGTGCAGCCACGGCACCGTCGCGAAGGTCAGTGCGGCCAGGATGTCGATGATCTGGGGTAGCGACAGCCCCGCTCCGGCGAAGACCCCGACGATCCCGAAGCCCCCGCACACCAAGACCGCCATCCACGCGTTGATGTTGAGCAGTTGCAACCGTCGGGCGACGTTGTCCACGTAGTGCTGACTGCGGGCGCGCGGTTGCTCCCGCACTGCCGCGACGCAGTTCGGCGTCTGCGATGAACCTGCTGCCCGGACGCGTGGGGCACCGCACTTCTTCGCCACCACGGCAAAAGCCTAGCTTGTCAGGGCGACACCTGTGAAACCCGTCAAAGCTGGTCCATTTCCTCGCCGGCAAGCCAGTCGGACGTGTAGTGCTGCGACAGCGACCCGTTGGGCATGATGTGCTGCACGGTGCGCCCGTCGCGGGTCGCCAAGTCGGCGATCATGCGTCGGTGGCAGCGCCACCAGGTCGGCTCGCCGCACATGATCGCGACGTCGCGGGTGTCCGCGTCCTGCAGCAGTCGCCGGTACGCCGCCTGGAAGCCGGCCGTGCGGGTGTGACCGGCGTAGTTGGCGAACGCCGGGTGCTGCCACCACTGGTCGCGCGGTAGGGGAGTGGCCGGCGGTTTGCGTCGTCCACCAAGCTCGGGTTCGTGCCGGTACTCGATGCCGGCCGCGTCGAGCCACCCGGGCATGAGCTCCTTGGACACGTCTGGATTGCGCCGGGAGCCCGGGAAGCTCCGCACGTCGACCAGCAATGCGATGTGGTGTTGACCCAGGATGGTTGTGAGCTGCTCAGCGGTGTTCGCGCCGTGGCCGATGGTGTACAGCATCCTCCTCCCGCCAGAGCGCTTGGAGTCTCACGTTTTCAGGCGGTGCTTGAGTTCATGAAGGCCTGCGCCTCCTGTGCCGCCTGCACCGCCTCGGCGATCTCCACAACTGGGTAGACCTGGTATTCGACGAAAGCACCGAACTTGCTGGTGGTGTCGATCAGGTCGCCAGGGTTGTCGGTTTCCACGACGGCGAATGTTCCACCGCCGTCCACCCGGCCGAGGAATTGGTGGAATGTCGTGCCTTTCGGTTGCTCCCACTTGGAATACAACTCCAAGAGGTCCCGCATAGCCGCCTTATTCTCGGCTGCGGAACCGTTCCGCAAGAAGTTCATGGAAATGACGTACTTCATTGCGTCCTCCTAGCTACTGACTGAACTAGTTGTTATGCGCAGCGACCTACAGGCTTGAGCGCACACTCACAGTGTCGTCGCAGAAACCGCTGTTCGCCCTCGAATAGGGAGATCTGACGGCCGAAGGCTAATCCCATCCGCGCGTGCTGGCGGCGGCATGACGATGGCCGGGTTCGAAGCTGTCGCGTCCGAGTCAGAGAGCCGTTGTGCTGGTGCATTAGTGCCCTCGGTGGGATTCGAACCCACACTGGACGGGTTTTGAGTCCGTTTCCTCTGCCAGTTGGGATACGAGGGCTTTTCGGGCCTTCACCATAGAGGATGCGGATCGCTGCGCCGTCGATCAGCCCCGCGGTCGCTGATCGGCGCCGCGCACGGGACAATGTCAACATGACCGGCTCTACGACCGACGCAGTAGCTCCCAATGGACGCCGTGTGCTGATCGCCGAAGACGAGGCGCTCATCCGGATGGACCTGGCCGAGATGCTGCGCGAAGAGGGCTACCACATCGTCGGGGAGGCCGGTGACGGCCAGGAAGCCGTCGAACTGGCCGAGCAGCATAAGCCCGACTTGGTGATCATGGATGTGAAGATGCCGCGCCGCGACGGCATCGACGCTGCCTCGGAGATCGCCAGCAAACGTATCGCACCGATCGTCGTGCTGACCGCGTTCAGCCAGCGCGACCTGGTGGAGCGAGCACGAGACGCCGGAGCGATGGCCTATCTGGTGAAGCCGTTCTCCATCAGCGACCTCATTCCGGCCATCGAGCTGGCTGTCAGCCGGTTCGGCGAGGTCACGGCGCTGGAGCGCGAAGTCGCGACGCTGTCCGAGCGGCTGGAAACCCGCAAGCTCATCGAACGGGCGAAAGGCCTGCTGCAAGCCAATCAGGGTATGACCGAGCCGGAAGCATTCAAGTGGATTCAGCGCGCCGCCATGGACCGGCGCACCACCATGAAGCGCGTCGCAGAAGTGGTGCTGGAAACCCTCGACCCACCCAAAGAACCCGCTACCTAACCGGCGCACAAGCTGCGCACGCTCGCGATGGGGAAACTGAACCCCTAGCGGGCCACGATCACTGACGAGCCGTGCCCGAACAAACCCTGGTTGGCGGTGACGCCGACCCTGGCGCCGTCGACCTGACGGCCGGTGGCCCGGCCACGCAGCTGCCAGCTCAGCTCGCATACCTGCGCGATGGCCTGCGCGGGAATCGCCTCGCCGAAGCAGGCCAGCCCGCCGGACGGGTTGACTGGGACCTTGCCGCCGAGGGCGGTCGCACCGCTGCGCAGCAGCGCCTCGGCCTCGCCCTTGGCACACAGCCCCAGATGCTCGTACCAGTCCAACTCGAGCGCGGTCGAAAGGTCGTATACCTCGGCCAAACTCAGATCTTCCGGGCCGATACCGGCCTCCGCGTAGGCGGCGTCGAGAATCTGATCTTTGAAGACCCGGTCCGGCGCCGGCACCACAGCGGTGGAATCGGTTGCGATGTCGGGCAATTCGGGCAGGTGCTGCGGATAGCGCGGGGTGACCGTGCTGACTGCGCGCACCGACGGCACGCCGTGGAGAGAACCGAGGTGCTGACGGGCGAACGCGGCGCTGGCGACAATCAGCGCCGCCGCGCCATCGGAGGTGGCGCAGATGTCTAGCAGCCGCAGCGGTTCGGCCACCACCGGGCTGGCCAGCACGTCCTCAATCGACGTCTCCTTGCGGAACCGGGCGTTCGGATTCTGCAGGCCATGACGGGCGTTCTTCACCTTGACCTGAGCGAAGTCCTCCAGAGTGGCGCCGTAGAGGTCCATGCGCCGACGAGCCAGCAGCGCGAAATACACCGGGTTGGTAGCACCGATCAAATGGAACCGCTGCCAGTCCGGGTCACTGCGGCGTTCGCCGCCGACCGGGGCGAAAAACCCCTTCGGCGTGGTGTCGGCGCCGATCACCAGCGCCACGTCGCAGAAACCGGCCAGAATCTGCGCGCGAGCACTTTGCAGCGCCTGCGAGCCGCTGGCGCAGGCGGCGTAACTGGAGCTGACCGGCACGCCGTTCCAGCCCAGCTTCTGGGCGAAGGTCGCGCCGGCGACGAAGCCCGGATAGCCGTTGCGGATGGTGTCGGCACCGGCCACCAGCTGGATCTGCCGCCAGTCCAGCCCCGCCTCGCCCAGCGCAGCCCGCGCTGCGGTGACCCCGTACTCGGTGAAGTCGGTGCCCCACTTGCCCCACGGGTGCATCCCGGCGCCGAGGATGTACACCGGTTCGGCGCTAACCATCGGCGATTCGCCACCCGTAGACGATGCGCTCGACGCCCTCGTCGTCGGTGAACAGCGGCATGGTGGTCAGTTCCATTCGCATGCCGACTTCGAGATCGGCGGCCAGCGTGCCGTCGACCACTTTGCCGAGCACGATCAAGCCCTCGTCGGCCAGCTCGACAGCGGCAACCGCGAACGGGGAGAACGGATCCGGCGACGGATAGGGCGGCGGCGGCGCATAGCGGTTTTCGGTGTAGCTCCACAGCGTGCCGCGCCGCGACAACGGAACCTGCGCGAGCTCGTCGCCGTCGCACCCGGGGTTCGGGCAATTGTTGGCCCGCGGCGGGAACACATAGGTGCCGCACTGCGGGCATTTGCCGCCGATCAGATGGGCCGCACCGGTGTCATCGGCGGCGAACCATCCGTCGATCGCCGGTTCCCGGCGGGTCGCTGCTGGCACGGGCTCAGCCTACCGCCGACGGCCGTAAAACTGAAACGTGTTCCAGTTTGGCGCCCAGTGCTGGGTGTCGGGCCGGATGCCTAGAGTTGAAGCCGTGAGCCCAGCGAGGACCGCCAGCGCCAAGAGCCAAGCCGGACCATCCGCTGACCAGAAACCGACGCTGATGCTGCTGGACGGCAATTCGCTGGCTTTTCGGGCGTTCTACGCACTGCCGGCGGAGAACTTCAAGACGCAGGGCGGCCTGACCACCAATGCGGTCTACGGATTCACCGCCATGCTGATCAATCTGCTGCGCGACGAGTCGCCGACCCACGTGGCGGCCGCGTTCGACGTATCCCGCCAGACGTTTCGCTCCGACCGTTATCCGGAATACAAAGCGAACCGGTCGAGCACGCCCGACGAGTTTCACGGGCAGATCGACATCACCAAGGAAGTGCTAGCCGCATTGGGAATTACCGTCCTTGCCAAGGCCGGCTTCGAAGCCGACGACCTGATCGCGACATTGGCCACCCAGGCCGAGAACGAGGGTTATCGCGTGCTGGTGGTGACCGGTGACCGTGATTCGCTGCAACTGGTCAGCGACGACGTGACGGTGCTCTATCCGCGCAAAGGTGTCAGCGAACTCACCCGCTTCACCCCGCAGGCCGTCGTCGAGAAATACGGTTTGACGCCCAAGCAGTATCCCGACTTCGCGGCACTGCGCGGCGACCCCAGCGACAACCTGCCCGGCATTCCGGGCGTCGGGGAGAAAACCGCCACGAAGTGGATCGCCGAATACGGCTCGCTGCAGTCGCTGGTCGACAACGTCGACTCGGTCCGCGGCAAGGTGGGCGATGCGCTGCGTGCACACCTGGCCGGCGTCGTGCGCAACCGGGAGCTGACCGACCTGGTGCGCGACGTGCCGCTGGCGCAGACGCCGGACACGCTGCGGGTGCTGCCCTGGGACCGGGACGAAATACACCGGCTGTTCGACCATCTGGAATTCCGGGTGCTGCGGGACCGGCTGTTCGAGACGCTGGCCGCAGTCGAGCCGGAGGTCGACGAAGGGTTCGACGTGCGGGGTGCGGCGCTGCAGCCGGGCACCGTCGCTCAATGGTTGGTCGAGCATGCCGGCGACGACAGCCGCTGCGGGCTGGCCGTCGTCGGCACCCACCTGCCCTACGACGGCGACGCGACCGCGCTGGCGATCGCCGCCGCCGACGGTGACGGCGGCTACATCGACACCACCGTGTTGACGCCGGACGACGACGCCGCGGTAGGCGCCTGGCTGGCCGACGAAACCAAACCCAAAGCGCTGCATGAAGCGAAGCTGGCCATTCACGATCTCGCCGGACGCGGGTGGACGATGAACGGCGTCACCTCCGACACCGCGCTGGCCGCCTACCTGGTGCGACCGGGGCAGCGCAGCTTCACCCTCGACGACCTGTCACTGCGTTACCTGCGACGCGAGCTGCGCGCGGAAACGTCCGAACAGCAGCAACTCTCGCTACTTGATGACGTCGACGGCGTTGACGACCAGGCGGTGCAGACGGTGATCTTGCGGGCCCGGGCCGTGGTGGATCTGGCCGAGGCGCTGGACGCTGAACTGGCCCGCATCGACTCGCAGCCGCTGCTGGCCGAGATGGAGCTGCCGGTCCAGGGGGTGCTGGCGAAAATGGAAGCAGCCGGCATCGCCGTGGACTTGGGCCAATTGGCAACGCTGCAAAGCGAATTCGGTGACCAGATCCGCGACGCGGCGGAAGCCGCTTACGCGGTGATCGGCAAGCAGATCAACCTCGGCTCGCCCAAACAACTGCAGGTCGTGCTGTTCGACGAGCTGGAAATGCCGAAGACCAAGCGGACCAAGACGGGATACACCACGGATGCGGACGCTGTGCAGGGCCTTTTCGAAAAGACCGGTCACCCGTTCCTGCAGCACCTGCTGGCCCATCGCGACGCCACCCGGCTCAAGGTGACCGTCGACGGGTTGCTGAGCTCGGCGGCGGCCGACGGCCGCATTCACACCACGTTCAACCAGACTATCGCCGCGACCGGTCGGCTCTCGTCGACCGAACCGAACCTGCAGAACATCCCGATCCGCACCGACGCCGGTCGCCGCATCCGCGGCGCGTTCGTCACCGGCAAGGGCTATGCCGAGTTGATGACCGCGGACTACAGCCAGATCGAGATGCGGATCATGGCGCACCTGTCTCGCGACGACGGCCTCATCGAAGCGTTCAGGACCGGAGAAGACCTGCATTCCTTCGTTGCCGCGCGGGCTTTCAGCGTGCCGATCGAGGAGGTGACCGGCGAACTGCGGCGCCGCGTCAAGGCGATGTCGTACGGCTTGGCCTATGGGTTGAGCGCCTACGGGCTGGCGCAGCAGCTGAAAATCTCCACCGAGGAAGCCAAGGTCCAGATGGACGCCTATTTCGCCCGGTTCGGCGGCGTCCGCGACTATCTGCTGGCCGTGGTCGAACAGGCCCGCAAAGACGGCTACACCTCGACGGTATTGGGGCGTCGGCGCTACCTGCCCGAGCTGGACAGCAGCAATCGCCAGGTACGCGAGGCCGCGGAGCGGGCGGCGCTCAACGCTCCAATTCAGGGCAGTGCAGCCGACATCATCAAGGTCGCCATGATCGACGTCGAGAAGGCCCTCGAGCAGGCCGGGCTGGCGTCGCGGATGCTGCTGCAGGTGCACGATGAACTGCTGTTCGAAGTCGCCGAGGGGGAGCGGGAGCAGCTCGAGGCGCTGGTGCGCGACCAGATGTGCAGCGCCTACCCGTTGGACGTGCCACTGGACGTGTCGCTGGGTTACGGGCGCAGCTGGGATTCAGCGGCACACTGAGGTCTTCCCAGCAAGCCAACGAGGAGTCTTATGAACGCCGGCTGGATCGTCCCTTTCATTGTTTTGGGCGGCGCGCTGCAGACCTGCGGAGCCGCCATGAACGGGCAACTCTTCAAGCATCTGATCAATCCGTGGCTGGCGTCGGCCGTGTCGTTTGCGTTGATCACCATCTTCTTCATCGCCGTGTTCATGATCCTGCCCAGACCCCTGCCGACCACCAAAGACATCGCGTCGATGCCGTGGTGGGCGGTGATCGGCGGCCTGGTCGGTGCTGTTCAGGTCTATGCCGGCCTGACTTTGGTCAACAGGGTCGGGGCCGGCGCTTTCATCGGTATCACGGTCACCTCGGCGCTTGTCATGTCGCTGGTGATCGACCATTTCGGCTGGCTGCGGGTGGACCCGCACCCGATCACCCCGTGGCGGGCTCTCGGCGGTGTGCTGATGATCTGCGGAGTGGCACTGATCACCAGGTTTTGACGGCAGCCGGCGAACGGTACGCCGCAGCGAAGTCCACGAACCGGGTTTGGCCAGCGTGTGGGCAGTCGAGTAGCCTCGACGGGTAGCCCGGCGACCCGGGCGACACCGAATCCCGTTTGTCCCTACGACCCAACCTGTCCGGAGCAACCCAACAATATGCCGAGTCCCACCGTCACCTCGCCGCAAGTAGCCGTCAACGACATCGGCTCGCCCGAGGACTTTCTCGCCGCCATCGACAAAACGATCAAATACTTCAACGATGGCGACATCGTTGAAGGGACCATCGTCAAAGTGGACCGGGACGAGGTCCTGCTCGATATCGGCTACAAGACCGAAGGGGTCATTCCCTCCCGCGAGCTGTCCATCAAGCACGATGTCGACCCCCATGAGGTGGTGTCGGTCGGGGACAAGGTCGAAGCCCTGGTCCTCACCAAGGAGGACAAAGAGGGCCGGCTGATCCTGTCCAAGAAGCGCGCGCAGTACGAGCGCGCCTGGGGCACGATCGAGACGCTCAAGGAGAAGGACGAGGCCGTCAAGGGCACCGTCATCGAGGTCGTCAAGGGTGGGCTGATCCTCGACATCGGGTTGCGCGGCTTCCTGCCCGCGTCGCTGGTGGAGATGCGCCGCGTCCGCGATCTGCAGCCCTACATCGGCAAAGAGATCGAAGCCAAGATCATCGAACTGGACAAGAACCGCAACAACGTGGTGCTCTCGCGACGGGCGTGGCTGGAACAAACGCAGTCTGAGGTCCGCAGCGAATTTCTCAATCAATTGCAGAAGGGCGCCATCCGCAAGGGTGTGGTGTCCTCGATCGTCAACTTCGGCGCGTTCGTCGACCTCGGTGGTGTGGACGGCCTGGTGCACGTGTCCGAGCTGTCCTGGAAGCACATCGACCACCCGTCCGAGGTGGTGCAGGTCGGCGACGAGGTCACCGTCGAGGTGCTCGACGTCGACATGGACCGCGAGCGGGTCTCGTTGTCGCTGAAGGCAACTCAGGAAGATCCATGGCGCCACTTCGCCCGCACCCACGCCATCGGACAGATCGTGCCGGGCAAGGTCACCAAGCTGGTGCCGTTCGGTGCGTTCGTGCGGGTCGAGGAGGGCATCGAGGGTCTGGTGCACATCTCCGAGCTGGCCGAACGGCACGTCGAGGTGCCCGATCAGGTGGTCGCTGTCGGCGACGACGCGATGGTCAAGGTCATCGACATCGATCTGGAGCGTCGCCGCATCTCGCTGTCGCTCAAGCAGGCGAACGAGGACTACACCGACGAGTTCGACCCGGCGAAGTATGGCATGGCCGACAGCTACGACGAGCAGGGCAACTACATCTTCCCGGAGGGCTTCGACGCCGAAACCAACGAGTGGCTCGAGGGTTTCGACGCGCAGCGCAACGAGTGGGAAGCCCGCTACGCCGAGGCCGAGCGCCGGCACAAGATGCACACAGCGCAGATGGAGAAGTTCGCCGCGGCCGAGGCCGCCGGTACCGGGGGCGGGGAACAGTCCCCGGCCAACGGCTCGCCGTCGGAGGAATCGAAGGGCGGATCACTGGCCAGTGACGCTCAACTCGCCGCGCTGCGAGAGAAACTCGCCGGCAGCGCCTAGCCCGACGGATGCTTCGCATCGGGCTGACCGGAGGCATCGGTGCCGGTAAGTCGTCCGTGACAGCGACGTTCGAGCGATCCGGCGGCGTGGTCGTCGACGCCGATGTGATCGCCCGTGAAGTAGTCGAACCGGGCACCGACGGCCTTTCGGCGCTGGTCGAAGCTTTCGGCGACGACATCTTGTCGCCCGACGGGTCACTCGATCGGCCGGTGCTGGCGGAGAAAGCTTTCGGCGACGACGAGGCGCGCAAAACCCTCAACGGAATCGTGCATCCGCTGGTCGGAAAGCGGCGCGAAGAAATCATCGCCGCAGTCGCTGCCGACGCCGTTGTGGTCGAAGACATTCCGCTGCTGGTCGAATCCGGGATGGCGCCGCTATTTCCGTTAGTGGTGGTGGTGCACGCCGACACCGAAATGCGGGTGCAGCGTTTGGTGAATCAGCGGGGCATGTGCGAAGCGGACGCTCGCGCGCGGATCGCGGCCCAAGCCGGCGACGACGAGCGTCGCGCCGTCGCCGATATCTGGCTGAACAACTCCGGCAGCCTGGAATCGCTGGCGCAGCATGCCGGCGACGTCTGGAACGAGCGGATAAGCCCGTTCGCGCAGAACCTTTCGGCCCGGAAGGTGGCGCGTCCGGCGCCGGGGCTGACACCGGCCGATGCCACCTGGCCCCAGCAGGCGCGCCGGATCGTCACACGTATCGCGACCGCGGGCGGCGCCCACGCGCTGCGCGTCGACCACGTTGGACCGACGGCAGTACCGGGCCTGGACGCCGAGGACGCCATCGACATTCAGGTCACCGTCGCTTCACTCGCCGCGGCCGACGCCATCGGTGACTCCTTACTGTCCGCCGGCTACCCCCGCATCGACCACGTCAGCGGCGACGATCCAGAGTCGGACGCCCGCAGTACCGTTCACGCCTATGACCACAACGCCGACACAGCGTTGTGGGGCAAGCGGTTACACGGCAGCGCAGATCCCGGGCGACCGACGAACGTCCATCTGCGGGTCGACGGCTGGCCCAATCAGCAGTTCGCCCTGCTGACAGTCGACTGGCTGAAAGCCAATCCTGATGTGAGCTCCGACTATTCGAGTGACGCTTACCGCCAGGCATGGGAATGGGCGGACGCCACGGGCTGGCAGCCCTAGCGCCAGCTCAGCTCCATACCGTTCGCGGACAGCCAGCGCTGCAGATCGTGGCCGTGCCGGGCCAAACCGTCCACCGCGGCGAGCGCCCTTCGGATCGCGAGTTCACCCTTCTCGGCGGACAGCAATCGATATTGCAGCGCGGTGATCAGCTCGTCGACGTCGGTCAGTTCGGTTTCGACACCGGTGCGCACGACCAGGTCGAGGTAGTGGTCCTCGGAATGCCAGACCGTCGTGCCGGGCGTGACCTCGCCGACGTCGAGATAGTAGTCCTGCTGGCGTTCGTAGCCGGCATTGAAGTGAAAAATAGTCGCCCGCAACCCCAATGACGGCAGCAGCCAGGATTGGATGTAGTGAAACTGCGTCCGCCCCGGAGTCGGGCGGGCCATGTACAAGCCCCACGGCCGGACGTCGAACACGTCGACGGCCCGCGGGATCCCTTTGGGATCGGTGTTGGTGCGGGCGGCAAGGTCGAACGTCTCATGTTTGGGCGGGTGGATGGCGTCACCTACCTGTTCAGCCGGATCTTCCACCGCACGAAGCCGCCATAGCACACCGACAGCGCAGCCAGCATGGCCATGTCGAAAAGCCACACGTGAGAGGTGTGTTGCCACAACCGATCCTGCGGGATCAGTGATCCAGGCACCAGGTGCCGCAGGTCAACGGTCGAAGCCGCCGCGGCATAACCCCAGCGCGCCGGGGCCAGCCAGGAAAGCTGGCTGAGCAATAGCCGGTCGGTCACCGGCACCATGCCGCCGCACAACACCAGCTGCGCCATGATCGACACCACGAACAGCGGCATGATCTGCTCGCTGGAGCGGACCAGCGCCGACAGCAGCAAGCCCAGAAGTGCCGAGGCGACACAGGTGGCGGCGACGGTCAGGTACAGCTCGGTGGTGGCCCCCACGTTGCCGTGCCCCAGCAGCACCGCCCCGCGGGTGGGCGCGCTCTTGCCGACCACCACGATGGTGGTCGCTATCGCCGCTTGCAGGATGGCGAACAAGCAGTACACGCCGGTCTTGGCGAATAGATAGGCAGTGGTCGACAACCCAGCCGCTTGTTCTCGTTGGAAGATCGGCCGTTCACCGATCAGGTCACGAATGGTCAGAGCGGTGCCCATGAAAGCGGCGGCGAGGATGATCAGATTCAGTATTTGGGCGGATTCGTCGGGAGTGTCTCCCGGGCGGGCAAGATGAAACCCGTTCGTACCGGGCACGGTCAGGGACAGCGCACCCAAAATGAACGGCAGCAGCGCCAGGAACACGAAGTAAGCACGGTCGGCGACGACGAGCCGAACCTGACGGCGGGCGATCGTGGAGAACTGACGCCGCAAGCTGGTGTGCACCGGCTCGCCCAGCTCGGTGGGCTTGTCGGTCTTCGTGGCCGGCGGGCCTTGCTTGTGGGCCAGGAACCGGCGATTCGCTTCGTCAGGATCTGCACCCACCTTGGCGAAGATCTTGGCCCAGTTGGTGGTGCCCATTGCCGTGCCGACCTGGTCGGGCGGCCCGTAGAACGCCGTCTTGCCGCCCGGCGCCACCAGCAACACCTGGTCGCACAGATCGAGGTAGGACAGCATGTGCGTTACCACGATCACCACGCGGCCGGCGTCGGCCAGCTGGCGCAGCATCATCATCACCTGGTGGTCGAGTGCAGGGTCCAGACCAGACGTCGGCTCGTCCAGGATGAGCAGTGACGGCCCGGTGAGCAGCTCCAGTGCGACCGAGGCGCGTTTGCGCTGGCCACCGGACAGCTTGTCTACCCGAGTGTCGGCGTGCTTGGTCATGTCGAGTTCTTCGAGCACCTCGGCGACCACCTGGGCGCGGTCGGCTTTGCTGGTGTCGGGCGGTAGCCGCAGCTCTGCTGCGTAGCCGAGCGCCTGGTTCACCGTCAGCTGGCGGTGCACGACGTCGTCCTGCGGAACCATCCCGATGCGACTGCGCAGCGATGCGTATTCGGCGTGAATGTCATGGCCCTCGAATGTGACCGAGCCCGAGCTGGGACGGGCATATCCGGCAATCAGTCTGGCCAGCGTTGTTTTGCCCGCACCAGAACCGCCGATGATGGATGTCAGCGTGCCCGGCCTGGCGATCACTGAGATGTCGTTGAGCAGCTTCTTGCCGTCGACCCGGAAATTGACCGAATTCACCTCGAGACCACCGGAGCGCGTCGCAGCCTCGGTGCGCCGGACCAGGGTGCTGTCGGAGAACACCAGGTCGACATTTCCGATGGTGACGACGTCACCTTCGGACAAGATCGCCGACCCCACCCGCGTCCCGTTGACGAACACCCCGTTGACACTGTTGTCGCGGATCTCGGCGCCGAGCGGCGTCAGCACCAACGTCGCATGGTGCCGCGACGCCAGCACGTCCGGAATCACGATGTCGTTATCGCCGGCGCGACCGATCGTCACCGACCCGGCAATTTTTTGATCCGGTAACGACCGCTGCGACAGGAACTTCACAAACCGGGTCGCCAAACTTGCCGCGTCACCCGAACCGGCGTTGACGACGGTCATTTCGGCGGACTGTGGCAAGTCCGCGGCAGGCGGCGGGGACGGCGCCAGTGCGGCGTCGACGACAGTGAGCTCGGCGGGTGGCGGACCGTCCGCGGGCCGCACCGGCTGCTGCATACCGGTCACGGGATTGGGCCGCCGCTGTGGTGGTGCCTGACGTGGATAAGCCGGGGGATGGCGCCGCGCCACCGGTGGGGGGGCAGCCGGCGCCGGCCGGGCCCTGCCCTGCGACCCGCCGCCGTTCGGCGACGGCGGCCGGGAGCCCGGTGGCGCGGGCTGCTGGCGCGTCGACCAGGCGGTGGTCGGCGATCCAGCGCCCGGTGACGGGGCCGTTACCGGTGGCCGGCCGGCCCGCAGCGGCTGCTGTTGCAGCTCGAACGTCAAGCGCGGACCGCCGGCATTGCCGATGTTGATGCTCTGGCCGTCGTGGATGTCGATCACCGGCGTCCGATAGCCGTTGACGTAGGTTCCGTTCACCGATCCGTTGTCGATCGCCTGCCATTTGCCTTGGTCGAAGCGCAGGATCAGGTGGGCACGAGAGATCCGAGGATCGATGATGCGGATGTCGGCACGCAGGTCACGCCCGACGACGACGTCGTGACCTGGAGCGAAAGTGCGTTGAGACCCGTCGTGGCGAATGGTCAGCACAGGCAGGGCAGGTCGACTCACACCTTCCAGTATCGGGTGCGCTCCGAGCGACCTCCATGCGACGCGCCTGTGCGTTCGCTATGTTTCATTTCGCGGTTGAGGCCGCGCTCCGTCATCGCTTTCGAGACCGGATTCATAGGTGTTTCATAGCCGCCACCGGCCCACGACCAGCGCATCTTTCGGCATCATGCGAAGCGGGAGGGAAAACGGCCGATGCGCGATGCAGTGGGCGCCAACACTAGGCGCTGGGAGGTCAGCCGCCGGTTGCGGACTGACCCCCAGCGGGCTCGTGCCGTGCTGCGGCGGGGCTACCACTCGCTTCCGCAGCTGGCGGTCACCCAGCTGCTGCATCGGGTGCCGCTAGTCACGTCAGCGCCTAATGCGGAGCCGGACCCTGGCGAACGCGCCCCGGCCGTGCCCAGCCGCAGCTCGTTTGCCGGCTACACCATCCTGCGACCGCTGGGTTCCGGGGGCATGGCCGACGTCTACCTGGCCAAGCATCCGCGGTTACCCCGCCGCGATGCGCTCAAGGTCCTGACGAACAGCACGACCGCCGACGCCGAATTCCGCGAACGCTTCAACCGGGAAGCCGACCTCGCGGCGACGCTATGGCACCCGCACATCGTCGCCGTGCACGATCGCGGCGAGTTCGACGGCCAGCTGTGGATCGCGATGGACTACGTCGAAGGCACCGACACCTCCAGGCTGGTCAAGGAGCGCCACCGCAAAGGCATGCCGGTGGAAGATGTGTGTGCGATTGTCACCGCTGTCGCAGGGGCGCTGGACTATGCCCATCACCGCGGGTTGCTGCACCGCGACGTCAAACCCGCCAACATCCTCATCACCCATCCCGAAGTGGGTGAACAACGAATACTCCTCGCCGATTTCGGGGTGGCTCGCCAGCTCGCCGACGTCAGTGGGCTCACGGCCACCAACGTCGCCGTGGGCACGGTCGCCTACGCCGCCCCCGAACAGCTGCTGGGTCAGAAGATGGACGGCCGGGCCGACCAGTACGCCCTGGCGGCTACGGCCTTTCACCTGCTCACCGGCGCGCCGCCGTATCGAGACGCCAACCCGGTCGAGTCGATCAGCATGCACCTGCACGCGCCGCCGGCCCGGCTCAGCGATCACCGACCAGAGCTGGCACACCTCGACCAGGTGCTGTGCAAAGCCCTTGCCAAGGAGCCCGACGACCGGTTCGACCGGTGCCGAGACTTTGCCGCCGCCTTGAGCGAGCAGGCATCCGGTGTCTCGAAACGCAAGCGCCGTGCTGTGCCGTCGTCTGCCGGGGCCGCTCGTCGAGTCTCGCTGCGAACGAAGGTTCTGCTGGCTGCCCTCGTTCTGACGCTGGCCGCGATGGGGATCACCTGGGCCACGTCGTATCTCTTCTGGCAGGATCCGCCTGCCGCGCAACTCACTGCACCGCCGCAGCTGCACGCGACATCGGCCAACCAACCAGCGGCGGCGAGGGGAGCTATCCCGCCGCCCGTGCTCGACGGCACCTATCGGTTGGACTATGACCGGGCGAAGCAGACGTCGAACGGTGTGATCGGGAACGACGGCGTGGCCAGCAGCTGGTGGGCCTTCCGGTCGTCCTGCTCAGCAGACACGTGCAGCGCAGCGGGCACCAAGCTCGACAATGTCGATCACCAAACGGCCAAGACGAGCGGCAGCGGTAACACCGGCGTGCTGCAGTTCGTCAAAGGCCACTGGCAGAGTGCGCCCCGCCAGCTCCAGTTCGAGGTGCAGTGCCGGCAGGCGAACCAGAAGCTGACCGCAACTCAGGTCGAGAAGGTGGTGTGGTCGCTGACTCCGCAGGCCGACGGCACACTCCGCGGTGTGCAGATCCAGACCGTCAACAGCAGCGATTGCGGTGCGCAGGGGGCGACGCTGCGAGTCCCGGTGGTGGTCAGCCGAGTCGGGGACGTACCGCCCGGCGTTGCGGTCGCCGACCCGAGCAGCGTTGCCGGCGGCCCGGCAGCGCCGGCCGTGACGTCGTCGGCCCCGGTGCTGGGCGGCACGTGCGGCGACGTCGACAAGCTGGGCTACGACTCCAGCGACAACGAGCAGGTCGTGTGCGAGAACGACACCTGGGACAAGGCGCCGCTGACCACCGGTGTCCACCCCATCGGAACCTCGTGTGACCAACCCGACATCCCGGTGTTCGCGATGTCGAAGTCCGACGACGGCTACCTGATCCAGTGCGATCCCGGCACCAAGGTGTGGACTCGCCAGCACAGCTGACAGCCCGCCGGTAACCGCGCCGGTCGGCTACCGCATTGTCGTCTGCGAACGCCCAGCCCGGGATACGCTGCGCCAAAGCCTAGCCTGGTGAGGGAGACGCTCGTGGCAAACATCAGCGCGGAGGAACTGCAGCCAGAACCACCGGCCCCACGTTCTGGTTTGTCGAATCCCGTTGCGGTCGGTGCAATCTCACCGGATGCCATCTCGTCGATCGCATACGGTCCCGAACAAATCCTGATCGAGCTGCTTCCGTGGGCCGGGCTGGCCGCGTTCGTGTTGTTGCTTCCGATCACCGCTGTCGGTCTGCTGATCCTGGTGTTCGTGGCGGCGTCGTACCGACAGGTCGTCAAGCTCTACGGTCGAGCCGGTGGCGCGTACGCGGTTGCCCGGGACAACTTCGGGCCGCACGTGGCGCAGGTTGCCGCCGCGGCGCTGCTGATCGACTGTGTGGCCACGGTGGCTGTGCAGTGCGCGGCCGGGACAGTGGCGCTGACGTCGGCGGTGCCCGCCCTGGGTCCCTACCGGCTGACACTCGCCGTATGTGCGGTGCTGGCCGTCTGCTCCGCCAACCTGCTCGGATTGCGTCGGCCAGGGTGGGCATCTGCGATCGTCAGTTATTCGTTTGTGGTGATGATGACGCTGATGATCGTGACCGGCGTTGTTCGTCAGCTCCTCGGCGGTCTTCCCCGAGTTGATCCCGCGCACAATATTGGCGCGGTACCGGTCCATCAGGGCGCCGGTCTGGTGATGGGTGCGACGATTCTGGTGGTACTCCGCGCGGTCGCCATCGGCAGTTCGTCGTTGACCGGAGTCGAGGCGGTGTCCGACAACGTCGACGTCTTCCGGGAGCCGCGGGGCCGCAACGCCGGTCGGGGTCTCACCGCGGTGGCCTGCATCATGGGCTTTTTCTTAATTGGAGTGGCCTGGCTTGCCTACATAACGCACGCCACCCCGTCTGTCGGTGAATCTCCTTCGATACTGTCCGAGATTGCCAGGGTGGTTTTCGGACAGGGATTGGCCGGAACCGTCCTCTTTTCGATGGTTCAGGCCGCGACAGCGGCGATTTTGTTTACCGGCGCCAACGCCGGTTTCAATGGTTTCCATGGGTTGACCGGTTCCCTTGCTAACAACCAGTCTGTACCGCAGTCACTTTCCCATCGCAATCATCGGCCGACCTTTTCCATTGGCGTCGCCGCGGTGGGATTGTTGTCGTTGGTTTTATTGCTGCTCGCCGGGGGGTGGGTCAGCGTCCTGTTGTTGATCTACGCGACCAGTGTGTTCATCGGCTTTGCGATGACCGGTTACGGCATGGCGAAACACCACATCACACGTCGAGAACGCGGGTGGAGCCGCAATGTAGCGATCAGCCTGACCGCGGGAATCTTGTCGTCGATCGTGGCGGCCATCGTTGGGGTAACCAGGTTTACCGAGGGTGCCTGGCTGGTCATGTTCGCTTTGCCCTTACTTGTCTTCGTACTGATATTGAAACAGCTCATCGGGGACCGGAGGAACACGACGAGAGAAATATCGCGGGCGGAATTGCAGCGCAATCCCACCAACAGGCCCGGTCAAACGTATTGGGACGGTCAAGAAAGGCAACAAGGATAGATAACCAGAGCTCAGTTAACTTCGCGCCGTTGCCCCTTCTCTTCGGCCTACGATATGGGTACTTTTCACCGTAATTATCCTCATGTGCCGGCTTTGCATTTGGTCGTGGTCGCCTGCCCCCAGGACGCGGTGAAGCAGAACCAAGCTCAGGTCTCGCTTCTTAACGGCCGCCGTGCTGGATTAAGCGTCCGCCGCACCGTAGGCGTCCGAGAGTTCGGGGCACGGCGACGCCCTCACTTATCGCCCGGATCGCGGCAGAGAGGTGTCGGTGACTCCGCCTAATCTGGACACCATGGCCTTCGCTACCGAGCACCCTGTGGTCGCCCACTCGGAATACCGCGCCGTCGAGCAGGTCGTGCGTGCCGGGGGGCACTTCGAGGTGGTCAGCCCACACGCACCGGCCGGGGACCAACCGGCCGCGATCGACGAGCTGGAGCGGCGGATCAGAAGCGGTGAACGGGACGTCGTGCTGCTGGGTGCCACCGGCACCGGGAAGTCGGCCACCACGGCGTGGCTGATCGAGCGGCTGCAACGGCCCACCCTGGTCATGGCGCCCAACAAGACACTGGCCGCGCAACTGGCCAATGAGCTGCGAGAGATGTTGCCGCACAACGCTGTCGAGTACTTTGTGTCGTACTACGACTACTACCAGCCGGAGGCCTACATCGCGCAGACCGACACTTATATCGAAAAGGACAGCTCCATCAACGACGATGTGGAGCGGCTGCGGCACTCCGCGACGTCGGCGCTGCTGTCCCGCCGGGACGTGGTGGTGGTGGCCTCGGTGTCCTGCATCTACGGCCTGGGCACGCCGCAGTCCTATCTGGACCGCTCGGTGGAGTTGCAGGTCGGCATCGAGGTGCCGCGCGACGCGCTGCTGCGCCTGCTGGTCGACGTGCAGTACACCCGCAACGACCTGTCCTTCACCCGCGGATCATTCCGGGTCCGCGGCGACACCGTGGAGATCATCCCGTCGTACGAGGAGCTGGCCGTTCGGATCGAGTTCTTCGGTGACGAGGTCGAAGAGCTCTACTACCTACATCCGCTGACCGGTGAGGTGATCCGCAAGGTGGATTCGCTGCGGATCTTCCCCGCGACCCACTACGTGGCCGGGCCGGAGCGGATGGCGCACGCCATCTCCACCATCGAGGAGGAACTCGCCCAGCGGCTCAGCGAATTCGAGCGCCAGGGGAAGCTGCTGGAAGCGCAGCGGTTACGCATGCGGACCAATTACGACATCGAGATGATGCGCCAGGTCGGCTTCTGTTCGGGTATCGAGAATTACTCGCGGCACATCGACGCCCGCGGACCCGGGTCGCCGCCGGCGACCCTGCTCGACTACTTCCCGGAGGATTTCCTGCTGGTCATCGACGAGTCACACGTCACGGTCCCGCAGATCGGCGGCATGTACGAAGGCGACATGTCGCGCAAGCGCAACCTGGTCGAGTACGGATTCCGGCTGCCGTCGGCCTGCGACAACCGCCCGCTGACCTGGGAGGAGTTCGCCGACCGGATCGGCCAGACGGTGTACCTGTCGGCCACGCCCGGGCCATACGAGCTCAGCCAGTCCGGCGGGGAATTCGTCGAACAGGTGATCCGCCCGACCGGTCTGGTCGACCCGAAGGTGGTGGTCAAACCGACGAAGGGCCAGATCGACGACCTGATCGGCGAGATCCGCAAGCGCGCCGAGGCCGACCAGCGGGTGCTGGTGACCACGCTGACCAAGAAGATGGCCGAAGACCTCACCGACTACCTGCTGGAGATGGGCATCCGGGTGCGGTATCTGCACTCCGAGGTCGACACGCTGCGGCGGGTCGAGCTGTTGCGCCAGCTACGCCTAGGTGATTACGACGTGCTGGTCGGCATCAACCTGCTGCGCGAGGGCCTGGACCTGCCCGAGGTGTCGTTGGTGTCGATTCTCGACGCCGACAAGGAGGGCTTCCTGCGGTCCTCACGCAGCCTGATCCAGACGATCGGCCGTGCGGCTCGCAACGTCTCCGGCGAAGTGCACATGTACGCCGACAAACTCACCGATTCGATGAAAGAGGCCATCGACGAGACCGAGCGGCGGCGGGCCAAGCAGATCGCTTACAACGAAGCCCGCGGGATCGATCCGCAGCCGCTGCGCAAGAAGATCGCCGACATCCTCGACCAGGTCTACCGCGAGGCTGACGACACCGACGCAGTCGAGATCGGCGGATCGGGCCGCAACGCGTCGCGCGGCCGGCGCGCGCAGGGCGCGCCCGGCCGGGCGGTCAGCGCGGGGGTGTTCGAGGGCCGCGACACCGCACAGATGCCGCGGGCCGAGTTGGCCGACCTGGTCAAAGACCTCACCGCCCAGATGATGGCGGCGGCTCGTGATCTGCAGTTCGAGCTGGCCGCCCGGTTCCGCGACGAGATCGCCGACCTCAAGAAAGAACTGCGCGCCATGGACGCCGCCGGCGTCAAGTAAGCCCGCCCGGCGCGACGCGGCCATCGATCCGAGACGACCCTTGTTAGCGACACGGCTCTCAGGTAATCTTTAGCATTGTCTCAATTAGACATGAATGAAATAACGCGAGCGTTAAAGGAGGAGATTCGCTATGGAGCTCGCCCTTAGCCACTACGCGACTGCCGGTGTGACGTTAGCGGCCGCAAGCCTTGTCGCCGTCGCCCCTGCGGTCGCATCCGACTTTCAGGAACGCGCCCTGCAACTGTCGGCCGCCGATTATCCGCTCATAGATCCGACGGAGCTGGTCAGCGACACGTCGGCCAACCTCTCTGCACTGCAAGCGCAGTGGGCCGCGGACCCGTTTCCGGTCCTGACACAAATTGCGGCCAATCAGGCGGTATACGCACAAGACCTGACGAACGCGCTGCAAGGCGCCGGCAGTGCGCTGGAGACCACCTTGCAGGGCCTGCCGGCCGTTCTTCAGACCGCATTCACAGATCTGACGGCTGGCGATGTCTTCGACGCGGTGGTGGGTCCGGAACAATATCTATTCAGCGGACTGCTGAGCGCTGGCCTACCGCTGGCCGGAGGAATCTCACCAATTATTCAGGGGATCACCAGCAACATCGATGCTGTGGGCCATGACATATTTCCACTACTGGAAGTCGTGCTTTCCATCCTGTACGGGCCGAACGCAGCCGGTGTCGCGCTAGGAGCCGTGGGCCAGGACATCTCCAACGACTTAGCAAGCGGAAATCTCACCGCGCTCTCCAACGATTTGCTCAACGGGCCCACTACCGTCCTGGGCGGATATTTGAACGGATATCCGATCGATTGCCCGAGCTGCACCATCGATCCCAGCGGCGGACTGCTCACTGGTCCCGACGTGGGCTTCGGCGGCGTCGAAAATATCATTCTGGCGCTGCAAGGCATTGCGCACGACCTCGGGGCGCCAGCAGTCAGCGCCGCGGCCGCAGTGCCGGATCTCAGTACGCTCGCGACCGACATCAGCGGGCTGTTCAACCCGACCACAGCGCTCGGCGATTTCAGCACCCTGCTGACAGACGCCACGTCAGCGCTAGGCGCCGACGTTGGCTCCAACACCAGCGCACTGCTCGTTGACCTGATCCCTTAACGACTGGAAGCGATAGCCCTGGCAAAAATCAGGACACGGCAAGGTACTCCGTCTTCGCGGTGCGTTCCAAAGGTAATTGAAGGCTGCCGAAAAAAAGTGATGCACTGATTCGTTGGCCTGAGGCCTAGCTGCGTGTGATAGCCGGCATCTTGGCTTGGCTTGGCTTGGCTTGGCTTGGCTTGGCGCCGGAACCGGCGCGGACGCCAAAATACTGTGGAACGCGGAGCCCGCGATCCGGAATGATTCCATACCGTGGCAGACGTGAACGACGTGACGAGCACCATCGAGGCCCCGCGCGGTTGGCGCGACCTGCTGGGCGGGCGTTTCCTGGGTACCTCCACGTTGCTGGCGGCCGGGGTAGCGCTGTATGCCACCAACGAGTTCATCACGGTCAGCCTGCTGCCCAGCGCTGTCACCGAGATCGGCGGCGAGCGGCTGTACGCCTGGGTGACGACCTTGTATCTGGTGGGTTCGGTGATGGCGGCCACCACGGTCAACCCGACGCTACTGCGAATCGGCGCGCGGGCGTCGTATCTGATGGGACTGGCCGTGCTGGGGTTCGGCAGCCTGGTGTGCGCACTGGCGCCGAACATGGCGGCCCTGCTGGTGGGGCGCAGCCTGCAGGGCGCGGCCGGCGGCCTGTTGACCGGCCTCGGCTATGCGATCATCAACACCGCGCTGCCCCGGTCCCTATGGACTCGGGCGTCGGCGCTGGTGGCGGCGATCTGGGGCGTCGCGACGGTGGTCGGACCGGCGATCGGTGGGGTGTTCGCGCAATTCGGGCTGTGGCGCTACGCGTTCGGCGCGGTCACGGTGCTGACCGCTGCGGTGGCCGTGGTGGTACCGCGGGCGTTGCCGGCGGGCCGCGCGGCTCACCACGACGCCGCGCCGGAACGCCGGCTTCCGCTGTGGTCGCTGCTGCTGCTGAGTTGTGCCGCGTTGGCGGTAAGTCTGGCGGCAGTGCCGCACAGCGGCGCCGCGATGGTCGGGCTGGTATCGATCAGCGTCGTCCTCGTGGCTGGTTTCCTGATCCTGGATCGGCGGATGTCGGCCAAGGTCTTGCCGTCCAGCGTTTTCGGGGCAGGTCCGCTCAAGTGGATATACCTGACCATGGGCTTGCTGATGGCGGTCGCGATGACCGACATGTACGTCCCGCTGTTCGGGCAACGGCTGGCCCATCTGGTCCCAGTGGCGGCCGGGTTTCTCGGCGCCGCGCTGGCGGTCGGGTGGACGGTCGGTGAACTCGTCAGCGCATCGGTGGACAGAGCGCATCTGAGCGCGCGTGTCGTCGCCGCGGCGCCGCTGGTGATGGCGCTCGGTCTGGCACTGGGCGCGGCGACCCAAGTGGAGGGCGCCACATTGAGCGTCGTCGCGCTGTGGGTGGTGGCTCTGCTGATCACCGGGATCGGCATCGGGATGGCCTGGCCGCACCTGTCGGCGTGGGCGATGGCGTCGGTGGACGACGCGGAAGAGGGCACCGCCGCCGCGGCCGCCATCAACAGCGTGCAGCTGATCACCGGCGCTTTAGGAGCCGGGCTGGCCGGGGTGGTGGTCAACAGCGCGGGCGGCGGCGTCAGCGCGGCGCGCTGGCTGTTCGCCGTGTTCGCCGCCCTGAGCGCAACGGGCGCACTGGCCTCCTACCGCGCCGGGCACCGACAGCGCCGAGCCGGCGTCTAGGGTCAGCGGCGTGGACGCTTTCGCAGCCGGCCGGTTGACCCGCACGCTGGACGCCCTGCATTCGGTGGTGTACTTCGTTCCCGACGCGGACGAGAAGTTCGGCGAAATCGGGCTCGACCTGCGCACCCACTACTTCGCCGGCCGGGCGGCGCCGATGGGTGCGGTTTCGGCGAATGTCGTTGCCGCGACGTTCTATAACTTTAGCCCGCGATTGGTGGCAGCAGCGGTCTCACAGGCATGGCGGGTGTCGTCGCCGGCCGAGGTGACACGGGTGCGCTACGAGATCGTCGCGACGGCCCTGCCCCGCGTGCTCGGTGAGCAGCTCAGCGAATCAGCGGACCTTGCACGCGCGGCGACCCTGCTGCGACAGGTCGCGGAGGCGGTACCGGACGTCGCCGGCCGGCCGCTGTACGCCGGTCATGCCGAGTTGCCGTGGCCCCAGACGCCGGTCGTGGCGTTGTGGCATGCGATCACCCTGTTACGCGAATACCGCGGTGACGGCCACATCGCCGCCTTGGTGACGAGCGGGCTGAGCGGCTTGGAAGCGCTGATCACCCACACCGCAACCGGAATAGGCTTCGATCCCGAGGTCGCACGCCGGCTGCGCGGATGGAGTCGCGACGAGTGGGGCGCTGCGGTCGAGACGCTGACGTCCCGCGGGCTGCTGCGCGCCGACGGTGAGCTGACGCCGGCCGGCACCGCGCTCCGGTCGGAGATCGAAGACCGCACCGACGAGGTTGGTTTCGCGCCGTGGCGGGGTCTGTCCGCCGGTGCGACCGACGAGCTCGTCGGTTTCGCCGGGACGATCCGCACGGCCGTGCTTGCCGCCGGGATCTTCCCGCAGGGCATCTTCGGCCCACGGTACGGGCAGGCCCGCTAGCGCTCGAGCCGGTCAGCGGGTCGACTTCACAACCTGGGCGCGGTGGAATTGCCACCGTTCGACGATGCGGAATCCGAGTTTGGCGGCGAACTGGTAGGCAGGCGCTCGTCCCAGCAGCCGTCCGGGCGGCAGGAAGCGGCCGCTTTGATGGTCGGGCACCGTCTTGTCACGACCGGAAATCGTCCAGATCGTGCCGCACTTCTTCAGCTGTGCGGTGACCACTGCGATATTCCCGTCCCACAGGGTCCCGTGCGGCGCCGCCCGCGGACCCCGGCCGACGTCGACCAGGTGGCGGAAAGCCGCCGGTCGGGTCGCCGGCAGCGCTCGGATCGGCCCCGGCGCCCAGCGCACTGTGTTGTCGAGCAGCAGGCAGTCGCCGGGCATCGCGTGGTCGGCGACGAGGTCGGCCACCTGGCTGTAGTCCCAACCCTCCTTGGCGTATTTCGTGCGTTGCGAGAACAGGTAATTCGGCGCGGCGGCAACGGCGAACGTGACGAGGACGGCTGCGACGGCCTTTCGGTTACCGGTGAGCGTGACGATGCACACCGCCAGTACGACGGCCATCGCCGGGGCGGTGAAGATTAGGTAGCGCGGATAGTAGACGGGCTTGCTGACCGCCGAATAGATCAGGCTGACAGCGGTCGGAAGCACCATCCACGCGACACAGATCCGCAGCAGCCGGCCGACCTGACCGCCGGGTGCCGGTCGGCCGGCCAGCCGCGCCGCGACCGCGGCGACGATTACCACCGCAGCCAGAATTCCGAAGGGGACACTGTTGTCGAAGTACTGGTGTTGGGCGACGTCGATGACGTTGTGCCAGTTGACCCGGGAGATCCAGGCCACCTGACGGATCTGACCGTGGGCGAAGAACATGAACGGCGTCGTGCTTCCGACGGCAACAGCTGAGCTCAGGGCCCACCACACGGCACCGGACTTGGCGGGCCGCAGCACCGCCAGGGTCAGCGTGTAGACCAGTACCAAGAGCACCAGGTTGATGTTGACCAGGATCGACAGCATGACGGCCAGGGTGTAGAGCAACCACAGCCAACTACGGTTGTGCCGCGCCGCGGCGACGAGCAGAACCGTCAGCCACGCCGCGGCGGCTGCCGACAGCGCATACGGCCTTGCTTCGATACCGGCCCAGGTGGTGCGGGGGAGGACGGCGAAAATTGCCCCGGCGCACACCGCGGTGGTCCGGGTGCTGAACTGCTTGGTGAACACGACCACCCCGGCGGCGGCCGCGCCGACCGCAAGACAACTGGGCACCCGGGACCAGAACTCGGTGGGCGCGAACATGGTGAACCAGCCGTGCATCACCAGGTAGTACAGGCCGTGGACGGCGTCGATGTGGCCGAGAAGCGGCCACAGCTGCCGAAGTGAGCGACTGGCCGATGCCGAGATGGTCGCGCCCTCGTCGAACCACAGCGAAGGCCGGCTCGCGCCTGCCGCGCTGGTCACAGCGGCCAGCGCGGCGATCGCCAGCGGGTCGAACAGCTTGCCGCGACGGGGGGGCCGGGCGGGTGCGCCGGCAACTGACTCCGCCGCGGGCTGTTCGAGTGTCGAGACGGACATGGTGGTTGTCACTGTAGGGCTCCTGTAGTGAACCTCATTACCACTGCCGACGCGGGCTAATCAGCTCACAGTGGTCGTGGCCGAAACCAATTGCCGTCGTGCCAATCAAACTGCCTGACCAGAATGGTTTTGATTGCGCCAGAGTGCCGTCGGCGGCTGTTCCGCCTGGCGTGCGACGCGGGCCGGCCGGCCTTGCACGCCGCCGGTGTGTCGCGAATCCGACCCCTCCGCATCCGGCGAAGCGATACTGTCTTGGGTTGGCGTAGCAACCGACACTTGGGAGGGTAAATGAGCGCCTATCAGACCGTGGTGGTCGGAACCGACGGCTCGGACTCGTCGCTGCGCGCGGTTGAAAAGGCGGCCTCCATCGCGGGCGCGAACGCGAAGCTGATCGTCGCGTCGGCGTATTTGCCCCACGCCGACGATCCTCGCGCCGACGATGTCCTCAAGGGCGAGAGTTACCAGGCGCACGGCGCCGCCCCGATTTACGCGATTCTGCAGCGCGCGAGGGAGCGCGCCCACTCCGCCGGCGCCAAGAACGTCGAAGAGCGGTCCGTTGTCGGTGCCCCGGTCGACGCGCTGGTCGGGCTCGCCGAGGAGGTAGGAGCCGACCTGCTGGTGGTCGGCAACGTCGGCCTCAACACGATTGCGGGCCGGCTGCTGGGATCGGTGCCGGCCAACGTGTCCCGCCGCGCCAAAGTCGACGTGTTGATCGTGCACACCACAACCTGACCCGCGCCGGCTGACCGTCACGGGTTCGCGAACGCGTGCCGGGTGAGCTGGAAAGTCCTTGTCAAACCGGCTGGCCGCGTCGTCAACGTCACCTCGACCGCACCACCGGCGGTGACCACGTAGCGCTCCTCCACATCCGGCCCGTCGTCGCGTCGGTCGACGGGCCGGCGCGCAAGGTCCGCCTCGTAGTGCAGGTCCGGGTCGAATGGGAACCAGACCGGATCGTACGGCGTGACGTCGCCGTCCGGGCGGTCGCCGCAGAGGCGGCTGCACTCGACGAACCGGAAGTGTCCGATGTTGTGCGCCGCACGGTAGGTCCGGTTGACGACGACCGGCGGCTGGTCGTCGCCCGGCAGCGCTATGCCCTTGAGCAGGATCGGGTCGAAGGTGACGTCGTGGCCGGCGTCGGCCTCGCGGAACACCCCGAAGTGTCGGGACAGCCGGTCGGACAGCACAAAGCCGGATTCTTTGTCGAGGAAAACTGCCAGGCCGATCGCGGTGGCGGCGAACGGGTGCGGTGATCGTTTCACCCGCTTGTCGCCGAACGATGCGCGGAGCATCCGCGCGACCAGGGGGAAGCTGCCGGCACCGCCGACGACATAGATACCCGCCACTTCCGACCAGTCCACGTCGCCCGCCGGCTGGCCCTGACCGCGGGCCCGGTCATGCAGGACCCGCCGGAGCACCTGCGCGGTCTTTTCCACCAGCGGAGCGCAGGCCGCGTAAACCTCGTCGATTTCGCAGCACAACGGTGGCCGGTCCACCGCCGACAGATCGACCAAGAAGCGGCGGGTATTGGGGCCGACGGATTCTTTGCGGGCGGCGCATTCTTCCAGCAGCAGGTCGCCGGCGGCGGGATTCAACCGGCGCAAACCCGCGGTCTTGCGGACGAGTTTGAGAATGGCCCCGTCAAAGTCATCGCCGCCCAGGCGCTGGATGCCTTCGCTGGCGACGACCTCGCTGTGCCGGCCGGTCATCTTGAGCAGTGAAGCGTCGAAGGTGCCGCCACCCAAGTCGTAGACCAGCACGTATTCCCGGCGGGCCGTGATGGTGGAGCGGTACCGATGCGCGTACTCGAACCCGGCGGCGGACGGCTCGTTGAGCAGCGCCACCACCTCGAAGCCGGCCTCGGTGAAGGCATCCAGCGTGAGGAACCGCTGGGCGCTCGACGCGTTTGCCGGCACACTGATCGCGGCCTGGATGCCCTCGCCCGCGGCCAGGTCGATGTTCGAGCGATTCTGCAAATCGCTTCTGAGCTGCGCCAGGAAGCGGGTGAACAGCTCGGCCAGCCGATAGGAACGCCCGCCCAGCTCGACTCGGGTTCGCGGGCCGGCATCGTTGAGCAGGCGTTTGAACGACCGGAGCACCGACCAGCCAGGTTCGTGGCGGACTGCGGCGGCATCTGACCCGAAGCGCAGGTCGCCGGCGTCGTTCGCGGCGATCAACGACGGCCAGGTGTCGACACCGTCGAAGGAGGCGACGGGATAGTTTCCTCGGTCGACGATCGCTGCGACGGTGTGCGTGGTGCCGAAGTCGACGCCGACTTTCATCCCGCAAAGCTTAGGCGGTGCAGCGCGTTTCGACAGCCATTACATCGCCTCGGCCCGCATGATGTGCCCGTCGAAGTCAAGCGCCCTGGCGGTGTCCCGGTAGCGGTTCCTGAATTGCTCATAAGCCGCGTCATCGCCACGAGCCCGCGCTAGGAGCGCTTGAAGGCGCAGCAGCACAACGTCGCGCGCCACCCAGCCGTCGGCCGGCGCGGGTGTCAGCCGGTCGATCGCGGCCTCGGCTTCGGCTACGTCACCGTCGGCCGCGCGTTCGAGCAGTGTCTCGACCAGAACACCAGTCGCAGAAACGGCCCACGTGAGTACCAGACCCTCGCGGAACAGCTGACCGACAGCTTTGCGCATGAGCGGAATGGCCACATCGCAATCGCCCCGCCGAGCCTGCTCACGCGCCAAGTAGACGTCGACGATCGGCAATTCGGCCAGGTTGTATGCCCGTTGTTGAAACACTTCGCTCACCTCTGCCAGCAGCTGGTGTCCACGGTCACGCTCCGCAGCCCTTAGGCGGTGCACCAGCGCAAGACCGAGCGTGAATTGAGCGAGGGCGAATGCATGGTTGTTGCCGGATCGCTCCGCAATCCGCAGGGCATCCTCGATCTCGGTCAGCGCGGACTCGTCGGGCACCAGCACGCCGTTGGGTATGCCCCCGCCGTAAACGTAGGTGATGACCGTGGCGTAGGGCATCGGGCCGGCGCTGCGGGCCATGGCGACGCCCTGACGCATTTCGTCACGCCAGCCGTGACGACCCAAGGCATAGCGGGCAATAGCCCGGGCCACCACAGCGAGCGCCAACGGCGACCCGACGATGAAATTGCCTTTAGCCGGATCCCCATCGGCCAGCTCGATGACCCGCTGGGACCACCGCAGCACGTCCGGGAAGTCGCCAGTTTCCAGCTTGGCGTAGATCGCTGCGAATGACAGGCCCACCGTCAGGTCCGGATCGCCGACCGACTCGATGAGGGCCATGACTTCAGACGCATGCTGCGACGCCTCGCGCATCCGGCCTTCATACGCGCGGTTGGCCACCAGCCCGGCCATGGCGATGGCCAGCGACGCCTTATCGCCGGCAACGGCGCACAATGCACGGAGTTCATCGAAGTGGTCGGCGGCGACTGTCATACGAACTCGGTACGCGGTACCACACAACATCGTTCGCGGGGCAATCTGCATGGCCGATCGGTTTGGGTCATCGGCTGGTAGGGCGTCGGCGATTCTTCGGGCACGGTCCCAACTCACTCGTGCCGCGGCGATGTCGCGGTTGGTCGCCCACGTGGCGGCGCGCATATGGCAGCCGTAAGCGGCATGGAGGTCCCCGGCAGCCTCGAGATGTTCAGCGATCAAAGCAGCGTTCTGGTCGCTCAATTCCGGCTCGTGCGCCTCGATGGCGGCCGCGAGCCGTCGGTGCAGGACCGCGCGATCGGATTTCAGTTGTGATTCATATGCCACGGCGCGAACCAGCGGATGCCGAAACGCGTATTCGGCCCGCGAGGTGAACCGCACTTGGTCGATCAGCTCGGCCTTGATCAGTTCGTCGATGGTGGCATTCACCGCCAGACTGCTGAGCAGCTCCAGGCCGAAGCGAGACCCGATGACGGCTGCGGCGGCAAGCGTGTTCTTGGCCGCCGGGCCCAGCCGGTCGATGCGGGCGGCGATGGCCGCCTGAAGTGTTGCCGGCACGGTGACGTCCGCGATTGCTGCCGTCGACACGTACGCGCCGGGCGCGCCGTGCAGTACGCCGCGGTCAGCCAGATCGCGCACGATCTCTTCGGCGAAGAAGGGGTTACCGGCGGCACGCCCAGCGATGATCTCTCTGATTTCACCAGTTGACGAATCCGTGCCCAACAGCTCCGCTACCAGCCTGGAGCTTTCCGAACCATTCAGTGGCGCAAGGGCAACAGACTGTGCGCCGGTGACGGGCCAAAGAGCTCCCTGGTACTCCGGCCGGAAGGTGATCAGCACTAGCGAGTTGGTCTGTGGAATCACCGGCAGAAAATCCGCGAGCATCGATTCGCTGACTTCGTCGATCCAGTGCGCATCCTCCACCACGAAGATGGCCGGTTGCTTGCGGGCCAGTAGCGCGGTGTTGATCAGCGCCGTCAACCGCCGCCGGCGCGCGTCCGGGTCGATTTGCGGCAGCTCCACTCCCGGATCACCAATGCCCAGTAAGTCGTCGAGCAGCCGCATGTCCTGGGCGTCGGCGTCGGGAATCTTTTCCCGCAGACGTGCCCGCGCGCTTTGATCATCCAGACCGCTTACCTGCCCGACGGCGCGCAGCAACCGCCCTATCACATGGAACGGGATGCCGGTGGCGTGCGATTCGCAAAAGGTGGGGAACACCTCCACCCCGCGACTTTGCGCCAAATTGACGGCTTCGCTGACAAGTCGGCTTTTTCCTATGCCCGCAGGACCGGTCACCGCCACCACACACCCCAGTCCCCCCATCGCGCGATCCAGCATGGCCGCCAACGCGGCCAGCTCCCAGTCGCGGCCCACCAACGTCGAATCCGACGGACCAGTGCGCCGGGGCAATGCGGTGACGCGCAACAGCCGCCGCGCTGCCACAGGATCGCTACGATTCTTGATGCGCATCATCTCGGTCTCACCGAACACCGCGCCCTCCACCAGCCGCGCGGTGCTCTCACTGACCATCACCCCGCCGGGCGGGGCGACGGATTCCATTCGCTGCGCCATTCCTACTTGCTCGCCGATCGCCGTGTAGCTCGCCGTGCCCGAGGCGAGCTCACCCGCGATTACCTGGCCGGAATTGAGGCCGATGCGCAGACGTAAGGCGACGCCGTCGCGCGCCTCGATCTCGGCGGCCAGTTCGGCGGCTTGGGCCTGGATGTCCAGCGCCGCGAGGCAGGCACGGAAAGCGTGATCCTCCAGCGCAACTGGGGCGCCGAAGACTGCCATAATCCCATCGCCGGTGAACTTGTCCACGGTGCCGCCGTATCGCTGCACTACGGCTGCCGCACGGTTGACCAGCTCTGCCATGATCTCGCGCAGTCGCTCGGTCCCGACGGCGGCGGCGATGCCCATCGACTGAACGACATCTGCGAACAGCACCGTCACCTGTTTGTATTCGGCGTGCTCGGCCGCCGGTGTTATCGGGGAACCGCACGCATCGCAAAATCGTGCGCCCTTGCGCGGCTCGGCGCCACACGTACGGCAAGCGCTTGCTGCGGTCATCCGACCCTCCGCGCTAGCGGCCCCCAGCGTCTCCAGCTTTTTCAGCATAAGACGTGAACCGACCCACCAGGCGAATATTCAGCAGCCCGCTGGTGTTACCAGCCCCGTTCTCGCCAATCCTTCAGGTGCGGCCGCTCCGCTCCCAGCGTTGTGTCGTCGCCGTGGCCGGGATAGACGGCGGTCGAGTCGGCGTAGACGTCGAACACCCGGCGAGTGACGTCATCGAGCAATTGGGCGAAGTCTTGCGCTTGCCATGTCTTGCCGACACCGCCGGGGAAGAGGCAGTCACCGGTGAACAATTGGGTTGCGTCACCGGCGGCGGTCCCGCTCAGCGCCAGGGCAATCGATCCCGGGGTATGGCCGCGCAGGTGGATGACGTCGAAGCTCAACTCGCCGATCCGCACGCTGTCGCCGCCGGCCAGCAACCGGTCCGGCTCGACCGGCAGGGGGCCGGCGTCGATCTCGTGGGCGGCCGTCGGTGCGCCGGTGGCCTCGGTCAGCGCAGCCAGGGCCTGCCAGTGGTCGAAGTGCTGGTGGCTGGTGACGATCAGCGAAAGTTTGGGGGCGTGGTGCTGCACGAGGTCGAGAAGAACCTCGGCGTCGTTGGCGGCGTCGATCAACAGGGTCTCGCCGGTTGCCGAACATGTGATCAGGTAGGCGTTGTTGTCCATCGGACCGACCGACGCCTTGACGACGGTGGCCCCCGGGAGGGTGCGGCGCGCCGCGGTACCCGGCTCGACGTGCCCGGTGTAGTTGTCGTCGACCGAGATCATTTGCGCCACTCCTCCATCCCGGCTGCGCCGGCATCATCGTCGTCGGCGCGGTCATCTGCGCCACTCCTCCATCCCGGCTGCGCCGGCATCATCGTCGTCGGCGCGGGTCATATTCGCCACGGTATCCGACTGATGGCTGTCGGTACGGGCACCTAGCATGGAAGCGATGACTGGGGAGAATCCGCGTGGCTGACCGCCTGATCGTCAAAGGTGCGCGCGAGCACAATCTGCGCGGCGTCGACCTCGAACTGCCGCGCGACGCGCTGATCGTTTTCACCGGCTTGTCCGGATCGGGCAAGTCGTCGCTGGCGTTCGACACCATCTTCGCCGAAGGCCAGCGGCGGTATGTGGAATCACTGTCGGCGTACGCCCGCCAATTTTTAGGCCAGATGGACAAGCCGGATGTCGACTTCATCGAGGGCCTCTCCCCGGCGGTGTCCATCGACCAGAAATCCACCAACCGCAACCCGCGCTCGACCGTGGGCACAATCACCGAGGTCTACGACTACCTGCGGTTGCTGTACGCACGGGCCGGCAGCCCGCATTGCCCGGTGTGCGGCCACCGCATCGCCCGCCAGACGCCGCAACAAATCGTCGACCAGGTGCTGCTCATGCCGGTGGGCACCCGATTCCAGGTCCTGGCTCCGGTGGTGCGGACCCGCAAAGGTGAGTTCGTCGACCTGTTCGAGAAGCTCAACAGTCAGGGCTACAGCCGGGTGCGGGTCGACGGGGTCGTGCATTCCCTGACCGATCCGCCGAAATTGAAGAAACAGGAGAAACACGACATCGAGGTCGTGGTGGACCGGCTGACCGTCAAAACCACCGCCAAACAGCGGCTCACCGATTCGGTGGAAACCGCGCTGAAGCTGGCCGACGGCATCGTGGTGCTGGAGTTCCCGGATCACGGCGCCCATGAGCACGACGCCCACAACCGCGAACAACGGTTCTCCGAGAAGTTGGCGTGTCCCAACGGGCACGCACTGGCCGTCGACGATCTGGAACCGCGGTCGTTTTCGTTCAACTCGCCCTACGGCGCCTGCCCGGAATGCACCGGCCTGGGGATTCGTAAGGAAGTCGACCCCGACCTGGTCGTGCCCGACCCTGACCTCACTCTGGCCGAAGGCGCAGTAGCGCCGTGGTCGATGGGTCACGCCGCCGACTACTTCACTCGCATGATGGCCGGCCTCGGTGAAGCGATGAGCTTCGACGTCAACACTCCATGGCGCAAGCTGCCGGCCAAGGCGCGGCGCGCGATCCTCGAGGGCTGCGACGAGCAGGTGCACGTCCGCTACCGCAACCGTTATGGCCGCACCCGGTCCTACTACGCCGACTTCGAGGGCGTCATGGCGTTCTTGCAGCGCAAGATGGCGCAGACCGAGTCCGAGCAGATGAAGGAACGCTACGAGGGCTTCATGCGCGACGTGCCCTGTCCGGTCTGTGACGGCACGCGGCTCAAACCGGAAATTCTGGCGGTGACGCTGTCCGCGGGCGACCGCGGCGCAAAGTCCATCGCCGAGGTCAGCGACCTGTGCATCTCGGAATGTGCGGATTTCCTGAGTGGGCTGACGCTCGGCACCCGCGAGCAGGCCATCGCCGGACAGGTGCTCAAGGAGATCCAGTCCCGGCTGGGCTTCCTGCTCGACGTCGGGCTGGAGTACCTGTGCCTGTCGCGCGCGGCCGCCACGCTGTCCGGCGGCGAGGCGCAACGGATCAGGCTGGCCACCCAGATTGGCTCCGGCCTGGTGGGCGTCCTATACGTGCTAGACGAGCCGTCGATCGGCTTGCACCAGCGCGACAACCGTCGCCTCATCGAAACCCTTACCAGGCTGCGGGATCTGGGCAATACGCTGATCGTCGTCGAGCACGACCAAGACACCATCGCGCACGCCGATTGGATCGTCGACATCGGTCCCGCGGCCGGCGAGCATGGCGGCCAGATCGTGCACAGCGGGCCCTACGACGAGCTGCTGCGTAACAAGAGCTCGATCACCGGGGCGTACCTATCGGGCGCCGAAAGCATTGCGGTGCCGGCGATTCGGCGTCCCGTCGACCGGCGGCGACGCCTCACCGTCGTCGGCGCGCGCGAGCACAACCTGCGCGGCATCGACGTGTCGTTTCCGCTCGGTGTGCTCAGCTCGGTGACCGGGGTTTCCGGTTCCGGTAAGTCGACGTTGGTCAACGACATCCTGGCCGCGGTGCTGGCCAACAAACTCAACGGCGCCCGGCAGGTTCCCGGGCGGCACACCCGGGTAACCGGGCTCGACCATGTCGACAAATTGGTGCGCGTCGACCAGTCGCCGATCGGGCGTACGCCCCGCTCTAATCCGGCCACCTACACCGGGGTCTTCGACAAGATCCGGACGTTGTTCGCGGCCACCACGGAGGCGAAGATCCGCGGCTACCAGCCAGGCCGCTTCTCGTTCAACGTCAAAGGTGGTCGCTGCGAAGCGTGTTCGGGCGACGGCACCATCAAGATCGAGATGAACTTCCTGCCGGATGTGTATGTGCCGTGCGAGGTGTGCCAGGGCGCCCGCTACAACCGCGAGACGCTGGAGGTGCATTACAAGGGCAAAACGGTGTCCGAGGTGCTGGACATGTCGATCGAGGAAGCGGCGGAGTTCTTCGAGCCGATCACCGGCATCTACCGCTATCTGCGCACGCTGGTCGATGTCGGGCTGGGCTATGTGCGGCTCGGTCAGCCGGCGCCCACGCTGTCCGGTGGCGAGGCGCAACGGGTGAAGCTGGCCTCCGAGTTGCAGAAGCGCTCCACCGGACGCACCGTCTACATCCTTGACGAGCCGACCACCGGTTTGCATTTCGACGACATCCGCAAGCTGCTCGGTGTGATCAATGGGCTGGTCGACAAGGGCAATACGGTGATCGTCATCGAGCACAACCTCGACGTGATCAAGACATCGGACTGGATCGTCGACATGGGACCCGAAGGCGGGGCCGGCGGCGGCACGATCGTCGCCGAAGGCACCCCGGAGGACATCGCGGCGGTGCCGGAAAGCTACACCGGCAAGTTCCTGGCGGAGACGCTCGGTGTGCCCGCGCCTGCCTCCGAACGGTCCCGCCGGAGCCGACGGGTGAGTGCCTAGCCCGATACGCCAAACGCGGCTAACCGAGTGACTCCACCCAGTTCGGCTTCGAGATTTCGATTGCCTCGGTGCCGTTGAAGACAGCCGGAGTCTCAGCGGCGGGCGACAGCCCCTTCAGGGTCGACCATCCTTGCGCCGCCTTGGTTTTCGCAGAACTCATCAGCTCTTGGGAGCTGATGCAGTTCGACACGCTCGCCGGGGCACCGACTTTGTCCGCGAGGTTGGTCAGGTCGTCGTCAGTGGGATCGCTCGTCCCGTTCTCTCGCGGTTGGAAGTCGGTCGCGAAAAGGCCGGCGTAGAAGTTCTGGTACGCCTTGGGATCGTTGGTGGCGGCGACGCAGTTGCTGGCTGCGACGGCCCGCGTCGAATAGTTCCGGCTGGCCGAGTTCTCGTCGAGGAAGTCGAGCAGGTGATAACGGATAGCGATCTTGCGGTCGTCCACCGCCTGTTGCATATCGGCCGACGACGACCTGATGAAAACGCCGCACGCCGGGCAGATCGGTTCGTCGAAGACATCGATAGTCGTCGAGGCGGCCGAACTGCCCACCAGCACACCGTCGTCGAGTTCGGTGACGCTGACCGCCTGCAAGTCCGGGGTCGGCGAGACCAGCCAGACGACGAGCACCACCACAGCGACAAGCACGAGCGCCACAGGGACGCCCAGAAGAAGCCACAGTCGCCGGATGCGGTGCACCCGCCCGAACTGGTGGCCCCACTGCGGGCCAGGCTGTGGCGGTGCGGTGCCCGGTTGTCCAGTCCAGGGCCACGCTGATGCGGACGGGGCGACAAAGGGGACCGGGGCGGAGTAGCCGGGCGGCGGGTGAATCGGGCCGCTCGACGGCGCCCAGCCTGGCGCAGGTTGTGACGGGGGTAGCGGCGGCGAGCCGGTTGGTCGCGAGTATGCGGCCCGGGTATCTGGCGGGGCGGATTGAGGCGGTAGCAGACGGCTGAGCATCTGCTCGGCGCCGAGGTTGGGCAGGGTGGACTCGTGACTGTCCTTGAGCATGCTGGCCGCTCGGTGCTGGTCCGGTGTGCTGAGCGCCAGATGGGCGGCCCGCGCCAGGTCCCCGGCAGTGGCGTAGCGATCCTCGGGGTTTTTGGCCATGCCGCGCGCGATCACCTCGTCGAAGCCTCGCGGCAGGCCCGGGCGCTGTGCGCTCGGTCGGGGGACGGGTTCGTGCAGATGCGCGTTGGCGTACTCGCCGATGCTGTTCGCCCGGTACGGCGGCACGCCGGTCAAGCACTCGAAGAGCACACACGCCAAGGCGTAGATGTCCGCGCGATAGGTGATCTCGCTATCGCTTCTGAACCGCTCGGGAGCCATGTATCGCCAAGTGCCCATCAGGGTGCCGATCTTGGTCAGCCTCTCGTCGGTGCTGGCGCTGGCGATACCGAAGTCGACAAGGTAGGCGAAGTCATCGGAAGTGATCAGGATGTTCTCCGGTTTGACATCCCGATGCATCACCCCGGCGGCATGTGCGGCGTCCAGCGCCGACGCGACCTGGCTGATGATCGCCACCGACCGCGGCGGGGTCAGCGGCCCGAAACGTTTCAGCAGGCTGTACAGGTCGGTACCGGCGATCAATCGCATATCGATGAAAAGCTGGCCGTCGATCTCCCCGAAATTATGGATAGGAACCACGTGGGGTTCCTGCAGTTGCCCCGCCGTGCGGGCTTCCCGCTTCAGCCGAGCGCGGAACTCCGGATCCCGTGAGGAAGTCTCCGACAGCAGCTTGAGCGCCACCGCCCGCTCCCGCAGCGTGTCTTCTGCCTCGTAGACCTCGCCCATTCCGCCGGAGCCCAGTAACCGCTTGAGGTAGTACGGCCCGACCTGTGACCCCACGCGCGAACCGCGCGCCGTGTCGCTCATCGCCGACTCCTCAACAGGCCACCATGCGACCCCTTCGGCCGCGAACACCCCGCTGTCTTCACCAGTGACGGTAGTGCCCCGGCCGACCGGGCGATACGCGAACCGCAGCATCGGCGAGGGCCGTGGCTCTGCGGTGGACCCGCCCCGCGACGTCGCTCACGGCGACATTAGCGTTCCCTCAGTGTCAGAGTGAGGTGCCGCTTGTTGCGGTGGTTGGATCCTGATCACCTGGTGTCTGGCTCGTAGCATTCGTGCCGCCGTTGGGTTGGCGTTCATGAGTTTTGTCGGCATCAGGTGTGAAGGACCGGCCGGCGTGACTCGATAGGAGCGTGGCATCGCCCCCACTGAGATGTGTCCGCCGACCGGCCCAACCGTCACCTCACAGTGAAGGGAGGCAACCACCATGGTTGTTGTTGGAGCCGATGTCCACAAGCGCACGCACACGTTTGTCGCCGTTGATGAAGCCGGGCGCAAGCTTGCCGAGAAGGTCGTTGCTGCGAATAGCTGCGGCATGCCCAGGCGGTGATGTGGGCGCGGGAACGTTTTGGATCGGAGGTGGTGTGGGCGATCGAGGATTGCCGCCATCTGTCGGCGCGGCTGGAACGTGATCTGCTGACCGCCGGTCAGCAGGTGGTGCGAGTGCCGCCGAAGTTAATGGCCAAGACTCGGGCTTCGGCACGCACTCGGGGCAAGTCTGATCCGATTGATGCGTTAGCAGTCGCGCGGGGATTTCTGCGGGAACCCGATTTACCGATCGCCTCTCATGATGAGGTTTCGCGTGAATTGAAGTTGTTGGTGGATCGTCGAGAAGTCCTTGTGGCGCAACGCACGGCAACCATCAACCGGCTGCTGTGGCGGGTGCACGAGCTTGACCCCGATCACGCGCCGGAAGACTCGCTCGCTGCATCTGGCCAAGCATCGCCGAATCCTCGGCAACTGGCTTGTGACGGTGCCCGGCCTGGTCGCCGAGCTGGCCCGTGATGAGCTTGCCGACATCATCCGGCTCACCGAGGCGATCGACACTTTGACCAAACGCATCAATGAGCGCATCCGCGCCGTCGCTTCGGCGCTGCTTTCTCTTCCTGGCTGTGCAGAGTTGACCGCGGCCAAACTCCTCGGTGAGGCCGCCGGGGTGACCCGGTTCAAAAGTGAGCCCGCGTTCGCCCGCCACGCCGGGGTGGCGCCGATCCCAGTGTGGTCGGGCAATACCGCCGGCCGGGTGCGCATGACCCGTTCAGGCAACCGCCAGCTCAACGCCGCCCTGCACCGCATCGCGGTCACCCAAATCCGCCTCGATGGACTCGGGCAGACCTACTACCGCCACCGTCTTGCCGCAGGCGATTCCAAAACCGAAGCCCTGCGCTGCCTAAAACGACGACTATCACGAGTGGTCTTCAGCCACCTCCACACCGACCAGCGAAACAGAATTCAGCCTTGCCAACCGGCAGCGGCTTGACATAGGAGAAACTCATGGTGGATTTTGCTCTACGGTCGTGCGGCCTGCGTGGGCACGCGACGTTCGCCCCTGACGAGCCGGACCTGCGTGAACGCCTCACCGCCGAAACGCCGGCCGGGCAGGCGTGGCGCTGTTTGCGGTGCGAAGCGTTCGTCGTTGGTCCGCCGCGAGGCAGCGGCCCGGCTAACACGGCTCCGGAGATTCCGCGCGGACGGATGCTGCGCGACCGCACGTTGATGCGGGCACTCGCCGTCGAACGCACGATCCGATGTCTGATCGTCCTGGTGGTGGCGGCCGGGGTGCTCAAGGTCCGCGGGTCTCGTCAGCGGTGGCAGCAGGTATTCGATTCCGAGCTGCCGTTGCTTCGACCGTTGGGCAACCAGATCGGGTGGAATCCCGATGACTCGAAGATCTTGCACCACATCAGCAGCGCACTGCAATTGTCCTCGTCGACCTTGCTGCTGATCGCCCTGGCGTTAGTGGCCTATGCCTTGATCGAACTGATCGAGGCCGTCGGGTTGTGGGTCATGCAGCGCTGGGGGGAGTACTTCGCGGTGATCGCCACCAGCGTCTTCCTTCCTCTGGAAATCTACGAACTGACGGAGAAGCTGACGGTCCTGCGGATCAGTGCCTTGCTCATCAACATCGTCGCCGTTATCTGGCTGCTCTGGAGCAAACGGCTTTTCGGGCTCAATGGCGGCGGCCGAACCTACCGAGAGGAACATCGAACCGAAAGCCTGTTGAGCGTCGAACGGGCAGGCCTACAGGAAAGTGCGGGCGCCGCAACGGATTAGTCGCGGTCCGCTACTGACCGGCGCGGCTTCGCCCGGGGGAGGACGCCGCGGGAGGAAACGAGGTTCGCACCACGCGAGGTGTGCGCAATTCGCCGGCCAGCCACGGCAAAGCACCGGCGAACACCCTGCTCGCGAAAGGCCAGTCGTGCCGACCCGGTTGAGCCACCACCGCGCAGTCGATCCCGTGGACACGGCCTGACCCGCAGAGTGACTGCGCAGCCTCGGTTTGCTCGCTGAAATCGTCGACGGCGCCGCTCTTGCCGGGCGTGGCCGCGACCGGGCCCGCGGCGTTGAGGGTGTGCGGTGACGAGCTGGCCGAGTTGACCCCAAACCAGCCGGAAACTCCTACGTAGCGGCCATGTTTGGCCATCACCGTGCTCGGGTCGAACTGGGCCCAGGCATTGGTGCTGCCGCCGAAGAGCCGGGCGATCGACTGCGCTTTCGTGCCCGAGTTCGGGCCGAGGTCACCGGCGATGTCGACGAAGGTGCTGAACAGATCCGGGTGCATGACGGTCAGGTCGACCGCGCAGGTTCCGCCCATCGACCAACCGACCAGCCCCCACTTCGACCGCTGAGGGCTGACGCCGAAATTCGAAACCATAAAGGGAACAATGTCTTTGGTCAGGTGATCGGCGGCGTTGCCGCGGGGCCCGTTGACGCACTCGGTGTCGTTGTTGAATGATCCGCCGGAGTCGACGAAGACAAACACCGGCGAGTTACCGCCGTGCGCGGAGGCAAAGTCGTCGATGGTGTTCACCGCGTTGCCGGCCCGCAGCCAGTCGGCGGGAGTGTTGAACTCGCCGCCGATCATCATCACTGTCGGCAACTGTGGCGGCGCGCTGCTGGCGAACCACGCCGGCGGCAGGTAGACGAGCTCGCCGCGGTGCTTGAAGTGCGAGCCGTCGGCCGGGATCGTCACCGCTACGACGCTGCCCCGGGGCGGCAGGGTGCGCGCACCGGCCCGCGCATCAACGGTGGCTTTGTCGGTCTGGTCGGGAAGCGGACCGGCGGTGAGCTGGTTCCACGCGTTTTGCACCGTCGGGAAATAGCCCACCCAGGTGTTGAGCACGAGGGCCGAACTGAGCAGGCACATCGGCACCGCCGCGATCGAGATGGTGCGACGCCACCAGCGAGCGGTTCGCCAACCCACCAGTGCAATTGCCGCGGCGGCACCGGTCGACGCCACCCACGGCCATAGTGCGTGCGGCGCCGGCTCATCGGTGAGGCCATCGGTGTCGATGACCCAGTGCACCCCGAACGCCAGCGCGATCCCCACGGCGGCGGCCACCGGGAGCCACAATGTCCGCCATCGGCGCGACCGCCAGCCGACCGCCAGTGCCAGTAAGAGCCCGCTGACCAGCTGCGCCGAAATGGGAACCCATCCGTGCATCAACGAGGTGTGGTGGCTTACGAACAAGGGGGCGGCGACAGTCGTCGTTACTGCTGTCACATGATCCATTGTCGCCCATTGGACCCGCGATTTCTGTGTGCTAACTGTGGACTGGCTGAGCGACTTCTTGGCGTGGCGGCTATCGAGGTTTGGCGAGCGGGAACGATACCGTTTCGCGGATGCTGCTGCCGGTGATCAGCATCACAACTCGGTCGACGCCCATCCCGAGACCGCCGGTCGGCGGCATCGCGTACTCCATGGCCTGCAGGAAGTCCTCGTCGAGATCCATCGCCTCGGGGTCTCCGCCGGCGGCAAGCAAAGACTGCTCCTGCAAGCGGCGCCGCTGCTCGACAGGATCGGTGAGTTCGCTGTAGGCGGTGCCCAGTTCGACGCCCCACGCCACCAGATCCCACCGCTCGGCCACGCCGCGTTTACTGCGGTGCGGGCGGGTCAGCGGAGACACCGAAGTCGGGAAATCGATGTAGAAGGTGGGTGGCCCGGTGCGGGCTTCCACCAGGTGCTCGTAGAGTTCGAGCACCACCGCGCCGGCGTCCCACCGCGGCAGGTAGGGGATATTCGCCGCGTCGGCCAGCTTGCGCACCGTCGCCAAATCGGTACCAGGGTCGACATGTTCGCCGAGCGCCTCGGACACCGCGTCATGCACCGCCTTCACCGGCCAGAGGCCGGAGATGTCCACCGGCTCGAGTCTGCCCGCCTCATCGTGCGGCGGCGGCCGCAGCATCACCTGCTCACCGTGCACGGCGGCGGCAGCGTTCTGAATCAGCTCGCGGCATCCGTCGATCCACAGCTGGTAATCGCCGTGCGCCTGATAGGCCTCCAGCAGCGTGAATTCCGGGTTGTGACTGAAGTCGACGCCCTCGTTGCGAAATGCCCGCCCCAGCTCGAAGACTCGCTCCACGCCGCCGACGCAGAGCCGCTTCAGATACAGCTCCGGTGCGATCCGCAGATACAAGTCCAGGTCGTAGGCATTGATGTGGGTGACGAACGGGCGGGCGTTGGCACCGCCGTGGGTCTGTTGCAGGATGGGTGTCTCGACTTCAACAAAGCCCTTGGCGAACAACGTATCTCGGATTGCACGCAACACGCTGCTTCGTGCCCGGATGAGTTGGCGGGACTCGATGTTGACGGCCAAGTCGAGGTAGCGGCTTCGCACCCGGGCCTCGGGGTCGATCAGGCCCTTCCACTTGTTCGGCAACGGACGCAGACACTTTCCGATCAGCCGCCAGTTGTCGACGATCAGCGAGCGCGTTCCGTTCCTGCTGAACCCGGTATGCCCGGTCACCTCGATGAGGTCGCCCAGATCGATGGCCTTGGTGAAGTCCGCGGTACGGGCCTGTGGCATCACCGAGTTGTCCAGCAGCAGCTGCATTTCGCCGGACCAATCCCGCAGCTCGGCGAACAGGACACCGCCGAAGTCTCGGATGCGCAGGACGCGACCGGCTATCGAGACGCTCGTCGAGGAGTCGGCTTCCAAGGCCTGAAGCACCGTATGACTGGGCTGTTCGCCGACAGGGTAGGCGTCGAATCCGCTGTCTTGCAGGGCCATCAGTTTGGCCAGCCGCACGCGCATCTGCTGGGGTAGCCGGCGGCCGACCTCCTCGTCGGTGGCGCCCTCGATACCGCGCAGCTCGGACAGGTCCGGCGCCGTTCCGTCGGCGTGCAGGAGTCCGGTCGCCGAGAGCATGGCCGGGACAGCTGGACGATGGCCGGTGTGCTGCTCGTCACGCCGGCTGAACGGCAGCACCAGGAAGCCCTCGGCGATCACCGAGGCCACTCCCACCCGGGGAATCATCCGGGCCTCCTCGTAGCAGGCGTACCGCGGCAACCATTCCGGCTGATACTTCATGTTCGACCGGTACAGCGTCTCCAGCTGCCACCAGCGGGAGAAGAACACCAGCAGCCCACGCCACAACCGCGCGACCGGACCCGCCCCCAGCTGCGCACCCTGCTCGAACGCCGAGCGGAACATGGCGAAGTTCAGCGAGATGCGGGCGATCCCGAGTTTCTCCGCGGTCAAGGCAAGCTCGCTGACCATGAGTTCGATCGTGCCGTTCGGGGATGTCGGTGAACGGCGCATCAGGTCCAGCGACACGCCGCTTTGTCCCCACGGCACCAGCGAGAGCATCGCCACCACCCGGTTGTCCCGCCCTAACGCCTCGACCAGCAGGCATTCGGAATCCGCCGGGTCTCCGAGTCGGCCCAGCGCCATCGAGAAGCCACGCTCGGTCTGGGTGTCCCGCCACGCGTCGGCACACTTGATCACCCGCGCCATCTCGGATCTGGACAGCTCGCGGTGACGCCGGATCCGTACCGTGAGTCCCGCGCGGCGGGCCCGTGTCACCGCCTGACGCACGCCGCGCATGTCCGGGCCGGACAACTTGAACTCGGCGGTCTGCAGGATGGCTTCGTCGCCCAGCTCCAGCGCGTTCAACCCCGCTTCGCGGAATACCTGCGCTGCGTGCGAGCTGGCGCCCATGACCCCCGGTGTCCAGCCGTAGGTCTTGCACAGCTGCAGCCAGGCAGCGATGGCCTGCGGCCACGCACGCGGGTCACCCACCGGGTCACCGCTGGCCAGGCAGACACCTACTTCGACTCGGTAGGTGATGGCGGCACGCCCGTTGGGCGCGAAGACCACCGACTTGTCGCGGCGGGTGGCGAAGTAACCCAACGAGTCGTATCTGCCATAGAGCTCGAGCAGGCCGCGGATCGCCGACTCGTCCTCCCCGGTGAGGGCGTTGTCTGCTCGCTGTGACTGGAAGAGCACGATAGCCGCCGCCATCAGTGCCAGCGCTCCGAGAAGGCCGAACACCGCGTTCAAAATGATCGATGGCCGGCCCTCGAAGAAGTCCGGGTCGACGACGGCGAAACCGATTACCCGGTTTGCGACATAAGGCAACCGGTCCGCGCGCGCCAGCTTTCCGGGAAACACTTCGACCAATGCCCACGACAGCGCGATCCCGATCAGCCAGCCCGCCACCAGAGCCGCGGCCGCCTTGACCAGCGCGCCACGGCGCACTTTGGCCCAGAACTCCCGGTAGGCCAGCAGCAGGACGAGGATCACCGCCAGATGCAGGGTGAGCCCCAGGCTGTCGCCGACGGTTTCTACCGTTTTCCGGTCGTCGCCGGCCAGGCCGGTGACGTTCAATCCCACCGCGACGACGAGGTTGAGGATCAATGCCCACCAGGCAATGCGCTTTCGTGCGGTCAGCGCCCCGGCCAGCAGCGCCAAAATGAACGACCACGCGAAGCTGGTATCGGGGAAATTGAACAAATAATCGTTGATGAACTCTCGCGGCACCCAGATCAGCCGGCGCACCACCGGCGACACGCTCGCGGCCAGCGACACGGTGGCGATGACGCCGACCGTCCAGCCGGCCGCCGCCGGAACCCAGTGGTACCGGGAGGTAGACCTCGCGCGAGTCGTGGTGACAGCCACGGCCGCGAGGATATTCGCTCAAACTGGGACTTGCGTGGGGAGTCGGCCGGCCGGGCCGCGGCACGGTCGGCGAATCTGACGTCGTGGCTGCTAGACTGGCGCGTGCGACCGTCCCGGCGAAGGCTGGGAACAGCAAGTGGAGTCCCACTCCCACCGCTGGCCGCCGGGAAATCCGAGGCACAGCGGTCCGGTCACAGGCACCCGGCGGTGCCCGTTCTGCGCGGGACGCAGGCGGCTCAACCTGCAGTCGGGCCGTGACCGGTCGGCATCCGGGCCCTGCTTTGGCAGGGCCTTTGTGCTGATGGCATGGTATTCCGCTGCTGCACTTCAGACAGGTACCGGCGCCGGTCGCGACCAGAACACCTAACCCAGGAGGTCCCATCAGCACTGAGACCCGCGTCAACGAGCGCATCCGCGTACCTGAAGTCCGGTTGATCGGGCCAGGCGGCGAGCAGGTAGGCATTGTGCGCATCGAAGACGCACTCCGCGTCGCCGCGGACGCCGATCTCGACCTTGTCGAAGTCGCTCCTAATGCCAGACCGCCGGTCTGCAAGATCATGGACTACGGCAAGTTCAAGTACGAGGCGGCACAGAAGGCGCGCGAGTCTCGCAAGAACCAGCAACAGACCGTCGTCAAAGAGCAGAAGCTGCGCCCCAAGATCGACGATCACGACTACGAGACCAAGAAAGGTCACGTCGTGCGTTTCCTGGAGGCAGGCTCAAAAGTCAAGGTGACCATTATGTTTCGCGGACGTGAGCAGTCCCGGCCGGAATTGGGCTATCGACTGCTGCAGCGCCTGGGCGCCGACGTCGCCGACTATGGCTTCGTCGAGACGTCGGCCAAGCAGGACGGACGCAACATGACGATGGTGCTGGCCCCGCATCGCGGCGCGAAGACTCGCGCCCGGGCGGCGCGGCAGGCAGGCGCAGGCGCGGTTGAGTCCGCGCCGCCGTCAGCCGTCGGCGACACCGAAGCAAGCTCGACCTGAGGACAACACAGAGAACCGAGGAACCATGCCCAAAGCCAAGACCCACAGCGGAGCCGCCAAGCGGTTCCGGCGCACCGCGACCGGGAAAATCCTGCGTCAGCACGCCAATCGCAGGCACCTTTTCGAGCACAAGCCCACCACCCGCACCCGGCGGTTGGAAGGCCGTACCGGGGTGTCGGCGGCTGACACCAAACGCGTCAAGAAATTACTGAACGGCTGACCCGGCCCGTCGGCGCCGGCATGACCATCACGTCTGAATCGGATAGGAAAACCCATGGCACGCGTGAAGCGGGCAGTCAACGCCCAAAAGAAGCGGCGCACCGTCCTCAAGGCCTCGCGAGGCTATCGCGGTCAGCGGTCTCGGCTTTACCGCAAAGCCAAAGAGCAGCAACTGCATTCGTTGAATTACGCGTTCCGCGATCGCCGGGCTCGCAAGGGTGAGTTCCGCAAGCTGTGGATTTCCCGGATCAATGCGGCGGCGCGCGCGAACGACATGACCTACAACCGCCTGATCCAGGGCCTGAAAGCAGCAGGTGTCGAGGTCGACCGCAAGAACCTCGCCGACATCGCCGTCAGCGATCCGGCCGCCTTCGCAGCGCTGGTCGAGGTGGCCCGGGCGGCCCTGCCCGACGATGTGAACGCGCCGTCGCCAGAAGCCGCCTGAGCGGCTGGTCTCGTCTCGTCGCGGTGCTCACCGAACGCTCGGCCCGGGTGGCCGCTGCGGTCAAGCTGCACCGCCACGTCGCGCGGCGGCGGGCACACCGCTTCCTCGCCGAGGGCGCCAACCTCGTCGAGGCTGCCGTATCTCGTGGACTGGTGCGCGAGATCTTTGTCACCGAGGCCGCGACGCTGCGCCATTCGGAGTTGCTCTCTGCGCAGCCGGCGCAGGTCCATCTGGTCACTGAACGCGCGGCCAAAGCGCTGTCGGACACCGTGACGCCAGCCGGCTTAGTCGCGGTGTGCGAACCGCCGGCGACCCGCCCGGCGGACGTGTGGAGCCGCGCGCCGAGGCTGATCGCGGCCGCGGTGCAGATCAGCGAGCCGGGCAATGCGGGCACCTTGATCCGCATCGCCGACGCGATGGGTGCAGCCGCGGTCGTTCTGGCCGGACACAGTGTCGACCCGTACAACGCGAAGTGTCTGCGCGCGTCGGCCGGCAGCATCTTCACGATCCCGGTGCTGTCCGTCCCCGACGCCGCCGCGGCGGTGCCGCAGTTACGCGCGGCCGGACTGCAGCTGCTGGCTACCGCCGTGGCCGGTGAAATGTCCCTCGACCAGGCCGAACCGCTGCTGGACAAGCCGACCGCGTGGCTGTTCGGCCCCGAATCACAGGGTTTGCCCGCCGACGTTGCCGCGGCAGCGGATCACCGGGTGCACATTCCGATGCGAGGCGGCGCGGAAAGCTTGAACGTCGCCGCCGCCGCGGCGATCTGCCTCTACCAAAGCGCCCGGGCGCTTGGATAATCGCCCGGCGCGGCCGCTCGGCGGCGGCGAGCCGGCCGCAGACCGGCCAGTGAAAATGTGCCGTGCAGCAACGATCCGGCCCGTTCGGTCATCGTCCGGCGGGGCGGGAAGTAATGCATCGGCAGGCCGCGCCGATCGCTGGGCGGCGCGGTGAAGGCGGGCGCCTCGGCCAGCGGCGCGTCCGGCGACAGGCGGCCGCTGGCCCGGCGGTAGGCGGCCAGCGCCCGCGGATGCAACCGGATCTCGTCGGGCACGCCCACGAACACCAGCTGCACCGCTTTACCGAAGAGCCGCAGCAGCACCTCGTCGCCGGGTGTCCAGCGCAGCCCCACCTTCTCCCGCACCGGCGGCTCCAGCAGACCCGCGGCGATCCAGCGCTGACCGGCGACCAACGGCTTGAACAGCTGGTCCCACAGCGGTGTGGGCATCAGCACGAACCTGGGCTTGGGAATGCGAATGTGGAAGATGTCCAGGGTTGCCTGGTTGAGTTCCAACTCATCGCGGCATACGCGGGCCCAATACTGCTGAAAGGCCTCCCACGACGCCGGTACCGGCCGCATGCTCATCCCGTACATGCGGTACCACTGCACATGCTCGGCGAACAACTGCCGCTTCTCCGCCTCGGTCAGACCGCCGCAGAAGTACTCGGCCACCTTGATCACCAGCATGAAGAACGTGGCGTGCGCCCAGTAGAAGGTCTCGGGGGTCAGGGCGTGATAACGGCGGCCCACGGCGTCGACGCCCTTGATGGTGTCGTGATATCGCTTGATCTGCTCGCCGGTGCGCGCGGCCCGGTCACCGTCATAGACCACTCCCATGATCGGGTAGACCGACCGGGCCACCCGTTGCAGCGGTTCGCGCAGCAGGATCGAATGCTGCTCGACACCGGCGCCCAGTTGCGGATACATGGTCTGTATCGCGCCGATCCAGACGCCCAGCATCCCGGTGCGCAGGTCGCCGAAATACTTCCACGTCAAGGAGTCCGGGCCAAGAGCGGCGGCGCCACGACCAGGCTGGCACCCAGCGGACAGCTCAACGGACGTTGTCGGTGTCGCCATCCCCACGACCTCCTCGTCCCGATAAGCCCACGATAATATTGACAACGAACGTTGTCCACGATTTGCGGCGTGCCGCCACCGGCTTCACCGAATGGCCATATCACCGCCGTGAGCCCGTGACCAGCCGTCTTCGGCTATCGGGTGGCGGAGACCACGGCGGGCGTCATTGCCGGTGCCGACGTCGAACGCCTATCCTCGGTCAGGTGGAACTCGGGCCCCGTTTGGCGTCCGGCGAGCCCGAGCAAACGGCGACCGCGCCGGATCTGCCTGATTCAGAACGACGTTCGCCGGTGCAATGGTTGCGAAGGAAAAACCACAGCCCCGGCGTCGTGGAAATGCTGCGCCGAGCCCGGCGGGTGCTGCCCGGTGACCCCGAGTTCGGTGATCCGCTCTCCATCGCCGGCGACGGCGGTCCGCGTGCCGCCGCCCGGGCGGCGAGCCGGCTACTGGGCGATCGTGACGCGGCGTCTCGCGAGGTCAGTCTGGGGGCCTTGCAGGTGTGGCAGGCGCTGACCGAGAAGGTGGCCCGTCGGCCGGCCAACGACGAGATGACCCTGCTTTTCACCGACTTGGTCAACTTCTCGGAATGGTCGCTCAAGGCCGGCGACGACGCGGCGCTCACCCTGCTGCGCCGCACCGCGCGGGCAGTCGAGCCGCCGCTGCTGGATGCCGGCGGCAACATCGTCAAACGGATGGGTGACGGCATCATGGCCGTGTTCGTCGACGAACCGATCGTCGCCGTGCGGGCGGCCTGCGCTGCCCGGCAAGCGCTGGATTCGGTCGAGGTGGACGGCTATACGCCCCGCATGCGGGTCGGGATCCATACCGGCAGGCCGCAGCGGCTGGCGTCCGACTGGCTCGGAGTCGACGTCAATATCGCCGCCCGGGTGATGGAGCGGGCCACCAAGGGCGGCATCATGGTGTCCGCACGGACTCTGGACAGGATTTCGCAGTGCGACCTGGACGAAGTAGGCGTCGTGGCCAAACGCGTGCACCGCTCGCTGTTTCACGGTAAACCCGCAGGGATACCCGCCGACATGGCCATTTACCGTCTGCACACTCGGAGGGAATTGACAGCGGCCGACAAGAGCGACGAAGACGAGCCGCAGGCATAGTAGATGCGGATGTTCTCGTCAATGCTCTCCGGGCTGCGCCGGATCCGCATCACGCTCGGTTACGCGGCCGCCCTGGCCACGGTCAGCACCGCGCTGGTGCTGCTCGGACCGCACGTACGTGACCAGGTGGTCCGGCGGGCCAGCACCAATCTGCACAACTTGTCGCACGGCCGCCTGGGCACCTTGCTCGGCAGCGCGTTCGTCAACGACAGCGGTCCGTTTTACGTGTGGTTGCCGTGGCTGATCTGTCTACTCGCGCTGGCTGAACTTCTGTGGCACAGCGGCCGGTTGGCGGTGGTCTTCATCATCGGCCATATCGGTGCGACGCTGGTGGTGGCGGCGGGCCTGGTGGCAGCGATCAAGATGGGCTGGTTGCCGATTTCGATCTCGCGGGCCAGTGACGTCGGGATGAGCTACGGTGCCGTCGCGGTGCTGGGCGCGCTGACCGCGGCCATTCCGGGGCGCTGGCGTCCGGCATGGATCGGCTGGTGGCTGGCCGTCGCTATCGCGGTCGTCACGGTGGGCGGGGAGTTCACCGATGCCGGGCATTGCGTCGCATTGGTGTTGGGCATGCTCGTCGCCACCCGATTCGGCAAGCAGGTCTATTGGACACCGGTGCGCTATGGGCTGCTCGCGGTCTCCGCGACGTTCGGCTTCCTGTTGCTCGCCCACAGCGGATGGTCGTCGCTGGCCGCTGTCATCCTGGGCGGCATAAGTGCGTTCACCGCTGACCAGATCGCTCGTCAGCGCGCGCGGCGCAGGTCGCCGGTGCCGGGGGCTGCGACAGAGCCGGCATTGAGCGGCTGAGGACCGCCGCCTGCGCCGAGTTGAGACGCCGATCAGCTAACCTCAGACGCGCCGTGATACCTACCCCGGCGACCGTGCGGCCGGTGACGGATTAGTGCCCGCCGTGCCGGGAGCGTCAGGACCTAACCCGAGCAAGGAGTGTGCCGCCGCGTGGGTGATCGACCCGTCGACCTGACGCTGCTGTCGCCGGAGAATCTGACCGACGCAGTCAACGCCGCCCGGGACGCCTTCGCGCTCGCCGACGATCTCGGCGCGCTGGCCCGGGCCAAGACCGAGTACCTTGGCGACCGCTCACCGCTGGCGTCGGCGCGTCAGGCGTTGGCCAGCCTGCCGAAGGCGGACCGAGCCGACGCCGGTCGCCGCGTCAACACCGCTCGCGCGGAGAGCCAACGGGACTATGAGGAACGGCTGGCGGCGCTGCGTGCCGAGCGGGACGCCGCAGTACTGGTCGCCGAGCGCATCGACGTGACTCTGCCGTCGACGCGCCAACCCATCGGTGCGCGCCATCCGATCACCCTGCTGGGCGAACACATCGCCGACACCTTCATCGCCATGGGCTGGGAGCTGGTCGAAGGCCCCGAAGTCGAGGCCGAGCAGTTCAACTTCGACGCCTTGAACTTTCCGCCCGACCACCCCGCCCGGAGCGAACAGGACACCTTTTACGTCGCCCCGGAGGGCTCTCGGCAATTGCTGCGCACCCATACCTCGCCGGTACAGGTGCGGACCTTGCTCGAGCGGCAGTTGCCCGTCTACGTCATCTCGATCGGCCGCACGTTTCGCACCGACGAACTGGATGCCACCCACACCCCTGTCTTCCACCAGGTAGAGGGCCTGGCCGTGGATCGGGGCCTGTCGATGGCGCATCTGCGGGGCACCCTGGACACCTTCGCCCGCGCCGAGTTCGGGCCGGCGGCCCGTACCCGGATGCGCCCGCACTTCTTCCCGTTCACCGAGCCGTCGGCGGAGGTCGACGTGTGGTTCGCCAACAAAAAAGGTGGCGCGGGCTGGGTCGAGTGGGGCGGTTGCGGGATGGTGAACCCCAACGTCTTGCGCGCCGCCGGCATCGATGCCGAGGTGTACTCCGGTTTCGCGTTCGGAATGGGACTGGAACGCACGCTGCAGTTCCGCAATGGCATCCCCGATATGCGCGACATGGTCGAAGGCGACGTGCGTTTTTCCCTGCCGTTCGGGGCGGGCGCCTGATGCGCGTGCCCTACAGCTGGCTGCGGGAGGTGGTCGGCGTCGGCGCTCCCGGCTGGGATGTGCCCGCCGACGAACTCGAGCAGACGCTGCTGCGGATCGGCCATGAAGTCGAAGAGGTGATCAGGCTCGGCCCCGTCACCGGCCCGCTCACCGTGGGACGGGTGACCGATATCGAGGAGCTGACCGAATTCAAAAAACCCATCCGCGCCTGCCAGGTCGACGTCGGAGCGGATGCGCCTCGCGAGATCATCTGCGGTGCAACCAATTTCGTTGCCGGCGATCTGGTGGTGGCAGCGCTGCCGGGAACCACACTGCCCGGCGGCTTCACCATCACGGCCCGCAAGACCTACGGTCACAGCTCCGACGGGATGATCTGCTCGGCCGCCGAACTCGGGTTGGGCGCAGACCATTCCGGCATCCTCGTACTGCCGCCGGGAACCGCCGAGCCGGGGGCTGGGGCCGTCGAGGTGCTCGGCTTCGACGACGTGGTGTTTCATCTGGCCATCACCCCCGACCGCGGCTACTGCATGTCGGTGCGCGGGCTGGGCCGTGAGATCGCCTGCGCCTACGATCTCGATTTCGTTGACCCGGCACTGGTTCCGCCGTTACCGGCCGAAGGGCCGGCCTGGCCGCTGACTGTGCAGGCGGGGACCGGTGTGCGTCGCTTCGCGCTGCGTCCGGTCACCGCGCTGCGGCCCGCCGCGGTGTCGCCGTGGTGGTTGCAGCGCCGGCTGCTGCTGTCGGGCATTCGGGCCATTTCACCGGCGGTCGACGCGACGAACTACGTCATGCTGGAACTGGGCCACCCGATGCACGCCCACGACCTCAACCGGATCACTGGCGGCTTCGACGTCCGGTTCGCCCGGTCCGGTGAGACGGTGGTCACCCTCGATGACGTCGAGCGCCGGCTCGATCCGGTCGACGTGCTGATCGTCGACGAGGTGGCAACCGCGGCGATCGGCGGCGTGATGGGGTCGCACAGCACCGAGATGCGCGACGACTCCGCCGATGTACTGCTGGAAGCCGCTGTCTGGGACCCGGCTGCGATATCGCGCACGCAGCGTCGGCTGCATCTGGGCAGTGAAGCAGCCCGCCGCTACGAACGTGCTGTGGACCCGGCCATCTCGGTGGCCGCGTTGGACCGCTGTGCGGCCCTGCTGGCCGAGATCGCCGATGGCAACGTGTCTCCGGTGTTGACCGATTGGCGGGGCGATCCGCCAGTGGGGGACGCGGCCGCCGAATGGGCCGGGTCGCCGATTCGGATGGCCGCCGATCTGCCGGACCGCACCGCCGGGGTGCGGTATGGCCGGGGCACCGCGGTCAAGCGGCTCACCCAGATCGGGGCCGCAGTGGTCGAAGACCACGAGGTGCTCACCGTGACCCCGCCGAGCTGGCGGCCCGACCTGCTGCAACCGGCCGATCTGGTCGAAGAAGTGCTGCGGCTCGAGGGGCTGGAGGTCATCCCGTCGGTGCTGCCACCGGCCCCGGCGGGCACCGGCTTGACCGCCGGCCAGCGGCGTCGGCGCGCGATCAGCAAGACGCTGGCCTTATCGGGCTACGTCGAGGTGCTGACCACGCCGTTTCTGCCTGCGGGCATCTTCGACCAGTGGGGGCTGGCCGCCGAGGATCCGCGGCGGGTGACCACTCACGTGCTCAACCCGCTGGAAGCCGACCGCCCAGAGCTGGCCACCACCCTGCTGCCCGGGCTGTTGGAAGCGTTGAGCCTGAACGTCTCCCGGGGCATCGTCGATGTCGCGCTGTTCGCCATCGCCCAGGTTGTCCGGCCGACCGACACCACCCGCGGCGTCGGGCTGATACCGGTCACCCGCCGGCCCACCGGTGCCGAGATCGCGACGCTGGACGCTTCGCTGCCGCGGCAACCCCAGCATGTCGCCGCGGTGCTCACCGGCCTGCGTGAGCCTCGCGGCCCCTGGGGGCCGGGCCGGCGCACCGAAGCCGCCGATGCCTTCGAAGCGGTGCGCGGCATTGCCCGGGCCGGCGGGCTGGAGCTGACGCTGACAGCCGGCCAGTACCTGCCGTGGCATCCCGGCCGCTGCGCCGAGGTACTGGTCGGCGACGTGGTTGTCGGTCATGCGGGCCAGCTGCATCCGGCGGTGATCGAACGGTCCGGGCTGCCGGCGGGCACTTGCGCGCTCGAGTTGAACCTCGACGCCGTCCCGGTCGTCGACTCGCTGCCGACGCCCAGGGTGTCGCCCTTCCCGGCGGTCTTCCAGGATGTCAACCTCGTCGTCGACGCCGAGACGCCAGCGCAGGCCGTCGAAGATGCCATCCGGGCGGGGGCCGGTGAGCTGCTGGAGGACATCCGGCTGTTCGACGTCTACACCGGGCCGCAAGTCGGCGACGGCCGCAAGTCGCTCACTTTTGCGCTGCGCTTCCGGGCTGCTGACCGCACGCTCACCGAGGACGACGCCAGCGCGGCCCGAGACGCTGCGGTGCGCTGCGCGGCCGACCGGGTCGGAGCGGTTCTGCGGACCTAGTCACCACGCGGTCCGCAAGAAATTGCAAGCTGGTGCATACTCATGCAAAAATGCTGGATGTGACGACCATAGCGGTGGCCGGTGCCAGCGGATATGCCGGCGGCGAGATCCTGCGGCTGCTACTCGGTCATCCCGCCTACGCCGACGGCCGGCTGACGATTGGAGCCTTGACCGCGGCGGCCAGCGCCGGTAGTGCCTTGGGCGAACACCACCCGCATCTGCTGCCGCTGGCGCAACGGGTTCTCAAACCGACCGACGCGGCGGTGCTGCGCGGCCATGACGTGGTCTTCCTGGCGCTGCCGCACGGCAACTCGGCCGAACTGTCCGCACAGCTGCCTCCGGAGACGCTGATCGTGGATTGCGGTGCCGACTTCCGGCTCACCGACGCGGCGGCCTGGCAGCGGTTCTATGGATCCCCGCACGCCGGGAGCTGGCCCTACGGGCTGCCCGAGCTGCCCGGCGCGCGTAAGCGGCTGGCAGGTGCGCGGCGGATCGCGGTCCCGGGTTGTTATCCCACTGCGGCGCTGCTGGCGCTGCTTCCCGCCGTCGCCGCGGATCTCGTCGAGCCGGCGGTGAACGTGGTTGCCGTCAGCGGCGCCTCCGGTGCGGGGCGCACCGTCAAGACCGAGCTGCTCGGTGCGGAAGTCATCGGCTCGGCCCGGGCCTACAACGTCGCCGGAGCACACCGGCACACCCCGGAGATCAAGCAGGGCTTACAGGCGGTCACCGACCGCGACGTCACCGTGTCATTCACCCCGGTGCTCATCCCGTCGTCACGCGGGATTCTGGCGACCTGTACCGCTCGCACCACGTCGCCGCTGTCGCAGCTGCGGGCCGCCTACGAGAAGGCCTACGACACCGAGCCGTTCGTCCACCTGCTGCCCGACGGGCAGCTACCGCGCACCGGTTCGGTCACCGGCAGCAACGCCGCACACATTGCGGTCGCGGTGGACGAAGATGCCGCTACGTTCGTGGCGATCGCCGCGATCGACAACCTGGTGAAAGGCACCGGCGGTGCGGCGGTGCAGTCGATGAACCTGGCGCTGGGCTGGCCGGAGGCTGAGGGGCTGTCGGTGGTCGGGGTGGCGCCGTGACCGGCCTGACCGACGCCGCCCGGCTGGTGCGTACCCAGGGCGTCACCGCCCCGGCCGGATTCCGCGCTGCAGGTGTCGCCGCGGGCATCAAGGTGTCGGGCGGAGCCGATCTCGCCCTGGTCTTGAACGAGGGGCCGGACTATGCGGCCGCCGGCGTGTTCACCCGCAACAAGGTGAAAGCCGCGCCGGTGCTGTGGACGCAGCAGGTGCTGACCACCGGTCGACTGCGGGCGGTGATTCTCAACTCCGGCGGCGCCAACGCATGCACCGGACCGGCCGGCTTTCAGGACACCCACGCCACCGCCGAAGCCGTCGCCGCCGCACTGTCGGAGTGGGGCAGCGAGACCGGGGCCGTCGAGGTCGCGGTGTGCTCCACCGGCCTGATCGGCGACCGGCTGCCGATGGACAAGGTGCTCACCGGTGTGCGCGACGTGGTGCACGAGATGGCTGGTGGGCTGACCGGCGGTGAGGAGGCGGCCCGCGCGATCATGACCACCGACACCGTGCCCAAGCAGGTCGCGCTGCACCATCCCGGCGACTGGACGATCGGGGGGATGGCCAAAGGCGCCGGGATGCTGGCACCGTCGCTGGCCACCATGCTGTGCGTGCTCACCACCGACGCCGTCGCCGACGCCGACACGCTTCGGACCGCGCTGTGCCGGGCCGCGGCGGTGACCTTCGATCGCCTCGACGTCGACGGCTGCTGCTCGACCAACGACACGGTGTTGCTGCTGGCGTCGGGAGCCAGTGGTAATGCGCCCGACCGCACCGACCTCGACGAGGCCGTGCTGCGCGTCTGCGACGACCTGTGTGCTCAGTTGCAGGCCGACGCCGAAGGCGTCACCAAGCGCATCACCGTGACCGTGCTGGGGGCGGCCACCGACGACGACGCCGTCACCGCCGCTCGGGTGATCGCGCGGGACAGCCTGGTCAAGACGGCGCTGTTCGGTTGCGACCCGAACTGGGGACGGGTGCTGGCGGCCGTCGGCATGGCACCGGTGGACCTGGACCCGGAGCGGATCACGGTGTCCTTCAACGGATATGCGGTGTTCGCCGACGGTGCCGGATTGCCCGGCGCGCGCGGCGTCGACCTCTCGGCACCCGACCTGGAGCTGGTGGTGGATCTCGGTCTGGCGGCCGGCCGGGCCAGTATCCGGACCACCGATCTGTCGCACGGGTACGTCGAAGAGAATTCGGCTTACAGCACATGACCACCAGCGCGCTGCCCACCGGAGTCAAAGCGCAGGTGCTGGCCGAGGCGCTGCCATGGCTCAAGCAGCTGCACGGCAGCATCGTCGTCATCAAATACGGCGGCAACGCGATGACCGACGACATCCTGCGCCGGGCGTTCGCCGCCGATATGGCGTTTCTGCGCAACTGCGGCATCCACCCGGTGGTGGTGCACGGCGGCGGGCCGCAGATCAGCACCATGTTGCAGCGGTTGAAGATCCCCGGCGACTTCAAAGGCGGGTTCCGGGTCACCACGCCCGAGGTGCTCGACGTGGCACGGATGGTGCTGTTCGGGCAGGTGGGCCGGGAACTGGTGAATTTGATCAACGCGCACGGACCCTACGCCGTCGGCATCACCGGGGAAGACGCCCAGCTGTTCACCGCGGTGCGCCGCAGTGTCACCGTCGACGGGGTGACCACCGACATCGGCCTGGTCGGCGATGTCGACAAAGTCAACACCGCAGCCGTGCTCGACCTCATCGCCGCGGGGCGCATTCCGGTGGTGTCCACGCTGGCGCCCGATACCGACGGTGTGGTGCACAACATCAACGCCGACACCGCCGCGGCGGCGCTGGCCGAATCGCTGCGGGCCCAGAAGCTGTTGATGCTCACCGACGTGGAAGGGCTGTACACGCGCTGGCCGAACCGCGAATCGCTGATCAGCGAGATCGACACCGACACACTGGCGCAGCTGCTTCCCACCCTGCAGGCGGGCATGATTCCCAAAGTCGAGGCGTGCCTGCGCGCCGTGTCCGGCGGCGTGCCCAGCGCACACGTCATCGACGGCCGCGTCGAACACTGTGTGCTGGTCGAGCTGTTCACCGACGCCGGCACCGGAACCAAGGTGGTGACCGCGTGAGCAACACCGAAGCTATCCAGCAGCGCTGGTCGAGCGTGATGATGAACAGCTACGGCACCCCGCCGGTGGCGCTGGCCGGCGGTGCGGGCGCCGTCGTCACCGACGTCGACGGCAGAAGCTATCTGGACCTGCTCGGCGGCATCGCGGTCAACATTCTCGGGCACGGCCATCCCGCGATCGTCGAGGCGGTCACCCGTCAGCTGTCGACGCTGGGCCACACCTCCAACCTGTACCTCACCGAGCCGGGCATCGCGCTGGCCGAGGCGCTGGTGGCTCTGCTGCATGCCGACGCGCCGGCGCGAGTTTTCTTCTGCAACTCCGGCACCGAGGCCAACGAAGCGGCGTTCAAGCTGTCCCGGCTCACCGGCCGGACCAAACTCGTTGCCGCACAGGGAGGTTTTCACGGCCGAACGATGGCCGCGCTGGCGCTCACCGGTCAGCCCACCAAGCAGGCGCCGTTCGCGCCGCTGCCCGGCGACGTCAGCCATGTCCCCTACGGCGACGTCGACGCGCTGGCCGCCGCCGTGAGCTGTGACACCGCCGCGGTGTTCCTGGAACCGATCATGGGGGAGTCCGGTGTCGTCGTCCCGCCGGACGGCTACCTCGTCGCCGCTCGGGAGGTCACCGCCCGACACGGTGCGCTGCTGGTGCTCGACGAGGTGCAGACCGGGATGGGCCGCACCGGGGCTTTCTTCGCCCATCAGCACGACGGCATCACCCCCGACGTCGTCACGCTGGCGAAGGGCCTGGGCGGCGGCCTGCCGATCGGAGCCTGCCTGGCGGTAGGCCCCGCCGCCGAGCTGCTCAGTCCCGGGCTGCACGGCAGCACCTTCGGCGGCAACCCGGTCTGTGCCGCCGCCGCGCTCGCGGTGCTGCGGGTACTGGCGGCCGACGACCTCGTCCGGCGCGCCGCCGTGCTGGGAAAAGCGTTGCACCACAACATCGAATCGCTCCGGCATCCGCTGGTCGACCACGTTCGCGGCCGCGGCTTGCTGTGCGCGGTGGTACTGACCGCCGCCCGCGCGGGACGGGTTGAGGCGGCTGCCCGCGACGCCGGCTTCCTGGTCAACGCTCCAGCAGCCGACGTGATCCGGCTGGCGCCGCCGTTGATCGTCACCGAGGAGCAGCTCGACGCATTCGTCACCGCGTTGCCCGGCATTCTCGACGTGGCAGTCGGGGTGCCGGCGTGACCCGGCATTTTCTGCGCGACGACGACCTCTCGCCGGCCGAGCAGTCCTATGTGCTGCAGCTCGCCGCCGAACTGAAGAAAGACCCGCTGAGCTGCCGCCCGTTGCAGGGGCCCCGCGGCGTCGCAGTGATCTTCGACAAGAACTCCACCCGCACCCGGTTTTCCTTCGAGATCGGCATCGCCGAACTTGGTGGCCATGCTGTCGTCGTCGACGGGCGCGCCACCCAGCTGGGTCGCGACGAGGCGCTGAGCGACACCGCAAAAGTGTTGTCGCGCTACGTCGATGCCATCGTGTGGCGAACCTTCGGCCAAGACCGGCTGACCGAGATGGCGGCTGCCGCCACGGTGCCCGTCGTCAACGCGCTCTCCGACGAGTTCCACCCGTGCCAGGTATTGGCCGATTTGCAGACCATCACCGAGCGCAAGGGAGCCCTGCGCGGGCTGCGGTTGTGCTATCTCGGCGATGGCGCCAACAACATGGCCCACTCGCTGCTGCTGGGCTGCGCCACCGCCGGCATGCACGTCACCGTGGCGGCACCGGAAGGATTCGCGCCGCAGCGCTCGGTGGTGACCGCGGCCGAGCAGTGTGCCGCGACTACCGGTGCGTCGGTGACCGTGACCGCCGACCCGCATGTGGGCGCGGCCGGGGCCGACGTGCTCGTCACCGACACCTGGACTTCGATGGGGCAGGAAGCCGACGGGGTGGACCGGGTGCAGCCGTTCTGGGCGTTTCAGGTCAACGCCGGGCTGCTGGCGCTGGCCGACCCGGAAGCCGTTGTACTGCATTGTCTTCCGGCGCACCGAGGGTACGAGATCACCGACGAGGTGATCGACGGTCCGCGCAGCGCGGTGTGGGACGAGGCCGAGAACCGGCTGCACGCGCAGAAGGCGCTGCTGGTTTGGCTGTTGGAGCAGTCCCGATGACGCGCAGCGGCGCCAGAAGCCCGACCGACGTCACCCGTGCCGGACGGCAGGCACGCATCGTGACGCTGCTGTCTTCAACTTCCGTGCGCAGTCAGAGCGAATTGGCGGCGCTGCTGGGCGCTGACGGAATCGACGTCACCCAAGCCACGCTGTCGCGGGATCTGGAGGAACTCGGTGCGGTCAAACTACGCGGCGCCGACGGCGGCGTCGGCGTCTACGTGGTGCCCGAGGACGGCAGCCCGGTGCGCGGGGTTGCCGGCGGCACCGCACGGCTCTCCCGACTGCTGGGCGAGCTGCTGGTCTCCACCGACGCCAGCGGAAACCTCGCGGTGCTGCGCACGCCGCCCGGGGCCGCCCACTACCTGGCCAGCGGGATCGATCGGGCCGCGTTACCCTACGTCGTCGGCACGATCGCCGGAGACGACACCATTTTCGTGATGGCGCGCGAGCCGATGACCGGCGCCGAGCTCGCGACCGCCATCGGAAACCTGAAGTAGCCGAAGGAGAAGTTCAATGTCCGAGCGCGTCATCCTGGCGTATTCCGGCGGTCTGGACACCTCCGTGGCGATCAGCTGGATCGGCAAGGAGACCGGCCGGGAGGTCGTCGCCGTCGCGATCGATCTCGGGCAGGGCGGTGAGGACATGGCGGTGGTCCGGCAGCGGGCGCTGGACTGCGGCGCGGTCGAGGCCGTCGTCGTCGATGCGCGCGACGAGTTCGCCGAGGGCTACTGCTTGCCGACGATCCTGTCGAACGGTCTTTACATGGACCGCTATCCGCTGGTTTCGGCGATCAGCCGACCGCTCATCGTCAAGCATCTGGTAGAGGCCGCGCGGAAGTTCGACGGCGGCACCGTCGCACACGGCTGCACCGGCAAGGGCAACGACCAGGTGCGGTTCGAGGTGGGGTTTGCCTCGCTGGCACCAGACCTGGAGGTCCTCGCACCGGTCCGGGACTACGCGTGGACACGGGAGAAGGCGATCGCGTTCGCCGAGGAGAACGCGATCCCGATCAACGTGACCAAGCGTTCGCCGTTTTCGATCGACCAGAACGTGTGGGGCAGGGCGGTGGAAACCGGTTTCCTGGAACACTTGTGGAACGCTCCCACCAAAGACATCTACGACTACACCGAAGACCCGACGGTCAACTGGAACACTCCGGACGAGGTGATCGTCGGCTTCGAGCGAGGCGTGCCGGTGTCGATCGACGGCAGGCGCGTGTCGGTGCTGCAGGCGATCGAGGAGCTCAACCACCGGGCCGGCGCGCAGGGCGTCGGGCGGCTGGATGTGGTCGAAGACCGGCTGGTGGGCATCAAGAGCCGTGAAATCTACGAAGCGCCAGGGGCGATGGTGCTGGTGACCGCGCACACCGAACTCGAACATGTCACGTTGGAACGTGAGCTGGGGCGGTTCAAACGGCACACCGACCAGCGCTGGGCTGAACTGGTTTACGACGGATTGTGGTACTCGCCGCTGAAGGCCGCGCTGGAGACTTTCGTCGCCAAGACCCAGGAGTACGTCTCCGGGGAAATCCGGATGGTGTTGCACGGCGGCCACATTGCCGTCAATGGCCGGCGCAGTGACCAGTCGCTCTACGACTTCAACCTGGCCACCTACGACGAGGGTGACAGCTTCGACCAGTCCGCGTCGCGCGGCTTCGTCTACGTGCACGGGCTGTCCTCCAGACTCGCCGCACGCCGGGATCTGCGGTGACGCTACTGCGGTGTTCGCGGGGCCCTGCCCGGCCACCAGACGCAAAAGCACCCGACACGCCGTGCTCAACGGGGCTTTTGCGTCTGCTCGGCGCACGAAGATGAGCACCAACGAGGGCTCGTTGTGGGGCGGGCGCTTCGCCGACGGCCCCGCCGACGCGCTGGTCGCGCTGAGTCGGTCCACCCACTTCGACTGGGTGCTGGCGCCCTACGACATCACCGCGTCGAAGGCGCACACCCGGGTGCTGTTCGAGGCCGGGTTGCTCAGCACCGAGCAGCGCGACGGTCTGCTGACGGGTTTGGACCAGCTTGCCCACGACGTGGCCGCCGGCAGCTTCACCCCGCTGGTCACGGACGAGGACGTGCACGCCGCGCTCGAACGGGGATTGATGGCACGGGTCGGACCGGAGCTGGGCGGGCGGCTGCGGGCCGGGCGGTCGCGCAACGACCAGATCGCCACCTTGCTGCGGATGTGGTTGCGGGACGCGGTAGGCCGGGTGGCGGCGGGTGCGCTCGACGTCGTCGACGCACTGGCCGGGCAGGCTGCCGCCCACCCGACCGCCGTCATGCCGGGCAAGACCCACCTGCAGTCGGCGCAGCCAATCCTACTGGCGCACCATCTGCTCGCCCATGCGCACCCGTTGCTGCGCGACGTCGACCGGATCATCGACTTCGACAGGCGCACAGCGATTTCCCCGTACGGCTCAGGTGCGCTGGCCGGGTCGTCGCTAGGGCTCGATCCGGACGCGATTGCAGCCGAGCTGGGATTCGCAGCCGGCGCCGCAAACTCCATCGATGCCACCGCCGCCCGGGATTTCGCAGCCGAGGCGGCATTCGTCTTCGCGATGATAGCGGTTGATCTGTCGCGACTGGCCGAGGACATCATCATCTGGAGCTCAACGGAATTCGACTACGTCAGGTTGCACGACTCGTGGTCGACCGGCAGCTCCATCATGCCGCAGAAGAAGAACCCGGATATCGCCGAGCTCACCCGCGGCAAGTCGGGTCGTCTGATCGGGAACCTCACCGGACTGCTGGCAACGCTGAAAGCCCAGCCGCTGGCCTACAACCGTGACCTGCAGGAGGACAAGGAGCCGGTATTCGACTCGGTGACGCAGCTCGAGCTGCTCTTGCCGGCGATGGCAGGGCTGGTGAGCACCTTGACCTTCAACGTCGATCGGATGGCCGCACTGGCCCCGGCCGGCTACACACTGGCGACCGATGTTGCCGAATGGCTGGTACGGCACGGGGTTCCGTTCCGCGATGCGCACGAGGCAGCAGGTGCGGCTGTTCGGGCCGCCGAGCAGCGCGGCGTGGGCCTGGACGAATTGACCGACGACGAGCTGGCTGCGATCAGCCCGCAGCTGACTCCTGACGTGCACGCGGTGCTGACGGTCGAGGGTTCGGTGGCAGCGCGCGATGCTCACGGCGGCACCGCACCGATTCAGGTGGCCAAGCAACTGGACTCGGTGCGGGACACCGTCGAGCGGCTACGGCGCCAGCTGCGCCGCTGATCCGGTGAATCTCAGGCGGCGTGCTTCACCGCCACCACCGGCGTTCTTCGATGACCACCAGGAGTGATCGGGCAGCCTGGGTGAGGGGATGGTCATCTCCCAACAGCGTGCTGCACTCGGTGATCAGCGGTTCGGTCCGGGCGCGAGCCGCCTCGAACTCATGAACACGCCACAGTGTGTGGGCCAGCTCGTAGCGGCGACCCAGATAGGACTGGGAGCCGTCGCCGAAGTCGCGAAGCGCCTGCGACACTGCCGTTTTCGCTGCGATGACGGTGGCTATCGCGGCCTCTGACCGGGCCAGCTCAGTGGCGACACCTTCAGCGACGTGTGCTTTGCCGTCCTCGTCGAGGGAGCCTGGGTCGCCCCAGGGTCGATCCGGGTCCCATTCCCCGTCGGTATCTTCGATTTCGAATTCGATCAGCAGCTCGGTCGCGACGTCGGAAAGCACTTCGGCTCGTTCCCGCCAGGCCGCCCGTTGTTCTTCCAGAGTCGCACGGCCGGCCACCGTGAGCTCGTCCTCATCGCCGAGAACGCGAATCTCGTCGTCAACCAACACTTCCCAGTCAGAGACGCGGTCGAGCAGCCCATCCTCACCAGGCGCAGGCAAGCACAGCGTGCGGGTATGCCGGGCCAGCAGGGTGCTCCTGTGGTCGTGACCGAGCGCGGAGTTCAGCACCGGAATCAACCGGTCCAATTCGGTTACCGCACCGGCCGTGTCACCCGCCTCAGCCAGGCATATCGCAGCGGCCAGCTGAACCGGGAGCCCGTCGGGGTGATTATCGCCGAGCACCCGTCGGGTGTCGCGGGCCGCACTCGTCAATTCGTCACGGGCGCCGATACGGTCGCCGAGCCGCCGTCGTATCTCACCGATCTGGTGGCGTGAGCTCAACGTGCAGTGATGATCGACCCCGAGTACCCGTTGCTCGTCGCCGTAAAGCGTTATCCACATCGGCAAGGCTTCGGCGGGGCTTAGGCCCCGCGCCATTTCACCGGTTGCCAAAGTATGGCGAGCGGCTACCGTACTCGGGTGCTCTGCACCGAGCACCCGGGTCGCGACGGGCACCAGGTCCTGGATCATTTCCAGCCCACCCGAGACGTCACCGATCACCAGCCGCCAGCTGGCAACCAGGATCGCAGTGCCCAGCGTTTCGGGGTGCTCTTCTCCGTAAGTCTCAGTACACGCGATCAGTAGCTGATTACTCAGACGCAGAGCATCCGGCAGATCACCGGCGGCTGCGCGCGCGATGGCCGCCTCATACAGCTGACTCAGCGACGTTGCCCCGTTGCACGCGGTACCTCCACTTGGCCCGAGAGTGGAGCCCTCCGAACGACTTTCACTCATCAACAACGACACCGAGCTGTGGAATACATCGCTCGTGCAGTTTAGCGCGCGCGATCGGCAGCTGGGTGCATCAGTTTGGGTTCTCCACCCGCTCCGACAGCTCCAGCCAGCGGCTCTCCAGCTCCGCGACCTCGTCTTCGAGGGCACGCAACTCCCGGGTCAGCCGGGTCAGACCGACATGGTCGGACTGGTCGTGGTCGGCCAGTTGCACGTGTTTGGCCGTCCGCTGGTCGGCCAGCCGGGTCAGGCGGCGCTCGATCGCGGCCAGCTCCTTCTGCGCGGCGCGCAACTCGGCTCCCGAGACTTCGTGACCGTTTGCGGCAGGAGCGGCCGGTTGGGCCGCGGGCCCGGTGGTCACAGTGCCGGCCAGCCGCAGATACTCGTCGACGCCGCCGGGCAGGTGCCGTAACCGGCCGTCGAGAATCGCGTACTGCTGGTCGGTGACCCGTTCGAGCAGGTATCGGTCATGGGAGACGACGATCAGCGTGCCCGGCCAGGAGTCGAGCAGGTCTTCGGTGGCCGTCAGCATCTCGGTGTCGACGTCGTTGGTGGGCTCGTCGAGCAGCAACACATTCGGTTCGGCCAGCAGCGTGAGCATCAGCTGCAGCCGTCGACGCTGACCGCCCGAGAGGTCACCGACCCGTGCGGATAGTTGCTCCCGGGCGAACCCCAGCCGCTCCAACAGTTGGGCCGGGGTTACCTCGCGGCCATCGACCGGATAACCGGTGCGCAGCCCGCCGAGCACGTCGGCGACCCGATCTTTGGCCAGCGGTGCCAGTTCGTCGCCGCGCTGGTCCAGCATGGCCAGTCGGACGGTTTTGCCGCGCTTGACCTGCCCGCTGCCGGGCGTGACAGCGCCGGCGATCACGCCCAGCAGGCTAGATTTTCCGGCACCATTGGCACCCACGATGCCGGTACGTTCACCGGGCGCGATCCGCCATTCGACAGCACGTAACACGGGCCGGCCGGCGAACGACACCGACACGTCCAACAGATCGATGACGTTCTTTCCCAGCCTCGCGGTCGCCAGCTTCGCCAGCTCGATGGTGTTGCGCAGCGGCGGCACGTCGGCGATCAGCGCATTGGCCGCGTCGACCCGGAACCGAGGTTTGGATGTCCGGGCCGGCGGGCCCCGCCGCAACCACGCCAGCTCCTTACGCATCAGGTTTTGTCGCTTGGCTTCCGACGCGGCCGCCAGGCGGTCGCGCTCCACCCGCTGCAGCACATAAGCCGCGTAGCCGCCGTCGAACGGCTCCACGATTCCGTCGTGCACTTCCCAGGTGGTGGTGGCGACCTCGTCCAAGAACCAGCGGTCGTGCGTCACCAGCAGCAGGCCACCGGTGTTGCGGCTCCAGCGTTGTCGCAAATGACCGGCCAACCAGGTGATGCCTTGGATGTCGAGGTGGTTGGTGGGCTCGTCGAGCGCGATCACGTCCCAGTCACCGATCAGCAGCGCGGCCAGCTGAACTCGGCGCCGTTGACCGCCGCTGAGCGTGGCGACGCGGGCGTCCCACGCGAGGTCGGACACCAAACCGGCCACCACTTCGCGGATCCGTGGGTCGGCGGCCCACTGGTAGTCGGCGCGATCACCGACCAAAGTCCCACCGACGGTGCGCTGCTCATCCAGGGTGTCGGCCTGGTCCAGGGCACCCACCCGCAGACCGCTGCGCCACGTCACGCGTCCGGAGTCGGGCCGCAGCCTGCCGGTCAGCAGGCCCAGCAGGCTGGATTTGCCGTCTCCGTTGCGTCCGACGATGCCGATGCGCGCACCGTCGTGGACCCCGAGGCTGGCGGCTTCGAAGACGACCTGGGTTGGGTAGGCCAAGTGCACGGCCTCGGCTCCGATCAGGTGCGCCACTGTGTCCAGCCTAGCCGCCAAAGCCATCGGAGCGGACCGGCCGATATGCCATGATGTGATCGCTGCCAGCGGAAATGCAGCAGCACTGTCGTGTTAGGGAGCAGCGGTGGATCTGAATCTTTCGGCGGTCACCCGACCCGTCGAGCGTCTGATGGCCACGGCACAGAACGGCCTGGAGGTACTGCGGTTAGGAGGGCTCGAGACCGGAAGCAAGCCTTCGCCGTCTCAGATCGTCGAGAGCGTGTCGATGTACAAGCTGCTGCGGTACTTTCCGCCGGACAGCCGTCGTGGTCGATCACCGGCGGGTCCGCCGGTGCTGATGGTGCACCCGATGATGATGTCGGCCACCATGTGGGATGTCACCCGGGAAGACGGCGCGGTCGGGATTCTGCACAACGCCGGGCTCGACCCGTGGGTCATCGATTTCGGTTCACCGGACAAGGTCGAAGGCGGTATGCGCCGCAATCTGGCCGACCACATCGTCGCGCTGAGCCAGGCTGTCGACACGGTCAGCGACACCACCGGCCATGACGTGCACTTGGCGGGCTACTCGCAGGGTGGCATGTTCTGCTACCAGGGTGCGGCGTACCGGCGATCGAAAGGCATTGCCAGCATTATCACTTTCGGGGCGCCGGTGGACACGTTGGCGGCGCTGCCGATGGGGATTCCGGCCAACCTCGGCGCCGCCGCGGCCAACTTCATGGCGGATCATGTCTTCAACCGGCTGGACATCCCGAGTTGGTTGGCGCGCGCCGGATTTCAGATGATGGATCCGCTGAAGACCGCGAAGGCCCGCGTCGATTTCCTGCGCCAACTGCACGACCGCCAGGCGCTGCTGCCGCGCGAGCAACAGCGCCGCTTCCTCGAATCCGAAGGCTGGATAGCGTGGTCCGGCCCGGCCGTCTCCGAGCTGCTCAAGCAGTTCATCGCCCATAACCGGATGATGACCGGTGGTTTCGCCATCAACGGGCAGCTGGTGACGCTGACCGACATCACCTGCCCGGTGCTGGCATTCATCGGAGAGGTCGACGACATCGGGCAGCCGGCCTCGGTGCGAGGCATCCGGCGCGCCGCCCCGAACGCGGAAGTTTATGAATACCGCTTGCGAGCAGGGCATTTCGGGCTGGTAGTCGGGACCAAGGCAGCACAGCAGACCTGGCCGACGGTCGCCGAGTGGGTGCTGTGGAGTTCTGGTGCTGCGGACAAGCCGGCCAGCATCATGCCGATGGCCGATCAGCCGCCCGAACACACCGACAGCGGCGTCGCGCTGCAGTCCCGGATCATCCATGGAGTGGGGGAAGCGTCCGAGGCGGCGCTGGCGCTGGCGCGCGGGGCGGCCGAAGCCGTCGTCGCCGCAAACAAATCCGTGCGAACGATAGCGGTGGAAACCGTGCGCACCCTGCCTCGCCTGGCCCGGCTGGGTCAGATCAACGACCACACCAGGATCTCGCTGGGCCGGATCATCGGCGAGCAGGCGAACAACGCGCCGAGGGGCGAATTCTTCCTGTTCGACGGGCGGGTCCACACCTACGAGGCCGTCAACCGCCGGATCGACAATGTGGTGCGCGGCCTGATTCATGTCGGGGTGCGGCAGGGCGAGCACGTCGGGGTACTGATGGAAACCCGGCCGAGCGCGCTGGTCGCGATCGCAGCGCTGTCCCGGCTGGGTGCAGTCGCGGTGTTGATGGCGCCCGACACTGACCTGGCCGCGGCAGCGCGAATGGGAAACGTCACCGAAATCATCACCGATCCAACCAATCTCGACATGGCCCGGCAGTTGCCGGGGCACGTGCTGGTGCTCGGCGGCGGTGAGTCTCGCGAGCTGCACCTGCCCGAAGACGCCTTGCAGCGCAACCTTGTCATCGACATGGAGAAGATCGACCCCGACGCGGTCGAGCTGCCGGCGTGGTATCGGGCGAACCCCGGGCTGGCACAGGACCTGGCCTTCATCGCGTTCACCTCGGCCAGTGGCGAGCTCGTCGCCAAGCAGATCACCAACTACCGCTGGGCGCTGTCGGCGTTCGGTACCGCCTCAGCGGCTGCGCTGGACCGCGGCGACACCGTCTACTGCCTGACACCGCTGCATCACGAATCCGGTCTTTTGGTCAGCCTGGGCGGGGCGGTGGTCGGCGGGGCCCGCATCGCGCTGTCCCGCGGCCTGCGCCCGGACCGGTTCGTCGCCGAGGTACACCAGTACGGAGTCACCGTCGTGTCCTACACGTGGACCATGTTGCGGGACGTGATCGACGACCAGGCGTTCGCGTTGCACGGGAACCACCCGGTGCGGCTGTTCATCGGCTCGGGGATGCCAACCGGGCTGTGGCAGCGGGTGCTCGACGCGTTCGCGCCCGCCCGTGTCGTCGAGTTCTTCGCCACCACCGATGGTCAGGCCGTGCTGGCCAATGTGTCCGGCGCCAAGATCGGCAGCAAGGGTCGACCGCTACCGGGGGCAGGCCGGGTCGAACTCGGTGCCTACGACCCCCACCACGACCTGATCCTGGAGAACGACCGGGGTTTCGTGCAGATCGCCGACACCGATCAGGTCGGGGTGCTGCTCGCGCAGGCGCGCGGGCCGATCGATCCGACCGCGTCGGTCAAGCGTGGCGTCTTCGCGCCCGCGGACACCTGGGTCTCCACCGAGTTTCTGTTTCGCCGGGATGCCGACGGGGATTTCTGGCTGCTCGGCAGGCGCGGGACGCTCGTCCGCTGCGAACGGGGGATCGTCTACTGCGAACCCAGTACGGACGCTTTGGGCTTTGTTCGATCGGTCGACCTCGCGGTGACGTACGGGGTGTCGGTTCGTGGCCGGCCGGTGGCGGTGTCGGCCGTCACGCTGCGACCGGGAGCGACAATCACGGCGGCCGACTTGACCGAAGCCGTCGCACAACTGCCCATCGGCGTCGGCCCGGACATCGTCCACGTCGTGCCGCAAATGACGCTGAGCGCAACCTACCGCCCCACCATCAGCGCCCTGCGGGCCGCCGGTCTGCCCAAACCCGGCCGCCACGCCTGGTGGTTCGATCCTGGGGCCAACCAGTTCCGACGGCTGACCGCAGCGGTGCTGACCGAGCTGACCGGCGCGCAGTCAGGGCGGCAGAAGTGATCGACGAGACGCTGTTGAGCATTCTCGTGTGCCCGGTTGACCGGGGTCCGCTGCTGCTGGTCGACCGGCCGGTCGGGGGCGTGTTGTACAACCCACGACTGCGGCGCGCCTACCGCATCGAAGACGACATCCCGGTGTTGCTGGTCGATGAGGCGGTCGACGTCGACGAGCAAGAGCACGTTCGGCTCATGGCGCGGGCGAAAGAGGAATATCCCCAGTGAGATAAGTCTGCAGAGTCGGTGCGATCGTTTCGGCGATCTGCTGAATCGGCAGCGACGCGAACGGCTCCAGTTCGATGATGTAGCGCGCCATCACCACGCCCACGAGTTGGGCTGCGACGAATTGGGTTCGGATGGCCCCACTTCCGGGCGGTTCGTCGACACGGCTGCCGACCTCCTCGCCGATGATCTCCTGCACGAACGCGCGGAACAAGTTGACCTCCGAGCCGGCCAGGATCGACCGCAGCGTGGCGATCAGCCCCGCTCCCATCTGCGAGTCCCACAGTGGTAACAACAGCGACGGCAGTGCGTAGCCGATCTGCTCGACGGGCACTTGCCGCAGGGGACCGATGATGTCCATCGGGTCGACCGGGATCCGGATTGCCGCGGCGAACAGCTGTTCCTTGGTGCCGTAGTAGTGGTGCACGAGGGCCGAATCAACGCCGGCCGCCGCAGCCACCGCACGAATCGACGTCTTGTGAAAGCCGTTGCGGGCAAACAGATCCCGAGCGCACTCAAGGATTCGTCCGCGGTTGTCGGAGCTGCCCACGGGGCGGCCGGGTCGTTTGCGTGCGGCGTTGGCAGGCAACGGACTACGACGTCCTGCGCCGCAGCGTCACCGCGGCCAGACACAGTGCCGCCATCGCGAAAGCCACCACCACGATGATGTCGCGGATCGCGGTGGTCGTGAGCTGTGGATAACTACCCACCTGCTGCAGCGCCTCGAGAGCGTAGCTGGCGGGCAGGACATCGCTGATCCACTGGAGCCAGTTCGGCATCAGCGTTCGCGGAACCAGGATGCCGGCCAGCAGCAATTGCGGCACCATCACCAGCGGGATGAACTGCACGGCTTGAAACTCCGTGCGGGCGAACGCGCTACACAGCAGCCCCAATCCGACGCCCAGCACGGCGTTGACGATCGCGATCACAAATACCCACCCGGGACTGCCCGCGGTGTCGAAGCCGAGTAGCCAGAACGACACGGCACACGCCAGCACGGCCTGCACCGCCGCAGCAACGGAAAACGCTGTCCCATAGGCCATCAGCAGGTCCAGCCGGCGTAGCGGTGTGGTCAAGATCCGCTCCAATGTTCCCGACGCTCGCTCCCGCTGCATCGTTATCGACGTGAGAATGAACATCACGAAAAGCGGAAACAGGCCCAGCAGGATCAGGCAGGCGTTGTTGAACGGCGACGGGCCGCCCGGGCGGTGCGGCGCGTTGTCGAACATGAAGTACATCAACGAAATCACCAGGACGGGTACCAGCAAGATCATCGCGACGCTGCGGCGGTCGACGACCAGCTGGCGCAGGATTCGCGCGGTGGTGGCGGTGTAGCCGCGCAGGTTTATCCGGCTTTGGATTCGGCCTGCTTTGCGGTGCTGCGTCTGATGATGGACAGAAACGCTTCCTCCAGTGACGTGCATCCGGTGTCCTTCCGTAACTGGGTTGGGGTGGTCTGGGCGACGAGATGCCCGTCCCGCATCAGCAGCAGGTCGCCGCAGTGGTCGGCTTCGTCCATCACATGACTGGAAACCAGCAGGGTGGTGCCGCCGTCAGCGAGGTCGTGGAATTGCTGCCACAAGTCGGCTCGCAACACCGGGTCCAGGCCGACCGTGGGTTCGTCGAGCACCAGCAGTTCAGGTCGGCAGACCAGCGCACATGCCAGCGACACCCGGGTGCGCTGACCACCGGAGAGGTTGCCGCAGTAAGCCGTACGGTGATCACTCAACCCGACGCGCTCGATGGCTTCAGCGGCGGCTCGGGAGTCGAAACCGTACAGGGTCGCGAAGTAGCGCACGTTGTCGACGATCCGCAGGTCGTTGTAGATGGTGGGGTCCTGCGGCATGTACCCGACCCGCCGGCGCAACGGCGCCGAACCGGCCGGCCGCCCCAGCACCGTGACGCTGCCCGCGGTGAGGATTTGAGTGCCGACGATGCAGCGCATCAGCGTGGTCTTTCCGCAGCCGGAGGGACCAAGCAGGCCGGTGATGGCGCCGCGGGCAATCTGCACCGAGAAGCTTTGCAGCGCAATACGTTTGCCCCGGACCACGCGCAGCTGGTCGATGTCGACGACGGGTTGGGCGCCACCAGCCAATAATTCATCACTTGATGAAGTCATCATGTGATGAATATGCGCCTCTGGCGCTCGACTGTCAAGAGCCCGCTTGCTTACCGGGAGGGGTCAGACGCCGAAACGGAGCATGATGACCACGCCGATCAGGGTGAGCAAGCCCACCGGAAGCATGGCGGCCCAGGGATTGCCGAAGTTGAGCGTCCATCCCAGACCGAACCGGCGCGGAACCAACAGCGCCCGGTCGTGGTGGTTGATGTAGAACAGGCCACCCCGCCAGTACCTGTCATCGTCCCGGTGGGTCAAGCCGGTGTCGTCTTCGCATTGATCCCGTACGCGGTTGTTCCTGGCCAGCACCACGACGCTCGCCACGACTGCGGTCAGGATCGGAAGCACGACGACCAGCGGCGCCCATGATGTGACCGTTCCGGTCCACATCAGCAGCGATGAACCAAACATTCCCACGTCGATCGTCGCAACCAGCCCGAGCAGCGCCCGGGCGCTCAGGGACATGTAGTGGCGGTGCCAGCGCGCGGAGGCCACCGGGTGCGCCGGGTCAAGGTCGGACCGGCTGCTGCGGAAGATTGCCGCCGCGATACCGGTGAGCAGCATGGTCACCCCGATCTGGACAAAAACCAGGGAGAACGCGGTGCCGACCGACTTGGCGGCCAACCGGTTGGGTTCGCCGTTGGCGCCGTAGTGCACCACGAGCATCTCGGGCATCGACGGATAGCTGAGTGCGCCGATCACCACCGCAGCGAGCGTGACAACCAGCGACGGCGCCAGCCAGAGCCACGGAAACCGCGGTGGATCGGTCCGCAATGCGGTGTCTACCGCGATGCCTTGGCGCACCCCGCCGAACCAGCCTTCTGCGGCCTTCGCGGCCCGGATCTCGTGATTGGCCAGGAAAAAGCAGCCATACCAGACGCCGAGTAGCAGCAGCACCGACAAGGGCAGCAGGAACGTTTTGCCGGTCAACCGGTACATGGACAGACCGGCCGCGACGGCAACAAACCCACCCGTGAGTACCCGACGTCGGTAGCTACGGACCTGCCTGAGGACCGTCGGGTCGTCGACATGCCGGGCCGGTATCCGGACCCCGAAGGGCACAGTGGGGCTATTGACCGAGGGCAGCACCAGGGCGAGGACGAGCACCAGAGCTGACAATCCCGCACTGAGGACGAGGGCAACGGTCATGGCGTCTCCTCTGGCTGCGTGGCGTCGAACGAATCGAGCACAGACCGGCAAGTCGTGAGAACGTCCTCGGCCGGTAGGCCTTTGGCGACGGCTTCGGCCAGTAGAGTCCGGGCCTTCGCGGTCCATTCCGCGCGGAACGGCGAATCAGCGGCCGTCGGCGTCACCACCGCGCCAGTCTTCCGGTTGAGCCGGATCAGGCCCTGCTGCCGCAGCAGATCATAGGCCTTGTTCACCGTGTGAAAGTTGATCCCGAAGTCCGCGGCGAGCGCCCTGGTGGCCGGCAAAGAACTGCCCTCGGTCAGCACGCCCGCCGCGATCGCTTCCACGATCCGGTCGCGAAGCTGCTGGTAGATCGGCACTTCGCTGCCCAGGTCGACGCTGAGGATCATGCCTACACCTCACTTTGCTCTACTAGTTATAGAACAAATCATAATCGTTGCGCAATGCCGGATCGGGCCCGCTACAGGCCCCTAGTCGCGGGCAGAATCTGTGCGGTGAGCGTTGAGGAACTCGCGGTCGACCCGGTCGCCGCCGCACAGCGGTTGCTCGGTGCCACCTTTCTCGGACGCGACGTCAGCGTCGTGGTGGTCGAAGTCGAGGCGTATGGCGGCACGCCCGACGGCCCGTGGCCGGACGCAGCGGCGCACTCCTACCGCGGACCGACCGGTCGTAATGCGGTGATGTTCGGTCCTGCCGGCCGGCTGTACACCTACCGCAGCCATGGCATCCACGTATGCGCCAACGTGGCCTGCGGTCCGGACGGGACGGCGGCCGCAGTGCTGCTCAGAGCGGGAGTCATCCGGACCGGTCTGGATATCGCGCGCTCACGCCGAGGGCCGCTTGCAGCTACGGCCGGGCTCGCCCGCGGACCCGGAAACCTGTGCTCGGCGCTGGGAATCACCATGGCCGACAACGGAGTAGACCTGTTCGATCCGCACAGTCCGGTGCGGCTGGTACTCAACGACAACCACACCGGCGTGCGCGGTCCCCGGGTTGGCGTCAGCCAGGCCGCCGACCGCCCGTGGCGGCTATGGCTGCCGGGATTGGCGGAGGTTTCCGCATACCGACGCAGTCCGCGCGCACCGTCGCCGGGAGCCAGCAACTAGTCACCGGACCGGTGCGGGAAGATCTATCACTGTGGGCACCGAGTCTTTCAGCATTCTCGACGAGCTGAGCGGACGCGGGCTGGTCGCGCAGTCCACCGACCTCGACGCGCTGTCCGCCGAGTTGGGGCGCGGTCCGGTGACGGTCTACGCCGGATTCGACCCGACCGCGCCGAGCCTGCACGCCGGGCATCTGGTGCCCTTGCTGACCCTGCGGCGCTTCCAGCGCGCCGGTCACCGCCCGATCGTGCTGGCAGGCGGCGCGACCGGCCTGATCGGCGATCCGCGCGAGGCCGGCGAGCGGGTGCTGCACACCAGCGAAACCATCGGCGAGTGGACACAGCGGATCAGCGGACAGCTGGAACGCTTCGTCGACTTCGACCGGTCACCGACCGGTGCGATCGTCGAAAACAACACCGAGTGGACCAGCGCCATGTCGGCGATCGAGTTGCTGCGCGACGTCGGCAAGCACTTCTCGGTCAACGTCATGCTGGACCGGGACACCATTCGCCGACGCCTGGCAGGCGAGGGCATCTCCTACACCGAGTTCAGCTACATGCTGTTGCAGGCCAACGACTACGTCGAGCTCTACCGCCGCCACCACTGCACGTTGCAAATCGGCGGCTCCGACCAGTGGGGCAACATCATTGCCGGTGTGCGCCTGGTGCGGCAGAAGCTGGGAGCCGCCGTGCACGCGCTTACCGTTCCGCTCGTCACCGCCGCCGACGGAACGAAATTCGGCAAATCCACCGGCGGCGGCAACCTGTGGCTGGACCCCGAGCTGACCAGTCCCTATGCCTGGTACCAATATTTCGTCAACACCGCCGACGCCGACGTCATCCGCTACTTGCGCTGGTTCACCTTGCTGCCGCCCGACGAATTGGCCGACCTCGAAGAAGCGACCGCCGCACAGCCGCACCTGCGTGCCGCGCAACAACGACTCGCCCGCGAGCTCACCGCGCTGGTGCACGGCGAGGCGGCCACCGAGGCCGTCGAACACGCCAGCCGTGCGTTGTTCGGCCGCGGCGAACTGGCGCGGCTGGACGCGGCTACGTTGACCGCCGCGCTGCGCGAGACGCCGGTGGCGGAGCTCAAGCCCGGTGCTTCGGACACGATTGTCGACCTGCTGGTGGCCAGCGGACTGGCTGTCAGTAAGGGTGCGGCTCGGCGCACGATCAGCGAGGGCGGCGTAACGGTCAACAACACCAAGATCGACAGCGACGAGTGGTCTCCGCAGCCGAGTGACTTCCTGCACGGCCGGTGGCTGGTGCTGCGCCGCGGCAAGCGGAATATCGCCGGTGTCGAGCGCGTTGGCTGACTTCGCCGGATCCAATCCCCGCTTCTAGCAGGGCATTTGACTGGCCGGTCAGTTCCGCGTAACTTGTTGGCGTTGCGCTGCGGGATGCTGATGGTGTTCCGCGACGTGACACCCTCCTCCTGGAGACCGCCGGAGATCCGGGCCGGTCCAGTCCGCTTCGTCAGACGCGCCGATGCGCGCGGGTTGACTGCGCGGCCGGGGAGGACGCGGGTGTTGTTTGAGAACTCAATAGTGTGTTTGGTGGTTTTGTTTTGTTGTTGTTTTTTGGCCATGTCTGCGCTTTCCCGGGTGTGGGTGTGGTTTTGTTTGTTTTGTCAGGTTGTTCTCTTTGATGGTTTTTGTTTGGAGAGTTTGATCCTGGCTCAGGACGAACGCTGGCGGCGTGCTTAACACATGCAAGTCGAACGGAAAGGCCCTTTTCGGAGGGTGCTCGAGTGGCGAACGGGTGAGTAACACGTGGGTGATCTGCCCTGCACTTTGGGATAAGCTTGGGAAACTGGGTCTAATACCGGATAGGACTGCATGCTGCATGGCGTGTGGTGGAAAGCTTTTTTAAGTGGTGTGGGATGGGCCCGCGGCCTATCAGCTTGTTGGTGGGGTGATGGCCTACCAAGGCGACGACGGGTAGCCGGCCTGAGAGGGTGTCCGGCCACACTGGGACTGAGATACGGCCCAGACTCCTACGGGAGGCAGCAGTGGGGAATATTGCACAATGGGCGCAAGCCTGATGCAGCGACGCCGCGTGGGGGATGACGGCCTTCGGGTTGTAAACCTCTTTCACCATCGACGAAGCTGCCCCTTTTGTGGGGTGGTGACGGTAGGTGGAGAAGAAGCACCGGCCAACTACGTGCCAGCAGCCGCGGTAATACGTAGGGTGCGAGCGTTGTCCGGAATTACTGGGCGTAAAGAGCTCGTAGGTGGTTTGTCGCGTTGTTCGTGAAATTCCCTGGCTTAACTGGGGGCGTGCGGGCGATACGGGCAGACTGGAGTACTGCAGGGGAGACTGGAATTCCTGGTGTAGCGGTGGAATGCGCAGATATCAGGAGGAACACCGGTGGCGAAGGCGGGTCTCTGGGCAGTAACTGACGCTGAGGAGCGAAAGCGTGGGGAGCGAACAGGATTAGATACCCTGGTAGTCCACGCCGTAAACGGTGGGTACTAGGTGTGGGTTTCCTTCCTTGGGATCCGTGCCGTAGCTAACGCATTAAGTACCCCGCCTGGGGAGTACGGCCGCAAGGCTAAAACTCAAAGGAATTGACGGGGGCCCGCACAAGCGGCGGAGCATGTGGATTAATTCGATGCAACGCGAAGAACCTTACCTGGGTTTGACATGCACAGGACGCGTCTAGAGATAGGCGTTCCCTTGTGGTCTGTGTGCAGGTGGTGCATGGCTGTCGTCAGCTCGTGTCGTGAGATGTTGGGTTAAGTCCCGCAACGAGCGCAACCCTTGTCTCATGTTGCCAGCACGTGATGGTGGGGACTCGTGAGAGACTGCCGGGGTCAACTCGGAGGAAGGTGGGGATGACGTCAAGTCATCATGCCCCTTATGTCCAGGGCTTCACACATGCTACAATGGCCGGTACAAAGGGCTGCGATGCCGTGAGGTTAAGCGAATCCTTTAAAGCCGGTCTCAGTTCGGATCGGGGTCTGCAACTCGACCTCGTGAAGTCGGAGTCGCTAGTAATCGCAGATCAGCAACGCTGCGGTGAATACGTTCCCGGGCCTTGTACACACCGCCCGTCACGTCATGAAAGTCGGTAACACCCGAAGCCAGTGGCCTAACCCTTGTGGGGGGAGCTGTCGAAGGTGGGATCGGCGATTGGGACGAAGTCGTAACAAGGTAGCCGTACCGGAAGGTGCGGCTGGATCACCTCCTTTCTAAGGAGCACCACGATAAACGCATCCCAGTTGGTGGGGT